>JAYQSI010000016.1:177500-862241 GCA_038146785.1 Gammaproteobacteria bacterium
AAGCGAGCTGGATCATGCCGGCAGAACCAAGCTCATTCATCCAGGTTGAGTTAAATACGACCTGAGTTTTCTCTGGATCGAGAATCTTAAAGACCTGTTCCTTATAGCTAGCCGCATTTCGCTCAACGTCATCGCGCGTTAGCGTAGGACGGGTTTGGCTTTTACCGGTCGGATCACCAATCATGCCGGTGAAGTCGCCGATCAAGAAAAGGATCTCGTGACCTAAGTCCTGAAACTGACGAAGCTTATTAATGAGCACCGTGTGACCTAGGTGCAGATCGGGTGCTGTGGGATCGAAGCCCGCCTTAATACGCAGCGGCTTGCCCGACTTGAGCTTTTTAATCAGCTCTTCTTCGACCAAAATCTCTTCAGCGCCACGCTTGATCAAGGCTAATGATTCATCGACTGACGGCATGTCTCTCTCAGGGTTGGAATTCTTTAAAGGTCGCGAATCTATCAGATTTCCGGCTTTAACGGGGCGAAACGCTGAACCACCGTGATGTTTTTGAATCTGACATAATCACCTTAATACTGATAAAGCTGTAACACCTAGTATGCGCGACTACTACCACGATCCTGTTTTAAGTGCCCGACACCCTCGTCGACTGCTCTTGATTCGTGGTGCGATTGTTCTTGGCTTTCTGCTACTTTTTATCTTGCTCTCTAACTGGCTTTTCAGTGACGAAGAAACAACAGAAGAGCAGCCAGCAGAATACTTATCGCAAACTTTGGTCCTGCCAGGTCAGCAACCCACGCCACTAGATGCCCCCGTAGCCTCGCCAACCGAAATACTCGTCGAGCCTGTTATAGAAACTGACCCTCTAAAGTGGGTCGATTACACCATCCGCAACGGTGACTCTCTCGCTTCTATCTTTAAGAAGCGCGGTTTAAGCGCATCGCTTCTCCACAAGATTGTTAGTAGTTCTAAAAAAGCAAAACAGCTGGCGGACATCAAACCCAAACAAACCCTGCAATTTGGTTACGCCGAAGATAAGTCTCTTGCCAGCCTAAAATGGTTACGCGATCCATTAAATAGCTTGGTTATCGAGTTAAACCCTGACGGCATTTCAGCTGAGTGGCACCAAAAGCAAGTTGATGTACGCATTGCGAGCGCCGCAGGAGTAATTACTAGCTCTTTATTTGAGAGCGGCATCCAAGCAGGTCTTAATGATGCACAGATCATGGAGCTTGCTGCGCTGTTTGGATGGGATATCGATTTTGCGCTCGACATTCGCGAAGGCGACGCCTTCCGGGTGATCTTTGAAGAACACTATGTCGATGGTTATAAGTTTCGTGATGGTCCGATCATCGCCGCAGAGTTTGAAAACCGTGGCGAGTCATTTAACGCTTATCGTTTTATAGATGCCGATGGCAACATCGCTTACTACGACGTTGAAGGTCACAGTAAGCGCCGCGCCTTTATCCGCACCCCAATTAAATTTGCTCGGGTGAGCTCACGCTTTACCAAAAAGCGCTGGCATCCGGTGCTCAAGAAATGGCGCTCTCATAAAGGTGTTGATTACGCCGCACCGACTGGCACCCCGATTAAAGCAACCGGTGCAGGCAAAGTCGCCTTTAAAGGCTGGAAAGGTGGTTATGGCCGCGTGGTGATTTTGCAGCATGGCAGTAAGTACCAAACCGTCTACGGTCATATGTCGAAATTCGCCCGACTCAAAAATGGTGACCGCGTTAAGCAAGGCCAGACCATTGGCTATGTCGGCAAAAGCGGCTTAGCTACTGGCCCGCATCTCCATTACGAGTTTCGTATCAATGGCGTTCATCGCAACCCGCTGACTATTAAGCTACCTAAAGCTCAAGCACTCGCAAAATCCAAGCTGCCGCAATTCAATGAATACATTGCAAAATCACGAGCTCAACTTGAGGTCTTGCGCACACAGCCTAATATCGCGTTGAATGAGCTATGAGTGATTCATCTCTATATATAGGTTTGATGTCCGGCACCAGCATGGATGGTATCGATGCCGCGCTCGTAGACTTTTCGTCGGCGACACCTTCTGTTGTAAATACTGCATCACTTAACTGGTCGCCAACACTTAAAGAAAAACTCAGCACCGCAGCGGCTGGTGGTTTCCTTACTGCAAACCAATGGGGCGAGCTTGATAGCGAGGTTGGCCAAGCCTTTGCTGATGCGGCTATTGAAGTCAGTCAAGGCGTAAAGGCTATTGCAGCCATTGGCTCTCATGGACAAACCGTCGCACACCAACCTAATGGCACTAATGGCTTTAGCGTGCAATTAGGTAACGCCAACATCATTGCCGAAAAAACCGGCATTACCACAGTGGCCGATTTTCGACGTCGCGATATCGCGGCAGGCGGACAAGGCGCTCCATTAGTACCACCCTTTCACGCCGCTATTTTTGGTGATGCAAATAAACACCGAGTGATCGTCAACATTGGCGGCATTGCCAACATCACCTCGTTGCCAACTTCAGGCAACAACATCATCGGTTTTGATACCGGCCCGGGTAACCACTTAATGGATAAGTGGATCGCACTTCATCAAGGTGTGCCATTTGATCCAGAGGGCCAGTGGGCATCAACCGGCACAGTGATTACCGACTTGCTCGAGCAACTTTTGAGTGATAACTATTTTTCTCAAGCTGCACCTAAGAGCACAGGCACAGACATCTTTTCTTTAAATTGGCTAAATCAACATTCACCCAATGGCGCTGCCGAAGATGTGATGGCAACACTCCTTGAGCTCACGGCTCAAAGTATCGCGAAAGGGGTCCAATCCTTAGCCACACCAGTCGATGAGGTGTTTGTCTGCGGAGGCGGCGTACATAACCGTGCTTTGATGGATCGCTTAACCGATCTGTTAAAAGCACCCGTCAACTCAACCGCCGCACTTGGCGTTGATCCAGATTGGGTGGAAGCGATTGCATTTGCTTGGCTAGCTAAGCAAACGATGGAACAACAGCCCGGAAATCTCTCAAGTGTTACCGGCGCTAGCGGCCAACGCATACTGGGCGCTATCTATCAGGCATAAAAAAGCCCCGCGATGCGGGGCTTTCTTTTTCAGTTTGGTTTACACCGAGAAGGATGAACCGCAACCACACGTGGTTGTCGCGTTTGGATTACGAATCACAAACTGCGCGCCCTGCAGGCCTTCGCTGTAATCAACTTCCGCACCCATCAAATACTGGATACTCATTGGATCGATGAGCAACTTAACACCATCGGTCTCAATCGCCTCATCACCTTCAGCGATGGTCTCATCAAACGTAAAGCCGTATTGGAAGCCAGAGCAACCACCACCCTGAATATAGATGCGCAACATCAAATCAGGATTGCCTTCTTCTTTAATCAGATCAGCAACTTTTTTTGCTGCCGCTGATGTAAATACCAGTGAACCTTCTGCTGCTTCACTCATTTTCGTGAACCTCATAATCTGACGACACTGATCTGTCGCCATCTAACTTAGAGACCATTGCCGAAACTTCGGCATCGGTTAATTTCCTTAGACTACCAACAACCTCAGCTCCCATAGCCATTTCAAGCTTATGGTAGAAAACGTTACCGGTAATTTTGGCCGAAGCCCCTAGCTGAGCAATGCCCGTGACATGCGCATCGCCAATCAGTTCGCCGTTAAAGAGGATGGTCTCAGCAAACAATTGGCCATTAATTTTCCCATGTTCACTAACAATCACCACCGATTTAGCCACTTCAGAAGCAACAACATCACCATTTACGGTGCCATCAATGTGCACTCCATGATCAAAGCTCAGCTCACCATTAATTGAAGTGCCTTCACCAATCACAGTTGAGACCTTATCTACCTTTGCCTTTTCTTTACTAAACATTAGCTTTCCTCTGCTGAAACAGCATGATCAAAGGACTTATACGCACGCCCACGTGGATTTACGCGAATAATATAACCCTTAGCAGTCACATCGTTAGCCAACTCAAAACTGCCTTTGAAGTCCTGAAATTCTTTGAACCCCATTTTTAGTTTTTTAATATTGAGTTCACTTGCTGGAATAATCAAACGCTTACCCTCTTTTTCTACTTCGGCATCAATCGTGAGAAAACCCTCCACCCTGATCGAATCCTCTGCCAATTTAGACAAAGTGATGGCATACGTAATTTTTCCAGAATCAGCTTCAACAAACTCGGCCTTCGTCACTGCGAGCTTCCGAACATCTCCGGATACCAGCGTTTTGAGGAAATCAATCTCTTTCGAAAGGGTCTGGTTTTCAGTCTCTAACGCTTTAATCACTTTCTTTGTAGAAATATCAGAAGCATTAGATACTTGATGATTTCGCTCTTGTCTTGCGAGCTTTTCTATCAATTGCTTTCTCGCCTGCTCAGACAATGAAAGACGCTCTTCAAGCTCTTCCACTTGTTGCAATTTGAACTCGTCAATCTCTGAAGAGAATTCAGAGCCAACAAAAAAGCTCAGGGCAGAAATAACAAAAAATCCTAGCCCTAGAAAAACTGGATTAACCCCACGACGCGAAATTGTTGGCGCCGATGTTCGGATAGGTGGGACTAATGACATAAAAAATTAGGGCAGCAGAGCAACCTGCTCCAAACCAGCACGCTCATCAAAACCAAACATCAGGTTCATATTTTGAATAGCTTGACCAGCAGCGCCCTTGGTTAAGTTATCAATCACCGAAAGCACGACCACGGTGTTTTCACCTTGTGGCTGATGCACAGCAATACGGCAATGATTCACGCCACGCACGCTACGAGTCTCAGGATGTTCACCCGCTGGCAATACATCAACAAACGGCTCATTTGCGTAACGCTCTTCAAACACCTTTTGCAGATCCACACCTTGCTTAACCAACTGCCCATACAAAGTCGCATGAATACCGCGAATCATCGGCAATAGATGTGGCACAAACGTCAAACCCACTGTTTGATCTGTTAACCAACTTAGCGTTTGTTTAATTTCAGGTAGGTGACGATGACCTTTAACGCCATAAGCCTTAAAGCTCTCACCCACTTCACCCATCAACATACCAACGCTAGCGCCACGACCCGCACCACTCACACCAGATGCACAGTTCGCAATCAAATGTGATGGATCAACCAAGCCTTGCTCAACCAACGGCATAAAACCCAAAGCAGAGGCGGTTGGATAGCAACCAGGGTTAGCCACGAGTTGCGCACCTTTAATATGTTCACGATTTAGTTCAGGCAAACCATAAACCGCGGTATTCAACACATCCACACAGTCGTGCGGCATGCCATACCACTTCTCCCAAACCGCAGGATCTTTTAAACGGAAGTCAGCCGCTAGGTCGATTACCTTCACGCCCGCCTCTAATAACTCAGGCGTCATCTTCATCGCGGTGCCATTCGGTGTCGCAAAAAACACTAGGTCACATTGCGACAAACTTTCAAAATCAGGTTCGGTAAAAGGCAGATCGATATGCCCACGCAAACTACCGTAAAGATCGCTGACTTTTTTTCCCGCTTCCGAACGTGAGGTAATCGCTACTAACTCAACCTCAGGGTGGGTTGCCAGCAAACGAAGCAATTCGACACCGGTGTACCCAGTGCCGCCAACTAAACCAATGCGTTTCACACTTGTTTCCGTCTAATTTAGTTAAATTAGGTGAATAATACGCTAACCTAGAGCTTAAAGGCACACGACAAGGTTACATATGCAGCAACGCATTAAGGATACTGGCAATGAATTACTCATTGTCTTTGTAATCGGGGGGCTCATTGGAAGTCTCGTTTCCTGGGCTTCCAATACCTTTGTGGCAGGCGTGCAATTCTTTACTCACCTACGAGAAAGTACGCATTTTTTACAAACAGACTTCGGACATTTATCTCTGGAGTTCACTAGCCTTATTTTTCTCTGGATTGCCGGCCTGCTTGTCATCACCATTCGTAAACTTTTTGGCGTAATCCGTTGGCACGGTCCTGCAGACACCATATTTAGCGCTCAACAGACCAAAGTTCCTTTGGATATCAAACATGGTATTGCTTCAACATTAGCGGCTTTTACAAGCGCAGCTGGCGGTGGCTCAGTTGGCCAATACGGCCCCTTGGTTCATTTTGGTGCCACACTTGGCGTAGCACTTAAAAAGCTCATTGTTTCCCGTTTATCTAACGATGTATATCTGGGTTGTGGTGTTGCTGCTGCCATATCAGCCGGCTTTGGCGCTCCACTTGCGGGTATCGTATTTGCCCATGAAGCAGTTTTACGTCACTTCTCCGTTAGAGCTATCGCCCCCATTTCAGTCGCATCGATCGCTGCTTTTGCCGTAAGTGAAGTGTTCTTTCATAAAAATGCGACTTTTATCATTACCTCAACACCACCTGAATTATTTACTCTCATTCCAGAGCTCATTGTCGCAAGCCCGTTTATAGCGGTAGCCGCAATACTTTACATGCAGGCATTACGAAGCTCAGCTTCTTTCGCAGCAAAATCCGGATGGTCACCCCAAAGATTAATTATGACCGCAGCAACTGTTTGCGGAGCCGTCGGTATTTTTCTACCAGAAATCTTAGGCCTAGGCATTGGCACTATTAACAGCATGCTGGCAGGTAACTACTCACTACTGATGTTGGTTGTGCTGCTATTTGCCAAAATCGCCATGACCGCACTCTGTGTTGGTTTTGGTCTATTTGGAGGCGTTTTCTCACCCGCATTATTTGTTGGTGTTGCAACAGGCGGCGCCATCGCTAGCGCAGCGACTCTACTTGGCGTGCCCGACATGTCCGTTGCCATGAGTATTGCCGCAATGGCAGCAGTTGCAGCCAATGTTGTTGGCGCACCAATTGCCGTAGTGCTTATCGTATTAGAGCTCTCGCAGTCCTATGCCTTTGCTGTTGCAGCTTTAATGGCCGTAATGGCGTCATGGCTCATTACTCACCGTCTGTTTGGACACTCTTTCTTCGATCGCCAACTACTCGACCGCGGAATAGACCTGGCTGAAGGTCGTGAAGCTATCGCACTCTCACAGAACACCTTGCATCAACATATCAGTGATGACTGTGTTCGCCTTAATCAACACACAACAGGGCATCAGGCATTACTTGCGATGCGTGATAAAGAACAAACAGAAGCCTATATTTTAAGTGATGAAAATCAATTAATTGCCAAACTTTCTGTTCACCAAGCGCTTCAGGCGGCTGATCAAACCGTCACAACAACGGCAGATAAAACCCCCATCCTGCTCAAAGACAATGACTCATTGCAACATGCTATGAAAATAGTCAGTCACTTTGTTGGTGAGTCAGTACCCATACTTAAAGGTGATGGGAAGACCTTCCTTGGTGTCATCACTGAGGGCGATTTATTCAAAGCCGTTTTAGATGTGCAATCCCGAGTGCGTAGAAAAGAGCGAGACTAGATTTTTAAAATACGCCAAATCAGCCGAGATAACTCACTCGCACAATCTCAGAGAAACTTATGGATACCGTCGACCTCATTGCTCTCACACTAGGCGCCTCTTGGGCCTCTGGCATCAATTTATACGCCGCCATGTTGGTTCTTGGCTGGATGGGGAGCACTGGACAAGTCGACCTACCTCCAGGATTAGAGATTCTCGCCAACCCAATGGTAATGATGGCAGCGGGCGCGATGTACTTTGTTGAATTCTTTGCGGACAAAATCCCTGGCGTCGACACTGGTTGGGACACCTTACAAACCTTTGTTCGTATACCCGCAGGCGCCATGCTTGCAGCCGGTGCCGCTGGCGGCATGGATATCGGTCAAGCGGGAGAGCTTGCAGCGATGATACTCGGCGGCTCACTGTCTGCCGCAACGCACGCCACCAAGATGGGCACACGTGCAGTAGTGAACACCTCGCCTGAGCCCTTCTCCAACTGGACCCTCTCGATTGGTGAAGACATTGCGGTAATTGGCGGCATGTGGGCAGCGCTAAATCACCCTGTACTATTCATCATTGCTCTGATCGCGTTCATCGCTCTGATGATTTGGTTGTTACCTAAAATCTGGCGTGGCATTAAAGCGATCGCACGCAAAATCGCTAGCTGGTTTGGTCGAAAAGAACCCACAACATCATCCGAATAACGGTAGGATGTTTGAAATTCATTTTCAGACATCACCATGAGCCGTTTTACCCAAGGACTGATCACTTTCATACTCGGCGCTGTCGTTATTGCTGCGCTGTGGTTTTCCACCCCCGAGCATGAGCCCTTCCCTGAGCTAACATTCAATCTTGTTGACGGTAAGCCCATCACAAGCCAAGACCTTAAAGGTCGACCAGTGATGTTGAGCTTCTGGTCTGTCACCTGTTCAACCTGCATTGCAGACATACCAGCATTAAATCAACTGCATGAAATTTTAGATCGACGTGGCGGCAAACTGATCGGTGTTAACTTACCTAGCGATCCACCACCCACTGCGATTAGCATGGCGAAGAAATATGAGATCGCTTATCCAAATGCATTGGATGTACATGGCGAGATCAATAAAGCGCTTGGCGGCATCAGCGTCACGCCAACACACTTATTTATTAATCGTGAAGGTAAAATTGTGCAACGACACACTGGTGCAGTTAACCTAAACGATATCGGACTGATCATCTCAACCCTATAACAAGGCAAGACTATGTGGTTAAAAGCTTGGCATCTCATCGGCATGGTGACTTGGTTCGCCGGACTGTTTTACCTTCCACGTTTATTTGTCTATCACGCCATGAGTGATGATGCGGTTTCAAACGAGCGCTTCAAAATCATGGAACGTAAATTGTTTTACGGCATCACCACACCCGGTGGCATCTTTACGCTCGTGTTTGGCTTTTGGATGCTCGCTGATTACGGTTGGGCAGCCTTTGGTGGCCAGTTATGGCTGACGATAAAACTTATTCTTATAGCCTTTCTCGTGATCTACCACATCTACTGTGGTGCACTCGTTAAAGCCTTTAAAGAAGATCGCAACACAAAATCACATGTTTGGTATCGGTGGTTTAACGAAGCACCAGTGTTGGTACTGGTTGCGATAATATTACTCGCGGTTTTAAAACCGATTTAACCCCAAAGGAAAAACAATGAAAAAAATCACTCAACTTTTTGCACTCGCACTGTGTTTGCTTTTGCCCTTTAGCGCAATCGCAGATAACCATGGCGGTAAAGCACATAAACTTGTTATTCAAGTCAGCACTAACGATCCGCAAACGCAAAAAATCGCACTTAACAATGCTGTTAATGCGCAAAAAGATATCGGCATGGATAACATCGATATCGAAATCGTTGCTTACGGCCCAGGCTTATCTGTGATGACTGCACAAAGCCCAGAAGCAAAACGCGTTTCAAGCTTGGCACAACAAGGCATCACCTTTAGCGCCTGTAACAACACCATGAAGAAGATGGCTAAGAAGTCTGGCAAGATGCCAGTACTTGCTGACGGTGTCGGCATCGTTCCAGCTGGCGTTATTCGCATCATGGAACTTCAAGAAAAAGGTTACGCCTACATACGCCCATAATCTAAGGGCACAAAAAAGCCGCTCAGTGAGCGGCTTTTTTATTTTGTGCGATTCGTAAGAATTACGAACAACCACCTTGTGAGCCACAAGTGCCACAACCGCCGCCACCTTGAGGGGCTAAGTTGTTAAACACGAAGCGTGCATCGTTATCTTCACCAACGAAGTCGATCTCAACGCCACGAATGTGCTCTAGGGTTGCTGGATCAACAATCACTTTCAAACCATCGTACTCACGCACCATGTCTTCAGGATTGAGTTGATCAGAGAAAGTCATACCAAAGCTCACGCCACTACAACCACCTGGGGTTGCGAAGACACGAACGCCAGCAATGTTCTCTTCTACTTGACCCATCAGCTCAGCCATTTTGGTCTGCGCGCTGCCGGTCAAAGCTACTTCAGCATCTGTTAAAACTGCAGTCATTTTTCACCACCTTAAAAAATCGATAACGTATTTTAGCATTTCTACCTGAAAACTTCGCTACCTTGTCCATTAAATAGCAATCATTTCAAAGTCTTGCTTGCTCACACCGCACTCCGGGCAGGTCCAATCATCGGGCACATCGGCCCAATCTGTACCCGGCGCAATGCCGTGATCGGGATCACCAATGGCGGGATCGTAGATGTAGCCGCACACGACACACAGGTAAGTTTTCATTTTTACTCCAAAATTTTTGCCTAGTTTGCCAGAGACAAAGCCTGCCTCAACATCATGAAACATAGGCATTTCCGCCTGATACCATGCGCACATGCAAACAACTCCTCACATTCTGGTTATCGGCGGTCACGACCCAAGCGGCGGCGCCGGTATTCAGGCGGATATCGAGACAGGCGTAGCCCTTGGCTGCCGCGTATTTTCGCTCGTCACCTGCCTGACCTCTCAGAACACCCAGAATGTGTATGCCGTTTCTCCGCAATCTGTTGATGCCTTGGCAGATCAATTCGAGCGACTGATCAACGATGTCCAGATTGATGCCATCAAAATTGGACTGCTCGGTGATCTGGCGATTGCGCAATGGCTTGTACCTCGCTTGATCGATTTGAAACGTCCCGTGACTTTGGATCCGGTATTGCGTGCAGGCGGCGGTGAATCGCTCAGCAACCAGGCACTGATTGATCACCTCAAAACAGATTGGCTACCTTGGCTAACCTGCCTCACGCCGAATCGTGCTGAGGCAAGAGCACTTAGCGATTGCGATGACATGTCAGAAGCGGGAAAGGCATTAATCAATGCGGGCACACAGCATGTGCTGATTACCGGCGCAGATGAAGCTAACGATGACATGGTGCACAACACACTCTTTACACGTGATCAGCATCAGCAATACGAATGGCCAAGATTACCGCATACCTATCATGGCTCTGGCTGCACCTTAGCCACTGCGCTTACCTGTGAGCTCGCAAAGACTGGCGATATCTTAGATGCCGCACAACAAGCACAAGCTTTTACCTGGGGAGCACTTTCTCGCGGTGAACAGGTGAGCGACGGTCAACATCTACCGAACAGGCGCTTGTCATGATGCGTGACTGGCGCGGCTTGTATGCCATCACCGACAGCCGCTTTAAAGGCGACGATATCGCGCAGCAAGTGCTCAAAGCGATTCGAGGTGGTGCTCGCATCATTCAATATCGAGATAAATCGGATGATGCTGCGTTGCGACTGAAAGAAGCCACTGCCATCGCAGAGGTCTGCAAAACCAACGACGTCATTTTTATTGTGAATGATGATATCGAGCTTGCCAAAGCCGTGAATGCGGATGGCGTGCATCTCGGCCACACCGATGCATCGTTTGAAAAGGCGCGCGACTGTTAGGCGAAGACGCCGCCATTGGCGTCTCATGCTATGCCGATATTGATCGCGCAAAAGCTGCACAATCATTAGGTGCCAGCTATGTCGCCTTTGGTCGCTTTTTTAATTCCAGCACCAAACCGAACGCACCTGCCGTAAGCCTTGACGTATTGGTCGAGGCAAAGAAACAGCTCAATGTCCCTGTGGTTGCGATTGGCGGTATTACCCAAGACAATGGCGCCCCCCTGATTAATTCAGGCGCCGATATGTTGGCAGTGGTGAATGGCGTGTTTGGCGCACCCGATATCACCCTTGCCGCACAATCAATCTGCAACCTCTTCGATGCTTGATGGAGAACAGCATGACCGCACAAAATCGTTTTGAAAAAGCCCAGAAGCACATCCCAGGTGGTGTGAACTCACCCGTACGTGCCTTTAAAGGTGTCGGTGGTGATCCGGTTTTTGTTGATCATGCGAAAGGCGCTTACTTCACCGATCCTGATGGCAAGCGTTACATCGACTATGTCGGCTCATGGGGTCCGATGATTTTAGGTCACGCACATGATGAAGTGATCGAAGCGGTTCGCGAAGCAGCACTGCGTGGTTTGTCATTTGGCGCACCAACCGAAATGGAAACCACCATGGCAGACATGATCTGCGAGATCGTCCCAAGCATGGACATGGTGCGTATGACCTCTTCGGGCACCGAAGCCACTATGTCAGCGATTCGTTTGGCTCGCGGTTTTACTGGTCGCGACAAGATCGTGAAGTTTGAAGGTTGTTATCACGGTCACTCAGATTCTTTACTGGTTAAAGCAGGCTCTGGCGCACTGACCTTAGGTGAGCCGTCATCACCTGGTGTACCTGCTGCATTAGCTGAGCACACCATTACTTTGAACTACAACGATGCTGATCAAGTGCGTGAAACCTTCTCGCAGATCGGTGATCAGATTGCCTGCATCATTGTTGAGCCGGTTGCTGGCAACATGAACTGCATTCCACCGGTTGAAGGCTTCCTCGAAACCTTGCGCGCGGTTTGTGATGAATACAAAAGCGTGTTGATCTTTGATGAAGTTATGACCGGCTTCCGCGTAGCACTTGGCGGCGCACAAGCCATGTATGGCGTTAAGCCTGATCTCACCACCCTCGGCAAGATCATTGGTGGCGGCATGCCAGTCGGTGCTTTTGGTGGTCGTCGCGACATCATGGAACACATCGCACCGTTAGGCCCTGTTTATCAGGCAGGCACCTTGTCAGGTAACCCTGTTGCGATGGCAGCTGGTTTAAAAACACTCGAGCTACTCAGCGCTGAAGGTTTCCATGCGCAACTCTCTGCCAAGGTCGAGACACTCGTTAACGGCATGATGAGCGAAGCTAAGTCAGCCGGCATCCCGATGACAGAGAACCATGCGGGCGGCATGTTTGGTTTGTTCTTCACCGATGCAGCAAAAGTCACTAACTTTGCTGAGACCACCGCTTGCGATCAAGAGCGCTTTAAGAAGTTCTTCCACGGCATGTTGAACGAAGGTGTTTATCTCGCACCATCAGCGTATGAAGCCGGCTTTGTGTCTATTGCGCACACCGATGAAGACCTCAACAACAGCATTGAAGCTGCAGCGAAAGTCTTTAAAACACTTTGACCGAAGTTTTCGATCAACTCCTCGTTTGGATCAACACTCACCCGCAACATGCGGGTTGGGTGATCTTTCTCATCGCACTCGCTGAATCTCTCGCCATCGTTGGCATTCTTGTGCCAGGCGTGGTGATCTTATTAGGTGCCGGCACATTGATTGGCAATGGCACCTTAGACTTTTGGCCCATGATGGCGTGGGCAGTTGCCGGCGCGATTATCGGTGATGCGATTAGCTTTCAACTCGGTCGACATTTTGAGAGCGCATCGAAACATCTTTCATGGTTTGAAAAACATCCCGAGCATTTAGAAAAGGGACATGCCTTCTTTGAAAAATGGGGCGAGCTCAGCGTGATCATTGGTCGCTTCTTTGGCCCGATCCGCGCCATCATTCCGCTTATTGCGGGCCTGATGGGTATGAAGCCTGCACGCTTTTATGCCGCGAATATTTTTTCTGCCCTACTCTGGGCACCTGCTTATTTAGCACCCGGCATTGTTTTAGGCTCTTTGATCGATCAAGGTGATCTTGGCACTTGGCTTAGCGCAGCACTCGCGTTATTCATTGGTATCGGTGTTATCGCGCTGATTAAATCAAAGCGCTAATCACTCACCCCAACGTGCGCCTAAATTATGTGGCACGTTCAAATGATCCAAGATACGCGAGACCATGAAGTCGACAATCTCATCAATGGTCGTTGGTTTGAAATAAAAACCTGGGTTAGCCGGCATGATCACCGCACCTGCTTGTGACAAGGTGAGCATGTTCTGTAAATGAATACTTGAGAAAGGCGTTTCTCGCACGAGCAAGATCAATTTACGTTTTTCTTTCAGAGCGACATCCGCCGCGCGATCAATCAAGTCATCACAGATACCATTCGCAATAGTCGCTAAGGTGCCTGTAGTACAAGGACACACCACCACCGCTTCAGGTGGGTTACTGCCACTAGCAACGGGCGCTGTCCATTGCTGACGACCAAACACCTGCAACTGCTGATCAGTCACACCAAAATGTTCGCAAAAGAACTTCTGCATCTCGCTGGTGTTACCCGGCACCTTCAAGTCAGTTTCCATATTTAAGACAACCTGACCTGCCTGCGAGCACATCAACTGCACTGTGCGCCCTGCCGCCAACAATTGCTCAATCAAACGCAATGGATATTGCGCGCCTGAAGCACCGGTAATCGCAACTGCTATCGCATCACTCATACTCTTAACTCTCTGCTAACGCATCCAAGATACGTTGATGAATATTTTCAAACCCACCGTTACTCATCACCAACACATGTTGATCAGCGGTGGCCGTTTGCGCGATACGATCAACGATCGCTTGGGTTTCGTGGGCAACGGTTAATTTATCACCTAAACCCGACAGCACACCTTCAGCGTCCCAGTTCAACGTGCTTGGCGCATAAACTAACACCTCGTCAGCCGCTGCTAAGGAATCCACTAAGCGATCAGCAAGCACACCCATGCGCATCGTGTTCGAGCGCGGCTCAAGCACCGCAATAATCTTTTGCATTCCCACTTGCGCGCGTAAACCACGCAGGGTTTTATCAATCGCTGTTGGATGATGTGCAAAGTCATCAAATACACGCACACCTTTCTCAGTGCCGCGCAGCTCCATGCGCCGCTTAACATTCTCAAATTCAGCTAAGGCATTAATCGACACCACTGCCGGCACACCCGCATGACGCGCAGCCGCGATGGCTGCTAATGCATTCGATACATTGTGCTCGCCGGATAAAGCCCAACTCAGACGACCTTGCGACTCGCCTTTAAACAAAACATCAAATGCGGTGCCATCCAGATTTTCATTTGCGGTAGACCAGTCACCTTCGTCAAAGGTTTCTACCGGTGTCCAACAGCCTTTATCTAAGGTGTCATTGATTGCCTGATCATGCTTTGGCGAGACGATCAAACCACTCGATGGAATGGTGCGCACTAGGTGATGGAATTGACGCTGAATGTCGGCAAGTGAATCAAAGATATCCGCGTGATCAAACTCCATGTTATTCAACACAGCCGTACGTGGATGGTAGTGAACAAACTTTGAGCGCTTATCAAAGAAGGCCGTATCGTATTCGTCGGCTTCGACCACAAAGAAAGGCGCATCACCGGCACGTGCCGATAATCCAAAGTTAGCGGGAACACCCCCGATCAAAAAACCTGGCTTCAGATTGGCGTACTCCAAGATCCACGCCAACATACTTGAGGTGGTTGTCTTGCCATGAGTACCTGCAACCGCGAGCACCCAGCGATCAGCCAGCACATGCTCCGCCAACCACTGCGGGCCTGAGGTGTACGGCATGCCTTTATCTAAGATCGCCTCGACACATGGATTACCGCGCGACATCGCATTACCCACGACAACGACATCAGGCTGTGGCTCAAGCTGAGAAGGATCGTAACCCTCGGTGAGGGTGATACCCGCCGCTTCAAGCTGTGTACTCATGGGTGGATACACATTCGCATCAGAACCTGTCACCGTGTGACCCAGCTCTCGCGCAATCAATGCAATGCCACCCATAAAGGTGCCGCAGATACCCAGAATATGAACGTGCACGTCAACAACTCTTCAAAAATCGATAAAGCACTTTAACCGATCAAGCGACTAAAGCGTATCGGTGCTTAATGCTAAACTGCGCGCTCACTGTAGGAACTATGATGCAAGAACGTTTTGTCGACACACCCGATGCACTGATTCAATTGTGCAACGACCTCAAAGGTAGCGAATGGCTCGCACTGGATACCGAATTTATCCGCGAGAAGACCTATTACCCCAAGCTTTGCCTTGTGCAGATCTGTAATGGTGAGATCGCTGCCTGTGTTGACCCAATCAAGCTCGACAATATTCAGCCCCTACTCGACCTATTGTTTGATGGCAGCATCCTGAATGTCTTCCATGCTGCACGCCAAGATCTCGAAATCTTCTGGCACGACTACGGCAAGATTCCACTCCCCATCTTTGATACGCAGCCAGCTGCAGCCCTACTCGGTCATGGCGATCAAATTGGTTACGCCAATTTAGTCAAAGCTGTATTGGATGTTGATTTGGCGAAAGATCAATCGCGCACTGATTGGTCAGCGCGTCCTCTTGATGAGCAACAAATTCGTTACGCCCTCGATGATGTGGTGTATCTCGGTCAGCTGTATACCGAGATGCGCGGCAACCTATCAGACAAAGAACGTCTGCAATGGTTAGCCGCTGAGTTCGCTACCTTTGCTGATCCTGAAACCTACGAGCCGCCCACAGAAAATGCGTGGCAAAAGATCAAAGGTCGTCAGCACCTGCGTGGTCGTCAACTTGCCGTATTACAAGCACTCGCCCAATGGCGTGAGATCGAAGCGCGCTCGCGCGACCTACCGAAAAAATGGATGTTAAAAGATGATGTGATGGTAGAGCTTTGCCGTCGCATGCCAAAGAACACCGAAGCACTCGCCAAGGTGCGCGGTGTTGAAGCTGGCTTTGTCCGTCGCGAAGGTAAAACACTGGTTGACCTGATCACCCAAGCCGCTGATTCAGATAAAGAGAGTTGGCCAGTGGATAACAAACGACCCACTCCACTTAAGCCACAACAAGAAGCGATGGTCGACATGATGAGCGCCGCATTGCGCTTACTGGCTGATAAGCACCAACTGTCTCCACAAGCGATTGCTACACATAAAGATCTGCAAAAATTAATTCGTGGCGAAAAAGATACCGTGCTCTTACAAGGCTGGCGTTATGCACTGGCGGGCAAACCATTACAGCAGTTAGCCAATGGCGAAATCGAAATTCGTAACGTGAACGGTGAGCTAAAGCTCGAAGGCTTAACCGACTAAACGTCCGACCTTCAACACCGCAGGGATATGGCGCACACGCTTGATGATCGACGCCAAATGACGACGATTCTTAACCATCAAGGTAAAGCGCAAGCTCGATGACAGACCGTCGCGCTCTTCACTGTGCACGTCTTCAATATTCGAGCCTTCGGCCGCAATCGCTGACGCTACTGTTGCCAACATGCCGCGTTGGTTACCGGCATCAATGCGCAACATGGTCATGAACTCACCTTCAATGTCATCACCCCAACGCACATCAACCCAGCTCTGACCTTGCTTCTCAAAGTCACCTAAGTTCGGACAACGGTTGTGATGCACCACAATGCCTTTACCTGGACTAAAGACGCCCACCACATTGTCTCCCGGAATAGGTCCACAGCAGCGTCCATAGCTCACCACCATGCCCTCGCCACCATGAATCACTAAGCCACCTGAACGATCGCCCAAGTTATCTGCATCAAGCTCAACATCACCAGCCAACATGCGAATGATCAGTGACGGCATACGATTACCCAAGCCAATCTCATTCAGCAGCTCATCAACACTCGCGTGTTTAAACTCGGTTGCTACGCGCAACAAAATTTCATCTGTTAACTCACCCAATTCAGGATGTAAACGCTCAACCTCTTGCTCTAATAAGCGACGGCCCAATGCGATAGCTTCTTTACTCTCAAGACGCTTCAAGTAAGAACGAATCGATGCGCGCGCTTTACCGGTTACGACAAAGTTCAGCCATGAAGGATGTGGTCGCGCATCGGGCTTGGTAATAATTTCAATCTGCTGACCACTACGCAGATGTGTACGCAGGGGGGCTAACTGGCGATCAACGCGTGCGGCTACACACTGGTTGCCCACATCGGAGTGAACCGCATAAGCAAAGTCGATCACAGTGGCGCCTTTTGGCAACACGATAATCTTGCCGCGTGGTGTGAACACATACACCTCAACCGGGAACAGATCGACTTTCACATTCTCCAAGAACTCGAGCGAGCTACCTGAGTCTTGCTGCACCTCAATCACATTACGCATCCATTCAGCAGCTGCATCAGCCTGCAGTGAACCTTCACCCGTCTTATAACGCCAGTGTGCTGCAATCCCTTCTTCTGCAACCAAGTGCATCTCTTCGGTACGGATCTGAATCTCAATCGGCGTACCTTGTGGGCCAAACAAAATGGTATGCAGTGATTGATAACCATTCGCTTTAGGGATCGCGATGTAATCTTTAAACGCACCTGGCATAGGTCGGTAAAGGTTATGCACAGCACCTAATACGCGATAACAGGTATCAACCGAATCAACGACCACACGGAACGCAAACACATCTGCCAAATCATGTAGCGGTAATTTCTTATCGCGCATCTTGCGATAGATACTGTAAACACGCTTACGACGACCTGAAACCTCAGCCGGAATATGATCTTTCTCTAAGCGCTCAATCAACACATTTTGAACGTTATTAATGATCTCGCGACGGCTCTGATACTGACGCTTCAATGCGTTCTGCAGAATGCGATAACGGTTTGGCCAACGCGCTGCCATGCCGAGCTCTTCGAGCTCATGACGAATACTGTTAATACCTAAACGATTAGCAATCGGCGCATAGATCTCTAAGGTCTCGCGCGCAATACGACGTGCTTTATCCGGACGCATCACACCCAAGGTGCGCATATTGTGTAAACGATCAGCCAACTTAATCATGATGACGCGAATGTCTTTGGTCATCGCTAACAACATTTTGCGGAAGTTCTCCGCCTGCGCCTCTTCCTTAGAACGGAAGCTCAAATGCGTCAGCTTAGATACGCCATCAACAAGCTCAGCAATTTCTTCATCAAATAGCTCAACCAGCTGATCTTTTGCCGTAGGGGTGTCTTCGATGACATCGTGCAAGATCGCCGCCATCAAACACTTATGATCCATCTTCATCTGCGAGAGGATGCGAGCGACGGCGACAGGGTGATAGATATACGGCTCACCCGACATACGTTTCTGCCCTTCGTGTGCCTCAGCACCAAAGACATACGCGCGATACACATCGCGAACTTGCTCGGGGGTCAGATAGGTTTCGAGTTCAGCACACAGGTCGCTGATCAGATAACGCGCGCGCGGAGACTCATCGCCTTGCTCTGCGGCTGGCTGAATCACACCTTCTGATAAATCTGCGCTCACAAAAAAACCCTGCGTCTGAATCCGTTCACCTCAGTGTAGCGAATCCAAACGCAGGGTTGGTATTCGAAATTACATTTCGTCGCGTGGTTCTTCGATCTCGCCGAGGTCACCCGCCAATGCTGCAGCCAATTCATCATCGATTGCATCTTCTGGCTCTGGCTCTTCAACCAACATCTCAGGAGTGATCAAACCTTCTGCGATTTCACGCAATGCCATAACGGTTGGCTTGTCATTTTCCCAAGGCAACAACGGATCTACGCCGTTTGCTAACTGACGTGCACGCTTAGATGCCATCAACACCAAATCAAAACGGTTATCTAGATTATCCAAACAATCTTCGACAGTAACGCGAGCCATGGGGCCTTCTCCAACATCGGGGAATTCAAAAATGAGCGGCGCAGTGTAGTCGGTTTTTCTGCGACCGGCTAGTCTGATTGGGGCATTAAAACCCTAAAATCAGCGAGATAGCAGGCTTTCGAGCCGATTTTTCGACTTATCCGGCGATAATCGCTTCGAGCTCAGCCAGCGCTGTGTCGAAATCGTCATTGATCACCTTCAGGATCAAATTCGTCCTGATGCGACATCTCCGACTCCGCATCACGCATCCGACGCTCGATAATCTCATCGCTATCCTGACCACGCCCGACCAAACGCTCACGCAGTGCCTCAACACTGGGCGGCAGAATAAATACCGAGGTCGCCTCGGGGAATCGCGCTTTCACCTGACGCGCACCCTGCCAGTCGATTTCCACGATCACTCGCTTACCTTCATCGAGCTGTGCCTGCAGCGCATCTGCTGAGGTGCCATAAAAATTATCGAACACCTGCGCGTGCTCTAAAAACACACCCTCTTCCACCAACTGCTTGAAGGTCTCAACATCAACAAAATGATAATGCTGACCATTCACCTCGCCGGGGCGCATCGCACGCGTGGTGTGTGAGATCGACAATGCCGCTTGCGGCTGACGTTCGAGAAGAGCTTTTAATAGGCTACTTTTACCGGCACCTGAAGGCGCTGAAACAATAAATAACTTTGCGTCTGACATATCACTCAATATTCTGAATCTGCTCGCGCATCTGTTCGATCAGTACTTTCATCTCAACAGAGATACCAGTGGTTTCGGTATCCGCTGATTTCGAGCCCAAGGTATTCGCTTCGCGATTCAGCTCTTGCATCAAAAAGTCTAAGCGACGACCAACGGGCTCTTTGCTGCCTAACACGCGCTGTACTTCGTCTAAGTGTGTGGTGAGTCGATCCATCTCTTCATCAACATCTAGGCGTTGTGCGATCAAAGCAATCTCTTGCTCCAAACGATCCTTATCTACCTCGCCCATGATCTCAGCTAAACGCTCGCTCAACTTATCCCGCTGATGCGCCATCACTTGCGGCATACGCTCACGCGCTTTTTCTACTTGCACACGCATGCCATCAATACGTTGCTGAATCAGCTCAGCTAAGCGCGCACCTTCACGCTCTCGCGCTTCTAATAAAGAGTCGATGGTTTTATCCAGCAAGGTCATCGCCGCTTCTTGCGCCGGGGTAAAGTCTTGCTCTTCGGTTTCTAACACCCCTGGCCAACGCATCATGTCCATCGCTGTGGGTAGAGGTGAGCTGTGCATTTGTTTTAGCAACTGATTCGAAGCATCGAGCACTTGCTTGAGCATCGCCTCGTTCACTTTGATCGTGCCGGCTTGCTCGCTGGCTGCTTTGTATCGCAAACCCACATCGACTTTGCCGCGACCTAAACGCGCATTAAATTTATCGCGCACCTTTTGCTCGATCGCACGTAGCTCTTCAGGCATGCGCAAATGCAGCTCTAAGAAACGGCTATTTACCGTACGGATCTCCCACGTCAGCTCACCAAAGCTCGAGCGCTCTTGCTCACGGGCGAACGAAGTCATGCTGCGAATCATCTGCTTTCCTAAATTTGAAACCTAATGCCTGTATCATACTGGCCCATCACAACGAGCGCATGAGCAATCCTGCGCCCCCATAAGAATTAAGAGGACAACTCATGCGACCAAGTGGACGTGCCGCCGGGCAAATGCGAACTGTAAGTTTCACCAAAGACTTCACCAAACATGCAGAAGGATCTGTACTGGTTGCCTTTGGCGATACCAAAGTGATCTGCACCGCCTCAGTAGATAACCGCCAGCCACGTTGGATTCGTGATGAGAACCAAGGTTGGGTTACCGCTGAATACGGCATGTTGCCTCGCTCTACACATGGTCGTATGGATCGTGAAGCTGCGCGCGGCAAGCAAAGTGGTCGCACTCAAGAGATCCAACGCTTGATTGGTCGCTCACTGCGCGCCTGTATCGATCTGCAAAAGCTAGGGCCTCGCACCATCACGCTCGACTGTGACGTGATTCAAGCCGATGGTGGAACACGTACCGCCTCGATCTCGGGTGCTTTTGTGGCGATGCAGCTGGCGATTAACGAATTGATCAACAATGGCACACTCGATGAGAACCCCATTCATCAAAACGTTGCGGCTATCTCAGTCGGCATTTTTGATGGCACCCCCGTACTCGACTTGGACTATGCCGAAGACAGTTCAGCGGAAACCGACATGAATGTCGTGATGGATCAAGCCGGTCGCTTTATCGAGATTCAAGGCACCGCCGAAGGTGCTCCTTTCTCACGTGATGAAATGAACGCGTTGTTGGCACTTGCCGAACAAGGCATCAACGAGATCATCGCTGCACAAAACGCGGTGATTGGATGAATAACGACAAGCTCAACCATCGTGCTTGCCAGTAGCAATGCCGGCAAGCTGAAAGAGATTCGTGAACTGCTCGACGGACTGGATTTAGATATCCGCCCGCAAGGTGATTTTGAAATCCCTGACGCGATCGAAGATGGCTTGAGCTTTGTTGAAAACGCCATTCTTAAAGCACGTCATGCGTGTGCCATGACTGGCTTGCCAGCGATCTCGGATGACTCAGGCATCGAAGTCGATTATCTCGATGGCGCACCGGGGATTTACTCGGCTCGCTATGCCGGCGGCCAAGGTAACGAAGCGAATAACGCCAAATTACTCAATGCCCTAAAAGGCGTACCAGAAGAACAACGCACAGCACGCTTTCAATGCGTGATGGTGTATATGCGTCACGCTAAAGATCCCACACCGATCATTTGCCAAGGCACATGGGAAGGTCGCGTGATCACTGAGCTTAAAGGCACCGAAGGCTTTGGCTACGACCCGCTGTTTTATGTGCCGAGTGAAGGCATGACTTCAGCCGAGTTATCACCTGAGCGTAAAAACCAACTCAGCCATCGTGCTCAAGCGTTAAAGAAACTGCTCGCTGCACTTTCTTAAAAAGGTGCAAATAAATCCATCACGCGTTCTTGGTGTGACGCGCAATGCTGAGTGATAATGCTCACTACTTCGTCCACATCGTCTGTCAGCGTTAACAGGTCTAGATCTGCAGGATCAATCAGGTGATTAGCCGCGAGCTGATCTTTAAACCAGTCGAGCAAGCCTTGCCAGTATTCCGTACCCACCAGAATAATCGGTAAGCGCGGTGTTTTACCGGTTTGCACGAGGGTCAATATCTCACTGAGCTCATCAAGCGTGCCGAAACCACCGGGCAGCACCACATAGGCAGAGGCATATTTCACAAACATGACTTTGCGCACAAAGAAGTAACGAAAATCGAGCGAGATATCTTGGTACTTATTCGGCTGCTGTTCTTTTGGCAGCTCAATGTTCACCCCGATACTCTGCCCTTCGCCGGCAAAGGCGCCTTTGTTAGCCGCTTCCATGATGCCGCCACCGCCACCACTGACCACGGAGAACCCTTGATCTGAGAGCTTGCGCGCAATCTGTTCGGCTTTGAGATACGCAGGATCACTCGACAAGATTCGCGCCGAGCCAAAAAAGGTCACCGCTGGATGAATGGCGTTGAGCGTTTCGTAGCCTTCAACAAATTCAGCCATGATGCGGAAGATGCGCCATGTGTCGTGCGTTAGCAGCATTTCGGGGGTGATCGGGCTATTTTTCTCGCTCATCTGAATGTCCTAAAAAGAAAACAATCTATTGCTTGGATGCGACGGTCAGTCTGGTTAGCATAGCAACCATCTTATGACTGTATCTTGTCATTCCGACAAGTCTTGAGGATTCATCATGAAAACAAGTGTGGTTGGCCTAGGCGCCATGGGTGCAGGTATTGCAGGTAACTTGGAAAAAGCGGGTCTGCTACACGGCGCTTGGAATCGCACCGCTGCGAATGGCGAGAAAGCCGCCGCTGAGTTTGGCTTTCCTTTACTGCTGATTTAGCGACTGCTGTTAGCGATGCCGACGTGGTGATTACCTCGGTTTCAATGGACAGCGACCTGATCGAGATTGCAGAAAAACTTGCTGAGCTGCTTAAGCCCGGCACTATCGTGGTAGACACCTCTACGGTGGCCCAAGCGACCGCAGTCAAAGCCGCTGAAATTTTTGCCGCCAAGCAAGTTGGCTTCATTGATGGCCCAGTTTCAGGCGGACCTGAAGGCGCCAAGAAAGCGACCATGGTGATGATGCTAGGTGGCGATGCGGCGACTATCGAAAAGATTAAGCCGGTGACTGATGCGATCAGCCGTATGGCCATTCGTATGGGCGATAACGGTGCCGGCCAAGCAACTAAAGCGGTTAACCAAATCATGGTGGCAGGTATCAACCAAGCGGTGACCGAAGCCTTAGCGTTTGGTCAGGCCAGCGGTTTGAATATGGATGATGTTATCGCTTTGATTAGCCAAGGTGCCGCAGGCAACTGGTTCTTGGAGCAACGTGGCCCGAACATGACCAAAGACATCTTCACCCCTGGTTTTAAGATGGTGCTGCATAACAAAGATCTGAACATCTGTAAGAACATGGCAGCCGACTTGGGTGTGTCACTACCGGTGATTGATAACACCTTGAACGATTACGCAGCCCTGCTTGAGCAAGGCCATGGTGATGATGACATCTCAACCTTGTATCGCACGAAGAAAGCGATGTTTCAAAAGTAAGACCTGCCAGTAGTAGTGCAAGGTCTTAATCCCAAACAACGCGAGGCAGTTACCTACCTCAGCGGCCCTAGCCTTGTGCTAGCGGGCGCTGGGTCGGGTAAAACGCGCGTGATTACCGCCAAGATTGCGCATCTAATCGAACATGCACAGATGCCTGCAAAACATATCTACGCGGTGACCTTTACCAATAAAGCTGCGCGCGAAATGAAAGAGCGTGTCGCAAAGTTAATTCAAGGTGATGCCGCAAAAGGCTTAAATATCTCGACCTTTCACACGCTTGGCTTAAACATGCTGCGTCGTGAATTAAAAGCTGCTGGCTTACGTCGTGGCTTTTCGATCATGGACGAGCAAGATGTTGAGCAATTACTCAAAGAGCTCAGCAAGAAAAACGACACCGATAAAAAAGTACTGCAACAAGCGCGTTGGCAGATCTCGAATTGGAAGAACGATCTGATACTGCCGGAGCAAGCAATCGCTGAAGCGACTGATCATGTGCAGACCTTTCAAGCATTACTGTATGCCGCCTATCAAGAAGCATTACGTGCCTATAACGCGGTCGACTTTGATGATCTGATTTTAAAACCGGTTGAGTTACTCAAAGCGGATGCTGAGTTACGCGAGCGTTGGCAAAACCGTGTGCGTCACCTTTTAGTCGACGAGTACCAAGACACTAACGGTGCGCAATACGAGCTAGTGAAGTTACTGGTCGGCGTGACCGCTGCGTTAACCGTGGTTGGTGATGACGATCAATCGATCTACGCGTGGCGTGGCGCTAAGCCTGAGAACTTGATTCGTTTGAATGAAGATTATCCGCAGCTGAATGTGATTAAGCTTGAGCAGAACTACCGCTCGACCGGCCGCATTCTTAACAGCGCGAATAAACTGATCGCAAACAACAATCACGTATTTGAAAAGCAGCTCTGGAGTGAGCTTGGACCCGGTGAAGTGATCCGTGTGATCTCATGTGCTGATGAGATGGCGGAAGCCGAGCGTGTTGCCAGTGAGTTGGTACAACACAAATTTAATACCGGTCGCGATTTTGGTGACTATGCGATCTTGTATCGCGGTAATCATCAAGCACGCTTGTTTGAACAAACCCTACGCACAAACAAGGTGCCGTATTTTGTCAGCGGTGGTACGAGCTTCTTCTCTCGCACCGAAGTGAAAGATGCGATGAGCTATCTGCGCTTACTCAATAACACTGATGATGACGCAGCCTTCTTGCGCATCATTAATACGCCACGTCGTGAGATTGGGCATACCACTATCGAAAAGCTCTCGACGTATGCGGCACAGGCTAAGTGCTCATTGTTTGATGCGATTGATCATCTGGGTCTTGCAGAAAGCGTCTCAGGTAAATCGCATGCGCGTTTGCGCCAGTTCCGCGAGTGGATGATCGAGCTACAACAAGAAAGCGAGAACGAGCCTGCAGCGACGGTTGTTAAGCAACTGCTTAGCGATATTGATTACAAAGACTGGTTAAGCCAAACCAGCCCGAACGACAAAGCCGCTGAAAAACGTTGGGAGAATGTTGAAGCACTGATCGCTTGGATCACTCAGCTACAACATGAAGAAGGTAAGAATCTCACTCTGCCTGAGCTCACCGCGCACCTTGCGCTGATGGATATGCTGGAGCGCCAAGATGATGACGCTGCCAATGAGCAAGTCGCTTTGATGACTTTACACGCAGCGAAAGGCTTGGAATTTCCCATTGTGTTCTTGGTGGGCTTTGAAGAAGGCTTGCTGCCGCATCAAAGCAGCATCGATGAAGACAACATCGAAGAAGAACGTCGCTTAGCTTATGTGGGCGTTACCCGTGCGCAACGCGAACTGATCGTGACAAATGCGAAAAAGCGGAAGCGTGGTGGTGACTGGGCAGCTTGTGAACCGAGTCGCTTTATTGCAGAACTACCCAGCGATGATCTTCGCCATGAAGGTTTAAGTGCGCAACTGAGCAAAGAAGAAAAACAAGAACGTGGTAATGCACGCTTAGCCAGTTTACGCGCCATGCTCGGCGGATAAAAAAGCCGACACCACAAACTGTGAATGTCGGCTAGAGCCCTGGAGTCATCAGGAAACTGGTAACCCCTTACCTAACGGCATCGTTAGCAAAGCTTTACTGATTATTTTTAACGCGCATAAAAAAGCCCGGCTAATGCCGGGCTCTTTTGTCCTGTGTGATGACTTACTTCGATTGATCAACCATGTAAGCAACGGCAGCTTTTACGTCATCATCTGACAACGCCATACTGCCGCCTTTAGGTGGCATAGCTCCTTTGCCTTTGATTGCATTGTTGTAAAGGCTATCCATACCCGCTGCAATGCGTGAACTCCACGCACCTTTATCGCCCAACTTAGGCGCACCTGCTGCACCGGACATGTGACAAGCGAAACACGCTGAACCGTAGATTTGTTTACCTTTTACTAGATCAGGACCAGCAACTGCTGCGACCGCTTTTTTAGCAGTATCCGCAGCTTTAGCGACAACCTTGGTTGCCACTTCTTTAGCAGTAGCCACTGGCGCAGCCGCTGCAGCTGAAGCTTGACCTGTGCTCACTTCAGAGTTCTTCAACATATCCATAACAGCATTACGGATCTCTTCATCCGTTGCATCAGAACCACCACGTGGTGGCATGTTGCCTTTACCTGCAATCGCAGACTTAACCAAGCCGTCTAAACCTGATGCACCCATGCGGCCACCCCAAGCAGACTTGTCACCAATTTTTGGTGCGCCCAATGCGCCAGATGCGTGACACGATGCACAAGCAATCTTCACCACAGTTGCGCCATCGCGCGCTGCTGCAGGTGCTGCATTAGGGTTAAAGGTCACCACTGAACCGATTGGCGCGATGCGCTCAGCGATTTCAGCTTTAAGGCGCTTGTCACCTGCTTGTTGAGCAGTTGAACCGGCTGTCATTGAGTTGGCGACAAACAAGATCGCGACAGTAAAGGCGACCAAAAGACCCAAGATAAAAATGAACATGCGCATGAATGAGGCATCGTTTTGAGCAGACACGTGAGACACTCCAAAGTCGAGAATCAATAAAAAATCCGGCGCGATTATAGCTCCATCAATAAGAAACCTCTAATCTCCCCGAAAATAATGTGGCGAATAACTGCAAATCAATGACTTAGATCAGGCTGTTGTTGATCGCATCCGATTCGCACGGTTTTCGGTATAGTGCGCTGCATGTCATCAAACCCACGTGATTTCACCCTCGAAACAAGCGACTTGTGCTGCTCTCGCGGCGATCGTCGTTTGATCAGCGATTTAAGCTTTAGCTTGCGCTCGGGTGAGGCTTTGCATCTAAAAGGCCATAACGGCAGCGGCAAAACCACCCTGCTGCGCACGCTGGCCGGCTTGCTCGTCGCTGAAAGTGGCGAGATTCGTTGGAACGGCAACAATGCCCGCCAGATTCGCCAAGAGTTCCAGTCTGAGTTGCTCTATCTCGGTCATTTAAATGGTTTGAAAGGTGATCTCACCGCCGTGGAAAACCTGCGCTTTGATGCCGCGCTGCACGGCAAACCTTTAGATGAAGATCGTGCTTGGCAGATTTTTGATTCGATTGGTCTGCGCGGTTACGAAGATCTACCCACTAAATACCTATCGCAAGGCCAGAAGCGCCGCGTGGCATTAGCGCGCCTGTGGGTTAGCGAAGCCGCACTGTGGATTTTGGATGAGCCTTTCAGCGCACTCGATGTGGATGCGGTTGAAGCGCTGCAAGGCGTGATTCGTCAGCACGTTGAACACGGTGGCATGGTGATCATTACCACTCACCAAGATGTGAGCTTTACCTCGCAAGAGGCGAAAGTGCTCACGATTGGAGCGTCCGATGCTTGAGACGCTACTCTGGATTGTTCGACGGGATGTAACGCTCGCATGGCGTCGCCGTACCGACTTATTTACCACGCTGATCTTTTTCGTCATCGTGATTGCGCTCTTCCCGCTTGGCATTGGCCCTGAACTGGATACTTTGCGCCTGATCGCCCCCGGGGTGATGTGGGTTGGCGCATTGCTCGCATCGATGCTCGCCTTGGAACAATTGTTCTCCGCAGATCACCGTGATGGCAGCTTGGAGCAACTGTTACTCACACCACAACCGCTTGGCGTGATCGTGCTGGGCAAGGTCATTGCGCATTGGCTGATCACCGGCCTGCCGCTGGTAGTCCTCGCGCCTGTACTCGGTCTGCAATATGACATGAGCGCTGAGTCGCTGAAGATCATGGTGATCGCACTACTTTTAGGCACCCCGACCTTGAGTTTACTGGGCGCGATTGGTGCGGCACTGACCCTCGGTTTGCGAACCGGTGGCATTTTGGTCGCCTTATTAGTTCTACCTTTATATATACCTGTGCTGATTTTTGGTGCCGGTGCGGTAGAAGCGACTGCCAGTGGCTTAGGCGGTCAGGCACATTTATCGATGCTCGGCGCTATTTTGCTGGTTGCCCTACTGGCCACCCCCATTGCGACCTCAGCAGCACTGCGCATTTCATCTGAGTGATTAGGGTCAATTCCCTGAACTCTTTGATTTTGCTTCGGTCTTAGCTATCGGTTACTCTCACCGGCTGTTTTTGGTGGCTAGCCGCCCCTGTTGTACCTACTGAGATCGCTATGCAGTCCAAGCTGTTTAACTGGTTCAAATTCTCATCGCCTGCCACGTTTTATCCGTTGGCTGGCAGCATTGCGCGATTCTCTTGGTTAATCACCCTCGTTTTGCTCGCTGTTGGTCTGTACATGAGCTTTTTTGTCGCGCCAACCGACTACAAGCAAGGTGAAGGCTACCGCATCATTTTTATTCACGTCCCTGCCTCTTGGATGTCGATGTTCACCTACTTGGTGATGGCGTTCTGGAGCATTTTGGGTCTGATGTACAACACCCGCCTCTCTTCCATGATGACTCAAGCGCTTGCACCAACCGGTGCGATGTTTGCCTTTGTTTCGCTCTGGACTGGCGCCTTCTGGGGTAAGCCAATGTGGGGCACTTGGTGGGTATGGGATGCGCGCATCACCTCTGAACTGATTTTGTTATTCCTGTACCTCGGTTACATCGCTTTACATGGTGCTATCGATGACAAGCGACGTGCAGATAAAGCCGGTGCGATTTTGATTTTGGTGGGTGTCGTGAACATTCCCATCATTTATTACTCGGTGGAATGGTGGAACACACTGCACCAAGGCGCGACCATCAAAATGAACGATAAGAGCACGATGGACGAAACGATGAAGATCACTATGTTGATCATGACGTTTGGTTGTTGGGCTTACACCATTGCGATCGCGATGCAGCGCGTACGCAACATTATTTTAGAACGTGAGCACGGAGCCCAATGGGTTCGCGAGCTGATCGGAGAAAAGGCATGAGCTTTTCTGAATGGTTAGATATGGGTGGCTACGCACTCTATGTGTGGGGTTCATTTGGCATGACTGCTTTGTGCATGATTGCAGAACCTTTACTGCTTAACCGTTCAAGCAAAGCGATTCGCCAACGTATCGCACGTTTAAACCGCATTGAAGGATAAACATGAAAGCACGTCACCAACGTCTCTCATTAATTGTGATCGGTCTTGCCATTTTGGGCTTGGCTACCTATCTGGTGCTGAATGCATTGGAAGGCAACCTGTCTTATTTCTTCTCACCTTCACAAGTGCATAACGGCGAAGCACCTAAAGATCATGTGTTCCGTTTAGGCGGCATGGTTGAGAAAGGTAGTGTGAAGCGTGCTGAAGGTGATCTCACCGTTAACTTTGTTGTGACTGATAACAACAAAACCATGGCAGTGGCGTATACCGGCATCCTGCCTGACCTGTTTGAAGAAGGCCAAGGCGTGATCGCACAAGGCAAGCTGAACGCGGATAACGTATTCATTGCTGATGAAGTCCTTGCGAAGCACGATGAAAACTACATGCCACCGGAAGTTGCAGCCGCAATGAAAGCGGGCAAAGAGGCTGCGGCCAAATGATCCCAGAATTAGGCCAAATCTTATTAGCCCTTGCTTTAGCCATGGCGCTTATCCAAGGCGTTCTTCCATTGATCGGTGCTCAGCGTGGCATTGCTAGCTGGGTGGCACTTGCTAAACCTGCAGCAAACCTACAAACCGTTTTATTGGCAGGTGCTTTTGCACTGCTTACCTACAGCTACCTTACGCATGACTTCTCGGTGGCTAACGTTGTTAACAACTCCAACACCAACCTACCAACGCAATATTTGATCTCTGCCGTTTGGGGTAACCACGAAGGTTCTCTCTTACTGTGGGCGTTGATCTTAGGTTTTTGGGGTAGCGCGGTAACCGCCTTTAGTCGCAGCGTGCCGAATGTTGTGACTGCTCGCGTGCTTGCTGTACTTGGTTTGATCAGCGTTGGTTTCTTGTTGTTCATGATCCTGACCTCAAATCCATTTGAGCGCATGGTGCCTGCAGCTGTTGAAGGTCGTGACCTCAATCCTTTATTACAAGACCCAGGTCTGATCATTCACCCGCCAATGTTGTACATGGGCTATGTCGGCTTTGCGGTACCGTTTGCGTTTGCGATTGCTGCAATGCTGGGTGGTCGTTTAGATGCCGCATGGGCACGTTGGTCACGTCCTTGGACTAACGTTGCGTGGTTGTTCTTAACCTTGGGTATCGCGCTAGGTTCTTGGTGGGCTTATTACGAGCTCGGCTGGGGCGGCTGGTGGTTCTGGGACCCAGTTGAAAACGCATCCTTTATGCCTTGGTTAGTCGGCACAGCGTTAATGCACTCATTGGCAGTTACCGAAAAGCGCGGCGCCTTCAAAGCATGGACGGTGTTACTTGCGATCTTTGCCTTCTCGCTTAGCTTGCTTGGCACCTTCCTTGTTCGCTCAGGTGTACTGACTTCAGTTCATGCGTTTGCTTCTGACCCTGATCGTGGCGTTTTCATTCTCGCCTTCTTGGTTGCAGTCGTTGGCAGCTCGTTGTTGCTTTATGCGGTTCGCGCTAACGATATTAAAAGCAGCGTGCGCTTTGAGACCTTATCGCGTGAAACCGGCTTGTTGATGAATAACGTTATCTTGCTGGTCTCTGCTGTCGCTATTTTGATTGGCACGCTCTACCCACTGGTCAGCGATGCGCTACAGCTTGGCAAAATTTCTGTTGGTCGCCCGTACTTCGATAGCATCTTTATGTTGTTGATGTTCCCACTGCTTGCACTGGTTGGCGTGGGCGCGATGACACGCTGGAAGAAAGATGACAGCTCACGCCTTGATCAATCGTTTACGCATTGCTGCTGCGACAGCTGTCGTGATTGCTGCAGTATGGATTGTGCTGTTTACCCCTAACTTCAATATCACCGCATGGATCAGTTTGAGCTTAGGTCTGTGGGTTGCCTTTAGCACCTTCACTGCATTGCGTGAAAGATTGCATCCGCACTACAACTGGCGTCACGTACCACGTGGCTTCTGGGGCATGATTCTTGGCCATATCGGTCTTGCTGTCTTTGTTGTTGGCACAACCTTGGTATCAACTTACTCGATCGAAAAAGACATTCGCTTAACCCCAGGTGAGAGCTACACCATGGGCGAGTACACCTTTACCTTTAATGGCGTTGATACCATCAAAGGTCCTAACTACACCGCCTATCGTGGTGATGTCGATGCAATACAAAATGGTGTTGTGATCAATAACATGCACCCTGAGAAGCGCACCTATCTTGTACAAAAGATGCCTATGACCGAAGCGGCCATTGATGCCGGCTTTACGCGCGATCTTTTCGTTGCACTAGGTGAAGACCTTGGCAAAGATGCCTGGAGCTTCCGCATTTATCACAAGCCGTTCATTCGTTGGATTTGGCTAGGCACTATCATTATGTCAATTGGTGGCTTACTCGCAGCAACTGATCGTCGCTATCGCGTTTTAGCGCGTCGCAACGAACAAGCTGATAGCTCTGCGCAGACCGCTTCATGAATAAAGCTGCCATTCCTTTAGCCATCTTTATTGGTTTAGTTGTGTTGTTTGCCTTCATGCTTGGGCAAATGAACGACGGTGAATACAACCCACGTGACATTCCAACCGAGTTTATAGGCAAGCCTGCGCCAAGCTTTGATCTGCCCTCTTTATTTGATGGTCAAGCTAACGTGACCTCTGCTGCGCAAGCAGGCAAACCATGGCTTCTGAATGTTTGGGGCACATGGTGTGCTGAATGTTGGAAAGAGCACGACTACCTACTCACCTTACATCGCCGCAACATTCCAATTATTGGTTTGAACTGGCGTGATGAAGCTGCCGAAGCGAAAAAATTTCTCGCTCAAAAAGGCAATCCGTTTAAAGCTGTTGGTTTTGATCCGAATAGCAATGCGGTAATCGATTGGGGCGTTTATGGCGCACCCGAAACCTTCTTGATTGATGCTAACGGCATGATCCGTGTAAAGCATAAAGGCGCTCTTAACGAACAAGTCTGGCAAGAAAAGTTTGCTAGCTTCTTTGCGGGTTAATAATGAAGTTAGTTGTATTACTTTCGTCTTTGCTACTTAGCATCAGCGCTCAGGCTGCGATTGATGCCTATAAGTTTGACGATCCTAAGAAAGAAAAGATTTACCACGAGCTAACCGATGAGCTGCGTTGCCTGGTTTGTCAGAACCAAAATATCGCCGGCTCCAACGCTGAACTCGCTGTTGATATGCGCCGTAAGACGTATGAAATGGTCAGCGCTGGTCAATCTAAGCAACAGGTTGCTGATTACATGGCAGAACGCTACGGCGATTTCGTGTTGTACAAGCCACCGTTTAAAGCATCCACGGCTGTTTTATGGATCGGTCCTTTTGTCATTCTCGCTGCATCCATCTGGTTGATGTTGCGCGTTATTCGCAATCGCCGTGAAGACAACGAAACCACTAGCGTATCGGATGAACAACTCGCTGAAGCTGCGCGACTCCTCAACAAAGAGGATAAGTCATGAATACGTTCATCATTATCAGTGCCGTTATCGTCGGCATCACCATCTTGGCAATGCTGCCTTCTCTTTCGCGTCGCCAACACATTGCGACTGAAGATACACGCGAAGACAACATTCGCATTGCACGCGAGCGCCTTGAAGAGATTGAGAAATCACATGCGAATGGCGAACTCTCCGATGAAGAATTTAGCCAAGCAAAAAAGATCTAGAGATCGCACTGGCTCAAGATTTAAGTAAAGCCGCAGCAACCATCGATAACAGCACGCCAAAACTTGCCAAGGGCACATTGCTTGGCTTGGTACTGATCATTCCCGCCATTGTGATTGGCGTATATCAACACGTCGGCGCACCTCAACACTTAAATGTTGTTGGACCTTCTGCGCCTGCAAGCTCAACGGCAAACCTACCGCCGATTGGCGAACTGGTTAAAGAGCTTGAAAGCCGCTTGAATGAAAAGCCTGATAACGCACAAGGCTGGTTCTTATTGGGTCGCACTTTCATGAAGATGGGCGATCACCAAGGTGCTGTGCGTGCTTATCGTAAATTACTCGCACTAATGCCAAGCAACACCACCGCGAAGATCTCTTTGGTGGACGCCCTATCCATGGTCAATGGCGGCAACGTACCAGACGAAGCGGTCACGCTGCTCGATGAAATCTTGAAGGAAGAGCCTGAAGCAATTACCGCACTATGGCTGGCCGGTAACGCTGCGCATCAACGTGATCAGTTTGCGAAAGCGCAAGCCTATTGGGAACGCGCTTATCCCTTATTGAACGACCAACCCGGCATGCAGCAAGAGCTTGGCGCTATGTTGTCTCAAGTCAGCCAACAAACCGGTAATGCATGGCAAGCACCTGCACCAGCCACTAGTGCTGCGATTACGGTGAATGTTGCGCTTGCGCCAGAGCTACTCGAAAAAATTAGTGACGATGACACCGTGTTCATCTACGCCAAAGCGCAACAAGGACCACCGATGCCGGTTGCCGTTGCGCGTCATAAAGTGTCGGAGCTACCGATCCAGGTAACGCTAACCGATGCAATGGCAATGATGCCTCAGATGACGCTATCGACTACGCAGGATGTTTTAGTGGGTGCGCGCATCTCGAAAACTGGGCAAGCCATTGCACAGAGTGGCGACCTACAAGCTGATGAAGTGGCGATGAATATCGCATCGACTGAACCGGTTTCGCTTTTGATCAATCAGATCTCGCATACTTAAGGTACGACTCAATCATCAAAGGTTGAAGCGCGTCCTGCGCTAATGTTTCATTGAACACTTGGTAAGTGCCTCGGCCGTCATTCTTGGCTTTATAAAGTGCCGCGTCTGCATTACGTAACAATTCGGCAAACGTCTCACCATGGAGTGGATACTCGGCAATACCAATACTGGCACCTAAAAAGATCTCTCGCCCTTCGGCTTCTACTGGCTTTTCGAATATGGTTAATAAATATTCAGCGACAAATTCTTTTAGGTCGTGCTTACGCGCATCATCAATCAAGACAATAAATTCATCTCCACCGATTCGAGCAATAAAGTCGTATGTATTAGCAATGCGTTTTAAGCGCGTTGAAACTGATTTCAAAAAGGCGTCGCCAATGTGATGCCCAAAGGCATCGTTAATGCCTTTGAAGTTATCTAGATCGATGTAATACACGAAGAAACGTTGTTCTCGATTCGGGTCTTTATTGACATAGTTCTCAATAAATTTTTCGAGTGCGCGTCGATTCTTTAAGCCAGTAAGAGAATCGGTATTGGCTTGGAATAACAAATCTTGGCGCAAATGCTCCTTCTCGCGCTCAAGGGCTTTACGTCGACCGATCTCACGCCACCCCACCAACATGACTGTTTCATCATCGCCAATGACTGAGGTGAAAATTTGCACTTCAACCCAGAAATCTTCGCCATCAAAGCGTCTATGCACCCAATCAAAGACCGCATGCCCTTTTTGCATGACCTGTTGAATCTTCACCCTAGCCGCTTCTATCGAAGTCATGCCGTTTGGCTGGGTCTGTGGCGACACTTCGTCCGGTCGTAAGCCCAGAATTTGATCCCGAGATGCACGCAGCATTCGTTCTGCAGCCTTATTACATTCTTGGATTTTGCCGTCCGTGGAGCTCATGATCAGATAGGCATCTGGCGATTCATGAAAAATCGTGCGGAAGTCCTTATCACTATAGCGTTGACTGGACATAAGAATTCTCTGAGAAGTGGATGAGGGTTATCGTTCAAGGTGGAAATAGCTGAAACATCAATTTTTACCCCCAGTTTTTTAGACATTGGGGGTATTTTTTACTAGCGGTAATTATTAATTAGGCTAGTCTTACCGTTTTGACTCTGACCATCTTCGAGGACCTCATGGCAACTCTCGGTAACTATATTGGCGGCAAACCTACTGCCTCTAGCTCATCACGCACTGCTGCGGTGTATAACCCTGCAACCGGCGAGCAGTCGGCAACGGTATCTCTATCTTCGGCTGACGAGACTCGTGCGGCGATTGCTAATGCACAAGAGGCCTTTGAGAGTTGGAGCAAGGTCACCCCCTTGAACCGTGCGCGCATCATGTTCAAGTTCAAAGAGTTGGTCGAGAAACATGCTGACGAGCTGTCAGAGATGATTACCTCGGAACACGGCAAGGTGTTTTCAGACGCCAAAGGTGAGCTCACTCGAGGTCTTGAGGTTGTTGAGTTTGCATGCGGCATCCCTCATCTTTTAAAAGGTGAGCACAGCCTTAACGTCGGACGCGGTGTCGACAGTTACAGCATGATGATGCCTATGGGTGTTGTTGCCGGCATTACTCCGTTCAACTTCCCTGCGATGGTGCCTATGTGGATGTTCCCAGTCGCGATTGCTTGCGGTAACACCTTCGTTCTTAAGCCTTCTGAAAAAGATCCTTCTACCCCGTTGCGTTTAGCGGAGCTTCTAACTGAAGCTGGCTTACCGGATGGTGTCTTCAATGTGGTTAACGGCGATAAAGAATCTGTTGATGTCTTACTGACCGATGAGCGCATCCAAGGCGTGAGCTTTGTTGGCTCGACACCGATTGCTGAATACATCTACTCAACAGCAAGCGCACACGGCAAGCGTGTTCAGGCGCTTGGTGGTGCAAAGAACCACATGGTGGTGATGCCAGATGCAGATCCTTCTCAAGTCGTTAACTCATTGATGGGTGCCGCTTACGGCTCAGCAGGTGAACGCTGCATGGCTATCTCTGTTGCAGTCTGCGTGGGTGATGACGTGGCTGACAAGCTCGTCAAAGATCTATCTGACGAAATCGACAAGATGGTTGTTGGCAATGGACTTGATAAAGCTAACGAAGCGCACATGGGTCCATTAGTAACTCGCGAGCATGCAGATAAAGTGATTGGTTATATCGACCAAGGCGTTAGCGAAGGCGCAACGCTAGTTGTTGATGGACGCAATTTCAAAGTAACTGGTCATGAGAATGGTTATTTTGTTGGTCCTACCCTGTTCGATAACGTGAAGCCTGGCATGCGTGTATACGAAGAAGAAATCTTCGGCCCTGTGCTGTGTGTTGTGCGTGTCGATAGCTATGACGAAGCACTAAAACTGGTTAATGAGCACGAGTTTGGTAATGGCACCGCCATCTTCACGCGTGATGGCGATACGGCTCGTCAGTTCACTGAAAACGTGCAAGTCGGCATGATCGGCGTCAATGTACCGATCCCTGTGCCAATGGCATTCCACAGCTTTGGTGGCTGGAAGCGCAGCTTATTTGGTCCACTGCACATGCACGGCCCAGATGGCGTTCGCTTCTACACGCGGATGAAAACCATCACCGCACGTTGGCCAACCGGCATCCGATCAGGTGCTGAATTCATCATGCCAACGATGAAATAAAACAAACCGACCTTCGGGTCGGTTTTTTTCGCCTCTAGGGTTATGCTGCTCTCATGATCGACGAAGACCTTCTCGCGCAAATCACCCCGGGGAAGATCGAGCATGCAGCTTATAGCTTGATTAAAGCCTATGAAGAGAGTGACCTGAAACAGACACCCATGACGATGGGGCGCATTGCGCAAGACTTATTGGGTTACCACATTGAGCAAGGTCATCGTGAATGGTTTAGTTCGCACGATTACCTTGGTGGTATTTCATTCGACGAGAAAATCATCTTTGTCAGTCCGAATGCCGAATTCAACGATGGTCGCTATGACTTCACCATTGCTCATGAGATTGGTCATCACATCTTGCATCGCCCCTTGTTTGAGCAAGCTGATCAGCTAGATGAAACGATTGTTTGCTATCACGAAAAATATAAAACCGAACTTGAGCAGCAAGCCGATAGTTTTGCTGCCGCCCTACTCATGCCACGTAAGTTATTAGCCAAGGCACTGATTCTTAAAAAACGCACACGCCCGGTGATCTCGCTAAGGGCTGCGCTCACGGTTGCGCAACGGGTACGACAAGAATGTGGCATCACGCACATCTCACGTTCTGCGATTGTGAATCGACTCAAGGATTTGGGTTATATCGCTGAGAATATTCCACAGCAGCATGACCAAGCTTGGCGAAAAAGTTCAGACCTTGGGCTGTGGGGTGTAGCTAAACGGCGCGTGGAAAGATTATTAGCGCGCTTCACGTAAGCCAGGCACTTCAATCACCAAGACTTCACAATCTGTTTTCGCTGAGAGCACCACGCTGGGCCTGATCAGAGATCGCAAATCCATCGCCGCGCTTGCACTCAATTCCATCAACACGCATCTCGCCCTCAGAGATCAAAACGTAGGCCTTTCCTTTGATGTTGTGCGTCAGCTCAGTACCGGCATTGAGATTTCCTGCATAAATACGCGCATCTTGATGAATCCACAAAGGCGCCTGCTTATCGCCTGAGACCAACAAGGTGAGTTGGTCAGTTACCGGCTCTTTAGGGAACTCAGCTAAATCCCAACGTGGCTCCACGCCCTGTTGATTGGGTGCGATCCATATCTGATAGAGATTCGTCTCTTCATTCTCGAGGTTATGTTCTGAATGACGAATTCCGCTACCGGCACTCATTACCTGTACGTTTCCCGCAGAAGTGCGCCCTTTATTGCCCTGACTGTCCTGATGGGAGATAGCGCCTCGGCGCACATAGGTAATGATCTCCATGTCGTTATGGCCATGGGTGGGAAAACCGGTTTGTGGCGCAATGATGTCGTCATTGATCACCAACAGCTCACCATGGCTCAGCTTGTCGGGGTCGTAGTACTCAGAAAAGCTAAAGTGATAGTGCGCATTGAGCCAACCGTGATTGGCATTTCCCAAGTCCTCGTAGGCGTGTTTTACGATCATGCGTAGCTCCAAAAGTGATGCTTAAAGTATGCGCCCTGAGGCTAAAAATTTCCCCTCAGGAAAATCTAGAATTGAACTAGCTTCGACGGCTTATAAAAATCCAAATTCGAACGATACATCGTCACTTTTTCCTGTATTTTCATCAATTAAGGCTTGCGAAGTCTCTCGCTATCGCCATAATTCGCGCTCCTTAACGAGGCTCACAAAAATGACTCAAACCACTGTTGGTTGGAAAGAATGGGTTACGGTTTCCGGACTCGAACTTCCACCACTCAAAGCTAAGATCGATACAGGTGCAAAAACCTCCTGTCTGCACGCCTTGGATATCAAGCCGATTACCGAGCGCGGTGAGCCTTGGGTAACCTTTGTGACTCAGCCATCGGTGCGCAAACATCCTGAACGAATTATTGAGTGTGCAGCCCCGATTGCGGATATCCGATCGGTGACTAATTCTGGTGGTATCAGCGAGCTGCGTTACACCATCCATACCACCATCACGATGGGTGACTGGAGTGATGATGTTGAGATCACGCTCACCGGTCGTGAGAAAATGCGCTACCGTATGCTTATTGGGCGCCAAACCCTTGAGAAGGGAAACTTTCTTGTTAACTCTGCCGAGTCATACCTGCTAGGCAAACTACGCAAAAAATAATGTCATGAAGATTGGAATTTTATCGCGCAACCCAAAACTCTATTCAACTCGCCGCTTGGTCGAGGCAGCAGAACAACGTGGGCACGAAGTGCGCGTTTTAGACCACTTGCGCTGCTACATGAATATCACTTCATTGCGCCCATCTATTCACTATAAAGGTGAAGACCTAAATGACTTTGATGCCGTGATTCCACGTATCGGTGCCTCTGTAACCTTCTACGGTACAGCAGTACTTCGTCAGTTTGAGATGATGGGTGTTTATCCCTTAAATGAATCAGTGGCGATTACTCGCTCGCGTGACAAATTACGCTCATTACAGCTACTGGCTCGTAAAGGCATTGGTCTGCCTGTTACAGGTTTTGCTCACTCACCTGACGATATTCAAGACATGTTAGAAATGGTGGGTGGTGCACCAGCTGTTATTAAGTTACTTGAAGGTACTCAAGGTATCGGTGTTGTTCTTACCGAAACTAAAAAGGCGGCAGAAAGCGTTATCGAAGCCTTTATGGGACTGAACGCCAACATCTTGATTCAAGAGTTCATCAAAGAAGCGGGCGGCGCTGACCTACGCTGTTTTGTTGTCGGTGGACGCGTGGTCGCTGCAATGAAACGTCAGGGTAAAGAAGGTGAATTCCGCTCGAACATCCATCGTGGTGGTTCAGCCACCTTGGTTAAGCTGACGCCTGAAGAGCGCTCGACAGCTCTGCGCGCTGCAAAAGCGATGGGCTTGAACGTCTGTGGCGTGGATATCTTGCGTTCCAATCATGGCCCACTTGTGATGGAAGTAAACTCATCACCTGGTCTTGAGGGCATTGAGTCAACGACTCAAAAAGATGTTGCTGGCATGATCATCGAGTTCATCGAGAAAAACGCTAAGCCACACAAGACACAAACACGCGGCAAAGGCTGAGGTTACTAATAGCGTTGAAGATCCAACGCTTTTGATGTCTTAGTAGTGGTATTAAATAAAACCACTCCGCCTGAAGGCGCATAAATACCCGTGACCGCGCTAATCACCACCTGATGCGTGACTAGCAACACCAGGTCATCTTGCTTTAGTGAATCAAGGTAACTTTTTAATTGCCTCAAAGTTTGCTCACGATCCGCGTGTTCTTCAAAGAATGAGTTCAACCCCGTAAATGGCATCACCTTGCCCACCTCCAACAAACGCGCTGTTTCTTGGCAACGACACCACTGGCTCGATTTAATCTCATCAAAACGAATCTGATGCTGCCTTAGCACCTTACCAAGAGACTTTGCTTGAGCACGACCTGTCGCATCAAGGTTTCGCTGAGTATCACAATCATTCACATCAAAATGACTCGGATCACCATAGCCTGGCGCTAAGGCATGACGCATGAACATTACATTGGCGCCAGTTTCGGCAATAACCTTGGCCAGAGCAGATTCAGCCTGAGCGAGTGCCACATTGAACAATAATACTATCGTGATGATCCATTTCATTTTTTCACCTCGTAGATTCGATACAAGCCACCATCAACTTGATCATTAAGAACCAATATTGAACCGTCTTTCATAACTGCAATATCCCGTATACGACCTAATTCCTTATCAAGCCATATTGATTCACTGATCGGACGTTGTTTTTCATTCAATACCACTGAATAGATTCGACGAAACTTAAGCGAACCCACAAGCAGAGAACCATTTATCTCTGGAAACATATCACCTGAGTAAAAACTCATGCCGGAGGGTGCGATGCTTGGAATCCAGGTCCATATAGGATCGATATAACCTGCAGGCGAATAATTCAGACCTATCTCGCCTCCCCCATATTCTTCGCCATACGAAATGATTGGCCAGCCGTAATTGCTTCCACGCTGAATAACATTTATTTCATCTCCGCCTTGTGGCCCATGCTCATGAGCCCAAAGCTCACCATTTGGCATTAACGTCATCCCCTGCGGGTTTCTATGGCCTATGGAATGGATCTCAGGCAACCAATCATCTTGCGCATTGTTTATAGCAGTGCCTGTTAGTGAGATTCTTATGATTGAACCTGCATGATTATCTGGCATTTGAGCATTTAACCTATCGCCACGATCACCCAGCGAGGCATACAGCTGCTCATCACTAATCACTAAACGACATCCAAAGTGATATCCGGCGGATGAACTGTGATTAGAAACAAAGAGATCTTTACCATCGATCAAATGGTCATTCTCGAGATGCGCTTTGAAAATTGCCGTTGTATAACGATATGGCGCTACTTGCTTGGTGTAACACAAATAAACATCCCCATTTCGCACGGCAACATCCAATAGTCCTCCCTGACCAATGGCGACACTATCGGGAATACCTTTGATTTCATCTGTTTCATTCGACGGGATATCAACTTTAAAGAGAGCGCCTTGTCGACTGGTAACCAATACCTTTCTCTCGTCAATAAAATCCATTCCCCATGGATGCGAGACCACACCGCTAACTTTTTCTATAGCCCGCACTGCCAAAGCGGCATGACTGATAAAAAACGCACAAAGCAACAGGCAGAATCTATACAAAGCGAAACCCTAATTCGGTATAAAGGTATAAGTGAGTTTAGTCGGTTTTTTATTTTGAGTAGCCAGCCATCCATCCTATTCGTCTATAACGCTGATAGCGGCTTATTTAATCTAGTGGCAGACATTGGTCATAAGATTTTTTCGCCCAGCACATACTCGTGTGACCTATGTCAGCTGACGCATGGTGTTTTCAAAGAGCGTGAAGCATGGAAAAGCTTTATTGAGACGCTTGATCTTCCGGTTGAATTTCTACACCGAGATGAGTTTATTAAGTCCGGTTTATTTAGCGACACATTGCCCGCAATTTTTTATCGCGAAGGCAATGAACTGAGCACCATTTTTGATCGAGACAAGCTGGCAAGCTTTAGTGATGTTGATGATTTGGTTGCCGCACTCAGAAATGAATTAGCTCGACGAGAGCTGCTCTAAAACCTCGGGCGTATTCACATTAATCACCAACTGATCCGATGGGATGGTGGCATAGCTATCTTGCCAAGGCGCAACAAACTCCATCACTCGACGCTCACCTTGATCTAAATACTCGCTAATCATGGGTAGCAACTGTCGAGACCACAAGCCGACTAAAGGCTGAAGACGATCGTGAATATGCGTACCCACCCATAAGGCTTTTGTTACTTGTTGCTTCTCGATTAAGTGATCAAGCCAGTCCGCCGAAAGTCCCACGACATCAACTGACACAACATAGAACCATTCTGCAGAGGATGCGTTCATTGCACTCTCAATGCCACTGAGCGGTCCAATAAAATCAGCACGTCTATCCTTAACAACAAGCGCATCAAGTTCTTGGTAGTCATGTATCGATCGATTGGCGCTAATCAAATGCGTGTCGCATTCTGATATGGCATCCATAGCGTAGCGAATGAGTGGACGGTTGTTATAACGCAGCCATCCCTTATCTAAATTACCGAACCGCTGACCTCGACCTCCGGCCAATATGAGCCCAGCGATATCGCTATGTGAAATCATTGCTCCCAACGCTCTGCTGCTTTGGCGTCACACTCTCGTGAATCGACCCAACGACTCGAGCCATCAGGCAACACCTCTTTCTTCCAGAAAGGCACATCGGTCTTCAGTCGATCCATTACATACTGACAACTATCAAACGCATCTCCACGATGCTTCGATGAAGTCATCACTAAGACGATAGGATCTGTTGGTTTTAATTCACCAATGCGATGAATAATGGTGATGCCATTCAGTGACCAACGCTTAAGTGCTTCATTGGCAAGATCGGTGAGCACTTGCTCTGTCATGCCTGGGTAATGCTCAAGCGTGAGTGTTGCGACATCTGTCTTATCACTCTGGCCAACCGCATTCGTATCTCTTACCAAACCCACAAAACTTGCTACCGCGCCAACAGTTGCGTCAGCGCCGGTTAATTGCGCTTGTTCCTCTGCTACATCAAACGGCTCGATCTGTACGGAGACTTTAAGCATCAGCCACCTGTGACCGGGGGAAAGATACCGACTTCATCACCATCTTTAAGTGGCGTTAAACCTTTTGTCATCACTTGGTTAACTGCGCATAAAACATTGCTATCTAGCACTCGCGACCAAGGCTCACCTCTGTCACGCAGCATGGTTAACAATGCTTCTGTATCTGATATCTGCTCAGAAAAGGTTTCTTCTGCTGTTTTTAACTCTTCACGATATCGCGCAAAAAAATACACTTTTATCATCCAAGTAACCTCTCAAAAGACCAGTAACGCAAAACGCTATTAGCTGGCAATTCTTGATCCTCTGGGATCTCTAACACTCCGTCAGCCCAAACAGTACTCGTCAGTACATCTGACCCTTGTCGAGGGAATGGCTCTGCAACAGGCAAACCTGCTGCGTTGTGATGCAGCTTAACGCGAATGTACTCACGTCGATCAACTGGCTTTTTTAAACCATTTTCAAGACAGGCGAAATGCGACTCAGGGAATGCGGTATGACAGCCCTGCATGACGCGTAGATGAGGAAAAGCAAACAAACAAAAAGTGACAAACACGGACACCGGATTACCTGGCAAGCCAATAAACGGCGTACCTTTAATATTCCCAAAGGCAACCGGCTTACCAGGCTTTATGCGCACCTTCCAGAGCGTCAGTTCACCCTCTGCTTCAACGGCCGCTTTGATGTGATCCTCTTCTCCAACAGAGACACCACCACTGGTGATAATAAGATCAGCCTCGTTAGCCGCTTGAAGCATGGCCGCGCGGGTTGCATCGAGCGTATCTTCAATTTGACCTAAATCGACGATCTCACAACCTACAGTTTCTAAAACACCTCTTAAGGTATATCGGTTGGAGTTATAAATCTGGCCATCGGCTAAAGGCTGTCCAGGTTCGATAATTTCATCGCCAGTATTCAATAAGGCAACTTTCACTTTCCGAAAGACCGAGAGTGTTGCAACACCCAGTGAAGCCAGCATGCCCATTGATTGGGCATTGAGTCGCGACCCTTTGGCTAAGACCAAGGCTCCTTTTGCAATATCGTTTGCGCGAGGTCGTATATTTTCGTTCTGATTGAGTTTGCGAGTGACACGTACGGCGTCACCGACGATCTCGCATTCCTCTTGCATATACACCGCGTCAGCACCTTCTGGCGTGCGAGCGCCGGTAAAAATACGCGCAGCTGTTCCTACGGCTAACGGCTCACCCGGGTGACCTGCCGCAATACGTTGTGCAATCGGCAGCTCGGCGCCATCGTCAGCAATATCCGCTAAACGCACCGCATAACCGTCCATTGCGCTGTTGTCATAAGAGGGAACATCTAATGGAGAGACAATATCTTCAGCAAGCACTCGACCTAGCGCTTCACTCAAGGTAACAACCTCGGTTTGCTCAATCGGTTTAGCCGCTGAGATCAACGCTTCGCGCAACTCATCGCCCGAGAGCATCTGACCACTAAAACAGGAAGTCATTTTTCAGTCAGCCTTGGCATCAATTCAACGAGATTGCATGGGCGATGACTGAGATCGAGTTGATATTTCAGAATACCTTTCCATGCATCTTTGCAGGCCCCAGTTGATCCTGGTAACGAGAAGATAAATGTGCCATTTGCAACACCACCCACTGCGCGAGACGCAATGGTTGAGGTTTTAACTGTTTGGTATGACAACTGACGGAACAGCTCACCAAATCCTTCAATGGTGCGATCGAATAATGGCAACACCGCTTCGGGAGTGCCATCACGACCGGTCAGACCGGTACCACCTGTGGCAATCACTGCCTCGACATTCTGATCAATGATCCAGCGCGAGACTTCGTAACGAATGCGATAAATATCGTCCGGCACAATCACGCGCTCTACAACCTGATGGCCATCCCCTGTCGCCAATTTCTCCAACATATCGCCAGACTTATCGTCTTTGAGCGTACGTGTATCGGATACGGTCAAAATCGCAATATTGACCGGACGAAATTGAGCTTCTGCCATTTTGCTTATCTCTAAGAACAGGAAAAGCTTAACTGTAGCAGACAGCCCGCAGCTAATCCCCTATAGCCATTGCCAAAAGTGCCCCACCCCCCTAAGCTTCGCGACATGAATACCAAGCCCCATCGCGACACCATTTTGGTGGAAGACGCCAAAATCCTTTCTCATGAAGCTTTCGACGGTGATCAGTACGTTATGCGTGTGCATGCGCCTGGCTGTGCTGCTCGAACCAAAGCAGGCCAGTTCGCACATTTGACCGTACATCCACAACGCCCAATGCGTCGTCCGATTTCGATCATGCGTGTTTCGGCTGACGAGGGCTGGGTCGATTTTCTTTATAAAGCACTCGGTGAAGGTACTGAGCTATTGGCACAGCGTCAGGTTGGCGAGACCCTGAGCATGATGGGGCCCATCGGCGTACCTTTTACCGTTGAAGCTAAGCGTCCCTTACTAATTGGCGGCGGCGTTGGTATGCCTCCGATGATTGCGATTGCTGAGCAAATCAAAAAGACCGATCAAAAGCCCTTTGTCATCTTAGGCTCTGAGGTGCCCTTCCCGTTCACCGTGAAGCCATCTCAAATCATGGTTGATGGCTTACCTGAAGGCGTGATTGGTTCGATGCCCCTGCTTGAAGATTGGAATATCCCAAGCCGTTTGGCGAGTCTTCAAGGCTATGCCGGTTGTCATGAAGGTTATGTGACCGATCTTGCGCGTCACTGGCTGAAATCACTGGATGATCAAGCGCGAAGCGAGGTCGAGCTCTACGCTTGCGGTCCCCACGTCATGCTTGAAGCAGTGGTGAATTTGGCACGTGAGTTTGATCTGCCTGTGCAGGTTTCACTCGAAGAGTTCATGGCATGTGCCGTAGGTGGCTGCGCGGGCTGTGTAGTCGAAGTTGAAACCGATGACGGCCCAGCGATGAAACGCGTCTGCGTTGATGGCCCCATCTTCGACGGCTACAAAGTCTTTTAAGCGTTCGCGAATGTCTCGCGGTTAACTGCTTTTCTGCGCGCATCAGACGGCGTAATCCAGCCGCGATCTAATAAGTCTTTAAGCGATTGATCGAGTGTTTGCATGCCGTGTGAACCACCGGTCTGAATCGCTGAATACATCTGCGCGACTTTATCTTCACGAATCAAATTACGAATCGCTGGTGTACCCAGCAATATTTCGTGAGCTGCAATACGACCACCACCTGTCTTCTTTAATAAGGTCTGACAAATAACGGCTCTTAGTGATTCAGACAACATTGAACGAACCATCGATTTTTCACCTGCAGGGAAAACGTCGATGATGCGGTCGACGGTTTTAGCTGCCGAACTGGTGTGCAAGGTGCCAAAGACCAAGTGACCTGTTTCTGCCGCGGTGAGCGCCAAACCAATGGTTTCCGCATCACGCATCTCACCAACCAAAATAATGTCCGGATCTTCACGCAAGGCTGAGCGTAATGCCGCAGCAAAGCTTTTAGTATCGCGATGCACCTCACGCTGATTGATCAAACATTTCTTTGGTTTATGGACGAACTCGATCGGATCTTCGATAGTCAGGATATGGCCGTGATTGGATTCGTTCACGTAGTCCATCATGCCCGCCAAGGTGGTCGATTTACCTGAACCGGTTGGCCCCGTCACCAGAATCAAACCACGCGGGGTATCGCAGATATCTTGGAAAATTGCCGGCGCGCCAAGCTCAGCCAGCGACATGATGGTACTCGGAATCGTACGAAACACCGCACCGGGGCCTCGGCTTTGATTGAAGGCATTTACACGAAAACGTGCCAGATCAGGAATCTCGAAGGAAAAGTCAGCTTCGTACGTTTGCTCAAAATCCTTACGCTGCAAGTCATTCATGATGTCGTAAATCATGGTGTGGACTTGTTTCTCATCCATTACTGGCAGATTGATGCGGCGCATATCGCCATCAACCCGAATCATCGGCTCAACGCCAGCAGACAAATGCAGGTCTGATGCGCCTTGCTCTACACCAAAGGTCAATAATTCTGAGATATCCATAGCCGTTCCTTGTTTGCCGCACACAACCGAAGGCTGCGATACTGAGGGCATAAAATGTGGAACGAATCATCGGTATGCGTTGACCAATCTTTATATCAAGCCCTTATGACAGATATTGCGAACAATTTAGCTCAGATCCATCAGCGCATTGCTGTAGCTGCAGAAAATACCCGGCGGAATCCCGCGTCTATTGCGCTGCTTGCGGTGAGCAAAACCAAGCCAATTGAAATGATCGAAGCGGCCTATGCTGCCGGTCAGCGCAGCTTTGGCGAGAATTACCTGCAAGATGCCTTACCTAAAATCGAAGCGCTTGCTGAGCTCGATATTGAATGGCATTACATCGGCAGGATTCAAAGCAATAAGACGCGCCCAATTGCGGAACACTTTGCTTGGGTGCACGCGATCGACTCGATCAAACATGCTCAACGATTAAATGATCAACGACCTGATGGGCTTCCTGCATTGAATTGCTGTATTCAACTCAATCTATCGGGTGAAGACAGCAAAGGTGGCATTCAGCCTGATGCCCTGATCGAAACCGCTGCAGCTTTTAATGAACTACCTCATTGCCGTCTGCGTGGCTTGATGACCATGCCAGACCCGGATTCGAGTGCAGAACAACAGCAATCGGTCTTTCATCAGCTGGCTAACTGTCTTGATGAGTTGAAACAACAAGGCTTTGATGTTGATACGCTTTCCATGGGTATGAGCGGTGATCTTGAGCTAGCGATTGCTGAAGGCAGCACCATGGTTCGTATTGGCACCGACATTTTCGGCGCACGCAGCTATCCCTGATACCATGGCAAACATATCTAGCGACTGGACAAATTCATGAGTCAAACACGTATTGCATTTATTGGCGCCGGCAACATGGCAAGCGCACTGATCGGCGGACTCATTGCTGATGGCACTGCAAAAGACTCGATCATCGCGAGTGATCCAAATACCGATCAACGGTCGCACCTACATGACAGCTACGGCATCTGCACAGTCGATAACAATGCTGAAGCCATTAGTGATGCTGATGTTGTTGTTTTAGCGGTTAAGCCTCAGTTACTGCAGCAAGTCTGCAATGAACTCAGTTCGCACCTTAAAGATAAACGCTGCTTGATCGTTTCGATTGCTGCCGGCATTCGCTGTAGCACCATGAGCAAATGGCTAAACAGTGATCTACCCATCGTTCGCTGCATGCCAAATACGCCCGCCATGTTGCAGGTCGGCGCTACCGGTCTTTATGCAACAGACAATGTCAGCAATGAACAACGTGACCAAGCTGAACGCATTTTGCGCGCCGTTGGCATAACACTTTGGGTAAATGAAGAAGCTGATATCGATAGCGTGACTGCCGTCTCAGGTAGTGGGCCTGCTTATTACTTCTTGATGATGGAAGCGATGCAAGCGGCGGCTGAAAAACTCGGCTTGCCCGCCGAAACGGCAAAGCTACTCACCTTGCAAACCGCTTTAGGCGCTGCTCGTATGGCTCTAGAAAGCCAAGATGATCCGGCGACTTTGCGACAAAAAGTCACCTCACCCGGTGGCACCACGGAACAAGCGATACTCAGTTTTGAAGAGAACGGATTACGCGATATCTTTGAGCAAGCAATGACTGCAGCTCGTGATCGATCAATCAGCCTGTCAGAACAACTCGATAAGGATTAAGTCATGGGCGAAAACTATCTCACCAACCCTGCAAGCTTTTTGATTGAAGTCATCGTCGGTCTTTATGCATTGATCGTGATGCTACGTTTTATGTTGCAGTGGGTTCGTGCTGACTTCTATAACCCTGTTTCTCAATTCATTGTTAAAGCAACCGCGCCTGTGTTGAATCCATTACGTCGCATCATTCCTGGCATCGGCGGCATTGATGTTGCCGCGCTATTGCTCGTATGGGTAATCCTTACTATCAAATTGATCTTATTGTTCAGCTTACAAGGTGGCGCCTCTATTACTGCTGCGATGTTATTGGCGATCCCTGAAATGATTGAGATGATCTTTAATATCTTTATCTACAGCATTTTAGCTTTGGTGATCTTGAGCTGGGTAAATCCAAATGGCTACAACCCTGCGATCGGTTTAATTCATAGCCTGACTTCACCTGTAATGAACCCACTGCGCCGCATTATTCCTTCTGCTGGCGGAATCGATTTCACACCAATGATCGCTATGGTCGCTTTGTATCTAGCTCAGATGCTTATCCTGCCTCCGATCAAGCACTTGATCATCAATATGCTCTGATGAGTTGGTATAGCTGGGAAGACGAGACGCTGATTCTGCACGTCAAGGTGCAACCCAAAGCCAGCAGCAACGCATTTGCTGAAGTGATGGGAGATGCCATCAAGCTACGCACCACCGCCCCGCCAGTTGATGGCAAAGCCAATGAACAGATCATTGCGTGGCTCGCTAAAGGGTTTGGTGTCGCAAAATCTAACGTACAGTTGAGTAGTGGTGATATTGCTCGGTTCAAAACCTTTCGCATTGTCGCTCCCAAAAAACTACTCGCTGATATTCAACGCCCTTAAAGGTTATCGATCATGCTCCGCAACATTCTTATTTTAGTTTTATTCGCATTAAGCTCTTTAGCGAATGCTGAAAATGCCACGATCGCTGGCAACTACAAAATTCATCACAACGCTATTACCACCGATTTCTTAAGCGCCGCCGTTGCTAAGGCTTACAAGATTCCACGCAGCACGGAACGCGCCTTATTAAACATTGCCATCACCGAAACGCGAGATGATCAAATGGATAAACCTGTAGGTGCACGCCTAAAGGTTGTTCGTCGCAACCTGTTAGGTTATCGCGAGGAATTAGAGATGCAGGAAGTGCGCGAAGGGAATGCGGTTTATTACATCACTGATTTTGCGATTAGCCATAAAGATCAGTGGATCTTTGATATTGAAGCGCTTGTGGATGGTCAGGTTTACCCACTCAAAGCGCAATATCGCGAAACCTTTATCACTGAATAAGTCGGGCTAGCTGAATAACCGCAAACGCAATCAGCAACACACCTGCTGATTGTCTTACCCAGCTTTTATGCATCCACTGCTTTAGTTGCTGTGCTGCTACACCCATCGCAAGCAAGTTGGGCAAGGTTCCCAAACCAAAACCCAACATCAGCCACATACCCTGCGTGGCACTGCCTGCCGATAACGACCAAATCAAAACGCTATACACCAAACCACAGGGCAGCCACCCCCAGACCATGCCCAGCCACAGCGCATGATTTGTTTGCTTAACCGGTAAGAAACGTCGACCGAGCGGCTCAAGTTGACGCCATATAACACCGCCCGCTTTCTCTACTTTAGAGAGCACGCTCGACCAGCCTGCAATATACAAACCCATCAAGAACATAAAGCCTGCTGCGACTATCGAGAGTCCGAGCTGAGCTGAGTGGAGCGATGCATTTGCTGCAAGCAAAGCACCTAAACCTCCGGCAATTGCACCGGCGATAACATACGAAAAAATTCGGCCCAGGTTATAAGCCAACAAAAAGCTTAGTGGTGTTTTTTTCGGCTGATCAATACTCAGTGATAACGCACTAACAATACCGCCACACATACCTACACAGTGAGTGCCGCCAAGAAACCCGACCGCAATCGCAGCAAAGAAAGTGAACTCCGTCACGCCTTAGCCTCTTTTGAATAGCGACCCGCCAACCAAACCAAAATAAACACCGGCACACCGGCCATTGATGCTGCGAAGAAGAAGTTTTGATAACCCAATGCATCAACAATAGAACCTGAGTAACCACCAAGCAACTTAGGGAACAAGGTCATCAGCGAGCTAAAGATCGCATACTGAACTGCAGTGAACGACAAGCTGGTCAAACTTGAAAGATACGCAATAAAGGCGGCACTCGCCAAACCTGCCGTAATGTTATCTGCACCAATCACGACATAAAGCAGCGCAAGGTCACCCGGGTTATTTGCTACAGGAATAAACAAGAGATTGGTGACTACTGTCATCACCGCACCCAACATCAGCACACGAATCACACCGTATTGAATGGTTAGGAATCCACCTAAGAAACCACCCAAGATCGTCATCCAAATACCAAACACTTTTGTCACCGTAGCAATCTGCTCTTTGCTAAAGCCCATGTCTTGGTAGAAGACATTTGAGATAACGCCCAACACAATATCGGAGACGCGATAAAACCCAACGAGCAACAAAATCAAAAATGCGGCTTTACCATAGCGACGGAAAAAATCAGCAACCGGATCGACATAGGTGTCATGCAACATGTGCTTATCAGCAACGTGTAAACGCACTAATAACCAAGCGACACCGAGCGCCATCAAAATCGCACTGAGCAAACGAGCGCCTTCTGCAATAAAGGCAGCCAATGCGTTAGCGGCACCAAGCTCAAGTAACCATGTCTTAGTTGCAACGACGACATCTGCAAACGATAAATAAGAGAACACAATCGCGGTAACAAAACCGGCAAACAACACCAAGAAGCGAACATAGTCCGACGTGGTGTGCAGATAACTGGATTCTCGAGTACGTTCCGGCTCATCAATCAACAAGGTCGTTATGACACCGACCAACATAGCGCCAGCCATTGCCACATACGTCATCTGCCAAGAGGCGTAGACATACGCTTCTTTGGTTGTGCCTAGCCATGCAGCTAAATACAAAGCCCCCGCCCCCGCGACAATCATGCCGATTCGGTAACCTGCCACATAAGATGCAGACATCAACGCTTGTAACTTTTCATTAACCGCTTCGATACGGTAAGCATCGATCACAATATCCTGAGTCGCAGCAGAAAAGCCGAGCAATACCGCAGCGAACGCCATTACTTGCAAGCCTTCGACACTCGCGGGATCGCTCATCGCCATCCATAACATCGCCGCAATGACCATTGCTTGTGACAACAGCAACCAGCTACGTCGCTTACCTAACCATCCTTGAAGAAACGGCAATGGCAACTTATCAACCAAGGGCGCCCAAACAAACTTGAACGAATAGCCCAACGCCGCCCAACTAAAATACGTCACCGCACTGCGATCAACGCCAGCCTCACGCAACCAGATGGATAAGGTTGAGAAGATCAGCAATAAGGGCAAGCCTGCTGAGAAGCCCAAAAACAACATCGCTAGGACGCGAGGATTTTTATACGCAGCGATAGAGGCAAGCCAACTTTGCATATCAATCGCCCAACTCAAAATCGTAATCCATGATCAAAGGGGCATGATCAGAGAAACGTTTCTCTTTATAGATACGCGCCGATTTGACGGTATCAGCCAGCTTAGGTGTCGCGACCTGATAATCAATTCGCCAACCCACATTCTTATCCCATGCCTGTCCGCGATTTGACCACCAAGTAAATTGATCTTCTCGCGGATCAACTCGACGAAATGCATCAACAAAACCGGCAGGACCATACAGCTCATCTAACCAGGCACGCTCTTCTGGTAAAAAACCTGAGTTCTTCAAATTGCCGCGCCAGTTTTTTATATCGATGTTCTGATGCGCAATATTCCAATCGCCGCACACCAACAACTCACGGCCCTGCTTCTTCAGCTTTTTCATGTGTGGCAGCAAACGATCAAGCACCTCGTATTTCACCGCTTGTCGCTCATCACTCGAAGAACCACTTGGTAGATACAAAGACACCACACTGAGCTTGCCATAGCGCGCCTCAATCCAACGCCCTTCATTATCGAATGATTGCCAACCCAAGCCCTCAATCACCTGATCAGGCTTCTTGCGGCAGTACAAACCCACGCCGCTGTAGCCTTTCTTTTCAGCACAGTGATAGTAGGTATGGAAAGATTTAGGCCAATACAGCTTATCCTCGAGCTGATCGACTTGAGCTTTAAGCTCTTGCAAACAAACCACATCGGCTCGCTGTCGACTGAGCCACTGAAAAAAGCCTTTTCGTCCGGCAGATCGAATGCCGTTTAGATTGACGGTGATAACACGCATGGCAGGCATTATACTTGCCGACCTATTTTATGAGAGGTGCGATATGCAGGATTACCAAACCGAGTTTCTTAACTTTGCTTTAGAGAAAGGCGTACTTCGTTTTGGCGAGTTCACCCTGAAATCTGGTCGCATCAGCCCTTACTTCTTCAACGCCGGTCTGTTCAATAGCGGCTCTGCGCTTGCTCGTCTTGGTCGCTTCTACGCGCAAGCGATTGTCGACTCAGGCATCAAGTTCGACGTGCTTTATGGCCCTGCATACAAAGGCATCCCTTTGGCAGCAGTAACCGCAGCCGCACTTTACGATCATCATCAGATCGATATCCCTTACGCGTTTAATCGCAAAGAAGCCAAATCACATGGTGAAGGTGGCAGCATTGTCGGTCACGCACTGGAAGGTCAGATTCTGATCATCGACGATGTGATCACCGCGGGCACTGCAATTCGTGAGTCGATGGACATCATCGAAGCTGAAGGTGCAAAACCTGCTGGCGTGGTGATCGCCCTAGATCGCCAAGAGAAAGGCAAAGGTGACAAATCGGCGATCCAAGAGGTCGAGCAGGACTACGGCATTCCAGTCGCCTCGATTGCCAAGCTTGAAAACGTCATTGGCTTCCTAGAACAGCAGGGTGATGCAGACCATTTGGCGAATATTCGCGCCTATCGTGATCAATACGGCATCTAAATGTCGCGAAGCCGGCTGAAATGCCGGCTTTTTGCTATTTAACCCCAATTCTTCTGGACAAATAGACATCCCTGGACCAGAATTAGCCTCAATAACGCTCGATTTCGCAGCAAATAACAACAAAATCCCGACAGATCGGGGTTAGAGGCACTTCTCACATGGCAAACGTTCTGGTCTTAAATGGTCCCAACCTTAATTTATTGGGTACCCGCGAGCCTGAAAAATACGGCCATGACACTCTGCAAAATATCGAAGATCGTCTCGCTTCACTCGCCAGCGATCACCAAATCGCGTTCTTCCAGAGCAATGTCGAAGGCGAGCTGATCAACCGCATTCATCAGGCCCAAGTCGACAAGGTCGATTTCATCCTGATCAACCCAGCCGCCTTCACTCACACCAGCATCGCGCTGCGTGATGCGATGTTGGCGGTCAATATTCCTTTCATCGAGATTCATTTGAGTAATGTGTACGCCCGCGAAAGCTTCCGTCACCACTCTTATTTATCAGATATCGCTGTGGCAGTGATCTCCGGTCTTGGTGCACAAGGTTACGAACTCGCATTAGCGGCTGCTCTTAGTCGCGTTGCTGAAACTGAGGATTAAACACCTATGGATATTCGCAAGGTTAAAAAGCTTATCGAGCTTCTCGAAGAATCTGATGTCGCAGAGATTGAAATTCACGAAGGTGAAGAATCTGTTCGAATCAGTCGTGCTAGCACCGCGGTTGTCGCACCAATGGCTGCACCTGTAGCTGCAGCGCCTGTTGCTGCTCCTGCACCGGCCGCCGCTCCAGCGGCTGCACCTGCTGCTGCTGCAGAACCTGAAGTTCAAGGCCACGCGGTTCGCTCACCCATGGTTGGCACTTTCTACGCTTCACCATCACCGGATGCGAGCGCATTTGTTAAAGAAGGTGACACCGTTTCAGCAGGTCAAACCCTGTGCATCATTGAAGCGATGAAGATCCTTAACCAAATTGAATCGGATAAGGCCGGCAAGATCACCAAGATCTTGGTTGAAAACGGTCAGCCAGTAGAGTTCGATCAGCCACTCTTCATTATCGAGTAATCCCATGCTGGAAAAAGTCGTCATTGCTAACCGTGGCGAAATTGCACTGCGTATTTTGCGTGCATGTCGCGAGTTAGGTATCAAAACAGTAGCGGTGCACTCTGATGCAGACCGTGATCTGAAACACGTGCGAATCGCTGACGAATCAGTTTGTATTGGTCCAGCACCTTCTGCGAAAAGTTACCTCAACGTTCCTGCCATCATCGCAGCGGCAGAAGTCACTGACGCACAGGGCATCCACCCTGGCTACGGCTTCTTATCAGAGAACGCCGACTTTGCTGAGCGTGTTGAGAAATCGGGTTTCATCTTTATCGGCCCACGTCCAGACACCATCCGCATGATGGGTGACAAGATCACTGCGATCGAAGCGATGAAAGCTGCAGGCGTACCTACCGTACCCGGTTCAGATGGCCCACTCACCGATGACAATGAGCGCACCATTAAAATGGCACGTGAAATTGGTTATCCGGTGATTGTTAAAGCTGCTGGTGGCGGCGGCGGCCGTGGTATGCGTGTTGTGCACACCGAAGCTGCGCTACTCAATTCTATTCAGTTAACTAAAGCTGAAGCGGGCGCTGCCTTTGGTAACGATACCGTTTACATGGAGAAGTTCTTGGAGAACCCACGCCACGTGGAATTCCAAGTACTCGCTGACGAACACGGCAATGCCGTTCATCTTGGTGAGCGCGACTGCTCGATGCAACGTCGTCACCAAAAGGTGGTTGAAGAAGCCCCTGCTCCAGGCATCACACCTGAACTACGCGCTGAAATGGGTAACCGTTGTGCACGTGCGTGTGAAGAGATTGGTTATCGCGGTGCAGGTACGTTTGAGTTCTTGTACGAAAACGGTGAGTTTTACTTCATAGAAATGAACACCCGTGTTCAGGTTGAGCACCCAGTGACCGAGATGATCACCGGTGTCGACATCGTGAAAGAACAACTCTCGATCGCCGCGGGTAACAAGCTTAGCTTCACCCAAGATGACATCAAGATTACCGGCCATGCGATGGAATGTCGTATCAATGCCGAGAATCCAGATAACTTTATGCCTAGCCCAGGTCCTATTAATAAACTCCATTGGCCTGGCGGTCCTGGCGTTCGCGTGGATACCCACATTTATGCGGGTTACAACGTTCCACCTCACTATGATTCGATGATTGCCAAGCTGATCACGCATGGTTGCAATCGAGATGTTGCCATCTCGCGCATGCAAGGCGCTTTATCAGAAGCCGTGATTGATGGCATTAAAACCAACATTCCATTGCAACGTCGCATCATGGATGACGCCAACTTCCAAATTGGCGGGGTCAACATCCATTATCTGGAAAAGAAACTCGGACTGAGTTAATCCACACAGGCAGCCGACAGGCTGCCTTGTTATTTCTGCCTTTGAAAATTATGAGTTGGATTCAAACACACATCACTGTTGATAAAAGCCAAGCTGATCTCATCGAGCTTTTATTAGAGCAACTCGGTGCACTGTCGATCACTTTGGGTGACGCCGGTGACGAGCCCATGCTCGAACCCGGACCTGGCGAAACACCGCTGTGGCAGGCAACCCGCATCACAGGTTTATTCAGTGGCGATACCGACATGGATGAATTGCGCACGCAATTCAATCACGCACTCGAACGCGATATCAGCCAACACTTACAAATCGAACGTCTCGAGGATGAAGATTGGGAACGCAGCTGGCTGGATCGTTTTAAACCGATGCTATTTGGCAAACGCTTATGGATCTGCCCAAGCGGTCACACGGTAGATGCGCAAGATGCGGTGATTGTGGATCTTGATCCGGGTCTAGCGTTTGGTACCGGCACGCACCCCACCACGCGACTTTGTTTGCAGTGGCTCGATAGCGCTGACCTTAAAGGTAAAACCGTGATCGACTTTGGTTGCGGCTCAGGCGTGCTCGCGATTGCTGCACTGAAACTCGGTGCGGCAAAAGTCATCGGCGTTGATCACGACCCACAGGCAGTGATCGCAACCCGGGTGAATGCAAAAAATAACGGTGTGGCAGATCGCCTAGAGGTCTTTCACAGTCAGGAATGGCAGCCACAACAAGTCGATTTAGTGCTCGCCAATATCTTGGCCAATGTGTTGATCGAGTTGAGAGATCAGATCGAGCCACTGGTTAACGAGACTGGCGAACTGGTGTTATCAGGCATTTTGCAGGATCAAGCCGCCGGCGTGGAATCTGCCTATTCTGATGCACTCAAGTTCAGCCCAACGCGGTATGATGAAGGCTGGTCATTACTGCATGCTCAGCGAGCATCCTCTTAATAAAGGGAAATAGCGTGAAAACTCAGTGCCCTGCCTGTAAAGCTGTCACCGACGTTTCAACTGCCGATCTACGCGCAAGCTACGGCATGTACCGCTGCTCTCGCTGTTCACATGAATTTGATGCCTTCGAGCACGTGCACTCACCGCTAGTCGATCGCATCGCCAAGAGCACCCCAAAACCGGTGCAAATCTCCAAAGAGCCAGAAATCATTCAAGACGTTGCTGACGATATGCACAGCGATGATTCAGATGCGGCGATCATTGATGAATTCATGCAGGACGTGGGTAGTCATTCGATAACTCACGACACCGCTATCGAAGAGATGAAAGCGGCACCAGTGAAATCAGGCAACGGCTGGGCAACCTTCTTCACGATCATTTTCGTGTTGCTCGTACTGGGTCAATTCGCTTGGATTAAACGCGCTGAGATCCTTCGACTTCCTGCTGCACAGCCTTTATGTGCTTACCTAGACTGCAGTGTTGCTGAGCAACGTAACCCGAACGCCTTCCGCGTACTGTCACGTGAATTAGAAGCTGATAAAACGGATGCTCGCCTGCTCACCTTGTCATTAAGCTTCCGCAATTACGCCGATTTCGCCCAACGCGCTCCTCAGATGCAGCTATCACTCATCGATAGCGTGAATAGCGTGTTACTCCGTCGCACCTTGGCGCCGAGTGAGTACTTACCTCGCGAAATAGACGCAGAAAAACTGATCGAACCCGGTCAAAAAATCGATATCCAACTCTCTATCGAAGACCCTGGCCCACAGGCGTCTGGCTTTACTATTGATTTCTTCTAAATTGGTCATTTTTTGACCAATTCTTCCTTGCTGATTTCGCTCATCAGCGTAAGATTGCACGCCTGCTGTATCTAACCCCTTTCTTTTCACTGCACGCGCGAGACCGCGAGGTACTGAGCACGATGAAAATCGGTTCTCATCAACTCGACAACAATCTGATTCTCGCGCCGATGGCAGGCGTTACCGATCGTCCTTTCCGACAGTTATGTCGTGCGCATGGCGCAGGTCTTTGTGTGTCCGAAATGGTCACCTCTGATGCTTCTTTATATGCCAGCCGTAAGACCGTTAAGCGTTTGGATCACGAAGGTGAAAGCGCACCTATCTCCGTGCAGATTGTGGGTAACGTTCCTGAAGTGATGGCCAGTGCGGCACAAGTCAATGTTGAGCATGGCGCTGACATCATCGATATCAACATGGGCTGCCCCAAAAAGAAGGTCTGTAAAGTCGCTGCCGGCTCTGCCCTGCTTCAAGACGAACCGCTTGTCGCGCGTATTCTTGAAACCGTGGTGAATGCTGTTGATGTGCCTGTCACCTTGAAGATCCGCACCGGCTGGGATCGCGACAATCGTAACGGTGTGGCTATCGCAAAATTAGCAGAAGCTGCCGGCATTCAAGCCTTAGCGATTCATGGTCGTACGCGTGCCGATGGTTTTAGCGGTGATGCTGAATACGAAACAATCGCAGCGATTAAAGATGCCGTAAACATTCCAGTGATGGCCAATGGCGATATCACTGACCCGATAAAAGCAAAGCAGGTTCTCGAACGCACCGGCGCTGACGCGATCATGATCGGTCGTGCTGCTCAAGGACGTCCGTGGATTTTTGAAGACATCGCGCATTATCTGGCAACCGGTGAACTGCTCGATGAGCGAGATCCGTTATGGATTCGTGATGTCTTACTTGGTCATTTAGATAACCTTTATGACTTCTATGGCGAAGAACATGGTGTACGCATCGCGCGCAAACATATCGCGTGGTACAGCAAAGCTCAGGCGGGGAGCCCTGAGTTTCGTCGCCAAATTAATGATGCACAAACAGCAAAACGCCAGCATCAATTGATCTCTGACTATTTTCAACAACTCAAGCCCAGCAGTGCTGCCGCTTAAGTTGGGACTTATTTATTGTGTGGAAAAGAAAACCAAAAGCCACGTTAAGCCATTTAGTGGCTGATGCCCTTGAAGACTATTTCGACAAACTCGATGGCGATGACCCAAGCGAGTTGTATGACTTTGTTATAAGCGAAGTCGAAAAGCCTTTACTTGAATCCACCTTGGATTACTGCGGTGGCAACCAAAGCAAAACCGCTCAGGTACTTGGCATTAGTCGCGCCACACTGCGCAAAAAACTTGCGATCTACAAGATTGATTAACTCTTACTTTTACAGCGTGTAAGTCATTACACATAAACACACTTAAGGAACATCCATGCCTTCTATTACTCGTGCATTGATCAGCGTCTCTGATAAAACCGGCGTTGTAGAGTTTGCCCAAGCGCTTGCAAACGCAGGTGTTGAAATCTTATCGACAGGCGGCACCGCTAAGTTGCTACGTGACAGCGGCATCACCTGCATGGAAGTCAGCGACTACACCGGTTTTCCCGAGATGATGGATGGTCGTGTAAAAACATTACATCCAAAGATTCATGGCGGCATTTTGGGTCGTCGCGGCACCGACGACGAAGTAATGGAAGCACACGCGATTGGTCGTATCGATCTAGTTGCAGTGAACCTCTACCCTTTCCAGCAAACCATCGCTAAGCCAGATTGCTCATTGGAAGATGCGATTGAGAACATCGACATCGGTGGTCCAACAATGATTCGTGCCGCGGCAAAGAATCATAAAGATGTTGCGATCGTGGTTGATCCTGCGGATTACACAACCGTCATCGACGAGATGGGCGCTAACAATAATTCAGTCAGTGATGCGACCTGCTTCCGACTTGCTGTTAAGACGTTTGAACACACTGCGCAATACGATGGCGCAATTGCTAACTATCTCGGCACCATTACCGAGTCAGGCGAGAAGGAAACCTTCCCCAACACAATCAATCTATCGTTCAACAAAGCACAAGGCATGCGCTACGGCGAGAATCCACATCAAGGCGCCGCCTTTTATGTTGAAAACAATGTCTCAGAAGCCTGCATCTCGACAGCAACTCAGCTGCAAGGCAAAGAACTCTCGTTTAACAACATTGCTGATACCGATGCTGCTTTGGAATGTGTGAAGCAATTCAACGAAAGCCCTGCTTGTGTGATCGTCAAGCACGCCAACCCTTGTGGTGTTGCAACCGCCGATGACCTGCTTGCTGCGTACGACCGCGCTTATGCAACCGACCCTGAGTCAGCTTTCGGCGGCATCATTGCCTTTAACCAAGAGCTAGATGCATCAACCGCTCAAGCGATCATCGATCGTCAATTCGTTGAGGTCATCATTGCGCCTAGCGTGTCTGCCGATGCGGTTGAAGTGGTTAAGGCAAAACAAAATGTTCGTCTGCTTTCCTGTGGCCAATGGTCAGCAGAGCCAAATACACGCTTTGACTTTAAGCGCGTGAACGGCGGCTTGTTGGTTCAAGATACCGATCTACAACTACTTAACGATATGAAAGTGGTCTCAGAGCGTCAGCCAACCGAAGAAGAGCTACGTGATCTTCTCTTTAGCTGGAAGGTATCTAAGTTCGTTAAATCAAATGCCATTGTGTATGGCAAAGATGGCATGACCATCGGTGTTGGCGCTGGCCAAATGAGTCGCGTTAACTCAGCACGCATCGCTGCGATTAAAGCAGAGCATGCCGGACTTACCGTTAAGGGCTCTGTGATGGCATCCGATGCTTTCTTCCCTTTCCGTGATGGTATCGACAATGCGGCGGAAGCTGGCATTGCAGCAGTTATCCAACCTGGCGGCTCAATGCGTGATGACGAGGTTATCGCAGCCGCTAACGAGCATGGCATGGCTATGGTCTTCACCGGCATGCGTCACTTCCGTCACTAAGAGCACGTTGTTATGAAGGTTTTAGTCATTGGTAATGGTGGTCGCGAACATGCCTTGGCATGGAAGGCGGCACAATCTGAGCTCGCTGAGAAAGTCTTTGTTGCGCCGGGTAACGCTGGCACTCACCTTGAAGATAATCTCGAGAATGTGGATATCGCGGTTGATGATATCGACGGTCTGGTTGCTTTCGCACTGCGCGAGGAAATCGGCCTCACTATCGTTGGCCCCGAAGCACCCTTGGTGAAAGGTGTTGTTGATGCCTTCCAGGCCGCTGGCCTGAAATGTTTTGGTCCAAGCGCTCGTGCTGCACAACTGGAAGGCTCAAAGTCATTCACTAAAGACTTCTTAGCTCGACACAAGATCCCGACCGCTGATTACGATGTCTTTACTGAGATCGATCCAGCTCTCGCGTATCTCAAAGAGAAAGGCGCACCCATCGTGATCAAAGCTGACGGCTTAGCTGCAGGCAAAGGCGTTATCGTCGCGATGGATCTACAAACAGCAGAAGACGCTGTGCGTGACATGCTAGCCGGCAATGCGTTTGGTGAAGCCGGTAGCCGTGTGGTGATCGAAGAATTCCTTGAAGGCGAAGAAGCCAGCTTCATCGTGATGGTTGATGGCAAAAATGTCTTACCCATGGCAACCAGCCAAGACCATAAACGTGTAGGCGATGGTGACACTGGCTTGAACACTGGTGGCATGGGTGCTTACTCACCGGCACCTGTGGTTACCCCAGCGGTCGATCAGCGCGTGATGGATGAAGTGATCATGCCAACAGTCAACGGCATGGCAGAAGAAGGTAATCCTTACACCGGGTTTTTATATGCAGGCTTGATGATCACCACTGATGGCACACCTAAAGTGATTGAATACAACTGCCGCTTCGGTGATCCAGAAACACAACCGATCATGATGCGTTTACAGTCTGACCTTGTTGCACACTGTCTTGCTGCCATAGAAGGCAAGCTCGATGACCAACGCACACAATGGGATCCACGCCCTGCGGTTGGTGTTGTTCTCGCTGCAGGCGGTTATCCTGGTGATTACGCTAAGGGCGCTGTCATCTCAGGTTTAGATAACGAGATTGAGCACAGCAAGGTCTTTCATGCCGGCACCCAAATGGATGGCGACAATGTCGTGACCTCAGGCGGTCGCGTACTCTGTGCAACCGCATTAGGCAGCAGCGTGAAGGCGGCACAAGCACTGGCTTATCAACGTGCTGACACCATCAGCTGGGATGGTATGTTCTGCCGTCGTGATATTGCTTATCGAGCGATCGAACGCGAAGACGCTTAAAGCACATGCCGATCTCTCGTTGTAACTCGGTCGGCTTCCAACTGTTGTTTGCCATAGCGATGCTCATCGCGAGCGTCGCTATGCTTTCACCCACAACACCTAAAGTTGATATTGAGTTTGATTACCTCGACAAACTCGTTCATCTCGGCACCTTTGCCGTTCTCGCTTTCTTACTTGATAGCGGCTGGTCTGAATCTCCCTACTCATTTAAAAAATGGGGCTCACTGCTTATCTATGGCTTAGTGATTGAGATTGCTCAACACCACATTCCCAATCGTGGTTTTGAATGGATGGATTGGGTTGCTGATGGTGCTGGCCTAGTTTTCTATGGGTTTTTCATTCTGCCGCTTCTGCGTAGACTGAGTCTTCGTTAAGTTCTTTGGGGAACAACATGTTCTTCACGCACAAAAAACTCGAACTCCCTACCGCAGACGAAGCTTTACCTGGCCGTGATATCGCCATGCCAGTTGCCGCTGCACACACTGTGACCGGCAATTCACTCACACCTCCATTACCTGATGGCTATCAACAAGCACTCTTTGGTCTTGGCTGTTTTTGGGGTGCAGAGCGTCGCTTCTGGCAACAATCAGGCGTGTGGACGACTGCCGTGGGTTATGCCGCCGGCTTAACACCTAACCCAACCTACGAAGAAGTCTGCAGCGGCATGACCGGCCATAACGAAGTGGTCTGGCTTGGTTATAACCCCGAACAGATCAGCTACGAACAACTACTCAAAGTCTTTTGGGAATCACACGATCCGACTCAAGGCATGCGTCAAGGTAATGACCGCGGCACGCAATATCGCTCAGGTATTTATTGCTATGACGATGCACAACAAAGCGCAGCAGAAGCGAGTCGCGACCGTTATCAACAAGCGCTGAGCGCAAAAGGCTTAGGTGTTATCACCACCGAAATCATCAGCGCACCGACGTTTTACTATGCTGAGGATTATCATCAGCAGTATCTGGATAAAAACCCGAACGGTTACTGTGGACTCGGCGGTACTGGCTGCACGCTCGACTGATTACTGCACTTGAGGCGGCGCTGATTCAGCTTCTTTAAATAGTGCCGCCGCATCAATCGCATCAAAGCGATAATTTGCATTACAGAATTCGCAATCCACAGAGATGCTGCCCAACTCCTCAAGAATCTGAGTCACCTCACCCTCACCTAAGCTCACCAAGGTGTTGGCAACACGCTCACGCGAGCAACTGCAACGGAAAGCCACAGGCTCTGGATCAAATAAGCGCAAGCTTTCTTCGTGGAACAAGCGATGCAATAAGGTTTCGACATCAAGCGTTAGCAGCTCTTCATCCTTGATGGTGTCTGCCAACATACAAACACGACTCCAATCCTCGTCTTCTATCTCGCTTTGCGGCAAACGCTGCAAGAACAAGCCCGCAAAAGCATCGTCATTCCCAGCCATCCAAAGTCGTGTAGGTAGCTGTTCCGATTGCTCAAAATATTGCTCAACTGACTTCACAACATCGCCACCCTCTACCGCGACAATGCCTTGGTAACGCTCACCATTTGGTGCTTCGGTGGTAAGAATCAAACGCGCATCACCGAGCAAGCCGGCCATATCATCTGGATTAGCTTGAGGGGTCTCAACAAATTGCGCCATGCCACGAATCGTGCGCTGCTCTGTGGCTTGCGCAATCAACGCTTGGATATCGCTCTCACTTTTCAGCTGCAGCGTGAGCGAGCCTTTGAATTTAATCGTACCGGACAGCAGAGTTACCGCAGTTAAGGTTTGGCCAAGCGCAGGTTTCACCCAACTCGGGTAATCATGGCGCTCTTGAACCGCTTTCCAACTCGCATCTAGGCGCACAAATTCACCGCGCACGCCAAACTCTTCAAATAGGAAACGGTACAAATAATCTTCAGATGCTGAACTCATGACACTAACGACTTTGCCAAATAAAAAGCTATTGTAAGCGATTCGTTATACTGATCGCGTCAATAACCCAAAGTTTCACCATGCTATTAACCCAGACTGCACAGACCCAAGACGAACAAGCACTCAAACTCGCGCTACGAGAAGAACTGATTGCGAGCAAAGATGCGCTGACTAGCGTTATGAAAGCGATGCAGCATGGTACCGACCTAGCCGAGACACCTTGGCAAATCATGGTGTTAAACAGTCAATTTAGCGATCAGCAGGTTACCGCTGAGATTGGTATTTTCTTTCAATCACTCAACGGTGGTTGTAACTGCTCTGATGACCCAGATCCGATTAGTCCCGAAAATGAGTACGGTGAGTTCGTGTTAACAATTGACCGCCGCACCTGTGACGCAACACTGAAACAGAAATAAAAAAGGCCGGCATTGCCGGCCTCTTCAATTAGCTTTACTTAAAAGATTCGCTTAAACAGATTTTGCATCTGCTGCCATGAATCTTTATCTGCAGCTGCATCGTACTTCAGGTTTCCAATACCGAACTCACCCGCACCTGGATTAGTAAAACCGTGACGCGCACCTTCATAACCCACAAAGGTGAATTTGTTACCTTTCGCTGTCATTTTGTCTTTCCATGCGGCAACGATCTCTGGCTTTACAAACGCATCGGCTTCGCCATGCAGAATCAATACTTCAGGTTTTAATTGACTATCTTCAGGTGGCATTGGGAATGAACCGTGGAAACTCACAACCGCTTTTACCGGCATGTTGTTATAGGCCATCTTTAATGACGTGCCGCCGCCGAAGCAGTAACCAATCGCTGCAACCTTGTCACCCTTCACCATGCCACTTTTCATCAGCTGCTCTAAACCGAGTGAAGCACGCTCCATCCATGCATCAGGATCACTGGTGATCTCAGTCATATATTCTTTAGCTTGCGCCGGCTTATCAGTCACTTTGCCGTCGCCATACATATCTGCGGCAAATGACACATAACCTAACTCAGCTAACATCTGGGCGCGATGTTTTGCATAACCGTTTAAGCCCCACCACTCGTGCGTCACCATCACGCCTGGGCGTTTACCTTTTACCTTGTCATCCCAATACAGATAACCAGTGAGCTTGGCGCCCTCATGTTCATAATGAATCGCTTTAGATTGAATAGCCGCCTGTGCCGTAAATGCGATAGCACACAGACTGAAGAATGCGAGTAAACGCTTCATCGTGGATCTCCTTTGGTTTGTTTATTGTTATGCGCTGAGAATGAACCAGAATACGCAAAAAGAAAACCACAAAATATTAGGTCAGCGCCTGCCAGGCCGGATGTTGTTTGATCAGCGTCAATGCTTGCTGCAAAAGACTGATACCAGGTTCTTTTCGATGCCATGTCGAAGCACCCGAAGGATGCGGCAAGGGAATCACATCGACCTCACGACCATTGATTGGCACACGGTGTTGCTGACCAATGACATCCACTAATTTGTCGACTTTAATAAACTGATTAATCGCTAACTTGCCCACCGGCAAAAGTAACTCAGGCTGATTAAGCGCTAGCTCACGGTCTAACCAAACACGACAAGCAGCTATCTCATCTGAGTTGGGCACCCTATCACCCCCTTTCGGATTTTTACCGGGGAAGCAACGACACACGGCAGCGATATAGACCTGCTGTCGAAATGCATCTTCATCTAAACCAATCTGATCAAACCACTTAAACAGCGTCTTACCTGCTGTCCATGCAAAAGGCTTCTGCAGCTGAGGTTCTTTATCACCCGGCGCTTGGCCAATCAGCATAATCTGGCTTTTCACTGGCTCACCTAACACTGGTGGCGCATGCATATCCGGACAATGCCGACAGGCACTTACTTCAGCTTGATGACGAATTAACGCAGATGACATAGCGATCAGGTCTGTTATCTCAAAGAATGAACCCTGATAATAACCAATCTGTTTTTCTACTGATGCCCCATGTCTGAGACCACTTACGCCATTCCGCCAAAATCACTGCTACGCAAAGTTGGTCGTGCAATTGCGGATTACCAAATGATTCGTGATGGTGATCGTTTGCTCCTAGGTGTATCCGGCGGCAAAGATTCACTCGCTTTATTGCAGGTGCTGATGCATCTGAAAACCTATGCGCCAGTGAAATTTGAGTTAGGCGTGATCACCGTTGATCCCGAGGTCGAAGGTTTTGACCCAAAACAGCTGACCGATTACTACACCGCATTAGGTGTGCCGTGGCATTACCAACAACAGCCCATCATGGAAGATGCTAAGCAAAACATGAGCGGTGATTCTTTCTGTTCTTATTGCTCACGCATGAAGCGCGGCATCATGTATTCCACCTGTCGCGAGCATAACTACAACGTGTTGGTATTAGCGCAGCATCTCGATGATCTAGCTGAGAGTTTTATGATGTCGGCATTTCATCAAGGCCGATTGGGCACCATGAAAGCGCACTACACCAATGATGCCGGTGATGTTCGGATTATCCGTCCGCTGGCTTATGTGCGCGAAACGATGACCGCTGCCTTCTCTCAAGAAGCACAACTCCCGATCATTCCTGATAGCTGCCCAGCGTGTTTTTCAGCACCCACACAACGCGAGCACTTTAAAGCTTTACTGGCGAGTGAAGAGCGCAGTAACCCGCAACTCTTTGCCAAGCTATTGCACGCCATGCGCCCATTGATGGGTGATCAAAGCGGCGAGGAAACTGACCTCGCCGATGAAAACGATTAATTCACTTGGTAGCGCGGCTCGCCGGCAATAAAGGCTTCAATGTTTTGCTGAATCTGATTAACCGTGTTTTGACGCGCCTGTCGGCCTGCCCATGCGGTATGCGGCGTGATAATCAGGTTCGGGATATCGTCTTTTAGTAACACGTAGTCTTCTGGTGGCGGCTCGACATCCACCACATCTAACGCTGCCCCACCAATCACACCTTCACGCAAAGCATCTGCTAGCGCTGCGTTATCCACAACCGGGCCTCGAGCTGCGTTTACCAATAAGGCATGTGATGGCATTTTCTCTAACGCTGCACGATCAATTAAATGCTTGGTGTCATCCGTCAGTGGTACGTGCAAACTTAATACGTCGACTTGAGGCAACAACTCATCCAAAGCAACACGTCCTGCTTGTGGCTCACCGCCGGGACGCTGCGCAATCAGGACCTGCATACCAAAGGCTTCCGCTAAACGCGCCACACCTTGGCCTAACTCACCGTAACCCACGATACCGATGGTCATGCCACGCAGCTCACGCACAGGATATTCGAGCAAACAAAACTGATCGCTTTTTGACCAGTCGCCCCGCTTAACCGCCTCGGTGTATTTAAACAAGCTGGTGAAGTGCGCCAACATCACGCCAATCACGTGCTGCGCAACACTGTCGGTGCCGTAAGCGCGGACATTACTCACCACAATGCCCATCTCTGATGCGGTTTTCAGGTCGATGTTATTGGTGCCGGTCGCGGCAACACAGATCAATTTCAGGTCCGGTAGTTGGCGTAATAGCTCACCATCCAAAACCACCTTATTGGAGACCACCACCTGGGCACCTTTCATGCGCTCAAGGCGCTCTTCAGGTCGGGTTTTCTCGTGCAGATCCCAGTCGGGCAAACACGCCTGTAATGCAGACAGATCGAGATCCTCTGGCGCGAGACTGGCTAAATCTAAAAAAACACCCTTTTGCATGGCTTTCTCCTACGTTTTGCCAAGTGTGTACAGGTTTCGCCGTGAACACCATCTTTTCATTTCATAAATTTTCAATACAGACCCTAAATGCATTGAGTTTCCCCATGCTTGGAGCAACCGTTGAGGTGCAGTTTCCGATAAAATGCGGCTTTGTTATCGACCGTGCTTTTAGCCACAGCGCATCTTATGGAACGAATTCGCGAGATTCCTTACAACTACACCTCGTTTTCCGATCGCGAGATCGTGATTCGCTACTTGGGTGAAGATAACTGGGCGCTGATTGAATCCTTGCGTGGTACTCGTCGCACCGGTCGTTCGGCGCGCATGCTGTTCGAAGTCCTCGGTGATATGTGGGTGGTTGAGCGCAACCCCTACCTCCAAGACGACCTGATCAACAATCGAGAGCGACGTAATGCGCTAATCGAAGCCTTGAATCATCGTTTACGCCAGTTTGAACAGCGTCTGAATGACAACCCGAATGCCGAACGTCTTTTGCAAGCCGCGCAAAAAGCAGTCGATGATTTCTCGAATGCCTTTGGTGAACGCGAACAATTACGCCGCAAGGTCACTCAAGCGTTGGGCAAAATCACCCGTCGCGACAATATCGATTTCTCTGGTTTAGCGCGGGTATCACATTCAACCGATGCCACCGACTGGCGTGTTGAGATGCCGTTTGTGGTGATCTCACCGGATACCGAAGAAGAAGTCGCCGCGATCGTCGAGTCTTGCATTAACTGCGGCCTGACCTTGATCCCTCGTGGCGGCGGTACCGGTTACACCGGCTCTGCTGTACCTCTTGATGCACATTGCGCGGTGATCAATACCGAAAAGCTCGAAGATCTCTCCGAGGTTGAACATATCGAACTGCCTGGTGTGGCTGGCAAAGTTGCCACCGTGCGCACTGGCGCGGGTGTGGTCACACGTCGCGTATCCGATTTAGCCAACGCACATGGGCTCGCCTTTGCGGTTGACCCTACCTCTCAAGACGCATCAACCATCGGCGGCAATATCGCGATGAATGCCGGCGGTAAGAAAGCGGTACTTTGGGGCACGACGCTCGATAACTTAGTCAGTTGGCGCATGGTGACACCACAAGCTGATTGGCTTGAGGTGACTCGTATTAACCACAACTTAGGCAAGATCCATGATCAAGCTAATGTGGAATTCTCGATTCAGCGTTATCACCCAGATGGCAAAACACCTAAAGGTGAAGCCGAGGTGTTGCGCATGCCAGGCAGCGCTTTCCGCAAAGTGGGTTTAGGTAAAGACGTTACCGATAAATTTTTATCTGGCTTGCCGGGCATTCAAAAAGAAGGTTGTGATGGCCTGATTACCTCGTCACGCTTTGTGCTGCATCGCATGCCAAGTCAGTCGAACACCGTGTGTTTAGAATTCTTTGGTAACGATCTCGCTAAAGCCGTACCTGCGATTGTTGAGATCACCGATTACATTGCACAAACCGATGGCGTTCAGATTGCAGGTCTTGAGCACTTAGATGAACGCTACATCAAAGCCGTCGGTTACAGCACAAAAGCGGCACGTCGCGACACACCCAAGATGGTGTTGATTGCAGACCTTGTCTCTGATGATGCCAACATCTTAAATACCGCGACCGAGATGGTGATCAACAAAGCTAAAGCGCGCGAAGCTGAAGGCTTTATTGCTACCACCCCGGAGAAGCGCAAAGCCTTCTGGGCAGATCGCGCACGCACAGCGGCCATCTCTGCGCATACGAATGCGTTCAAAATAAACGAAGACGTAGTGATACCGCTGCCTCGTTTGGCGGACTACAGCCGCGGCATCGAGCGTATCAATATCGAACAATCGATCAGCAATAAACTGCAATCGATTGCAGCGATGCGCAAAGTACTCGATCAACATAAGCGACAAGCTGATGATGAGATTACTGAAAGTAAACTCAAGCTAGCTTACGAAACTTTGTCTGAAGTCGAGCAACGCTGGTCGAGTTTATTAAGCAACTTTGATCACGCCGCTGCCAATCAAACTATTCTGACCGAGCAAGAACGCGAGCACATACAAGCGAATGATCTTGTGATCGACATGTTGTTGCGTCGTGATATTCGCATTTCTTATCGCCAAGAGCTGAAAGCGCCATTACGCGAAATTCTTCAAGGTGGCGAGTTAGAAAAACTTCGCGGCAAACTTCGCGACGCACACCTCGAGATGAAGAATGAGCGTTTGTTCGTCGCGCTGCATATGCACGCTGGTGATGGCAACGTTCACACGAACATACCTGTGCATTCACATAACTACCGCATGTTGCACGAAGCTGATCGCATCGTTGATCAAGTGATGCAGCTTGCCAAATCACTCGATGGCGTTATCTCAGGTGAGCACGGTATTGGCTTAACCAAGGTTCAATACTTAGAGCCTGAGAAGCTTGCAGACTTTGTTGCTTACAAAAACCAAGTCGACCCTGAGCATCACTTCAATCGTGGCAAGCTGATGTCCAATCAAGGGCTTGAGGGTGCTTACACCCCATCACTGCGATTGGTACAACAAGAAGCGATCATTCTTGAGCAAAGTGAGCTAGGCCAGCTTAACGATGACATCAAACACTGCTTACGCTGCGGCAAATGTAAGCCTAAGTGTATGACGCATGTGCCTCGCGCTAACCTACTTTACTCGCCACGTAACAAGATTCTCGGTACCGGCTTGGTAATCGAAGCTTTCTTGTATGAAGAACAAACACGTCGCGGTATCGCCTTCGAGCACTTTGAAGAGATGAATGACATTGCAGACCACTGCACCATTTGTCACAAGTGTGAAGCGCCTTGTCCTGTGAACATCGACTTTGGCGATGTCACCATGCGGATGCGCAAAATTCTGACGCAAGCAGGCGAGAAGAGTTTCAACTTAGGTAGCTGGGCTGCGATGCAGTTCTTGAACACCACCAATCCAACCACCATTCGCTGGTTACGCAAAGGTATGGCTGACCTTGGCTTTAAAGCCATGACCTTTGGTCACGATCTGATTAAACACACAGGCTTGTTGCGTAAGAATGCAAAGATTCCGGCATCAACAACCGGAAAGCCCAAATTACTGGATATACCGATCGAGATGGTTCGCCGTCCGATTCGTGTTGAGCTACCTAAACAGTCGTATCGCACCGCTTTAGGTCTTGATGATCCAAGCTATGTTCCGATTCTGCGCAACCCAAGCAAAGCAGATGATGACAGCGATGCTGTTTTCTACTTCCCGGGTTGTGGCTCTGAGCGTTTATTCTCAGATGTCGGCTTAGCTACCCTAGCGATGCTCAGCGAAACGGGCGCACAAACGGTATTACCACCCGGCTATTTATGTTGTGGCTACCCACAAACCAGTGCCGGACAACATGATCGTGGTCAGCAGATCACAACCAGCAACCGTGTCTTATTCCATCGTGTCGCCAACACCCTGAACTATCTCGACATCAAAACCGTTGTGGTCTCTTGCGGTACCTGTATGGACCAACTGCTTAAGTACGAATTTGAGCAAATTTTCCCTGGCTGTCGCTTGCTCGATATTCACGAGTACCTACTCGAAAAAGGTATCAAGCTGGATAAGGTCGATGGTGTGCAATACCTCTACCACGATCCTTGTCATAGTCCGATGAAGGAATATGACCCGATCCAAGTCAGCACAACATTGTTAGGTCAAAACGTGACTTTGTCTGATCGATGCTGCGGTGAAGCCGGCACCTTAGGTACTGCTCGCCCAGATATCGCCAACCAATTGCGTTTCCGCAAATCGGAAGAGCTACGCAACGGCATTAAAGCGCTGACAGGTGAAGAAAAAGCAAAACAAGGCAATGTAAAACTGCTCACCAGCTGCCCTGCTTGCCAACAAGGTTTGTCACGTTATGGTGATGAAACAGGTCTTAAAACCGACTACATCGTTATCGAGCTTGCCAAACACTTACTTGGTGACGGCTGGCAGAAACGCTTTATTGAACAAGCCAAACAAGGCGGCATAGAAAAGGTTCTTTTGTAATGCCTAATGAGCACATCCCCGCCCCCGAAGCGCTTGAGCTACTAAAACTTGGCAACAAGCGCTTTGTTGCAGAAACACGCAAAACAACTGGCAGTGATCACACCCGCCGCACCCAATTAACCGTTGGACAAGAACCCTTTGCGATTATTCTTGGCTGTTCTGATTCGCGGGTACCTGCTGAGCTTGTTTTTGATGTTGGTCTTGGCGATCTATTCGTAATCCGAGTTGCTGGCAACATTGTTGCGCCTTCGCAAATTGGTAGTGTGGAATTTGCAGTTGATCGCTTTAAAACTCGCCTCGTCGTTGTTCTCGGTCATTCAAATTGTGGCGCTGTTTGCGCAACACTCGATGAACTAAAACAGCCTGCAGAAGAACGCTCACCCAATATGGCCGCCATTGTGGATCGCATTCGTCCTTCTATCGAAGTCTTGCTAGATACCGATGTACGCAACTCTCCAGAGCAATTGTTACATCATGCCGTTATGGCCAATATCCGCGCCTCAGCCAATCAATTGCGTCATGGCTCGCAAATCATTGAAAAGCTGATTCAAAAAGATGGCTTAATGGTTGTTGGTGCACACTACTCACTAGATACCGGTGAAGTAGAGTTTTTTGACGGCGTTTAGTCTTCGTTTTCTTGCTCGCGCATCGACAAGGTATCGAGCAACTCTCGTGACTGCAGCAGCAACTCACGACTTGCTTTAATTCGCTCATTCACAGACTCAACGAGCATTGCGCCAAAGTCGTTTCGTTTACGTGTTGCTTCAATCGTTGGATGTTTTTTATCCATCTCTCACCCAGTAATTAATCAGCAGGTTTTTTCTGCCTTTATCGGGATTACTTTAGAGATTTAGCGCCATATTCGTAAGGGCATGCTTACAACTAATTTTTAATGCTTTAAACAGGCCAGAAATAAAAACATTGGTTTAACTTGAGTTATTGCACCGCAAAACGACACTAAATTGATTTGTGCAGCGCAATAACTTCAATAATCTGTTTTTCACGATAAGCAAAAATTCTTTTCAGCTGCGGACTCACCCAAACGCGATTAACCCATTGGCTCAAAAAATTCGGTAGCCAATTAGGTAGCGCATAGTGAACCGTATCAATCATGGTTGTTGAATGATCATCATTTTCAACAAAACGATGCTCATGAAACCAAAAGCTATAAGGGCCTTTCAACTGCTCATCGACAAAATACTCAGGCGCCTGGTAGTGCGAAATAATTGAGCGCCAGCGTAGACGCCAGCCAAATTGCCGAATGGTGTAATCAATGATCCGCCCTTGATACATATGAATGGGCGGCGGGGTTAATAAAACAAAATTTAACCAATCAGGCGTCAGCTCAGCGAGTAACTCCGCGCGCTCAAAATGCGCAAAGATAAGATCTCGCGATTGTTCGAATCGCTGCGTTTGTTCAAATTGATAAACCGGCAGATCAGCCACAGGTTTTCTCATCACACGACTTTCGGTTACGCCAACGCAAGAAACGCACATAACCCCACTCAAGTGCCGGCAACAAATGCAATGTCCTCACAATGCCAGCCAACCAACGGTAAGCCGGCAATTGCGACCACAGCAAAACAAAACCTGCCGCACCCGTCTGCCAGTTACCCAACTGATCTCGAACATGAAAGCGCGCCAACGCTGTGGTTTGGCTAATACCAAATGCAGCAAGTTGATCTAAGTCCCGAGTGACATCAACCCAATCAATCTTGTCTGCTTCTTTACGACGTTGATAATGCCTTATCTCGCGAGAACATAAGGGACATTGACCGTCGTAAAGTACAACAACACGCATTACTCAGGCTTCTGCAAACAAATGTGAATGACGTCAGTCATGCCCTCACGGAAACCGGCTTCGCATACACATAGATAGTAGCGCCACATACGACGGAAACGCTCATCGTAACCACGCGACTCCATCCACGCGGTATCTGCGGAGAAGTTCTCATCCCATTCACGCAGGGTATCTGCATAATCTTCGCCATAACGATCCACCTGCATCACATCAAGATCATGCTCAATGGCTAAACGACGCAGATGTGTTTCGGTTGGCAACATGCCGCCAGGGAAGATGTATTTTTGAATGAAACCGCCGGGTGATTTTTCGTAGGCATCAAAAAGATCTTCTCGAATGGTAATGATCTGCAACACAGCTCGACCACCTGGACGCAAACGCTCTTTCAACACCTCAAAGTAAGTCTGCCAGTACTCCTTACCGACCGCCTCGAACATCTCAATCGACACAATGTGATCGAACTGACCTTCAACATCGCGATAATCTTGAAGGCGGATATTGGTCATATCCTCTAAGCCATTCATCTGAAGTCGCGCCGTCGCGTAGTTATGCTGTTGTTCCGATAAGGTTAGGCCCAATACATTCACATCTTTTTGTGCTGCAAATTCAGCAAAGCCACCCCAACCACAGCCAATCTCAAGGACACGCTGATGCGGCTGAATACCCGCGAGATTAAAAATCCGACGATACTTTTCAGTCTGCGCCATCTCCAAATCCATCGCCCCATCAAATACCGCAGATGAGTAACTCATGGTGTTATCTAACCAGCGGGCATAAAAGGCATTACCCAAATCGTAATGCGCAGAGATGTTCTTACGGCTTCCCAATAAGGTATTACCGCGCGAATGATGTAACCGCTTGGCTAACCAAGCCGCCAACGGATGGCGCTCCTTGCCACTTATGCTCGAGAGGTTTGTCGCGATTAACTCAAGCAATACCGCAAGATCGTCGGTTTCCCACTCATCTGCCATATAAGACTCGGCAAAACCAATATCCCCAGAAAACAAGACTCGAGACGCAAACTTAATGGGATTGTGAATCTTGATATGCCCAATAAGTGACATCTCATCTGCTTTGATTTTTTGTGCGTAGTCTTCAAACTCAATCATTAAGGTGCCGGTTTCAATTTTCGCAAACCAGTTAATGATTTTTTCTTGGATAAAACTCGCTTTCTCGCGTTGTTTTACGTGCGGGATGTTCAGTGATGAAACACGTGTGTTCATTTTGATACCTCAATCATGGGTGGTTCGGGCTTACGATGAAAACGCGCACCCTTTAGCCAAAGCTTCAAGGCATGCCAATGAATGGCGCCAAGCACTTTGGCTGTTAAAAATGGAAAACGGATAACTTGTTTAAGGATCTGACGATCGGAGAATTCGACTGCTCGCCCTGTCTGCGTTGCACTTAATTTGGGCAACTGTTGATCATTGAGCAAAATACTCAGGCGCAATTGTTCATTAGGCGCATGAAACGAGAAGGCATAACCCCCTTGAAGATCCATAAAGGGAGAAACATGGAATATCTTTTCACTGCGCGATCGCACAGGCCATTGCTGATCCGCGTCTAATAAATAGACATGCTTTTCACCAAAGGTATTGCGCACTTCACACAAAATAGCGATTGGCTGGTCTTTCTCATCAAGACAGAACCAAACACTCAAGGGATTAAACACAAAGCCCAGCACTCGCGGCATCGCTAGCAAGAAAATCTTATGCGGCACTTGCTGAATACCTTTGTTAACCAAGCAACGTTCAACCCATCCGCGGAAATCTTGCTCTCCTGCTGGCAAATGATCTTTAGCTCTCAGGCTAATAAGATTCCAACGATTTAGTGAAAACCAACGAGTTTGTTGATTGGTTTCCTCTAGCGCATCGATATCAAACAAGGCGGTGAAAATATCGTAATTAAAACGATAGCCAAGATCACCATAGCGGCGATGCATCACAGAACAGGGATAGAGGCACTGTTTAATCATGCAGCCGCCTTATCCTTTTTTTGCTCAATCAAATCACGCGATGCGATCAATGCATCAAGCCATGCTTTATCCAGTGCTTTGCCCCCGGAAATCGCATGCGCGACTTCAACACCCGAGCGCATACCATCTTCATGGAAGCCATACCCTGTCCATGCACCGGCAAACCATAAATGATTTTCACCTTGCACCAATGGCAAAGCCTTTAGTCGCGACTCACTGTCACTATCAAAAACAGGATGCGCATACTCGATACGCTGTAAAACCTTGCCTGAGTCAGGCTCGAGCACAGGGTTCAAGGTGACAAAATAATTTGTCTGCGTATTGAGATTCTGTAGAGAATTCATCCAATAGGTCACGCTAACACTTGGGTCCGATCCATCTACGCTGCTCACCCAAATAATTCCATGAGCTCCAGGCTGCTTTACGCTTTGGCATCAGTGCTTCATCGTTGTGCAATACAGCGATATTGGTTTGATAAGCCACGCTATCAAGCACCAAACGTTGTGCCGGACTTTGCGATTTAACTATTCGACTCGCTTGATCGGAGTGACAAGCCATCACCAACTCGTCAGCACGAAGTTGCTTACCTGACACTAACTCGACACACCATTGTTTGCCTTCGCGAATAGCGGCAACTGCGGGATCTCCAAGCAGTACTCGCTCACCTAATTGTTCCGCCACTTTTTTCACATAACTTTGCGAGCCGTTAACCACCGTTTCCCACTTGGGACGGTCTTTCAGTTGCATCAATCCGTGGTTGTCAAAAAAACGAATCAGCGAGCGAGCTGAGAAATGCGCCACCGCCTCAACCGGTGACGACCAAATAGCCGCAGCCATCGGAAGTAAATAGTGCTGACGCAATTCTTTGGAGAAGCGATGCATCTCTAAATAGTCGGCCAAGGTTTGCTCAGGTCGGATAGCGTCATTTCGTAAATCATTTGTCGCCGTTTTATTGAAACGCAGAATGTCGCGAATCATGCGATGAAAACGAGGTCTAACCAGATTGAGGCGCTGGGCAAACAAACCGTTCAGATCGCTACCGTTATATTCCACGCCGTTTGGACGCATCGATACCGAGAACGACATGTCTGTTGGATAGGTTTCAACACCCAGGTCTTCGAACCATTTGCTCAACAACGGATAATTAGGTCGGTTAAACACCATGTATCCGGTGTCCACAGCAACCTCACGACCAGCTTCACTGTGAGTAACAGTGTTCGCATGACCGCCCAAACGCGCATCTGACTCGACCAAGGTGACGTTGGCTGAATCCTTCAAAAACCAGGCAGCCGAGAGCCCGCTTACTCCACCACCAATAATAAGGACGTCTTTTTTGTTCATGTTTTATGCGTTGTCCAAATAAAAAAGCTAAACAAAGGTTGAACTTTTTGAAATCTTGTACCACTATATTCGTACAAACTTTTAACACATGCAAGTTTTCGATATGAAAATACAGACAAAAGCAGGGTTATTACTCATTGGGGCACTCATGAGCCAGACAGTACTTGGACAAGATGAACAATACGTTCTTGGACACAGCATCAAGCCTTTGGGCAAATCTGAGGCCGTGGAGCTAAGCCAGTACGAGGGAAAGGTACTTTTGGTTGTGAATACCGCGAGCCAGTGCGGCTTTACCCCGCAATTCGAGTCTCTCGAGAAGCTTTACAAAGATAAAAAAGACCAAGGCTTTGAAGTGCTTGGCTTCCCTTCTGGCGATTTCGGCGGTCAGGAATTCAACAACGCCGACAAAATTGCGAGCTTTTGCCAAGTGAACTATGGCGTCACCTTTCCCATGTTCGAAAAGATCAAGGTCAAAGGAAAAGATGCACATCCTTTTTATAAGCAGCTCGCCAAAGAAGCGAACAGCACACCCAAGTGGAACTTCCACAAATATCTGATTGGTCGTGATGGCAAAGTCATCGACAGCTATCTCAGCTGGACATCAGGTGACAGTAAAAAGTTACGCAATGCTGTTGAGGCGGCCCTCTAATGAAAGCGGGTCACGCATGGGTATTTGGCGCAAGCCAAGGCATTGGCCGCGCGCTAAGCGAGCAACTGCATAAAGCCGGTTGGTCACTCGCATTAAGTGCCCGCACACCTCAAACCCTGCATCCTCTTTGCGAAGAAGTTGAAGCTCAGTGCATTCCTTGTGATGCCACTGATCGCGATGCTGTGAATAACGCAACACAGTTTGTCTTCCAGCATCAGCGTCCTGATTTGATCATCTTTCAATGTGGGCGATTACGAACAGATGCCTGCGTCTCGCTTTAATGCCGAGTTATGCGAGCGTTTAAACAAAACTAATTACCTATCTGCTTGCTACTTGCTCGAGAACGTCATTCCCTTGATGAAAGGCCATGGCGGCACCATTGCACTCAACGCCAGCGCTTCTAGCTACCGTGGGCTACCTAATGGCGGCGCTTATAGCGCACCTAAAGCTGCGTTGGTGAATCTCGCAGAGTCGTTAAAACCTGAACTCGCTGAGATGGGTATCGATATTCGTGTCGTAAACCCAGGTTTCGTTAAAACCCGTTTAACCGATCGTAACGATTTTGAAATGCCCTTCTTGTTAGAACCAGAAGAGGCGGCCAAAGAGATTCTTGATGGCTTACTGAATAGCAAACGTTTCGACATCAACTTTCCACGCGCACTCACTTGGCCATTGCGTTTGCTTCGCATGCTGCCTGACCAACTCTTTTTTGGCGTAATCAAGCGCAAGGTGTTACGTCATGAGTGAAGCGCTTAACAAATACAAAACCTTTTGTGAAAACGTCACTCGTGAAGGTATCGAGCAGTTCGATCAAATGTTCGACGCTAACGCTCTGTTTCGCGACCCGTTCAATCATGTGCGCGGCGTTAATGCGATCAAACACATCTTTACTCACATGATGGATAACTTTCCTCGCACGAAATTCACCATCATTGATCATGCACAAAGCGATCAGTACCACTATTTACGTTGGGACTTCCAACCAGACACCAATAAATCACTGGTGATCGATGGCATGACCCAGATTCATCTCGGCGACACCCAATTGATTGATGAGCACATCGACTATTGGGATAGCGCGAGTCGCTTATTCGCCGAGGTGAAACCAACTAAAGCGCCAACTCGTTGGCTTTTAAACCGTTTGTGCGCCGACAAAGCGTCACAAATCCAATCCGAGCAACTCTCTCAATAACGTTTAGGATCGAGGTACAAAACTATGACAAACTCTGTACTTATGGATAACGTCTACCGCATCGGCGCTGTTTCGCGTCTCACTGGCATCCCTGCTGACACATTGCGTATTTGGGAGCGCCGCTATCATTTAGTTGACCCACAACGCACCGAGAAAGGTGGTCGCTTGTACAGCCAAGCGGATGTCAATCGACTGACCATGATCAAAGCTCTCGTGGATCAAGGCCATGCCATTAGCACCGTGGCAAATCTTGATACTCGCGAACTTAACGATCGCTTATCTCGTGCTCGTCCTCACAACCTGCCAGAGATTGGCAGTGGTCGTCATGATGTTTGTATCGTTGGTCAGGCAATTACTGTTCGCGCTAACAATACCGCGCAAATGCCAGAAGGCTTGGAGCTTGCAGGAACCTACACCGATCTTGATTCATTCATGGAAGACGACACTTGCTGTCAAACACTGGTGATCGAATTCCCGTTCTTAGATCGCACCATCGTTAAGAAGCTGCAAGATGAAACATTGCAAAAACGCTACGACAACATCATCGTCATTTATGCGTTTGCGCCATCGATAATCTTGCGTCAGATGAAGCGCTTACAGATCACCACCGAGCGTGCGCCGGTTTCTATCGATCACATCTGGCAGATGTGTGCTGGCAACATGCCACATCAAGTCGATTGGTCACCATCTGTATTCCAACCCGATACGGTTCTCACTGAACCTGCGCCTAAGCGTCAGTTCAGTTCGCAACAGTTGGCTAAGTTGTCGCAGATGACCTCGGCATTGAAGTGCGAGTGCCCACATCACCTGTCATCTATCATTGAAACCTTGGTGGCTTTCGAGCAATACAGCACCGAGTGTGAAAATGATTCACCACAAGATGCGGCACTACATAGTTACTTGCACATCATGACGGCGAAAGCACGTTGGTTAATGGAAGTGGCGTTAGAAAAACTGGCTGAAGTCGAAAATATCGATACCAGTAAGTTGATTTAATCCCAATCTTCTTGCGCAATCCACTGCGCAGCCTTTTCGGCAATCATCAGCGTGGGACTGTTCGTGTTTCCGCTGGTGATTGTCGGCATCACACTCGCATCAACTAACCGAAGCCCTTTAATCACCCCACCCTGACCATCACGCACGCGAAGACGTGAGTCAGTTACCGCTTGCGGATCATCAACACGCCCCATCCTCGCTGTACCAACAGGATGGAAAATCGTTGTGCCGATATCACCTGCAACACGCGCAAGCTCTTCATCGGTTTGATATTGCATGCCCGGCTTCAACTCTTCCGGCTGATAGGGTGACAGCGCAGATTGCTCAACAATCTTACGCGTAACGCGCAATGAATCTGCAGCGACCTTCCGGTCTTCATCCGTACTGAGGTAATTGGTCACAATTTTTGGCGATTGACGATGATCCGGCTGATCAATATGCACATGACCACGGCTACTTGGATTGAGATTACATACGCTAGCCGTAATCGCAGGATATGGATGCAAAGGCTCACCAAAGGCATCTAAGCTTAGCGGCTGCACATGGTATTCAATATTCGGCCACTGATAATCATCACTACTGCGAGTAAACGCACCTAGCTGCGAGGGCGCCATACTCATAGGTCCACTGCGCTTGAAGGCATACTCCATCGCAATGGATATTTTTCCTAGCCAACTATTTGCAATCGTATTGAGTGTTTTGACGTTGTTCACTTTATACACAGATCGAATCTGTAAGTGATCTTGCAAGCCCTCACCCACACCCGGCAGATCGGCAACCACCGGTATATCCAATGCACGTAATCGTTCCGCTTGACCCAGACCAGATAACTCAAGGATCTGCGGAGAACCCACTGCGCCCGCACTGAGAATCACCGAATCATTTGCATTGAGCTGCATCTCACCTTGTGTTGTCTCAACAAGCAATCCGGAACAATGCAAAGCATCATCGTTTTTTTGCGTGATCAGCTTTTTCACTTGCGTGTTTGTCATCACCGTCAGGTTTGGACGCTTACCTTGTATCTCACGCAAGAAGGCTTTACTGGTATTCCATCGCCATCCTTTACGTTGGTTCACTTCGAAGAATGAAACACCTTCGTTATTACCTGTATTGAAATCATCCACCTTGGGGATGCCGGTTTGATGCGCTGCTTCAGCAAAGGCATCCAAAATATCCCAACGTAATCGCTGGCGCTCCACTCGCCATTCACCACCAGCTTTATGCTGTTTAAACAACTGGGCATAACGACTGGAATCATCACGGAGAAAATCTGTACCGGCCGCCTTACTTGCATGATGCGCTTTAACACCTGAATGATGATCTTCGTGTGCGGTGAAGTAATCTTCGACGTTTGACCAACGCCATTGCTCGTCACCGGTCACCTCTGCCCAGTGCTCATAATCACGAGATTGGCCACGCAGATACAACATCGCATTAATACTCGAACAACCACCGAGCACCTTGCCGCGTGGATAACGCAATTGCCGACCATTCAAACCCTCATCAGGTTCGGTTTGATACATCCAGTCAGTACGTTGATTACCAATGCAGTAGAGATAGCCGACCGGTATATGAATCCAGTGGTAGTTATCCTTTCCACCCGCTTCAATCAGCAACACCGACTTATCGGGGTTCATACTTAAACGATTAGCGAGCAAACAGCCGGCCGTACCCGCACCGACAATAATGTAATCAAAGGTCTTCTGATTCATCATGTCTTTATAGGCGAATCGAGCGAATTTGTCTTGAGGATTTAAGCTGCAGCGCCCTTGATGGTTTCCCAGACGCTCAATGCACGCTCACGCCCCGACTTCAGATCAACAATCGGCATGGGATAATCTTTACCCGGTACAAATTTCACCAGTCGGCAGATCTCTTCTGGCGCAGCCCATGGCTGATGAATCCACTTATCAGGTAGCTCCGCTAACTCAGGCACCCAACGACGCACATAGTCACCTTTGGGATCAAACTTCTCACCTTGTGTGACAGGATTAAAGATACGGAAATAAGGGGCTGCATCGACACCGCTTCCTGCGGTCCATTGCCAACTTAAACTATTCTGCGCGACATCCGCATCAACCAAGGTATCCATGAACCACTTAGCGCCTTCACGCCAATCGACCATCATGTGTTTTGTCAGCAACGATGCAACGATCATTCGCACGCGGTTATGCATATAACCTGTCTGCCATAGCTCACGCATGCCGGCATCAACCATGGGTATACCGGTTAAGCCCTTTTGCCACGCTTTAATTTGATCAACATTATTGATCCATGGAATCACATCGAAACGTGAGTCCATATTTTCTTCTTCGGTAGTTGGCCAGTGATACAACACATAATGTGAAAACTCACGCCACGCCAACTCACGAATAAACGAACCCGTTAAATGCTTAGCCCCAGCCCTTGCAACAATCTCGCGCGGACTAACTTGTCCAAAATGCAGATACGGCGATAGACGTGAACAACCATCAACAGCAGGCACATTACGTAACTCACCATAGCCTTCAATCGCTTGCGCTAAAAACCCATCAATGCGCTGATCCATCGATTGCGTACTGATGGACCAATGCTCAGCCAACATCGACATCCATGGGCGCTGCGCTTTAACTTTGACCTGATCTAACTCTGACTCCGCAGCCATCAACTTGCTTAAGGATGCCGGCTCGACATTTTCATAGGGCTCTGAAAAGCCATGCTTGAGCGCTGCTTTATAAAAAGGTGTGAACACGCGGTAAGGCGTTTCATCACCTTTCAATACTTCCCACGGCTCGACTAATAAGTTGCCCGGAAAACTCGCTACCGTAGTGCCTCCATCTTTCAACAGCTGCTTGAGCTCACTATCACGCGCCATGACTTTTGGCTCGTAACAACGATTCCAATACACAGCATCCGCTGATAACTCACCCATCAATTTAGGCAGTATCTCTTTGGCATTACCGCATCGATAGATCAGTTTTCCGTCAAGCTGCTCAGCGAAGTCCGTCAGCGCCTCAAAGCGCCACCAATCAGAGGCACTGGGTGACGCAAGATCTGCATCATCGATGTAAACAACAGCGACCTCATCATGATGACGTAAGGCATAGCTAAGCCCTGGGTTATCGCGTAAACGAAGATCGTTTCTGCACCAAAAAATTGCCTTACTCATCAGGGACGTTCCAATAAAAAACCCGCGAAGCCTAAAGCATAGGCTACGCGGGTTAGTTTTTATTGCGACTAGAAAGTCTTGGTCAAACGTTAACTTGCGTTAAGCATGCGCGAAGTCGCGTTTTCATCGTTAGTTGGACCATCATCGAGCAAATCGCGAGCAAAACCCTCTTCATCAAAGTTTGCTCCCAATAGCTTCACCACGGTGCGCAAATCGATTTCTGCATTTTCCAGACAAGTGGTCGCGCCAGGCGATGGCGTCACATTAAAGATCAAGCCCTCGCCGGTACTGATCTTTGACTCACCCATCAGCAATTTACGGTTGTTCTTATCGATCAACTGCGGACGGACACCACCGACTTTGCTCGCAAAGGTCAGATCTTTATAAGCCATGTCCGGCACGATCTTGCGCGCATCTTTTAAGAACAAGGTCTTACGTAAGAAAGGGATCTCAAACAGGAAGTTCTTCGCCATGTAGTTACGAATGTCAGTTACCTTGAGCAGGTCGTACAACACATTCCATACCTTGATATCGAACTTAAACACACGGAAGAAGTCCTTCATGGTCTGCCAGTTGTAACGCTCGAGTACGGGCAATACCAACGCCGTCGGTCCCCAACGGGTTTTACCAGGCACCATCACATCGGGGTCGCCGTGGATGGCGGCAAACGGCAGCTTATCGTTTTGAACGGTGTACACCTTGCCGTTGAGTACTTGTGGGGTGAAGTAATAACTTCCCGCGACGGGCAGCACCGAGAAATGACGTCCAAAGCCCATTTGATGCGCCATGCGTAAGCTGTGTCCGCCAGCACACGCCACTAAGGTACGCGTCAGATAACTCGTATCTTCGGTTGTCACGCGATACATGCCATCGTCTTGTTTTTCGATCTTTACCACTTGCTGGTTGAAGTGCACCTCAACCTCTTTACCCTCAGCTTTTTTCGCCTGACGGATGAAAGAACGAGATAAAGCCTCAAAATTCACGGCGGTGTATTCGTCCTCAGAACCTAAGGCCACCACTTCATCCTGACGCAGAGTGCCTTTTGAATAGGCCACTGCTGGCTCAATGCGCGCAATATCCTTGAGCTCCAACAGACGCATATTCGGGAAATGCGGTGAAAACACCTCAAATCGCTCACGCAGGCGCTGGCATTCTGTCGCACCCACACCTAAAACCATCTTTGGATATTTGAAAATCAAATGATCAATATCGGGCTGCGCGGTGGCAAAACGCTCCACCATACGCGCCGCGCGCTTCACCTTTTGAGCCTTCTCGAGGGTGTAATTGGTCTCGATATCACCACAGTGAAGGGTCTGTGAATTGTTGCTATGGAGTGAGTTCACACGCGCAGATGCGGCGTACTTCTCCAGCATGCCAATATGCTTGATATCACTGTATTTCGAGGCTAGATACAGCAATGCCGTGCCTGAAATACCGCCACCAACGATTAAAAGATCGAAAGGTTTACTCATCGATTTTTCTCCCTACTTCTACAGCATTGGACTCCGCAAAATTGGGGCTTTTGGCTCCACAATCCCGAGGCATCCTTTGGATTTAGGAACCTGTATACCTATATATGATGGGCATTGGGACTGAAAAAACGCCTGAATTGAAAAAAGTAAGACTTAAGTATTGACATATTAGAAAATACTTATATACTTATCCTCATTAGCTGATCAGTGGTTGGTCAGCGAAACACTTCTACACAATTTTTTGAGGATTTAACAATGAAAAAGATCATCGCAATCGCAGCTATCATCGCTTCAGCTCAAGCTTCAGCGTTCATGGATTCAGCTAACACTAACGCTAACGGCGCGAACAACGCTAAAGGCGACTTCATCGGTAACGGTACTGGCGAAGGTGAAGCTACTTTCTCTATGAACTTCTCTGGTAAAGGCCGCACTGCAGGCGACTTCAAAGGTAACGGTTCTACTGATACCAACGCTACTGCTTACGGTTACGAGCAGCCAGCTTACGCACCAGTTGCTAAGTAATTCAGTTCCCCACTGAATACGAAGAACCCCGCTCCGGCGGGGTTTTTTTATGGGCAAAAAAAGACCTCGGCAAGCCGAGGTCGAAAATCACTCATTCTACGAGCCTGAATTAGGGGGGAAGATCAGGCTCGAGTGACTGGAATCCCATAGGAGGAATCCGAATTATCAGAAATCGGCCACGAATCTTCCCTGACACAGATCAACCAACCTGAAAAAGCACCCTTTTTTAGGCTCTTTCAGAAAAATTATCGATTCCTGGTGAAAAATATATTGACATTTAAGCAAATACTAATATACTTATCTTCATCAGCTGATCAGTGACTGAGCAGCAACAAACTTTTAAACAAATTTTTAAGGATTTTTACAATGAAAAAGATCATCGCAATCGCAGCTATCGTTGCTTCAGCTCAAGCTTCTGCTTTCTTCGACAACGGTAACGGTTCAATGAACGGTGCTAACAAAGCTAACGGCGACTTCGTTGGTAACGGTACTGGTGAAGGTGAAGCAACTTTCTCTATGAACTTCTCTGGTAAAGGCCGCACTGCAGGCGACGCTAAGGGTAACGCTTCTAACAACGGTAACTTCACTGGTTACGGTTACGAGTCTCCTTACTACGCGCCACAGGCTCCAGTAGCTAAGTAATTCAGTTTCCGACTGAATCGAAAAAGCCCCGCTCTGCGGGGCTTTTTTATGCCTGCGATTTGTTTTGCAGCGCATCAATTGAGTAATTTCATTTTTGTAAACCCACTAACTGAACCAGTATTACACCTGAGCTTTAAGGAGCAGCGCGCCATGACAACCAGTGATGACTTTCAAAGTGTTGAGGGGTTCTTAATCAAATCGCAACGACATCAGTTTCTGCGTAACGCGATTATGAATGTGGAGTTCGATCTAAAACTAAAGCCGCATGATCCTGAATTGATTGATCAGCTTGAAGGACTTAAAAAAGAGTTAGCTTTACTTGATGTTGAAGTGAATACGCTTGCACAAGGCTTTGCCTAAATTAATTTAGGTGCTGCTTAATCACACCCGCATTCGCTTCTGCCAACTCAAGCACCTTTGATTTTTCTGCCTGCTGAATCAGCGCCTCAGCCTCTTTGGCAATCATCGATAACTGTTCTGGATCAAACACAACCATCACCGCTTTAACCTGCTCGGTTGGCGAGCTCAATAAAGTGGGCACTAGTTGATCAGGTGCAATCAAGGTTTCTGGGTGCAGCAAGTCAGCCACTAAAGCATGTTGCAGTAACTCGAAATGCATCTGCCGCGCTTGCTGCTCCATCGCCATTTCTTGTTCAGCCAAACTATCACCGGTGGTGTTTGAACGAATCGTGTTCATCACAGCATTTAACAGCTGACTCAAGGCTTGTTGATTAGCACCCTGCTCGTCCGCCAATCCGGCTGACGTTTCATAGAGTCGCTCGAGATCTTCCTTGAGTTTAAGGATCACATCACTTTCTTCGTTCGACTTCAGGTTTAACGCACGTTCAACCGTGGCACGCAGCTCGGTAATAAATGCCAACAACTCTTCATGATCCTGTCGTTGGGCATCTAATAGGTCAGCATCATTCAATGTAGCTGGTTCACGGAACAATGGGTTATCTAAACGGCGCTTGTAATGACGCTCGTGACGGCCTGGCAGTTCGCTAAAAGGGATCGACATAATCTTCTCGAGTAAAACGTGAGGTGCAGTGTAACTTAGGAGCTACAGCTGACTGAAATTTCATCTGCCCAGCTCGGTGGCTCAGCTGCCCATGCGGCAAACTCAGGGTGCTCATCAAATGGCGACTGCAACACCGTCAATAAATCATTCACCATACTGAAGTCTTTCTGCTGCGCTTTCTCAATCGCTGTTTGCGCTAAGTAGTTACGCAACACATATTTAGGATTCACAGCATCCATCGCTTGTTTACGTGCTGCATCATCGCGAGACTCTAAGCTTAAGCGCTCACGGTACTTATCCGTCCACGCATCAAAAGCTTCGCGATCAACAAAACCATCACGCGCCTTACCACGATCACCATTGACCGTGATGTCACTGAGCTGACGGAAGGTATTGGTGTAATCCGCTTTGTTTTTTTCCATTAACTCAAGCAGCTCACTGCTCAGTTGCTGATCAACGGCCTCTTCGCGCTCTAAACCAAGCTTTGCGCGCATGCCTGCAGCAAAGGTCTTAACTAACATCGGCTCGTATAACTCAAGTAACTCACGCGCTTGTGCCGCCGCGGTTTCGCCATCTTCATGTAGCAGTGGCAACAAAGCTTGCGCAAAACAACTGCAGTTCCACAACCCAATGCTTGGCTGCTGATCAAATGCATAACGACCATGGTGATCAGAGTGGTTACAAATAAAGCCCGGGTTGTACTGATCGAGAAACCCAAACGGACCATAGTCGAGTGTTAAGCCAAGCACTGACATGTTGTCGCTATTCAACACACCATGCGCAAAACCCACTAACTGCCATTGCGCTACTAACGCTGCGGTACGCTCAACAACGGTTTTGAGTAAGGCGTGATAAGGCTGTGCGTTATCTTTGAGATCGGTGAAGTCGTGATCGATCACATAATCCGCAAGCTGTTTGAGCTGCGCATGTTGATCGCGGTAATAAAAGATCTCGAAGTTACCAAAGCGCACAAAGCTTGGACTGACGCGCATCACGGTCGCACCGGTTTCGATCTGTTCGCGATAGACCTCTTCATCACTACCGACAAGCGCCAAGGCTCGCGTGGTCGGAATACCTAAGCCATGCATCGCTTCACTACACAGATACTCGCGAATACTCGAGCGAAGCACTGCGCGACCATCCGCTCCACGTGAATAAGGCGTGGGACCTGCACCTTTGAGCTGTAACTCCCAATGCTGCCCATCAGGTCCAGTCATCTCACCGAGTAACAAAGCACGGCCATCACCTAATTGTGGATTGTAGTGACCAAACTGATGGCCCGAATACAACGCCGAGACAGGCTGTGTGCCTTCCAACTCAAAATGTCCCATGCACCACTGCGCAAAACCTGGGGTATGTAACTCGGTAGGATCCAGCCCCAGTTCTTTAGCTAATACATCACTGGCACTAATCAAATACGGCGAGCTCATTGGCGTTGCCTTGACGCGACTGTGGAAGTCGCTTGGCAACTGCGCAAAGCGGTTGTTCCAGTTGAGCTGCTCGAGTTTTTTCATGCGCGCAGTGTCGGTGTTTAAAGCCTGTTCATCAACCTACTCAGGCAACGGTATTCCGATCATTGTTTTACTCTGCGATTCCGTATACTGCGCACATTCTTATGGGAGTTCGCGTGAAGACATTTTTCGCTACCGTATTATTGTTGCTCGCCTCTTTTAGTGTGGTTGCTGAAGAGCAGCTGATTGAGCTGAGCGATGGTACCGAATTGCCTGTTCAAACCTTCACTAGCGAAGGTGAAGCACTATTCATTTGGCTGCCTTCTGAATTTGGCTTGTCTCCGCGCTTTCAACAACTCGCACAACGTAATGCCAAAGTAGGTATTGAAACCTGGATACCCGATTACCACTCAGCATGGTTTATCCCACCCGGTCGTTATAGCCTGAACGAACTCGATCCACAGTTCGTGGTGGATGTCATTGATAAAGCCCTAAGTGATACGACTAAAGATATCTATCTGGTGAACTCTGGTCGCATGGCAGTTAAGGCGCTTCAAGCGGCACGTCGCCTGCAAGATGGTCAACGCGATCTAAAACGTTTACGTGGCATGATCAGCATCAGCCCTCGGCTTTACCAAAGCACACCACAAGGCGGCGAGACGGCGGTCTTTTTACCTATCGCAAGTGCAAGCAACTTACCTATTTATATTCTTCAACCAAAAGCTGCAGGTGGTTACTGGCGTGTTGGTTTAGTAGCTGAAGAACTTGAGAAAGGTGGTAGCCCGGTGTTTTTACAAACACTCGAGGATGTCGGTGATGGCTTTTTCTCACGTGAGCACTTTAGCGATCTTGAAGCAAAGATGACGCAGCGCTTACCCGATATTCTTAAAGCCGCGACGCAACAACTTAAGTTACTTGATGGCACCCCCAGCATGGCATCACGTATGAGTGATGAAGAAGCTCAGCCTGAAAAACCCAGCGGCTCCGCTTTACTCAAACCGTATAAAGGCGATGCCTACGCACTACCACTTAAGCTCGACACGCTAGATGGTAAATCGATTGATCTTGCTGAACTTAAAGGCCAAGTCGTCTTAGTGAACTTTTGGGCGACATGGTGTCCACCATGCGTTGAAGAGATTCCATCGTTAGAACGTTTGTATCAAAAGACAAAGCCACGCGGCTTAGAGATTCTTGCGGTTGATGTGGGCGAGACCAAAGAGAAGATGCGTGAGTTCTTAAAAGATAAGCCGATCACTTTTCCTGTGTTAATGGATATTGATGGTAGTGCGCTTAAACGTTGGAATGTGCATGCTTTTCCAACCACCTTAATTCTCGATCGTCAGCATAAGATCCGTTATGCCGGCTTTGGTGCTTTTGATTGGAGTGGCACCGAAGTACTTAAAACGTTAGAACCGCTGCTCCAAGATTAGGCGGCTCAATCTCCATCTCATCGGCCATTTTGGTGATGTCACGTCTGAGCAACGCAGGAATATGTGTTTGTTCCTTGAGCAAATCATTTAAGACCGCATCTTTATCATCTTTCCAAAGCCACTCACCGGCATGCCACATCGCTTTAGCGCAAATGATCTGCTGATCACCTTGCTGCAACATCACCCGATAATGACCTGACTGCAATTGATAGTCCGGCACAAAAACCCAGTACGCATCAGATGGGCATAGCTCGATCAATACGTGCCGAGCAAATGTCTCGAAATGCGGTAGATCCTCTGCACTCGGTAATCCAGCCGCCCAGGCAAGCTGCGCTTTCCCCTCTTTAAAACTAGCCAGCAAGACCTTGCCGCCATGCTGCTCTTTCAAACAGCGATTAAGCCACGCTTCGACAGCATCGAGATCAAAAATAGGATTGTTATCAGTAGTCATAGGTTTTATCGCGTTGGCTTAGCAGCACGGGTATCATGCCTAGCTTGCAGGAGAAGTTCATGTCTAATAACCCTCATGTCACCGACCCTATTGTGCAAACGCACCTTGGTGACAACCCAATTACCCTTTTGGGCACCGCGCACGTTTCGCGTAAAAGTGCAGAAACGGTTAGCCAGCTGATTGAGTCGGGTGAGTATGACGTGATCGCGATTGAGCTGTGTGAAAGTCGTCACCATGCACTCGCTAATCCTGACTCGCTCGCCAAAATGGATCTGCTGCAAGTCATCAAAGAAGGCAAAGCCGCGATGATCGCAGCCAATCTGGCGATGGGCGCTTTTCAACAACGTCTTGCTGAGCAGCATGGCATTCAACCCGGCGCCGAGATGCGCGCGGCTATGGAAGGTGCTGAGCAAGCCAATCTTCCTTTAGAGCTGATAGATCGTGAGATCGGCACCACCCTAAAACGTACCGCAGCCAACCTACCTTGGTGGAAACGCTGGGGATTGTTTGGCGGCATCATCGGCAGCCTGATCAGTAAAGAGGATGTCAGCGAAGACGAAATCGAAAAGCTCAAAGAAGGCGACATGCTTGAAACCGCCTTTGCTGAGTTCGCTGAAGATCGCCAAGATTTATTTATTCCCTTGATCGCTGAACGCGATACCTTCATGGCAGCTCGCCTTAAGCAGGTCGCTGAACAACATCCGGGCAAGAGGATTCTGGCCGTCGTCGGTGCGGGTCACCTCAATGGCATGGAAAAAGAGCTACAACGCATCGAAGCGCCTAGCCCAATTGTCGATGAGCTGAACCAACTGCCCACCAAGTCGACCTGGCCCAAAATGATCCCTTGGGTGATTGTTGCGCTGGTCTTTTTGGGCTTTTATCTCGGCTTTTCACAGAACCAAGATTTGGGCTGGGAGCTGGTCAAAGACTGGATTGTCATCAATGGCACCTTATCTGCCCTCGGTGCAGCGATCGCATTTGCCCATCCGCTGACCGTTCTCACCGCCTTTGTGGCCGCTCCAATCACCTCGCTAAACCCGACGATTGGCGCCGGCATGGTCACCGCAGCTGCCGAACTTTGGCTGCGCAAGCCCCGTGTTAGCGACTTCAGCGCGCTGCGAAGCGATACCACCTCACTACGCGGCTGGTGGAAAAATCGGGTCTCTCGCACCCTACTCGTTTTCTTATTTAGCACCCTGGGTTCTGCCGCTGGCACCTATATTGCGGGCTTCACGATTGTCGACAAGCTGAGCTAGGGAATTCACTTAGGGATTCGCCCACCCTTCCACTTCGCTTATTTCGGACTAGATTTTAAGACCCGGCTAACGCCGGATTACCGACCGACATCCATCGGTCACTATCGGTTTGGCAGGAGCGTCGTCATGCGAACACATATGCTGGAAACCTTAATGGCTAGCGCGGTATTACTCGCCGCAAACGCGATATGGCTAATAGGAGGCTTTTCTCAATAGCTAGCTAAAGATGGTTGGAAGCGTTCGATATGAAGGACGTATCCCCCAAGCCGGTACTCACAACCTCCGCAAAGTGATTGTTAGTCTTTTAACCCCTGCGTGGCCTGCCCCACTCAGGGGTTTTTTCTTAGCCGATGTGGGTGCTACCTAGATACTCGGGGGTTTGCATCTCGGTTAAGCGACTGACCGTACGTTGGAATTCAAACGCAAGGCGCTCGCCTTTATATAAACGCATCAAAGGCACTTCAGCACTGATGACGACTTTAACTTTGCGATCGTAGAACTCATCAATCAAAAAGATAAATCGACGGGTACGATCATCGCGCGCAGCACCCATAGAAGGAATATTGCTAATGAAGACGGTGTGATGACTACGGGCTAGCTCAATGTAGTCATGCTGACTACGCGGAGGTCCACACAAGGCTTCAAAATCAAACCACGCCAAACCTTCGGCGTAATAACGGTAGGGCATCTCACGGTTGTTAATGCGAATGATCTGATCGGTGCTCAGCTCACCTGTCGCGAGTTGCTCAAACTCATTCAACATTGCCGCATCTGACGCTTGGCCATGTGGCCAGTGATAAACCAAGGCTTGCGACATGATTTGCACACGGAAATCGCGATCGCCACCCATCGATACTACATCCGTCTTTTGATTCAGCATCTCGATTGCCGGCAAAAAGCTCGCACGCTGTAGGCCATCTTTATACAGATCATCTGGATGCACGTTTGATGTTGTCAGTAGCACGACATTTTCTTCAAACAAAGCACGCAGTAAGCCCGCCAAAATCATGGCATCGCCGATATCCACAACGTGGAATTCATCAAGGCATAACACACGCGTGTCTTTGGCCATGTTTGCCGCCACTTTCTTCAGTGGATCTTTTTCGCCTTTAATTTGAGTCAGCTCGGCGTGCACCATCTGCATAAAGCGATGGAAGTGCAGTCGAAGCTTTTGCTCTTCGGCTAGGGCATCAAAGAACATATCCATCATCCAGGTCTTGCCGCGACCGACACCACCATAGATGTACAAACCTTTTATCGCTTGGGGCTTTGCTTTACCGAGGAAACTTTTCCATGTTTTTGCTGGACGCGCAGAGAGCTGATCGCTCACTCGCTGAAAGTGTTCGATTAATTTACGTTGGTCAGGGTCGTCATGAAGACCGGCAGCCGCGACGCGACTGGCGTAAAGCTCATCAAGTTGCATGCAAACTTAATCGTCGTCGACAGGATAGTAACGATCATCCAAGTTAGCAGGACACAAAACTGTCCGCATAGTGCCGACTAGCTCGAGTAATTTACCGTTACGAATTTTATAGAAGATGCGATTGGCATCTTTACGCGAGGTCACAATATTTTTATTGCGCAGCTGCTCAAGGTGCTGAGAAATATTACTTTGCGAGGTGCCGGTTTGATCAACGATTTCACTTACCGATAACTCACGATCACCTAAGGTGCAGAGAATTTTCCAACGCAGTGGATGCGCCATTGCCTTCAGGGCATTCGCGGTCATGGTTGGATCTTCGTCGGATGGCAAATCGTTTACTTCATCATTCATCTTGTCACCTAAGCTCTTAGTGAGTCTTAATCTTCCTCTATTTTACGATATCCCTGCATATTTTTTGCGATGCAAAGAATCTCATCTAATTCGCCGCTCTCTGTCGTGATGGCGGTACGAGAAAATAATATGGGGATACGCTTACCCTGCTTATCGACCAATGCTGCATCGATATCCTTCACCGCACCCGCGCGAATCAACGCCTCTAGCCAAGTACCGAAAAAGGCCTCGGCTTGCTCTTCGCCATCTTCTTCGAAGACATCACTGATCTGCATACCCACAAGCTCTTCAGCGCTGTACGCAAGTAGCTTCTGAGCTGCTGGGTTTGTTTCCTTAATCGCGCCAGCCGGCGTGAGCACAAACAAGGCCTCACCCATATTGGCAAGAATGTTACTCAGATGCTGATTGGCTTGATTGAGCTCAGCGGTGCGCTCAGCGACCTGCTGCTCGAGAATGACATTCAGCGAACGCTCTTTTTCGATCAGGCGAAAATAGGTGCTGACCTTATTCAGGAACTGGTTATCGTCAATTGGCTTTAGCAGATAGTCTGCAGCGCCAACATCGTAGCCACGCTTTTGAAACTCTTCGGTTTTAAAGGCAGCCGTCAAAAAGATAATCGGAATGTCGCGCGTCTTTTTACGCTGCTTAAGCATTTGTGCCGTTTCAAAGCCATCAACTTCCGGCATCTGCACATCCAGAATGATCAAATCGATATCCGGCGTACTTTGTGCAATCTCAAGCGCCTGCGCACCACCTGTCGCTTCAACCAATTGCACCTGCATATTGTTTTCTAGCAAGGCGCGTAAGGTGAACAGGTTGTCCGGGTTGTCATCAACCGCAAGAATTTTGAAATCTTGGTATTGCTGCGTCATGTCGATTATTCGAGGTTTTCTCTGACTTGTTGGGTAAACGCTTTCATGTCATCGGACAATAGCACGTCGGCATCAAAGTCGACCTTGCTGAGCGTAGTGTTAACCGATGGATTTGACGTTGATTTGATCATCATCAAACGGAATGGTGCCTGCTGAGCTTCGCGCAGCGACTGGATGAGCTCAACAGCATTCTCAAGGGTCGCATCTTGATCAATCAATAAGGCATCAATCGCGCCTTCTTCTTTGATCACATCGTCTGCCTCTTCGAGGTCATCGATAAACAATACTTTTCCCTGACAGGCATTGATCGCTTTGCTGATGCTGAGCTGGCGCGCAATGGATGACTCAATGACCAGTAAGCGCTTTGAGGATAAATCAGCTTGGACTGACTCTTCGATAGGCTCAACATCTTTAGCCTCTTCAACGTGAGTTACTACTGGCTCAATGATTTCGCCTGAATCGCAACTCAAGGGGAGCAACACACTAAAGGTAGCTCCCTCACCCACTTGGCTTGATAGCTGAATATCACCTTGCATCAAACGCGCTAACTGACGACTAATCGTCAGACCTAAGCCTGTTCCACCATACTTACGATTGGTAGAGCCATCAGCTTGTTGAAACGCATCAAAGATTTTCTTTTGCTTATCCGGTGCGATACCAATGCCGCTATCAATCACCGAGAACATCACGGCATAAGGCTTTTCTGCTGGCGCGACACGTAGCGTCACTTGGCCTTGATCGGTGAACTTCAAGGCATTGGCTAAGAAGTTTTTCAAAATCTGACGCAGCTTGTCCGCATCGCTACGAATCATGCTGGGCGCACCCTGCTGATGCTCCACCTTAAATGTGAGCTGCTTAGCTTGATATTGCGGCTCTAGCATCTCGTGCAAATCATCGACCAATTGCTGCACATCGATTTGCTCACAGTGCACATCAAACTTACGCGCCTCGATCTTCGATAGATCAAGAATGTTATCAATCAAGTTCTTTAGGTCATTCGCAGCTTTATGAATAACGCCTGCTTGCTGCTTTTGTTTCTCTTTGAGCTGAGCTTCTTCAGCCGCAAGCAGTTTTGACAGCAATAAGATTGAATTCAGTGGCGTTCTAAGCTCATGGCTGACATTGGCCAAGAACTCGCTTTTATATTTGTTACTCGCTTCAAGCTCTTTGGTATGCGCCTTCTGCGCCTCGGCTTGCTCAGCATGCAAGGTTGAGAGCTTAGTGAGATCGGATGACAACTCACGCAGCTCTTTGGTGTCGTTCCAATCAAACTTAACTGCTTTACGTGACTCCAGTGTTTGACGAATACCACCAATCAACTCATTACTGAGTTTTTCTACGCGGCGAGCAACCAAGCGTGTCGAGAAAAGCAGCAAGACAACCAAGCCCGCAATAATGGCTAAAACACGTTGCACCATCTCACTTTGAAAATCGATCAAGGGCTGTAAGCTAACTTCGCGACCCACCCATAAAGGCGCACCTGACTCGGTGTAAAACATTGGCACCCAGATCACTCGGCGATCATTATTTTCCCAACTTACGATGCGACGATTACTAAACAAGTCTTTCAGACCAACGTAATCGGTAAACGCATTGCTGTCATGTACCTGCATATCACCAAGCTGCACATACTCACCGGTATCCATGACCCACTGCGTTTTATCATCGCGCTGAGCTAGGCTCGTGATATCGACGGTAATGATGACCGCACCACCACTCTTAACCTCAACCGGCGCCATCATCTGCAAACTCAGCGCGCCCTCTTTCTCATCGATACTGACGGCAGAGAAAGTGACTTTGGTCAGATCACCCTGCTCGACCGCTTTACGCAATTCAGCAGAGACAGGCGGCAGATCTTCTTTTGGCGTGTACCAAGCCGCGGTTTCCTTATCGCGCAGCAACCACATCAAATCTTCGCCGGCTTTATCAAGGAAGCGAATCTCAGTGATATCTCGCTCTTCACGCAAAATACGATTTACCCATGCGGTATAGCGCTGACGATCCTGCTCAAGGCGATCCTCTTGAATCTCAACCTCAGTGGTTAGCATTGCCGGATCAGGTAGACGGGCTAACAAGCGCACATTGGCATTACGGTTTGCGAGGTGTTGATCGAGATCGATAAAGTCAGCGCGCAAGTTCTGCAAAAATGCCTGACGATAAAAGGTATCGACCCGCTCAAGCACCAAAGGCAGATTGATCACCACCGCCATCAAAAGCGGCATGGCTGCAAAGATGAATAAAAACAGTAAGATTCGGGTACGCATCGACATGTGCACATTATGACCGCGACACCTCCACACGCCAATGACTGAGTCTCACACCAAACTGCCTGAAATCCCGATTTTGTATCGTGATGAGCATTTGATTGTGGTTCACAAGCCATCAGGCTTGCTCATGCATCGTAGCCCCATCTCGCAAGACACGGTTTTTCTACTGCAGACCCTGCGTGACCAAATTGGCCAGCGCGTGTATCCCGTACATCGCTTGGATCGCGCAACCTCAGGCGTTTTACTGCTGGGATTAAACCCAGATATCGCGCGTGAGCTGGTCACTCAGTTTGAGTCACACCAGATCAGCAAGTCTTATCACGCACTCGTTCGTGGCTGGGCTGATGATGAGGGCGAGATCAATCACCCAGTGGCAGACGAAGAAGGCAACAACGTGCCGCAAGAGGCCGTCACGAGATACCGCTGTTTAGAACGCGTGGAGCTGCCTGTCGCGATTGGCCGCTATCCCACTTCTCGTTATTCGATTGTTGAAGCTGAACCACTCACAGGGCGACGACAACAGATCCGCAAGCACTTCAAACATATCTCGCATCACATCATTGGCGATACCACCCATGGCGATGGCAAACATAACAACTACTTTCGTGAACACCATGGCATCTTTCGCCTCATGCTCACGTCCAAGCAGCTTGGCTTTACTCATCCTGTCACATTAGAAAAAATACGCTGCGATGCTTTAGATGAACTTGAGTGGCAGCGACTCAACAGCATTTTTAAATGACATAAAAAAGCCCGTCATCGACGGGCTCTTGCTTAAAAGGATCTGACGACCTCGAGTATTTGTTCGGCATGTCCCTTGGGTGACACCCCATACTCAGCAAACTTTATGGTGCCTTGCGCATCCACAATGAATGTCGAACGAACGATGCCAAACTTCTTTTCACCGTTCTTTTCTTTTTCTTGCCAAACGCCATAGGCATCACAAAGCTGACCTTCCACATCTGCTAGCAGCTGCACGGTCAAGCCGTACTTGTCGCGAAACTCACCATGGCTTTTGCAATTATCTTTGCTCACACCAATCAACTTGGTGTTATGCGCTACGAACTCATCTAAAAGATCAGAGAACTCTTGCGCCTCCATTGTGCAGCCAGGCGTGTCATCTTTTGGGTAGAAGTAAATAACGTAATTTGAGCCCTCAAGATCTTTTGACAGACACATATTCATATCTGCATCTGGCAGCTCAAACGCCGGTGCTTTATCGCCAACTGAAAGCATCTTATTTCCCCCTAGCTTTCTCTGTGATGACTCTGAATGTAGGCGCCTAATTTGCGCAGGTCAACTGTTAGCCATTAGTCCTGAAAACAGCTTCCGCAACAGCTCAATTTGCTCATTCTTTGAAAGCCCCTCGGACAAGGTGATTTGCTGGTGAGTTTGACGCTGCAGTAACAGTTTTATCGCAACACTCAGCGCCGTAGACTCTTCAATGCCAGCATGGCTTAACTTGGCAATAAGGATGCGCTGCATCGCAGGGATAACGGACTGGAGCTCACGACGATGCTCGGTAAAACCTATCAGCAACTTTCTATCTGCTTGATCTATATCGCCTGAAGCAGACTGAGTGAAAAACAAAGCACTCACCACTGCTGGCTCAAGCGCTGACAAATCATCAGATAATCGATACGGCAGATCTTTTAAATATTGCGCATGCAGCTGCTCAACATCTGCGATGCAACTCTCAGAGATCGCCAACAACATTTGAAGTGATTGCGCACCGCTACTGGCATCAACACGATGACCGATACGAGCCGGTTTAAAGTGTTGCGACTGCCAGAACGCAAGACTCGTCGCATCAGTCGCATAAGACGTTCCTAGCAAGTCAACTGACTGCTGTTTTGCTTCTTTAAGGATTGCTTGAACTAGCTGACTTGCTAGACCTTGGCGTCGACACTGTTCATGTGTCGCAATGCGCATAATGCGCCAGAGCTTCTTCTCTAGTCCTTCAGCATAGGCAGAATGTTGCGCAAGTGATTGCAACAACAAGTGACCTTTAGGTCGTCGATAACCCTGCGCAATCTGCTCAGCTAACGCTGTTGATATGCCGCCTTCCTCAACCGTGATTGCACAGGCAACAACCCGACCATTGTCTCGAGCAAGCCAAAGCTGCTGCATCGGATCATTTAATAAGGCATACAGATCAGCAGGGCGCGTTTGATAATGCGCATCAACAAGCAGACCAACGACAGCGCGCAATAGTGGCTCATCATCAATCAATGATGTCTTGTCACATAGCTCAACTGTTACTCCGACACACCCTTCAATCTCGTCCGGCTTAGCATTTAGCATCAGCCATTGGTTTGAAGCGATCTCCAGAGGGTCATCATTTGCCCAACGCACAGGATGATCTAATTGAATTTGCTTAACTTGATTGGAATAGCTATCGAGGAGCTTTGCGAACCGCGTAACAAAGCCACGGCCACTCCCCTCGTAGCCATGCACGGTGGAACTAAAAACTAAACGATTCTCTCGCTGAAGAAATTTTTCGAGTGTGGCCAGTGGCACCATTGCCGCTTCATCTATTACACACAGCGAACTCGATCGCTCCTGCAATAAATACTCATCGGGATGCATCCACTGCACAGCACTTTCAGCCACACCACGTCGTTTCAGAACATCAAAGAGCGGATCGACTGATCGACGATTCATACTGATAACCGCGACAACTTTTTTCTCGTCAGCTTCAATCAGGTCAGCAATCGCTTCACCTAATGCGGTTGTCTTGCCACGACCACGATCTGCCGTGATGACTAATGGTCGCTTCGCATGACCAGTCGCAACACGCTTGATGGCTTCTACCGTATCTTTTTGGCCTTGCGTTAACTCAAACGATTCTTTTTTAACCGCAAGCGGCGTGGGCGGCGATTGACCATCACCTTGGGTGATCGAGATGAGTTGTTTATCTTTATCAAACAGTGTTGCTAAACGTTGCTCATACAAACCGCGATCAACAAAATCCTGACGATTAGGGAGCAACAAATACAACACGCCACCACCACGTAGAGTGCCGAGCAATGCCGCTAGATGATCAGGCTTTAAACCTTGGTGACACTCAACAACCAAGCTATCGCATTGCTGGCCTAACTTTTGTGTGACGTGATTAGCAGCAACTGCATTGACCGTAGCTGGAGCATGCTCCCCATACCAAAAACAATGCCCTAAAGATTTCACATCAAGCTGATCGATAGCCCAAGCAAGATCACCCCACAGCAGCACGGCTTGTCGGTGACTGTGTTGCATCAGCTGTGGCATAGAAATTTAGGCGTCGGGATCGTACGCGAGATTAGGGCCGAGCCACTTTTCCATCTCGGCAACTTCAACGCCTTTACGTGCTGCGTAATCTTCGACCTGATCTTTATTGATACGACCAATCGCAAAATAACGCGCATCAGGATGGGCAAAATATAAACCTGATACAGCCGCCGTCGGCACCATCGCTTTCGACTCGGTTAACCAAATACCGGTATTCGCTTCAGCATCCAACAAAGACCACAACAAATCCTTCTCTGTATGATCCGGTGATGCTGGGTAACCCATTGCAGGTCGAATACCTTGGTAGACCTCTTCGATTAATTGCTCATTGCTAAGCGCTTCATCAGATGCGTAACCCCAAAGCTCGGTACGGACTTTTTGATGCAGCCATTCAGTTAATGCTTCAGCCAAACGATCGGCCAATGCCTTGAGCATAATGCCGTTGTAATCATCATGATCAGCCTCAAACTCGGCTAGCTTCTCATCAATACCGATACCTGCGGTTGCGGCAAAGCCACCAATATAATCGTTTAGACCGGTATCCTTAGGTGCTATGTAGTCACCTAAGCTTTCATTGTATTTGCCTTCTGGCTGCTTACCTTGCTTACGTAAATTATGTAGCGTGGTGAGTAACTCATTACGCGAGTCATCTTTGTACACTGCAATGTCATCACCAACAGCATTCGCAGCAAACAAACCGACGACCGCATTGGCGCTCAACCATTTCTCATCAATGATCTTTTGCAGCATGGCTGTTGCATCAGCATACAGCTTGCGTGCTTCTTCACCCTTCTCAGCATCATCGAGAATTTTCGGGAAGCGACCTTTCAGCTGCCATGCGTGGAAGAAGAAGGTCCAATCAATCAACGGCGTGATCTCATTGAGATCGATATCCTTGAGAACTGTTATGCCAAGTTTCGCTGGCTTAACGATTGGCGCTGACGCCCAATCAATCGGTGTACGGTTGGCCTGTGCTTCTGCAAGCGGCACATTGTTTTTCGCTTCATTCTTAGCCGCGCGTTGCTGACGCACAACGTCATATTCATCACGCAGATCCGCTAAGAACTTAGGCTTTTGCTCTTTCGACAATAAGGTCGATGCAACACCCACTGCACGCGAAGCATCTGCAACATAAATTGCACCGTGTTCATACTGCGGCTCAATCTTCACTGCCGTGTGCGCTTTAGAGGTCGTTGCACCCCCGATCATCAACGGGATGTTAAAGCCTTGGCGCTTCATCTCTTTAGCAACGTGCACCATCTCATCGAGTGATGGCGTGATCAGACCCGACAAACCAATGATGTCGACCTTCTCTTCTTTCGCGCGTTGCAGAATTGTTTCTGCGGGCACCATAACGCCGAGGTCGATAACTTCGTAGTTATTACATTGCAACACCACGCCAACGATATTCTTACCGATATCGTGAACATCGCCTTTCACCGTAGCCATCAAAATCTTGCCGCTACTTTCTACCGCGCAATCAGCTTTCTCAGCCTCAAGATAAGGCTCCAGATAGGCCACGGCTTTTTTCATGACTCGCGCTGACTTAACGACCTGCGGCAGGAACATCTTGCCTTCACCAAACAGATCACCAACCACATTCATGCCGTCCATCAAAGGACCTTCGATAACATGCAATGGGCGCTCAGCTTGTGCGCGTGCTTCTTCAGTGTCTTGATCGATGTATTCGGTAATGCCTTTTACCAGTGCGTGCTCTAAACGCTTATTGACTGGCCAAGTGCGCCATTCCAAATCTTGTTTAGATTCAACACCACCGCCATCACCGGCATACTTTGGCGCAATCTCAACCAAGCGATCGCCCGCTTCTGGATCTTTATTCAAGACCACATCTTCAACCGCATCACGCAGTTCAGGTTCTAGCTCGTCATACACTGCAAGCTGACCCGCATTCACGATACCCATATCCATACCGGCGCGAATCGCGTGATAGAGGAATACGGCGTGTATCGCTTCACGCACATGATTGTTTACCGCGGAAGGAGAATGACACGTTAGACACGCCACCCGAAATCATGGCGTGTGGCAGTGTTTGTTTTATCTCGCGTGTCGCTTCAATAAAGTCGACGCCGTAGTTGTTGTGCTCTTCGATACCTGTCGCAACAGCAAAGATATTCGGGTCGAAAATAATGTCTTCCGGCGGGAAGCCAATCTCATCAACCAAGATGCGATAAGCACGCGTACAGATCTCGACCTTACGTGCATGCGTATCAGCCTGACCGACTTCATCGAAAGCCATCACGATAACCGCGGCACCATAACGACGGCACAGCTTGGCTTGTTCGCGGAATTTATCCTCGCCCTCTTTCATCGAGATCGAGTTAACGATTGGCTTACCTTGGCAGCACTTCAAACCTGCTTCGATAATTTCCCACTTTGACGAGTCAATCATCAAAGGCACTTTGGCGATATCAGGCTCAGAGGCAATCAGGTTTAAGAAGCGCACCATCGCGGCTTCGCCATCGAGCATGCCTTCGTCCATATTGACGTCAACGATCTGTGCACCATCTTCAACTTGGGCACGACAGATATCTAAGGCTTCTTCGTATTCTTCATTCAGGATCAATCGCTTGAACTTGGCTGAACCTGTGACATTCGCACGCTCACCCACATTGGTGAACAAACTCAGCTCACCCAAATTGAGTGGCTCTAAACCCGACAGGCGACACTCAACCGCAAGCTCAGGTTTTTTGCGCGGCGCTTTATCTGCGACCGCTTCTGCAATTGCACGAATGTGATCTGGCGATGAACCACAACAACCACCAATGATGTTGAGGAAGCCAGCTTCTGCCCACTCAGCGACTTGTGCAGCCATCTCGGGGGGCATCAAATCGTATTCACCAAACTCGTTTGGCAAACCAGCATTCGGGTGCGCGTTGACATGGCACTCAGCGATGCGCGACATCTCTTCAACATACTGACGTAACAGATCTGGACCCAATGCACAGTTAAGACCAATCGAAATCGGCTTGGCATGGCGCAAGCTGTTATAGAACGCTTCGGTTGTTTGACCTGACAGAGTACGACCAGAGGCATCGGTGATGGTGCCTGAGATCATGATGGGCAACGTAATGCCTTTATCGTCGAAGTATTTCTTAACCGCGAAGATCGCCGCTTTGGCATTCAGCGTATCGAAAATGGTTTCGATCAAAATAATGTCTGAGCCACCTTGTACCAGCGCATCGGTCGACTCGGTATATTGCTCAACGAGCTCATCGAAGGTTACGTTGCGATAACCCGGATCGTTCACATCGGGCGAAATCGACAAGGTGCGCGACGTGGGGCCTAGGACACCGGCGACAAAACGCGGCTTGTCTGGCGTGCTGTATTTGTCAGCCGCCTGGCGCGCTAAGCGAGTTGCTTCGAGATTGATCTCATAAGCCAACTCTTCCATGTCGTAATCCGACATCGACACACGCGTGCCATTAAAGGTGTTGGTTTCAAGAATATCGGCGCCAGCTTCAAGGTACTGCTCGTGAATCTCACGGATCACCTCAGGACGGGTAATCGCCAGTAAGTCATTGTTTCCTTTAAGGTCTGTGTGCCAATCCTTAAAACGCTCACCGCGATAATCCGCCTCACTGAGCTTATATCGCTGAATCATCGTGCCCATCGCGCCATCCAAAATAAGGATGCGCTGAGCCATCAATGCTTCGAGTTCTGCGGTGCGGTTTTGAGACATCTGAACAACAACTGCCGGTTGAAAACGCGCGATTATACCTTGCTTGCCACTCCCTCTCAGGCAAAAAATCTAAGTAAATCGGGCAGATGCAAATTCAGGGAAATTGCTGCTTTGCAGCACCTTTTTTTCATGCTTTTATAGCCCCTGTTTGCAGGCCAGCAAACGCCGTTTTACGGCATCTAATAACTGGCGCAACACATCTTGATTGTGCCGCTCTTGTTGTATTTTGGAGGTATAAAAATGGCCGAACTCTTCTCAGCTGACTGGATGAACGCTCTTAAGGATCAATGGAACTCTGACGCTGAAGTCAGCGGCAAACTTGCTGAAATTGGCTTCAACTCTGTCATCACTTGTGGTTTTAAAGGGGAAGACCAACCTCGTGGTGTTTTCGTTGTTGAAAATGGTGTGTGTACTCGTGCTGGTGACTTTGATGGCACCGCACCGGATTGGGACATGCGCGCAGACAAAGACAACTGGCTCAAGTGGGCGTCTGATGGCATCGGCATGACCGGCCTTGGTACCGCGTTCGCAATGGGTAAATTGAAGTTCATCGTGGGTGACTTCAAAGGCATGATCAAAGATCCTCGTATGGCAGGACCTTTTGTCAAAAGCTTTGCCTTGATGGGCAAAATCGATACGCAATAAACCGTATCACTCCACGCGAAGAAGCCCGCTGATGCGGGCTTTTTTATGGCCGCTGACCGTCAATCCAAGGGTTACGATTACCTTGATAGGCCTCTATTTGATCGTTTCGCCAACGTTCATGCGCGTCCGGTGGATCTTCTTGATGCCATCGCAGTAACAGTGATCGTTGGCGTTGATAAATAGGAATTCCCCAGCGTTCTTCCATATACAAAGCGGCTCGGGCGATATCACCACGCACCGCCTCACGAGGCTCGGCAAGTCGCTTATGTTTGTCGATCTCTAAATCACAATCCTCTCGCCACCACTTTTCACCCGGAATTTCCGCAAAGGCATAGGCCAATCGTTCGTGATTAGCGCCTTTATCACTCGGATAGAGGTTGTGCATATCCATTTCAATTTGATTAAAGCGTGCACTGCGTTCACGACACTGCTTACGCGTGCCGCACTTAAGCTCTTTTTTGACCCAAGCCATCGGCATCACATGCTCAATGTTGTAACCACGGTCATATTTACCAAATCGTTTACCGCAATACAGATCGGTTCCGCCACTGGGATAGAGGGTTTGCCAAAAAATAGCGATCTGTTCGAGATAGTTCTGCGGTTTTGCGACCAAGTTCGGCGAAAAAAGGCTACAACAGAATAAAAAAACAAAAGATCTTCGTTTAAGTGGAAGCCCAGACATTGCATAATGATGTATATGAAAATTCACATGCACAGTGAGTACCTAAGTGCCTGATCAAAGTTCTACGCAAAGACCATCGCGTGGCCCATGGCCTGCGATAGCGATCGTTGTAATCGTAACATTAGTAGCGATTTATTCTGTTCCCTCAGAGGATAATGTTGAGAGTGCCCCCGCACCAGTAACCTCAAGCACCTCGCTTATACCGGCACCGGCTCCTCTTGCGCCTAATAAATCTGACCGCATCGATGCACGCACCCTCATTACTGAATTACGTACCACATCAAATCCCGACTTCAACAAGGCCTATGACGCCGGTGAAACGCTGCGTAAAAATGGTCAGCTAGATCAAGCGTACATTTTATATTTCTTTGCTGCGCGTGAAGGCCATGCAAACTCGGCTTACCGCCTTGGCCAACTGGCTGATAACGTAATCAGCAAGACCGCTTACCGCGCTGACCCAACACAAGCGATCAAGTGGTATCGCAAAGCACAAGACGCTGGGATAAGCGAAGCGACTGATGCACTTGATGCGCTCAAGCGGTACTACGAAGATAAAGCACGCTCTGGCGACAGTAATGCCCGCCGTCTGTTGTTGTTGTGGAGATAAGCCAGATGACATTACGACTATCTCACGTCATTTTTACCGCCTGCTTAATGCTTGCAGGTAACGCTTATGTATTTGCCGCTGACAAGCCATTACTTCTAGCCGGTAAACAATCGCTCTATCAACGCGTGCTTGCCATTCCTGGCGCGCAAATACATCAGTCTTTGAAAAGTGCCGGCACCGCCACGACACCATTCACGGCTTACTATGTTTACGATCGCACAAAAGTCGGTACGCAAGAGTGGTTAAACGTTGGTACTGATCGTTTTGGTGATAAGAAAGGTTGGCTAAAAAGTGATGACACCATGGAGTGGAACCAAGGCCTTACTGTTGCCTTCCGTGACCCTGCTTACCAAGATCGCGCCTTGTTGTTTAAAGATGCGAAATCACTCGAAGATGTTGCACAAGACCGCAGCTTAAAAAATTACGAACGTCTTTATTCCGAAGCAATCGCCGGCAAAACGCGTAAATCATCACCCGTTGCAGCCATTCAGCCCGCTGAAAAACTCGATATTCAAGATGACTTCTACTTGGTGCCGATTCAAAAGCACAAAGATATCTATGTGGGCAATCAACAAGCACGCATGCTTGAAGTGGCATCTGTACCTTTACGCGATGCAGAACCAAAGAAAACTTCAGACTACCGCGCAGGGTTAGTGTTCGCGATTGATTCGACCTTGTCGATGGATCCTTACATCAACCGTACCCGTGAAGCTGTTCGTAAGATCTATGACAGTCTTGAGTCAGCTAACCTCCTCGGCAATGTCAACTTTGGCTTGGTTGCTTTCCGTGACAATCCTGATGCGGCTCCAGGAATCGAATACCTCACAAAGACCTATGCAGACTTAAAAGAAGGCGCAGATCCAAAGAAATTTATGTCGCAGGTTGAATCACTTAAAGCTGCTACAGTATCGAGCAAAGGATTTAGCGAAGATTCATACGCAGGCTTACGAGAAGCTATCGACAACATGTCATGGGAAGGTAATGCAGCTCGTTATCTTGTGTTAGTTACTGATGCAGGACCACGAAATAAGAACGACCCATTATCGAGCACCGGTCTATCAACAGCTCAATTACGTCAATTAGCTCGTGAAAAAGGCATTGCGATCTTTGTTCTTCACCTACTGACTCCTGCCACTCACTCAGACCATCAACTCGCTGCAGAAACTTATAAGGAACTTTCCGAATTCCCCGGTATTGGTAGTCTTTATTACGGAGTGCCCACTGGCGATGTAAATCAATTTGGCCGAGTGCTTGATACCTTAGCCGGGCAAATCACCATGCAAGTGCAAATGGGTGGTGTTGCACCACAGTCCGCACAGCAAACCAATGATATGCAGCTTGCTCAACTTCAACAAAAAGTCAGCAAGCTTGGTTACGCCCTACGCATGCGCTATCTGCAAGATACCGCTGGTGGCAAGACCCCTCGCATCTTTAACGCATGGGTTTTAGATCGTGATCTGCGTAATCCAGAGATGCCATCACTGGATGTGCAAGTTCTTCTTACACGTGATCAGCTTTCTGATTTACATGACATCTTGAAACAAGTACTCAACACCGCTGAAGAAGGTTTGCTATCGCCAAGTAACTTCCTTAACGAATTAAAAAGTTTGGCGGCAACCGTAACGCGTGACGCAAGTCAACTAGGTGAAACAACCGCAACCACTGCAGGCGCTGGCAACAGCTTGGCCGACCTCGGTTTTATGCGTGAATACATTGATGACTTGCCTTACACCGGTGAAGTCATGGGCCTTTCACTCGAAGAGTGGGACGCCTGGCCAGCCAGTGATCAAATCGATTTTTTACATCGTTTAGAAGCAAAGATTAATTACTATCGTGCCTTGCATGATCACACCGACCTTTGGGTAAGCCTTGATGGCGGACCGGTGGATGGTGACTCTGTCTTCCCTATCGCGATTGAAATGTTGCCTTAAAAGCAGGACTTAAATTTGGAAACACAACCGCATTCGGATGCCACCCAGCGTGAGGGCGGCACCATTTATCACCTGCGTAATGTTGTTTTAGATCGGAAATCAGAGGGCGTCTCATTCCGGCTTAATGTGCCCTCTCTGCAAATACGCCAAGGCGAGCAGATCGCGGTTATCGGTGAATCAGGTTGCGGCAAATCAACCTTACTCGACATCTTGGCGTTCATTGCAAAACCCAGTCATATCGACTCTTTCCGCTTTCGTCCTAATAACAGTGACGCACCAATTGATATCGGGGCATATTGGCAAAAAAATCAACTCAATCAACTTGGTGAATTACGTAAACAACATATTGGTTATGTCATGCAAACTGGTGGGCTTCTGCCTTACCTAACTGTTAGAGACAACATCAATCTTTCGCGAAGCGTGTTAAGGATGAAAAAAGACGATACCGTCGAGACCCTTGCACGCGAACTCGGTATCGCACGTCATCTTGATAAATTACCCGGCACCTTATCAACCGGTGAACGTCAACGCGTTGCAATTGCTCGTGGTCTCGCTCATCAGCCTTCTATCGTGATAGCAGATGAACCCACCGCCTCCGTTGATCCATTTGCAGCAGAAAAAATCATGGCCTTATTCATGGAGCTGGCTGAAGACCGCAACATTACCGTTATCGTTGCTAGCCACGCATGGCGCCACATCAAACGTTTAGGCTTACGCCGTTTAGCGCATCACACCTCACGCTCAGAAGATGGACGCACAACCGAAACCGTAGTGAATGGATAAGTCATGAAGTTATTTAAAACACTACGCTTAGCAACCAAAGATTACTTACATGAATGGCAAGTTTCGATTTGTTTTGTGCTTGCACTTGCCGCGGTGCTCGGGCCCATGCTGGTTTTGTTTGGGCTTAAGTTTGGCATCATCGGCGGCATGATTGAAGAGCTAATCGAAGATCCAGCGAATCGTGAAATTCGCCCAGTCAGTAGCTCACGTTTCGATGACAACTGGATCAACCAGATGCGCGCACGCAAAGATGTTGAATTCATTTTGCCACGTACGCGCAGCATCGCAGCAACCGTGCAACTAAGCTCAACCAAGGCTGATCGCTTTATCAATGTGGAAATGATTCCAACCGCGAAAGGTGATCCACTACTTCAAAAAACATCAACGCCAGAAACCATTAAGCAAATTGTTTTATCGCCAACGGCTGCACGCAAACTCAACATCGAGCTTGGCGATCAAATTAAAGGAAGTGTGACTCGTCGTTACTTAGGTGAAGCCGAACGCGTTGAGCTCGCACTTACCGTGGTAGGGATTGCTGATGCCGATGCGTTTACGCGTGATGGTGCTTTTGTAAATCTAGAGCTGATGGAAGCGATCGAAAACTATCGTGATGGCATTGCTGTACCTAACTTCAAATGGTCTGGTAGCGCCGCACCTTCTGAACGCACTTACCCCAGCTTCCGTTTGTTTAGCCGCTCAATCTACGATGTTGCAGGCTTACAAAAAGCATTGAATGCGGTTGGCGTTGAGGTACGCACTAAAAGCTCAGACATCGAGCTTGTCATGAAGATGGATCGCAACCTGACTATGGTTTATTGGGCAATTGCAATCATCGGCCTGTTTGGCTTCTCGCTGTCTCTGGGTGCAAGCTTATGGGCCAATGTTGATCGGAAACGTAAAGAGTTATCTGTTCTGCGCTTAGTGGGTTTCCGCACGGGAGATATCGTGTGGTTCCCAATGACTCAAGCCATCTATACCGCTGTACTCGGCTGGGGATTAGCGATTGGCTTATATCAAGCCGTAGCGATCACCATCAATGCCATGATGGCTGACCAAACAGAAGGGCAATCAGTCTGTGTTCTACTGCCTGAGCATTTTATTGCGGCTGGCGTGGTGACCATTGCTGCTGCGATTGTTGCTGCGGCTTTATCAGGCGCACGTGCTGCACGCATTGCACCGTCTGATGGCTTACGAGAGATCTAAAGCAATCGCTGTCTAACCAACTCGATGTGTTGACGCAGATGATAGGCTTCATGCGCAAACGCCAAAGGTATCTTTAGCTGGCGCACCTCTTGCTCAAGATCGCGCAATGATTGATGCAAGGTCTCTTTGGTTGCGTGATCAGCATCCGTTGCTTGCTCATCGATTGACTCAAGCTTTTCGTACCAACGATAAACGCGTGCTCGCATACGCCAGTTGTAAATAGGCGGCATGACTTTCATCAAAGGTAAAATCATTAGCACTAACGGCAGCAACATAACCCACAGACGGTCTATTAAGGACGCTGCCCAGAAAGGCATATAACGCTGCAAAACGGGCTCGCCTTTTTCATAAAACTTTTTCGCTCTATCGGCTAATGGATACGCCAAGAGCTTAGGCTGTGGGAATTGTCCGTTATTCGCAAACCAACTTTCATTTCCATGCTGTTGTTTCGCCGCCATCAACATGATGTCGATAATCGCAGGATGAATCTCTTTCGTTGCAACGATATTGGCAGCTGGCGCTAGCAACGCTTTATCTTGGGTCGGAATATCTTGTTGAAGATCAACAATACCTTGCGGCAAAACCACATGACTTAAAAAGCCATAACGTTTTGCATAAGCTTGAACACGATCAAACGACATCACACTTAACGTTTGATCACGCAACATTTCTTGGACTAACAAACTGCGTGGCGCACTCACAAAAAATGCTGCGTCAATCTTGCCTTCTTTAAGTGCGTCATAAGCCGCTCGTCCACCTAAAGGCTGTGTTGAATCGAGTGAGATACCGTTATCACTGAGCAGCATGGTTGCTAACGCTCGAGTGCCAGAACCTTCGCCACCAATCGCCATGCGTAATCCGGCCAGTTCACGCAATGCGCCAATAGGTCGATTTGCCGAGGTGAATACCCATAGAGGTTCGTAAAACACACTACCCATCGATTCAATTAGCTGAATACCAAAGGGATCAGGAATGCCGCTTTGCACAAGCGCCATATCGACTTTACCTTCACGCAATAGCTGTTGATTCTCTACAGAACCAGCTGTAGGAATCAGCTCAAGCTCAACACCTTCTGCCGCCAGATAGCGTTGATAAGACTGTGCGAAGCTATGGTAAGCACCACTTTCAGAGCCTGTTGCCATAGTGACCTTTGAGGGTGGCGCCGGCTTTATAAACTGCGCCGCTAACACAAAAGCAGCAATGGTTAGCAACACTGCAGGGGTATAAATTTTCACGATAGGACTCACGATAATTACCGAGGTAAGAGCTCAACCAGCTCTTCTAAATTTGAAACGCTAATATCGGCCGACTTCGTCAAACTTGGCCACATTTGTTCTGTGCGATTCATCCATGCTGTTTTCATTCCGAAGTTAGCTGCTGCCTCGATATCGCGCACAGGATCATCCCCCACATGCAGACACTCATCAGCCCGCACACCAAATTGATCCACACTGGCTTGAAACAGTGCAGGATGCGGTTTTGCCGCCCCCACGTGTTCAGCCATAAAAGCCGCATCGAATAAACCTTGCAGCGGCGTCTTCTCAACTTGCGCATTGCCATTCGACACTGCAACCAATCGATAAGTGGATTTAAGCTGCTTTAAGCCCTCAATCACCTCATCAAATGGCTCAACCCAGTTACGCGCCTCACGAAAGATCGCGTTCGCTTGCTCAGCAATCTCATGCGGCAAATCAAATTCATCACAATGCGCTTGCAATGCTGAAAGACGAACGCGCGTTAAGTCGTGAGCAAACTCAGGATTCGCTTTCACCCATGCCATCCGCTTTTCGCGCATGGTATCGAGCGTGTAATGTTCAGTAATCACTGGCGCATGCTGCTGCAGCCATTCATAGGTGCGCGTCTCTGCCACACGAATAGTTTGATGACATGGCCAAAGCGTGTCATCTAAATCAAAAGAGATCAGCTTGATGTTATTGAGCTGCGACATTTATAACGCTGGCAATACACGCTGTGACACGAATTCACTCAGCGGCTTGAGTTCTTCATATTGCTGACCGACATTCACAATGTAGTTAAGCGTGCGTGGAATATCACCCAAGTAACCGGGTTTGCCATCACGATGATTAAGGCGCGCAAAAATGCCACTGGCCTTGAGGTGGCGCTGTACACCCATCCAATCAAACCATCGCTTAAAACGAAGACGATGTGACTCATTCATCACCCCTGTTGCGATCGCCCCTTCCAGGTAAGCATGGCACCAACGCGACACCAAGGCGTCATCCCACTCGATGTAACAATCGCGCAGCAAAGACACCAAGTCATACGTCACAGGGCCCAGTACAGCATCTTGGTAATCAATCACGCCCAAGCTGTTATCCGAAAGCAGCATTAAATTGCGCGAATGATAGTCACGATGAACAAACACCTTCGGTTGCTCCAACGCGGAGTCAGTTAACGCTTTAAATGTGCGTGCGAGCATTTTTTTAGTGTCGTCTGACAAATTGAGACCTAGATGCTTCTCGAGCAGCCAATCAGGAAAGAGCTGCATTTCGCGCATCAACATTGGCTCATCATAGGCAGGTAAGTTTTCGGTCTCTGCGCTTTGCTGGAAGGTAAGTAACGAGGTCATCGCGCTGCCATAAAGCTGATCAGCTGACTCCTGAGACAAATTGGGCAACAAGGTGGCATCGCCGAAATCTTCCAGCACCATAAAGCCTTGATCCAGATCCATCGCCAAAATCTCAGGCGCATGCACCCCTGCATCACGCAGACGAGTGGTCATCTCAGCAAAAGGATGGCAGTCCTCTTGAGGTGGTGGCGCATCCATCACAATTCGACTCGGCACCCCCGATTGGGTGAGTCGAAAATAGCGCCGAAAACTGGCATCCCCAGAGGCCATGGCCAGCTCAAAGTCGCCGAGCTCGAGAGAATCACTAAGCCATTGTTTTAAAAGCGAAAGTCGCTCATCCATCAAAACCTAACCTTGGGGCCATTTCGGCTCAATTTCATTGAAAATATGGGCATTTTATGAGATTTTACCCACCCTTCGGAGACTTCCTGTGGAATTAGCTTCCGCATAACCATAAAAATAGAACCGGCTGATGCTTTTTCATACTGCAAACTCCTTAAAAATTCGCCCATTGTCTGTCGCGATCGCGACGGTTTTGATGCCGATCTCGTTACTCAGCCAGGCTGCTCTCGCTAACGATAGTCGCGCTTGGGAATGTAAAGCTGGATCTGATGGTCAATGGGAATGCTATAAAAATGGTGTCCTAGAGGATCGACCAGCTGCAGCACCGGTCGTGAAAGCACTACCTACACCCGCTAAGCCTGCTGCCTTATCGATTGCTGAGCAGCCAACAGCGGCACCTGCCTACACACCGAAAGCGTCGGTTGGATTAAGCCAAGCAGCACCAGAAGCTAAAGTGGCAGAGCCTGCTGAAAAACCAAAACCGGTCGTTATCCCAGAGCCGGTTCCGAGCAAGCCACAAGCTGTCGCTAAACCCGAACCTGTTGTTGCACAACCTGCACAAAAGCCTATGCCTGCGGCTGAAACAGTGACCACAGATCCTATCGCCAAGGTTGTCAGCTCAGCGAGCAATGCGAGTCGTCTCGATGAAAAGCTTAACTGGGGTTCATGTGGCGTAGAAACCAATCAGCTACCGACTTTTGTCAGCTTTGATGGCAACAACGCGAATGCACCGATGGATATCGTGGCTGACTCAGCCGAACTGAGCCGTGAGACCAATGAGAACATCTTCATTGGGAATGTCGAGCACACCCAAGGCTCTCAACAAATTTTTGCAGAAGCTATGCGCTACAACCAAGAGTCTGGTCAGCTAAATGCGCAAGGCGATGTGTTGATGATCATGCCTGATATGCGCATGAGCGCGCCTCGCGTGTCATACAACACCAAGACCCGCAGCGGTGATGCAACCGATGTGACTTATCGTATGCCGGGCATCTTAGGTCGCGGCACCTCTGAAAGCACCAATATCATCGATGATCTGCACAGTGAACATAACACTGTGACCTACACCACCTGTGCACCAGGTGATAACGCATGGTCATTACATGCTGACAAGCTGATCATGGATCAAGAAGAAGGCGTGGCTTGGGCAACGCACGCAACAATCAACGTTGGCGACATGCCGATTGCTTACTTACCTGCGATGAGCTTCCCATTAGACGATCGTCGTCGCAGTGGCGTCCTTCGCCCCACTTTCAGTAATAGCAAAGATAATGGCTTTGACTTTACGCTGCCTTATTACTTAAACCTTGCGCCTAACTATGACCTAACGCTTTATCCGCGTTATCTAACCGAGCGCGGCGCAATGTTGGGCGGCGAATATCGCTTCCTCACCGAGATGGCAAAAGGCACCATCTCTGCTGATGCAATTAGTGACGACAAATACACGGGCAACAGCTCACGTAGCTCGTTAAAGATCGATACCTCTGCGACCTTCAATGATCGCTTAACAGGTAACTTCTTATTTAACGAAGTCTCAGATAACGATTATCTAAACGACTTTGGCGGCACGCTTGCGGTAGCCAATACTACGCAACTTGAGCGTCGTGCTGAGATGAAGTACCAAGCGGACAACTGGTACTCACTGGTTAAGTTCCAAGACTTCCAAGCTCTTAGCTTTGGCTCTACAACTGCCAATGAGCAATATGCTCGACTCCCGCAAGTTTTATTCCATGGCGATAACGACAAGCTTCGTGGCGATAGCCCACTGATTATGGAACTGGATGCGGAAGCAGTGAGCTTCTCAAAAGATGGTGATGTGGAAGGTGAGCGTTACGATATCAAACCGCGCGTAGCTTTAGATCTGCGTGAGCCTTGGTATCACTTGAAGCCTGCGCTTTCTGTTCGCCATACTTCTTACGAAGTGAATAACGCGACAAACTCAGTTTCACGTGACACTTATACCGCAAGTGTCGACAGCGGCCTGTATTTTGAACGTAATACCTCATGGTTTGGCGAAGGTGTGCTTCAGACTCTCGAGCCACGCGCCTATTACCTCTACACACCATATAAAGATCAAACCAATATCAAAGTCTTTGATACAGCCGCATACGGATTTGATTTTGCGCAACTGTTCCGCGACAACCGTTTCAATGGTCCAGACCGTGTTGGCGATGCTAACCAGTTAACTCTGGCGTTGACTAGCCGCACACTCAGTGACAACAACGGTTCTGAAATTTTCCGTGCCAGTATCGGTGAGGTTTTCTACTTTGAAGATCGTCGAGTACAAATCGATAACAGCGCAGCTGCGACAACAAACAAATCAGATCTTGTCGGCGAGATCGCATGGAAACCTGCGCAAAACTGGGAAACAAAGCTGAACGCATTGTTTGATACCAATACCGACGATCTCAAAACCGCGACTGCTTCTGCGAATTACTACGCGAGCAATACGGAACTATTCAACATCAAATACATCTATAACGATGCATCGACCACAGCGACTGATAACAACCAACAGTTAGATATCAGTGGCATTTGGTCTGTCGCACCAAAAACCAACCTTTTTGCTCGTCTGAATCGTTCACTAAAGGATGATAAAGACCTCGATGCTTTGGCTGGTTTTGAATACGGAAGCTGCTGCTGGCGTGTTCGTACCTTTGCTAGCCGCGCAACCGGTGACGAATCACCAACCTTCACGGTTGAATTCGAACTTAACGGTCTAGGCCGTATTGGTGATGACACAGAAACCCTTTTGAACGATCGCATCTACGGATACCGTCGAGAAGATGACTAAAAAATTGATCGCTGCCCTGCTGTTTGGGGCATCACTCTCAGTTGCACATGCCGCCATTGAGCTCGTAGACCGTATCATTGCCGTTGTCGGTAAAGACGTGGTGATGCTCAGTGAGTTGAAATCACGTGCACAAGAAAATTACTCAGAACTCGCTAAGCGCAATCCCAATGCCTTGCCATCCCAAGAGCAAGTGCTTACCAGCACCCTAGATGACCTCATCTTAGAGAAGCTTCAACTTGCTGAAGCCTCCAAGCTTGGCATCACTGCCTCATCAGATCGTGTTGCTGAAGCGATGGCGCAGATCGCTAAAAACAATAAACTCACGCTCGATCAATTGCGTGAAGCACTTGCAAAAGAAGGCACAAGTTTCGACTTCTTTCGTAACAAGATTAAAAATCAGCTCACACTTCAGCGACTGATTGATAAAGAAGTCACTAACCGTATCCAAGTCTCTGACTCTGAAATTGACAGCCTGATTGCTGCACAAGATGCCAACGCGGCTAAACGTCGTGAAGTACGTTTATTCCATATCTTGGTGCGCACCCCAGATGGCGCAACAGCTGATGAAGCGAAAGCAGCAGCAGACAAAGCTGACAAAGCGCGCAAACGGATTGATGCTGGCGAATCGTTTGAGCAAGTGGCTATCGGCACCTCAGATGCATCTAACGCACTTCAAGGCGGCGATGTGGGTTGGTTAGCCTTTGCGCAACTCCCTCGTGGTTATCAAGAAATCGTTGCCAAGATGAATGCAGGTGATGTTGTTGGTCCGTTCCGCAGCTCCAACGGCTTTAACATCCTTAAGGCTGCAGAGTTCCGTATCCCAGAGGCCTCGCAAGAGATCGTGACCCAAACTGAAGCGCGTCACATCTTAATTCGTACAGACGAGGTGACCTCAGACAGCGATGCAAAGATCAAACTCGAACAACTCCGCGAACGTGCAGAGCAAGGTGAAGACTTCACTAACCTTGCACGCTCACACTCATCGGATACCGGCTCTGCGATCAAAGGTGGTGAGCTAGGTTGGGTTAGCCCTGATCAAATGGTTCCTGAATTTGAAGAGGTGATGAACCAAACCGCGAAAGGCGCCATCAGCGCACCGTTTAAATCGCGCTTTGGTTGGCACATCATCCAAGTTGTTGATCGTCGTCAGCATGATAAATCTGATGATGTTCGCCGCATCGCTGCGCGTAAAGCTGTGATCAAACGCAAAAGTGAAGAAGCGAAAGAAGAGTACCTGCGTCGCTTACGCGATGAAGCCTTCATCGATCTTCGCTTGGATGATTTGCGATGAGCCAAGCGCTTGCGCTGACTCCCGGCGAACCCGCCGGCATTGGTCCTGATCTGGTTGTTAGCTGTGCGCAGCAAGTACATAGCCGCCCCATCGTAGCGATTGCCGATCCTGAGCTACTCACTCAACGCGCCGAACAACTCGGTCTAAAATTCCAAGCAATTCCCTACCAAGGTCAAACTGAACCTGCAGCCGCCGGCTCGCTGTATGTGCACGAGATAAAGCTGCGCGATGACGTCACCACAGGCGAGTTAAATCCAAACAACAGCGCTTATGTGCTCGATACCTTACGACATGCCGCGCAAGGCTGTGTCGATGGCACTTACGCCGGCATGATCACCGCGCCTGTACATAAAGGCATCATTAACCAAGCCGGCATCGCGTTTAGCGGACATACCGAATTCCTTGCGGAAATCAGTGGCGGTCATCCGGTGATGATGCTCGCCTGCCCTGGCCTTCGCGTTGCACTCGCGACCACGCATTTAGCCTTAAAAGATGTGCCTGCAGCGATTACGCCCGACGTGCTCACATTGGTGATCAATGCACTCGATAAAGATCTTCGCGAACGCTTTGGTATTAGCCAGCCAAACATCTTGGTATGTGGTCTTAACCCCCATGCTGGCGAAGATGGTTATCTCGGTCGTGAAGAGATCGAGGTTATCGAGCCAACACTCGCAGAGCTCCGCACGCGCGGCATTCAGCTCAGCAAGCCACTACCTGCAGATACCTTATTTACGCCACGTCATCTTGTCGAAGCCGACGCGGTACTCGCGATGTACCACGATCAAGGACTGCCGGTGCTTAAACACATGGGCTTTGGTCATGCGGTGAACATCACCTTAGGCCTACCTATCGTTCGCACCTCAGTTGATCACGGCACCGCCTTAGATCTTGCGGGTACTGGCAAAGCCGACATGGGCAGCTTGATGGCCGCGATTGAGCAAGCGGTACTGATGACCAGCGATCACACGTCAAACGACTAAACCCTGAACGCTATCGGCTTGCTTTTACACGCAAGTCCTTTTACTTTGCAGTTATTCACTTTAGGTAAGCAGTATGTCTGAGATTGATAACGCACAGATCGATATTGATGTTGTCACCGACTACATCTCTGAGCAGTCCGACCCAACCGTCGACCGCTATGTCTTTGCCTACACCATCACCATTAATAATCGTGGTGCTATCCCAGCCAAGTTACTCAATCGTCATTGGTTGATCACCGATGCCAACGGCAAAGTACAAGAAGTGCGCGGCGAAGGCGTGGTTGGCGAACAACCGCATCTCAATCCTGGCGAGCACTTTGAATACACCAGCGGCGCGGTACTTGAAACACCGGTTGGCGTGATGGAAGGTGAATACGAAATGGTCACCGATGAAGGCGATACTTTCTTGGCGCCAATTGATCGTTTCTCTTTAGCTATCCCGCGAACGTTGCACTAATGACGACCTACGCGATCGGTGATATCCAAGGCTGTTACGACGAGCTGATCGCACTGCTAGACCAGATCAACTTCGCCCCCGATCAAGACCGTTTGTGGTTTGTTGGTGACTTGGTGAATCGCGGTCCAAAATCACTTGAGACCTTACGCTACCTAAAATCACTGGGTGATCGCGTGACTTGCGTCTGGGGAAATCACGACCTGCATTTGTTAGCCATCGCCTTTGGCAATGACAGCAAAGCGCATAAAGGTGAAACACTTAACGCGATACTAAATGCACCCGATCGTGATGAACTCATCGAGTGGTTACGCCAACAAAAGCTGGCGCATTATGATGCCGAGCTCGGCTACGGCATGGTGCATGCCGGCTTAAGTCCTGAATGGACCTTTGATGAGGCGCTTAGCTATGCCGCAGAGGTCGAAGCCATTATTCATGGCGACGGTGCGGTCGACTTCTTTGCCGACATGTATGGCAGTAAACCGAATCGCTGGGATCCCACATTAAGCGGTATGGATCGTCATCGTTACATCACCAACTGTTTTACGCGCCTGCGTTACTGCAAAGCCGATGGCAGTTTTTCGATGAAAGAGAAGCTCGCGCCAGAACAGATTGACGATAAAAAGATAATCCCTTGGTTCCAACATCCGCAACGCCAGAGCACGACACACGGATCATCTTTGGTCATTGGTCGACGCTAGGCTATCGCCATCAAAATAATGTGTGGGCTATCGATAGCGGCTGTTTGTGGGGCGGAAAACTCACTGCGATTGCCTTAGAGAAAGATCAGCCAAAACCGATCCATCTCGACTGCCGAGCTAACTGCTCGATCAGCTAATACTTAGCTGAGCTTCTTGCTCCGCGACATGTTGCGACCGTAGAAGATCTCTAACATCTCATGACGCAGCTTATTTGAAATCTCACGCTGCTCTTTTGGTGCCACATCATCAATGTCGGTACCAAACATATACGAGTTCAAATCAAAGTCTTTGAGCATCATCTTGGTATGGAAGATGTTTTCTTGATAAACGTTTACGTCCACCATCTGATAACGCTCACGCGTATCGCGCGCTAAGAAGTTTTGAATCGAATTAATCTTATGATCGATATAGTGCTTCTTACCGTTTACATCACGAGTAAAGCCGCGTACGCGGTAGTCCATGATCACGATCTCTGAATCAAACTGGTGAATCAGATAGTTCAACGCCTTCAACGGCGAGATGCGACCACAGGTTGATACATCAATATCCACACGGAACGTTGAGATGCCGTTATCCGGATGACTTTCAGGATAGGTGTGAACCGTTAAGTGCGACTTATCTAAATGACCCACAATCGCATCAGGCAAAGGACCTGGCGCTTCTGAGTTAGATAACTCTTCAGCCACAATCGGCTCTTCAGAAATCAAGATGGTGACTGACGCGCCACTTGGCTCATAGTCTTGGCGTGCAATATTCAAAATGTTCGCGCCAATGATGTCACTCACGTCGCGCAGAATCTGCGTCAAACGATCCGCGTTGTACTCTTCATCGATATATTTGATGTACGCCTCTTCCTCTTCAGGCGAATTCGCATAGTTAATATCGTAGATATTAAAACTTAAGGTTTTGGTCAGATTGTTAAAGCCGTGAAGCATCATGCGTTTTTTCATCGACCAAAACTCCTGTTTAGAGGAAAAAGGATGGGCAAGTTAGCGTAAAAAGCCCGTTGGTAAAAGTAAAAAGTCGTTTAAACGATCTCAAAACTGTGTGTGATCTCAGCCATCGCGCCAAGCATGATCGATGCAGAACAATACTTTTCTGCACTCATCTTCACAGCGCGCTCAACCGCCGCTTCAGGCAGCTCAGCACCACCGACACGAAAGTGCGCATGAATCTTGGTGAAGACTTTAGGTTCTTTCTCAGCACGCTCCGCGGTAAGTTCCACTTCACACGAGCTCACTTCATGGCGACCACGCTTAAGAATGTGAATCACATCGATCTCGCTACAACCACCCATACCGAGCAGCAGCATCTCCATCGGACGAATACCCAAATTACGACCACCAAGATCTTCAGGGCCATCCATCACAACCGCATGACCTGAAGGCGACTCAGCCACCATCATCATGCCGTCAATCCATTTCACTGTCGCTTTCATAACGATTCTCTCTTAAGCAAACAAAGCTGCTAATTTTTCACCTGGCTGATCAGCGCGCATAAAGGCTTCGCCAACCAAGAAGGCGTTTACATTGTGCTCACGCATCAACGCCACATCCTCAGGTGCATGAATACCACTTTCAGTGACGACCAAACGATCATCTGAAATCGAAGCCAACAAATCCAATGTCGTCTGTAGCGAGACATCAAAAGTACGCAGGTTTCGGTTATTGATACCAATCATCGGATTAGGCACTTTCAGCGCACGCTCTAACTCTTCAGCATCATGCACTTCAATCAAAACATCCATACCCAGCTTCATGGCTAAGGTATTCAAATCAGCAAGCTGACGATCAGTTAAGCACGCCACGATCAACAAGATGCAATCCGCACTCATCGCGCGCGCTTCATACACTTGGTAAGGATCAACAATAAAATCTTTGCGGATCACTGGTAGTGAACAGGCTGCGCGTGCTTGCTTTAGATATGCATCACCACCTTGGAAAAAGTCGACATCGGTCAGCACCGACAAGCAGGCTGCGCCATGATCGGCATAGCTCTTGGCAATCTCAGTGGGCACAAAGTGCTCACGCAATACGCCTTTAGATGGCGATGCTTTTTTAATCTCTGCGATAACGCCCGATTGTCCCGCTGCAATCTTGTCTTTCAGCGATTGCACAAAACCGCGTGGCGCATCTGCGTCATCAAGTTGTGCTTTTAGCTGATCAAGCGAGACGCTCGCTGAGCGCTCATCAATCTCTTCGAGTTTGCGCGCAACAATCTTCTTTAAGATATCCGGCGTATCGCTCATGCATCCGCCTTAAAGGTTTGCGATAAAGCCGCAAGCTTTTCTAAGCGCGCCAAACCGTCGCCGCTATCGAGCACTTGCTGCGCTTTCTTCACGCCATCAGCTAAGCTGCCGGCAAGGCCTGATACATAAATCGCCGCACCGGCATTCATCGCGACGATATCGCGCGCAGGGCCCGTCTCACCACCTCAACAAACCACGAATCATCGCCACACTTTGATCTGGGCCGTCGGCTTTAATGTAATCAATCGCCACACGCTGCAAATCAAACGCTTCAGGCTCAATCGTGTAGCGCGTGATCTCACCGTCTTTAAGCTCGGCCACATCGGTAACATCACCAATACTGATCTCATCAAGACCATCGCGCGAATGCACCACCATCACATGGTTAGCACCGAGCTCTTTCAATACGTTAGCTAATGGCTCGAGCAGCTCATCACTGAACACACCCAGCACTAAATTCGGCACGCCCGCAGGATTGGTCAACGGACCCAACACATTAAAGACCGTACGTGCAGCCATCTCTTTACGCGGACCAATCGCGTGCTTCATAGCACTGTGATGACCTGGCGCAAACATAAAGCCCACACCGACCTCACGAACACATTGCTCAACCTGATCGCTGCTCAACATCAAATTGATGCCAGCAGTTTCTAAGGCATCTGCAGAACCAGACTTACTCGATACCGAACGGTTACCGTGCTTTGCCACATGCGCACCGGCAGCGGCAGCAACAAACATACTCGCGGTTGATACGTTAAAGGTGCCTGATGCATCACCACCGGTACCGACGATATCCACCGCATGATCTAAGCCGCTGATGTTGACGCCACTGGCAAGCTCACGCATCACCTTTGCGGCCGCCGCGATCTCAGTCACGGTTTCGCCTTTCATGCGCAGACCAATTAAGAAGCCACCGATCTGTGCATCCGTTGCACCGCCGGTCATGATGGTGCGCATCACTTCGGTCATCTCTGACGAGTTCAGATCTTGGCGTTGTAATACTGCATTAATCGCTTGAGACATATTCATAACAAGCGTCCTCCTGCTTTTTGTTTTTATCAGGCCTAACGCCCGTCGAGAAAATTCTTCAGCATGTCATGGCCATGCTCAGTCAAAATTGATTCAGGGTGGAACTGCACGCCTTGAATATCCAAGGTCTTATGACGCACACCCATAATCTCATCGCGCTTACCGTTCACTTCGGTCCACGCGGTGACTTCTAGGCAATCTGGCAAGCTAGCTTGATCAATCACCAACGAGTGATAACGCGTTGCCAAGAAAGGATTCGCCAAATCGCTAAACACACCGGTGTTCGCATGATGAATCGGCGAGGTCTTGCCATGCATCACCTCGCGCGCATGCACAATCTTTCCACCAAAGGCCTGACCAATTGATTGATGCCCCAAGCACACACCCAAGATAGGCAACTTGCCCGCAAAGTGTTTAATCGCCTCTACCGAAATACCGGCTTCATGTGGCGTACAAGGTCCTGGCGAGATCACCAAGTGATCTGGCTTTAGCGCTTCAATCTGTTCAATGGTGATCTCATCATTTCGATAAACGCGCACATCAGCGCCCAGCTCACCAAAGTACTGCACGATGTTGAAGGTGAAGGAATCATAGTTATCGATCATCAGTAACATAATCTTGTCCTCACCCTTCGATCGCTGACGACTCAAGGCCAGCTTCTGCTAAGGCCACCGCACGGAACACCGCACGACCTTTATTCATGGTTTCTTTCCATTCCAGATCAGGCACCGAATCAGCTACCACGCCAGCACCGGCTTGAATGTTTAACTGACCGTCTTTAATCACTGCGGTACGAATCGCAATCGCGGTATCCATATTGCCATTCCATGCCAGATAACCGACTGCACCGGAATACACGCCGCGCTTAACCGGCTCGAGCTCATCGATGATTTCCATCGCGCGAATCTTAGGCGCGCCCGATACCGTTCCCGCCGGGAAGGTCGCACGTAAGACATCCATTGCACTCATCTTGTCACGCAACTGACCGGTCACATTCGACACGATGTGCATCACGTGAGAATAACGCTCCACCACCATCTTATCGGTCAGCTTCACACTGCCCACTTCAGCCACACGACCGGCATCGTTACGGCCTAAATCAATCAGCATCAAATGCTCAGCAAGCTCTTTAGGATCAGCCAACAGCTCTTGCTCTAGCGCAATATCTTCAGCGTCGTTATGACCACGGCGACGAGTACCTGCGATTGGACGCACAGTGACTTCACCATCTTCCAAACGCACCAAGATCTCAGGTGATGAGCCAACAATCTGGAACTCGCCCATATCCATAAAGTACATGTACGGCGATGGGTTTAAGCCACGCAACGCACGATAAAGATCCATCGGCTGCGCATTAAACGGAATGCTCAAACGCTGCGACAGCACGACCTGCATGCAATCACCATCAAGGATGTATTGCTTAATGCGATCAACTGCTGCTTTAAAACCACTCTCGGTAAAGCCCGAGACAAAGTCCGCTTCGCTAATCGTACGCGCAGGCTTAGAGGGCAAGCGTGGTGCCGCGTTTTGCATCGCTTCACTGATCTCGCGCATACGCGCTTGAACGGTTTCTAAGGTATCGCCACGCTCAATGTTTGCGGTGACCACCAAATACATACGGCCACGCAAATTATCGAACACCACCACCTCATCAGACACCATCATCATGATGTCCGGCGTGTTCAGCGGATCAGCTTTCTCGGTGTTACGCAGCTTCGGCTCGATATACGCAATCGTGTCGTAACCAAAGTAACCGACCAAACCACCATGGAAGCGCGGCAAGTTATCCAGCTCTGGCACACGGAAGCGCGCCTTAAAGTCTTCGATAAACGCGAGCGGATCATCCACCTGATGCGTCTCAAGCACCTCGGTGTCTGTTTCTAAGGTGATCGTCTTATCGCGAACCACCAAACGCTCACGGCATGGCAAACCAATAATCGAATAACGCCCCCACTTCTCGCCGCCTTGGACTGACTCAAACAAGTAGCCATACGGACCATCCACCAATTTCAGGTAGACGCTTAACGGGGTATCAAGATCGGCCAAAATCTCACAAGAAACCGGAATCCGGTTATAGCCCTCGGCCGTCAGGGCTTCAAATTTCTCAGGTGTCATACTCACTTCTCACAACATCCAAACACAACGACGTAACACGACTAGCGACGCCATCGCGCAGATGCAGCAGAACAACAGTGTGAGGTGGTTAAAACCATCGATAATAGACCCTAAGGATAGAGGCAGAACCTTATCCAAAAATGCCTGTTTTTCCAAGCATTTCAGTGCCTTTTTAGACAATCCTGCACAGCCTGAGCTGTTTCTGTGCCCCACTGCCCGTATACTGCACCCAATATTTGAGAGAGACCCTCGACATGAAAAAAATTATCGCCCTTTCGCTACCTATGGCACTGCTCATCATGAGCTCCGCTGCGAACGCCTTTTGGGGTTACGACAGTCAACGCGCTCAAGCGCAAAGCTATAACGAAAACCGCGGCAAAATTGATGGTCGTGGCAACGGCAGCGCCGAAATCGACATGGATTGCGACTGGGCAGCAAAAGGCAAAAGCGGCGGTAACGGCCTCTTTGATGCCTTTGGCATGAACAATCAAAACGGCTGGTTCCAAAACAACCGTCCGAATGGCCAGTATGTGCCGCGTAGCCAGCGCCGTGCGCAAGCGGATGCCAATGTCAGTGGCGAAGGTCAGCTCGACCTCAACTGTGACTTCCGCGCTAAAGGTCTCGGCCAAGGCATGTTCCAAGGTCAGGGCAATCAGCAACGCAATAACAACTATCAGCAGCGCAATAACTACCAGCCGTCAGCGCCTTATCCGTATCAGAATCAATACGCACCGAATGGTTATCCTGGCTACCCAGCGCAGAACTATCCGCAGTACATGCCGTCATATCCTCCGAGTTATTACTACGGAAGATAAATCATGCTTAAACACGCCTGGGTTCTTGGACTTCTATTCATTAGCAGCCTAGCCGAGGCGCGTTGGTATCAGCCCGAGCATGCCGAGATGGGCAAACCGCTCTACGAAAAGCACTGCGCTACCTGTCATGGCGCACAAGCTGAAGGCGCAAAAAACTGGACCGAGCGTCAAGCTGACGGTCGCTTTCCACCACCGCCTTTAAATGGCTCAGCGCATATGTGGCATCACCCACTGCCTAATCTGGTGGGCACGATTCAATACGGTCAAGGCAACATGCCGGCATGGCAAGAGACACTTTCCATTCCGGAAAGCTTAGCGATCATCGCGTGGCTACAAAATTACTGGCCAGATGATATCTATGAGGCGTGGGATGGGATGAATGCGCGCGCGATGCAACAGCGCAATTAAGCACACAGCTCCGCAACGGCATCCAATAACACATCAGGTTTTACCGGCTTAGGGATGGTGCGTTTTGCGCCAATCATCTCAGCCATCTGCAGATAATCGGCACCTGAGATACGCCCACCGCCAGACAAGGCAACCACCGGCAAATCGGGGAATGACTTACGCATCGCTGTCAGCACTTCGATGCCATCGACTTCTGGCATCACAATATCGGTCAGCACGATATCCACCGGATTACATTCAACATACTCGATGATCTTAAAACCGTTCTCACGCGCAAAGACCTGATGCCCCGCCTCTTCCAATAACTCGGTTAAGGAGTAACGCACCAATTCATCATCTTCAACAAGCAGTACTTTTGCCATCTTATTTGTCGTCCGTCTCAAACAGCGGTAAGTGCACACAAATCTCCGCGCCCTCACCTTCTTCAGAGTTAATCGTAATATATCCGCCCGCGCGTGACACGAGGCCTTGAGTTTCGCTCAAGCCCAAGCCGGTACCTTGTCCAACAGGCTTGGTGGTGAAAAATGGATCCAATACACGAGAAAGCTGATCCACACTCATTCCCATGCCATTGTCCTTCACGCATAAACATATCCATGGTTGTTCTTCTAAGCCCGGTGTTTTGACTCGTTCAGCATCCGGTTCACACAGATAAGAGCTCACCGTAATCATGCCCTGCGCAGACCCAATGGCATCTTTCGCATTGTTCACCAAGTTCAGCAAAACAACTTCCAGATCAACCTGATCCAGCGGGATATAAGACTCGCAAGCGAGCATGTTGGTTTTATTCACTTTGATATTTGGCGGCATACCCAGCAAAGCAATCGCCAATGCACTAGGCACTGCATCATTCACTTTAGCGCGGTTATGTCCATGCTCTGAGCGACTGGTCGCCAAGGTGCGCTGCAAGATATCGGTTGCTGCAGAAGCGGCATCTTCCATCTTATGAATATATTCAGTCGACTTAGCATCATCCGCATGACGACGCTTTAACAAACTCAATAACACCAAGATCGGTTGTAGTTGATTATTCAGCGAGTGCGCCATACCACCCAGCAAGTTACCCATCGCCTGCAACTTACGGCTTTGCGATAGCTTACGTTCAAACTCTAATAGCTCTGCTTGTGCCTGTTCGTACTTAACTCGCTCAGTAATATCGTAATAGAACAAGGTGCCAAATAACTTTTCACCTTCGCGGCGATAACGACCGGCCAATTCAAAATAACGTGACGAGCCATCACCCAAACGCATCTGCGCTGTGGTTACGAAGTTTTCGTCGTTATCCATAGATGCCCAGACTAAACGATTAAATTCATCACGCTCTTCATCGAGTACAAACATGTTTAAGGTGGCATTCAATCCAACCAATTGCTCGCGCGAATAACCAAAGGTCTTACACATCTGCTCGTTAACATAGGTATAGCGACGACTGTGCCGATCGCCTTCAAGAATACCCACCGAAATTGGCGCTGCATCCAAGTAACCCTTAAACACCTCAAGCTGTTCGTTAATCAGCGCTTCGGTTTGCAGCTGTAAAGATAAATCTAACGCTTCGGATTCTGTTGCCTGACGTAAACGGGCATTGTGCAAGGCGTACCAAGACGCGAACGCTAAGACAAAACCCACCACCACAATGGCAAGTGCCTGTAATCCAGCAAAAGACCTCGCATCATGCTGACCTAATTTAACGAGCCACTCACGGTTCGCCACCTTTATCCGCACTTGGGAATAGTCGTGGTCATGCACAATGGCATCGCGCTCAAAATAAGGATACAAGTTGATCGGCTTATCGCCAGAAACATCTTGCAGTATTAATTCGTTATTCGATAAGCCCAAATCAAATAAAGCATCGTCAATAAACTCTGGCACCCGCCAAACACCCATTGCCCACCCTTTTGTGCTTTTATTGTTCACGTAGGTGGTCAGCAAAAAAGAGGCTCTATCTTGGGTGTCCTCGACCAAACGAATCGGTTCAGAGATCACCACACGCTCTGTGTGCTTGGCTAAATCCAATAGGCGCTTTCGGGCTGGACTACTGTTTAAATCAAAGCCCATTGCACTCACTGAGATATGTCGCGGCTCGGTGTAAACAATCGGCGCGATAACCGGGTCGTTATCTTTTGGTTCCACCGGCTTTAAGGCAAAAGTTTCTAAATCCAGCTGTTTAAAGTCAAACCCAAAAAAACCTGCTCGACGCGCTTGTTCACGGTATCGCAACAAGTCCTTATAGCGCAGCTCTGGAATCCACTGGATTGAATATAGATCAGGCGATCGTGGCAATAAACGTAACGCTAATTGAGCAAACTCTTTATACGACACAAAGTCTGATGCGTACATCACATCCGCCGTCGCATCGACAATACCGCGGCGATTATCCATGGCTTGTTCGATACGCGTTTTAAGCGCTTGCAGCGTGCGCTGTTCAGTATTGTCTTCTAACGCTTTCTCTCGCGAATAATGATCAAGTGCCGCAAAGAATGTCAGCCCGATAATAACTAAAGGAACCAGCCACTCAAGACGTGATAAGCCGGGTTGTTTCATTTCGTTTCCTTACGATTGTGAACGTTTTTGATGCGCGCGCATCGCCTCTTCAGTCACCCTGATTGCCTCAGGCAGCTGTTTCACATAGCGCTCGACACGCTCCCAATTGACTGCGCGGAAGGCATTCTCTAACGACTTTGCTACCGCGTGTAATTGCTCCGCTGAGGCATTCGCTGCAGCACCCTTCAACGTATGCGCTTGCACTGCACCTTCTTCCGCATCTCGACTTGAGTAAGCCACCTGAATGTTCGACTGCAACTGCGGCAAATTATCTAAGAACAAGCTGCAGATATTATTCAGTAGCACATCATCATCCACCATGCGCTCTGCCATCTCTGCGCGGTTCCATGCCGCCAGTGCTGTTTTATTACGGGTTTCATCCTTCACAGCGATAGGCTCAGGATCAACCATGTCTTTTCCACCTAAGACCGCACCAAGCACATGGCTAACTTCAGCTTTACTCACCGGCTTGTTCAACCAGCCAGAAATACCCATTTCCTCGGCCTTGTCTTTTTCTTCCGACATGACATCAGCGGTTAAGAACACCACGGGTATCTGCTTATCGATCTTCGGATGAATGCCACTGCGAATCATCTCAAGTAACTCAAGGCCCGAGGCATTTGGCATATGCAAATCGGTTACCACCACATCAAATGGCTGTTTAGCCAAAGCCGTGATCGCAGACGAGGCGTTAGCCACCGTCGCAGACTGCATGCCCATCAACTCAAGCAGGCGTGACAATGCCATGCGATTACTTTCAATATCATCAACCACCAGCGCATTGCCTTTTAGCGAATCGAACTGTGGCAATTGATGCACCGTGGCACTTTCTTCAATCACATGACGTAGTGGCAAGCTCACGTGGAAACGTGAACCCTCACCAAGCGAACTGACCAAACTTATCTCACCACCCATTAGCATAATGAGCTCACGAGTAATCGTCAGTCCAAGACCGGTGCCACCAAACTTACGCGTTGTTGATGCATCAGCTTGCTTAAAACGCTCGAAGACGACTTTTTGCTGCTCTTCTGACATACCCACGCCGGTATCAATCACATCAATTTCTAATAGATCAGTCGTGTCGTTTGACGGGCTCAGTTTGGCACGAACAAGAACCGTGCCCTCTTCGGTAAACTTGATCGCATTACCAATCAAGTTACTCAGTACCTGACGAATCAATTGCGGATCGGCCAATCGGGTTGCCGTATCAATCGAGGCATCAACGACGTATTCCAAGTCCTTTTTATAAGCTTGGGTTTCATACAGCTTTGTAGCATCTTCGATCAGCAGCGCGATATTGCTCGGCTTAAGATCAAGCTGATAACTGCCTGAGTCGATACGCGACAGATCCAACACTTGGTTCAAAATACCCATCAGATCCTTTGCGCCGTTATCAATTAAGCGCGCCATCTCACGTTCTTCATCACTCGAGGTGATCTCATATAACAGCTCCGACATGCTTAAGATCGCATTCATTGGTGTGCGGATCTCGTGTGACATGTTGGCCAAGAACGAACTCTTGGCTTGCGCTGCAGCCTCCGCCTGATCACGCGCTTCGATAAGTGCATTCTCATACGCTTGTTGTGTTGTGAGGTCCTGCACAAAATTAATGCCACTGATTTTGTCATCACTGACAAGGTAGCGGCCTTGAATGCGTGCATTGAACACGCTGCCGTCTTTACGTTTCTGCGCGGTCTCAAAATCCCATGCTTTATCAGCATCAATTGCATTATTCAGTGTGCTTGATGCGAGGTTAAAGCTCTCCTCATCGAGGTAGAGATGTTTAGTCGACTCACCCTGCATCTCTTCTGGCGAATAACCCAGTAAGTTCTCCCAAGCGCGATTGACATAGATCACTTTGCGGTTTCCGGCATCATCACCTTCAACCAACGATATCGCCACTGGTGATGTGTCGAGATATTCACGGAAGCGCTGTGCTTGTTTAATTTTTTCATCGTTCGTGCGGCGCAGCTCATTTTCTTTCGCGAGTCGTTCAGACTGATCCACGGCAAAGTAAATCACCGCTTGCTCGCCGACGTGCATGACCGAACGGCCCATCACGCGGACCGGCACAATACCCTTAGCCTGATGCTTAATACTCACATCCACATCAAGCAGCTCATTCACTTTAAGCGCTTGTTTTAGGTCTTGTTCAAACTGTTGATAGCTCGCAGGCTCCATCAATCTGTTGAGAGCAGTAGCAGTTAACTGCTTATCTGATAAGCCAAACAACTCACACGCGTTATCGTTACACCAACGCATGCGGCCATCGCGAGACGCGATAAAGATAGAAAACGGCGCAGTATCAAAAATCGCTTCGAGCTGCTGACCACGCTCTTTAGTTTCTTGCGTCATACGCGCTTGTTCGGTCACATCCGAGCTAATACCCACCAAGACATTTTGCCCCCATGGACTATCGCTCCATGCGTAGGTGGCAACTCGATAGATTTTTTTCTCACCTTGCTTGGTGCGCATTTCAAAATATGGATAGGTTAAGTCTTTGCGTTTATGACTTAACTCTTCAGCGCGCTCAATGACCGAGGGTGAGAATAAGGTCAGAATATTTTCGACCGGTGCTTTTAGCACTTCCTCTCGGGTGTAACCCAAGCCTTCGGCAAAAGCATTGGTGCAATCGACTAAGCGCTTGGTGTCGTAGCTCAGCATCCACACACCCATACCGGATGCCCCTAGCGAATCAAATACGGTACTAAAGTAGGCCTGCTGCTTTTGTGCTTCTTTTTGTGCTTTTCGAATGACGGAAATATCACGCACAAAGCACACCACCGATTCCGGAAACTCTCTGTTTTCAGGTTGATAGATCGCGGTAATTTCGACATCAATGGGTTCGCCAAACTTTCGCTTGTGCATCGTAGAAAAGGTCAGCATGCCAGCTTGTTTTACGGCTATTGCGGCTTGCTGAACTTCATCGGGCGTTTTTATCGCATCGATATCTTTGATCTGTAGCTTCAGCGCTTCTTCTTTACTCAATCCCCACAGATCCGCCATCGCACTATTCACGTCCAGCACATTGACGCCATCAAGACTGAGCACAACATAACCAATTCGCGAAGCGCCCATCGCGCTGTACATTTGTTGCAGACGGGCCTCGCGCGCTTTTTCTTCGCTGATATCGATAACAAAGCTAACTACGTGCGCTGGCAAATCATCCGTGGCTTCTGCTACCACCAGTGAGACATCCACATCAATGAGGTGGCCGGATTTAGTGCGCTGCCGCGATTGCAGATGGCGTTTGCCGTCTCGTTGAATGCCTTTGAGCACCTTATCGATTTTGTGTTCAGGAATACTCGGATCAATGTCGGATAAAGTGAGTTGCTTTAACTCATCTATGCTGTAGCCCAAGGTATCTGCCCACTCTTGGTTAACATCCAGTATCTGACCTGTCTCGAGCGAGAGGATAATCAAACCGATACCGGTTTCATTAAGATTGGTTTGGATATGCAGTGCGCGCTGCTGCGATTTGAATAAGTCTGAGCTGAGCTGCTGATTGGCCAGTGAAAGCTTTTCCTCGGCGCGTTTTAGGCTCGCAGTGCGACGTCGCACCATAGTAATCAATATCGCGATGATACTGACAATAAACGCAGCAACGATTACTGCGATCTCAGTGACATAGTTACCGGGAATAAAGTAATCATGCTGCTCGTTGATGATGATCGCATCATCAGGCAGCTTGCGATGAGGAAGGTTTAAGCGGTGCAGTTGTGCATCATCAAAGATGTTTTGATGCATCGGAATCACAGGATAGTTGGCACGTTCTTCTTCTGGCTCATTCGCGAGATAGGTTTGGTAATCAAACAAGCGACCCTGTTGATGCTCCAGCACCACATCGGCTAACAGCTCGCCATACATGAACGGTTGCTGCAGCAAGCCACCTAAGGCGCCTTTGCCGTTTAGCATCGAGCCAAAATACGGCACCACCGGCATATCAATCGCCGCTGCAATGGTGTTAATCATGACAGCAGGTACCACAGGACCATTGGCATCTTTAAATTCGGCAGTGAAAAACACCATGCCGTCTTTCGCCGGTTGTGCGCGGAGATAATCGATATACCCCTGCGTGCTCATCAACGGCATGTAGTTAATTTGAGTGGTCAAGGTACCTTGTTGTTTGAGTGCCTCCACCGCAGCCACCAATGTTTTATCGAGATAGCCTTTACTTTCTGGATTAGCAAACAGGTAAAGCTGCTTGGGTTGATGCAGCTGTAGTGCTTGCTCGAGCGCTTTATCGATGAATACCGGACGCTCGACGATAAGCGTATTTGGCGCATCAATCGATTGTGTGGCTTTAAAGGTTCTGCCGGATTTATCCTGATAAACCTTGATGGCATTCGGCAGTAGGTTATTACCGGCTTTTTTCAGATACGGCAGCATGCCTTCGGTTGGCGTGGTGGCGATCACATAATCAATCTTGGCATTCGCATAGCGCGCATTCAGTTGCTCAACACTGATCGCCGGTACGCCACGCTTACCGGAGGGATTCACCATCTCCCGGTGCACCACAACGTGCGGACCCTCTTTTGCAAAATGATCTAACAAACCATCGGTGGTTTGCTCGTTCCACGGGTTAGCCGATGGCGAAAGAATCAGCACATTCAGCGGCTTAAGTGCCGAATCGGCGGCAAACACACCAGGCACCCACAGACATAACACCAGCGCTAAGCGACGTGTGGCGGCTGAAAAGGTTTGATAGAGGGAGTTGTGCTGCATGCGCTAACGTCCTGTTGTTATGTTCTTTCCTTAGTAAGAAAGCTCAGTATATGCCTAACTCGATGGCGTTTCTACAGTAAGTTACTGTTTTTGCAGTGCGAAAATTCTTACAACTAGAGCAGCTCTTTTAGCTCCACCATCGAGTCGATCACCGCATCTGGGTTGTAATTGCGGATATCTTCACCATGGTTGTAGCCATAGCTCATGCAGACAATCTGGAAGCCGGCATTACGCGCTGCAGTGACATCACTTTTTGAGTCGCCAAGCATCAGCGAGTCTTCAGCGCCAACACCAAAATGCGCCGCCGCATGCAGCAAAGGCTGTGGATCGGGCTTTTTCACCGGCAAGGTATCGCCAGAAACCACAATGCCAAATTCGTCATAGATACCCAGGCCTTTGAGCAAGGGGATGGTGAATTGCGCGTCTTTATTGGTCACACAACCAAGCAGATAGCCCTGCGATTTCATGTAATCCAAGACCTTCGCGCACCCCCGGATACAAACACGAACGCTTTGAGGTGTTGTCTTTATACAGATCGAGGAAGATCGGATAGCCTTTAGCGAAATCTTCATCGCTTGGCTCGCCATCGAGTTGGCCAATTAATGCGCGTCTTGTCAGACGTTCGACACCGTTACCGACCCAATCGCGCACTTTCGCCTCACCATGTGGCTCGCGACCGAGTGCTTTCATCATCTCATCCACGCAATACGCCAGATCCGGCACGCTATCGACTAAGGTGCCATCGACATCAATCAGGATCATTTTGGGTTTACGTACTGCCATGGAAATCTCGGTGGTTTGATCAATAAAAAAGGCGAGTCTACCCGACTCGCCTTTGTATTTTCCCGCTTTTTCGTCGGTTTAGGCGTTTGCCAGTTCCGCGCGGAATTGCTTCACGATGCTGTCGTACTTGTTCGCATCCGACTCGTTACGACCACCGAAGATGCCAGAACCTGAAACGAAGGTATCTGCACCTGCCGCTGCGATAGCTGCAATGTTGTCGGCTTTTACGCCGCCGTCGATTTCCAAACGGATATCACGACCTGAGGCATCGATGATCTTGCGCGCTTCTTTCAGCTTATCGAGTGCTGAAGGAATAAAGCTTTGACCACCAAAACCTGGGTTAACTGACATCAATAGAATCATGTCGATCTTATCGATCACGTAATCAAGGTAAGACAATGGCGTGGCTGGGTTGAATACCAAGCCGGCTTTACAGCCTTCGCTTTCGATCAACTGCAAGGTGCGGTCGATGTGATCAGACGCTTCTGGGTGGAAGGTGATGTAGGTTGCGCCCGCTTGTGCGAAGTCACCCACGATACGATCCACTGGGCTCACCATAAGATGCACATCAATCGGTGCGGTGATGCCGTGCTTGCGTAATGCATCACAGACCAAAGGACCGATGGTCAGGTTAGGTACATAGTGGTTGTCCATCACGTCGAAGTGAATGATGTCGCAACCTGATGCCAACACGTTGTCACATTCTTCACCGAGTTTGGCGAAGTCTGCAGAAAGGATTGATGGGGCGAGTGCGTAATCAGCCATGCGTTTGCTCCATGCCGGAATTGTCCGGAAAAATTTGTGTTCTTTTTGCTCAAAAAAGAGCGCTTAATACGTTAAGTCGCGCCACTCTACCGGAAAGCGATCTCTATTACAGCCACCCCCTTTGGGAGATATCTATGTCACTGAAAACACATGTTTTTCTTGGTTTGAGCCTTTTTTGTGGTGCGGTTTTCGCTGCGCCAGACTATGCGCGAGAGACGCGTATCGTGAATCAAATCGCCGATGCGATCATGGACGGTGAGATTGTGCAGCTGAATGATGGCGAGCGCGATTTCATGGGCATCTTCACTGAGAACCAAGCCGATAAGCGCAAAGGTGCGGTGTTGGTATTACACGGCAAAGGTGCGAATGCTGACTGGATGGATGTGGTGCAACCACTGCGCGTGCGTCTGACCGAAGCCGGTTGGGACACCTTATCGCTACAGTTACCGGTGGAATCGGCTGAAGCACCTGATAGCGCATGGCTGCCTTTGGTAGAACCTGCGGCACAACGCATCGCTGCGGGCATTGTTGAGCTAGAAACCCGCGGTCACGATCGCATCATGGTGGTGTCGCACAGCTTTGGCTCACGCATGGCTGCCCATTATTTAGCGCAAGGCGCACCTGACACGGTAAAAGGTTATGTCTCGGTGGGTATGAGTTTGGATATGAAAAATCCTAACGATGAAAATCTCAGTAACTTGAGCAAGATTGATCTGCCAATGTTGGATCTGTTTGGTTCTCGCGATCTACCCGGCGTATTACAAAGCAATGCCTTGCGTGCAAAAGCGGCAAGTCATAACAAAGGGTATTCGCAACAAGAGGTCGCTAAGGCGGATCACTTCTTCGCCGGTCAAAGCGATGACCTGCTAGCGGCGGTGAATGCGTGGTTAGATGCGCAGCCTTAACGCGAGATTTTGACAAACATGCCTTTATAGCCACCTTTCTTCAGTTGGCTTAACAGGCTATTCGCTTTCGACTGCCCAAGGACTGGGGTGGTCGAAACGCGATAACGCACACCGTCATCCAGTGAGGCTTCACTGATGGTTGATTCAACACCCAACAAAGCCACCTCGGCTTGAATACGTTCAGCATCGGCACGTTTAGTTAATGAGGCGATCTGCACCACGAAACGCGAGGTCGCATCGGTATCGCGCGATGCACGTAACTCAAACTTTTCATCAGGCACCACCACTTCACGCTGACTTAAGTCTTTAAAGAAGGTGAAGCGGGTTTCAGGTTTTTCAGGCTGGATCTTTTTTGGCGGGCCAACCGGCTTAGCGACTTCGCGCGGTTTACGCTCAGGCTCAGCACCTACCCACTCTGGCGCATTCGCCGGTGGTTGCATCTTTAGCCAGAACAAACCCATCACAAACACACCCAACAAAAACGCGACCGCTGCCCAAACGAAGGGAGAGGATGTTTTTTTCGCCGGTGCGCGGCGAGGTGAGACGTGTTTGTAATCGCGTGGCATGCCTTACATTTTTTCAGGTGCGCTGATACCAATCAGTTTAAGACCATTTAGCAACACTTGTCGGGTTGCGGTGATTAATTTTAAACGCGCATCGGTCAGATTGCTGTCATCCACCAAGAATTGATGCGCGTTGTAATAACTGTGTAACTCATTTGCCAGTTCACGCAGATAGTGCGTGAGCTGATGTGGCTCTGAGTTGATTGCCGCGTTTTGCAGCACCTCAGGATAACGCGCCAAGGTTTTCATCATGCTTTGTTCGTGCGATTCACTGAGCAACTCAAGGTTGGTGTTGCCATCGCTGAGCTGCGTGTTCACACCCTTTTCACTCGCCTGACGGAACACCGAACAGATACGCGCATGTGCGTATTGCACGTAGTAAACCGGGTTCTCATTGGATTGTGAGCGTGCAAGATCTAAATCGAAATCCAGATGCTGTTCGCACTTACGCATGATGTAGAAGAAACGTGCCGCATCGGTGCCGACATCTTTACGTAGCTCGCGCAAGGTGACGAACTCACCTGAACGGGTCGACATCTGTTTACGCTCACCACCTTCATACAAGATCGCAAACTGAACTAACAACACATCGAGTTGCTCTGGGTTGCCACCCATCGCTTGAATCGCCGCTTTCACACGTGGCACATAACCGTGGTGGTCAGCACCCCACACATCAATCACGCGATCGTAACCGCGCTCAAACTTTTCTAAGTGATACGCAATGTCAGATGCAAAGTAAGTGGTCTGTCCGTTATCACGCACCACCACGCGATCTTTTTCATCGCCAAAGTCGGTCGATTTAAACCACCAAGCGCCACCCTTTTCATACAGGTGACCGGCGGCTTTTAACTTTTCGATAATCGCTTCGACTTTGCCTGACTCAACCAGTGAGCGCTCGGAATACCAGTTCTCATAACGCACGCCGAACAGGCCTAAGTCATCACGGATGTCATCCAAGATAACGTTCAAGCCAAGATCAAACACCTCGCGATAGCCGTCTTTACCCAGCAAGGCTTTCGCACGATCGATCAAGGCATCGATATGTTCTTCTTTATCACCACCCGCAGGTTCATCCGCAGGGATATCGGCAAACACTTCGCTGCTCGCAAAGCGAATCGCATCACCTTTGTCGCGGTGTAAGGTCGCAGCGATATCCCACACATAGTCACCTTTGTAACCATTGCTTGGGAAGGTCAGCTCTTCGCCCGCTAGCTCGAGATAACGCAACCACACCGAGGTGCCGAGGATGTCCATCTGACGACCGGCATCGTTAACGTAGTATTCACGATCGACATCAAAGCCAACCGCTTCGAGTAGATCAGCCACAACCGAACCGTAAGCTGCGCCACGACCGTGGCCGACATGCAATGGGCCAGTTGGGTTCGCCGAGACAAACTCGACTTGCACTTTTTTCTGCTCGCCAATGGTTGAGCGGCCGAACTGCTCGCCTTCACTCAAGATGCGCTCAACGATCGCACTTTGTGCATCGCTTGCGACACGGAAGTTAATAAAGCCTGGGCCGGCGATCGACACTTCTGAAATGAAATCCGCTGCAGGAATGGCAGCGACTAATTGCTCAGCGAGCTGACGAGGATTGATACCTGCCGCTTTGCTGTTGACCATCGCGGCATTGGTGGCGAAATCACCGTGCTCAGGATCACGCGCACGCTCGATCACTGGAGGTCGCACAGCATCCGCTGCCAAAACCCCTTGGTCGACTAACGATTGGAGCGCGCTTTCAACAAGTTGAGCAATTTCGGTTTTCATGGTGTTTCGCCTAAAAGAAGGGCGCGAAGCATAACAAACTGCCCATCTGACATCATTAGATAGTGATCAAAAATGATCCGCGGGATCGACATCCAAGCTCCAGCGTACCGAACGGGCGAGCTTGGTCTCGGCGAGATACACCTCAAGCTGTGACAAAAAGCTGTGCAGCGCTTCGCGCGAGCTCGACTGAATCAGCAGATGGCCACGGTATCGCCCAATGCGACGCGTCATCGGTGCCGGCACCGGCCCCCAAAAGCTCACCGACTCATCGGTCTGTGTTTTGCCCCACTGGGTGACCTTGTTCAAAAACTGCATCGTCGGATCCATCTTATTCGCCTCAGCTCGCAGCAACACTTGATGTGAGATAGGTGGATAGTCCGCCTCAAGTCGTTCTTGCAGCGCCGCTTGGGCGAATGCCTCGTAACCTTGGTTAACCTAGCGTCTGCAACAACAGATGATCGGGATAGCGCGTTTGAATCAGCACCCGACCTGGCAGCTCACCTCGTCCGGCACGACCGGCCACCTGCATCAGCAACTGCGCCATACGTTCGGTGGCGCGATAGTCGGCGCTAAACAATCCGCTATCCGCATCGAGCACCACCACCAAGGTCACCTTTGGAAAGTGATGTCCTTTAGCGAGCATCTGCGTACCAACCAAAATGGCCGCATCCGCTTGATGTACTGAAGCGAGTAGCTTTTCGAGTGCGCCACGCTTTGCTGCCGCATCACGATCCACGCGCACGAGTGGTATGTCTTTAAAGCGTGCCTGCAATGACTGATCGAGCTGCTCAGTGCCTTGACCTAACGGATGCAAATCCTGCTCGCCACAGCTTGGGCATTTTTGCGGCAAGGCTTGCTGCGAGCCACAGTGGTGACACCACAAACGATGTGCCGCTTGATGCACTGTTTGACGCGCATCACAACGCGGGCAATCGGATGTCCAACCACAGCTATAACAGGCAAGCACAGGTGCAAAACCACGTCGGTTTAAAAACACCATGACTTGCTCGCCTTTGTTAAGCGTTGCTTGAATTTCATCAATCACTGGCAGTGCCAATCCGTTTTGCACTGGCTGATCACGCAGATCAACCAAGTGCATTGACGGTGGCTTTGAACTACCCGCGCGTTGATTCAATAACAGACGCTGATAACGCCCCTGCTCAACATTACGCAAGGATTCTAAAGAAGGTGTTGCAGAGCCCAGTACCACCGGACATTTTGCTCGCGATGCGCGCACCACGGCTAAGTCGCGCGCGGAATAACGGAAGCCTTCTTGTTGTTTAAACGAAGGGTCATGTTCTTCATCCACAACAATTAAGCCAAGATCTGCCATTGGATTAAGAATCAATGAGCGTGTACCCAACACGACACGCGCTAGACCTAAGCGAATGCGCTGCCACGCGATCTCGCGCTCGGTATCTTTCATGCCTGAGTGCATCAACAACACACCATCACCGAGACGTTCAGCAAAGCGTTGTTGCAGCTGTGGCGTGAGTGCGATCTCTGGCACCAAGATCATCACGTTTTTATCTTGTGCGAGCACTTGCTCTGCTAATCGCAGATACACCTCGGTTTTACCCGAGCCTGTCACGCCTTGTAATAAAAAGGCCGCGTACTGGTTTAGCTGTTGCGCAACCGCATCAACCGCGACTTGCTGTTCTTCATTCAGCTGATGCGGTGAGCGCTGGGGCACATACTCGCTTTTAATCGGCGCACTTTCTTTCAGCACCAGATGCTGCGCATCCACCAACTTTTTTATCAGTGCTGTGCCAGCGTGTTGTTTAAGTGTGGTTTGCTCAACGCCGTGATCACCGTGTGCCGCAATCCATTCAACCAACTCACGTTGTTTATGTGCACGCCCAAGTTGCTCAACAACACCTGCGCACTCGGCAGCTAAAAAATAACGCTGTTCAGCTAAGGGCAATGGCGCATTGGCTTTACGCAAGCGCAGCGGCAAGGCGGCTGTGACCACCTCGCCCTAAGGGGTGATGGTAGTAACTGGCCGCCCAACGCAGAAAGGCAAGATGTGTTTGATCTAAAAGTGCTTCTGAATCAATCGGTGGTTCGACATGTTTGAGCTTATCGCTAGCCACATCGGCACTTTGTACATGCTCCAACACCACACCGAGCTTTTGCGTACGACCAAACGGCACCAAAACACGCGCGCCCACCGGATAAGCCGCTGCTGTGAAGCGCTGATCAGGCAGGTAATCAAAAGCTTTGGGCAATGGCACCGGAATGGCCACGCGCAAGTAAGTGGTTTGGGTCATGCGGCTATTGTACTGATGCTGATCTGAACTCGCGGGGTTTTGTCAGATAAGTGTCATTTGAACTCTGCGCTCAGCTGTGACATAAACAGTTAAACCGAAAGTGAGGTTGCCCATCATGTCGGGGTTAAGACAACAATTGTTGAGAACCGACGCCTCCGGGATGCCACTTGAGTGGATCGACTACCGGCAGGCCGTCAAGCTACACAGCCTTGATATGGTTGCGTACGACCTCGGCGACCCCATCCTAACGATTCGTGGTGGTATCAATAACGAATCGCATCAAAGCAAAATCATCCTTCACTCCATCATCGCCACTCACGGCAACCATCAAAATCGCTACTGCCTCGACAAAGGCTACGCACCTCCCGTCTCTAACGAAGCCCTGTTTCAACGCGATGACTTTCACTGCATGTATTGCGGTGATCAGTTCCACAAATCGCAGCTCTCGCGCGATCACATCATTCCCGTGAGCCAAGAAGGTGAAGACAGTTGGTCCAACCTGATTACCTCGTGCACACGCTGTAATACGCATAAAGCCGGTCGCACACCTGAACAAGCTGGCATGCAGTTACTCGCTATCCCTTTATCCCAACCCATGCGGAATATATTTTTCTTCAGGGTCGTAATGTTTTGGCCGATCAAATGGAATTCTTACGGGCGCACTTCCCACGTACCAGCCCGTTACGTGATCGACTGAGCTAAACCTTATGCGCCAAATCTGGCATGACATTGCCCACGCAATTGCAAAGGCAACCGGCGAACAGTTCATTCCTATAAATACCCAGCCTATTGGCGGCGGCTGCATCAATGAGACGCATATTGTGCACATGGACGGTCAGCATTGGTTCGTCAAACTGAACAGCGTTGATAAGCTGGATATGTTTGAAGCCGAGATGGAAGGCTTATCGATCTTAAACAGTGCGCACGCAATGCGCGTACCCGAGCCGTTAACCTGCGGCAGCACTGAAACACATAGCTACCTGATCATGGAAGCGATTACGGCAGGTAGCTCAGCAAAAGCCATGCGTTTAGCCGGCGAGCAATTAGCCGCATTACATCACTCGACTCAACCACGCTTTGGTCATCAGCGCGATAACTACATTGGCGCCACTGAACAGATCAATACCGTGGAATCTGATTGGCTAACCTTTGGCGTGAGCATCGCTTGGGTTATCAATTAAAGCTGGCGCAAGAGAATGGCATAGGCGGTGCCACTATGGCATTAGCAGACCAACTCATCGATGCCTTGCCGCACTTTCTGAATCATTCGCCAAAGGCCTCATTGCTGCATGGTGATTTATGGGGCGGCAATATGATGACCGATCAGCACGGCATGCCAGTGATATACGATCCCGCGATTTATTACGGTGATCGTGAAACCGATCTAGCGATGACCCATTTATTCGGTGGTTTCACCGATGACTTTTATGCTGCTTATCACGCTAATTACTCTTTGGATGAAGGCCATGAAGTGCGTCGCACGTTATACAACCTGTATCACATCTTGAATCACTTCAATTTATTTGGCGGCGGCTATGGGCAGCAAGCACACAGCATGATGCAGCGCTTGCTTAGCGAGGTGCGTTAAGCACAACCAAACCAAAAGCTATCTGGCTTGGCTAAAAACTCATCGGCACTCATGTAATGACTTCCATCACACGAGAAGGTCAGCCCCACCATGCCATTCACGACATTCAATGAACCTGAACGAAGATAGATCGTCTCATCGGCGTTACGCAGTTCAGCTAATCGTTCAAGCACCTTAGCAACTTTATCCTCTGTCACGGTTGCATCGGATGGATACGGTTTTTTTGGATACGCCAAACATACGGCTGGATTAATAATCTCATCGAGCACATGTAAACGATAACGATGCGGATCATCATAAAGCCACAAGGTGGCGCGACTGCTGCTGTAATGCAGCTTGGCATGAAAGATACCGCGCTGCGTGATCAGATCCGTCAGGATGTCATTCACTTCATCGAGTCGCTGATCCATCGCGCTATTCACGCGTGCTTGTTGGAATAAATTCTGACGAATTGCCGGATCACCTTTGATCTGACGCCATGCCGATGGCACTTCATCGACCACATCTTGGAGGTTGGCAACACCGACAAGTCATAGTCGGCGGCAACACAGCCAATAATCTTTCCTTCATCATCTTTCACTTTATGCAGTGCTGTGACGCAAGGGCGACGATCGTTTTTATCGACATAGATAGGCGATAAAACAAACTCATCAGCTTGTGCAATATTCGCCATGTAAGGGCGCACAGAAAGCTCTTGTCCACGCTTACTGGTATCGATGTGATCATTTGAGATATTGCTACTGAGCTGACGACCATCACAACCGACGGCATAAACCAGCTTACTGTTACCTGCATAGGCGATCGAAACTTTAAGTAGCTTATCGAGTTGATCAATATCACCCCAGAGTGATGAAGACACACTTGCCATGGGTGATAACAATGTCTTGAGGTATTTTGCTAACGCCTGCCGCTCACGCTCAATGCGTTGCTCTAAAGTAATGGTTTCTATTGCGGCGTTCATAAAGCCTCCTCAGGCTTTTTAAGACTTTTGGTTATCGGTTTGTTTGTTACGGCTTAAATCCTTAACGGTAAAAAAGGCGGATGCCGAAGCATCCGCCAAACCCTTCAATCGAGATAGAGGGACTAGAGTTAGCCTTTGGTGAACTCTGGGTATGCTTCCATACCGCATTCAGCCAAGTCTGCACCTTCGTACTCTTCTTCTTCACTGATACGGATACCCATGATCATTTTGATCACCATCCAAACAATGAAGCTAGCGACGAAGACCCAAGCGAAGATGGTGCCTGCACCAATCAACTGACCCATGAAGGTTGTGCCTGAGTTAGTCAATGGCACTGCCAACAGACCCCACAGACCAACCACACCGTGTACTGAGATCGCACCCACTGGATCATCGATCTTCATCTTGTCGAGCAAGGTGATTGAGAACACAACAATCAGACCACCTGCTGCACCAATCAAGGTTGCTTCAAGCGCTGTTGGGGTTGAAGGTTCTGCAGTGATCGCAACCAAGCCAGCCAATGCACCGTTAAGCGCCATAGTGAGGTCAGCTTTACCGAACAAAGCGCGAGCCAAGATCAGTGCGGCAACCAAGCCACCTGCAGCTGCTGCGTTAGTGTTCAAGAACACCATAGCCACTGAGTTAGCGTTAGCGATATCACCCAAGCTTAAGGACTGAACCGCCATTGAAGCCGAACCAACCCATCCAAAGGATGAACGTACCTAAGGTTGCGAGTGGTAGGTTTGCACCTGGAATCGCGCGAACTTCACCGTTAGGACCGTACTTGCCTTTACGTGCACCCAGTAGCAAGACACCGGCTAATGCTGCAGCAGCACCTGCCATGTGAACGATGCCTGAACCTGCGAAGTCAGAGAAGCCGTAGTCAGCAAGTGAGTACAGACCAAATACTGAGCCACCGCCCCATGTCCAGTTACCTTCCATTGGATAGATAAAGCCAGTCATCACGACTGCGAACAACAAGAATGCCCATAGCTTCATACGCTCAGCAACAGCACCTGAAACAATCGACATTGCCGTTGCAACGAAAACAACCTGGAAGAAGAAGTCAGATGCACTTGAGTACACTGCACCACCACCAAAGCCATCTTCACGACCTGCCATATCTTTTAGCGCATCAGCAACGAGTGTTTCGCCACCTTCGATGCCATTCAGGAAGTAAGAACCGCCGTACATGATCGCGTAGCCCATCACCATGTACATGATGCAAGACACCGCAAACAACGCGACGTTCTTTGTCAGAATTTCAGTTGTGTTTTTAGAACGGACCAAACCGGCTTCTAACATTGAGAAGCCAGCAGCCATCCACATGACCAATGCGCCGCACACCAGGAAGTAAAAGGTGTCCATTGCGTACTGGAGTTCGAAAATATTGTTTTCCATCTTTCGATCCTCTCGGAATTAAGTCTTAAAGTGCTTCGGTACCGGTTTCGCCAGTACGAATACGAATCACTTGATCGATCGTGGTAACGAAAATTTTGCCGTCACCGATTTTGCCGGTCTGTGCCGCGCCCGTAATTGCTTCGATCACTTGATCAACTTGATCTGCGCCAACAGCGGCTTCGATTTTTACTTTTGGTAGAAAGTCGACGACGTATTCAGCGCCGCGATACAACTCGGTATGACCCTTTTGTCGACCAAAGCCTTTCACTTCAGTCACGGTAATACCGCTTACGCCAATCTCTGATAGCGCTTCACGAACATCATCAAGCTTGAACGGCTTAACAATGGCGGTTACTAGTTTCATTTTTATCTCCTTGTTAGTGTGACCGCCGAAACGGAACCCCGCCCGTTTCGGCTAAGCCGTTAGAAAGTTTTGCTGTAAGAAACGAAGAAGAGAGTTCCTTCATCGTTCGATGTTCCATCGTTGTTTAATTTCGATACGGAAGCGGTAACGTCACCGTAATCGCCGAGGCTCTTGGTCAGATCAAGCTGAGCATGCGTATAAGAAGTGCCTGCATCGTAATCGTAGTACCCCAAGGTTGCTGTTAGTGACAAACCTTCTTCTAAGCTCAGTACCTGCAGATAGTGAGTAGTATTTATCACCTTCTTGCTGACCTGTATCTGCTGATGGTATGTGCAACTGCTGCCGTCACTGGACCCAGTGTTACGCTTGCGGTAAGTTCAGTGAAATCTGAATCTGTTGCATCTGGATAAGCGTAGTGAATGAAACCTAAGTCGTAACCAATGCCATCGGCTGTTTCACCTGAATAACTAATGCCATAAACATCGAATTCAGTGTTTATCCATCGACCCATTTAACATCTGATGCCCAGGCACCCAACGAAAAGCCGTCTTCGTTTGAATAATCAACACCACCCTGAAGTGTTGCGTCATCACTCGTTTGAGTGACACCACGCCAGACATAATTACTGGTTGCGCCAATGTTCGCTTCTACTGCTGCATTTGCAGCGCCTGAAATCATTAAACCCATTGCTAAAGCTAAAGTTGTCTTTTTCATTTTTAAATTCCTACTCACAAAGTTGAAAAAGACCCGAGGGGGTACGATAGACTCATTGCATCAAGCGTGCCACTTTTTATTTATCAATAAATTCAGTTACTTAAATGCTTATTGGATTTACGTGCTCTATCACCTGCACCAGAGCGACAAGGTTTCTTGGACGTGCACCACAATGACGCACTCTTTTGGTGCTTATCGGCAATTGAAAGCACACAGCCCCTGCTCTACCCTAGTGACATAACGATTTATGGAGTTTTGGCATGTTTGATCCAAAGATTTTTGACGACCTATCGCGCAAGCTGGTCGATGGTTTGCCATCGGGCTTACAAGCACTGCAAGGCGACGTTGAGCGTAACGTGAAAGCATCATTAGAAGCGGCATTGCGCCAGATGAACTTAGTCTCGCGTGATGAATTCGAGATTCAACAAGCGATCTTGATGCGCACACGCGAGAAAGTTGAAGCTCTTGAAACCCGCGTTGCCGAGTTAGAAGTACAACTTAAATCCAAATAAATTCTCTTTTAGATCTTTTGCCAAGAGCCCCCTTACTCTTGGATTCACACATGCTGCCGATAAGCGAAGCACGTACACTTCGCCCCCATGTTGCACCTTGACCATATTGCTATCCGCCGCGGACCTCGTCTGCTGTTTAGCGATGCCAGCTTTCAGATCCATCCGGGTAAGAAAGTCGGCATCACGGGCGCTAATGGCACCGGCAAGTCTTCTCTGTTTGCGCTCATTCTTGGTGAGCTCAGCGCGGATGCGGGTGATCTGCATAAACCTGCCGATTGGATCATTGCGCACCTGGCGCAAGAGGTGCCTGCGATTCATCAAGAAGCGATTGAGTATGTGATTGATGGTGATGCACCACTTCGCGCATTAGAGCAATCATTGGCGCAAGCAGAACAGCAAGGTGAAGGTGAGCGTATTGCGCATCTGCATGCGGAGATGGATCACATCGGTGGTTATCAAGCACGCAGTCGCGCCGCTCAACTGATGGCAGGCCTAGGCTTTGCACCAAGTGACACACAACGTCCGTTAGATAGTTTTTCCGGCGGCTGGCGTATGCGACTTAATCTGGCGCGCACCTTGATGTGTCGTTCTGATTTACTGTTGCTCGACGAGCCAACCAACCACCTCGATCTCGATGCGGTGATTTGGTTAGAGGATTGGCTGAAAGCTTATCGTGGCACCTTGTTGCTTATCTCTCACGACCGTGACTTTTTAGATTCGGTCTGCGATCAGATTCTGCATCTTGAGCAAAACAAAGCGACGCTTTATTCGGGCAACTACACCGCATTCGAACGTATTCGCACTGAACGTTTAGCTAACCAACAAGCTAGCTTTGAGAAACAACAACGTGAAGTGGCGCACATGCGATCGTTTGTTGAGCGCTTCCGTGCAAAAGCTACCAAGGCCAAACAAGCACAAAGCCGTTTAAAAGCGCTTGAGCGCATGGAGCTGATTGCGCCTGCGCATGTCGACTCACCTTTCGCCTTTAGCTTTAAACCGCCGAAGAAAAACCCACACCCTTTATTGCAGCTGCACGACAGTGCCGTGAGCTATGGCGACAAAGCCATCTTCAGTAAAGCGAATAGCATCTTAGGGCCGGGTGATCGTATTGGCCTACTGGGTCCTAACGGTGCAGGTAAGTCGACCTTTATTAAATTACTTGCAGGCGAGCTCAGCACACAGACTGGTGAGCGCATTGAAGCCAAAGACCTTCAGCTAGGCTATTTCGCGCAACATCAACTTGAGCAGCTGCATCCACAACACACACCGGTAGAACATCTTCAGCAACTTGATCCACAGATTGGTGAGCAAGATGCGCGTGACTATCTGGGTGGTTTTGGTTTTATTGGGGACAAGGCATTAGAGAAGGTTGAGCCCTTCTCGGGTGGCGAGAAGTCTCGCTTGGCATTGGCCTTAGTCGTATATCAACGCCCGAATCTTTTATTGCTCGACGAGCCAACCAACCATCTTGATCTTGATATGCGCCAAGCACTCGCCACCGCTTTGCAGAGCTTTGAAGGTGCGATGGTTATCGTCTCGCACGACCGTCACTTATTACGCACATGCTGCGACCAGTTATGGTTAGTCCATGATCAGCGTGTTGATGAGTTCGCCGAGGATTTGGATAGCTACCCACGTTGGTTAGCGAAACAAATTGCGCCAAAGTTAGATGACAAACCAAGCAATACCGCGTCACGTAAAGATCAAAAGCGTCTTGAAGCAGAACGTCGTCAAAAGCTCAGCCCACTGAAAAAGAAGATCACTCAAGCGGAAGAGTTGATGAAGTCACTCCAAGCTCGATGTCGCTGCGCTTGAGCAACAACTCTCTGATAACGACCTCTATGACGCGTCACGCAAAGATGAGCTTGCCAAGGTGCTTGCCGATAAAGCACGTGTTGATGCTGCGCTAGAAGATGCCGAGTTCGCTTGGTTCCAAGCTGAAGAGCAATTAGAAAATCTGCTGCAAGAATTAGAAGATTAAGCGCTCGCCTTCTACCGCACTTCCGCTAAAGTGCCTGCATGAACACGCAAGACACCCCAGCTAACGTCTCCCGACTCACCGCGTTTTGGTACTGGCTAAAGCTTGGCTTTATCAGCTTTGGCGGCCCTGCCGGTCAAATCGCGATGATGCACCAAGAACTTGTTGAGAAACGCCGTTGGATTTCTGAGCGTCGTTTTTTACACGCACTTAACTACACCATGGTGCTGCCCGGACCTGAGGCACAACAACTCGCTACCTATATGGGCTGGCTGATGCACGGCACATTCGGCGGCATCGTTGCAGGCACATTATTTGTCTTACCTTCTTTACTGATCTTGATCGCACTGACTTGGGCTTACTTAAGCTTTGGTCATCTCGATAGCGTTGCTGGCATCTTGTACGGCATTAAACCTGCGGTCGTGGCGATCGTGTTATTCGCTGCCTATCGCATCGGCATGAAGACCTTGCGTCATGGCTTATTAATGACGATCGCGCTAGCCGCGTTTGTTGGCTTATTTGTTTTTCATATCAGCTTTCCCTACATCATCATTGCCGCGGCAGTGATAGGTTGGGTTGGTCATCACTTTATTCCAGATGCCTTTAAAGCTTCAGGCGGGCATGGTGCTTCGGGTGAGCAGCACGGCAAAGCGCTGATTGATGACGATACCCCACCCCCAAGCTGGGCAGCCTTTAGCTGGGCAAGCAGCCTGTTCAAATTGGCGGTTGGTTTAATGCTCTGGCTTCTTGTTGAAGGTGCTTTGTATCTCAGCTTTGGTTGGCAAGGTCCGCTGACACAGATGGGCTGGTTCTTTACCAAAGCCGCCTTAGTCACCTTTGGTGGTGCTTATGCCGTATTGCCTTATGTCTATCAGGGCGGCGTCAATGAGTATCAATGGCTCAGCGCCACACAAATGATGGATGGTTTAGCGCTCGGTGAAACCACGCCTGGCCCACTGATCATGATCGTTGCCTTTATTGGTTTTGTTGGCGGTTGGACAAAAGAACTGTTTGGACCTGAAGCGCAGCTTCTCGCCGGTGCAGCGGGTGCGAGCGTTGCAACCCTGTTTACCTTTTTGCCGTCATTTATCTTTATCTTAATTGGCGCGCCATTGGTCGAGCATACGCGTAACGATATGAAACTCTCAGCACCGCTCACCGCGATCACAGCTGCCGTCGTTGGCGTGATTGTGAACCTTGCGACCTTCTTTGCATGGCATGTGTTTTGGCCACAAGGCACTGAAGCAACACCTTTTGCTGGCAGCTTAGATATCACGGCTATCGTGATTGCCTTGGTCGCTTTCTTCGCGTTATCTCGCTTTAAACAAAGTGTGATGCGGGTTATCGGCGCAAGCGCGATCGCGGGATTTGTAATTCAAGCTGTGCTTTAGTGAGCTGTCGCTAACAACTGCCATAGACCAAAGGCTGAGACGACCAACAAACCGATGCCGAGATAACGCTTCACTTCCGCTGCGTTATGCCCAATCAGATGTTTGTGGAAACGTAAGCCGACAAAATGGCCAATCGCTGCGGGCAGGATCAAATACAGCGCCCATTCAAATTGCAGATCGACATCAAAGATGACAAAGGCCGCCATCTTGATCAGCACGAGCAAGAACCAAATCACAAACAAGGTATCGCGATAAGCGGTTAACACCACTTCTTTGATAGCCACCGCAGCAATTAACGGCGCGCCGACCAATGAGGCACCGCTGACATAACCACCGATCACCAGCAGTCCGCGATCCCACCATTTTGAGTCGCCGCGGAAATCGCGTTTGAGTATCCAGGCGATCGCATAGAACGCCGTGATCGCAAAGACAAAGATCGCCATCCAACGGGCCGGCAAACTGATCAAGCCAATCACGCCGAGCAACTTAGGCAGCAGCATCCAACCCATCGAGCGTTTCACAAAGCCCCAATCGATATGCTTAAGACGACTGGCTGCAGTGGTGGATGAAAAGATCAACAAGTGCCACGCAACGATCGGCAAGAAGAGCAAAGGATCATCACGGATTAAAAGCAACAACGGCATGCTGAGTGCCGCGCCACCAAAGCCGATTGCCGTGCGAACAAAACCTGACCACACAAAAATAGCGATGATCAAAATCCATTCAGTCGTTGAAAAGTCCACACCCAGCTCCAGCAGCAATGAGCGCGCATTGTGTCATGCAATCTGACACTTAGAACATTACGAATGCCAATAAATCGGTTTAGTAGGTCGATGAAAAGCTGAACAGCTTTTGAATCTCTTCCTTCGACTTGCCACGGAAGTGCGCCATGTTGCGCTCAGGAATCATCTCAGGCTTTGGGAAGCGTTTTAGCGCAGCCGCCATCGGACCTTCACGCAGATAATGGAACACCGGGTATGGCGCGCGATTGGTCCAGTTGGCATGATCATCTACTTCATTGCCATCAAACACATACTGCGGATGAAAGCTGGCTAACTGCACTTCACCAGATAAACCCGCATCTTCAATCGCTTGCTCACATGCACCTAAGCACTCGAGGTACTCATCGAAATCACCCAAAGCATAAGGCACAACCAGTGCCGCACTTTCGAGATGCTCACCATGATCTGAAGCAAAGTGCTGCAGGCCACCTAAGAAATCTTGATACGCACCTTCGAATGAATCGGCTTGGCTCATTTGCATGGCAAAGTGATTATTCAAAATCGAGGTGCGCGCAAACGGACATAAGCCCTCGCCCATCACGATCTGATTAATCCAATGCTGCATTGCTTGCATCACTTCTTGGCTCATGCGATTACCTCAACTGTGTCATTCAGGCAGAGGATACCCGAATTACGTTGGATCACGTTCTGGCCAAAGAACACTTTGTTGTCGCGCTTTCTGTGTTTAGCCAAACCTTCGAGCACCGCCTGTTCTTTTTCTGCGCTGTATAAATTCACACTGGGGATAACGCAACGCGAACAAGGCTTCACTAGATCAAACAAAATGCCGCCGATACGAATGGTCTTCCAACTATCTTCAGCATAAGGCTCACAATCAGCGACCACGATGTTCGGGCGAAAACGCTCCATCTCAACCGGCGTCTCAAGTTTGCTATTCAGATCTTCAAGCGAGGCTTCACTGATCAATAACAACGGAAAGCCATCGGCAAAGCTCACTTGATCACCTTCTTGCGCATAGGTTTTATCCACCTGACGCAATGCGGTCTCTGGCATATACACCAGATGCACCGGCTGCTCTAACCACTCACTCAACACCGCATCAATCGATGCCTCAACACCCATCGCTTGGCATTGATCTTCCCACACGGTGACATCGATCAGCTTGTCGGCTGAGGGCGCTGGCACGCTGAGTTTTTGATCATTGAAACGAAGACGCAGCTCACCCTCTTCGAGTACGGCAAAAATCTTCACCATATTGGGGAGCTGACGTTGGGTGAGAAATTGATACTGATCGCCAACAATCATCCAGCGACGATCGCCAAATAAACCACCGGCCACCAATGGCAGCATCGGTTGCTGCAGCCCTCGACAAGATTTAACCGGATATTGCCAGAGAGCTGAGATGTGCATAGTTAATCGTCTTCGATATCTTGGAGTTTGAGATCAGCGCCGTAAGCCGCCGGTTTATCTGCTCGCTTCGATTGGAAACGAATGAACTGCGTGACTTTCGCTTTCGACTCAGCGTAATCGGTTGCGTGCTTCTCATCAAGCAAGCCTTCCTCAAACAAATTGATGATCGACTTGTCGAAAGTAACCATGCCGTAACCTTCACCTGCCTCTACCGCTGCACGCATCTCGTCATAGTCCATACGCGCCATCAAATCTGCCATACGTGGTGTATTCACCAAGATCTCAAACGCCGCCACCTTGCCACCATTGGTCGAAGGAATCAGTCGCTGACACACCACCGCACGTAGGTTTTGTGACAAACGTTTTGCTTCTTGCTCGATCAACTCTTTATCAAAGAAGCTCAACATACGTTCGATAGACGTAATCGCGGTGTTCGAGTGAATCGTCGATAGACATAAGTGACCGGTATTCGCGAAGCGCAGTGCATACTCCATCGAGATCTGATCACGAATCTCACCCATTAAAATGACATCCGGTGCTTCACGCATCGCCGCACGCATACCGCTTTCAAAACTGTCGGTATCCATACCAATCTCACGTTGCGCCACTAATGACTTTTTATGCGAATGCAAAAACTCGATCGGATCTTCAAGCGTGATGATGTGGCCAGGGAAGTTTGAATTTCGATGATCAATCATCGCCGCCAAGCTGGTCGACTTACCTGAACCTGTCGCACCGGCGACAACAATCAAACCGTGCTTGTTTTCCACTAAGTCACGCAACACCGGTGGCAGACCTAACTTATCAACCGTTGGCACTTCACTTTTCACATGGCGCATCACAATTGCGGTGTCATGACGCTGACGAAACGCATTGCCACGGAAGCGTGCAAGACCACTAATGCTGAAAGAAAATCGATCTCGCCCACTTGCTCATATTCGGCCATCTTCTGGTCGGTCAGCATGCTGCGCAGCATCTTCTCGGTTTCGCCGAACTGCAGCTTTTCATCAAGCACCTTAAAACCGAACGAGCCTTTAATGGTTGGTTTAGCGCCGGTGTGTAAAAACAGATCCGAGCCGTCATTGGTTACCATCACATTGAGGTAAGAGCCGACTTTTTGTTCTGCGTTATCGAGTTCGACCTGTTCCATGAGAAATCCTGTAAAAGAAAAAGCACATCCGTGTCGGCAGGTTTCTACAAAGATGAATCTCGCTCTGGCATTATTCGAGCTGAATTAGCCCGAGGTTTTTGCCGTGTTTAACCAAGATTTTCAGATCGCTCGCTTACCTGCCGTGCAGTTTGCTGCTGGCGCAATCGACAAGCTGCCCTCTTTGTTACTGCCCTACACCGGCAATATTCTCTTAGTGACGGGCAAAGCCGCTTTTACCGACTCGCCTCGTTGGCAGCATCTCACTCAAGCGCTCCATGCTGCCGGTCGCACTTGGCATCACGTGCGCATTACCGACGAGCCTTCTCCTGATCAGATCGACACCTTAGTGAAAGAGCATCGTAACCATAAGATCGGTGTGATTGCCGCTATTGGTGGCGGTAGCGTGCTTGATGCTGCCAAAGCGATTGCGGGCTTATTACCCTCAGGCGACTCGATACTCGACTACCTTGAAGGCGTGGGCAAAGGGTTAACCTATCAAGGCCCAGCGCTTCCCTGGATTGCGGTGCCCACAACGGCCGGCACCGGAAGCGAGGCCACCAAAAATGCCGTGCTTTCATCACGCGGCGAAGGTGGTTATAAAAAATCCTTCCGTGATGAACAGCTTGTCGCACAAGTCGCCTTGATCGATCCCGATCTACTCGATACCTGCTCACAAGCCCAGCTAGCGGCGAATGGTATGGATGCTTTTACTCAGCTGCTCGAATCCTGGGTATCGCTTGGCGCCAGTCCGTTTACCGATGCCTTATCGAGTCATGCGATGGCGATCTTCCGTGATGGTTTTTGGCCGGCGTATAACAACGACGAGCATGCTGGCGAAGGTCGCGCCAAGATGGCTTATGCCTCGATGATCTCCGGTATCACGCTCGCGCAAGCCGGTTTAGGTTCGGTGCATGGTTTGGCCGCACCGCTCGGTGCCTTCTTCCCTGCGCCACATGGCGAGGTCTGCGGCACGCTCTTAGCTGCCGCAACCAAAGCCAACATCGAGATCATGCGTCGACGGGATAATCAAAACCCAGCGCTCGTGAAATATGCCGAAGCCGGCGTGCTACTGAGTAATCGTTATGTCTCGAGTGCAGAAGAAGCACAAGACACGCTGATTGAAGTGCTCGAAGACTGGCAAGAAAAGCTGCAGCTACCGCGCTTGTCTGCTTATGGCATGACCGAAGCGGATATTGATCGCGTAGTGAAAAATGCCCGCGGTAACAGCATGAAGACCAACCCAGTTCAGCTCACCAATGGTGAATTAGCGGCGTTGATTCAATCGAGGTTATAAGCGGCATCAACACACATCGGGTAAACTGCATTCATTGTTACTTAGCTAAACCATATGCCATGAATTGCTGGATCTACCGCAGCCCGAAAAAAGACGAGATGTACCTGTATCTCGCCAAAGAAGATGATTTTGATGCCGTGCCTGAAGAGCTTCTCAAGCGTTTTGGCACCCCTGCGCAGATCATGGAACTGGAGCTCACCCCTGAGCGCAAACTGGCGCGTGAAGACGTCGAGAAAGTGAAAGCGAATCTTGCGGATAAAGGCTTTCACCTACAGATGCCACCGACCCTTGTGCCGGACCTGTATCACGGGAATGAAGACTGATGAGCCACTTACTCTCTGTATCGCTACTCAGTGATCGCTCTGCTGAACACCTGCAGCAATTGCTTGATGCCTTAAAGACTCTCGATGCACGCATCGTGGACGTGCAGCAGCACGAAGGCCACTTTACCGGCTTTGCCAGCTTGGTGATTGATACCGCATCGGATCACAATCTTGAGAGCGTAAAGCAACACCTTGATGCTCAAGCGGGCTTGGGTGATGCGCAAATCGATCTGCAAGAGCTCTCGCCGGATGACTTTGCGCATCTGCAAGCGGATGAAACTGCACCGCGTTTTATCGCCACGCTGTTAGGTCGCACCCTGTCACCTGACAATATTCAGCAAGTGATCAGCGTCGCGCTGCAGCATGGCTTGCGCCTTGAACGTATTCGCCGCTTGTCTGAAAACTTATCGGTTAATGCCGAGCGCGCCTGTGTGGAGTTAGCACTGGTGGGTGCGGTCGAAGATATTACGGCTGTACGTAAAGATGTTTTGGCGATCAGCCAAGCTTCGGATATTGATATCGCGATTCAAGAGGATGATATCTATCGTCGTCATCGCCGCTTGGTGGTGTTTGATATGGATTCGACGCTGATTAAATGTGAAGTGATCGATGAGCTTGCACGTGCTGCTGGCACGGTTGATGAGGTCGCTAAGATCACGGCAGCGGCAATGCGTGGCGAGATTCCGTTTGATGAAAGTTTCCGTACCCGTCTTGGCACCTTAAAAGGTCTTGATGAAACGGTACTGAGAAACATCGCCGAGAATCTTCCGATCATGGAAGGTGCTGACCGTTTGATGAAAACGCTGAAAGGTCTTGGCTACAAGGTGGGTATTCTTTCGGGTGGCTTTGAGTATTTTGCCGAGCACCTGAAAGCACGTTGGGGCATTGATTGCATCTCGGCAAACAAGCTGGAGATTGTCGACGGCAAGATGACCGGTGAAGTGAAAGGCCAGATCATCAATGGTGATGAAAAAGCGCGTCGCTTAAAGATGATGGCTGAAGAAGCCGGCTTTGATATGGCGCAAACCGTGGCCGTTGGCGATGGCGCGAATGATCTACCGATGTTGAGTATTGCCGGCTTGGGCGTGGCGTTTCATGCCAAACCATTGGTGCAAGAAAAAGCCAAACATAGCGTTTCAACCTTAGGCTTAGATGCCTTGCTCTACTTATTGGGTATTGCTGACCGCGATATCGACGCATGAAAACGCCGCTGATCTTATTACTGGTCATTGCGGCCGTATTGGGTGGTTCGCTGTTGTTACAAGAACCCAATAACGACATCAGTCACCGTAATGATCTGCCGTGGATGGTCACGGTGAATACCGACGGCACCTTGGGTGTGTTTGACCTAACACTCGGTACTAGCACCGTTACCGACGCGGTGAAAAAATTTGGGCATATCGAAGATGCGGCCTTGTTTCAGCATCAAGATGGCACGCTCGATCTTGAGCTCTATTTTGGCTCTGTGATGCTCGGGCCGATTAAAGCCAAGATTGTGTCGCGTTTGGATGTGCCGCAAAGCGAGCTCAAAGAATTAATCACGCTAAACCCAGAACGTGAAGGCTCACCGACGGGTGATTGGAAATTTGCGCTACGCAATTACGATCGTGAATGGCTTGCTCAACAAAAGTTACTCAACCTGAGCTATATCCCCGGCACACGCAGCTTAGATCATGCGTTCTTTTTAAAGCGCTTTGGTGAGCCTGCGATGATGCTGCAAGAAAGTGAGCATGCGGTGAGTTGGTTCTACCCTGAGAAAGGCCTATCGATTTTGATCGATCAAGAAGCTTACGAGGTGATTGAGTACATTCAGCCTTCGCGCTTCTCACTGGCTGAAGGCGCTATCGCGTTTGATAAGGCGAGCTTACCCGCCGCGAACTAAGGCATCCATTTTGGCTTTAGCGGCTTCCCACTGCTCGTTGCCAATCTGCTCATCCACCATCATCTCCATCAGCGCATAGGCGATCTGGCGTTGCTCTGCATTTAAGTCTTTGAGCTTATCGAGCTTGAATAGATAACCCTGGCTTTTGAATTCCAAGGTGCTGATCAAGGCATACAAGGTGAGTGCCGGCGCAGAATGTGGGCCTTGTTCGATAATCTCGATAACGGCATCGAGTGGATGTGTGGTCATAAGGTGCTCCAAAATTTGCCCTAGTTTACCCGCTTGGCTGTGTGCGCATGAAATCGCGCTTATTTGATACGCTAGGCGACCTTAAAAACGATCAGGAATAACGATGACGATTGGTACGCCCCTTAGTGCTTCTGCCACCAAAGTGATGTTGCTCGGCTCTGGCGAGCTGGGTAAAGAGGTGATCATTGAGCTGCAACGTTATGGCGTTGAGGTGATTGCGGTTGATCGTTATGCCAATGCGCCTGGGCATCAAGTCGCGCATCGTGCGCATGTGATCGATATGACTGATCGCGCAGCTTTGCGTGCGTTGGTTGATGCGGAGAAGCCGGACCTGATCGTGCCGGAGATCGAAGCGATCGCCACCGATGAGTTAGCGGCGATTGAACAAGACGGTGTCGCGACGGTGATCCCTACCGCACGCGCAACCCAGCTGACCATGAATCGCGAAGGTATTCGTCGTTTAGCCGCCGAGACCTTAGGTCTGCCGACTTCACCTTATGCGTTTGCCGATAGCCTAGAAGATTGTTTAGCCGCTGCTGAGAAGATTGGTTATCCGGTGATCATCAAGCCGGTGATGTCGTCATCAGGTAAAGGACAATCGACTGCGACAACTGCAGATGAGCTTCAAGGCTGTTGGGATTACGCCATGTCAGCCGGTCGCGTGAAAGGTGCTCGCGTTATTGTTGAGGGCTTTGTTGATTTTGATTACGAGATCACGCAACTGACTGTGCGCTCAGTGAATGCACAAGGTGAGATGGAAACCACTTTCTGTGAGCCTATTGGTCATCGCCAAGAGAAAGGTGACTATGTTGAAAGTTGGCAGCCACAAGCGATGTCACCGATCGCGTTACAAAAAGCACGTGATGTTGCAAAGAAGATCACCGATGACTTAGGTGGTCGTGGTTTGTTTGGTGTTGAGCTGTTTATTAAAGGTGATGAGGTCTACTTCAGCGAAGTTAGCCCTCGCCCACATGACACCGGCATGGTGACCATGGCGAGCCAATGGCAAAGCGAGTTCGCCCTGCATGCGCGCGCCATCTTAGGTTTACCGGTTGATGCATCGATGAATACCGCTGCGGCCGCGAGTGCGGTGATCTACGGCGGCGTTGAAGCAGAAGGTGTCTGCTTTAACAGCTTGGAGTCTGCGCTAGCTGAACCGAACAGCGAGGTACGTCTGTTTGGTAAACCTGTTGCGTTTGAACGTCGCCGCATGGGTGTTGCATTGAATCGAGCTGAGAGCACCGATGCTGCTCGGGTTAATGCCAAGCGCATCGCCGACAGCGTGAAGGTCTGTAAGTCATGAGGTCGTTATTAGCTTTGGGCTTTTACGCAATTAGCTCTATAGCGATTGCTAACAATGCGCCTTTATTGATGACCGAGATGGAAGTCAAAGCGCACACTGAGAAGATGCAGTCACTCACGGGTGAAGCACGCGAGGCTTATCGGAATAACGCTTATGCGCAGCTCAAGCAGCGTGCTGCCGAATTAGGTTACGCCTTACCTGAACGTCCACCCTGGGCTAGCGCTACGTCTCAAGAAGAAATTTTAAAGATGGAAGCGATGATCACGATTCAACGAGCTGTGATCGAAGAAGCAAAAGCGCAGCTGGCGGCGAAAGCGGCAGCAGCTAAACAAAAGCCTGCGCCGAGTGAACCGGCTAAATCGGTTGTTACTCAGACTGAAGCACCTGTAGAAAAACCCGCTGAGGTTGCTGCAGAAACCGTTGCAACACCGAAAGCTGAACCGCAACGTCATCAATATGTGTGGCCACAGTATGCACGTCCGGTATTCCCTCAGCCGCCACAAGTGCAAACACAACGCTGGGTACCTCAACCACTACCGATGGCGCCTTTTCCACCACAGCGCTTACCGCCACCGCAGCAGCCTCGTTAACTAGCGTTTTATCGTCTCAGCATCGGCCATCAATTGATGGATGCGCTGAACGTAATCCCGAGTTTGCTTTGGCGCAAATGGCTCAACTTGTTCCCAACGCGCCACATTGTCGTGCTTGCGTTTTGCACGGCTGACTGCGCGCAACATGCGGCCAAAGCCTGCGTTATAGCTACCAAAGGTTAGCGCGGGTAAGTCCTGAGTTTGAAACTCGCCTTTGTCTTTCCAGCGTCGGTAGAGCTTACGGTCATAGAAGATGCCTGCTGCAATGTTCCAACGCGGCTGCGTGATATCGGCAAGATAAGGCAGGTCATCTCGGATCTCATCGTAGGTCGACGGCAAAATCTGCATTAAGCCAATTGCACCCATGTTGCTTTTAGCTTTGTGTTTCAGGCTGGATTCGGCAATCGCTTGAGCCTTAAACCAATGCCAGTCGATATGCGGCCCAAAGTAATGTTTGGTGTATTTACGAAAAAGGTGATCGTATTCATCCGTCCATCGATCATCACGCACTGAGCGATCGCCAAAGGCCAACACGACCGATGACATGCACAGCAAGATGATGAGCAGGGACTTGCGCATAAGCTTGGATCAATTCAAGCCTAGGCCAATCACCAAGCCCATAGCGACACCAATACCGATATAGATACCCATGATCATTTGACCAACGGCTTGGTTACCATTTTTCAGTTGCTCTGGGATGCTGAAGCTCACAATGTGGCCAAAGATTTTGCAGCCAAGCCACATGAACAATAGCGTCAGAAAGCCGCCCATACAGGCGTAGATGATATTTAAGATGATTGGATCAAGCGATTCCGTCATGTTGCCCCCTCGTTTTTTACCTTAGCTTACGCCTTTAACGAGTAGGATCAAGCCGACTTAACGTCCTTGTAAATATTCCTCATCGTTAAAGGACCAAACCCATTGTGGACGCAGGCTGATCAGCACGGTCATCACGATGCCGTTGTAAAACGCCTCTGGGAATAACATCAGCGGGATATAAATGAGGTATTGCTCAGACAATGCCTTCCAGCTGGCCATATCCGATAAAAACAAACTTAAGGCGCCGCCCAAGGCCACTGCTAAGGCAACCAATGCACCGCAGAAAAAGGCATTCACAAAGGTATAGATAAAAAAGTGCTTTGGAAGATAGGCACGCGTTAAACCCAATACCACTTGCGTCAAGGTGGCCGGCAACACCACATGCAGCAAAATCATACTGGGCACATTCATTATCGGTTCTTGTAAGGCGAGTGTTTGCACAACCACCGCCAAGCTGCCGCCAAGTAAGGCGAAGGACCATCCCCACATCAAGGTCAGAAAGGTGATGCCTGAGACATGCCAGCTGACACCCTCCATCACCGGGATACGCAATGACCAAAAGAGCAAAACGACTAACACGCTAAATAAGAACACGTTGATCAGCCGTTGATCACGCATGCGCGACCAGTTCGCCCAGCGTAACGCAAGGATCAACAGTGGGATGAGCAGAATGGCGCTAAGCATTAGATCGCAGGTGGCGCTAAGAGCTCGCGAACCGTTGTGACATCGACTTTTACGTCATCGCCCTCTTGCAGCAGTGGCAGCGCGGTAAGACCAACACCATTGCACGGGCCACCGGCACATGCACCGTCATCAATCACAAAGGCTGCACCATGCACGGCACACTGAATGAACTGCGCATCGGCATCGAGAAATTGATCGGGAATCCACTCTAAAGGCGCGCCCACGTGAGGACACTGATTCACATAGGCATGTAGCGCGTTATCTTTTTTCACCACAAAGAATGCCGCACCTGAGGTCACAAGATCATCGAGCTTGTAGCCTTTCGCTGAAGGATCAGCGGCATCGCGCATCGCATCAATCACCATCCACTCACTCACCAGACCACTCCTTCATGCTCAACCGAATCACCTGCTAACAGCACCGCATGCTGCAGGGCTGACTCCACATCCATGCCGCGACAGATGCCATCGATCATACCGGCGTTAAACACATCGCCCGCGCCGACACTGTCTACAACATGCACGTTTTCTTTTGCTGGTGCGTAAAACATTTGGCCAAAATCGTTCTTTGCCCATGCACCCAAAGCACCCCAGGCACAGGTCGCGATGCCATGAAACTCGACTGCTTTCAAAAAGTCATTGGCATTCGAAAAACCGCGTGATTGTGCATATTCCTTGGAGAAAAAGATCACATCGGCATACTCAAACATGGCTTCTACGCCCTGATGGGGCTTCTCTATCTCCAATGACACAGGTATGCCGCACATGCCGCGTGCTTTGGACATCATCTGCGGTATTTCTACTAATTCACGCGCTTCAAAATGAAGCCAATCGAATGCGCGAATATCCAATTTAAGAAAATGCTCGGCATCGTATTCAGGCATATCACGGTGATGCACGATCGTGCGTGATCCGGTTTCTTCCGACAAGGTGATAAATGAAGTCGGCAAATGACCTTGTTTTAGCTCTTGGGCCAAACTGTAATCCACGCCCCAATGATCAAGTTGTTGTCTTACCCAGCTCGTATGGTCTGGCAAATTACCTAGCCAAAAACTTTCATTTTTAAGCCACGCAAGCTTCATTGCTGTATTCGCCGCATTGCCACCAACACGACGATGATGATCAGTCGTGCGTACCTTTGAATCTTCATCGGGGTAGGTTTTTACCGTGTTAACGATATCTTCTGTCAAAACACCGATAGTTAATATGCGTGCCATTTACTACTCCAAAACAGCAAAATTTCATATCCGAATCTTAACGGTGCCCTGCAAATTTGTGTGACAAAAATTCAGTTATAGATGGGCTCAATCTCATCGAAAACATTTTCGGCAATAAATAACAGTAAAAATGAAAAATAAAACTATTGTTAATTCATTTTAGTGTGCTATGTTCGCTTTGCTTTTCATCCACCAACTTAAAGTTAGGAGCAATTCATGGCAGCAAAAAAAGTTGCGAAGAAAAAAGTCGCTAAGAAAAAAGCAGCTAAAAAAGCAGCAGTTAAAGCGGCACCAGCAGTAAAGGCCATCGCTACCAAGATGACCAAAACCCAAATCATCGCATCTTTGGCTGAGACCACTGGTCTTACCAAGAAAGACGTAGCAGCAGTAATGACTGGTCTCGGTAACTTGGTTACCGCTAACATCATGAAGCGTGGCTCTGGCGAGTTCACTATTCCTGAGACTGGCGTAAAAGTTCGTCGCGTAGTTAAGCCTGCTCGTAAGGCTCGCATGGGTCGTAACCCAGCAACTGGCGAAGAGATCAAGATCCCAGCTAAGAAGGCAAGCACCGCTGTTAAATGTGTTGCTCTTAAAGCATTGAAAGACACTGTTAAGTAAGCTTTCGCTTTAATGCCAAAAACCCGCTCATCGAAAGATTGGCGGGTTTTTTTATGCCTGTTACATTAGTGCCATGAAACTTTATTACGTACACGACCCCATGTGCTCATGGTGCTGGGGATTTGCGCCAACGCGGCAGATTGTTCGCGAGAATTTACCTGACGGTATCGAATGGATCCCTTTGCTAGGCGGCCTGGCGCCAGATTCGGATGAGCCCATGACCGATGAAACCAAAGGCTACGTACAAAAGGCTTGGCGCACGATTCAAGAGCGCATCCCAGGCACAGAATTTAATTTCGACTTTTGGGAACACTGCGCGCCCCGCCGCAGCACTTATCCGGCATGTCGCGCGGTGATTGCAGCACGCAATACCTCTGCGGACAGTGAACTCTCGTATATCCGTGCACTCCAAGAGGCCTACTACCTGCGTGCCATGAATCCTTCGGATACCGATACGCATCTCACCTTGGCAACTGAGTTAGGTTTAGACGCCTCGGTATTTGAGCAACATCTGCTCGATCCTAAAACGCATCAAACCTTACTCGACGAAATTGCTTTCGCACGATCCATTGGCGGTGACAGCTTCCCGAGCTTGATTATTGTTGATGCACAAAACCAAGCGCATTCGCTAAAAATTCATTACACCGATCCACAACGTATTCTCGACGACATTCAGCAACATCTTTGCTAATGTCGCTGTATTAACTATCACGAGGAAATGACATGTTAAAACGATTCGCGGTTCTTCTAGTGAGTGCCTTCTGGGCAATCAGTGCGATAGCGCAACAACCCCAACTCGACATGTCGCCACCTGCGCAACTTGAGCGCGGTGTTTATAAGCTTCTCGCCTTTATGGGACAGCGCCCACAGTCAGCCGAGATTGCGGACTATCTTGATAACAATGTGGCAAACTTCTTTAACTTTGATGAGATGGCGCGTTTGGCCGGCGGTGCTTACTACTATCAGATCACCCCACTACAACGTGGCGAGATGGCAGAAGAGATTAAGCGCTGGTTCTTAACCGAGTTAACGCTGAAATTAACCTCTTATCGCGGACAAGGTGTGAAATTCATGCGCCCTCGTTATAACCGCGAAGGGGATGAAGCGATTGTTTCGATGTATATCCTGCAGCCAGGCAACTACTACCCACCACGTATCGACTTCCGTTTGCAGAAGTTCCGTCAAGGCTGGGCAGTTAGCGATGTGGCAGCGTCAGGTCAGAGCGCTGTGATGCACTATCGCAAAAGCTTGGGTAATGAACTGACTTACCGTCAGTACCGGGCGTACCGTTAATCGACTAACAGCGCGCAGTGAGGTAGTACGTTCTGCCTCGCTGAGTGCGGTTTCTAGAATCGACTGAATACGCGCAGTGTCTTCGCGGCCATACAGGCGCAAGATGCGACGCAAGTGATCTGCAGTTAAGAATGCAGAGTCATGTTCTTCTTCACTCAGCACCTGCAATAAAATAGCGCGAGTAATATCGACTTCCGTGTTGGCATCGATGATTTTGATAGAGCGGTCACTCTGAACCAATTGGCGCAGATCATTTAGCGTGACGTAAACCCCTCTTCCAGTATCGTAAAGACGACGATTAGGGTATTTTTTGATAAGTAGCTCATTCATGAGACATATCCTTATGTTGCCGAAAAGCGCGGAATGGCCTTTTCTAAAGCTCACTCTAGCAGCTTTGCTTACGAATACTAGGAAAAAGACTACAAAAAGATGACTTTAAACCCTGCTCCTGACCTGTTAAATGCGCTTTATTGGGTAACCCTACTGGCGGTAGTGGTTTCTTCGGCGTCTGCGGTGCTGAAAACCGGCGCAAAACAATTCGACCTGTTTGGCGTGATCATCATTGCGATTGCAACCGGTTTGGGCGGTGGCTCTTTGCGTGACATGTTGCTCGATCGCGAGGTTTTTTGGATTCGCGACCAAGCCTTCTTTTTTGCCAGCCTAGGCAGCGCTTTTGCCATGTTTCTTCTGGCGCGGCGCTTCGATTTATCGAGTAAATGGTTTTTGGTCCCTGACGCCGCTGGTCTGGCGACCTTTGCGATCGCCGGCACCACCGTTTCCCTGATGCTGGATGTGCCGTGGATTGTGGCTAGCTTTATGGGTGTGATGACGGGCGTGCTCGGCGGTATTTTTCGCGATGTGCTGTGTAACGAAACACCGATGGTATTTTACAGCCCGCTCTACGCCACCATCGCATGGATAGGTGCGATTGGTTTTATCGGTTTATTGTCGATCGGTCTCGCGATTGAATGGTCAATTGTTATCGCGGGTAGCAGCATTTTTATCGTTCGCCTGATAGCCATTCGCTACAACATCAACTTACCTCGCTATCGCAGCCGCTCTGACAACTAAGTTATGCACGACCCGAAACAACAAATTGTTCAAGCGCATGCTGCATTTATCTGCGATGTCGTGACCAGCATGCAAGAGCCCAAGCCTCGCCATCGCTTCGATGCCTTAATGAAAAGCGCCAGTGAAAACGGATGGCAAGCGTTAGTCACTGTGCTCAACACCATCGCTGAAGGCCGACGTGATGTGATGGTGCTAAATGGCTTAGACCAGGAAGACAGTGCGATTGCCGAAGCGATTTTGCTTGGCTTACAAGATCCTAACTCGCTACCTGACCCCAATAAAAAAGCCGATGCGACGATGGCCGCACCTGGCCTTGCAGGCATGATTCACGCCGCTGCCACCGGCAACGTTCAAGCTTTGACCTTAATCAGTCAAATGGCAGAACAAATGCAGCGCGCGGGTGGCGATATGGCGCGTGTCGCTGCCGTGATTCGACCCTTGATCAATGGTGAACGCGATCTGAAAACACTGAGCAGCAAAATGGATGAGCGCGGCAAAGCCTTACTCGAAAAAATACTCGAAGAACTTGAGCTCTTGAGTAAGCCGCAATGAATACTCTCGCGCGACGTTGTATTTTTTGGGGCGCACTCTTTGGTTTAAGCGGCGTGATGATCGGTGCTTTTGGTGCTCATGGTTTAAAAGCTCTATTAACCGCTGATCAGTTGGCGATTTATCACACCGGCGTTGATTACCAATTCGTGCACGCCTTAGCGTTATTGCTACTCGGCGCCCTCGCCCAACATCAAACACCCAAAGCATGGCAGCTCGCTGCAACACTCTTTATCGCGGGCGTGTTTATTTTTAGCGGTAGCTTGTATCTCTTAGTACTCACCGATACCTCTTGGCTTGGTGCTATCACCCCGATTGGCGGGACGAGTTTTATCGCTGGCTGGGCAGCGCTGCTATGGGGTTTGCGCCGTGGATGATCTTGATGCGCTACTCAATCGCTGCGATAAAAATCAAAAGCGTTTAAAGAAGTGGCTTAAAGACCAAGCAGCTCGTCGCTTATCGACTGTATGACCGCGACATGCCTGAGTTCCCGCTCGCGATTGATCGCTATGCAGACGGCTTGCACGTGCAGGTCTTTGAACGCAAACGTCCGGTTACTGATGAACAGCTCGATAGGTTACGTGATGCCTTGCTGCAACACTTTCAACTCGAACCGCTTCAGCTTGGGTTTAAAACCCGCAAACGCCAACGCGGACTTGATCAGTATGAAAAGCTTGCGCTCGACGCGCCTTCGTTTGAGGTGAGTGAGTACGGTTTATCTTTCGAGGTGAATCTACATCGCTATTTAGATACCGGCCTGTTCCTTGATCATCGCCAAACACGCAAGATGGTTCGCGAGCAATCACAAGGCAAAAGTCTGCTCAATCTGTTTGCCTATACGGGCAGCTTTACCACTTATGCCGCTGCAGGTGGCGCAAGTCGCAGCCTAACGGTGGACATGTCGAAAACCTATCAAGCATGGTCACAACGCAATCTTGAGATTAATGGCTTAGCCAGTGCTCAGCATCAAATGTTACAAACCGATGTGTTGGCTTTTCTTGCTGACCCGCAACAAAAGCTTAAGTTTGATCTTATTGTGTTAGATCCGCCGAGCTTCTCGAACTCAAAACGCATGCATAACACCTTTGATGTGCAACGTGACCAAGTTGACCTGTTACGCAACACCTTGCGCTTTTTAGCACCGGGTGGTCAGTTAATTTTTTCGAACAACCGTCAGGGCTTCTCGCTAGATGAGCAGTTGCTCAATGAAGCCAACTTTGAAGAGATTACCGAGCAAACCGTTCCCATGGACTTTGCGCGCTATCGCCCGCATCGTTGTTGGAAAGTCACGCGTTAAACGGTGAGATAGGTTGTGCTGTTTAGCGCAATCTTCAAATCAGCGAGATAAGCGGTGCGTTGTTGATCCGTTAATTCAGCTGCAGCCAGTTTTTCTTGATACTGCGACAACATCTGCTGCGGATCGAAGTGAACATAACTGAGTAGCTCATCGGCGCGATCGCCACGCTCAGGTTCTGAGAAACTGTACCCATCAGGCGTGAGGCTGACATTCACCGCATCGGTATCACCAAACAAGTTGTGCATATCACCCAAGATCTCTTGGTAGGCACCCACTAAGAAAATACCAATCAAATAAGGCTCGCCATTGGCCGCATGTAATCGCAAGGTGCTTTCTACACCGTCTTGATCAACGTATTGCGATAAACAGCCATCCGAATCACAGGTCAGGTCGTGGACGACTGACGCTTGCTCAGGCGCTTCAGTTAAACGATGCAATGGCATTAACGGGAAGACCTGATTCAACGCCCAAGCGTCGGGTAATGATTGGAACAAAGAAAAGTTACAGAACACGCGACTTGCCAGCATGTCATTCAACTCATCCAGCACATCGCGATGGCGACGCGAGGTGACGCGTAAATGTTGTCGCACTAAATCAGCAATCGCATAGAACCATTGTTCCGCGTGTGCACGCTGCTCAAGGTCAATCTCGCCACTTTGGAAGGATTGCTGACTTAAATCGAATTGATGTTTTGCTTCTTGCCAGCTCATCAACGGAGATTGTGCATCGAACTGTTGATGAATTAAGGCAAGCGCTTTAACCACCTCCGCATCGTCATCTTCACTGACTTTACCGAGGGCTGTTGAAGGCTCTTCTCGCTCGATCACTTCGGTAATCAAAATGGCATGGTGCGCAGTTAGTGCGCGGCCTGATTCACTGAATACACGCGGCTCAGCAAGCTCAAATTCAGCGCAACGTTGTTGAATCGCACGCAGCACCGCTTTGGCGTAGGCATTCACGCTGTAATTAATCGAGCAGTAATGACGACTCGCCGTACCTTCATAGTCGACACCCAAGCCGCCGCCAACATCGATAACCTTTATCGGTGCGCCTGCTTTAACTAGCTCTGCGTAATAACGTGCCGCCTCAGAGATACCGCGATCGATATCTGAAAGATCGGGAATTTGTGAACCGATATGCGAGTGCAGCAACTGCAAGCAATGCAGCTTATCAGCGGCTTTAAGCTGCGCGATCAGTTCAAGTAATTGCGCGGCTGATAAACCAAACTTGGATTTAGCGCCGCCTGAGTTTTGCCAATTACCACTCGCTACCGCAGCTAAACGAATACGCACACCCAGCAAAGGTTCGATATCCATCTTCGCCGCTTCATCGAGCACTAACTTAAGCTCAGAAGGCTTTTCGATGACCAAGTACACATCATGGCCAAGCTTGCGACCCATCAGTGCTAAGCGCACATACTCGCGATCTTTATAGCCATTACATACGATCGAAGCACCACTTGGGCTCGCTGCAAGTACGGCTAACAATTCAGGCTTACTGCCCGCTTCAAGGCCGACAATATCTGCGCCCACCGAGGCGATCTGCTCGACCACACTACGCTGTTGATTCACTTTAATTGGATAGATGGCGCGATAACCACCCGAATACTCGAGCTCGTTGGCTGCTGTTTCAAAGGCTTGAGATAAGGCGCGCACACGATCGGTCAATACATCATTAAAACGCAGCAGCAATGGCGTCTTAAGACCTGAAGACTTGGCTTCATTAACCAACTGATAGACATCCAAACTGGTGCCATCACGACGTGGCTCTACCGCAACATGACCCTGCGCATTAATCGAAAAGTAGCCTTCGCCCCAATGACGAATACCGTAGTGTTGCGGCAGCTGCTTGTCTGCGTTGGCCATGCTCGTTCCTTGCCGAATATCAATGCTGGTTGAATTATCAACCAATTTGACCGGATAAGCGATTGTCGAATCCCAGCTCGCACGTTAAGGTGCGCGCATTCGTTTATGAGGTGCAGCATGACACTAAGTGATAAATGGTTTACCGAAATTCACGCTGATATTGGTTCGGCGTTTTCCTTAGAGACCACTGAGAAAGTTTTTTCCAAGCAATCGCCTTTTCAGCTTGTTGAGGTGTTCGACACCACCGGCTTTGGCAAATTTATGGTGATTGATGGCTGCACCATGGTGACCACACGTGAAAATTTTGTGTATCACGAGATGCTTTCACATCCCGCCATGTTCACGCACCCCAATCCGCAGCATGTTGCGATCATCGGCGGCGGTGACTGCGGCACGTTACGAGAAGTGTTGCGTCATGACTCGGTTGAGAAATGCACCCAGATCGATATCGATGAGGTGGTAACTGAGGCTTCTGAGATCCATTTCCCTGAGTTGTGTGAATCCAACAATGATCCTCGTGCAGAGCTGCTGTTTATCGACGGTATTCAATGGATGAAGGATGCGGCACCTGAGTCACTCGATTTGATCATTGTTGACTCAACCGATCCTGTTGGCCCGGGTGAGGTGTTATTTACTGCAGAATTCTTTGCGGCTTGTCATCGCGCTTTACGTCCTGATGGCATCATCGTGCAACAAAGTGAATCGCCACTCGCGCACCTTGAGCTGATTCAGCGTATGCATAAAAACTATGCGACAGCCGGCTTTAGCGCCAGCAAAACACTCTGCTTCCCACAGCCCATTTATCCAACCGGATGGTGGTCAGCGACCATGGCATCGAAGAGCGGTGATCTCAGCAACTTCCGCCAAGCCGATGTTGAAAACAAATCGTTTGATACGCAGTACTACAACGCGGGCATCCATCAAGGCGCCCTCGCTATGCCTGAGTTCTTACGCAAGGCGCTCGCATAAACCCATGAAGTTTTTGATCGTCAACACGCTCATCATTGCCCTAGCGGTGATGATTCATTATGAGATTCTGTATCGTCTCTCTGTGTTGATGCCCAAGCTAAAAGTGCGCGCACATAGCCGAGTGGTTATAGGTGTCTTTGGCGCTATCTTTGCGCACATCATTGAGATCTGGCTATTTGCTTTGAGCTTTTATTTTATGCACCACAATAACTGGGGGCAGCTCAGTGGTAACTACGATGGCAGCTTGATGGCGAGTGCTTATTTCTCGTTCACGACCTTTACTACTTTGGGCTTCGGCGACATCGAACCTCTTGGTGATCTTCGCTATCTCACCGGCATTGAGTCGCTCACCGGACTGGTATTGATTACCTGGTCAGCGTCGTTCTTGTTTTATGAGATGCAGAAATATTGGGGTCGCAATTAAGCGCGAACAAAAGTCACAAACTGATGTGGCAAGGTGTTCTTTTCATCGAGCACACCCTCTTCTCGAGCCGCTTCTTGCCATTGCGTCATATCAATTTCTGGGAAAAAGGCATCACCGGCAACTTCTGTTGCAATCTCGGTGAGATATAAGCGTGAGGCAATCTCGATGCCTTGTGCATATAAGTTGGCACCACCCACCAACATCAACTCTTCAGCATCCGGATAACAGGCTAAGGCTTCTTCAAGGGAATGAACGACCTCGGCACCTTCTGCGACGTAGTTTTGATCGCGCGTGATCACAATATGCGGACGACCTGGCAATAATCCCGGTAACGACTCCCAAGTCTTACGCCCCATGATCATTGGCTTGCCCATCGTCAGTGCTTTGAAGTGCTGAAGATCTGCCGGTAAGCGCCAAGGCAGTTTGTTGTCGATACCGATCGCGCGATTCGAGGCCATCGCAGCGATCATCGAAAGACGCGGATTAATCATCAAACCGCAACAATGCCTTTGATGTGCTCGTGGTGTTGATAATCCACCAACTCAAAGTCATCAAAGGTGAAGTCAAAGATGTCTTTAATCTCAGGATTGATCTTCATCTGAGGTAACGGCAACGGATCACGACTGAGTTGCAACTCAACCTGCTCTTGGTGATTGGTATACAAATGCGCATCACCCAAGGTATGCACAAAATCACCCGGCTCCAGATCGCACACCTGAGCCAACATCAGTGTGAGCAACGCATAGCTTGCGATGTTAAAAGGCACGCCTAAGAAGATATCCGCACTGCGTTGATAGAGCTGGCATGACAGCTTGCCTTCCGACACATAAAACTGGAAGAACGCATGACATGGCGCCAAGGCCATACGACCTTCTTTGACATTTTGCTGAGGCGAAATAGTCTCATCAGGCAAATCGCTAGGGTTCCATGCCGAGATAATGATGCGACGTGAATTTGGATTGCTCTTGAGCTGCTCAACCACCTGCTTCACTTGGTCAACAGAAGCACCGTTCGCATTCGGCCAGTTACGCCATTGGAAACCATAGACTGGGCCTAGATCACCGTTTTCATCTGCCCACTCATCCCAAATACGCACGCCGTTATCTTTGAGGTACTGGGTATTGGTATCCCCTTTCAAAAACCACAACAGCTCATGCACCACTGACTTGAAGTGAATCTTTTTGGTGGTGACCAAAGGAAAGCCTTCGCTCAGATCAAAACGCATTTGATAGCCAAAGACAGAATAGGTACCGGTACCGGTGCGATCACCCTTGAAGGTGCCGTTCTCGCGCACATGGCGCAGCAAGTCGAGATACTGTTTCATCGTGTTTTTTGAGTGCGATTCGCCCAGATCACAAATGCGATGCCCGCAAGAATCATTGGCGTCGAAAGAAGTTGTCCCATAGTAAACCAATCGCCCCACAAATACCCGATATGTGCATCCGGCATACGCACAAATTCGACGATAAAGCGCATGCTGCCATAGCCAATCAGGAACAGTCCTGAGACAGCGCCGACCGCTCTAGGCTTACTCGAAAACCACCACAACAACAGGAACAAAACGAGCCCCTCAAGCGCCGCTTCGTAGAGCTGACTGGGGTGTAATGGCGGGCTCAGTTCGGTATCCGCTGGCAAGCCGAGCTTGTTCATACACAGATTTAGATGCTCAGCACACCTTACCTGCATGCCCCATGCTGCATCCGTGACGCCACCCCATAACTCACCGTTAATGAAGTTGCCTACACGACCGGCCAATAAACCTAAAGGAACAAGCGGTGCGACAAAGTCGGCCACCTGAAAAAAGCGCAGCTGTAATCGCTTCGCCATTAACGCCATCGCCACGATCACGCCAAGCAAGCCGCCGTGGAATGCCATGCCACCTTCCCAGACGCGCAGCAGCACTAAAGGATCAGCGAGCCACTGATCGAAGTTATAGAAAAAGATATAGCCAAGGCGACCGCCCAAGATGACACCGAGCGCGCCATAGAAAATCAGATCATCAACCTGCTCAGGTTTGATCACACCACCCAAGCTCGCGCGACGACGTGCTAACCACCAAGCCGCGACAAACCCAATCAAATACATCAAGCCATACCAACGCAATGCGGCAGGTCCTAGCTGAACAATGATCGGATCAAATTCGGGATAAATCATGGCCGAGAGTGTAACAGGGCGCACTGTCTTTTCGTCGATTCACATAGACACCTGCAACGCTAGGCTTTAGGCTCAATAACATTCTTATTACGTCACGGATTCACGGTTTGTTTCGATTGATCAAATGGTTACTGCTGCTCACGCCCATCATGGTGCTTGGCTTATTGGTAGCCTCTTTGGAACAAACCTCAGCTATTTCCACTGCTGCCAATCCTGAGCTCGATAAATCCATCACGCGAACCGTTTTACAACGCGTGCACCCCAATCAAATTCCACCCGGCGAAAGCAAGCAGCTGCAATTCAATCCAACTGAACTTAGCGCTATCGCAAACACCCTACTGAAACGCCTCGCAAACGTTCAATCTGCCTTTCAGCTTTCTGACAATCAAATGGACTTCACCTTGAGTGTTGAGCTGCCGCTGATTGATAGCTGGCGTTATCTCAATGTTCACGGTGTTGTAGCCAAACAAAATGACCAACCGGCTTTAACCACGCTGCAGCTTGGCAGCTTAAAAATTCCAACCACGCTAGTGAATTGGATTAGTGAACCACTGATTGAAATTGCACATCGTCGCTTTGAATATCAACTCGCTGCATTGGTTATTGAGCAATGGTCAATCGATCCTCAACACCTGTCTTTTCAGGTGCGTTGGCGAACCGATGTGGTTGAAAAAGCCTTTGAACAATTACTCGCTGGCGCTAACCAACGTGCTGTGCAGTTTTATACCGATCAGTTGATTTATTGGCAGCATGCCGGCGGCGATCAGTTTGGCGATCTTCGCCCCTTACTTAATCACTTGTTTAATATCGCGGTGCAACGCTCTGGTCTTTACGATGCGCGTACCGATAACCAAGCGATATTTTCTGCACTCGGCGCTTGGGCAACGCGCCAGCTTAAGCACCCATTAGTCTCTGATGAAACGGTTAAGCCGAAAGGCTTTTATTTAAAGATTCATAAGCGCACTGATCTTGCGCGACACTTTTTAATCGCTGCGGCTTACGCAGCGCATGGCAATCGACAAGCCTCAGATCGCTTAGGTTTACTCAAAGAGTTAAATGATACGCAGCGTGGCTCTGGCTTTAGCTTTACCGATCTTGCGGCCGGACTAACCGGTGCGCGTGTTGGCGAGTTCGCGACGAGTCGATCACCTGATGCCATGCTGCTACAAGATAAACTGGCACGCAGCGCTAACGATAATGACTTCATGCCAAACGTTTCAGCGCTACCTGAACACCTAAAGCCGGCCGAATTTGATGCTCAGTTTCATGGCAGTGACTCGCCTGAATTCCAGCAGCTGATGCTGCAAATCGATTTGGACATCGACGCCCTACCCATTTTTAGTCATTAGCTTCCTAAAGAAGACCTCGCCATTGCCGTTGCTTTCAGCCATTAATTATTGTCTGAAAGTTTTTGATGTCTGAAGCCGAAATTCTCAATTTGCATCTCAATTCGCTAGGCGAGCGCATGCGCTTTCGTCGTCGCGAACTTGGCTTGACCCAAGATGAGCTCGCACTTCTTTCGGGCACCAATCAAGCGGTGATTCAAAAGATCGAAAATGGTAAAAGTCTGCGTCCACGCAAACTCGATGTGATTGCAGACGCTCTTAAGATCACACCATCTTGGTTGTTATACGGTGAGGAAAAAAACACGCAGCTCACCCCCGAGGCAAAAAAAGTCGGCAAGCTATGGATGCGCCTATCTGAGCGCGAACAACGCCGCATTCAACGTGAGATTGAATTCATCATTCAATCCAACGCGATGCTACATCGTCGGTAAGACGCGCAAATAAAACGCCTTCAAATACGCTGTCTCAGGAATCGCCGGATGAATCGGGTGATCCGGGCTTTGCTGTCCTGTCATCAATAACTGCAAATGACGATCTGAATGGCGACCTGCTTGCTGAATGGTGCGCAACAAATGATCACGCTCCATATGGAACGAACATGACGCAGACACCAACAAACCATCTTTGCTGAGCAAGCTAATCGCTGCTTCATTCAAACGACGATAAGCCAAGGCGCCTTCTTTTAAATCTTTTTTGCGTTTAATAAAGGCTGGCGGATCCACCACGATGACATCGAACTGCTCACCGGCTTGCTTCATCTGGCGCAAGGTTTCAAATGCATCACCACGATGCGTCATAACATGATCAGCCACGTTATTTAGCTTTGCATTGACCTCAACTTGCTCAAGCGCATGCGCTGACACATCGACACAAACCGCTTCGCTAGCACCGGAAACCGCAGCGCGCACGCCCCAGCCGCCCACATAAGAGCAAACATCTAGCACGCGCTTACCGTCGACATGCGGCATCAGCAAATTACGGTTAAATGCTTGGTCATAGAACCAGCCGGTCTTTTGTCCTTCTGCTAACGCCACTTCAAAGGTCACGCCCGCTTCACGTAATTGCACTCGATCTGGCACTTCACCCATGCCCACTTCGATGTAACGCTCAATGCCTTCGAGCTCACGAATCGATGAATCGTTTTTAAACAGAATCGAACTTGGTGAGATGACTTTCACAATCGCATCGATCACGTCCGCTTTCATTAGCTCCATGCCCGCGGTAGTCAACTGCACCACCACATGATCGCCAAAACGGTCGATCACCAAACCCGGCAGACCATCGGCTTCACCAAAGACCCAACGATAGAAAGGCTCTGGCGTAAAACGCTCACGTAAGGAGAGTGCAATCTTAAGGCGATGCACAATCAACGATTGAGTCAGCTCGTGTTTCGGATCACGACTGACCAAGCGCGCGCAGATCAATGAGTTGGGGTTCGCATAGGCATGCGCAACAAACTTACCTTGCGCATTCTCGATCACCACTGGCTGACCGGGAGTGAGCCCTTTCAGTGGCGTCTCTTTGGTATCGATTTCATTTGAATACACCCAGAGGTGCCCAGCGCGAAGACGCTTGTCTTGGTTAGGCTTTAATCGCAAAGCAGCGCTCATGTTGACCTCCGAGGTTTTTGGAAGGCGCAAGCCTACACCACACTGGCGCAATAAACTGAGCATTTCGTCGTATCATGCGCCTTTCTTTTTTGGAGCACTCCGATGTCTAGCGAGCTACAAGGCACAATTAACACCACCGCCAATGTCTATTTCGATGGCAAATGCGTCAGCCACTCGATCACCTTGGCCGATGGCACAAAAAAATCTGCTGGCGTGATTTTGCCTTCAGAACTGACCTTTAATACCGGCGCGCCAGAGATCATGGAGCTGTTACAAGGCAAATGCGAAGTGCGCCTAAAAGGCAGTGATGACTGGGTAGCTTACGAAGGTGGTCAGCAGTTTGAAGTCGCTGGCGACAGCGCTTTTGACATCAAAGTGAGTGAAAACCTGCACTACATCTGCCACTTTGGCTAAACCGACTCCTTTATACTGTTGGCAAATCTGATTAATCGAAACACAGCATCATGACTCAAATTACCGACGTAACCGCTTACATGACCGAACTGGGCCAACGCGCCCGTACCGCTTCGCGCGCACTCGCTGCGGCAGACACACATGCCAAAAATGCAGCATTGAATGCGATTGCAGATGATCTTGAGAACAGCCGCAAAGCGCTGATTACCGAGAACGCAAAAGATCTGCAAGCCGGTAAAGAAAAAGGTCTGGATGAGGCCTTACTCGATCGCTTAGAGCTTAATGATGCGCGCATCGATGGCATGATCGAAGGTCTGCGTCAGATAGCGGCTCTGCCCGATCCAATCGGTGAGATTTTCGACATGAACTACCGCCCAAGCGGTATTCAGGTTGGTCGTATGCGCGTGCCACTCGGTGTGGTCGGCATCATTTACGAATCGCGTCCTAATGTGACTGCCGATGCGGCAGCACTGTGCTTAAAGTCAGGTAATGCCACGGTGCTTCGTGGTGGCTCTGAGGCTTTCCACTCAAACCAAGCGATTGCGAGCAGCATTCGTCGTGGTCTTGAGCAAGCAGGTCTGCCTTCCGATGCAGTCCAGGTAATCGAGACCACTGACCGTGCAGCCGTGGGCGACATGATCAACATGCCGAAATACATCGACGTGATCATTCCACGTGGTGGCAAAGGCTTGATCGAACGTATCAGCCAAGGCGCTAGCGTGCCGGTGATCAAGCACCTCGACGGTATCTGCCATGTCTATATCGATGATGAAGCCGATCCTAAGAAAGCGTTTGATGTCGCACTGAATGCAAAGACGCAGCGTTACGGTACCTGCAACACACTCGAAACCTTGTTGGTTAACGACACGGTTGCAGAAACCATTTTGCCTGCGCTTGCCGAAGCCTATCTCGACAAGGGTGTTGAGCTACGTGGTTGTGCAGCCACCTGCAAAATCCTTGGTGATCAGTGTATTGCTGCGACTGATGAGGATTGGGATACCGAATACCTCGCGCCGGTTCTGTCGATTCGCATTGTCGATGACTTGGATGCGGCGATTGATCACATCAACACGCACAGCTCTTCACATACTGAAAGCATCATCACTGAGAACATCACCAAGTCACGTCGCTTCTTGCGTGAAGTCGACTCAAGCTCTGTCATGGTGAACGCCTCAACCCGTTTTGCCGACGGCTTTGAATATGGCTTGGGCGCAGAGATCGGCATCTCAACCGACAAGTTCCACGCACGTGGTCCTGTGGGTTTGGAAGGCCTGACCTCAGTGAAGTTCATCGTGTTGGGTGACGGTCACATCCGTCAGTAATCCTATGCTTGGCATCTTTGGCGGCACCTTTGACCCCATTCACAATGGTCACCTTCGGGTCGCGATTGATGCCTATGAGCAGCTCGGTCTTGATCGGGTTCATCTGATTCCACTTTCTGGCGCGGTTCATCGCGATCAACCAAAAGCCTCGGCTGAACATCGCTTGGCGATGATCGAAAAGGCCGTTGAACAGACGCCTTATTTGATCGCCGATGATCGTGAGATCCGTCGCGGTGGCGACTCCTATATGGTCGACACCCTGTCTTCGCTCAAAGCCGATCACCCGACTGAGGCGCTTTGCTTGTTGCTTGGGACCGATGCCTTTAATGGCTTTGATCGTTGGCGCAATCCTGAACAGATTTTGCAGCTCGCTAACCTCGTGGTGCTAAAGCGACCTGGCTACTCTGTGCCAACCGACTCTCCACTCGCAGCATTGATCAAGGATCACCTCTGTGATGATCTTGGCATTCTCAAAACCTCACCTGCCGGCAAAATTTACTTCCTTGAAGTAACCCAACTCGATATCGCCTCGAGTGAGATCCGCCAAAAAGTCGCTGAATCGCATCAGGCGAACTTTTTGCTACCCAGCAGCACCTTGGAATACATCCAAAAACACCAGCTTTATCGCTAAAGCTAACTGAGCGATACCAAGCGCAATGCGTTAAAATCGCGCACATAGCATTTTTACTGGATTTCCCATGCAAGCCGAAGAATTGCGCGACTTTGTAGTCAATGCGCTTGAAGATATGAAGGCACTCGACATCAATGTGCTTGATGTTCGTGGTCGCACTGCCATTACCGATTTCATTATCGTTGCCTCGGGCACCTCTGAGCGTCACGTCAAAGCGACCGCCGAGTCAGTTGCCTTTAAAGCCAAGCAGGCGGGCAATGCGTCGATTGGTGAAGAAGGCGTGAAAGAAGGCGAATGGGCATTGGTCGATTTGAACGGCGTGGTGCTGCATGTGATGCAAGCGCGCGTGCGTGACTACTACCAAATCGAGAAGCTCTGGGAGCTTGATCCCGCCTCTGCTGAAAAACGTCGCAACGATCACGTTTAAGTGCTGAGCTTCAACGGAGCTTCGTGATGAATATTCACCTCATCGCCGTTGGAGAAAAGATGCCCCGCTGGGTCAGCGAGGGTTATCAAGAGTACGCCAAGCGTCTACCCAATGAATGCGCGCTCAAGCTGTCGAAATTGCGCCCGGCAAACGCGGCAAGAATGCCGATATCGCCCGCGCCATGCGTGATGAAGGCGAGCGCATGCTCGCAGCAATTCCTAAAAACGCTTGGGTGGTCGCGCTCGAAGTTGAAGGCAAAGCCTGGTCTACCGAAGCCTTAGCCGAGCAACTCGATGGCTGGATGAATCAGGGCTCGGATATCGCGCTATTGGTTGGCGGCCCTGAAGGTCTAGCACCAGAAGCTAAAGCCATGGCAAAGCAGCAATGGTCACTCTCACCCCTTACCTTGCCGCACCCTCTGGTTCGCGTTCTGCTTAGTGAGCAGATCTATCGTGCCTGGAGCGTGCTGCGTAACCATCCCTATCACCGCGCCTAAGATGATCCGCCTAGCCTCACAATCACCTCGCCGTGCTGAGTTACTCAGCCAAATTGGCGTTGCCTTTGAAGCGACACCGGCGGATATCGATGAAACGCCGCTGCAAGGTGAGCTACCCGAGGACTACGTGATGCGCATGGCGCAAGAAAAAGCGCGCGCGGTGCATCAGCTCCATCCTAACGATTGGGTGCTCGGCTCTGATACCTCGGTGATCCTTGCGGGCAAGATTTTGGGTAAACCTGAAAATCGTGACGATGGCATTGCCATGCTCAGCGCACTCTCTGGTAATACACATCGCGTGCTGACCTCAGTTTCACTGGTCGGCAGCGACGAATATCACGCGCTGAGCGAAAGCCAAGTGACCTTCCGCCATCTCGATCAAGCCGAGATTGAGGCCTACTGGGAAACCGGCGAACCAGCGGATAAAGCGGGGGCTTATGCGGTACAAGGCCAAGCGGCAGTGTTCATTTCGCGGATAAATGGCAGCTTCTCAGGCATCATGGGCCTACCGCTGTTTGAAACAGCGCAACTCTTAACCCAAGCCGGCATCAAGATCGGATAGCATCTGTTTATGAGCGAAGAAATCCTTATCAACGTTACCCCGCCCGAGACGCGCGTTGCGATCGTCGAGAACGGTGTTGTGCAGGAAATCATTATCGAGCGTGCGGCTAAGCGCGGACTGGTCGGCAACATTTATAAAGGTCGTATCTGTCGCGTACTGCCTGGCATGCAAGCTGCTTTCGTCAATGTCGGTCTAGAGCGTGCTGCTTTCTTACACGCCTCGGATATCTATCATCCGGATGGCGCCAAAGATCAAATCACCGATCTGGTTTATGAAAGCGGCGAAGTTGTGGTGCAAGTGGTGAAAGATCCGCTCGGCACCAAAGGTGCGCGCCTGACAACAAACATCTCCATTCCGTCTCGTTATTTGGTCTACATGCCCAACATGAGTACGGTGGGTGTGTCACAAAAGATTGAAGAAGACGAAGAGCGTGCACGTCTGCGCGACATACTGACGCGTTACAGTGAAAGCTCTGATATCCCTGCTGGCTTTATTGCACGCACCGCCGCTGAAGGTGTGAGCGAAGAAGCGCTCTGGAAAGATATGCGTTACTTAGAGCGTCAATGGCGTTCGATTCAAGAACGTGCAAGCAGTGCCAAACCAACCGATGTGATTCATGCTGATCTGCCTTTAGCGATTCGTGCGCTACGCGATTTAATCACACCTGATGTTGAACGCATTCGTATCGACTCACGCTCCACCTTTAAAGAAGCCAATGAGTTTGCGGAAAAATATCTGCCTGATAGCAACGTCAGCATCGAATACTACCCAGGTGATCGTCCCATCTTCGATCTGTATGGCGTTGAAGATGAAATTCAAAAAGCACTGAAGCGCACGGTTGATTTGAAGTCAGGTGGTCATTTGATCATTGATCAAACTGAAGCGATGACCACGGTAGATGTGAATACCGGTGCGTATGTTGGTCACCGCAATCTTGAAGAGACCATCTTCAAAACAAACTTAGAAGCAGCGCAAGCGATCTGTCGTCAATTACGTCTGCGTAATCTCGGCGGCATCATCATTATCGACTTTATCGATATGACTGACGCTGAACACAAACGCCAAGTGATTCGCGCACTCGAGCGTTGTTTAGCCAAAGATCATGCAAAGACGCATGTGACTGAGGTCTCATCACTTGGCTTAGTTGAAATGACACGTAAACGTACGCGTGAATCATTAGGTCACGTGTTATGTGAACCCTGTCCTAGCTGTCGTGGCCGCGGCGCAATCAAAACCGCTGAAACCACTTGCTACGAAATCTTCCGCGAGATCATTCGTGAATCACGCCAATTTGATGTTGAGCAATTGCTCGTCTTGGCATCACAAGATGTGATTGATCGTTTGTTAGACGAGGAATCACAGAACCTCGCTGAGCTTGAGCAGTTCATTGGTAAAGCCATCAAGTTACAAGCTGAAATGCTTTACACCCAAGATCAATTCGACGTGGTGCTTGTCTAAGGGTTATGCAGATCGCGACAGCACTTCAACGCATCATCAGTTACACCATTATTGCGCTAGGCCTTGTGGTGCTAATAGCGCGCCTCACGCTACCGAGCTACTCAAACCTTGGTGCTGACATCGTTCAACTTGCCAAGCAGCATGGCAACATTGACCTAAAGCTTTCTCGTGCAGAACTGACATGGCGCGGCGCTCTGCCAAAAGTGGCTTTGTACGATGTGCAAATCGCCACTGAATCAGAGCCTCTTTTTGCCAAAGAGATTAGCGTCAACATTTCACCGTTAGCACTGATTAGCTCAAATCCTTTAGCGCATATCCAAGTGCATGTTGACCAGCTAGCGTTACGCTTTATTCGTGAGCTCGATGGCAAAGTTCATCTGGCTGGCTTTACACAACAAAGCAATGATGCAAACACTTTTTTACTGCCAGGCAAAGTTACGCTACATGACATTCAACTCACTTGGCAGGATATGCGCCGCGCAGACGCGCCGATCACCGTTGATAATTTGAATGCCTACATTGAAGGTAGTGATTCGCACTTCTACGGTTATGCTTCACTCAACTCATCGATTGGCGAGCTTGATTTTATTGCAGACATTGACGGCAACCCATTAAGCAGCAACTGGTCTGGTGAAAGTCAGTTACACATCAAACAACTCAAGCTGCCTGTACTTGCTAAAGAGCTTGATCTTGAGTCAATCGATATTACCGAAGGGACTGGTCAGCTATCGTTAACTCAGACATGGAAGGATGCGACTGTTATCACCAATCAAGGTGAGATCACACTTAATCACCTAGGTCTATCGCGCAACAAAAAGACGCTTAAAGATGTCAGCCTTAACGCTCTTATCAGCACTGTGCGAGATAACGAAGCCACACAAGTTGAAGTTCAAGCCAACGCATTAAAACTTGCTGACCAGCAAGGCACCTTTAAATTAGCTTTATCTCTACCGCATGATGCGCAGCTCGCACCATTTAAAGCAGGTGTAAAAGACCTGCCAATGGACATTGCCAATCAACTGCTGCCTTTTGTCGCCTCAAGTCCTGACAGCGTAAATACACTCAAGCAATTTAGCCTGCAGGGCAAACTTAAACAGGCGGCGCTTTCACACTTTAATGACCAGCTCTCAATCACCATCGATTCTGAGAACAATGCGTTTCAAGCACCGTCTGTTTTTAAACGTCCATTCCAATTAGACGCACTGAAAAGTCAGGTTCGCGTAAATAACCTCTCAAGCAATGCGTCGGTATTCATTGAAAACGCACAGATTAAAAGTCGCGGCATGCTAATGAATCTCAATGGCGCCGTGACAAATCTTGCTAATGCGCCACACATGCTCATCAGCAGTGATTTCTCTTCCATCGACATTCAACACCTTGAGCATTTTTTACCTGACGCTTACCTCACAACAAATCTTGTCACTTGGTTAACCGATTCACTTAAGCGCGGCACACTTGATCAAGGTCGCTTACTGATTAACGGCCCTGCTTCACACTTCCCTTATGATCAAACACGCGATGGTAGCTTTTCAGTTATCGGCCAGTTAACTCAGGCACCTTTACGCTTTAACCCCGACTGGCCCGCTATCAATGACATGTCAGCTGAGCTCTGGTTCTACGAGAACAGCATGGAGATCACGGCAGACCGCGGCACGATTCTTAACTCGCCTTTGCAAACAGTGCATGCTGAGATCAAAAGCTTGGAACCTATCTCACCGCTACTTATCAATGGTTCACTCAATGGCCCATCACAAGATGCGCTTGGTGTTTTGCAGTCCAAAGCGCTGAATAAAAAGTTGGGTTACCTCGCGGATGCCTTTTCTCTGAAAGGCGAAAGTCGTACTGAGCTCAAACTGCAAATACCGCTAGCAAAGAATGATGAAAAGTATGTGCTCGATGGCGCTATTCACTTAAACAATACTGATCTGACGCTTAGTAGCTGGCCACTTACCCTACAAAAGGTTAACGGCGCATTAGCACTAACACTCGATGGCGTATCCGCAAAGAAGCTAACCGGCACACTTTGGGATAAACCTTTCACCTCACACATCAAAAACAAACAAGGCGAAACGCGCATTCATTTGAATAGCGCCTTAACCATTGATCGCTTAAAAACAGAACTGCCCGACCTCCCCTTGTCTGGTATCACAGGCGAAACAGCGATCGCTGCACAATTTGTCATTCCGCCACGAGATAGCAAGACACCTCTCGAGCTGATCATCGACAGTCAGTTGAAAGGTATTGATATCGATTTACCTCAGCCAGTTGGCAAACCCAAAGCGCAAGCCCAGCCGCTTCGCGTTTCACTGCCGATTGATAATGGCGTTAAACATGTTGCCCTTAGCTACAAGAAAAATATTCACGCCATCTTTTCAGCGGATGGTGAGCGTGGCGCAATTACATTAGGTGATAAAAAACCCACGCTACCCAATGACAAGACCTTACGTCTGAATATCAATGTGCCTCGTGTCAATTTGGCGCAATGGCAGAAGGCTCTTGATCAAGGCGAAAGCTCGAATCGTGCGGTGGAATTAACTATCGATACCGCACTGATGGAGCTAGGCGCCACGCAGTTCACCAACTTCAAAGCCACGCTTAATTCAAAAGATGATGCATTAAGTGCTGAGATAAACAGTGATCAGCTTGTTGGCTCAATCTCACGTGCGAAGAAAAACGATGCCATTGTTGCCAAGCTTGAAAAGGCGCATCTGCGTTTTGATCCAGGTGTTGGCAAGCCTGCCTCACCTAAGCCTGAGCCAAGCTTGCTCGATCCACGTTCGCTACCGACTGTAGATCTACAGATCACCGACTTTAAATTAAACGATGCCCCACTCGGCAAACTCTCAATGAGTTCTACCCGTCGCATCGATGGTCAAGAAGTCGAACATCTTTTAATCGATGGTGAAAGTGGTAGCGCGGACATTCACGGCTACTGGGTTTGGGGATCGCCCTCACCGCTGACACGTATTGATGGCGAGATTAATGCCACCGATATCGGCAAGCTGCTTAAGCAACTCGGTTATGCCGAGCACACCTCAGAGTCGGCGCTCGACGCGAAGATCAAATCGCTCTCTTGGCCCGGCCACCCCGGCCAATTTCACTTGGCATCGATCGAAGGTCTCGCTTCGATGCGTTACAGCAAAGGTCGTCTGAATGACCTAGAGCCGGGCATCACTCGTGTACTTGGCTTGTTGAACCTTGATGCTATCGGTAAGCGCCTAAGACTCGACTTTGGTGATGTGCTGAAAAAAGGCTATAGCTATGACTACATCAGTGCCGATTTTGGTGTTGGTTTAGGTCAGGCTGCGACCTCAAACTTTCATATGCAAGGTGCCACAGGCGTGATCGATCTTGGTGGTCGTATCGGTCTGGTCGCAGAAGATTTTGACCTGCGAGTTAATGTCACACCGGATCTAGATACCCTATTACCACTGGCCGCGTCTGCCGTCGGCGGACCTGTCACTGGCGTTGCCACCTTCCTCGCACAGCAAGTGTTGGGAGATCGCATCAATCGCGCTTACCGTTTTGACTATGAGGTTACTGGCGCTTGGGATGACCCTCAGCTTTCAGCGCTCGATACCAGCGGCGCCTTCTCTCGCTTATTCAATGCGCTGACCGGCAAAGAAAGCAAGAAAGCGACCGACCAACAGAAAGACATGGTGAAGCCCACCGAAGATCGCAAAAACATCTTCCAGCGTACGCTTAAAAATCTGAAAGGCGACGACGCTAAATAAATGTGCATTAACTCAGACAGCTGAGTGCGCATTCGTTAACATATTGAAAAACTCGATTTGATAAGGCGACAGTATTCATGAGCTATGGCATGACAAAGGTTGCGGCTATCCAGTTAGCCTCAGGCACCAATATCAATGCAAACCTTCTTGCGACCGAGAAAATGCTTGAAGAGGCTGCTCGACAAGGCGCCAAGCTCGCCGTACTTCCTGAGTCCTTCGCCTTTCTTGGCAACTCATGTAAAGACGTCTTACCGTTTCCGTGAAACTCAAGGTGATGGCCCTCTGCAACAATTTCTGTCGCGCGTTGCGGCACGACTGGGCATTTGGATCGTCGGCGGCACCATTCCATTAGAAGGTGATGATCAATCCAAGTGGCGCGCTTCAAGCTTGATCTTTAATGATCGCGGTCAAGAAGTCGGTCGCTACGATAAGCGTCATCTCTTTGATGTAAACATTGTTGAGTCTGCTGAGACCTTTAACGAATCAAACACCATCGAGCCAGGTGACAGCGTCACCGTGATCGACTCACCTGTCGGCAAGCTTGGCGTTGCGGTGTGTTATGACTTGCGCTTCCCTGAGCTATTCCGCGCGATGATCGACAAGGGCGCCGAGGTGATTGCCTTACCTGCCGCCTTCACTGCTGTCACAGGACGTGCGCATTGGGAAACGCTTGTACGTGCCCGCGCAATTGAGAATTTGGCTTATGTGGTTGCCGCTGACCAAGGCGGTTTCCACGTCAAAGGTCGTGAAACCCATGGCCACAGCATGATTGTTGACCCATGGGGCAGCGTTTTAGATAAGCGTGACAAAGGCAATGGTTTTGCGATCGGCAATATCAATCATGATTTCCAAACCAATACACGCCGCAACTTCCCTTGTCTGCAGCATCGTCAATTGAAGTGCAATTAATCACAACCCACTATGACAACACCTTTAGATCTGGCGAAAGCCACCCTGCTCGACAAACCCGGGCTTAACGACTCAGCGATTAACAAAGTGATGGATCGCTTACTCAGCCGCCAAATTGATGCGGCTGATTTGTACTTTCAGTACTCGCGTCTTGAGTCTTGGATTCTTGATGACGGCATTATCAAAGAAGGCAACCACAACATCGAACAAGGTGCTGGCTTGCGTGCTATCAGTGGTGAGAAAACTGGCTTTGCGTATACCGATGAGCTTTCAACCAATGCACTCTTAGATGCTGCGAGTGCGGCACGTGCCATTGCGCATCATCAACAAGACAGTCACTTTGGCCTGAAATCCCAGCGTGATGCGAAAGCGCTCTACCCTGCGATCAATCCGCTCGACACCTTAAGCGAATCACAAAAGCTTGATCTGATGAAGAAGCTCGATGCTTTAGCACGTGCTGAAGATCCACGCGTTAAGCAGGTCACGGTGAGCATGGTTGCAGCACACGACACTGTTCTCGTGATTAACGAACAAGGCGAGATGGCTGGTGACGTACGACCTTTAGTGCGTATGAATGTCAGCGTGATCGTTGAACAAAATGGTCGTCGTGAACAAGCCAGTTGCGGTGGCGGTGCTCGCACTTCACTCGAGTTCTTCTTAAATGAAGACAAAGCCGAAGGCTATGCCAAAGAAGCCGTGCGCCAAGCATTAGTCAACCTTGAAGCTGTTGATGCGCCAGCAGGCATGCTGCCTGTCGTGCTCGGACCAGGCTGGCCGGGCGTGTTATTGCACGAAGCAGTAGGCCATGGTCTTGAAGGTGACTTTAACCGTAAAGGCACCTCTGCGTTCTCAGGTCGTATTGGTGAGCAAGTAGCTTCGCCTTTAGTTACGGTTGTGGATGACGGCACACTGGATGGGCGTCGCGGCTCTTTAAGTGTTGATGATGAAGGCACGCCTTCTCAAAACACGGTGCTAATCGAGAACGGCATCCTGAAAGGCTATATGCAAGACAAGATGAATGCGCGACTGATGGGCATGCCAACCACTGGCAATGGTCGTCGTGAATCCTATGCGCACCTACCCATGCCTCGCATGACCAACACCTATATGTTGGCGGGCGAAAGTGATCCTGCTGAGATCATTGCGTCAGTCGACAAAGGACTCTATGCAGTTAACTTTGGCGGCGGCCAAGTTGACATCACCTCAGGCAAATTTGTTTTCTCAGCTAACGAAGCCTATCTGATTGAAAACGGCAAGATCACTAAGCCAGTGAAAGGCGCCACCTTAATTGGTAACGGTCCTGAATCAATGACTCAGATCAGCATGGTGGGCAACGACCTTAAGCTGGATAACGGTGTTGGCGTCTGCGGTAAAGAAGGTCAAAGCGTACCGGTTGGTGTCGGTCAGCCGACATTGAAGATTGATCAAATGACTGTCGGTGGTACCGCCGCATGAGTCATTCTTTAGAAAGCTTACAAAGTGTTGTTGCCAATTTACTCGATGAAGCAAAACAACAAGGCGCATCACAAGCTGAAGCTGCCGTGCATGCACAAAGTGGTTTAGATGTTGGCGTTCGCCTTGGTGAGATAGAAACGATTGAGCGCACCAGTGATCATGGCTTGGGCGTCACGGTGTATTTTGGCCAACGCAAAGGCTCAGCAAGCACAACTGACCTCACGCCTAATGCGATTAAAGAAACGGTTGAAGCGGCATGCCGTATTGCAAAGTACACCTCAGAAGATCCTGCAGCAGGACTTGCTGATGCGGACAAGATGGCAGCATCGATTCCTGATCTCGATCTAAATCATCATTGGAATGTCAGCGCAGATGAAGCAGCAGAGATCGCTTTACGTTGCGAAGCCGCAGCTCGAGAAGCTGATACTCGCATCAGCAATTCAGAAGGTGCGAGTACTCACACGCAAGCAACCGCTTATGTCTATGCAAACAGTCATGGCTTTGTCGGTGGCTACCCTGCCACTCGTCACAGCTTAAGTTGTTCAGTGATTGCCGGAACAGGCGATCAAATGCAGCGCGATTATTGGTATAGCTCGAGTCGCTTAGCGGATAAATTGGATAGCGCGGAAAGTGTTGGCTTAAAGGCCGCTGAACGTGCCATCGCTCGATTGAACAGCCGCAAGATTAAGACCACTAAATGCCCTGTGCTGTTTAGTGCCGAGATGGCCGGCGGCCTGATGCGTGGTTTGTTTGGCGCCATGCGCGGCTCTGCTATTTATCGCGATGCGAGTTTTTTAGGTGGCAAGCTGAATGAGCAGCTCTTCCCTGATTGGGTCAACATCGCTGAACAACCACACCTGTTACAGGCGCTGGGTAGCGCCCCCTTCGATAACGAAGGCGTCGCAACAACCGATAAAAAATTGATCGATGCGGGTCACTTAACCACCTATCTTTTAGATAGCTACAGTGCGCGCAAACTCAAGATGACGACAACCGGTCATGCTGGCGGCGTACGTAACCCGATTATTCAAAGCACTGGTCAGTCTCGTGAAGAGCTTCTTAAAGAGATGGGAACCGGTCTCTACATCACCGAACTGATGGGCCAAGGAAGCAACACGGTTACCGGTGATTACTCGCGTGGTGCGGCAGGCTTTTGGATTGAGAATGGCGAGATCGCTTATCCCGTCGAAGAGATCACCGTAGCAGGCAATCTTCAACAAATGTTCCAAGACCTTGAAGCCGTGGCTACCGATAACGATATTCCAAGCAGCTATAACACCGGCTCTTGGTTGATCAAACAAATGACCGTGGCAGGTAACTGATATGCGCATCCTTCATACGATGATTCGATCTGGCAACCTTGAGCGCTCGATTGCGTTTTATACCGAGATCATGGGCATGAAACTGCTACGCCAAAAAGACTATCCAAAAGGTGAATTCACCAATGCCTTTTTAGGCTATGGCGATGAAAGCGAACAAGCCGCGCTTGAGCTGACCTATAACTGGGGTGTCGAAAGCTACGATATGGGCACTGGCTTTGGGCATATCGCACTTGAAGTCGATGACGTTTACGAAGCCACCGCTCAAATCAAAGCGAAGGGCGGCAAGATCATTCGAGATGCCGGCCCTATGAACGCAGGCACTCGGATCATTGCGTTTGTTGAAGACCCTGATGGCTATCAGATAGAGCTCATCGGCAAAGGTTGAGCACATAAAAAAGGCCGCGATTGCGGCCTTTTTCATTAACGCTTTTTAGCGGCTTTCTTTTTCGCCGTTTTCTTGGCGACTTTTTTAGCGACCTTCTTTGCGACTTTTTTTGCCGCCTTTTTAGGTGCTGCTTTCTTAGCGACTTTTTTGGCGACCTTCTTGGCTACCTTTTTAACAGGTGCCTTCTTAGCCACTTTTTTAGTCACTTTCTTGGCGACTTTCTTTGTCACCTTTTTAGCAACCTTCTTTGTGACTTTCTTAGCGACCTTTTTAGGCGCTGCTTTTTTGGTCACTTTTTTCGCCACCTTCTTAGTCACTTTCTTAGCGACTTTTTTCGGTGCTGCTTTTTTAGCCACTTTCTTGGCAGCAGCTTTCTTTGCAACCTTCTTAGCGACTTTCTTAGCCGCCTTCTTAGGCTCAGCTTTCTTAGCAGGCTCTTTCTTCGCCGCAGCCTTCTTGGCAACCTTTTTAGCTACTTTCTTTGCTGCTTTTTTCTTAGCGCCTTTAGCAGGTTGCTCTGCTGCTTCAGTAATCGCCGCTTCCAAAGCTGCTAGCTCATCAGGCGCAGCCTCTTCGACCTTCACCACCTCAATCTCTGGGCTTGGTGTTGCATCGATGACCTTCTTCACGCGAGTCCACAAATGGTCGCCGCCGATGGTTGCATCAAAAGTTGAAAGCTTTTCTGCCTTCTCATAGAAATCGAGTAGCGGCACCATCGCCATATCGTACAAACGGATACGGTTACTGATGTTCTCTTCGTAATCGCCAGGACGCTGGGTACAACGCGCACCACACACATCACACACACCTTTCATCATCGGTGGGTTTACATAGATGTTGTAGCTGGTACCACACTTGTCACATTGAACATGACCGACCAAGCGCTCCATCAGATCGTCGGTATCGACATGCAACTTGATCGCCAAATCCACTGGGCGGCCTAATTCATTAACGACTTGATCGATATTGTCTGCCTGACCCACGCTCTTAGGCATATCAACGATGATATAGCCCTTCTTCAGGTTCATTTTTGGCAGCTGAACGCGCAGTAATGCGGTCAAAAGATCCTCAGAAACCCGGCTGGAATCCCGTGCTTCACGAGCCAACTTGCCCAATTCACTATCTTCAGCCGCTGCCGTATCAACGATACTGTGCTGAGTGATCACTGGGATTTTGTATTCTTTTGAGATTTTTTGAGCGAGTTCCGCTTTTCCGGAACCCTGGGGGCCTAATAAGACAATACGCATGGCGCTCTCAGGTAATTGTTGAGTCTGAGCGGTTAAGCTCCAACAAGCCGATACAACTGGCTATTTTTTATACAATGATGTCGACATTTGGCGACATCGGGAAAAATTTCAGCGCACAAACTACTGTAAATGCCCTGATATTGTCAACGAAGCGTCTGATTTTATTTGATTTTATTGGTATTTCTCATTCTTCAGCGCCGATTTTTCGAGCAAATTCACTTTATTAGTCTTTCTATATATAAGGGTATTCAAACCTTCGATAGCGCCATTTCAGAATTCAGCGTACGTTTAGGTCATTAGCGTCAGCAGGAGGAAAAATGGCGACGAAAAACGCATTTTACGCGCAATCTGGTGGTGTCACTTCGGTGATCAATGCATCTGCAGCCGGTGTAATCGAAACAGCGCGTCAGCATAAAGATAAAATTGGCAAAGTTTTCGCAGGTCGAAACGGCATCATTGGTGCTTTGACCGAAGATTTGATCGATACCGATCTCGAATCTGCAGAAGACATTGCAGCGTTGAAAAACACCCCATCAGGTGGTTTTGGCTCATGCCGTTTCAAGCTAAAAAGCCTTGAAGATAACAAGCGCGAATACGAGCGCCTGATCGAAGTCTTCAAAGCACACAATATTGGCTACTTCTTCTATAACGGTGGCGGTGACTCAGCTGACACTTGTTTTAAAGTCTCTCAGCTCTCTGAAAAGATGGGCTACCCAGTACAAGCGATCCACGTACCAAAAACCGTGGATAACGACCTACCCATCACCGACAACTGCCCAGGCTTCGGTTCAGTAGCGAAGTACATCGCGGTCTCTACGCTAGAGGCGAGCTTCGACGTTCGCTCAATGGCGGCAACCTCAACCAAGATCTTCGTTATCGAGGTTATGGGTCGTCACGCAGGCTGGATTGCAGCGGCAGGCGCATTGGTTGAAGACCAAAATATCCCTGTTTTAACCCTCTTCCCTGAAGTTGAGTTCGACAAAGACAAGTTCTTGGCAGCAGTTGATGCAAAGGTAAAAGAACACGACTTCTGCACCATCGTGGTTTCAGAGGGTTGTCACTGGCCTGACGGCACCTTCCTTGCTGAGCAAGGCACTCGCGACTCATTTGGTCACGCACAACTCGGTGGCGCAGCCCCAGTTGTTGCCAACATGATCAAAGAAGCGTTGGGTTATAAGTTCCACTGGGCGGTTGCAGACTACCTGCAGCGTGCAGCACGTCACCTAGCGTCTGAGTCTGACGTTGAGCAAGCATATGCTCTTGGTAAGGCAGCTGTTGAGAAAGCCTTGGAAGGCAAGAACTCAATCATGCCGACCGTTGTGCGTGAATCATCATCTCCATACAAATGGAGCATCGGCGAGGCACCACTTTCAGAGGTAGCAAACGTTGAGAAGATGATGCCAATGGACTTCATCAGCGATGATGGCTACGGCATTACCGATAAATGTAAGGAATACCTCTACCCACTGATCCAAGGTGAGGCTTACCCTCCTTACGAGAATGGCATGCCAAAGTACGTGACCATGAAAGGTATTTCGGTTGAGCAGAAACTCGAGAAATTCGAGATTTAATCAGCCTTTAAGCCCGAAAAGCCGGCCTCGAGCCGGCTTTTTTGTGCCCTCTATATAAGGTATGAGCTAAAAAAAGAAACTTTTTGTGAAATAAGTATTGACATATTAGAAAATACTTATATACTTATCCTCATTAGCTGATCAATGGTTGGTCAGCGAAACACTTCTAAACAATTTTTTGAGGATTTAACAATGAAAAAGATCATCGCAATCGCAGCTATCATCGCTTCAGCTCAAGCTTCAGCGTTCATGGATTCAGCTAACACTAACGCTAACGGCGCGAACAACGCTAAAGGCGACTTCATCGGTAACGGTACTGGCGAAGGTGAAGCTACTTTCTCTATGAACTTCTCTGGTAAAGGCCGCACTGCAGGCGACTTCAAAGGTAACGGTTCTACTGATACCAACGCTACTGCTTACGGTTACGAGCAGCCAGCTTACGCACCAGTTGCTAAGTAATTCAGACTCGATCTGAAATAAAGAGCCCCGCAATAGCGGGGCTTTTTTATGCCTGAAAGAAAGTGGCTATCGCCACTCTCCTTTTAGCTCGCTTGATACTTCAGGTTAAGCTCACGCGCTGCCTTAACATCATCCAAGCGACGAACCGGCAAGGTGTAAGGCGCACCCTTCACCATCTCCGCTTCTGTTTCGGCTTCTTTTTGAATCGCGATCATCGCTTCGATGAAACCATCCAACGCATCTTTTGCTTCAGATTCTGTTGGCTCGATCAAGAAACACTCGGGCACGTGGATCGGGAAGTAAGTTGTTGGCGCGTGGAAGCCAAAGTCGAGTAAGCGCTTTGCAAAGTCCATCGCGTTGACATCCAAGTTCTTTGCTTGCTTACGCAAGGTCACAATGAACTCGTGAGTTGCACGACGACCTGGGTACGCCAATTCAAAACCAGCTTTTCTCAAGCTTTGCTGCCATGTAGTTAGCGTTCAAGGTTGCGTACTCTGATACACGCACCATGCCTTCACGACCGAGCAAACGTGCATAGATGTAAGCACGCAACAACACGCCGGCATTACCAGCAAAGCCCATCAACTTACCGATTGATTGAGGACGATCTTCTTCGGTTAACCAACCGTAGCTTCCATCTTCATTCTTGGCAGCCATAGGCACTGGCAAATGCGGAACCAAACGTGCAGATACACCAACCGCACCAGCACCAGGGCCACCACCACCGTGTGGCGTTGAGAAGGTCTTGTGCAGATTCATATGAATTACATCAAAGCCCATGTCGCCTGGACGCACCTTGCCCAAGATCGCATTCAGGTTTGCGCCGTCGTAGTACAACAAGCCGCCTGCATCGTGAACGATCTTTGCGATCTCTTTGATACGACGTTCGAACACACCCACTGTTGATGGGTTGGTCAACATGATGCCAGCTGTTTGAGGACCGACAACGGCTTTCAAAGCTTCAACGTCGACGTCGCCATCTTCAAGCGTTGGAATCTCTTTAACTTTATAACCACACATAACGGCGGTAGCAGGGTTCGTACCGTGTGCTGCATCAGGCACGATGATTTCATTACGCGCATCATCGTTACGAGCATCGTGGTAAGCACGGATCATTGCTACACCGGCAAACTCACCTTGTGCGCCCGCTGCTGGCACCAATGAAACCTCTTTCATACCAGTCACGGTCTTCAAGATCTCTTGCAGGTCATACATGCAGCTCAAGTAACCTTGGCTATGTGAGTCTGGCGCATACGGATGACGCGACAAGAAACCTGGCAACATCGCTAAACTGTTACATGCACGTGGGTTGTACTTCATGGTGCATGAACCGAGTGGATAGAACTCGGTATCAATCGAGAAGTTCTTCTGCGACAAACGTGTGAAGTGACGCACGGCTTGCATCTCTGATACTTCAGGCAAAGCAGGCTTATCTTTACGTTGTTGATCAGCAGGAATACCACTGAGCTCAACACGTGTTGCTGGAGATTGTGCGAAGGCACGACGACCGGCTTTAGATTGTTCAAAAATCAACATAGTCTTATCTCCTGCGGCTTAAGCGCCGACCACCTTGGCCAACTTACTTGCGTATTCCGCAATCTCATCTTCCGTACGCTGCTCGGTCGCACAGACCAAAATCGCATCGCCTAACTCTGGGTAATCATCTTTCAGGTTAAAACCACCCAAGACATCTTGGTTAGCTAACAGCTGCAAGGTGGCTTCAGCTTCAGCCGGCAAGCGCAATACACGCTCGTGGAAAGCTGCACCTGAGAATGCTTGCTCAACACCGTTAATCGCGGTGAGCTGCTCAACCAAGCTATTGGTGTTGTGATGTGAGCTTGCGGCTGCACGCGCCAAACCTTCTGCACCTAACAACGACATATGAATCGTCGCTGCGGTAACCAGTAAGCCTTGGTTAGTACAAATGTTAGAGGTCGCTTTAGAACGACGGATGTGTTGCTCACGTGCTTGCAGTGTCAGTGCATAACCATCTTTGCCATCAAGGTCGGTTGTCTTACCGATGATGCGGCCTGGCATCTGACGCACCAACGCTTGGGTACAACACATGAAACCGAAGTAAGGGCCACCTGATGATAAAGGTGCACCTAATGGCTGACCTTCACCGACAACGATATCTGCACCGGTTTCGCCCCATTGACCTGGTGGCGTGATCACCGACATCGCTAATGGGTTAACAACACCGATCGCCAACATGCCGTTAGCGTGTGCAAAGTCAGTCATGCCAGCAACATCTTCCAACACACCAAAGAAGTTTGGCTGAGGAATAATCAGTGCTGCATAGTCTTCACCTGCATAGGCTTGCAGTGCAGCCATATCAGTTTGACCGGTTGCCATATCGAACGGCACTTCAACCACTTCGATCTGTTGGTTCTTAACAATGGTTTGCACCACTTTGCGATACGCAGGATGAACCGTGCGTGGCATCAAGACACGCTTAGATTTGCTCTTACGGTTGCCACGAATCGCCATCAAGATCGCTTCTGCAACACCGGTAGCACCGTCGTATAAAGAGGCGTTTGATACATCCATATCCATCAATGCAGTCATCATCGATTGATATTCGTACAACAACTGCAAAGTACCTTGGCTTGCCTCTGCCTGATAAGGCGTATAGGCACTGTAGAACTCACCACGCGTGGTGATCTGCCATACCGCTGCAGGGATGTGATGATCGTAAGCGCCCGCACCGATGAAACACACACCGTGTCCATCTTTACGTGCACGCGATTGCATCAAACGAGCAACATCCATCTCTGGCAAACCTTGCGGAATGCTCTTCAGGTCATCTTCAGTAACGATCAGACCTTCAGGAATTTCATCAAACAAATCATCAATCGATGACGCGCCGATATCGGCGAGCATCGCTTGGACTTCTTCTTCGGTATGGGGAATAAACGGCATAAGGCAAACCTAGGTTGGCGTGCCGCGAACGACACGCCGTAAAAAAGAATTAGTGGTCTTCGTTCTCACAGTGCTCAGCGTAAGCTTCAGCATCCATCAGATCGTCCATCTCACCTGCATCAGATAAACGCAAGGTGAAGATCCAACCATCACCATACGCATCATCGTTGATGGTCTCTGGTGCGTTAGCGAGCAACTCGTTAGCGGCAACTACTTCACCACCCACTGGGCTGTAAACGTCAGAAGCAGCTTTTACTGATTCAACAACCGCACACTCATCGCCTGCGTCGAATTCAGCGCCTTCTTCTGGCAGCTCAACAAATACCAAGTCGCCGAGCAATTCAGCTGCGTGAGCAGTTACGCCGATGGTCACAGTGCCATCGCCTTCATCACGCACCCACTCGTGGCTCTTGGTGTATTTCAAATCACTTGGAATTTCGCTCATGTTTCTATCCTCAAAAAGTGCAAAGGGATTTGCGAATCCCGGAAAAATTACAGTTCGATTTGTGCCTTGCCGTTTCGGGCAAATGGCATCTTAACCACTCTTAATGGCAAACGCTTACCGCGAATATCCACCTCTAAGCTCTCGCCTGCATCCGCCGCAACACGCGCCATCGCAATTGAACGCTCAAGGGTTGGCGAGAAGCCACCCGAGGTGATTTCGCCGACCTCGCGATCGCCGTCATAAATCTTTTGATGTCCGCGCAGAACGCCGCGGCCTTCAAGCACCAAGCCAATAAACTTGGCGATATTGCCGGCTGCTTTTTGCGCTTCTAAGGCTTCGCGACCAATGAACTGACGATCGTCCGCCATCGCCACGGTCCAGCTCAGACCTGACTCTAAAGGCGTGAGGCCTTCATCCATGTCTGAACCATAAAGATTCATACCCGCTTCTAAACGCAAGGTATCGCGAGCACCTAAACCACAAGGCGCAACGCCTGCTGCAGCTAAGTCACGCCACAGCTGCTCGGTTTCATTTTCAGGCACTACGATCTCAAAACCATCTTCACCGGTGTAGCCGGTACGACCGACAAACCAGTGGCCATCTGTCGCTGCATTAAAAGGCTTGAGCTCTTTCGCTGCGACGGCTAACTCTGGCTGCATGATGCTGATCGCTTTCTCACGCGCCTTAGGGCCTTGAACTGCGACCATGCCAAGATCAAAACGTGGCTCAACTGCAACATCAAACGCAGGCGCTTGCTGCTGCATCCACTCGATATCTTTCTCAGTGGTACCGGCATTGATCACCATGCGGAACCACTCTTCATTCATAAAGTAGACGATCAAATCATCAATCACGCCGCCTTCTGGCTTGAGCATGCACGAATAAAGCGCTTTACCAGAGGTCTGCAGCTTAGCGACATCATTCGCAAGCAAGTTCTGCAAAAACTCACGAACGCGAGCACCTTTCAGATCCACCACGGTCATATGGCAAACATCAAACATGCCTGCATCGTTACGCACAGCGTGGTGCTCATCGATCTGAGAGCCGTAGTTAACCGGCATGTCCCATCCACCAAACGGCACCATACGGGCACCCATCTCGCGGTGAACAGCATTCAAAATTGTTTTCTTATCAGCACTCATCGTGGCTCTCACTGGCTTAAATCTCGGACACAAAAAAGGGCGGATGATCTAAACCCACGATGGATTTACATCATCCGCCCCTCTGTCCGGTAACCTGAGAGTTTACCCCGTCGGTGTGCGCTACAGCGCAGCTCTCCAGAGCCAATCTTGAGTGTCCTCATCAAATGCAGTCCTTTTACCTGAGCGATTCCGGGCGGAATTTGCGCCTTCGGTGCCGAGAAATCTCGGTCTCTCCTGCATCGATATCGATTGGGAGTGTGGATGCTAACCAAAGCCCCTAGCCCTGCCAAGCCTATTAACCATTAAATCTATCGATGATAAGGACAGCGGCTTAAATAAATAATAAAAACAGCACTTTAGAGTCGCTTGCCGAGTGAAGGCAAGCTCACGCCTTCACCTAATGCGACACGCTCAAATTGACGTCGCAGCGGCGAGACATGATGCGCCACACCCAAGCCAACATTACGCAGCAAGGTGAGCGCAGGATTGTTGTTACTGAACAGATGCTTGAAGCCATCCATCGCCGATTGCACGGCAAGGTTGTGCCCCTTACGTGCTCGCTCATAACGACGCAGCACACCCATCGCACCAATCGACTCACGATGCGCACGCGCTTCGATCAACACATCGATCAACATCGCCGCATCAAGGAAACCTAAGTTCACCCCCTGACCAGCTAAAGGATGAATCACGTGAGCGGCATCACCAATCAATGCCACGCCATCTACCACATAGCGCTCAGCTTTTAGCTTACGCAGCGGAAACGCAGCACGATCACCGATAACACTCAACTTGCCGCACACATTTTCACTGGCTTGAGTGAGCTCTTGGTTAAAGCTCTCTTCTGAGGCATTGACTAACGATTGCGCATGCTCAGGCGAAGTCGACCAAACGATCGAGAAATGATCTTCGTTCATTGGCAATAAGGCTAAAGGACCACTGGGCATAAAACGTTGCCACGCAGTGCTGGCATTACCCTGCTCAGCTTTTACCGTGCAGACCACACCTTCTTGATCATAAGAACTTGTGCTGGCAGTTAATCCAACAAGCTCACGCACCGACGAGCGCGCACCGTCTGCACCAATGACAAGCGACGCTGACAACACATCATCATTAGAAGAGATGAGTTTTGTTTGATCGCCTTCACGTTCGATCGATGTGATCTCAAAGTCAGCCACATGAGTGATGTTGGCTTGATGATTAATCTGTTCCCATAAACCAGCAACGATCACACGGTTCTCAACGATATGCCCAAGTTCGGCGCACCAACATCTTCTGCGGCAAAGTGAATCTCACCAAAACCTTTACGATCCCACACATGCATATTTTCATACGCCGTTACGCGACGCTGTTGCATGCCCTGCCACACATCGAGGTTGCGCAGAATCGTTTCGGATGTGCGAGTTAACGCAGAGACACGAATATCAAAATCATCACCCGACCAATCTAATGATGGCTGGCGTGGCTCCAACAAAGTAACTTGGAAACCTTCACGCGCTGCAGCCAATGCCATACAGGCGCCGACCATGCCGCCACCGACAATGATGATGTCACTGGAGTCGCTCATTAAGGTTTTAAACCTCGACTCAGTCGTGGCAGCTTACCGAGCAAACCCATCGCACCACGCGCGATACCGCGACGTAACGGTGGGAACAGATCAACCAACAACAAACCGGCATTACGACCTAAGCGAATTGATTTCAGCGGATTACTAAACAAACGCGCTAAACCATCAGTGGCTAAGGCCATGCTCTTTTGTTCTGTTTTACGCCATTGCGAGAATCGATCTAATGCTGAGCTATGACCCACATCATCATGTTCTTTCTGCGCAGCAAGAATCACATCCACCAATGCAGAGACATCACGCAAACCTAAGTTAAAACCTTGGCCTGCAATCGGATGCAAGGTGTGTGCAGCATTACCAATGATCGCGATTCGCTCACGGGTGAATTCTTTGGCGCGTAATAAATTCAGTGGGTAATGGTTTCGTTTACCCACACGCATGAAACGACCTAAGCGATGACCAAAGCGTTCTTGGAAGTGCTGAATAAATTGCGCGTCATCAAAGGCCATCACCTCATCAACTTGCTCATCACGCACGGTCCACACTAAGGCACAACGATTCTCAGTCATGGGTAATAAAGCAACTGGACCTGAATCAGTGAAACGCTCATACGCCACATTGTTATGCGGCTGCTCCGGCGTGATGTTTGTCACCACAGCGGTTTGACCATATTCCCAACGCTGCGTTGGCACGTCAAGCTGCTCACGAATAAACGACTTGCCGCCATCAGCTGCAACTAACAACTTGGTGTGGATAGTTCGCTGCTGACCGTCTTGTTCCACTTCGACAAATGCACTTTCCGCAGATGAATCAACCGCAACCACACGCGCAGGCGCAATCACTTCTACATCAGCACATTGATTCATACGCTCTAAAAGATGGCGACCTAAATGACGTGCGGTCACCACATGACCCAACGCATCCACATTCTCTTTTGCCGCATTCAAATGGCTAAAGCCAAAATGACCGCGATCTGAGATATGGATATCTTTTATCGGTGTGGCATCTTCTAAGATGTGATCCCACAAACCCATCGCTTGAAAGATCTTTTGACTGCCATGTGCGAGCGCAATGCCACGATCGTCATAACTCGGACGACCCGGGTCAGACGGAATCGCTGCTTCCAACAAACCAATACGCAGTTGATGTTCTGACAAGGCAATCGCCAAGCTCGCGCCGACCATGCCGCCGCCAACAATCAACACATCGAAATCGGTGCGCATCTCACTCATGCCATTAAGGCCTCGATCTCTGCGATCTCTTTTGGCACATCACGAGTTAAAACATCGGGGCCATTTTTAGTAACGACCACATCATCTTCGATACGAATACCAATGCCCTGCCACTTCTTAGCAACACCTTTGCTGCCAACAGGAATATAAAGACCGGGCTCGACCGTCAGCACCATGCCAGGCTCAAGCACACGCCAATGACCATCGATTTTGTAATCGCCCACATCATGCACATCCATACCGAGCCAATGACCGGTGCTGTGCATGTAAAACTTTTTATAGCTTTGACTCTTCAATACTTGCGCCAATGTGCCTTTTAGCAAGCCGAGCTTGATCAAGCCTTTGGCTAAAACACGCACAGCAGCTTCGTGTGGATCGTTGTAATGATTACCCACTTGCACCTGTTCAATTGCTGCATGCTGCGCATCCAATACCAATTGATAAAGCTGTGCTTGTGGCTCACTGAAGGTGCCATTCACTGGGAAGGTGCGTGTGATATCCGAGGCATAGCAATCGAGCTCACAACCGGCATCAATCAACACCAAGTCGCCATCATTCAGCGCATCTTTGTTTTCCACATAGTGCAATACGCAGCCATTGTTACCACCGCCAACAATGGAGGGATACGCTTGTTGTGACGCACCGCGCATCTGACAGTAATGTTGGAAGCGTGAGGCTAATTGATACTCTGCATCACCTGGCTGCGTTGTGCGCATCAGTTCTGAATGTGCTGCCGCAGAAAGCTTCGCCGCTTTGCGCATGGTCGCGATCTCAGAGCGACTTTTATATAAGCGCATATCGTGAACAAAATGATCGAGCGCTAAAAACTCGGTTGGTGCATGCACACCGGTACGTGTACGACCACGCACCTGATGCACCCACTCTGACATACGCGCATCAAATGCTGCGTTACAGCCCATCTCGTAGAACACACGTTCACGTTGTTCTAACAAACCCGGCAGGATGTCATCGATATCCGAGAACGGAAACGCATCATCCGCGCCGTATTGCTCCATCGCGCCTTCAAGACCGGCACGATAACCATCCCAGGTTTCTTTAACCGGGTCTTTCTCGCGACAGAACATCAAGAACTCGCCTTGCTTACGATTCGGCAGCAAGACCATCACCGCTTCAGGCTCTGAGAAGCCGGTCAGATAGAAAAAGTCACTGTCCGGACGGAACGGAAACAACACATCACGATTACGCACTTGCTCATTCGCGGTGGGGAGAATCGCAATGCTGTTCTCACCCATCATGCGCATCAGCTGCTTACGACGGCGGGCAAACTCAGTGGAGCTCATGATCACCCTCAGGTTGTGCATTGATGCGCAGATCTTCGGCAATCATCATCACGCCAACACGCATATATTCTTCGACCTCGACCAACATCTCGACCTCATCATTTGAGGCATACGCCTCGCTGACATCGAGCTGTGCAATCTCATACAGATCTCGCAATGCCTCTTGGCTTTCTTCAGAGAGCGCTGCTTGGCTGTTACCGGTCAAACCAAAGCCATACAAAAAGCCCTGCGCCCAGTCGCGAATCGCGGTGCTGCGCGGCAGGTTTTCGATCGCCTCATCGGGCAAGAACAACTGCAGACCAAACTCCGTGTCTTCGATCTGCTTTTCAGCACCGACAAACACCTGATCAAGCTGCTCACGTGCTTCATTTGCCAACACATCATTTGCATCAAGCTCGGCATACACCGATTGCACCCAGTGTTGCTGGGCATCATCGGCACGCGCGCTAAACAAGCCCACGGCAATACCGTGCGCCTCAGCCGCTGAAAACGGAATATTTACCCGCTGCATGGCTGCTTGGCACTGCGCAAAATCGACGGTTTCTAATTCAGACACCTAAAGGCCTCATTTTTGATGTTATCTAATGATGTCAGTTTATCACGCCAAACGATTGCTCCTTAGGCACGGGGTGGTTAAAGTGTCGAACTTATGAGCGAATCCACCGGCAATATTCAAGAACAAGACCTGCGCGCCCTCGAAATGCGCGTTGAGGAATTGATCCGTGCCTGCATTCATCTCAAAGATGAAAACAAAACCCTGCGCGCGGATGTTGAATTGCTCTCACGTGAGCGCGACAAGCTCATCGAAAACAACGCCACCGCACGCACCCGTGTTGAAGCGATGATCGATAAGCTGAAAAGCTTGGAGTCGGAAGGATGAGCGACAAAAAATCACTCGATGTCACCATTCTTGGCAAGCAATACCGTATTGGCTGCGAATCCGATCACGAAGAAGCGCTCCTCAACGCAGCTCGCCTGCTTGATGGCCGCATGAAAGAGATCCGCACCAGCGGCAAAGTGGTTGGTACCGAGCGTATTGCGGTGATGGCAGCGTTAAATCTCGCGAATGACCTACTCAGCAACGAAAACACCTCGGCTGATGCGGCCAGTGCAGCGAATAAGCGCGTGCGTCATTTGCGCGAGCGAATTGAGATCGCTCTCAATGATTCAGCTCAACTCGAGCTGTAAAACCCTAACACTCTCGCTTGTACTCCCCCGCGTTGGGCATTAGCCTTCACGTAAGCGCCCTGCTGTGTTCGACAGCAGACCAGAAAACCCCTTGAGCCGATGCTTACAGCACCTCGGGGTCGGTCTTCGGAATGCGGTGTGCATGTCCGCCATGAGCGGAAAGCCTAAAGCCCCGTGTCGGCCCCACTTGAACCTTATGGTTCAAGGCCCACGGTCTACACCGGCACAAGCGGGGCGCCTTTTCTCTTTCATAGGCTCTGTATGACTGATATTCCTGCTCTTCGCCGCCAAATAAAGCAACAACGCCAAGCGTTAAGCGCCGAACAACGCGATATCGCTAATCACGCCATCTTTGAACACGTTATATCGCTACCTCAGTACCGTAATGCGCAACATATTGCCGGTTATATCGGTACACGTGGCGAGATCGATGCCTTACCGATCCTTGAACATGCCTACAGCTTAGGTAAGCAATGTTACTTACCGGTGTTACATCCTTTCTTTAAAGGTCGCTTATGGTTTGCACCTTGGTCACCTAACACCTGTATGACACGTAATCGTTTCAACATACTTGAACCTTTATACAAACCATCAACATGCATCAAAGCACAACACTTAAACATCGTGTTAACACCTTTGTTGGCATTTGATGATCAAGGTCATCGATTGGGTATGGGGGGTGGTTTTTACGATCGAAGCTTCAATTTTCGACTTTTTCGCAAAAATTTTTTTGGGCCAGAATTAATAGGATTAGGTCATCATTTTCAGCAAGTCGATGTGATTGATGCACAACCTTGGGATGTTTCTTTAGATAGTGTGATTAGTTTTTAAGAACACATCACATAAGTTAAAAACGCGTTTCACCGCATAAAAACCTAGGTAAACGTAAACAGCAATCACTAACTCATTAACCTTGCTTAACTTTTTATAACACGCTTAATTCTTTTTTAAACGTTAAGAGATCGCACAAACAGCTTTAAGGTTTATCAAAAATTGCTTATGCATCAAACTACTTAGCGAAAATAAAGTGTTGCATTTGCTAGTAATTTAATTATCGTTGCATATACTTCCAATTAACTTATCAAACTCTTAACGCGTGGAGGGGAGTATGGCAGTCAAAAAGGCAGCTAAAAAGAAGGTAGCTACTAAAAAGAAAGTAGCTAAAAAAGCAGCAAAGAAAGTTGCACGTCGTGCAGCAAAGAAGGTTGCTAAGAAAGTAAGCAAGAAGAAAGTCGCTAAGAAAGCTTCTAAAAAGAAGGTAGCGAAAAAAGCTTCTAAGAAGAGAGTCGCTAAGAAAGCTTCTAAAAAGAAGGTAGCGAAAAAAGCTTCTAAGAAGAAAGCTTCAAAGAAAAAGGCCTCTAAGAAGAAAGCCTCAAAGAAAAAGGTAGCCAAGAAGAAGGTTGCTAAGAAAAAGACTGCTAAGAAAGCAGCGAAAAAGAAAGCGACGCGTCGCCGTCGTAAGTAATCTTCTTCTTTGAAGATAGAGCCCGCACCGGTTCGCCGATGCGGGCTTTTTCATGCCTAAAATTTAGCGCTACACTCTCCCTATGCCCTGTAAACACAAGCTTTTCAGCCTGATCACCCTTTTTAGCGCCTTATTCCTCAGCAGTTGCGCGACCACGCCCTATTCTCGGGCGCATCAGCACTGCGAAAACCTCGCCGATGAGGAATTTCCACTGACCAGTCGCTTTGATGTGATGCCGCGCGTGGGCGTATCAGTGAGTAATGACCGATCAATGATCCATTGGATGCTGGACATGCATGAGCGCAGTGATCGGCAGCACTTTGTTCAAGAATGCCTAAAGAAAGAATGCGTGTATCAAACCGGCAATGAAGAGTGCCGTGAGGCTAAAGCGCAATAAGGCTTATTCACCCGCCGAGGCGAACAATTTATACGCTGGATTGTTCGTTTCATCGTGATAGGTATAGCCTAATTCACGCATGAACTTCTCAAACGCCTTTTGATCTTTGCTATCGAGCTGCACACCCACCAACACACGACCATAGGCCGCACCGTGGTTACGGTAATGGAACAAACTGATATTCCAACCGCGCGTCATACCCGATAAGAAGTCGAGAAGCGCACCTGGACGCTCAGGGAAGATAAAGCGATACAAGTGCTCATCTTTCACCGATGGCGCATGACCACCGACCATATAGCGAATATGCAGCTTAGCGGTCTCGTTTTCGGTCATATCAACCACCGCATAGCCTTTCGCTTCGAGTTTTTTGATCAACTCTTCACGTTCTGGCTGACCACCACGCATCTCAACGCCACAGAACACCTGTGCATCTTTGTCATCTGCGTAACGGTAGTTAAATTCAGTGATCGAACGCTTACCTAACAGCTTACAGAACTGCAGGAAGGCACCTGGACGCTCAGGAATCTGCACCGCAAGCAGTGCTTCACGGTTTTCACCCACTTCTGCGCGCTCTGCGACATGGCGCAGACGATCAAAGTTGATGTTTGCGCCACTGAGAATGCCCACAAGCGTTTTATCTTTGCATTTGTGCTGAGCGACATACTTTTTGATGCCTGCGACCGCTAAGGCGCCTGCAGGCTCTGATACCGAGCGTGTGTCATCAAAGATATCTTTGATTGCCGCACAGATCTGATCGGTTGAGACCAAGATCACCTCATCCACCAAATCTTTCGCCACGCGGAAGGTTTCTTTACCGATCTGCTTAACCGCCACACCATCTGCGAACAAGCCAACCTGCTTAAGCACCACACGGCGCCCTGCTTTCATCGCATCGTGCAGCGTTGGCGCATCTTCTGGCTCAACACCGATCACTTTCACGCTTGGGCGTATCTGTTTAACAAAGGCTGCAACACCGGCGATCAAACCGCCGCCACCAACAGGCACGAAGATCGCTTCGATATCTTCAGGGTGCTGGCGCAAGATCTCCATACCGATAGTGCCTTGACCGGCAATCACCTTAGGATCATCAAACGGATGGATAAAGGTCAGCCCCTGCTCTTCAGCAAGCTTTAGCGCATGATCTTTCGCTTCATCATAGGAATCACCGACCAAGACCGCTTTACCGCCAAAACGACGCACCGTATCGACCTTGATCGCCGGTGTCGTGGTTGGCATGACAATCGTCGTTGGAATGCCGAGCTGCTTACCCGCTAAGGCAACACCTTGCGCATGATTACCCGCTGAGGCCGCAACCACACCACGTTCTTGTTCTTCTCGAGGTAAGCCTGAGATCTTGTTATAGGCGCCACGCAGCTTAAATGAGAACACCTGCTGCTCATCTTCGCGCTTATACAGAATGTTGTTTTTCAGACGCGCGCTGAGGCGCACCGCAGGGGTCAGGTCAGACTCAACCGCGACATCGTATACACGGGCACGTAAGATCTCTTCAACATAGCCTTTCGGCATGGCACAGCTTCCACAAAACGTTTTTCGCATCATAAAGCACTGCGTTTAAAAAGTGTGCGTATCGCAGCTATAAAAGGCGGTTAATGCTATATTTCAGCGCAATTTTTAGAACAAGAATGAGGTTTGCGGTATGAACCAAGACGAACTCAAACGCCAAGCAGCACTCGCTGCGATGGATTACCTACCTGACGGCGGCATTATTGGTGTGGGCACTGGCTCAACCGTGAATCACTTTATTGATGCGCTGGCGACCATCAAAGGTCGTTTCGAAGGCGCTGCATCATCTTCAGAAGCGTCAACCGAGCGCATGAAGCAACACGGTATTCCGGTGTTGGATCTGAATAGCTGCGGCACGCTTGAGGTGTATGTGGATGGTGCGGATGAATCGAATCGTCATCTTCATCTCATCAAAGGCGGCGGTGGCGCACTGACGCGCGAAAAGATCATCGCAGCAGCGTCAAAAAAGTTTGTGTGTATCGCTGATGAGAGCAAGCTCGTGGATGTGATGGGTAAGTTCCCACTACCGGTTGAAGTGATCCCGATGGCGCGAAGCTATGTCGCGCGTGAAATCGTAAAGCTTGGTGGCAATCCAGTCCTACGTGAAGGCTTCACCACCGATAACGGCAATGTGATTTTGGATGTGCATGGTCTTGAGATCATGGAGCCGGTAAAGCTTGAAACGCAGCTCAATGCGATTGTTGGCGTGGTGACCAATGGCTTGTTTGCTGCACGACCTGCGGATGTGTTGATACTGGGTACCGAAAACGGACCAAAAGTCATTAAGCCTTAATTAGCTAAATTTCCTTGGCAATTTTAATAATGTTGATTGTAATAAAAAAAAAAGCCGCTTCACCGCGGCTTTTTTTTGCCTCCTTCTAATTTCAGGCAATAAAAAACGGGGCCCGAAGGCCCCGTTTACAAACTAAACAATCTGAAATCAGATTAGAAAGTTAATTAAATACCAATCAAAGGACTGGTATTGATTGTCAGCACTTGTCGGTGTTCGTTTGATGCGATGTAAACAAACAAAGTTCTTGCTCATTCATGCTTAAGCTCAATTACATAATATCGCCATCACTGAAGCGTCGCATCAGAGTACCCGAGTCGTCAGTTTTTCACCGTTGAAAAGCATACGTTAGCAGAAAGCGTTGTTACCGACCATTCCCAAACATCATGACAACACCAGAATAGTCAGTGCATAAGTAGTCATCATCTGATTCATACATCGATGCAATAAAAAACGGGGCCAAAGTCAAATCACCTGAAATCAGATTAGAACATTTTTTCAAACCAATAGTACGGTCATCGTTGCAGTCTACCATTGAACGATTAGATAGTTTTCTTTATCAAGCAAGTCAACATGTTATCAGTCACCAGCTGACAGCAACTGTTTGCAGTACCAATTGCTGAAGTGTTCATCATTGTGTACGTTAGTCACCGATGTTTTCAGTCGATGTCATCTGCACCATTTCTGAGTTAGAAGAAGCTGAAGCACCGAACCACCAGTTACTTTGTCACCCAGTCAAACCATTGAAGTTAGTTGCACCAGAAACTTACAGTGCTTTAGTTAACCATAACCATCAAAGGACCGTTACCGTACTTACTCTGAAGTCACCAATCAGTCTTTGACGTCAAAGTTAGTCAAGAAAACCGTTCATTGAAGGCTTTAGTACAACACGTTACCAGCCAGTACGACCAGTGTTTCGAGCAAAGTCACCGTCAAAGTCATGTGAACCTGATGTGCCAACAGAATTGAGAAACGAAAGTTTTGCAGGCGAAAACGACCAGCAGTGATTGAACCGAAGTCACCAGAAACAGTTTGCCACTGACAAGTCATCGTTACCGCCAGCTGAATCTGACAGCGAAGTCATCGTTCAGAAGTATTGTCAGTTGTCGTGAACATGTGGTCTTAGCAGAAGCTTTCATGCCGTTACCCAATCTTCAGAAGCTTTGAAGACAACGTCAGTCAGTGTTGCCAGAAGCGCCCAACCAGTTTGAACCTCTTGTTCATCTTGAACTCTTGGTTAATTTACCAGAGATAGAAACGTCAGCCATTGCTGGCGCTGAAACTACTGCTGCGATAGCTGCAGCTACGATAGTCTTTTTCATGTGGATTACTCCCGCAAAATTATTTAAAACTTTACCCAGAAAGTCTGGATGGTGTGAACTATAACAGGGGAAACCCGTAGTGCAACCCCTTTTTTCACTTTTTTTGAAAAAAGTACCACTTTTTTACTTTTGTGTATTTTTTACAACATGCATTTGTAGGTATAGCGCTACAGCAAGCACTTAATAAACTACTTTAAGTTTAAGTCTACTTTCCCTGAGTAAAAATACCGACACAACAAAAAAGGCCCCGAAGGGCCTTTTTGCGAAGATCCAGAAACGAATTAACGCTTCGAGAACTGTGGACGCTTACGTGCTTTGTGCAAGCCGACCTTCTTACGCTCGACCATACGTGCATCACGGGTCAACAGACCTGCTTGACGCAAGGTAGGACGCAAAGACTCGTCGTGCTCAACCAATGCGCGAGCAATACCGTGGCGGATTGCGCCCGCTTGGCCAGTGTTACCACCGCCAGCGACAGTCACATTCACATCCATCTTATCGAGGTTTTCAGTCAACTCGAGAGGCTGACGTACCACCATGCGAGCGGTTTCACGACCAAAGAAGTTTTCTAAGGTGCGACCATTAATAGTGATAGTGCCGTTACCTGGCGCTAGGAATACGCGCGCAGCTGAGGTCTTACGACGACCGGTTCCGTAATTTGCTTGTGTTGCCATCGTTAGTACCTCAAATATCCAGCGGCTGTGGCTGTTGTGCTTGGTGGGTGTGCTCAGGACCAACGAAGATGCGGAGCTTCTTCATCATGGTGCGACCGAGTGGGGTGCGTGGCAGCATGCCGCGTACCGCAGTTTCTAAAACGCGCTCTGGCGCTTTAACCAACTGCTTTTCCAAGCTGATTGACTTGAGGTTACCGATGTAACCGGTGTGATGATGGTACATCTTGTCCTTCATCTTATTACCCGTCACGGCGATTTTCTCAGCGTTAACCACAACGATGTAATCGCCGGTATCTACGTGAGGGGTGAAAATTGGCTTGTGCTTACCCTTAAGGCGGCGTGCGATCTCTGAAGCGAGACGGCCGAGGGTTTTACCTTCTGCGTCAACAACATACCAGTCGTGACGGACTTCAGCAGGCTTCGCGCTTACTGTTGTGCTCATTGGCTACTCCGGTCTTACTAACTTGCCTTGTGGGCAAGGTGTTCATGAAAAAAGGACGCGCATAGTAGTGCTAAGCCGCTGTTATGACAAGCGTTATCTTTCTTTTAGGCAAAAAAAAGCGCGTCAAAGGGGGAGCGACGCGCTTAAGAATAACCACCAAAGGAGGATGGAGGAGTACTGACTCTCTGAATCAGTATATGAGTATTTACTCATATACTGGAATATAAGTCAACTCTTATTTTGCGTCGCAACAATCATTCGTCCTAGATTTTGAGCCGATTGACCACCTGCCCCTGCTGCAGGTGCTTTTCGATGATCTCGTCGAGATCCTCGTTATCGACGTAGGTGTACCAGGTCTCTTCCGGGTAAATCACCATCACCGGCCCTTGCTCACAGCGATCCAAACAACCGGCGTTATTGATGCGCACCTTGCCCTCGCCGCTGATGCCGAGCTCTTTGCAACGCTGTTTTACGTAATCGCGCGCCGCTTGCGCACCACATTGCTCACACGACTGGCGCTCGCCATCGCGCAGGTTGGTACAGAAAAACACATGGTGCTGGTAATAGGACATACAATTTCGCCTTTCATCTGAATGTGATCATTATATAAGAATGACTTCGTCCTCTGCCGCTGCTGCACTCAAAGAAGCTGACCGCTGTGTGAAATGTGGCCTGTGCCTGCCGCACTGCCCGACCTATCAGCTGAGTAGCAACGAGAGTGAATCACCACGTGGACGCATTGCGTTGGTCGATGGCCTGCTGCGCGGACGACTCAAACCCGATGCAGCACTCAAAGCGCATATCGATTCGTGTTTGTTATGCCGCAAATGTGAAACCGCTTGCCCTAGCAAGGTCGACTATCACTCGGTGATTGATACCGCACGTGAACAACTTGGTGGCAGCTCTGCTTTTGCCAAACAACTCGCAAAGCCAAAGCGCATGCGCTGGTTAAGCCGATTAGGTCGTTGGCTACCTTCAGTACATCCGTTACTTGAAATTGAATAAAGCACTGCCTGAGGGCGGTGATCCACCTAAGGCTGGTGTGTACAGCGCTAACCGACCTTCGATCGGCAAAGTGGGATTACTCACCGGTTGTGCCACATCCATTTATCAAGGCGGCACCTTGCGTGCGGCAATCAAGCTGCTCAATGCCTTGGGTTATGTGGTTGTGGTGAAAGAGAGCGCCGGCTGTTGTGGTGCGCTAGCGAAACACTCCGGTGATCGCGAGTTAGCAGAGCAATTGATGAACGCAAATGAAGCCGCTTTTAAGCATGTTGATTCAGTAATCAGCATCGCCACCGGGTTGTTCAAGCTATCTTAAAGAAGAAGCCAACTTTGAGGCTGATGACATCATTGGCTTTTTAGCGAATAGCGAAACGTGGTCGGAGCTTGTCATTTAAGCCACTCAAAATGCATGTCGGACTTCATCGACCCTGCTCACAGAACAATGTGCTGAAAGAACAAAAAGCACTCGACGCATTACTGTCGAGCATTCCCGGTTTAAATATCACTGAGCTAAACCCAAAAGGTAACTGCTGCGGTGCAGCCGGTGATTACATGCTCAGCCATGCAGCTGATGCAAAAAAGCTCCGCCAACCGATTTTAGATAATGCGACTCAGCAACCACTCGATGCGGTGATCAGCAGCAATGTGGGCTGCGCGATGCATATTGCTGAAGGGTTGGACAATCCCGCAGTGCCTGTCATACATCCCATTATTCTTTTGGCGCAACAATTAGAACCCTTAGCTCAAGAGCGTTAAAATAAAACCAACTTCTGGAGTTTGTTATGTCACAGCGTCGCCACACCCCCGCCGATTTGTTGGTCAATCAGTTTGATCAAGCATTGCGCACGGTTTTTGGTGCGCCGTTGGTAACAGGTCGTGCAAACCCTGCTTCACAAAAACCAGAAGCTGACCTGACCGATGAGCAACGTGATCACACTGCTCGCTTGATGCGCATTAATCACACTGGTGAGGTGTGTGCTCAAGCTTTGTATCAAGGCCAAGCCTTAACCGCGAAAGATGCCAAGACGCGTGAAGCCATGGAGCAATCTGCAGCTGAAGAAAATGATCACTTAGCCTGGTGCGAGCAACGCGTTGAAGAATTAGGTGGTCGCTTAAGCCTGCTTAATCCACTGTGGTATGCCGGCTCATTTGCGATTGGCGCCACTGCTGGTGCGATTGGTGATAAGTGGTCGTTAGGTTTTGTCGCCGAGACCGAGAAGCAAGTTGAGAATCATCTGCAAGGTCATCTTGATGAAGTCAGTGAAGATGATGAGCGCACGCGCGCAATCTTAGAGCAGATGAAAGCCGATGAGATTGAACATGGCCAGAAAGCGATGCATCACGGTGGTGTCGATCTACCTTCACCGATTCAAAAAATGATGCAGCTCACCTCGAAGCTAATGACCAAGAGCGTTTATCGTTTGTAACGATTAGCCGTGATACTTGCGGCTCATCTCATGCACCGCTTCAACCATCGCACCGGCATGCTCCGGTGGAATCTCCGGATGAATACCGTGGCCCAAGTTAAACACATGGCCTGAGCCATTACCGTAGCTCTCGAGAATATTACCCACGCAACGACGAATCGTATCCGGTGATGCATATAAGGTGCTTGGATCTAAGTTACCTTGAAGCGCAACACGATCACCCACACGCTCACGCGCGACACCGATATCAATGGTCCAGTCAAGACCCAATGCATCAGCACCGGTATCTGCCATGGCTTCTAACCATTGTGCGCCACCTTTAGTGAACAAGATCACCGGCACACGACGACCATCCGCTTCACGCGTCAAACCATCAACAATGCGTTGCATATAGTTCAATGAGAATTCTTTGTAAGCGCCCGTTGTTAAGGTGCCGCCCCAGGTATCAAAAATTTGTACCGCTTGAGCACCGGCTGCGATCTGCGCATTCAGATAAGCCGTAACAGAATCAGCCAACTTTTCGAGCAGCGCATGCATCAACTGTGGCTGATCAAACATCATGCCTTTTGAAAGCGCGAAGTTTTTGGTGCTGCCGCCTTCAACCATGTAAGTCGCAAGCGTCCATGGGCTACCTGAGAAACCAATCAGTGGAACACGACCATCAAGCTCTTTGCGAATGGTGCGCACCGCATCCATCACATAACCCAGATCATCTTCTGGATCAGGGAATACCAATCGCATCGACATCCGCTTTATTACGCACAGGGCGTTCAAACTTTGGGCCTTCGCCTTCACCGAAGTACAAACCTAAACCCATCGCATCTGGGATGGTCAAAATATCCGAGAACAAAATCGCTGCATCTAACGGAAAACGATCAAGCGGCTGAATCGTGACTTCGCATGCAAGCTCTGGGTTTTTACACAGACTTAAGAAGTCGCCCGCTTTAGCGCGAGTCGCACGATACTCAGGTAGATAACGACCGGCTTGGCGCATCATCCACACTGGCGTCATATCGACTGGCTCGCGTAAGAGTGCGCGTAAGAAACGATCGTTTTTTAATTCAGACATCCAACTACCCAAGGTGTTTTTGTACTGCCACCTTCTTTGGGTGACTGCCGGCAGCATGTGCCGGCGAAAAAATTAGCGTGGCAGATCCGTTGTACCCATCAGGTACTTATCGACTGCATGTGCTGCTTGGCGACCTTCACGGATTGCCCAAACAACCAATGACTGACCACGGCGCATATCGCCTGCTGAGAAGACGCCATCGATTGAGGTCTTGTACGCATCTTCACCTTCAGTCGAACCGTTCACGTTACCGCGACCATCCAACTCAAGACCCAGCTCTTCGATCATGCCTTTATGAACAGGATGCACAAAGCCCATTGCCAAGGTCACAAGGTCTGCTTTCAGTTCAAACTCTGAACCTTCCACTTCTGACATCTGCCAACGACCTTCAGCATCTTTGTCCCAACGCACTAACGCACACTTAAGCGCTTTAACGTTGCCATTACCATCATCCACAAATGATTTGGTCACAACGTTCCACATGCGCTCACAACCTTCTTCCTGAGAAGAAGAGGTACGCAGCTTGTTTGGCCAATCTGGCCAGGTCATCGCTTTATCTTCTTTAACCGGTGGCTTATCGAGAATCTCGATTTGCGTTACCGATGCAGCGCCATGACGGTTTGAGGTGCCGATACAGTCAGAACCGGTATCACCACCACCGATAACCACAACGTGCTTACCTTCAGCAGAGATCAAATGCTCTTTTGCACCTGCCACACCTTGAACCACTTTGCTGTTCGCACGAAGGAAGTCCATCGCGAACTCAACGCCTTGAAGCTCACGGCCATCGATTGGCAGATCACGTGGCTCTTCAGAACCACCGGTCAACACAACCGCATCAAAATCTTGCTTAAGCTGTTTAGCTGAGATGTCTTCGCCGATACAGGTGTTGGTATGGAACTCAACGCCTTCTGCGCGCATCTGCGCAACGCGACGATCAATCAACATCTTTGCTAATTTGAAATCAGGGATGCCGTAACGCAGCAAGCCACCGATGTTGTCTTCTTTTTCATAAACCACAACGGTATGGCCAGCGCGTGCCAACTGCTGTGCAGCTGCCATACCTGCAGGACCTGAACCGACAACCGCAATACGCTTACCGGTTTTATGTGTCGCAACTTCTGGCTTAACCCAACCGTTTTCCCATGCCTTATCGATGATCGCGCATTCGATCGTCTTGATGGTGACTGGCTCATCAGTGATGTTCAGCGTGCATGACTCTTGGCATGGCGCAGGACAAATACGACCGGTGAACTCAGGAAAGTTATTGGTGCTATGCAGAACATTAATCGCTGACTCGTAATCGCTTTGGTAAACCAAATCGTTAAAGTCAGGAATGATGTTGTTAACTGGACAGCCGTTATGACAAAACGGAATGCCGCAATCCATACAACGCGCACCCTGCTCGGTCAGCTCGTTATCACTTAACGAAACAACAAACTCTTCATAGTGTTTAACGCGCTCATCCGCTGGCGCGTAGCCGCGATCTTTGCGTTCGAATTCTTTAAAACCTGTTGGCTTACCCATGGTTCTATCCTACGTAAATTAAGCTGCTGACTTGCTGTCGTTCTCGGCCATCTCGCGAAGTGCGCGACGATATTCAACCGGCATGACCTTAACGAATTTCGCTAAGTAACCATCCCAGTCCGCCAAGATCTTCTCAGCAACGGCAGAGCCAGTATTTTCGAAGTGTTTAACAATGATTTGCTTCAAGCGAGTCGCATCGTGACGCGTCATATCACCTGAGACATCTGCATTCAGATCAACGTCTTCGCTTTCGATCTTTTCGAGATCAACTTGTGCCATGTTGCAACGTTGCTCGAAATCACCGTCTTCATCTAAGACGTATGCCATACCACCTGACATACCTGCAGCGAAGTTACGGCCGGTCTTGCCCAACACAACAACGATGCCGCCGGTCATGTATTCACAACAGTGATCGCCAACGCCTTCAACAACGGCGGTTGCACCTGAGTTACGTACAGCGAAACGCTCACCACCAACACCGCGGAAGTAACATTCACCGGTGATCGCACCGAACAATACGGTGTTACCCACGATAACGTTTTCTTCTGCTGCACCAATCTTGCTTTCAGCTGGTGGCGCGATAATCAACTTACCGCCTGACAAACCTTTACCAACGTAGTCGTTACCTTCGCCAGATAGCTTGATGGTTACACCTTTAGCGACCCATGCGCCAAACGACTGACCTGCAGTACCTTTCGCATTAATCGTAATGGTGTCTTCCGGCAAACCTGCATGACCGTAACGCTCAGCGATACGACCCGACAACATGGTGCCGAAGGTACGGTTAACGTTTTCAACATCAACATTGATCTCGACCTTCTCGCCTTTCTCAAGCGCTGCTTGTGCTTGCTTGATCAGCTCGTTATCGAGTGCTTTCTCAATGCCGTGATCTTGTGTGCCAGACCAGTAAACAGTGTCACCTTCTGCCGCTTGTGGCTTGGTCAACAAACGAGAGTAGTCCAAACCTTTTGCTTTCCAGTGATTGATGGCTTTACGCATATCCAAACGCTCAGATTGACCGACCATTTCATCAAAGGTGCGGTAACCCAACTGCGCCATCAACTGACGAACCTCTTCAGCAACGAAGAAGAAGTAGTTAACCACGTGCTCTGGCTTACCGGTAAAGCGCTTACGCAATTCTGGATCTTGTGTCGCTACACCCACTGGGCAGGTGTTGAGGTGACACTTACGCATCATGATGCAGCCTTCTGCAATCAATGGTGCGGTAGCAAAACCAATTTCATCCGCGCCTAACAGTGCTGCGATCACAACGTCACGACCGGTACGCATACCGCCGTCAGCTTGAACACAGATGCGTGAACGCAAACGATTCATCACAAGTGTTTGATGCGTTTCAGCAAGACCGATCTCCCAAGGAGAACCCGCGTGCTTAACTGACGTTAATGGTGATGCACCGGTACCACCGTCATAACCTGCGATGGTGACGTGGTCTGCGTGTGCTTTAGAGACACCTGCTGCAACGGTACCAACGCCAACCTCTGAAACGAGTTTGACTGAGATACGTGACTTAGGTTGTACGTTCTTCAAATCGTGGATCAGCTGTGCCAAGTCCTCGATTGAATAAATATCGTGGTGTGGTGGAGGTGAAATCAAACCAACACCTGGAGTCGAGTGACGAACACGCGCAATTTGCTGGTTCACCTTGTGACCTGGCAGCTGACCGCCCTCACCTGGCTTAGCGCCCTGTGCCATCTTGATTTGGATGTCATCAGAGTTAACCAGGTACTCAGTGGTTACACCGAAACGACCTGACGCTACCTGCTTAATCGCAGAGCGCTCTGGGTTACGTGAACCATCGGCTAATGGATTGAAACGCTCAGGCTCTTCACCACCTTCACCGGTATTTGACTTACCACCAATCTGGTTCATCGCAACAGCAAGTGTTGAGTGTGCCTCGTAAGAGATCGAACCGAATGACATCGCACCGGTCGCAAAGCGCTTAACGATTTCTTTCGCAGGCTCAACCTCATCGATTGAGATCGCTTTATCCGCAAAGTTAAAGTCCATCAAACCACGCAGGGTCAATAGCTTCTCGTTTTGCTCATTGATTAGCTTTGAGTATTCCGCATAGGTCTTCGCATCGTTGCCACGAACCGCGTGTTGCAACTTAGCAATGGTCTCTGGTGTCCATACGTGATTCTCACCACGCACACGGTAAGCATAATCGCCACCAACATCTAAATGATGCTTATAGATCTGTGCATTACCAAACGCATTCTCATGCCAACGCACCGCTTCAGCTGAAACCTCAGCCAAGCCAATACCTTCGATGCTAGTCGCAGTACCTTCGAAGTACTTGTTTACAAACTCGGTTGATAAACCAATCGCATCAAAGATCTGCGCGCCACAGTATGACTGATAGGTTGAGATACCCATCTTCGACATAACTTTGAGCATGCCTTTGCCCACAGCCTTGATGTAGTTGTAGCAAGCATCTTCGTACGAAGGCTTGCCTTCTAACTCATGGCGTAGGTTTTGAATGGTTTCAAACGCAAGGTATGGGTTAATCGCTTCCGCGCCGTAACCTGCCAATGTCGCGAAGTGATGTACTTCAAGCGCAGCACCGGTCTCAACAACCAAGCCAGATGCCGTACGCAGACCCGCTTCAATCAAATGATGATGAACTGCCGAGGTTGCTAACAATGCAGGGATAGCAATGTTATCTGCATCCACATCGCGGTCAGACAAAATCAGAATGTTGTAACCCGCTTTAACGGCTGCTTCAGCATTTGCACACAACGCATCAAGCGCTGCAGGCATACCTGCTTCGCCTTCAGTTGCCGCATAAGTCATGCTGACAGTCTTGGTGCGGAAAGCACCGTTACTGGTGTCTTCTAAGTTGCGGATACGCTCAAGGTCAACGTTAGTCAGCACAGGCTGCTTACACTCAAGGCGCATGTGGCCTTCGCCCTCATCCATACCCAACAAGTTAGGACGTGGACCAACCAGTGACACCAACGACATAACGATCTCTTCACGGATCGGGTCGATAGGTGGATTGGTTACCTGAGCGAACAACTGCTTAAAGTAGTTCGACAAATGCTTAGGCTTAGCTGAAAGAACCGCAGGTGGGTTATCCGCACCCATTGAACCTGTTGCTTCCATACCGGTGGCTACCATCGGGGTAAGCAACATCTTGATGTCTTCTTGGGTGTAGCCAAACGCTTGCTGACGATCCAACAAGGTCGCCGCATCGGGCGCCATCACACCAACCGCTTTTGGCAAATCTTCCAAGTGAATTTGGGTTTTGTTCAGCCACTCTTGATATGGCTTAGACGCTGAAAGATCGGCTTTGATCTCAGCATCATCAATGATGCGGCCTTGTTCCATATCGATCAGGAACATCTTGCCTGGCTGCAAACGCCACTTCTTAACAATCTTCTCTTCAGGGATCTTCAACACGCCCATCTCTGAACCCATGACAACCAAGTCATCATCGGTGATCAAGTAACGTGCTGGACGCAAACCATTACGGTCAAGCGTTGCACCAATCTGACGACCGTCAGTAAAGGCAACGGCTGCAGGACCATCCCATGGCTCCATCAAGGCTGCGTGATATTCGTAGAAAGCGCGGCGATCGTTATCCATTTGAGGATTACCCGCCCACGCTTCTGGCACCAACATCATCATCGCGTGAGCCATTGAGTAACCACCCATCACGAGCAGCTCAAGTGCATTGTCGAAACACGCGGTGTCTGACTGACCTTCTGGAATCAATGGCCAAATCTTATCGAGGTCATCGCCCAAGATGTCTGACGCCATGCCTGACTTACGCGCTGCCATCCAGTTCACGTTACCGCGAACGGTGTTGATCTCACCGTTGTGCGCAATCATGCGGAACGGATGCGCCAAGTCCCATGTTGGGAAGGTATTGGTTGAGAAACGCTGGTGAACCAAAGCCAATGCTGAGGTCATGCTCTCATCGCTTAAATCTTTGTAGTACTCGCCAACCTGATCAGACAGCAACATACCTTTATAAACAACGGTACGGCTCGACAATGAGGTGAAGTAGAACGCATCGCCGCCTTCTAGCTTGGCATCACGTACGGTATTTTCGATTTGCTTACGAATAACGAACAGCTTGCGCTCGAAAGCGTTTTGATCCGCACAGTTACTGCCGCGCTGAATAAATACCTGACGAATAACCGGCTCAGTAGGTAATACGCTATAACCTAAACCACCGTTATCCACTGGCACATCACGCCAACCCAACAAGGTTTGACCTTCAGCCGCAACGAAATCTTCGATTGTCTTCTCAGCAGCAGCACGAGACTTATCTGCTTGAGGCAAGAACACCATACCGACGGCATATTCACCCTCAGCTGGCAGCTCAAAAGAAACTGACTTGCGGAAAAACGCATCTGGCATTTGCAGCAACAAACCTGCGCCGTCTCCCGCACGTGGGTCTGCACCTACCGCACCACGGTGATGGAGACGTTCGAGAATAGTTAAGCCGTGCTGAACGATAGCGTGAGACTTCTCACCTTTAATATGCGCAACAAAACCAACACCACAGGCATCGTGTTCATTCGCTGGATCGTAAAGACCTTGCTTTGGGGGCAGGGCACCAGTCATGGCCAACCTCTTTTACTTACTTTTAGGGCGCACTGAACCATTTTCAGTAACGCGAAAACTTTTCCACATTGGATATTTTTCGGCGAGAACGTCTCGCCCGCGCAGGCGCCTAGGCGGCTAACCCACAGGACCGCGTAGGATAATGGAATCCTTATAGAGGTACTACCCCTTTTGGGGCGGAAATGACCGAGTTTCGGGGGATTGGCTCACTTTCCGAAGGGGAATCATCCAGAGCGTTTAAGCGCCCAAAGTTGCTTTGAGAGCCGCCGGATCAAAATCATCGCTGATGATCGAATGACCAATATCTTTCATCAGAACCAGACGCATCTTTCCGTCCAGAACCTTCTTGTCCACTGACATGAGACCCATAAAATCATCCCCTGACATGCTTTCTGGGGGTGATGCTGGCAAAGATGCTCTTTTTAACAAATCATTGATTTTATTGACTTTATTATCGTCAATCCAACCCAGTCGACAAGACATATCTGCCGCCATGGCCATACCCGCACCGACAGCCTCGCCATGCAGCCATTTGCCATAGCCCATGCCTGTCTCAATCGCGTGACCAAAGGTATGGCCTAGGTTGAGCAACGCTCGTTGGCCCGATTCCTTCTCATCTGCCGCAACAATTTGCGCTTTATCCGCACAAGACCGACGAATCGCCTCAGCCAATAAGACCAAGTCACGAGCCATCAAGGCTTCCATGTGTTCTTCGAGCCACTCGAAAAATTCAGCGTCGTTAATCAGGCCATATTTGATGACTTCCGCCATGCCGGCTGAAAGCTCACGATCTGGCAGGGTATTCAAGGTCAAAGTATCTGCAATAACCGCCTGAGGCTGATGGAAGGCACCAATCATGTTTTTGCCCAGCGGATGATTCACGCCCGTCTTGCCACCTACTGAAGAATCGACTTGTGACAATAAGGTGGTTGGCACCTGAATAAAGTTCACACCACGTTGATAGCTCGCCGCCGCATAGCCGGTCATATCACCAACCACGCCACCGCCAAGTGCAATCAAGGTACAAGTACGATCAAAGCGGTTCTCGAGTAACGCTGTGTAGATCTGATTGAGCACATCCAGTGTTTTGAACTCTTCACCATCCGGAAGAATGACTTCACTGACATTGAAATCGACCAAGGCTTTTTTCAATTGCTCTAAGTAAAGCGGCGCAACGGTCGTGTTCGACACCACCATCACACGACTACCCTTAATGTGTTGGGCAAAAAACTCTGGGTTCGAAATCAGATCGCTACCGATATAAATGGGATAAGCGCGATCACCAAGATCAACCTGTAATGTGCAGACTAAATTCGACATGGAATTCTCAAAGTGTATTTAGGCTATTGTTTCAAAAGCGTCGGAGCGAGAAAAGCCTAAGCGATGATATCCATGATTTCGCGAGAAACGACCGCAGCTGAGCGACCTTCTGTGGAAATCGTGTAATCCGCTGTTTCTTTGTAGAGCGGCAAACGAATTTCCATCAACTCTTTAAGGCGAGCTAATGGGTCTTCGGTTTGAATCAGAGGGCGCTTTTTATCTCGAAATGTCCGTTCGTACTGCTGCTCGGGCGTACATTCAAGAAAGAAAACGATTCCTCGAGCTGACAGGTGCTGACGGTTCTTAGGACGAAGTACCGCTCCCCCACCCGTTGCGAGCACATGATTTTCTAGCTGAGTGAGATCATCAATCACCGCTTGTTCACGGTCACGAAAACCTTCTTCACCCTCAAATTCAAAGATTGTTGGGATATCAACGCCGGTGCGATCTTGGATCTCTTGGTCAGAATCGATGAATTCGAAGCCAAGTTGAGCCGAGAGCGTTTTACCCACAGTGGTCTTACCGGTGCCCATGGGCCCGATCAAAAAAATACGATTTGGTTTAGCCATTAGATACATATGCCAGAACCATAAAGCTCTGGCAACTGTTAACATGTTTATCCTTTGGAAAAATGAGTGTAACTAAAGGCTTAACTCAATGCGCAGCTCACGTGGACTTGTTCGCTGGTTTAAACGCCTCGCTATTCTTGGCTTAGCGATATTTCTTGTTGGCGTGATTGCGGCCTTTATTTTTATTATCCCAAACTTACCTGACACTGATGAGCTCAAATCGGTTCAGCTTCAAGTCCCATTAAAGGTTTATAGCCGTGATGGTTTGCTGATTGCTGAATATGGTGAAAAACGTCGCACGCCGTTAAAACGCGAAGAAGTCCCTGAGCAAATGGTTCAGGCGTTTTTATCTGCCGAAGATAACGATTTTTATTCACACCCAGGCGTAGATTTCTTTGGTCTCGTTCGTGCAGGTCTCAAGCTGATCGCAACTGGCGAACGTCGCCAAGGCGGCAGCACGATCACGATGCAGGTTGCGCGTAACTTTTATTTAACGCGCAAAAAGACCTACATGCGAAAGCTCTATGAGATTTTCCTGTCGTTCAAGATCGAACAAGATCTGACTAAAGATGAAATCTTAATGCTTTATCTCAATAAGATTTATCTGGGCGCACGCGCTTATGGTGTGGGTGCTGCCTCTTTGGTTTATTACGGTCGCTTGCCACATGAGCTGACTTTGGCAGAGACCGCGACTATCGCAGGCCTACCGAAGGCGCCTTCTGCAAACAACCCCCTTGCGAATCCAACACGCGCTAAGCAACGCCGCAACTATGTCTTACGTCGCATGTTAGAGCTTGAGCACATCACCCAAGCACAGCATGACGAGGCAGTGGCAGCCGATGTATCCGCGCGTCGTTATGCTCCGCCAGTAGAACTGGAAGCGCCTTATGTTGCAGAGATGGTCCGTGCAGAACTCGTTAATCGCTTTGGCAATGATGCCTACACCTCGGGTTATAAAGTCTACACCTCTATCCTGAGCAAAAATCAAGCTGCCGCCAATCTTGCCGTTCGCGATGTATTGGATGACTACTCTCTTCGTCATGGCTATCACGGCGCTGAAACGAATGTTTCTCTCGATGGCGGCCCCTTAGCTTGGAATAGCATTCTTCGCGACACAGCTTTAGTCGGGGATCTAACGCCTGCTCTGGTGACACGTGTTGATGAGCAAAGTGCTCAGCTCTATTTAGGCAATGGCGAAATTGATTCGCTCACTTGGGAAGGTATGAACTGGGCTCGCGCACATATCAATCAAGATGCACGTGGTCCTAAACCTAAAGTCGCCGCTGACATTCTTAAAGAAGGCGACATCATTCGTTTAGTGCGTCATCCAAAAACAAAAACATGGCAGCTGCGACAAATTCCTAAAGCCTCTGCGGCTTTGATTTCTTTAGATGCCAAAGATGGTGCGGTTCTATCCTTGGTCGGTGGTTATGACTTCTACGAAAACAAATTCAACCATGTGACCCAAGCCATCCGACAGCCAGGTTCTGGCTTCAAGCCTTTTATCTATTCAGCCGCACTTGAGAAAGGCTTCACTTCGGCAAGCTTGGTCAATGATGCGCCGGTTGTATTTGAAGATGCTGGCCTTGAAAGCTCTTGGCGCCCAGAAAACTACTCAGGCAAGTTCTTTGGCCCTACGCGCATACGTTTTGCATTGACCAAATCACGTAACCTTGTGTCGATTCGTTTGCTACGCACCATCGGTTTAAAGCACACCTTAAACCACGTCCGTAATTTTGGTTTCGAACCTACTGAGCTACCAAACAACCTTTCGCTATCGCTAGGTAGTGCTAATGTCACACCATGGCAGATGGCAAAAGGTTATGCCGTATTAGCCAACGGCGGCTTCTTGGTAGAGCCCTACTTTATCGATCGAATCGAGCAAGGTGACAAAATCATTGAAGAAGCCTCTCCGGTTATTGCCTGTGATAACTGTGATGAATCACTTGAGATGAAACTTGCACCTCGCACGATTTCTTCACAAAACCGTTTCTTGATGTACTCGATGATGCAGGACGTTATTCAGGAAGGTACTGGGCGTAAAGCAAAGGCGTTAAAGCGCAAAGACATTGCAGGAAAAACCGGCACCACCAATGATCAACGTGATGCTTGGTTTAACGGTTTTAATCAATCGATCGTGACCAATGTTTGGGTTGGCTTTGATGACAACGGCAAGTTAGGTCGAAATGAATTTGGTGGTAAAACTGCTTTACCGGCATGGGTCGACTATATGCGCGTTGCGCTGGCTGATATCAAAGATGAGCCGCCTCGCCCACCTGAAGGTGTGGTGACCGTTCGCATCGACCCTAAGACGGGCTTACGCGTACCAACGGAATTCAAAGGCGCGATGTTTGAGCACTTCCGCGAATCGGAAGTGCCAGAGTTATTGAATGCTCAAACCGCTAAGCCCGCTAAAGGCAGCACCCCTCAAGCACCAAGCACTCAGAAGCCCGGTTTATTCTAATTAGCGCTTATCCATTGGCACGTAATCACGTGCCTTTTCGCCTTTATATAGCTGGCGTGGACGACCAATGCGATGCTTAGGGTCATCAAGCATTTCCATCCAATGACTTACCCAGCCAGCTGTACGGCCAATGGCAAACATAACGGTAAACATGCTTTCTGGAATGCCCAACGCACGATAAATAATGCCTGAGTAGAAATCGACATTCGGGTAGAGGCCACGTTTAACGAAGTATTCATCGTTAGTCGCAATCTCTTCAAGACGCATTGCAAGCTCAAACAACGGATTGTTTTTGTCAGCTAATTTATCGAGTACTTCGTGACACACCTTGCGAATAATTTTTGCGCGAGGATCGTAGTTTTTATACACGCGGTGGCCAAAGCCCATTAAGCGGAATGGATCATTCTTATCTTTTGCTTTAGCGATGTACTTCTCGATGTTATCGACTGAACCAATCTCAGCCAGCATGTGCAAGACCGCTTCGTTTGCACCACCATGCGCAGGGCCCCACAAAGACGCAATGCCCGCACCAATAACCGCAAAGGGGTTAGCGCCTGAGCTGCCTGCTAGACGAACAGTTGAAGTTGATGCGTTTTGCTCATGATCTGCGTGCAAGATAAACAACAGATCAAGCGCACGCTCTGCAAGCGGATCAACAACATAATCTTCACACGGCGTTCCGAACATCATACGAAGGAAGTTGCCGGTGAAGCTCAAATCATTGCGCGGATAAAGAATCGGCAAGCCGGTATTGTGCTTATACGACACCGCTGCAATGGTTGGCATCTTTGCAATTAAGCGCAAAGCACTTAGCTCACGATGCTCTGGGTTATGGATATCAACACGATCGTGATAGAACGCTGACAAAGAACTAACCACGCCACTCATCATCGCCATTGGGTGTGCGTCATGATGGAAGCCTTCGAAGAAACGCAAAAGCGATTCATTCATCAAGGTGTAATGCATGATGCGTTCTTGAAAATGCGCGAGCTCATCTTTATTCGGCAAATTGCCGTGCATCAACAAGTAACTCACTTCTAAGAAAGATGACTTTTCTGCTAACTGCTCAATGGGGTAACCACGGTATTGCAAAACACCTTCGTCACCATCGATGTAAGTAATTGAGCTATCGCAGCTACCCGTCGACATAAAGCCAGGGTCATAGGTGAATACGCCAGCGTTTTTATACAGCGCAGTTACATCAACACAATCGGGCCCTTGAGTCCCTGAATGAATAGGAAGCTCAATAGCTTCTTGGCCTGCAATTTGAAACGTTGCTTTCTTATCTGACATCTTTTCCTCACCTGCGCTTAAACGTTAAAGCGCACCTCTTTTTGGTGGATTTAAGCCTAGCAGCTGTGCTGCTAAGCAAAAATGAAAGTCTTTAATAACGGCGTGTTATTTCGCTGGATAGTGCGCTGGCCATTCACCACGCGCCACACCTGAATCAATCGCAGCACGTGCAATCGCAGGAGGTAGTACATCACCTAAACGTGGATCTAATGGCTTTGGCAAAATGTATTCAGGGCCAAAGCTCATTGCATCAGCACCGTACGCATCTAATACCGATTGTGGCACTGGCTCACGCGCAAGATCTTTCAATGCGTTCACTGCAGCGATATGCATCTCACGAGTGATTTTTGAAGCTCTTACATCTAATGCGCCACGGAAGATGAATGGGAAGCCCAATACGTTATTCACTTGATTTGGATAATCGGTACGACCGGTTGCCATAATCATGTCGTCACGTACTTTCATCGCGACTTCAGGGCGAATCTCTGGCACTGGGTTTGATAACGCCATGACCACTGGCTTAGGCGCCATAGAAGCCAACATTTCTGGGCTAATCAAATCTGGGCCTGACAAACCAATGAAGACATCCGCGCCTTCCATTGCTTCTTCAAGCGTACGTTTATCGGTATTGGCTGCAACACTCTCTTTATGTTTATTGAGATTGTCGCGGCCTTGATAGATCACACCTTGACGGTCGATCATCATGATCTTATCTGGGTTAGCACCCATTGCGTGTAGCAAGCGAACAGATGCAATACCGGCAGCGCCTGCACCCAAGATAACCATGGTTGCGTCGCTCAACTGCTTACCTTGCAGTTCAAGTGCATTCATCAAACCTGCAGCGATAATAATCGCGGTGCCATGTTGGTCATCGTGGAACACTGGGATATCCAACTGCTCAACCAAGGCTTCTTCAATATCAAAACAATGTGGTGCCGCAATATCTTCTAAGTTGATACCACCAAAGGTTGGCGCAATACGGCGACAGGTATCAATGAAGTCTTGATGCGACTCAGCATCGACTTCGATATCAAAACAATCAATGCCAGCAAAGTGCTTGAACAACACGCCCTTGCCTTCCATAACTGGCTTGCCTGCAAGAGAGCCAACATTGCCTAAGCCGAGTACTGCGGTACCGTCAGTGATAACAGCAACCAAGTTACCCTTAGCGGTGTACTTGTACGCATCTTCTGCATTCGCTGCGATCTTACGCACGGGCTCAGCAACACCAGGGGTATAAGCTAATGAAAGGTCACGTGCGGTAGCGGTAGGCTTGCTTACCTCAACACTGATCTTTCCCGGCTTGGGCTCCGAGTGATAGACCAATGCAGCTTGGTTTACCTCGAAATCTTGATCTTGACTGCTCATTCGCCAACTCCAGTGGTGCGTAATTATTTTTGGGGGCTCAGAATAACAAAAGGCGCCACATGGGCGCCTTTAAGTTTCTTCAATACTCGACGGCATATTAGCCGTTGATTATTAACGGCTGAAACGCTTGTTGAAGCGATCAACGCGGCCACTGGTGCTCGCTGATTTCTGCTGACCAGTGTAGAAAGGGTGACATGCTGAACAGACTTCCACGGTCAACGCGTCGCTAGAGATGGTTGAACGGGTGCTAAACGTATTACCGCAGCTGCAGGTTACATTTACGTCGTTATAGTTAGGATGAATATCAGCTTTCATGTCAGTCTCCGGCCTTTTGGGCCAAATCACTTTGTTTGGTTAATGCAGCATTGGCTGCGAAAGGTCGCGTAATCTAGCCGAAGACCTTGAAAAATGCAAGCTTAGGCGGGGCAATCAGGCTGATTTGGCGGAAAAAATGATGCGCTCTCGTCTAAATTCAAATAAATCCACGCCTCAAGGCTTAAATATACCTATTTTTCAGCTAGTTAGCTCTACACTGCCCTGCTCCGAGGTGAGTCGGACAATCTCATCCAAACGGACACAGATTTCCGTCCCTCCATCCAAAAAACACAGATTCTCAGCCCCATTTTGGATTTTTAGCGACAGGTTTTGTGCTCGGGCAACAACGCCGCTCTTTTGCTGTATCTCAATCTCACCCCCGCGCATCAGAAGCAGCTCGATTTGGTCATACAGCCCGCAGGCGATCGGTTGGTAATCATTGGTCATCGCGCATCGCCTCAATATGCCAATCATCCAAACCAACGGTTAGTCGCATCTCGATAGGACAACAGCACACCTGGCAGTCCTCAATGTAAGACTGCGAACCCTCCGAGCAATCCACCTGGATTTCGAGATTTTCGCCACAGTAAGGGCATTGAATATAGGTAAATTGAAGTGCTTCGCTCATGCCTGAATAATAACGCCACTTAATAACCCAAGACGAGAACCTCATGGACCCGCAACACTGGCACGATCGTTGGACAAATAACCAAATTGGCTTTCATCAAGAATCGGTCAATGCGCACTTGTCAGAATTCTGGCCAAACGCGATGCAAGCTGGCGGTAAAGTCTTTGCCCCCTTATGTGGCAAAAGTGTCGATTTGTTGTGGTTGAGAGATCAGGGCTATCAAGTCGTCGGTATCGAACTGAGCCCGATCGCTGTTCGCGACTTCTTTGCTGAAAACCAACTCACTGCCACACAAAGCATGCGTGATGGATTGGAATGTTGGTCAACTGACGGTATTGAAATCTATGTCGGTGATTTTTTTCATCTCACCTCAGCGCATTTGTCTGATGTGACAGCTGTGTTTGATCGTGCGTCTTTAATTGCTTTGCCGCCCAACATGCGCAAGGACTATGCGAAACATATTCAATCGCTGTGTGTCTTTAAAGAAACGTTTTTAATCACACTCGAGTACCCACAAGACGAAATGCAAGGCCCTCCCTTCTCTGTTCCACCCAGTGAGGTCAATGCGCTTTACGCAGATAACTATACGATTAATGTACTTAAGACATTTGATGCTTTAGCGGAGAATCAAAATTTTGTTAAGCGTGGGGTTAGTCAGCTTAACGAAACGGTGTATCACTTAGTGCCAAAAAGTTAATCGGGCTCAAAGATGGCTAATAGGTCATTAAGAAAACGATGCCCTAATGCTGTTGGTTGAATAACATCATTGCTATCAACAAGAAGGCCTCGCGCTTTTGCGTGAGCAAGTTGCGTCTCCATATCTGTAATCGACAAGCCTGTTCTTTGCTCAAAGTAGTTGGCCGGCACGCCTTGATTTAATCGACATGCGTTTAACATAAACTCGATTGGCAACTCTTCACGCGCTAAAACTCGATTATTACTTAAGGTGTTATCGCTAGCTAAATAGTCTTTAGGGTTACGCAAGCGAGTTAAGCGATGAATCTTACCTTCGGGGCTTGTTAGCTTTGCATGTGCGCCAGCACCTACCGCTAAATAATCACCAAACTGCCAATAATTTACATTGTGTTTAGCCTGTGCGCCTTTTGCATAAGCCGACACTTCATATTGCGCATAACCTTTATCCGCTAATAACGATTGCCCGCGATCCATCATGTCAGCCAGCAAGTCATCCGAAGGCAGCTCAGGTGGCTTTTGATAAAAAAGCGTATTTGGCTCTAGGGTTAATTGATACCAAGAGATGTGCTCCGGATCTAAGCTGATCAAACCTGTTAAATCATCAATAGCTTCATCGAGCGTTTGATCTGGCAAGCCATGCATCATGTCGAGATTCATATTCTCAAAGCCAGCTTTACGAGCCATCTCAACAGCAGCAATCGCTTCTTTAGATGAATGGATTCTGCCTAACGCTTTAAGCTTTTTATCATCTAGGCTTTGTACGCCAATCGAGAGTCGGTTTACCCCACTAGCTCGATAGCCTGAGAAATAGTTAGCGTCGGCTGTGCCGGGATTAGCTTCTAACGTAATTTCGATATTGGATGAGAAGCTCACCTTCTGACTCGCTCGATCCAAAAAATAGCCAATACTTTTATCTGAGAACAGACTTGGTGTGCCGCCACCAAAAAAAATACTGGTGAGCTCTCTGCCCTGTATGAAGTCGGCTTGATCAGCTAAGTCACTTAAAAGCTGCTGAACATACCGCTCTTCATCCAGCGTACTTTTGACTTGATGTGAATTGAAATCACAGTAAGGACATTTTTGAACGCACCAAGGAATGTGCACATACAGGCTTAGCGGGATAGCTGCCGCATCCATTGTTTATACCGCCGTCAGATTCGCATAGGCCACAACGAGCCACTTGCTGCCGACAGTTTCAAAGTTCACTTGAATACGTGCACCATTGCCCTGGCCTTCAGCATTCAGCACAACACCCTCACCAAACTTTGGATGCGTCACACGCTGGCCAAGCGTAAAACCGGTGATTTCTTCCGCCATATTTAAGCTGCCCGCCGCTGAACTATACGGCCGAGACACCTGTGCTCTTGCGCGCACCTCTTGAATAACTTCAGGAGGTATCTCTCTAAGAAAACGTGAAGGCAATGGATACGTATCGGATCCATGTAAACGACGCGACTCCGCATGCGACAAGGTCAGTTGCTGCATCGCTCGTGTCATACCCACATAACAAAGGCGACGTTCTTCTTCTAAGCGCTCGGGATCATCTGCTGACATCGAATGCGGGAACAAGCCCTCTTCAACACCACCGATAAAAACAATCGGAAACTCAAACCCTTTGCTGAGTGCATGGTCATCAGCTGGACAGAATCTTCATAGGCCTCTGCCTGGTTATCACCGGCTTCTAGTGCGGCATGCGCGAGAAATGCATCAAGCCCCGTAAGCTGCTCTTCATCTGGTGGCACTTCAAACTGACGCGTTGCATTAACGAGTTCTTCTAAGTTCTCTATACGATCTTGGCCTTTACCATCTCGAGATTTCTCAAAGTGTTCGCGTAACTTCGCGCGATTCAACACCTCTTCGAGTTTTTCGGGCAGCTCGGATTCTTTTGTTTCAAATGCAGCTTCTTCAATAAGATTAACAAAGCCTTGTAATGCACCAGATGCACGCGGCGTCATTCGACCGCCTTTTAATAAATCTTGTGATGCTGACCAAAGTGAGCAAGAAAAATCACGCGCATGTGCACGAATTGCTTCAATGGTCTTGCTGCCAATTCCTCGTGGCGGCTGATTAACTGCTCGCTCAAACGACGGATCATCATGGCGATTTGCGACTAAACGTAGATAAGCTAAGGCATCTTTAATTTCTGCACGCTCGAAGAACTTCAAGCCGCCATAAACACGATACGGAATGCCTTGTTGAATCAGTGCTTCTTCAAATAGTCGCGATTGAGCAGATGTGCGGTAAAGAATGGCAATATCTTGTCTCGCACTGCCCTGTTCTATCGATTCCCTTAGGTTGTCGATTACAAAGCGCGCTTCATCGACCTCATTAAAAGCACCATAAACACGGATCTGCTCGCCATCGGCATCTTCGGTCCAAAGCTCTTTACCTAATCGTGTTGGGTTATTTGAGATAACTGCATTGGCCGCTTTTAAGATGTTGCCAGTCGATCGGTAGTTCTGTTCCAAACGCACGACTTTTGTTTCAGGGTAATGCGATTGAAACTCTTGGATGTTCTCAACTCGCGCGCCGCGCCATCCATAAATAGATTGATCATCGTCGCCCACGACAAATAACTTGTGTTGCTCGCCAGACAGCATACGAAGCCAAGCATATTGAATAGAGTTGGTATCCTGAAACTCATCGACCAAAACCGCACTGAATCGCTCGCGGTAATGTTGCAATACGTCGGGGCGATCTCGCCATAACTCATGCGCACGTAGCAGAAGCTCAGCAAAATCGACCACACCTGCACGCTGACAAGCCTGTTCATATTCACGATACAGCGCAATCATCTGGCGCTGATACGGATCTCCTGCTGCATCAAGATGATCAGCACGTCGTCCTTCATCTTTGTTGTTATTGATAAACCACTGAACCTGTCGCGGCGGCCACTTACTGTCATCAAGGTTTAGCTCGCGCACGATTCGTTTGATCATGCGGAATTGATCATCGCTATCGAGTATCTGAAAGCCTTGCGGCAAATTGGCCTCTTGCCAGTGAGCTCTCAGCAATCGGTGCGCTAGGCCATGAAAGGTACCAACCCACATGCCACCCATTGGCATGCCCAACAATGTTTCAATGCGGTGACGCATCTCACGTGCCGCTTTATTGGTAAAGGTCACCGCTAGAATTGACCATGGCGATAACTGCTCCACCTGTAGCAGCCAGGCGATACGGTGAACGAGTACGCGGGTCTTGCCTGAACCTGCCCCAGCAAGCACTAAAGCACTACCCAAAGGCGCGGTTACCGCATCGCGTTGGGCATCATTCAAGCCATCTAAAATATGAGATACATCCATCTGGCTAGTTTAACGAAACCTAGCTTCAAGGGCTGCGAGATTGTCTGATTAAAGGGTGATATCAACCCGTGGTTTTGCCGCCTCTGCGTCATCTCGATAAGGTGGGCAGGGAATGACTTGATCGCTTGGGAGACGCTCAGCTAAGAGAAGTTTTTTCACTGCGTCAGCTCGTGCCTCGCCCAACTTTTTAAATGCCTCTTCCGGCTCAGCTTTATCGACTGGCGTTACTACCCCGCATAACCTCACTTGCAGGTTTGGCGTTTTACTCAGCTTTTTCGCCAGCTCTCGCATATTCTCTGCCTGACCTTTTGATAAGACTGCCGTACCAGCTTCAAAGAAAGCCGGCTCAAAGCTGACTTTCAACAACGTTTTATCAAGCAAGTCTTTAACCAGTAATACGGTGCCTAATGGCTGAATATTGGATGCTGCTGCCAAGGTAACCGCCTTGGTAATCACCGGCGTTAGCGCCTGGGCGATCTTAAACTCCGGATTATCAAGATCACCCTCGATAGGAACCGTGATACGTAAGATGCCATCTTTGTCTTGGAGCAACTTAACCGCTAACCCTAGAGGAGGCCCTTTCTTTCCCTCGATCGCAATCGCTTTAAGATCGCGCACTTCAAGCTGATTACTCATTGTCATGTGCTTATCTTTTATCGCCAGCGTGAAGGTATCGCTTAGTTGGCCTCGCTCAAAGTTGTGGCCCATGTCATTCGAGATATAACCATCAATATGGTTAAGGACTAATCCGTTAATTTCACCTTTTGCTTTAACTGAAAGCGCACCCGCTTGATTACTGAATTCAGCTTCTAACTGAATAGGTGTGTACTTTCCTAGCGTTGCTGACAGCTGGGCTTTAGCATCAACCATCTCGCCACCCACATTTTCTGCCCTGAGCTTTTCAATCAAAAGCTCATCAGTAAACACAGGTGTAACCGCCCCATCTTCAATGGTTACTTTAGACTCTTCTAAAACTACCTGAGAGATAGCCCAAGCAAACGCTTTCTCACCAGAAGAGCCGCTGCTCACAGGGAAGCCATACCATTGGCGACTTTGATCTCTCTTTAGATCGATGTTTGCCTTTGATACGTCCAAGCCTTGAATGCGAATACTTGAAGCATCTCCCACAATGTTAGATACCGAAGCGGTGTTTACTGCTACTCCAAGAATGTCTGTTAGCAAATCTTTAACTTCTATCGTTTTTATCGAATACGCCATCTCAGTCGGTTTCGACAGATTTTTAATCTCAGCCTCATTTAACGCCAAGGAAGACAAGGCAATTTTGACCGACGCATCGATAGCAGACTCTTTCACCTTCAGGCTATCTACTGATAGTGAATCCTGGCGGTAGCGAAGTTGAGTGCCTATTAACTCGCTTAACTTTATGCTCTGCTGCTTATAACCAACCGTATTCAGTTTCTCGATTATCAACGCATTATCAGCATCTAGCGTTACATTGGCTGCCGTAATTTGTTTTATCGATAGATCTTCAGCCAATCCATGCGTTTTTAGCTGCTCAACCTCGATAGCTTTAGCTTTCAATTGCCCATCGAGGATCTGCTGTATATCCGCTTCAATCGTGATGCTCTTTGCACCGATCCGCAGACCTGAAGGTAAATTTGCCGACACATCATTAAGTGACAGCTGCTTATCTTGGTAAACGATCGCTTGCACACTGACGTGTGCCACACCTTTTAAAAAATGATTGGCAACAGCGTTAACTAATGGCACCCAAAGACTAAGCGCCAAAACGATTAACGCGAAGCTGAGGCAAGTGATTGATATCGCCCAGCGAATAAGCGTTTCGTTTTTGATGGTGAGAGTTTTCATTTCAACCCAAATCTAAACCCCAGTGAGCTGCTGGTACTTAGGAAATGGCTTATTCGACAGTGACTGACTTCGCCAAGTTTCTTGGCTGGTCAACATCGGTTCCTTTCTCTAACGCCACGAAGTACGACAACAGTTGCAGTGGAATACTGTAAACAATGGGCGCAGTTGACGGACAAATGTCGTCTAACTTGAGGTCTTGATATTTATCGAGCGGAATTTTCACCTTCTTGTCACTGAACAAGAACAGCTCGCCTCCACGCGCTCTCACCTCTTGGAGATTGGATAGCACTTTTTCAAGCAACGGATCATCAGGCAGTGCGCATACAACTGGCATGATTTCATCAACAAGTGCCAATGGGCCGTGCTTTAACTCACCTGCGGCGTAGGCCTCAGCATGAATGTATGAGATCTCTTTTAACTTTAATGCGCCTTCCATCGCAATGGGATAGAAAGTGCCGCGCCCTAAGAACAACGCATTTTGTTTATCTGCAAATGATGACGCCATAGCTTTGATTGAATCAGCAAGCTCCAATACCACCTCAACCTGACGCGGTAAGGCTTGAAGCTCTTCAACCAAGGCTTTTTCTTGCTCTTTGCTCATGCCCTGTCGGCGAGCCAGCGCGATGGTTATAAGACGTAAGGCAACAAGCTGCGTTGTAAACGCTTTAGTTGATGCAACGCCAATCTCTTTGCCTGCGCGAGTCATTACTGCCACATCCGATTCACGCACCAATGAGCTCTCGGGCACGTTACATACCGTCAAGCACCCTAAGTATTTGGCACCTTTACCCGCACGAAGCGCCGCGAGCGTATCTGCAGTTTCGCCTGATTGGGATACTGAGATAAACAGGGTGCCTTCGGGCACTACAACTTGACGATAACGGTACTCACTTGCGACTTCAACGTGGCACGGAATACCAATTTCTTCTAACCAGTACTTAGCAACCAGGCCTGCGTGATAACTCGTACCACACGCAATAATGTGAATGTTTTTCGTTTTATCAAAAAGCTCTGTCGCTGTATGGCCAAAGCTTTCTTCTAACAACCGACCTTTATAGATTCGGCCTTCTAATGTCTCTGCGATGACGGCTGGCTGCTCATAAATCTCTTTGAGCATGTAATGTTCATAATGACCCTTCTCTGTACTTTCAGCGCTTACTTCTGAGACTTTTTCATCACGAACAACAGCATTGTTCTCGCTATCGAAAATCGCAATGGTTTTTCGACTTAATACCGCAACATCACCCTCTTCTAAAAAGATAAAGCGCTGAGTAATCGGTAATAACGCAAAGACATCTGATGCGATGAGATGCTCATCATCGGCGATGCCAATGACTAAAGGGCTTCCTGCGCGAGCCACTACCATGACATCGGGTTCATGTGGGCTAATCGCCGCCATGCCATAAGCACCAACTAATTCTTCACGTGCCGCTTTAACCGATGCTTCAAGCGATAGGCCACTTTTAAGGTGGCGAGCTAATAGGTGTGCAATAACTTCGGTGTCTGTTTCGGATTGAAACGTATAGCCATCAGCTTTCAATGACTCGCGAAGCTCAGCATGGTTTTCGATGATGCCGTTATGCACCACTACGACATCTTCGCCGCTGCGGTGTGGGTGTGCATTACGTTCTGCTGGCACGCCATGGGTTGCCCATCGGGTATGCGCAACACCTGTGGTTCCGGTTAATGGCTGCTCTTTAATGAGATCAGCAAGCTTTGCGACCTTGCCTACTGCGCGGCGATTTTGAATGTTGCCATCATTGAGAATAGCGACGCCTGCTGAATCATAGCCGCGGTATTCCAGTCGACGTAATCCTTCAACAAGATCTGCTACAACATCGCGATGTGAAACCGCGCCAACAATGCCACACATAGTCTTTCGCTTACTTAGGTTGTTTCTTTGGTCGTTCCCAATTTTCTATGGTGACCTGTTTGCCGCCTGATAACGTTAGCTTGTCATCCGGCGTGTCTTTTCTGATAACTGAGCCTGCACCAATGGTTGCGCCCTTACCAATTGTGACCGGCGCCACCAATGCTGAGTTTGAGCCAATAAACGCATTGTCGCCTATCACCGTGGTGTGCTTATTTGCGCCATCGTAGTTACAAGTGATTGTGCCAGCGCCAATGTTCACCCCGGCGCCAATTTGGCTGTCGCCGATATAGGTGAGGTGATTAACCTTAGAGCCCAGTCCAACCACGGACTTTTTGATCTCAACAAAGTTACCAATGTGCGCGCCACCGGTTAGGTCTGCGCCTGGACGCAATCGCGAGAACGGACCAATCGTACAATCCGCACCCACCGTCGCGTCATCAAAAATACAATTCTCAACCACAACGGTGTTATCGCCAATGCTGACATTCCGCAGCACCACATTTGCACCGATCTTGACGTTATTACCCAAGGTCACGTTACCTTCGATAATCACATTGATATCGATCTCGCAGTCCGTGCCATGCGTTAAGCTGCCACGCAAATCAAATCGATTCGGATCACGAAGCAAGACGCCTTCCGTCATTAAACGATCAGCTTGAAGTCGCTGGTAAGCGCGCTCTAGCTCTGCCAACTGAAGTTTATTATTCACGCCATCAGCTTCAAATTGATGCTCTGGCTGAGTGACTGCAATTGAAACGCCATCGTTCACCGCCATCGCTAGCAAGTCGGTTAGATAGTACTCACCCTGCGCATTGTTATTCGATAGACCATTGAGCCAGCCCGATAGCTTCTCACCTGGGAAGACCATAATGCCGGTATTCACTTCTTGGATAGCGAGCTCATCAGCATTGGCATCTTTTTGTTCAACGATACGTTCAACAGCACCTTTGTCATCACGAACGATACGACCGTAACCGCTTGGGTCATCTAAATTAATGGTGAGTAAGCCCATGCCATCACCGGCTTGCTCGAGTAATTCGCGCAAGGTCTCGGCACTTGTCAGTGGTACATCACCATAGAGCACCAATACACGATCAGCTTCTTTGATGTGTGGCATCGCTTGCTGCACCGCATGGCCGGTACCTAATTGTTCTGCTTGTTCTGCCCAAGAAAGGTCAGCGTCGGTCACCACTTCGCGCACCTGATCACCGCCGTGACCATAGACCACCACGATTTGGCTCGGATCTAAAGATCGCGCAGTATCGATAACATGTTGGACAAGTGGTTTGTGCGCCAAAGGATGGAGCACTTTCGGCATAGAAGATTTCATCCGTGTGCCTTTGCCGGCGGCCAAGATAACGACTGCAAGGGTCATTCGTTTTCTCCCTAAAACGTTGATAATAAAAAAGGCCCTAAGTTTGCACTTAGAGCCTTTGATTCTAGCAAGAGCTGACGCGCTTTACTTTGTCTTTCTGAGACGATCAATAGCGCGTAGCTGTGCAACGGCTTCAGCCAATTCAACCTGTGCTTTCGCCAGATCCATATCAGCTGATTGATTAGCCATGGCATCTTCGGCGCGACGCTTCGCTTCTTGAGCGGCTGCCTCGTCCAAATCTGCTGCACGGATACCCGTATCTGCAAGGATAGTGACCTTAAAAGGCTGAACTTCGATCATGCCGCCAGACACATAAAAATGCTCTTGCGGCTTACCGTTGCCCACATCAACGCGAACTTCACCCGCTTTCAGAGGTGAAATCAGCGGTGTATGGCGAGGTGCCACACCAATTTCACCCATCGCAGCAGGCGCATAAACCATCTCACCCTGACCAGAGTAGAGATTGCCTTCAGCACTTACGATGTCAACATGAATGGTCATTGCCATTTGTCTTCTCCAGATTCCGTTTTCACAGAACCTTGCTGTTATGCATTACTTCTTCTTGTTTGCGTTTTCGACAGCTTCTTCGATGTCGCCACACATGTAGAACGCTTGCTCTGGCAAGTGGTCGTACTCACCATTCAAGATGCCTTTGAAGCTTGCAATGGTTTGCGCCAAGGTAACGTACTTACCAGGTGCACCAGTGAACACTTCTGCAACGAAGAATGGTTGTGACAAGAAACGCTGAATCTTACGAGCACGTTGTACAACGGTCTTATCTTCTTCAGACAATTCGTCCATACCCAAGATCGCGATGATGTCTTTCAGCTCTTTGTAGCGCTGCAATACACCTTGAACGCCACGTGCTGTGTCGTAGTGCTCATTGCCCACAACGTGTGGGTCAAGAATACGTGAGGTTGAGTCGAGTGGGTCTACCGCAGGGTAGATACCAAGCTCAGCTACCTGACGAGACAATACCAAGGTCGCATCCAAGTGAGCGAAGGTGGTTGCTGGTGAAGGGTCAGTCAAGTCGTCCGCAGGTACGTATACCGCTTGGAACGAGGTGATTGAACCTGTCTTAGTAGAGGTAATACGCTCTTGGAGTACACCCATCTCTTCTGCCAGTGTTGGCTGATAACCTACCGCAGAAGGCATACGACCTAGCAGTGCTGATACCTCGGTTCCCGCCAAGGTGTAACGGTAGATGTTGTCTACGAACATCAATACGTCACGACCTTCGTCACGGAAGTATTCCGCCATGGTCAAACCAGTCAATGCAACACGCAAACGGTTACCTGGTGGCTCGTTCATCTGACCGTATACCAGTGATACTTTGTCGAGTACGCCACCTTCTGACATCTCGTGGTAGAAGTCGTTACCCTCACGAGTACGCTCACCTACACCTGCGAATACCGAGAAGCCTGAGTGCTCAACCGCGATGTTACGAATCAGTTCCATCAGCGTTACGGTTTTACCTACACCCGCACCACCGAACAGACCAACTTTACCGCCCTTCTGGATCGGCATGATCAAGTCGATAACTTTGATACCCGTCTCAAGAACTTCTGTTGCTGATGATTGATCTTCTAGCTTTGGCGCTTCACGGTGGATCGGCATACGCGTCTCTTCACCGATAGGACCTGCTTCGTCAACCGGCTCGCCCAAAACGTCCATGATGCGGCCTAGGGTTGCTTGACCCACTGGCACCTGGATTGGCGCGCCTGTGTTGCTCACGTCAGAGCCACGCTTCAAACCGTTAGTTGAGCCCATTGCGATAGCACGTACAACACCGTCGCCCAGCTGCTGTTGAACCTCAAGGGTCAAACCTGCTGACTCGATCTTTAACGCGTCATATACCTTTGGCATAGCACCGCGATCAAATTGAACGTCGACCACCGCGCCGATAATTTCGACGACCTTACCCGTGCTCATTGGCGTTTCCTCTCAATCAATACATTCGCAACCGAAGCTGCGGTTAAATTTAAAATTCGTTTTAGCCTGATACCGCTGCTGCGCCACCCACGATCTCAGAGATCTCTTGGGTAATCGCTGCCTGACGTGCTTTGTTGTAAATCAACTGCAGCTCATCAATCATGTTTCCGGCGTTATCTGTTGCAGCCTTCATCGCAACCATACGTGCTGATTGCTCACATGCTGCGTTCTCTACCACCGCTTGATACGCAATTGATTCGATATAACGAACCAACAGTGCATCCAATACTTCACGAGAACCAGGCTCGTAAATGTAATCCCAGTGGTGCTTCAGCTCATCTTCATCTTCACCTGCAGCCAAAGGTACCAACTTAGAAATTGTTGGCTCCTGCGTCATGGTGTTAACGAAGGTGTTGTACGCCAAGCGGATCTCATCCACTTCGCCATTGCTGAACGCATCCAGCATTACTTTGATGGTGCCCACAAGATCTTCAACGTGTGGCTGGTCGCCTAAATGCGTTACCTGTGCCAACACTTCACCACCTACACGGCGGAAGAAGCCCAGTGCCTTATTGCCCACTAAGCAATACTTAATTTCATTGCCTGATTCACGCAGTGCTTTGATATCGCGTACCAAGCGGCGGAACAGGTTGGTGTTCAAACCACCACACAAGCCACGGTCAGACGACACAATGATGTAGCCGATCTTTTTAACTTCACGTGTTTTCATGAAGTCATGCGTGTACTCAGCGTTAGCTGAAGCGACGTGACCTACGATTTGTCGCATCTTGTCCGCGTACGGACGAGACTGACCCATGCGGTCTTGTGCTTTACGCATTTTCGCAGCAGCAACCATTTCCATTGCACGCGTGATCTTCTGCGTACTTTTTACGGAAGCGATTTTTGTGCGAATTTCTTTTGCGCCTGCCATGTGTCTCTCGCTTTAAATCGAAAAACCTAGCGACTCGTTCGAGTCGCTAGATTAAGTGCTTACCAAGTGTTGTTTGCCTTGAAGTCCTTCATGGCGTCGTGGAACTTAGCCTCAACGTCATCATTCCAGTCAGCCTTAGCATTAACATCTGCAACCAATGCTGATTGGTTAGCTGCTAGGTACTGGTGAAGAGCTGCTTCAAATGCAACAACCTTAGAGGTTTCAACATCGTCTAAGTAACCTTCGTTAGCTGCGAACAACGAGAACGCCATTTCAGCTGTATTCAAAGGACTGTACTGCGCCTGCTTCATCAATTCAGTTACGCGCTTACCACGCTCCAACTGTGCACGAGTTGCCTCGTCCAAATCTGATGCGAACTGCGAGAACGCTGCCAATTCACGATATTGAGCCAATGCTAGACGAACACCGCCGCCGAGCTTCTTGATGATCTTAGTCTGTGCCGAACCACCTACACGAGATACCGACAGACCCGCGTTAATCGCAGGACGCATACCTGCTGCGAACAAATCAGACTCCAAGAAGATCTGACCGTCAGTAATCGAAATTACGTTGGTTGGTACGAACGCTGATACGTCACCTGCTTGGGTTTCAATGATAGGGAACGCGGTCAATGAACCGGTTTGACCTTTCACTTCACCGTTGGTGAACTTTTCAACGTAGTCAGCATTTACACGAGCTGCACGCTCAAGCAAACGTGAGTGCAAGTAGAAAACGTCACCTGGGTACGCTTCACGACCTGGTGGACGACGTAGCAACAATGAAACCTGACGATAAGCCCATGCTTGCTTGGTCAAGTCATCATAAATAATCATCGCGTCTTGTCCGCGGTCGCGGAAGTACTCACCCATGGTACAACCAGAGTAAGGAGCGATGAATTGCATTGCTGCTGAGTCAGCTGCAGGAGCAGAAACCACAATGGTGTGTTCCATTGCGCCGTGCTCTTCAAGCTTACGAACCAGACCCGCAACAGTTGAGTTCTTCTGACCCACTGCAACGTAGATACACTTAATGCCAGTGCCTTTCTGGTTGATGATGGCGTCGATAGCGATAGCTGACTTACCAGTCTGACGGTCACCGATGATCAACTCACGCTGACCACGACCTACTGGAACCATTGCGTCGATCGCTTTGATACCGGTTTGAACAGGTTGGTCTACTGACTTACGGTCGATAACGCCTGGTGCAACTTCTTCAATAGGTGCTGAAGTTGATGCATTGATAGGGCCTTTACCGTCCATTGGGTTACCCAGCGCGTCAACAACGCGGCCAAGTAGCTCAGGGCCAGTTGGAACTTCCAAAACGCGACCGGTACATTTAACCCAGTCACCTTCTGTGATGTTCTTGTAGTCACCCAAGATAACCGCACCTACCGAATCACGCTCTAAGTTAAGCGCCAAGCCGTAAACGTTACCTGGGAACTCCAGCATCTCGTAAGACATTACGTCTGCTAGACCGTGGATACGAACAATACCGTCAGTTACAGAAACTACGGTGCCTTCGTTGTGAGCTTCGGTTGAAGCATCGAAGTTTTCGATCTTCTTCTTGATCAGCTCGCTGATTTCAGAGGGATTCAGTTGCATGGTTGCTTACCCTGTTAAATTCCTAATTGGTTTGCCAATTGGCTGATTTGGCTTGATATAGAACCGTCGATAACCATATCGCCAGCACGGAGACGGAAGCCGCCGATTAAGCTGTTATCTTCAGTGCTCGTAATGCGAACATCACGACCAAGCTTTTTCTTAAGTGCACTTGCTAGTGTTTGCTCTTGCTCAGCTGAAAGCGGGAAAGCGGTCGCGACTTCTACGTCGATCGTGCCTTCGTGGCCTGCTTTAAGTTGTGCAAACGCTGCAGCGATCTCTGGCAATACTGCCAAGCGACCATTGTCAGCCAGCAACTTGATCAAGTTGTTACCTTCTGCGCTCATGCTTGAACCACCGATATCCATCAGTAACTCAGCTTTTTGTGCAGCGGTTTTCTTAGGGTTGTTGATCACAGTCTGCATTGCAGAGTCTTGAGCAACCGCACCTAAAAGGCTAAACATGTCAGCCCATTGACCAAGTGCATTAGTTTCAACCGCACGCTGAAAAGCTGCTTCAGCGTAAGGTCGAGCGATAGTTGTAGCGTCTCCAGCCATAGGGCCTGCCTCAGATCTGTTGCGCGACAGCGTCTACGATGTCTTTGTGCGCATTAGCATCGATCTCTTTACGCAAGATTTTTTCTGCACCGACAACTGCCAGTTCAGCAACTTTGCCACGCAATTGCTCGCGCGCTTTGTTGGTTTCTTGCTCGATCTCTGCTTGTGCCGCAGCCAATTGACGAGAACCCTCTTCTTGGGCCTTGTTCTTGGCTTCTTCAACAATCATTGACGCCTGCTTTTCAGCATTCGCTTTGATCTCAGCTGCTTGTTGCTTAGCTTGAGCGATAGTTTCAGCAGCACGTTTCTCTGCTAATTCCTGCTCATGCGCACCGCGCTCTGCAGCTGCCAGACCATCAGCGATCTTGGCTTTACGCTCATCCATCGCTTGAACCAGCGGTGGCCATACGAAACGCATGGTGAACCATACGAATACAGCAAAGGACACGAGCTGTGCGATAAGTGTCAGGTTGATATTCATCCCGATACCTCGAGTGGACGAGTGAGTTTAAATAAGTTCGTTAATGTTTCGCTTACAGCGCGAACATTACGTACATGCCCAGACCTACAGCGATCATAGGTACCGCGTCGGTCAAGCCCATGACGATGAAGAACTGAGTACGCAGCATTGGGATCAACTCAGGTTGACGCGCAGCGCCTTCCAAGAAGCGACCACCGAGAACACCGATACCTACAGCAGCGCCTACAGCGCCAAGGCCCAGCATGATTGCAGCTGCGATGATAAGCAGAGCTTGTGCCATTTCCATGATTTTCCCCTTAGTTCAGGTAGAAGTTAAAAGTTAAGTTTTAAATTAGTGATGATCAGCGTGTGCCATATCCAGGTAAACGATGGTCAACGTCATAAAGATGAACGCTTGCAGCGTGATAACCAAGATGTGGAATACAGCCCATACGAACTGCAAGGTGCCACCGAAGATACCCATTACCCAGCCCGCGCTGTACATCAACGCGATCAAGATGAAGATCATTTCACCCGCGTACATGTTGCCGAACAAACGCAGTGACAATGAAATTGGCTTAGCAATCAGGTTGACGCCTTCAAGCACCAAGTTGATCACAGTCGTAAATGGTTTCAACAGCATGTTATTGGTTTGGAAAGGCATGCCGGTTAATTCGCCAACAAAGCCACCAACACCTTTGATCTTGATGCTGTAGAAAAGAATTAGGAAGAACACACCAAACGCCATCGCGAAGGTCACGTTAGGGTCGGTGCTTGGAACAATCTTCATATAAACATGATGCGGATCAACGCCAAACGCGTAGTAACCGATCTGGCCTGCAATCCAAGGAACCAAATCCACTGGGATCAAGTCCATCAAGTTCATCAGGAAGACCCAGACGAAAATGGTCAACGCCAATGGTGCAACCATGTTGTTCTTAGAAGTGAACGAACCACGTACAGCGTCGTCAACGAAGTCAACGATCATCTCAACGAAGTTTTGGAAACCGGTAGGTGTTTCAGCTGATGCTTTTTTTGCAGCACCGCGGAAGAAGATCATGGCGATAACAATCAAGCCAATCGACCACATCATTGAATCAACGTGGATTGCATTGAAGCCCATTGCTGCCGCTTCCTGCGCACTGTGCGCAAAGCCCCACTCGCCAGTCTCAGGGTTTAAACCATAAGTCCAGTTGGTCAAATGGTGTTGGATATATTGTGACGATGTAACTTCTGAACCAGCCATTTCTCTTTATTACTCTCAACGGGCGATGCGATTCGCCAGTAGCGGGGGTAATACCTGAACGATTAAGAACGCAGTGAATAATGCCACTGGCTCTAAATCATCGATTTTTTTCATCGCGATGGCGAAAACAATAACGATCGAAACAATCTTTAAGATTTCACCACCATAGAACCTTGCCACCAACTGACCCGGCTCTTTAGCGCTGTAGGGACCAAAGATCCAAAACGCAAAAACAGCGGTTCCTATAATGGTTGCAAGACCACCAATAAAGGCGTCTCTCGCATAACGAATATCGAAAACTGCTGCGACTAGCGCAACGATAACAGCAACTGAAATCTGCGCTAATAAGATGTTTTTAGCTCGACGTTCATCGAGGTTATGCATAACGTTCAACTACGGTCTTGGCCAAAAAGCGGGGGCAGTATAGGGAGAGGCCGAACTAAGGTCAAACTATGAGCACATAAAAAATTCAATATAAGAACGCCCTAACATTGTGGAAATCAGCGTGCGGTTTTTTTGATCTCCAAAAATGCGCTTCTCGCGGTCATTTTATGTGCTCTAGGATGCCCTCGAGCTCGTCTAAACTGTTGTAACTGATCTGCAAAGTGCCCTTTCCCTTGCCGGTTTGTTTCAAATCGACCTTCGCCCCCAAGCGATCGGTCAAATCATCTAACAAGCGACGGGTATCACTGTCGTAACCAGACTCTGCTTTTTTGCTCGCCGTTGGCTTGGGGCTCAATAACGCCTTAACCAGAGCCTCGGTGGCGCGAACCGACAAGCCTTTCTTCACCACCTCGTTTGCGGCTTTACGCTGATCGCCCGCTTTTAGCGCCAACAAGGCGCGAGCGTGACCCATGTCCAGCTTGCGCTCATCAACCAGTGCTTTCACTTCAGGCGCCAATTCGAGCAAACGCATTAAATTGGTGACGGTGGTACGAGATTTACCCACCGCATTGGCAATTTCTTGGTGAGTTAGGCCAAATTCATCGAGTAAGCGATGCAATGCGACCGCTTCTTCTAAAGGATTGAGATCGTCACGCTGAATATTCTCGATCAAGGCCATCGCCATGGCGGTTTGATCGTCAACTTCTCTAATAAAAACAGGGACTTCGGCAAGCCCAGCAAGCTGAGCTGCTCGCCAACGACGCTCACCGGCGATGATTTCATAGCTCTTATCGCCAACCGAACGTACGACGATAGGCTGAACCATGCCCTGCGCTTTGATCGAATCGGCTAATTCTTGCAGCTTGTTTTCATCAAAATGACGGCGTGGCTGATAACGACCGCGCTGTAGATACTCGACTGGCAATGCGCTTTGGCCTTTATCTGCCTGAGCTGAGCTTGGCGCAGCAGATGATTCGCCCGCTGATGTTGCTTCAGCTGGCTCCGCTTTGTTGGATTTGCCACCACCTAAAAGCGCGTCTAAACCGCGCGCCAATCCACGTTTCTTAGCCATGTATTTCTGTTTTGAACCTTAATGAAGGCGAGATAACTCGCTCGCTAGCGCCATGTAACTGATCGCGCCTCGTGAAGATTTATCATACATCATCACTGGCAAGCCATGACTTGGCGATTCGGCCACGCGCACATTGCGTGGAATGATGGTACGGAACACGCGATCACCAAAATGCTCGATCAGCTGCGCCGAGACATCCGTCGCTAGGTTGTTTCGAGGATCGTGCATGGTTCTCACAATGCCATCGATTGTCAGCCCTGGATTTGCATGTGCCTTGATTTGCTCAATGGTCACAAGCAGAGAAGACAAGCCCTCTAGCGCGTAGTACTCGGTTTGAATCGGAATCAACACGCCATCGGCAGCCACTAGCGCATTCAAGGTGAGCATGTTTAAAGATGGCGGACAATCAATAAAGATGTAGTCATAGTCATTCGCCACCGCCGCGAGTGCTTTCTTTAACTGTTGCTCGCGGTTTTCCATGTCGATTAGCTCAACCTCTGCGGCGGTGAGATCACCGTTCGCCGGGAGCACATCAAACAAATTTTCAACCGCGGGCTTTTTCACCTCAGCAACACTGGCTTCACCGAGCAAAACCTCAAGTGATGACAGCTCGATATCGTGTTTATCGACACCGCATCCCATGGTCGCATTACCCTGCGGATCAAGATCAACCAACAACACACGCTTTTTCATCAGCGCTAGCGCTGCCACGGTATTGACCGTCGTTGTGGTTTTACCCACACCGCCTTTTTGGTTAGCAACGCAAATAACTCGGGCCATTGGTGTCTCTAGTGGTGTGCTGAGGTCAGCAAATCAATTTGGCTGCACATAATAGCGGCGCGCACTCGCTCAGGACAACGACTACGTAATCACCAACAAACGACGAGCAGCATTTTCGCCCGGCACGTGCAGCTCATGTATCGCAACTTGCTTACCTTCTGGCAGCTGGCTTTCATCCAGCTCATCAATGCCAGACTTCATCGCCGCCCACTGACCATTCGGTTTAAGCAAATGCTCGGTAAGGCGGATCATCAAATGCAGATCAGCAAAGGCGCGCGAAGTAATCGTGTCAAAGCGTTCATCTTGAGTCAGATCTTCCACGCGGCCCTGAATAACGTTGGCGTTGGTCAGCTTTAACTCTGCGATCGCTTGTTGCACAAAGCGTGTCTTTTTACCGTTTGAATCGATCAGTGTGACGTGCAGTTCAGGATTCACAATCGCTAGTGGAATACCTGGCAGACCAGCGCCACATCCGACGTCGAGCAATTCAGGACCTTTAATAAAAGGTGCAATCGACAAGCTATCTAACAACTGACGAGAGACCATCTCTTCAGGATTGCGCACGGCGGTGAGGTTATAGACCTTGTTCCACTTATCGACCAACGCAAGATACTCAAGCAATAACGCTTGTTGCTCTGCGGGTATCTCGAGTCCCATTTGAGCCAACCCTTCTGCTAACTGCGGGGGCCATTGAGCGATCGCTTCGTTACGTTTGTGTCCATATTTCATGCCGGTATTATCGCGGTGCCTTTCAGGCTTTGCTATGCATTTTCACCATTCAGCTTTAAGCTGCCGCGATGAAATCAAAATCTCCCGAACAGCTTTTATGGTTAATGAGCTTCGCTGCCGCATTTGGCTTTGCGTGTTGGCATACGCTGATTAATAACTTTGCTATCGAGCAAGCCGGCTTTAGTGGGATCGAGATGGGCTTTCTTCAAAGTCTGCGTGAAGTGCCCGGCTTTCTTGCCTTCACCACGGTTTTCCTTTTATTGATCTTTCGCGAACAAACCTTTGCGCTACTCTCGATTGCAATCTTAGGTATAGGTGTTGCGTTAACTGGCTTCTTTCCAAGCAACCTTGGCTTGTATGTCACCACGGTGATCATGTCGGTGGGTTTTCATTATTACTACACCGTACAAAAATCGTTAGCGCTGCAATGGATTGATAAAGAACGTGTGCCCGTTGTTTTAGGTCATCTCTCGGCCGCACGATCTTATGCATCGATCGCTGTGTTCCTTGGTATATGGCTCGCCATTGAATGGCTTGCGATTGACTATGTTTATATCTACGCCATCACAGGTATTGGTGCGATCGTTTTAGTGCTCTGGGCATGGCGTTATTTCCCATCGTTTACCCATGCGATTCCGCAACATAAAAAACTGATTCTGCGTCCGGCGTATTCTTTGTATTACGCGCTCGTGTTTATGAGTGGTGCTCGTCGACAAATCTTCATTGTGTTCGCCAGCTTCTTGATGGTGGAAAAGTTTGGCTTCAGTGCCGCGGATATCGCTCTGCTCTTTTTAGTGAATCACATCATTAACTCTTGGGCAGCACCACGCATAGGCAAGCTGATTGCTAAATGGGGTGAACATAAAGCGCTGACGCTTGAGTACCTTGGTTTGATCGTGATCTTTATCAGCTATGCCTTAGTGGATAACGCAGCGATGGCAGCTACTTTATTCATCATTGATCACATCTTGTTCTCTTTGGCGATCAGTATTGAAAGCTACTTTAAGCGTATTGCTGATCCACAAGACATTGCTTCGACTGCCGGTGTGTCATTCACGATTAATCATATCGCTGCCGTGATCATTCCTGCGGCGTTTGGTTTTATTTGGATCGACTCACCCGCCATCGTTTTTTATATCGGCGCAGGCATGGCGTTTATATCGCTGCTACTTGCTCAACGTATACCCGATTCGCTAAATCAATTAGAAGCGCTTAGCCGCGGGTGAATACCCAGGTGTCGCCTTTGCTTTGTGATTTATTAAACGCATAGCCATCAACATCAAACTTCTTGATCGCTTCTGGATCTTGTAAACGATTCAACAAAATATAACGGCTTAATAAACCGCGCGCTTTTTTCGCATAGATACCAATCATTTTAAATTGGCCATCTTTACGCTCTTTGAATTGCGGCGTGATGATGCGGCCTTCGACAAGCTTTGGCTTAACTGACTTAAAGTATTCATTTGATGCCAAGTTAATAACAACATCATCGCCTTGCGCTTTTAATTGCTTATTGATCGCTTGGGTGATGGTGGTATCCCAAAACTCATACAAGTTTTTACCGCGCGAATTTTCTAATGATGTGCCCATTTCTAAGCGGTACGCCATCATCAAATCCATCGGCTTAAGCAAACCATATAGACCAGACAGAATACGTAGATGTTCTTGTGCGTATGCCAAATCATCTTCTGAAAAACTTTCGGCATCCATACCGGCATAAACATCACCTTTAAAGGCGAGTAGCGCTTGCTTTGCATTTTTCTTTGTAATCTTTGGCGTCCACTCGGCATAACGATCAAAGTTAAGTTCTGCCAAATTCATACTGAGCTTCATTAGCTCTGCAAGATCCATTGAAGAAAACTGACGTAGGCGATCAATCAATACTTGTGAGTCTTTCAAAAACTCAGGTTTAGTACTTAGCTTGCTTGCTACAGGTGTGTCGTAATCCAGTTTCTTTGCCGGTGAGATAAGAATAAGCACGGGTCTTCTCGTTTATGCAGATCGTTTTTTTAGATGAATGAGTAACAGTGATAAAGCCGCTGGCGTAATACCAGGGATACGGCCAGCTTGACCTATTGTTTGTGGACGTAAGCGCGCTAACTTTTCTGTCAGCTCAGCGGATAAGCCTTTTACTAAGGCGTAATCAATATCCTCTGGTAACGAAACTGACTCTGCGGTTTTTGACTTCTCAACTTCTGCCACTTGACGGTTGATGTAACCAGAGTACTTAGCTTGTATTTCAACTTGTTCACGCACTTGCTCTGCCCAAGGCTCTTCACTGTGCATTGGGCCGACAACCGCAAGCGAAGTCACTTTCGCGTAATCACTTTTTGGTCGCGCGATTAATTCAATGGCGCGCGTTTCTTTACGCAGCTCATCACCGAGTAATTCATGTGCTTGCTCAACACTTAAATCATTTGGTCGCACAAAAGTTTCTTTAAGGCGCTGCTGCTCTTTAGCAATCGCTTCACGCTTCTCTTCAAAGAACTGCCATTGTTGATCGTCAACCAAACCTAGCTCTCGGCCTTTTTCAGTTAAACGTAGATCAGCGTTATCTTCTCGTAGCATCAAGCGATATTCAGCGCGACTTGTGAACATTCGATATGGCTCTTGCGTACCACGCGTAATCAAGTCATCAACCAACACGCCTAAATACGCTTCATCACGACGTGGACACCACGCCTCTTTGTTTTGTGCTTTAAGTGCCGCGTTTGTACCGGCTAACAAACCTTGTGCTGCCGCTTCTTCATAACCGGTCGTACCGTTGATTTGTCCCGCGAAGAACAAGGCTTCAATATGTTTCGTTTCTAATGATGACTTCAACTCACGCGGATCAAAAAAGTCATATTCAATGGCATAGCCAGGGCGAGTAATGCGGGCTTGCTCAAAACCTTTCATCGAGCGCACCAGCTCCCACTGCACATCAAATGGCAATGACGTTGAAATACCATTTGGATATAGCTCATTGCTAGTGAGGCCTTCTGGCTCGATAAAGATTTGATGCGACTCTTTATCAGCAAAACGCACCACCTTGTCTTCAATTGATGGGCAGTATCTTGGACCGACGCCTTCAATCACGCCGGTATACATTGGCGAGCGATCCATTCCACCGCGAATGATGTCGTGCGTCTGTTGATTGGTTCGAGTGATGTGACACGGGATTTGTTGTGGGTGCCAACTGCGATCTGCCATGAACGAGAACACCGGCTCTGGGTTATCGCCTGGCTGCTCTTCCAACACGCTGAAGTTAACCGAGCGCTTATCAATACGTGGCGGCGTACCGGTTTTTAATCGCTCAACGGTAAAAGGCTGTTCACGTAGGCGCTGCGACAAGGCATTTGCCGGTGGATCCCCTGCTCTGCCGCCTTGGTAATTTTCTAGGCCAATATGAATGCGACCACCTAAAAAGGTACCGACGGTCAGCACCACGGTGTCCGCTCTAAATTTCAAACCCATCTGCGTGGTCACGCCAACAGCGCGACCATTTTCAACAATCAGGTCATCAACGGCTTGTTGAAACAGATCGAGATTTTCTTGTTCTTCCAGTGCAGCACGAACAGCAGCTTTATATAAAGCACGATCTGCTTGCGCACGTGTCGCGCGAACCGCAGGACCTTTGCGCGAATTTAAGGTGCGGAATTGAATACCGCCACGGTCAGCCGCTTTTGCCATCAAGCCGCCTAGCGCATCCACTTCACGGACCAAGTGCCCCTTACCAATACCGCCAATCGCAGGGTTACAGCTCATCGCACCTAAGGTGTCGATGTTGTGAGAAAGCAATAAGGTTTTTTGACCCATGCGCGCAGATGCCAAGGCTGCCTCGGTACCGGCATGGCCTCCGCCTACAACAATGACTGCATAATGATCTGCGTGAAACATGGATTCGTCGCTAAAAAGTGTGAAGTTATAGTTTAAACAAGCATTTAGGTCGCGTCATGTCACAAATCGATGACAGAAACGCTGTGCTTTTTGAGGCTTTTGCTCACTGCCCACTCCTCAAGTCGATCTGCCGAGCTTGTCGCCATCAACTGCACATCCAATACCTGAGTTGAGTCCTCTAGACTCTCGCCCAAAATTTGCTTCATGCGCTGCATCACGCCTGACGTCGGCTCATAAAAAGTTAAGGCATAGCCAAGGTGGTCTTGGATTCGATCTTTAAGGCCAATGTAGTGCGTGCAGCCTAATACGATGTGGCTCACCTTATTTTCTTTTATTTCAGCCAGTGCCGATTCCAAAAGGTTTGGCCAGCTTTCACGTTGATTCTCTTCCAAGGCAGAGACCCAGCCGGCACAAGGTGATTCATAAACCCCTTTACCGTCGTATTTTGCTTTGAGTTTTTTATAGCGCTCGCTCAGCAACGTTGCTTTTGTGGCTAACACGGCAACATCGGTTTGTTCCGAGAGTGCGGCTGGCTTTATCGCAGGCTCAACCCCAATGATAGGTAATGCGGTTTTTGATCGCATCTCATCGATGGCGATAGCGGTTGCGGTATTACATGCCACAACGATTGCTTCAACATCTTGTGATTCAAAGTAGCTTTGGATCGCTAAACAACGCTGCTTAATCTCTTGTTCGGTTTTGTCGCCATAAGGTGCAAAAGCGTTATCTGCGAGATACAGATATTGATTATTCGGAAAGGCCTTTAGCGCTGCTTCAAGTAACGCTAAGCCACCTATGCCTGAATCGAAGAATCCGATACGCACTGTTACTTACCAATACAAAAGCCGGCGAATATCTCACCGAGTAAGTCATCAGCACTGAACTCGCCGGTAATCTCAGATAGTGCCAATTGAGCTTGGCGAAGATCTTCGGCCATCAACTCGCCAGCAAGCCCTTCATGCAATGCGGCCTTGCCTGTACGGATGTGTTCTAAGGCGCGTTCAATCGCATCGATATGACGACGACGAGCTAAGAACTCACCTTGCGTAGTTTGTTCAAGCCCCATGGTTTGTCTGAGATAAGCTTTAAGCTCAACGATGCCCTCGCCCTGCTTAGCGCTGACCGCAAACACTTCATTGTTCGCATCTAAACCAATCGTGCGTCCAGTCTTATCTGCTTTGTTATGCAAAAACGTGACTGGCACATGTGATGGCAAGTTCGACTCTTTAAATGAAAGATGCTCTGGATCTGCGTCACCGTCATAAACCCACAAAATACGATCTGCTTGTGCAATTGCATCATGGGCGCGCTGAATACCAATCTGCTCAACAACATCACTACTATCGCGTAAGCCTGCGGTATCAATAAGATGTAAAGGCATACCATCAAGTTGGATCTGTTCTTTAACCACATCCCGTGTGGTTCCAGGGATGTCCGTTACGATGGCGCTTTCATTACCTACCAGCGCATTAAGCAAACTGGATTTACCCGCATTCGGGCGACCTGCTATCACTAAGGTCATACCATCGCGCATCACGCGACCAACATTGGCTGCTGCAAGTAGCGTCTCTACCTGTTCAATGAGTAACTCGACATCACCTGCAACCTTGCCATCAGACAGAAAGTCGATTTCTTCTTCTGGGAAATCAATCGCAGCCTCAACGTACATCCGTAGATGCGTCAGCGCACTCACTAAGTCATGTATGCGTTCAGAAAACTCGCCTTGCAAAGAACGTGCGGCAAGCTTTGCCGCAGCGGTCGTTTCAGCATCAATGAGATCTGCAATGGCCTCTGCTTGAGCAAGGTCTATCTTGTCATTAAGAAATGCTCGCTCGGTATATTCACCAGCTTTAGCTAAGCGTGCACCACCTGCTACACATCGTTGGAGCAATCGATCTAAAACAACCGGGCCACCATGCGCTTGAAACTCAACAACATCTTCACCGGTATAAGAATGTGGCGCTTTGAAACAAAGCAAGATGCCGTTATCGATTAACGATTCATCGTGATCTATGAAGGGGCCGTAATGTGCCATGCGCGGCTCAGGCACTTTGGAAGCCACCTGCTGCGCTATGGAAAAAGATAATGAACCCGAAAGTCTAACGATACCAACGCCACCTCGACCGGGTGGCGTTATAACCGCCGCTATTGTATCGGTGTCGCGTTCACTCACGCGGTTACCTTATGCGGACTCCCCTGCTTCGATGCGCTTAGTAATCACATACTGCTGTGCAATCGATAACAGGTTGTTGAATACCCAGTACAACACCAAACCCGCTGGGAAGAAGGCAAACATCACACCAAACACTAATGGCAGATACATCATGATCTTCTGCTGCATAGGATCAGGTGGTTGAGGGTTAAGCTTTTGTTGCACAAACATCGAGACGGCCATGATCACAGGCAACACGTAATAAGGATCTTTAACTGCTAAGTCATCAATCCATAGAATCCATGGTGCTTGGCGTAACTCAACGCTTTCGAGTAGTACCCAGTAAAGTGCAATAAAGAATGGGATCTGAATCAACATCGGCAAACAACCACCGAGTGGATTTACCTTTTCCTTTTTATAGATCTCCATCATCTCTTTCTGCATGCGCTGCTTGTCTTCGCCAAAGCGGTCTTTCAGCGCTTGAATACGTGGCGTTAACTTACGCATGTTCGCCATTGAGCGATAACTGGTTTCAGAAAGCTTGTAGAAAACTAACTTAATCAAAATGGTGAAGATGATGATGGTCCATCCCCAGTTTTGTACAAAGTCATTAATCCATTCCAAAATCACATGCATGGGTTTAGCAATGAAAACCAACCAACCGTAATCAACGGTTAGTTCTAGTCCTTGTGCTAAAGGCTCAAGCTCGGCTTGTAGTTTTGGGCCCATGAAAAGTTGACCGCCAAAACTGGCCGTTTGACCTGGTGCAACATTTTTCGCTTGTGAGTAAGTCCCCAAGACATATTGCGCACCTGCCGCTTTACTGTAGAAGTGCTGTGTTTCACCGCGATCAGGAATAAATGCGCCAAGGAAGTAATGCTGAATCATCGCAACCCAGCCATCGGTCGCATCACGATCAACCTTTTGCTCCGCAATTTCTGCAAACTTATACTTTTGGTACTTATCTACCTGGTCATAAATCGCGCCACCGGTATAGGTGTACATCAACGCGTTGCCACTGTCGGTAGGCTCACCACGTTTTAGCTGACGATAATCACGGCCCGCCCACTCGCTTGATGAACCATTATTAATGATGTGCTCAAGCTTCACCGCATGTTGCCGCGGGTAAAGGTGTAACGCTTAGTAACAACCAAGCCATCTTTACTTGCCCATTGCAGATCAACAACTAAGTCGTTGGCATCATCAGCCATGCGATAACTTGCCTGAGAGGCTGCAAAGGTCGATGTATGGTTTGGCGTACGCTCAGCATCTGCACCAAGTAAGCCCGACTGTGCGATGAAGTAATCGCTCATCCGCTCACTCATTAAGTGATATTTGATATCAGGCTGATCTACTGAAACCGGATACTTGTTGAGCTTGGCATCGATAATTGAACCGCCCACTGAACTGATATACACATCCAGCGTGTCAGTCACGACATGTACCAATTTAGGTGCCGTAGAAGGATCTAGGTTACCCATCGTTGGCATTGAAGCCTGGGGTAAGCTCGGTGCGTCATTCGTATTTGCTACTGGTACATCAGCCGCGTTGTTCATTTGCGCAACGGGCGTAGATTGTTGCTTTGGTAAAACGTAATCAGCCTGCCAAGCCTCCCACAATAATAATGAGATGAATGCCAGAGCCATGAAAAGCAGCAAACGAATATTGTCCATTGAATACAGCCTAATGATGTTGGTTGCTGTTAAAGATGGTTCGCGAGTTTAAGCTACTCGTCGCCCAGTGTCATGCTTGATCAAGTTTAGAAAGCGCCTGCGCAAACAGCTGTTGTAAGGATTGTTGGAGTTCAGCGTTTGTCTTCGCGCGAACCGAGTGGCGCGTCATCACAATAAAATCGATCGCCTGCTCTTCAAGTGATGGTTCTTGGCGAAAGGTTTCTCGGATTAAGCGTTTGATGCGATTTCGATCGACCGCCCTTTTCAGCTGTTTTTTCGCAATTGCTAAACCTAATCGGGAATCAGTACCTTCAAGGCGTTTTTTTGCAAGGACCGTAAAAAACGAATCGGCCGACTTCAGCGGGTTATCAAATACCCGTTGAAAGTCAGCCGATGTCAGTAAGCGTTGGTCTCGAGTGAACTGATGGGACATCAAGCCCCTCCACTCTTAAGCAGCTTAAGGAATTAAGCGAGCGCGGCCTTTAGCACGACGTGCATTCAAAATTTTGCGGCCTGATTTAGTTGCCATACGCGCACGGAAACCGTGAGTGCGAACACGCTTCAAGTTGCTTGGTTGAAAAGTACGTTTCATGACCGGATTCCCGTCGATAAATCATTCAATTAAAGTGGGGCCAGCATCGCTAGACCCAGAAAGGCGCGAGAAGATACGGTATGCAACACCATTTGTCAAAAGTTTTGCTTGTTATTTAAGGCCTTTCCAAAGCCCCTTTCACACAGAGCTTGTTGCTGTGTGGATAAATCTGTAAGTAAGCGAACACTAACTGATAAATCCTTGCTGTCATAATATTTTAATGTGGATAACTCTTCCTATTATGGTTATTATTCCGTTCCTAAAATAACTCTAAAATCTCTTTTACACTGGACTTTAGCCATCAATATTTGGCCTGCATTAGCTGATCGACTAAGCCGAGACATCCCGGAACAACAGTTCAATACGTGGATCAGTCCCCTGCAATGTCACGAAGAACCTTTGCATCTTCGCCTTATGGCACCTAATGCCTTTGTTTTAGATTGGGTTAAAAAGAACTATCTCTCTTTGCTTCAAGGCTATCTCCAAGATGTCCCAAATCAAGAAGCAACCAAAATCACTCTTGAAATAGGCAGTTTGGCAAAAGCCATCGATCAGCCTGTTGTTGCCTCATCGGCGCCGGTTTCTGCAAACAAACCAGCACCTGAGCCTGTGATTGAAGAGCCCGAAACAATCAATATCGACTTTACGTTTGATTCCTTTGTTGAAGGTAAATCCAACCAGCTTGCTCGTGCTGCAGGTATCCAAGTCGGTGAGAACCCTGGTAAAGCCTATAACCCTTTATATATTTACGGTGGTGTAGGTCTGGGTAAAACGCACTTGATGCATGCTGTTGGTAATCTGATCAAACGTGACAATCCAGCGGCTAAAGTGCTTTATATGCACTCTGAAAGTTTTGTTGCCGAAATGGTTAAAGCACTGCAGCACAATAAGATTGATGAGTTTAAAAAGCGCATGCGTAGCGTTAATGCCTTATTGATTGACGATGTGCAATTCTTCGCCGGTAAAGAGCATTCACAGGAAGAATTCTTCCATACTTTCAATGCCTTATTTGAATCTCGCCAACAAATCATCCTAACTTCAGATCGTTTTCCGAAGGAAGTTGAAGGGCTTGAAGACAGGCTTAAATCTCGTTTTGGCTGGGGCTTAACTGTCTCCATTGAACCGCCAGATTTAGAAACTCGCGTTGCTATCTTAATGAGTAAAGCAATGCAGCTATTCCGATTAGAACTCCCAAGTGAAGTCGCTTTTTTCATTGCGAAACATGTGCGATCAAACATTCGTGAATTAGAAGGCGCATTACGCCGTATCAATGCCAATGCGCAATTTACGGGTAGGGCAGTGACCGTTGATTTTGCCCAAGAAGCGCTTCGCGACATGATTGATGCGCAAGCTCGATTGATCACCTTGGAAAATATTCAAAAAACCGTCGCGCAATATTTCAAAATTCGTGTTTCCGATTTATTGTCGAGTAAGCGCAGTCGAACAGTTGCACGACCACGCCAGATTGCCATGGCGTTAGCAAAAGAATTAACTAATCATAGTCTTCCAGAGATCGGTGAATCTTTCGGTGGGCGCGACCACACAACCGTGTTGTATGCGACGCGAAAAATTGCTGAATTACGTGAATCTGACATCCACGTAGCGGAAGATTTTAATAACCTGTTAAGAACCCTGAGTAGCTGATGTTGATAACTGTTGAACAAAATATGCAAAACCAAAAATGCATAAGTTATCCACAATTGATACACATGCTACACAGAACAATTTGAGCACTATTAATCACGATATTTTTATATTAAGTAATTGAAAAATATAGAAAATTTATTATTTTTAGCAGTTATACCCAAGCATAAAAATAATAATAAAATTCTATAAATTACTTATTTAATTTAAAGAGAAGGGGATAAGGAAAAAATGAAAATCCAAGCGAATCGAGATGATTTGTTGAAGCCGTTGTTGATGGTCGGCAATGTGGTTGAACGACGTCAAACGCTCCCTATCTTGGCCAATATTTTGATTACAGGAAGTAACAATCGTTTGAGTATTACCGCAACAGATTTAGAGGTTGAATTAACGACTTCTGCGTCAGCGCAACTCTCAAGTGATATTGAGTTCACCTTACCAGCTCGAAAGCTTATTGATATCTGTAAAGCACTTCCTCAAGGTGCGGACATCACACTAGATGTTGATGGCGAAAAGGTTGTTCTGAAATCTGGTCGTGGTCGTTACAGCATGGGTATGTTGGCTGCGCGCGATTACCCAACGATTGAACCTTCTGCAGCGAGTGAATCTTTTACCTGTCCAGAATCAGTCTTCAAGCGTTTAATAGATCAAACATCGTTTGCGATGGCGCAACAAGATGTTCGTTATTACCTGAACGGTTTGTTGTTTGAAATTAAATCAGGCCAATTACGGACAGTGGCAACCGATGGACACCGTTTGGCTTTGTGTGATGCTGACTTTAAAGTTTCTGTTAGCAAAGATATGCAGGTCATTCTGCCACGCAAAGCAGTTATCGAATTGAGTCGTTTGCTTACCGATAGTGATGATGAAATCACTGTTGATATCAGTAATAGTCATGTTCGAATCACCATGGGTGATACATCATTCACATCAAAATTGATTGATGGGCGTTTCCCAGATTACGAACGCGTAATGCCTCAAGGTGAGACACATCCCATTGCTGCAGATAAAGAGATACTGAAGCAAGCGTTGACTCGTACCTCAATTTTGTCGAATGAAAAGTACCGTGGTATTCGATTCCGTTTAACTGAAAACCTTCTGCATCTTCAAGCTCACAACCCAGAGCAAGATGAAGCAGAGGAAGAGGTTGAAATTCAATATACAGGTCCAGAAATGACCATTGGATTTAACGTTGGTTACTTGCTGGATGTTCTATCTGTTATTGGAACCGAGACAGTGGCATTTGCTGTTGTTGATTCCAATTCAAGTACCTTGGTAACACCAAGTGATACATCAGATTCACGTTACGTCATTATGCCAATGCGTCTGTAAGGATCTAAAACGTTGAGAAAGGGGCCTTGAGCCCCTTTTTTTCGCTATGTTGAAACGACTTGTTCTATCCAATCTAAGAAGTTTTGATGATGCAGAGATTGCTCTGACATCAGGGCTCAATTTGATCGTTGGTGATAATGGATCGGGTAAGACAACATTACTAGAAGCGATTTATTTACTCTTTCGAGGTCGGAGTTTTCGACATCGAGAAATCTCACCTTTGATCAAAGATGGTCAGACGCAGTACCAACTTTTTACTGAGTTCTTAGGAAAGGGTGGAGAAAACCATCGTTTGGGTTTGCAGCAAGACAAGCAAAACACCCTCATCAAATTGGATGGTGAAACAGCGAAACGTCGCTCCGATATCATTCATCTTTTACCCATCGAATGGATAGGGCCAGATCCGCAAGCACTGATTACTGACGAGCCAGAAGGTAGACGAGCTTTTATCGATAATGGATTGTTTCACGTGGAACATGATTATTTATCGATTGTTCAGAAGTATCACCGAGCATTGGATCAGCGAAATGCCAGTCTCAAACAAAATCAGAATGCAACGACTTGGGATCAACAATTAGTCGAATATGGATCAGAAATTCAAGAAAGACGGTCTTTATACTTAAAGCGATTAATCACTTACATAGAAGATCAATTGAACGATTGGAATCTCGATATTGAGGTTAAATTCTCTTATCAACGTGGCTGGACGGACGAGTTAACGCTTCTTGATGCGTTGAAAAAGAACTTAGAAACCGATCGAAAGCGCAAATTCACCAGTGTAGGCCCTCACAGGGCAGATTTAGTTATTAAGGCGGGAGATAAGCGTTCAAGCCGAAAACTCTCGCGAGGGCAGCTTAAAATGCTCGTGGCGGCGATGCATTTAGCTCAGACTCGCTACCGAATTGACGCAGGCTTGAGTGCGGGCATTTTATTAATCGATGATCTTCCAGCAGAGCTCGATGAGACAAATAAAAATCGACTAATTTCAGCCGGCAAAGACCTGTTTCCACAAATGATTATTGTGAGCTTAACTGAAGCTGAAATTCCCGAATTAAATCAGTCAGTTAACACTATTCATGTTTCACGTGGAACCGTCATAAAAAGCTGCTAAAAACACGATTTTGAGATACAATAAATCGTCTTAAATGAGAGGCCCTAAACCATGGCTGACGGCAATCAATACGATACGAGTTCCATCAAAGTTCTTAAGGGACTGGATGCCGTTAGAAAGCGCCCTGGTATGTACATTGGTGACACCGATGACGGCACCGGTTTGCACCACATGGTCTTCGAGGTTGTCGATAATTCCATCGACGAAGCGCTTGCCGGGCACTGTACTGAAATCACCGTCATCATCCATACCGATGGATCTGTCAGCGTGGCCGATAATGGTCGTGGTATCCCGGTAGGTATTCACGAAGAAGAAGGTCGCTCAGCCGCTGAAGTTATTTTGACCGTGTTACACGCGGGCGGAAAATTTGACGATAACTCGTACAAAGTTTCTGGCGGTTTGCACGGTGTTGGTGTCTCAGTTGTAAATGCGTTATCGGATGAGCTTGAACTGACCATTTATCGTGAAGGAAAAAAACACCAGCAACATTACCGTCTAGGTGATCCTCAAGAGCCACTCGCGGTGGTGGGTGATTCAGATAAAACCGGTACCCGTGTTCGCTTCAAACCAAGTAAAACCATCTTCTCTGACGTTGAATTCCACTACGAAATTCTTTCAAAGCGTTTACGTGAATTGTCCTTCCTAAACTCAGGCGTTCGTATTGCACTGAGTGATGAGCGCTCAGATAAAGCCGATGTGTTTGAGTATGAAGGTGGTATCAAAGCATTCGTTGAACACTTAAACCGTAACAAGACGCCGTTGAATCAAACGGTTTTCCATATGACATCAGAGCGAAATGATGTTGGCGTAGAGGTTTCTATGCAGTGGAACGAGTCTTACCAAGAAAACATTTACTGCTTTACGAATAACATACCGCAACGTGATGGCGGCACACACTTAGCCGGTTTTCGTGCGGCATTGACTCGCACCTTGAATAACTACATCGAGTCTGAAGGTTTAGCTAAGAAACAAAAAGTTGCGACCTCAGGCGATGATGCACGCGAAGGATTGACCGCGATTGTTTCGGTTAAAGTGCCTGACCCAAAATTCTCATCTCAAACCAAAGACAAGCTTGTCTCGTCTGAAGTGAAATCGGTTGTTGAATCACTGGTTAATGAAAAGCTATCTGAGTTCCTCGTTGAGAATCCAGCAGAAGCGAAAAACATTGCGGGCAAAATGATTGAGGCGGCACGTGCACGAGAAGCAGCTCGTAAAGCGCGTGAAATGACACGCCGTAAAGGGGTGCTAGATGTTGCTGGTTTGCCAGGTAAATTAGCCGACTGTCAGGAAAAAGATCCTTCATTATCAGAGCTTTACCTGGTGGAGGGTGATTCTGCAGGCGGCTCAGCTAAGCAAGGTCGTGACCGTCGAACCCAAGCGATTTTGCCGCTCAAAGGTAAGATACTGAATGTTGAAAAAGCGCGTTTTGACAAAATGTTGTCTTCTGCAGAAGTTGGCACTTTGATCACCGCGTTAGGTTGCGGCATTGGACGTGAAGAGTTTGATGTAGAGAAGTTACGTTATCACCGCATCATCATCATGACCGACGCGGACGTCGATGGTGCACACATTCGTACCTTGTTGTTGACCTTCTTCTACCGCCAGATGCCAGCGTTGATTGAGCGTGGACATATTTATATTGCTCAACCACCTTTGTACAAAGTGAAGAAAGGCAAGCAAGAAACCTACATTAAAGATGATCAAGCATTGAATGCTTATCTACTAAGAACCGCATTAGATGGTGCCCAGTTATACGTAAACAGTGGTGCGCCTGCGTTAGCTGAAAGTGCATTGGATACATTGGCGACTGACTATGTCGCGGTCTCGGCAATTCAGCGACGCTTAGGTAAACGATTTGATGATCAATTAATGCAGCACTTGTTATACATGCCGCGTGTTGATGATGCCTTGATGGCAGATGCAACGAAGTTTGATGCATGGATTGCTGATCTAGAAGGTCGTCTGCAAGCTGAAGGTGGTGTATCAGATCATTACACCTTGAAGCGTATTGCTGCTGATGAAGAACATTCAGAACGATTATTGATTGAGCGTTGGACACATGGCATTGCCAATCAAAAAGAGATGCCTACCGATTTCTTCCATAGTGCTGACTATCAAAAGATTGCTGAGATGAGTGATCAGTTAATTGATTTCTTGGCAGAGGATGCTTACGTCATGCGTGGCGATAAACAGCAACCAGTGAAGAGTTTTGAAGAAGCCTTGGCTTGGTTGATGGATGAAGCAAAACGCGGCCAACACATACAACGTTATAAGGGCTTGGGTGAGATGAACCCAGAACAGCTTTGGGAAACCACCATGGACCAAAGCAATCGTCGATTGTTGCAGGTGAGCATCGAGGATGCGGTTGGCTCAGATGAAATCTTTACCACCTTAATGGGTGACCTGGTAGAGCCTCGTCGAGAGTTTATCGAGAAGAATGCTTTGATGGTCGAGAACATCGACATCTAAAACTAAGCGTTTATCCCCAAAGTTATCCACAGGCTATAAAGATAAGCGGCGTTTATTGCGCTGCAAAATGTAAGTGCTTATAAATAAAGGCTTTATTTAAGTAAGTGAGCGAACACTTACTTTATATCTATTGCTCTTACAGCGATTCCATTTGGCCTTCAATCCAGTCTTCAACGTCTTTCATGATGGCAGAGGCTTTGCGGCCTTCCGTAGGAATGGGATTACCGACACGCACTTGAATTGTTCCAGGAAACTTCTTCACACCCCGCCTTTTCCAATAAACGCCGGCATTATGCGCGATTGGGATTACCGGTAAACCTGACTTCTCAGCCAGCATAGCGCCACCTGCGCTGTACTTCTGGCGCTCACCCGGCGCTGTGCGTGTCCCTTCTGGAAAAACAACAATAAGACGGCCTTGGTCTAGTCGTTTCAGACCATCCTCAACCACCATCTTGAGCGCTTTACGACCCGCACTACGATCGATAGGAATGGAACGGGTGAAATGTAATGCCCAACCAAAAATTGGGATTTGCATTAACTCTTTCTTCAAAATCCAAGATTGATGAATCGGAAATAGGCCTCGCAGTGAAATCGTTTCCCAGGTTGATTGATGCTTGGACATGATGATGCCCGCGCCTTCTTGTGGAATGTTTTCCCAACCTTCGATGTTCACATCAAGATTACACAGCCAGCGCATAGCCACAAGATTGACGCGGCCCCAAGCGGTGGCAAGCCAATCTGAATAACTCTGCGGTAACAACCAACCTAATAAAGCGATCAAGCCACCATGGATGATCACGGAGATCACCATGAAGAGAAAGTAAATGACCGATCGAATAAAGATCATGCTTACTGCTGCGGTTGTAATAAACCGATATCAGCAACTTGTAAGAAAGCCGATTGCAACTGACCGAGCATCGCTAAACGATTAGCTTTAACTGCAGCATCATCCGCCATAACCATCACATCATCGAAGTAAGCATCAACCGGTGATCGCAAAGTCGACAATGCTTTGAGCGCATCCGAATAAGCTGACGATGCCATGGCTTGTGTTGCCGACGAGGTCGCATCTTGCATGGCTTGATGAAGAGCTGATTCAGCATCTACATCAAATAGCTTGGTATCGATTGAAGATGAAAGTTCGCCTTCAACTTTTTTGAGCAAGTTACTAATGCGCTTATTTGCTGCAGCCAATGCTTCAGCTTCTGGTAAACCACGGAATTCAGTTACCGCGTTAATGCGTTGATCAAAGTCATTTAAGGTTGCAGGTTTAACCGCTAATACCGCTTCAAAAGTATCAACACTGACACCAAGGTCAGCATACAAACCTTTTAGACGATCAAACATAAAGCCTTCAACATCATCAATGGCTGACGCTTCGGTAATGTTTCCAGCTAAGTTGTTAGAGGCCTGTGTGAGCAAGTCACGAATGTTTAATGGCAGTTGATGCTCTCGAATAATACGAAGCGCACCTAAAGCGGCACGACGTAAAGCAAAAGGATCTTTGTCGCCGGTTGGTTTCATGCCAATGCCGAAGATACCGACAAGGGTATCGATACGTTCAGCTAGGGCAATCGCAATACCTGTTTTAGTTTGCGGTAGCTGATCACCAGAGAAGCGCGGCATATAGAATTCATCCATTGCCTGAGCAATCTCAGCATCCTCACCATCACGCTGGGCTTGATAACGACCCATGATGCCTTGCATATCACCAAATTCGTAAACCATCTCCGTCATCAAGTCACAGCGACTTAACTGGCCGGCACGTTTTGCTTTCGCGGCATCACCATCAATAGACTTAGCAATATATTCAGCTAAAGCAGCGACACGCTCTGACTTGTCATACATGCTGCCAAGCTGCTTTTGGAAGACTACGGTTTTTAAGCGTTCGATATGGTCTTCAAGTTTCTTCTTGCCATCTTGTTGCCAGAAGAACATCGCATCTGCCAAACGAGGACGAACAACACGCTCGTTACCCGCTTTGATCATGGCAGGGTCTTTACTTTCAATGTTGGCAAGTGTGATGAAGTGGTTCATCAATTCGTGCTTTGCATTGAAAACAGGAAAATACTTTTGGTTGCTCTTCATGGTTGAAACAAGCGCCTTCATGAGGAACCTCTAAGAAGCGTTCTTCAAATTCGCCAGCAACTGGAATAGGCCACTCATTCAATGCGGTGACTTCTTCTAGAAGATCGTCATCCATCTCAGCGATACCATTAAGTGAAGCAGCGGTTTCTTCAACTTGCGTTTTAACCTTTGCTTTACGTTGATCAAAGTCTGCAATGACATAACCAGGATTTAACAATTGGTCAGCATAGGTGTCAGGCGATTTAATCTCGATCGCATCGGGATGGTGGAAGCGATGGCCATAACTTGTACGACCAGAGGTTGCATCGAGGATGCTGCAGTTAACTACATCGTTACCTAATAAGAAGACTAACCAATGCACAGGTCGAACAAACTGTGCTTCTGATGAGCCCCAGCGCATACGCTTAGGTATAGGTAATTTATTCAGTGCGTTTTCAGCAATAGCAGGCAGTAGATCGCTCGCCGCTTGGCCTGCCTCGTGCATTTGATACGCTAGCCATTCGCCTTTAGGTGTATCGATGCGCTGTAATTGGTCAACGGTTGTGCCGCATGATTGAGCAAAGCCTTCAGCGGCTTTAGTCGGATTGCCATCAGCATCAAATGCAGCTTTAACCGCAGGACCACGACGCTCAACATCACGATCGGCTTGTTGGACTTCAACATCCTTAATGAATAAGGCGAGACGACGCGGTGCTGCGTAAGACTTAACCTCACCATGCGCCAAGTTTGCTGCAGCAAGGCCAGCAACAAATTCGTTCGTCAGCGCATTAGATAGCTTTCGTAATGCAACCGGTGGTAACTCTTCAGTACCGAGTTCAAACAACAAATCGGCAGTGTTAGCCATTGCTCACCTCTCCTTGAGGGGTCTCTAACATCGGGAAGCCTAAACGCTCACGTGCCTCGTAATAAGATTGAGCAACTGCACGGGCCAAAGCACGTACACGCAAGATATAGCGCTGACGTTCAGTCACTGAAATAGCATGGCGCGCATCAAGTAAGTTAAAGGCATGTGAGGCTTTTAGCACTTGCTCATAGGCTGGCAAGGGTAAGCCCGCTTCAATCAGCTTGTTTGATTCTTTCTCACATTGATCAAACAGTGCAAAGTGGAAGTCCACATCGGCATGCTCAAAGTTATAGGCGGATTGCTCAACCTCGTTTTGTAAGAAGACATCACCATAGGTCACAGGACCTTGAGGGCCGTTGGTCCAAACCAAGTCGTAAACCGATTCCACACCCTGTAGGTACATGGCAATACGTTCGATGCCATAAGTGATCTCGCCAGTCACTGGGCGACAATCTAAACCACCGACTTGTTGGAAGTAGGTGAACTGTGTCACTTCCATACCATTAAGCCAGACTTCCCAGCCAAGACCCCAAGCGCCAAGCGTTGGTGACTCCCAGTTATCTTCAACAAAGCGGATGTCATGCGTCAGTGTGTCGATACCCATCATTTCCAATGAGCCAAGGTAAAGCTCTTGGATATTTTTAGGTGATGGCTTCATCGCCACCTGGAATTGATAGTAGTGCTGTAAGCGATTCGGATTTTCGCCATAACGACCATCGGTAGGTCGACGAGACGGCTGCACATAAGCAGCGTTCCATGGCTCAGGTCCAATGGAGCGTAAAAAGGTCGCGGTATGGAAGGTGCCCGCGCCCATTTCCATGTCGTATGGCTGCATGATGACGCAACCTTGCTCAGCCCAATACTGCTGAAGGGCAAAAATTAGGCCCTGAAACGTCGAAACGTCCGCTGCTTGTTTCATGATAGTTGGCTCTAAAGCGATCAAAATCGTTAAAACGCATCATTATATACGCTCTAGAAAATATCTCGCCTTACATTCGAACGTCTAAGTCACTAAAATTCGCGCATAAGATTCTGTGGCAACGATGTCACCGCGATAGGCATAAGCATGACACAACGCAAAGCACTGGCATTGATCTCTGGAGGGCTTGATTCGCTACTGGCGACTCGAGTGATTCAGGAGCAAGGCATCCATGTTGAAGGGGTAAATTTTTTTACCGGCTTCTGCGTGGAGGGTCATACCCATGCGATTCGTCAAAAAGATAAAGATAAGCCGAAGCGAAATAATGCCCTTTGGTCGGCTGAGCGACTGGGCATCAAGCTACATATCGTGGATATTGTTGAAGAATATAAAGATGTGGTTTTTAACCCGAAACATGGCTATGGATCGAACCTAAACCCTTGTTTAGACTGCAAAATATTCATGGTTAAGAAGGCGCATGAATGGATCGAGAAGAACGATTTTGACTTCGTTATCACCGGTGAAGTGATCGGTCAGCGACCTAAATCTCAGCGCAAAGCGACCATGCCGGTGATCCAAGAAGAATCGGGCATTCATGACCGTCTGCTGCGCCCGCTGTGCGCAAAAAACTTACCTGAAACGTTGCCAGAACGAGAAGGTTGGGTAAATCGATCACAGCTCTATGATTTTCACGGCCGTAGTCGTAAGCCGCAGATGGCATTAGCGCAAAAGTTTGGTTTCGAAGACTATGCGCAACCTGCTGGCGGCTGTTGTTTCCTCACCGATGAGCAGTATTCGGTCAAGTTGTCAGATATGTGGCAGTCGCGTGGCGAAAAGCGTTATGAGCTCGACGACATCATGCTGCTGAAAGTCGGTCGTCATGTGCGCCCAAAGGCAAACTTCAAATTGATTATTGCGCGCGAAGCCGGCGAGACAAAATTTATGCGCGGTTATCGCAAACAATACCCTTCCTTGGTGATCACCAGTCACGGTGGCCCATGGACCTTAATTGATGGTGAGCTGAGTGAAGATGATCTGATGCTCTCAGCGCAGATTGCCGCACGTTACAGTCAGGGCAGAGATGCAGAGCAGGTCGACTTTGATTACATCAATACCAATGGTGATGTTCGTCAGTTGTCAGTGAAGCCGATGCATCCTGATGATATTGATAAAGCGTGGGTGTTATAAAAGATGAGTGAAAAAAGCACCTTAGATTGTCAGCGTTTGTTATGTCCGATGCCGGTCATACGCGTGCAAGATCATGTTGCGACGTTAAAGCCGGGCGATGTGGTTGAGGCTATTTGTACTGACCCCGGTGTTGTGAATGACATACCCGCATGGTGTCGTATTAACGGACATGAAGTGGTTGAGATTCGTGAAGACGAAGATGATTTTATTGTCGTTGTGCGAGTTGGTGAATCTGCATGAGTGAGCATTTAACAGCGCGTAAAAAAGCCACTCAACGCGTCTCTTTAGTCAGCGCGATCGTTAACATTATTTTGTCAATCGTGAAGCTCGTCGTAGGCTTCATATCGAATTCTGCCGCATTAATAGCTGACGGATTGCATTCGGTCTCTGATTTGTTATCCGATGCACTTGTGTATTTCGTTGCACAACATGCACATGAAGAGCCAGACGAACAACACCCTTATGGACACGGTCGTTTTGAAACAGCAGCGACGTTAGCACTCGGTATTTTATTGGTGCTTGTGGCGTTGGGTATTGCATGGGATGCGATGATTCATTTACTCGATGATCATGTTGAAGCACCTGGACAGATTGCCTTATGGGCTGCCGCGTTTTCGATTGTGGCGAATGAAGGTTTGTATTGGTACACCTTGGTTGTTGCCAAACAATACGATTCAGAATTATTAAAAGCTAACGCATGGCATCACCGCACAGATGCCATCTCATCGGTTGTTGTGTTGATCGGTGTTGGCGGCATGATGTTAGGCATTCCTTACCTTGATGCGATCGCTGCAATTTTAGTTGCGCTGATGATCTTAAAGATTGGTTGGTCTTTAGGTTGGGATGCGCTGCAAGAATTGGTCGACTCATCGCTTGATGCTGAATTGGTTGAGAAGGCTTACAGCATCATTAATAAGATCGACGGTGTTCGTTCAGTTCATATGTTGCGTACGCGTCGACATGGCCCCACCGCGGCAGCTGATGTGCATGTGCAAGTCAGCCCTCGTTTAACGGTATCGGAAGGCCACATGATTAGTCAGGTGGTGGAAGATCAGTTAAAGCGCGCGATTAAAGAGATCGAAGATGTGACGGTGCATATCGATCCAGAGGATGATGAAGAGGCGCCGCCAAGCCGAAACCTACCGTTGCGTGAAAAGGTCTTGGCCTATCTCGACCAACAATGGGCGGGCATGCTCGATGGGCATCACATCAATTTGCACTATCTGGCAGGCCGAATCGATATCGAGGTGATTTTGCCGATTGCCAACTTCAGCTCCTTGGAGCAGACCGAGGCCTTGAAGCAGCAATTACAGCAGGCGGTTTCGAACAATCCAGATTACCGCAGCGTCGCGCTTTTATATCGATAAGCACCAAATTGGTGCAGATAGAGGGCTGGCCGCACTAGATTCGTGCATACGAGTCTGCGGAATAATTTAGCGGCGATTTTCCTGTTGCTTCCACAAAGTGCAGAAATTCAAAAATGATGCAAAAAACCGCTGAAAACCGTTAATAAACAGCACATTTTGCGCTAGTCTATGCGCTCTTTTCTGACCGCGATACAAAAGCGCGGCTTAAAAATTAGGTTGGCACAAAATCTGCCTACTTAAATGAACATTTCGTCATGGCCTTTTCGATCGTCATGCACGACATCACTAACCATTATTTATAACCATTTACTGGAGAATCGAAATGGCGGCACAAGACGTCCTTAATATGATGAAGGACAACGAAGTTAAGTGGGTTGACTTCCGTTTCACTGACACCCGCGGTAAAGAACAGCACGTAACTGTTCCTGCGCACGAAATTAACGAAGATTTGTTTGCTGAAGGCAAGATGTTTGACGGTTCGTCAATCGCTGGCTGGAAAGGCATTAACGAGTCAGACATGATCTTGATGCCAGATGCTGACACTGCCGTTATGGATCTCTTCACTGATGAATCAACCATGAACTTGCGTTGTGACATCCTTGAGCCAGCAACTATGGAAGGTTACAACCGTGACCCACGTTCTGTTGCTAAGCGCGGCGAAGAGTACTTGAAGTCAACCGGTATCGCTGACACAGCATTCTTTGGTCCAGAGCCTGAATTCTTCATCTTTGACGACGTACGTTGGAGTGCGGACATGTCAGGTTGTATGGTTAAGATCGATTCTGAAGAAGCGGCTTGGAACACTGACCGTGTATATGCAGACGGCAACACAGGTCACCGTCCTGGCGTTAAAGGTGGTTACTTCCCAGTACCTCCAGTTGATTCATCACACGACTTGCGTGCAGCAATGTGTGGCGCAATGGAAGAGATGGGCGTACCAGTAGAAGTACATCACCACGAAGTAGCAACGGCTAACCAGTGTGAGATCGGTACTCGTTTCTCAACTTTGGTTCAGCGTGCTGACTGGGTTCAAATCCAGAAGTACTGTACTTGGAATGTAGCTCACGCTTACGGCAAGACAGTTACCTTTATGCCTAAGCCAATCGTTGGTGACAACGGTTCAGGTATGCACGTTCACCAGTCATTAGCAAAAGATGGCAAGAACTTGTTCTCAGGTGACTTGTACGGTGGTTTGTCTGAAACTGCGTTGTTCTACATCGGCGGTATCATCAAGCACGCACGCGCATTGAATGCATTCACTAACTCTTCAACCAACTCTTACAAGCGTTTGGTTCCAGGTTTCGAAGCACCTGTTATGTTGGCTTACTCAGCACGTAACCGTTCTGCATCGATTCGTATTCCTTTCGTATCGAACCCTAAAGGTCGTCGTATCGAAGTACGTTTCCCTGACCCAACAGCTAACCCATACTTGGCATTCACCGCGATGATGATGGCAGGCTTGGACGGTATCCAAAACAAGATCCACCCTGGTGATGCAGCGGATAAAGACTTGTACGACTTGGAGCCAGAAGAAGCAGCAGCAATCCCAACGGTTTGCCACAGCTTGGACCAAGCGTTGGAAGCATTGGATCAAGACCGTGAGTTCTTGAAGAAAGGCGACGTATTCTCTGATGACCTGATTGATGCATTCATTGCATTGAAGATGGACGAAGTCACACGTTTCCGTATGACAACTCACCCAGTCGAATTCGATATGTACTACAGCTTGTAATACCTGATCGAATCTTCGATATGAAAGCCCGCGGTTTCGACCGCGGGTTTTTTTATGCCTATTTGCACCAAATTGGTGCGCCACATGCTAGTCTAGTCAAGGTACGCATCATTAAATCGGGCGCTAGCCCCTGAAAAACAAAGAGAAAGCCGGATGTTGGCGTGAGCCAAGTTGGCGCACTTATTGCTGAAGTAACACTATGGTTCTGTCGGATACCCAACACAACTCGCTTTTTGATCATTTGGCCGCTGCGATTGCGGTCTTTGATGCGCGCGGTCGAGTGCGGTATTTGAATCAGCCAGCCGAAGCATTATTTGCGGTGAGCTCGAGTTACATCTTGGGTCAGCAGCTACCCTATTGGATTACCTTTGATCATCGCACCTTGGTGCAGTTATTGAACGAGCTAGCTGAGGGCGAAATCATCAGTCGTCGCGGTGTCGCACTCAATGCGGCAGACCAAAGTGCAAAGACGATCGATTATGTCTTCTCAACCTTTCATGATGATGACGAAGAGGGCTTGTTGGCCGTCATGGAGATGCAGCAGGTTGACCGCCAGTTGCGCATCACACGAGAAAATCAACTCAACTCACAATTACTGACCACGCGCAATTTTGTTCGTGGCTTAGCACACGAAATAAAGAACCCATTAGGTGGTTTGCGTGGCGCTGCTCAATTGCTTGCGGCAGAACTTACCGATCCTGAGTTGAGTGAATACACCGATGTGATTATTCAAGAAGCGGATCGACTCCAAGCCTTGGTTGATCGTGTGCTTGGACCGAATAAGCGACCTAACTTTACTGAAGTCAGCATTCACCAAGTACTTGAGCGTGTGCGCTCGGTAATACTCGCGGATTCAAAAAACCGTGAGCTAAAAATTATTCGAGACTACGACCCGAGCATTCCCGAGATAGAAGGCGATTGGATCAGCTGATTCAGTCGGTGATGAATATCGTAGGTAATGCAGCAAAAGCATTAAAAGGTGATGGCGAGATCATTTTGAAAAGTCGCGTCGTGCGTAACTTTACGATCGGTGGCGTGCTTCATCGACTGGTTGCGCAAATCGACATCATTGATAACGGCCCAGGCATACCTCCTGATTTAAGTGACAGCTTGTTTTTACCGATGGTTACCTCCGGTGAAGGCATGGGCTTAGGCCTATCCATTGCGCAAAGCTTAGTTAATCAACATAAAGGTTTGATCGAGTTCCAAAGTGAACCCGGTAAAACAGTGTTTTCGATTTTGTTGCCACTTGATGTGTCATTGGCAGCAGAGCAACAGGAAGAACAACGTGTCGGAACATGAGAATACAGTTTGGGTGATTGATGATGATCGCTCTATTCGATGGGTTTTAGAAAAGGCGTTTGTTAAAGCGGGCATCTCCGTGCGTAGCTTTGAAAGTGCTGAAGGCGTAATGGCCGCACTCAAGCGCGGACAACCCGATGCGATCATGTCGGATGTGCGTATGCCAGGCCAAGATGGCATTGCGTTATTAGAAGAGATAAAAGAAAGCTATCCAGAGCTGCCTGTCATTATCATGACAGCACACTCAGATTTAGATAGCGCGGTATCGGCATATCACAGCGGCGCATTTGAATATTTGCCAAAGCCATTTGATATCAATGATGCGATAGAGCAAGTGCAACGTGCATGTCGTGTTAGTAAAGAAAGCCAAGGTCAGCAGCCTGAACAAAATGAACAAGTGATGGAAATCGTCGGTGAAGCACCTGCAATGCAGGAGGTGTTCCGCGCGATTGGGCGTTTAGCGCGCTCTAACATCACCGTATTAATTAATGGTGAGTCGGGTACTGGTAAAGAGCTTGTTGCGCATGCGCTGCACAAACATAGCCCACGTTCACAAGGCCCTTTCATTGCGTTAAACATGGCCGCGATTCCTCATGACTTACTTGAGTCAGAATTGTTTGGTCATGAAAAGGGCGCCTTTACCGGTGCGCAAGCGCGACGCCAAGGTCGTTTTGAACAAGCTAATGGCGGCACCCTCTTCCTTGATGAAATTGGCGACATGCCAGCTGAGTTACAAACGCGTTTGCTGCGCGTTTTGTCAGACGGTGTTTTCTATCGCGTCGGTGGTCACGAAGCAGTGAAAGTTGATGTACGCATCATTGCGGCAACCCATCAGAATTTAGAAAAGCTGGTTAGTGACGGACGCTTCCGTGAAGACTTGTTCCATCGTTTAAATGTTATCCGTGTGCATGTACCAGCATTGCGTGAACGTCGTGAAGACATTCCTTTATTAATGGATCATTTCTTAAAACGTGCTGCAAAAGAGTTGTCAGTTGAAAAGAAAGTCTTGATGCCTAAAGCGATAGAAGATCTGCAAAGCTTTGAATGGCGCGGCAATGTTCGTCAATTGGAAAACACTGCGCGCTGGTTAACCGTCATGGGTTCAGGTCGAGAGATCTTCCCTGATGATTTACCCGCAGAGCTACGTGATGAAGTAACACCAAGCACAGCTCAAATCGGCTCTTGGCAAGAAGGCTTACGCCAGTGGGCGCAACGTCATTTGTCAGCGGGCAAGCAGGCGATTCTTGATGATGCGATGCCTGACTTTGAAACCATCATGATCGAAACGGCGTTAGCTCACACCGGTGGTCGTAAACAAGATGCAGCGCGCTTGTTAGGTTGGGGGCGTAATACGCTGACACGAAAGTTAAAAGAATTAGGCCTTGAAGAGACCTATCGCATTACGGGATAACCGTGCGCTAAACCGCTCTATTGTGTGAGCTCACCCTTTATAATGCCGCTTTGATTTTTAGAGGTGCCCGATGGATAGCACAAACATAGATCTGCCTGGTTCCAAGATTGTTAGCGTGAGCAAAGATGGCGATAACGTGCGCGTGCGTTTCGAGCCTGCTTACTTGATCAAGATAATGACCGGTTCAGTTGAGCGTACCCGTTGGTGGCAGAACGGCGATCTTGTGATCACCAATGCAGAGATTGAAGATGAGCTCCCTACACTTCCGGCGGATTGTGCTGGTGGTGATGTTGGTGAAAACGTTTATACCTATCGCGACATGGTGCCTGTGCCATTAGAAAGTGCTGGCTATGCACATTGCGCATTAAAAGTTGAGGGCAGCGATGCGGTGATTCGTGTCAGTGGTGATGGTGTGAAGTTAGAGCTCGAAGAGGTGCCGAAATATATTGAGCATATTCGTCCGGAATAATTTCCAGTCCCCATAAAAGAAGAAACCCGCCAATGGCGGGTCTTTTTTTAGGCGTCAGCCTCAGATTATGCGTGTGAACCCACAATCTGGTGAGACAACTCAACTACGCGCATGGCTTTTTCCATGTACACCTGACGGTAGTCTTTCAACAAACCATCTTGGCTGTAGTAGTAGTCTTTTCCTGAAATGCCGCCGTCGTGTTCACGATCAATGAACTTAGCTTGCAAATCAATCATCTCAGCGATTAAAGCATTCTTCTCTGCTTTCAAAGCTTCTACGTCGCTCATAGTAAATCTCCGAACGTCGTTATCTGCTCCCAGAATTAGGAGCAGGACAGGGAATATAACATAAATCGAATATTCGGAACCGCGAATTTAGCCCTGATTTAGGGTGCTTTTCTTAGCAGCCACAACCTCGGTTCGATTGGTTGCTGTTTAGCTGAAGTTTGCCAGTGAGCTCGGCCACAGAAGCAATGTTGTGGCGGGTCAAATAGTCGGCGATTCCTTGATTGATCTTGGGCAAAACCAGTGGATCGTAGAAGAGAGCGGTACCAACACCAACAGCGCTTGCGCCAGCCAGTAAGAACTCGATCGCATCTTCAGCGGTCAGCACCCCACCCTGACCAATGATCGGAATGTTATGTGCTTTGGTGACTTGGTAAACCTGATGCGTCTTTAAAACCGCAACTGGCTTAATCGCAGGACCAGATAAACCGCCTTGGTTATTTCCAATGAAAGGCTTTTGCGCCTCGATATCAATCGCCATGCCCATCAAGGTATTGATCACCGCAAAGGCATCACTACCGGCTTCGATGCATCGACGCGCATTTTCAGCGATGTCTGTTTGGTTAGGTGAGAGCTTGGTGATCAACGGCTTTTTGGTCACACCGCGACAAGCTTCAACCACGCGAGCGGACATGTCTGGATCGTTACCGAACGCTACCCCGCCCTCTTTGACGTTTGGACATGAGATGTTGATCTCAATCGCATCGATAGGTGAGTCATCAAACTTACGTGTAACCTCAATGTACTCTTCAATGGTTGAGCCAGAGACGTTTGCGATGAAGCGTGTCTCTTCAAAATCGAGTGTTGGCAGAATGTCGTTTACGACCTTATCAACACCTGGGTTCTGTAAGCCGATCGCATTAAGCATGCCTTCCGGTGTTTCATAAACTCGGTGCGGCTGATTGCCCAAACGTTGTGTGCCGGTCGTGCCTTTTAAACAGACAGCACCACAATCGGTATTGGAGAAGCCTTGAATACGTGTGTACTCTTCACCAAAACCAACGCAACCTGACAGTAAAACCAGCGGGCTGGCAAAAGACATACCGCAAAAATCTAAGCTCAGTCGTGGATCAGGTTTGCTCATTGAAATAGGGTCCTAGTGTGTTTCACATTGTTTTGTATCAGCCAGAAATTCCGCCGAATACCGGAAACATCATTCGTTTGTGTGCCAATACGGGTAGCCATTTACATGTGGTTCATCCACTAGGGTTTGAACTCGACGACAAACGACTACGCCGTGCGGGATTGGATTATCACGAATTTGCTAGTGTGTTGCAGCACCAAAATCTTAATGATTGCTTAGCATCGATGCCGAATCAGCGTGTGTTTGCCTTATCCACACGTGGTCGCCAACGTTATGACCAGGTGAGCTATCAGGCGGGCGACATATTTTTGTTTGGACCGGAGACACGAGGTCTGCCTCAAGAGGTATTGGATAGCTTGCCAGCTGAACAGCGACTACGGCTGCCCATGCTGAATGGACAGCGTAGCCTGAATCTATCGAATACTGCTGCCATCATGCTGTATGAAGCATGGCGACAGATGGATTTTCCAGAAGCGCAATAACTTAATCGCACTCCGGCTCAGCTTCGGTTTGGGTTGTTTTCGTGGTTGGCTCACCTTGCTCAGCATCTTGTGCAAAGGCACTGGCGTTGATACTCAATAACAAAATGAGAAATGCAGAAGAAATGGCTTTCATAGTTAGCTCCATTGATGAATGTCGCTAAAGCCTAAACAGTTAAGCCTGAATAGAAGCTGAACCGCAGATCAAGCCGTGCGGTTTTTTGAAGTGATGCGATCCATCCAGCAGGCAACGCCAGCCAAAACCACAGGACGGATACGCTTACGCAGTTCCGGTGGAAGCTGTTGATTGCTCAGGCAGACAAAAAGACGCTGGCCGAGCTTCATTGAAAATGTGCGGCGGATACCACGAAGCATTTCAGTACGACCAGGTTATGAAGTTCAGGCCGTATATTAGAAAACTTTAATATAAAAGTCTAGCGCTATTTGATGGCGTGAGATCAAAGGTAAAAAGAGATTTTGGATTAAAAGTGGTGAAAAAAACTAAAATTTAGCTATTTTCTTTACCCACATCCCTAGATAGAAGATTTTGAACGGCTAATTTAGGGTCTAGGCCCTCATAAAGTACTTTATAGGTTTGTTCGGTAATCGGCATCTCAACCTTCAGGCGTTGCGCCAGTTGCCATACCTCACGGGCGGTATTAATCCCTTCAACCTCTTGCCCTATCGAGGCTTTAGCATCAGCAACAGAGAGTCCTTTTGCTAAGGCAAGGCCCATACGACGATTACGCGATTGGTTATCGGTACAGGTCAGCGTTAGGTCGCCAAGCCCAGCTAGCCCCATAAAGGTGTCATTTTGGGCGCCTAAAGCACCACCTAGCCGCATAATTTCTGCTAAACCACGGGTTATTAGGGCTGAGCGTGCATTTGCGCCAAATCCAAGCCCATCAGAGATGCCGGCAGCAATAGCCATCACGTTTTTACTCGCACCGCCAACTTGAACGCCAATCAGATCGTGACTGATATACGGCCTAAAGTTGTCAGATCGAAGCAATTCGGCCCATGTTTCTGCAGTTTTCGCATCATTTGAGGCCACAGTTAAGGCAGTTGGGAGTCCTTTAGCGACTTCGCCAGCGAAGCTAGGCCCAGAAACCACGGTGAAATGCGCCTGAGGAAAATGTTTCTCTGCCACATCACTGAGTAACTGCTGAGTAGCAGGATCAAAGCCCTTGGTTGCCCAAGCGAGGTTATCTAAAGATGGACGAAGATCTGCGATTTGCTGACAGACACTCGAGAAGGCGTGTGAAGGGACAACGACCAAGACTTGATCAGCCTGGCTGAGTGTATCTTGTAAGTGGGTGCTAACTTTTAGGTTATCTGGAAAGGCAATTCCAGGTAAGAACGCTTTATGTTCACGGTCTTGAGCCAATGGGTCCATTTCCGCACTGGAGTGTCCCCAAAGGATCACCGGATGACGGTGCGCCAAGGATATCGCCAAGGCCGTGCCCCATGAGCCGGCTCCAATAATGGCGATGGTCTGTTGCGCTGCCATAAGGCTTAGTGAGTTTTCTCCGCAGACTCTTTCTTTGAAGCCATTTGCTGAGCGTACATCTGCTCAAAATTAACTGGCTGCAGAGTAAATTGTGGGAAGCTGCCACGGGTAATCAGGTCACTCACCACTTCACGGGCATACGGATAGAGCGCATTCGGTGCGCCAATACCCATCAAAGGACCGAGCTCTTCTTCACTAAAGCCTTTTGCTAAGAAAATGCCCGCTTGCTGCACTTCGACCAAAAAAGCGGTCTTATCTTCGTGCTTTGCCACCACATTCACCGTCAAAACGACCTGAATAGTATCTTCAGATAGGGCTTGGATCTCAGTTGAGAGGTCAACATTGATCTTGGGCTCCCACTCACTGATGAACACCTGAGGTGCGTTCGGCGATTCGAAAGAGATATCTTTGGTGTAGATACGTTGGATCGCGAATTGGCGATCGGTTTGTTGTTCGTCAGACATCGAAGGGTCCTACTTTATTTACGGCGCTTAACCGGAAGGTTTGCTGATTCCCACGCCATAATGCCGCCGGCTAGATTGAACACCTGCTCAAATCCCGCTTTGCGTAATTGGCTGCAGGCTGAGCCCGAACGAGCACCGCTTTTACAGACCGCGATAATGGGGGTGTTTTTATACTTTTCTAACGCTTTCAGGTCTTTTTGCAGACTATTCAGCGGAATATTTTCAGAATTAACGATGTGGCCATCTTTCTTAAATTCAGCCATTGAGCGCACATCTAAAACAACCGCGTTGTCGTGATTGATCTTCTGTGTTGCTTCAGTAGGGCTGATGTTGAATTTGCCACCTGGGTTTGAAATCAGATTCCAAATAAGGGCCACGAGTACTGCTGTGAAAGCGCCAACTAAAATGGCGTGATTGCTCGCAAACTCAAGATATTGTTCCATGCATATGTCTCGGTTGTGATGTGAAAACGGGATGCTAAAGCATCCCGTCTTATGATTTCCACCTTTTAAGGACCGAAAGTCCCGCGGCGCTTAATCGCCAGCTTGGCAGAAGACTTGGCGCATCATACCAATCAAGGCCAAGGTGCGGTTATCGCCGACCTTGTAATACACGCGATTTGCATCTTTACGTGCTGACAAAATGCCTTTGTCACGCAAGATAGCCAAGTGTTGAGAGATATTACTTTGAGAGGTACCTACCTGATCAACGATATCCTGAACGCTAACTTCGTCACCGCCGAGGGTACATAGGATTTTTAGGCGAAGAGGGTGCGACATCGCTTTTAGCGAGCGTGAAGCACGATCAATGTCTGCATCTCCTTCGAGGAGAGACATACCATCATCAAAATCGTCGTTATCTTGCATAGTGTTTGCTGCTTCGAGAGTAAAATTCACTCTTGAGTCTCCTTTGTGTGTAACTGCTTTTTTCGTTCCATCGATTTATTCTTATTTTTATGAACTTAATAATATCCTGAAATACCCACTTTGCAATGCGGGATAAGTACATTTTAGGGGTAAAGTTTTTTAACCTCGCAAAAGAAATACTTTGGGAAGTGGCGAAAAAGCCCTGAGTTTGAGAAAATTTAAGCTCGCTTATTTGACGTGCAGCGTAGGTCTCCATTCGCACGTCAGTCGATGTAGTAGAGGAAAAGAGCAGGGCGATCTCTCGACCAGCTGAATGGGTTATGAGTAAAAGAGTTAAACCAGCTGTATTGTTGATTTTGGATGGCTGGGGCATGAGCGATGACCCAAATTACAACGCCATCAAAAACGCCAACACGCCTGTATGGGATCGCTTGTGGTCTGAATATCCAACCACGGGTATTACGACCTCGGGTGCAGCGGTGGGCTTGCCCGGTGGCCAAATGGGTAACTCAGAGGTGGGCCACTTAAACCTTGGCTCTGGCCGTGTGGTTTATCAAGACTTTACCCGTGTGAGTCGTTCGATTCGTACAGGCTCTTTCTTTACCAACCTAACCTTAGTCAATGCTGTTGATAAAGCGGTGGCAAAAGATAAGGCTGTACACATCCTTGGTTTGTTATCACCGGGTGGTGTGCATAGCCACGAAGATCATATCCATGCTGCAGTAAAGCTAGCAGTAGAGAAGGGCGTTAAGAATGTTTACGTGCATGCCTTCTTAGATGGTCGCGACATGCCACCAAAAGCGGCCACTTCGTCTTTGTTAAAACTCCAGACAGCGTTTAATGAAATCGGTGGCGGTCGACTCGCGACGATGATCGGTCGTTACTTTGCTATGGACCGTGATAATCGTTGGGATCGTATCGAGATTGCTTACGACTTGATTACCCAAGGTATCGCACAGCATGAGTTTGATGATCCGGTCGAAGCGTTAAATGCAGGTTACGAACGTAAAGAGACCGATGAGTTTTTAGCTGCGACACGACTAGGTGATGCTGTCACCTTGAATGATGGCGATGTGGTTATCAATATGAACTACCGTTCTGACCGCGCCCGTCAGATCACTCGTCCTTTTATTGAAAAAGACTTTCAGCCATTCCAGCGAAAGGTTACGCCAAACATTGCGTGCTATGTCTCGCTAACAGAGTACAACAAAGACTTTGATATCCCAGTTGCGTATCCAGGTGAGAAGCTAGCCAATACGTTTGGTGAATATATTTCAGACCTTGGTATGCGCCAGTTGCGTATCGCAGAGACAGAAAAGTATGCACACGTTACCTTCTTCTTTAATGGCGGCGTCGAAGTGCCCTATGAAGGTGAGGATCGGATCTTGGTGCCATCACCAAATGTGCCTACCTATGACATGCAGCCAGAGATGAGTGCCTACGAGGTAACGGATAAGTTAGTCGCAGCCATTGAAAGTGGCGTGTATGACGCTGTGGTTTGTAACTACGCTAACGGCGATATGGTGGGGCATACCGGCAACTACGAAGCGGCAATGAAAGCAGTCGAAGTGTTAGATGAATGTATTGGCCGAGTCATTGCAGCAGTTGAGAAGGTCGGTGGTGAAGCGTTAATCACAGCTGACCATGGTAATGCTGAGTTGATGATTGATGATGCAGCAAAACAACCTCATACCCAACACACAACCAATCTTGTGCCTTTGATCTATGTCGGAAAGCAGTTCCCTGAGCTCAAAAGCAATGGTGCCTTGTGTGATATTGCGCCGACCATACTTGAAATCATGGGATTGGAAAAACCTATCGAGATGACAGGTCACGCCTTAGTGACCCATCAGCTTAGCCTCGAGAGTATTTAAGGTATGCGCTTAAGCAGAGCGACGTGGGTTGCGCTGCTGATCAGTAGCTTCTGTTCACTTGCTATAGCTGATGCGCTCAATGATAGAAAGGTCGAGCTACAAAAGCTGAAAGAAACCATCAGCGCGTTTCAACAACAAGCGGCACAAACAAAAAGCCAACACCAAAAAGAACTCGATGCATTAAAAGATGCAGATAGGGCAGTTGGACGTTCTAAAAAAGAACTGCGTGGTATCGAGAAAAAATTACAAGGCTCAGAGCAGCGCCTTGCTCGCTTAGCAAAGCAAAAGAGTGATAAGCAAAAGCTGATGTCAGAAAATCAGTTGCTACTCGCAGAGCAAATCCGCTCAGCCCATCGTTTAGGCGAGCGCCAGTCGCTTCGCGTACTGCTTAATCAACAAGACCCTCAAGCAGTTTCTCGCACGATGAAATATTTTGAATATTTCAATTCGGCTAGATCCGGCGAAATAAGCCAAGCAGAAACGCGCATCGCCGAGCTCATAAACCTTGAGAGCGAAATAGCCAAAGAGCAAGCAGGCTTATTGCCCTTACGAGAGGAGCAACGTGCTGCGATTGCCGAGCTGAATGAACAAAGACAACATCAAGCGCGTGTCGTTTCACAATTAGATCGTCAGTTAAAAGATGATCAGACAAAACTCAATAAGTTATTGGTGGATAGGCGCCAACTTGAGCAGCTGATTGATCAGTTAGCCAAGGCGGATATTAAAGATGATGGCTTACTGGCAGCTGAGCCATTCAAGAGCCGAAGGGGCAAGCTACCTTGGCCAACAAGCGGCAGATTATCTGAGCTATATGGCACGCCTAAAACAGGATCATTAACCTGGGATGGCGTAATGATCAGCACAAAAGTGGGTGCGCCTATTCGCGCAATTCATTCAGGGCGCGTAGTCTATGCGGACTGGCTGCGCGGTTTAGGCCTGTTAGTCATTGTGGATCATGGCGATAACTACCTGAGCTTGTATGGCCACAATGAAACAATCAATAAATCGATAGGTGATTGGGTCGACACTAACGAGGTTATTGGAGCGGCATCGAAAAGTCGTAGCGGAAGCCAAGCCGAGATGTATTTTGGAATTCGCTACAAAGGCAAACCCAGTAACCCAAAAAAGTGGTGTCAACGTGACCGAAAAGGGCGAGTAGGCTAATGAAGAAGTTACAGATAAGTGTGTTATGTGCGCTGCTAACCATTGGCGGACAGGTCTATGCCAATGAAGCGACAGATAATCAGGACGCTAAGTCGTTACCTCTAGAGCAGTTAAAAATTTTTGCTGAGGTGTTCTCCCGCATCAAGAAAGATTACGTCGAAGAAGTTGATGACACAGAATTATTAGAGCATGCCATCCAAGGCATGTTGAGCGGGCTAGATCCGCACTCGGCGTATTTAAATAAAGATGACTTCCAAGAGTTGCGCGAAGGCACCGAAGGTCAGTTTGGTGGCTTGGGCATGGAAGTCGGCATGGAAGATGGCTTTGTCAAAGTGATTGCGCCGATTGATGACACACCGGCAAAGAAAGCAGGCATCAAGGCAGGCGACCTTATCGTGCGTATTGATGGCCAAACCGTAAAAGGCATGTCGCTTGATGAAGCAATTGGACTCTTACGTGGTGAGCCCGGCAGTGAGGTGTTGTTACATATCGTTCGTGAAACAAGTGATGGTCCATTTGAAGTCACGGTTGAGCGCGCCATCATTAAGACAGCGAGTGTGAAGTCACGCTTACTTGAGGGTGCTTATGGTTATGTGCGCTTAAGCCAGTTCCAATCACGTGCCGGTAATGATGTGCGTAAAGCACTCGACAAATTAATTAAGGAAGCGGATGAGCCATTGAAAGGCTTGGTGCTCGATCTTCGCAATAACCCAGGCGGCGTGCTTACCGAAGCGGTTGAAGTTAGCGATATCTTTTTAGAGCATGGCTTAGTGGTCTATACCGAAGGACGCAATGACGATTCGCGCGTGAGCTTCGAAGCTAAGCCTGGCGATATGATCAAAGGTGCGCCATTAGTTGTATTGGTAAACGATGGTTCAGCATCGGCATCAGAGATTGTGGCAGGTGCGTTACAAGATCATTCACGCGCCATCATCATGGGCCAAAAGACCTTTGGTAAAGGCTCGGTGCAAACTATTGTTAATGTGAATGAACAAGTCGGTATCAAGTTAACCACAGCGCGTTATTTCACACCGAACGGCCGTTCAATTCAGGCTGAAGGCATAGAGCCGGATATTGTTTTACAAAAGCTTGAACTCAAAGACAGCGAAGACAAGGGCGTATCCTTATCTGAAGCTAATCTCACCGGCCATCTAGATAATCCAGATGCGCATGAAGAAGATGCCGAAGGCAAAAACAAAACATCTCTGGCGAAAAAAGATTACGCCTTGTTTGAAGCGTTAAACCTGCTGAAAGGTTTGTCGGTACTTCGCTAATTCGAGATGAGCATGTCTAAAAGCGTACTAGTGATTGTTGCGAATGGTAGCGAAGAGCTGGAAGCGGTCACGGTGATTGATCTGCTGCGTCGCGCTCAAATTAACGTTACGGTTGCTAGCTTAGATGGCAATCAAGTCACCTGTAGCCGCGGCGTTAAGCTGATCCCAGATACGAGCTTGCAGGATGTGATGCAACAGGACTTCGATTTAATCGTGCTGCCGGGCGGCTTGCCGGGGGCGGATCATTTAGCTGATGACGAGCGTGTCATTGCTTTATTGCAGCAGCAAACAAACCAGCAGCGACTCACTGCAGCAATATGTGCCGCACCAAAAGTGTTGGTAAAAGCGGGGGTGGTGAAAGATAAAACCATCACTGGCTATCCAGGTGCGATCACCTTAAGTGAAAACGACCAAGTAACACTGACCGAGCAAGCGGTGTGTGAAGACGGATTGGTTGTGACCTCGCGTGGCCCAGGAACAGCGATGGATTTTGCACTGACCTTGATTGAACGTTTAGAGGGAAAAGAAGCCCGCGATGCGGTTGAGCTTCCGTTAAAACGTTAACGTTTAAATAAGCCTGCAATCACCAGTAGGGCGCCAATACCGGCTGAGCCCGCCGTGACCCAAAGGTTATCGATCATTGGTACAAGCGGCTTATCCGCAAGATGTACTAACAAGCCCGCAACGATCAAGATGCCGCCACTGTGGAGTAATCGACCACGCAGGGCACTGTCAGCAAGTTGCTGTTTGATGTCATCAAGCTGATTAGATTGCCAATTCAGTGTCAACTCGCCATCGGCGGCTTTCTTTAACACGCGATAGGTTAGATGCGGCAGTTGCGGTAGCTCTTCAGAGAGCTGTGGCAAGCTATCTTTAATGCGACGCGCAAAGGCTTTAACGCCAACTTGTTCAGCCACCCACTTTTCCATGAACGGCTTTGCCGTTTGCCATAGATCAAGTTGAGGATAAAGCTGGCGACCCAAACCTTCGATGTTGAGTAAGGTTTTTTGCAGCAGTACCAATTGAGGTTGCACTTCCATATTGAAGCGACGTGCCGTTTGGAAGAGGCGCAGTAAGAAATGACCAAAGGAAATTTCACTGATCGGCTTTTCCCAGATAGGTTCTGAAACCGCGCGAATAGCCGCTTCGAATTCTTCAACACGGGTATCACGAGGTACCCAGCCAGAATCAACGTGCAGCTCAGCCACCTTGCGATAATCGCGATGGAAGAAAGCGAGTAAGTTTTCAGCTAGGTAGCGTTGATCTTCTGTCGTTAGCGAACCCATGATGCCGAAGTCGACACCAACATAGTTACCATCGTCGCGAACAAAAATATTGCCCGGGTGCATGTCCGCATGGAAGAAGTTATCGCGGAACACTTGGGTAAAGAAGATTTCAACACCGAGTGCTGATAGGCGTTCTAAATCAACACCATTCTTAATGTGTGACTCAACATCATCAACAGGCGTGCCGTAGATTCGCTCTTGAGTCATGACGCTGCTGCGGGTGTACTCCCAGTAAATCTGAGGCACATACAACATGTCGGAGTTTTCAAAGTTACGACGAAGTAGGGCGCAGTTAGCCGCCTCACGCATCAGATCGAGTTCGTCGTAGATGGTCTTTTTGTATTCATCGACAACTTCGACAGGACGCAGTCGTTTGGCATCAGCCGAGTAACGTCGTGCTAAACGAGCAATAGTGAATAACAAACGGATATCACGATCGATCGTCTTCTCGATGCCTGGACGAACAACCTTAACCACCACGTCGCTGCCATCTTTAAGCTTCGCGGTGTGTACCTGAGCAATCGAAGCAGACGCTAAAGGCGTTGGATCAAAATCATCAAACAGGTTTTCGATCGTGTCTTCGAGTTGTGACTCGATCACTTGAATGGCTTTCTTGCCATCAAACGGCGGCACGCGGTCCTGCAGCTTGACCAGCTCTTCTGCAATGTCGTCTGGCAAAAGGTCGCGACGTGTTGAAAGGATCTGGCCAAACTTTACATAGATAGGGCCAAGCTCTTCGAGTGCGCGACGTATACGCACGCCACGCGGTGTTTGTTTTGCACGATGCGACCAATAGAAAGGCGAGAGCAAGCGCATGAAGCGGATAAAGCGAAACTTTTGCGATGACAGAACAAAGTCATCTAAGCCATGACGCATCATGACCCAAAGAATATTGATAACGCGCGCAGACTCTTTTACTGGGATCATTGCGCTAAACCTTTCATAAGAAGATTGATGCGGGCGGATAAACGCTCCACATCATCACGGGTTTTCTCAAGATCAGAGACGAAGGCTTCGACCTCAAAATGATGCGGCAACACACGTAACTCTTCGGTGAGATATTCACTGAGGTTGGTTTTACCTAAAGAAGATACCTCGCCTGCAGTGCCGGCCGCTTTTTTGGCACGTTGTGCGACGGCATAAGCAACCGTATCACCCAACCATTTAGAAAGATGCTCTTCCCAATCAATCGATAAGTCTGCAAGCGCTTGGCTAAAACGCTGCGCTAAGGCAGTGTCACCATGCAGCTGCACATGACCTGCAAAGAGTTGGCTTGTGCTGTTTTGTTTGTCGCTTGCGCGCAGTAGATCTACCGGGCTGCCTTCTATGGCGGCATCGGGCGCGTCTTCACGACGACTCGCAACCTGTAGCGCGCCGCTATGATCCGGTGTGAAATAAAGTTTGATACCAGTGCCGCGGAGATAAATGCCAACACAGCTGCCATGCAGTCGAGCAAAGCGCGTTTGTGTTTTTGGGTCTTGTTGAATCAGCAGATTGATACTCTGCTCGATACCCTCGACAAGAAGATCACGGACGGTCACGGGACTTAGATTTTAAAGCCGCGATGAATCGCGACAATGCCGCCAGTCAGGTTATGCACATCGCAACGCTCAAAGCCGGCTGTTTCCATCATGCCTTTGAGTGTCTCTTGATCTGGGTGCATACGAATTGATTCAGCAAGGTATTGATAACTTTCTGCATCATTCGCGACAAGCTTGCCCATCTTTGGCAGCAAGCTAAATGAGTAGGTGTCGTAAATCTTTTCGAGCGGCTTATTGGTTGGCTTAGAAAACTCGAGTACCAATGCGCGTCCGCCTGGCTTAAGTGCACGATACATACTGCGCAGTGCGGCATCTTTATCAGTGACATTACGCAAACCAAATGCAATGGTGATCAAATCTAAACTGTTATCAGCAACAGGCAGCTTTTCCGCATTGATCTGGGTGTATTGCAGATTGCCCGCATGTCCACGATCGATCATGCGATCACGACCAACATTCAACATGGCGGCATTGATATCCGACATGATGACCAAGCCGTCAGGCCCAACTAGACCTGCGAAGCGATCCGCTAGATCACCGGTGCCCGAAGCGAGATCGAGAATGCGTTGACCTTTACGCACGCCGGCAAGCTCAATCGCAAAGCGTTTCCAAAGACGATGAACACCGAATGACATCAAGTCATTCATGACATCGTATTTACTGGCTACCGAATCAAAAACACCACGCACCATGCTCGCCTTATCATCGGCGTTGACGGTTTTGTAACCAAAGTGCGTTGTGTTCTCGTTAGCCATAGTTATGCCTGAGGTTCTTTGCGGGTGTAGCCTTTCTCTTTGAGTTCTTCGAGGTAGGCTTCCCACATCTCATCGAAATTCTTGCCAAGATTGTACAAGGTTTCCCATGAGTAGATGCCGGTGTTGTGTTCGTCATCAAAGTGCAGCACAACCGCATAGTTGCCAACTGGCTCGATCTTATCGATGTTCACCGCTTCTTTACCTAAAGGCACTTTGCGCTGACCTGGCGCATGACCAGTCACCTCAGCAGAAGGCGAGTAAACACGAAGGTACTCAGCAGGTAACTTAAAGTTACTGCCATCATCGAAACTGATTTCGAGCACGCGCGACAAGCGGTGCATATTCAATTCGGTTGGATTTGGAACATTTAACATAGGATTTCCTGTAACGCGTTTGGGCGATGTTGCCGCTATTTTCGCGTAAGTCGGTGGATTATTTCACCTTTCGCAGAGGAGGTTGTATCAAACAGCCGCCTTACAAAATGTATTGAGATAGGTCTTCGTCATCCGACAAGGCCTCTAAGTGACGGTTCACATAATCAACATCAACCGTGATGGTTTGTCCGGCGTAGGTCGGCGCCATGAAAGACACCTCTTCTAATAGGCGCTCCATCATGGTGTGCAAACGGCGCGCACCGATATTCTCGGTTCGCTCGTTGACCTGCCAAGCGAGCTCAGCGATACGACGAATACCGTCCTCAGCGAATTGAATGGTGACATTCTCCGTCGCAATCAAGGCTTCGTATTGTTCAGTGAGTGAGGCATCGGGTTCAGTCAAGATGCGTACAAAGTCATCTGAACTGAGCGCATCAAGTTCGACTCGAATCGGCAGACGACCTTGAAGCTCAGGAATCAAATCCGACGGCTTACTGAGATGGAATGCACCTGAGGCAATAAACAAGATGTGGTCGGTTTTCACCATGCCATGTTTGGTGCTGATGGTGCAGCCTTCAACCAAAGGCAATAGGTCGCGCTGAACACCTTCACGCGAAACATCTGCGCCATGTGATTCGCTACGACTTGCGACCTTATCGATCTCATCGATAAACACGATGCCATGTTGCTCAACCAGCTCAACAGCACGTGCTTTTAGGTCTTCTTCGTTAACGCGTTTCGCCGCTTCTTCTTCAGCAAGTTGCTTGAGTGCATCTTTAATAAAGAGTTTGCGCTTTTTGGTTTTACCACCACCGATGTTTTGGAACAGACCTTGAAGTTGATTGGTCATCTCTTCCATGCCGGGAGGTGCCATGATCTCAACACCCATCGCTGGTTGTTGAACTTCAATCTCGATCTCTTTGTCATCTAGCTCGCCATTGCGTAGCTTGATGCGGAATTTATCGCGCGTACCGCCACCAGAGCTGACACTCGGTTGCTCTTCATCCCATTGGCTGCCACGAGCAGGTGGCAATAAGACATCCAGAATGCGCTCTTCGGCAGCATCCATTGCGGCATCTTTTTGCTTTTCCATCTCGATTTCACGAACCATCTTGACCGAGCTATCCACCAGATCACGAATGATCGAGTCGACCTCGCGACCCACATAGCCAACCTCGGTGAACTTGGTGGCTTCTACCTTAATAAAAGGCGCATTCGCTAAACGGGCTAAACGGCGAGCGATCTCGGTTTTACCGACACCCGTAGGGCCGATCATCAAAATGTTCTTTGGGGTGATCTCACCGCGCAGAGATTCATCCACTTGGCTACGACGCCAACGGTTACGCAAAGCAATGGCCACAGCGCGCTTAGCCGCTTGCTGCCCAATGATGTGCTTATCAAGTTCGTGAACGATCGCTTCAGGAGTCATATCAGCCATTGCAGTCGAGCTCTTCAATTACAAGGTTGTGGTTGGTAAAGACGCAGATGTCTGCCGCAATGTGCAGACCTTTCTCCACGATCTCGCGCGCAGATAACTCGGTGTTATCTAGCAACGCACGGGCCGCTGATTGTGCATAGCTGCCGCCCGAACCGATGGCCATCAAGCTATCTTCTGGCTCAACCACATCGCCGTTACCGGTAAGGATTAACGAGGCTTCTTTATCAGCCACGAGCAATAAGGCTTCGAGGCGACGCAGCATACGATCGGTACGCCAATCTTTGGCTAGCTCAACCGCGGCACGGGTAAGGTGACCTGAGTGCTTTTCGAGTTTGGCTTCAAAGCGCTCAAACAAGGTGAAAGCATCCGAGGTGGAGCCAGCAAAGCCAGCCAGTACCTGACCTTTATATAGGCGGCGCACTTTTCGCGCGTTGCCTTTCATCACGGTGTTACCGAGAGATACCTGACCGTCGCCACCAATGACTACCTTGCCATTGCGGCGAACCGACAAAATCGTTGTTGCATGCATTTCTTGCATGAGAAGCCCTGCTCTTTAAATTGGGGGACGAGATAGTAGCGCATCACCCGATTGGGTGCCCGTGCGCTTAATCAGGCTTTTTGCGGGCGCGGGGGTGGGCTTTGTCGTAAACCTGGGCGAGGTGCTGATAATCCAGATGGGTGTAAATCTGGGTGGTGCTGATATCGGCGTGACCTAATAGCTCCTGCACAGCACGCAGGTCTGAGGAGGATTCGAGCATATGACTGGCAAACGAGTGGCGCAGCATATGCGGGTGCACGTGACGGGGCATGCCTTGCTGAATGGCGCGAACGCGTAACCGATCTTCAATCGTCCGCACGCTCAAGCGTGTGCCGCGCTGACTGACGAATAAGGCTGTTTCACCGGCTTTGGCGATTTGACCTCGGACACCGAGCCACGCATCGAGCGCCTCGCGGGCTAAGCGGCCAATCGGTACCCGGCGAGACTTCTGACCTTTACCCACGATATCGAGCATGCCATCGCTGCTTTGTAAGCTGACAACATTTAAAGCAGCAAGCTCACTCAATCGAAGACCCGAGGAATAAAACAATTCCAAGATGGCTTTATCGCGATAGTCGATTGGCTCCTTGCAAGGAATCGCCATTAGCTGTCCGACCTGATCAACATCGAGCGTGACAGGTAGTTTACGTTCGACCTTCGGCGCGCGAACCCCTTCCGCGGGATTCACTTTGCACAAGCCTTCTCGTAATCGGTAATTAAACAAACCGCGAAGAGACGATAAACGACGCTGCAAACTTTTAGCGCTGATGCCGCTGCGATGCGCATGTGCCATGTACTGACGGACTTGCGCTTGTGGGACTTTTTCCCAGGGATCCGTTTTGTGTTGTGTGCACCAGTTCAGGTAATCCTTCAGATCACGCTGATAGCTTTCGCAGGTGCGAGGAGAGAGACGACGTTCGTAACGCAAATAATCCAAATAGGGCGTTATCGCATTGTCGTCAGAGTCGCTCATGAACGTTTCGGTAAGCGCATCAAGGTCGCGCTGACCAAGTCTCCTAAGCGTTGTAAAAAGTCGATACCTTGGTGTTCGGTAAAGCGATCGGCATCATGGCTACCAATTGCGAGCACGCCAACCTCATCGTTACCGCGAATTGGAATCAACGCAGCTGAGCCTGCATGGTGTGCAACATCATCAAATAAAAAGTCGAGTTGTGCTTCGCTTAATGATGCGCAGCTGGGTTGCTGTAAGTTAATAAAGTCAGCGAATAATTTAGCGCCGAGCTCATTGCTGTTTTCGAGTGCTTCTTCATCAAAGAGTTTGAGTTGAACAGCATCACAATGGAACAGGTTGCGTAGCTCATCTTGTAAGCCACTCACCATGTCATCAAAGTCGCTCGCATTAATCAGCGTTAGCGTTAACACATGCAGGCGTTTATTCAGATCATCATTCTCGCGTGCAACCAGAATCAGGTTTTCTAATTGCTGACGGTATTGCGCCACTTGTTCGCGCAAGCTTTGTACCTGGCGTTCGACTAAGGAAACTGCGCTACCTGTTTCATGTGGAATGGTTAACGAGCCAATCACATCAGGGTGACGAAACAAAAAGTCAGGGTTTGCAATTAAGTAATCAACGATCTCGCTTTCAGACATCGACGATTGTTGCGCAAGGTTTTTATCAGCAGAACTCATAACGACAAGGTTCCATCAAAGACATGAGTAGCAGGGCCGGTCATCCACACAGGTTCACCATCGCCTTGCCAACGAATAGAAAGATCACCACCGGGCAAATGCACAGTGACAGATTCATCAAGTAAGCCGCGAAGTCGACCACCGACAACCGCAGCACACGCGCCAGTGCCACATGCCAGTGTTTCACCACTGCCACGCTCATACACGCGCAAATTAATTTCGCTTGATGATTGAATTGCCATAAAGCCAACATTCACACGTCGCGGAAACGCTGCATGTGATTCGAGTGCTGGACCTAAGGTCTCGACCTCAGCGGTAGTCACATCATCAACCACAAGCACCGCATGCGGATTGCCCATCGATACCGCATTGATCTCAACGCTTTGATCATTCACATCCAGTGAATAGGTGATGGCTTGTGCGTCAGCATTAAAGGGTAGTTCGCTTGGCGCTAAGCGTGGCGCGCCCATATTCACTTCAACCTGCTCATCATCACGAATGGTGAGTTGAATCGGGCCTTTTGCCGTACCGACATCAATCACTGTTTTATCGGTCAGTCCTTTCAGACGAACAAAGCGCGCAAAGCAGCGCGCACCGTTGCCACATTGCTCAACCTCTGAGCCGTCGGCATTAAAGATGCGGTAGTAGAAGTCGGTGTGTGCGTCACGCGCAGGCTCAACCAATAAAATTTGATCGCAGCCAACACCAAAGCGACGATCTGCAATCGCACGGCTTTGCTCCGCGCTAAGCTCAAGCGGCTCGCGCGTGCAATCAAACACGACAAAGTCGTTACCTAAGCCATGCATTTTTGAGAAAGACCGTTGCATGTGATCAGTCTGCCATAGAACGTCGATTTATGCGGGCAGAATGCTTTCGTGTGCAAAGAGCTCAGCGATGGTTTCGCGCTGACGCACCACATGCACATCGGCACCATCTACCATCACCTCTGCCACACGGGGGCGGGTGTTGTAGTTTGACGCCATCGTAAAACCATAAGCACCGGATGAACGAACGGCTAGCAGCGCGCCTTCTTGCAAGGTCAGCTGACGATCCTTACCGAGGAAGTCGCCGGTTTCACAAATCGGCCCGACCAAATCATAAAGGCCAGCATCGCCTGTTTGGTTTTCATCAACCGGGATGATCTTTTGCCATGCTTGATAAAGCGACGGACGAATCAGGTCATTCATTGCGGCATCAATCACCGCAAAGTTTTTCGCTTCACCCGGCTTTAAGAACTCAACGGTTGTGAGTAACACGCCAGCATTGGCTGCAATAGCGCGACCAGGCTCGAGAATGATCTCGTAAGGCTTATCTTTGAGCTTTTCTACCAGTGCGGTGACATAAGCCGAAGGTTCGGGTGGTGTTTCTTCGTTGTAGCGCACACCTAAGCCACCGCCTAAATCGAGGTGCTTCAGTTGAATGCCTTGTTCAGCGAGCTTGTCGACCAACGCCAGCACGCGATCAAGCGCATCTAAGAAAGGTGATAGCTCAGTCAGCTGAGAGCCGATGTGACAATCCACGCCAACAATCTCGAGGTTAGGTAATGCCGCAGCCTTTTGATAAATCGAAAGTGCTTCGCTGATTTCGATACCAAACTTGTTTTGCTTTAAGCCGGTCGAAATATACGGATGTGTTTTGGCATCGACATCGGGATTAACGCGCAGAGAAATGCGCGCTGTCTTGCCCATCTCGCCAGCAACCGCGTTTAAGCGATCAAGCTCAGGGATGCTCTCAACGTTAAAACAGTGAATATCCACTTCAAGCGCGCGGCGCATCTCGTGTGCTTGCTTGCCGACACCTGAGAACACCACTTTTTTCGGATCGCCGCCAGCAGCAATCACGCGCTCAAGTTCACCCACCGACACGATGTCGAAACCTGAACCAAGACGTGCGAGTACATTCAGCACACCCAAGTTGGAGTTGGCTTTAACCGCAAAGCACACCAAGTGCGGCAGACCACTGAGCGCATCATCAAAGGCGCGCCAATGTCTTTCTAAGGTGGCACGTGAATACACATAGCAAGGTGAGCCATGTGTTTTAGCAATATCGGCTAACGCAACGTCTTCAGCGAACAGCTGACCGTCACGGTAATTGAAGTAGTCCATGGATTATTTTTGCTCGGCAGTTTGACCAGGCTCAGGGAGCGTCAACGGACCTTTTTGACCACAGGCACCCAAGGTCAGGGCAGAGACAATAATCAGTGTCAAAAAAAGCGGCTTCATGGCATCACTCAAATTCATTAGATACACCACAGTATAAAGGACGCAGTCGCGAAAGGTCAGTCATTGATCGCTACAATGCGCCTAAATCTTAACGAGACAACACCATGAGCCTGCACTACGACGCCCCCATCGTTATCGAACCACCTCAAGCAGCACGCCAGTGCGTGATCTGGATGCATGGACTGGGCGCGGATGGCTCGGACTTTGTGCCAATCGTGCCAGAGCTCGGATTACCTGCTGAGCATGCGATACGTTTTATCTTCCCGCATGCCGCGGTGATGCCTGTGACGATCAACAATGGGTATCAAATGCGCGCTTGGTACGACATTCTTGAGATGAACCTTGGGCGCAAGGTTGATGAGGCGGGTGTCGCAGAATCCTCGAAATATATTTTGCGTTTGATTGACGAGCAAAAGGCGCAAGGTATTAGTGAGGAGAACATTGTGCTCGCCGGCTTCTCGCAGGGTGGAGTGATTGCGTTTGATGTGGCGCTGCAGATGCAAACCAAACCCGCGGGCGTTTTAGCCTTATCGACCTATTTGATTTCAGCGCATCAAAACGGACAAGGACTCAAGGTGCTGCAATGCCATGGCACACAAGACACCGTGGTGCCATTGAGTTTGGGCGAAGCGGCGCGTGATGAAGTGATCAATCGAGGCGCGGAGGTCACCTGGCGTACCTACCCGATGGAGCATAGTGTGCATCCGGCAGAGATCAGCGATATCGGTGCTTGGTTGGCAGAACGACTGAGCTAGTTTTTCTCAGCGGCTTGTTTTTGTTGCGCTTGCCAAAGCGCTAGCTGCTCACGGTAGACATCCCACACGCACGGTTCACAACCGCTTTCACAACATTCGTTGTCAGCAGGTGGCTCGGGCTTTTCGAGAGGTGGTTCCATGAGCAGCGACTTTAGCGAGCAGCTTATTTCGTGCTGACAATCTTCCAAGAGCCGTCGTCTTGGCGACAGGCTGTGCCGTAGACCATCTCTTTCTGGCCGCCGATCCATGCTTCGGTGGTGTATTCACGGCAAGGCTGAATCTCTTGAGTTTCAGCTGATTTCTCAAAGAAGGTACGGGTTGGAGTCACCGCGTATTTGTTCCCCGAATCTGGGTTGGTCCAAGTCGATGTTTTATTCACTGGTTGAGATTCGAGCGCTTGGTTAGCCTTCATGCGATCAACCTCATCCATGGTGCGACCGACGCTTGAACCAAGATGATGACCAATGATGGTGCCCGCGATGATGGCGGCTTTTTGACCTTTGCCATCACCAACTTGGCTACCGAGAAGGCCGCCAGCGATAGCGCCAACAAGGCCTGCTTGTTCTTCTTTAGTGGGCTGGTTTTGACAGCCGGTGAGCACGAGAGCGCCAGAAATTAGGGCAGAAAGTGCAATTAAACGAGCTTTTTTCATCGAAAATTCCTTAAAACGTCGTTAAAACGAGATAAATAGACAATAGCGCAGTTGTATCGGCTGAGAACCCTTAGAGTCAACTTTCTGCTGAAAGTTTGTGGCAAATCAAATTACTAGACAAATCATCCGGGTTGATCTGCACCGAGCTTTACAATATTAGCTAATTTTAATATATTAAGCCCACTTTATGGTGGAAGGCAAAGGCAACCCTGCCAGCGCCTAACTAGGTTTTCGAATTTTTGGAGAAAAGCATGAAAAAGTTCGCAGCTTTGTCATTAGCCGCTTTGACTACTTTGTCTGTAACTAACGCATCAGCGTTCTGGAACAGCAACGACAAGTACAACGAGCCAGAGTGTTGGTACAACCCATACGACTGTAACCCTTACGAGCCGTTCGACCCACGTTTCTACTTCGAAGAAATGAAGAACATGTTCGACAACAACAACTACGGTGGTTACGGCTACCCATACGGTCAGATGCCATACGGCCAAATGCCTTACGGCGCTGCTCCACAGGGTCAGCCAGCAATGCCATACGCTCCACGTATGCCAATGCCTTACTACCCACAGGCGCCTATGGCTCCTCAAGCTCCAGCTCAAAAGTAATTTTGCGCTAGATGCAAAAAGCCCGGCTACGGCCGGGCTTTTTTATGCGCGTTAGTCTGCGTTCTTCCTTCGGTGAGTTATGGTTTCACCACCGACGCCCCAGTTATCTGTTGAATGTTCGTCAATGATGCACCAAGTCGCCGCTGGGTCTTTCCCAAGCGTGTCTGCAACCGCTTGAGTGACATTACGAATCAATTCAGCTTTCTTTTCTGTTGAGAGCTGATCCTCTTTGAGAACCTTGATGTTAACTAGCGGCATGTTTTGCTTCCGCGCGTAGACGTGCCTGCTCAATCGCAAAGCGAACTTGATTCGGTGCGGTACCGCCAATGTGATCACGCGCGGCAACAGAGCCTTCGAGTGTTAAGTAATCGAACACATCATCACCAATCGCATCACTGAATTGTTTCAACTCATCGAGTGATAGCTCAGCGAGATCGCAGCCTTTGTCTACACAGTAAGCGACAGACTTGCCCACCACTTCGTGTGCATCACGGAAAGGAATGCCTTTACGCACAAATAATCCGCAAGGTCAGTTGCCGTTGCGAAGCCTTGTAGTGCGGCAGCACGCATGCGCTCAGGGCGACAAGTGATCGCAGGGATCATGTCAGCGAATACTTTGAGTGAGCCTTTTACGTTATCAACTGCATCAAACAATGGCTCTTTGTCTTCTTGGTTATCTTTGTTGTACGCCAAGGGCTGCGACTTCATTAAAGTCAGCAGTGCCATTAGGTGGCCAAAGATACGACCACTCTTGCCACGAATCAGCTCCGGCACATCCGGATTCTTTTTCTGCGGCATGATCGATGAGCCCGTACAGAAGCTGTCTGACAAGGTAATGAAACCAAATTGGGCTGATGACCAAATGATCAACTCTTCACTCATGCGCGATAGGTGCATCATCAAGATGCTCGCCGCTGCGGTGAACTCAATGGCGAAGTCACGATCTGACACGGCATCGAGTGAGTTGCGACATGGCTCGCTAAAGCCAAGCAGTTGTGCGGTGTGCTCACGATTGATCGGGAAAGTGGTTCCCGCCAAAGCGGCAGCACCGAGCGGCATCTGGTTAAGACGCTTCGCGCAGTCATCAAAACGTGAGATGTCACGCTCGAGCATTTCGTACCACGCCATCATGTGATGACCAAAGGTAATTGGCTGTGCTGTCTGCAAATGGGTAAAGCCAGGCAGGATGGTGTCTGCTTCACGCTCAGCAATATCCAACAAGCCGGCTAGCAAGCGATCGAGCTCAGCATCAATGAGGTTGAGTTCGTGGCGTAACCACAGACGCACATCGGTGGCGACTTGGTCGTTACGTGAGCGACCGGTATGCAGTTTTTTACCGGCATCACCAATATCAGCGGTGAGCGCGGCCTCGATGTTCATATGCACATCTTCGAGTTGCACCGACCACTCAAACTCATCGTTCTCGACTTTTTGCAGGATGGCAGTCAGGCCAGTGATGATGGCGTTCTTCTCATCCTCGGTCAGTACACCTTGTGCTGCGAGCATCATGGCGTGAGCGATCGAGCCTTGAATATCGTAAGGCGCGAGGCGCTTATCGAACTCAACGGAGGCGGTGAAGGCTTCTACGAAGGCATCGGTAGGCTCAGAAAAACGTCCGGCCCAAAGCTTTTTGTCGCTCATGCTATGTCTCAAACGGGGTAAAACGACGCGATTATACAAGTGCTGGCGAGGCTTTGCTGCATTCAGCGCTGTGCGGAGCGGTGCAATAACCGATAAAATTCCGTCATATAGCCTTAATGCCAGAAATGGCGACAGAGAAAACCATGAGCAAAGATACCCAAGCCTTTGGCGGTTACCCCTACACACGCATGCGCCGTATGCGCCGTGATGATTTTTCGCGCCGTTTGATGCGTGAGACAAATGTGACGCCAGATGACCTGATTTATCCGGTGTTTGTGCTTGAAGGTGAGAATCAGCGTGAGCCGGTGATGTCGATGCCGGGCGTTGAGCGCATGAGCATCGATCTGTTGGTCAAAGAAGCGAAACATATTGCGAGCTTGGGTGTGCCAGCGATGGCGATTTTCCCCGTGACCCCAGCAGAGGCGAAATCTGAAGATGCCGCCGAGGCATATAACCCAGAGGGTTTAGCTCAGCGCGCCGTGCGTGCAGTGAAAGAGGCTGTGCCCGAGCTTGGTGTGATCACTGATGTGGCGCTCGATCCGTTCACCACACATGGCCAAGATGGTCTGATTGATGCGGAAGGTTATGTACTGAATGACCAAACGGTTGAAGTTTTGGTTAAGCAAGCTTTGTCTCATGCTGCTGCAGGTGCCGATGTGGTTGCACCCTCTGACATGATGGATGGCCGTATCGGAGAGATTCGCGATGCGCTTGAATCAGAAGGGCATGTGCATACTCGTATTCTGGCGTACTCAGCAAAGTATGCTTCGTCTTATTACGGTCCTTTCCGTGATGCCGTTGGTTCAGCCGCGAATTTAGGTAAGGGCAATAAGTTCACTTATCAGCAAGATCCTGCGAACACCGATGAAGCGCTGCGTGAAGTTGCGCTTGATCTTAATGAGGGCGCTGACATGGTGATGGTTAAGCCCGGCATGCCTTACTTGGATATCGTTCGTCGCGTGAAAGATCAGTTTGGTGTGCCCACGATGGTGTATCAAGTGAGTGGTGAATATGCGATGCACATGGCAGCGATTCAGAATGGCTGGCTAGATGAAAAAGCCGTGGTGATGGAATCCTTGGTGTGTATCAAGCGTGCCGGTGCTGATGGCGTATTAACCTACTTTGCAAAGCGCGCCGCTGAGTGGATGAATGACTGACAGGCATTCGCCTCACGCAGAACGTAAGTTCACTGCAAAAGAAATCATTGCCGCTTGGTTAGGCGCTTTCTTTGGTATTGCAGCATTAGCGTGGGTCGTTACCAACATGCCAGAAGCTAAGCTATTGGTCATTGGTTCTTTTGGCGCCAGTGCGGTGCTGATTTACGGCTCACCTAAAGCCCCCTTTGCACAGCCAAGAAACTTAATTGGCGGTCATGTCCTCTCAGCATTAGTCGGCATGTTGACCTGGTATTACTTGCCGGACGTATTAATTTTGCAAGAAGCGTTTGCTGTAGCGACAGCGATTGCCTTAATGCAGCTAACTCGAACCATGCACCCGCCTGGTGGTGCAACGGCGTTAATTGCGGTCATTGGTGGAACAGAGATTCATTCAATGGGCATTGGATTCATTTGGATTGTATTTATCGGCGTCATTATTTTGTTGGCTATCGCCTTGTTAATGAACAATGCGTTTTCGCGCGGCAGCTATCCGACGCGATGGAGTTAAGTTGTGACTGATCGTTATGCCGTTGTTGGCAATCCTATTGCGCACTCTAAGTCGCCACAGATTCATACCCAATTTGCGCAGCAAACCAAACAAGATTTGAGCTATGAGAAATTGCTCGGAGAGATCGGTGCGTTTAAAGCAACGGTTGAGCAGTTCAAAGCAGAAGGCGGCAAAGGGCTGAATGTCACGGTGCCGTTTAAAGAAGATGCTTTCGCAATGGTCGATCGGCTCGAGCCGCGCGCTCAACAAGCAGGTGCCGTCAATACGCTGTGGTTTGATGGTGACAGCATTGTGGGTGATAACACCGATGGTGTTGGCTTGGTCAGTGACTTGGGCTGTAACCACTTTTTTAATTTTGCTAACGCGCGCATTTTGCTGCTTGGCGCTGGGGGTGCATCACGTGGCGTGTTATTCCCGTTGCTTGATCAACAGCCTTCGCAGATCGTTATTGCTAACCGCACGGTGAGTAAAGCAGAAGCACTAGCCAAACTAGCTAATAACGAGAAGGTTACAGCGTGTGGTTTTGATGCTTTGGCCGGTCAGCAATTTGATTTGATTATCAATGGCACCGCGGCAGGTTTGTCAGCAGAGGTGCCGCCCATTCCGGATGATTGCTTAGCGAGTGGCGGCTGGACTTACGACATGATGTACAGCACCGAGCCCACAGCATTTGTGAAGTGGGGGCAGGCACATGGTGCGGCAAAAGCCCTTGATGGGTTGGGCATGCTAGTTGAGCAAGCTGCAGCGGCATTTAAAATTTGGCGCGGTGTTGCGCCAGATACCGAGTCGGTGATCGCGGCGTTGCGTTAAGCCATATGGCGATTCTTTAAGCGCACATAATGCGCGGCAGAATATTTCAGATACTCAAACTCTTTTTCAGTTAGCTCGCGTGAAGGCTTAGCAGGACTGCCGGTATAGAGGTGGCCGCTTTTCAAACGCTTGCCGGGTGGCACTAGCGCGCCAGCACCCAGAATCACATCATCTTCGATCACCGCTTGATCCATCACGATAGCGCCCATGCCAACCAAGACACGATTGCCAATGGTGCAGCCATGCAAAATGACGCGATGACCAACCGTCACATCATTTCCAATAATGAGCGGACTGCCACCAGGCAGATATTCGCTGTCGTGGCTGTTATGCAGCATGCTGAGATCTTGGATGTTACTGCGCTCACCGATACGAATCGCGTGTACATCGCCGCGAATCACCGTGCCGGGCCAAACGCTACTGTCAGCAAAGATTTTCACATCGCCGATGACCGTACAGGTCTTATCCAGATAAGCGGAGTCAGCGATCTGCGGCTCGTGATCTTCAAAGGTTCGGATGTCTGACATGATGACCTCAGCAATAACGTGGAACTGACTATAGCAGTCAGGGTCAGAATAAGAACATGACAAACGCTGCTTTCCATCGGTGGGCATGCGAAAATTCACAGATTAAACACAAGAAAAGAAGACCTATGAATAACCCCTTATTGGATTTCTCTGGATTGCCAAAATTTTCGACGATTGAACCGTCGCATGTTGAGCCTGCTGTTGATGAGCTACTCAAGCGCAATCGCGAGCGTATCGCTGAGTTGCTTGAGTCAATTGATCAACCGACGTGGGAGAATTTCATTGAGCCAATGGATCAATGGGATGATGAGTTAGAGCGCGCATGGTCGCCGGTCTCGCATATGAACTCAGTGGTTAATTCTGATGCATTGCGTGAGGCTTATAACGCCTGTTTGCCGAAGCTGTCTGACTATGCAACAGAGATGGGTCAAAACGAAGCTTTGTATGCGATGTATAAAAAGCTTGCTGACAGTGATCAGTCGTTTGATGAAGGCCAACGTAAAGTGCTGGATAACGCATTACGCGATTTTCAATTATCGGGCATCGCACTGAGTGACGATAAGAAAGCGCGCTATAAAGAAATTACCCAAGCGTTATCGCAACTCACCAGTAAGTTTTCTGAAAATGTTTTAGATGTCACCAATGCGTGGTCAAAGGTGATGAGTGATAAAGCTGAGCTTGCGGGCTTGCCAGATTCTGCATTGGCGCTAGCGGAGCAAACGGCACAGCAACGCGAACTTGAAGGGTATGTCTTTACTTTGGATTACCCATCGTTCTATCCGGTCATGACGTATTGCGAAAATCGTGATCTGCGACATGAGTTTTATAAAGCGTATAACACGCGTGCATCAGACCAGGGTCCACATGATCCAGCGTTTGATAACACGCAATTGATGGATCAGATCTTAGGTTTGCGTCATGAAAAAGCGCAGCTATTAGGTTTTGACAACTATGCTGAACGTTCGTTGGCGACAAAGATGGCGCACTCCACCGAGCAAGTGATGAGCTTTTTGGAAGACCTGGCGAAACAATCTAAGCCACAAGCAGAGCAAGAGCTAAGTGAGTTGCGCGCGTTTGCGAAAGAGCAAGGTCATGATGATCTTCAGCCATGGGATGTTGCGTTCTTCTCAGAGAAGCTTCGCCAACAGCGCTACAGCGTAAGCCAAGAAGAAGTGAAGCCTTACTTCCCAGAGACAAAAGTTGTTCCTGGCATGTTTGCGGTCGTTAGTCGTTTATATGGTGTCGAGTTTGTTGAGAAAGACGGCGTTGATGTTTGGCATAAAGACGTTAAGTTTTACGAGATCAAGAATCAGCAAGGCGAGACCTTAGGTCAGTTCTATTTTGATTTGTACGCACGCCAAAATAAACGTGGTGGCGCATGGATGGATACCTGTCAGTCACGCTTAGTTACTTCAAAGCATCGTCAAATCCCTGTCGCCTATATGACGTGTAACTTCACTCCACCGGTAGGCGGTAAGCCTGCGTTGTTAACGCATGATGAAGTTGAAACCTTGTTCCATGAGTTTGGCCATGGTCTGCATCATATGTTGACTCAGGTCGACTATCCCGCGATTGCCGGTATCAATGGTGTTGCGTGGGATGCGGTTGAGCTGCCATCACAATTTATGGAGAACTACTGTTGGGAGCGCGAAGCACTGGATCTCATCTCTGGCCATGTCGATAGCAATGAGCCCATTCCAGAAGATCTTTATCAACGCATGTTGGCAGCAAAGAATTTCCAATCCGCGATGATGATGGTTCGCCAATTAGAGTTTTCATTATTCGATATGCGTATCCATCAAGAATACGATGCAAACAAAGGTGGGCGCGTTGAAGAGATTCTTGCGGATGTGCGCAAGATGGTTGCAGTGATTCAGCCGCCTGAGTGGCATCGCTTTGCACAAGGTTTCACGCATATCTTTGCCGGTGGTTACGCTGCAGGTTATTACAGCTACAAGTGGGCTGAGGTGTTATCTGCTGATGCCTTCTCTCGTTTTGAAGAAGAGGGCGTATTTAATCGCTCTACGGGTGAGTCTTTCTTAAAAGAGATTATTTCGCAGGGCGGCCTACGTGATGCGGATGAGTTATTCAAAGCATTCCGCGGTCGCGAGCCATCAGTTGATGCCTTGTTGCGTCATTCGGGTATTGCCGCATGAGTGACCACCTCGAACCTGAAGAGCTCGACAAGCTGCAAAGCGCATTAGTTGAGCACATAGAAGAGTCACACAGCATGCCGTTGGATGTGGCGCACGGATTCTTAACTGCCGTTGCGGCTCATCCCGAGGTAATTTCATTAGCCGATGCGCGCCGACGCATCATGGGTCATCTTGAAGATATCGATGGCATTGATCCTTTGTTAGTTAAGTTTCAAGACCAGCTGATGCGTGATTTAGAAACCGGTGACTATGGTCCTTTGATCATGCAGTATCCGCGTGAAGACGGTAGCTACCTACCGATTCCCTATGGGTGGTGTGAAGGTTATGCCGAAGGTTTGGGTGAGCTTGATGAAAGCGCTCAGCAGAAAGCTATGGATGATCCAAAATCGAATCAATTCTTAGCCATTATCTTTGCCTTCAATCTCTATAAAGACAGCGATATGTTTGATCCGCCGGATGAGGATTCGCACCGCGATATGGTGGGTAAGCTTGGAGAAGCGGCAGTTGGCCTGTATCGTTGGTGGTTGAACAAAGAGCAGAGAACCCTGCAATGACCAAATTTCTTATTGCCATCATGATCAGCTGCTTAGGCATCGCACAGGCCGCTTATGTGACTGATCAACTTGCTGCAGGCCTATACGGTGACAAATCGCTTAGTGGCGACCCAATCAAAGTGATTACTACTGGCCAGCCGTTAGAAGTGCTGTCGCGTGATGGCAAAGGCGTGCAAGTTCGGTTGAGTGATAAAACCGAAGGCTGGATTGATGAAGCTTATGTCAGTGATAAGAAGCCTGCCGAAGTTAAGTTGCTTGAGGTGCAAGCAGAACTTCGCCAGTTAAAGAACAGTAAGACATTGGCGGCTGCAAAAGATGCCGTGACTAGCTTGCCAAGCGTGCGTGAAGCTAAGTTGAAACAAGCGCTTAAAGAAGCCGAAGATAAACTGAATAGTTTTAAAACGGTTGAGGCAGAACTTAAGGTTGCTAGACAACAACAGATTGAACTTGAAACGCTTAAAGAAAAGCTCGGTGTGATTCGCGAAGCTGTCAGTGTTGATAAAGTCGCAAAAGAAGATGTGGATCTACCGGTATGGCAACAGATGTGGTTTGCTGCACTTAGCGTAGTGATCCTATTGTTTGTTGGTATTGCGATTGGCGCTTATGTGATTGATGCGCGAATGCGAAAACGCATGGGTGGTATTCGAATTTAAAAAAGGGCGCTAAGCGCCCTTTTTTATTTCTTCAGTTTTGAGTCATCCGCATAGTCGAATGAGTCATAGTGCATATGCTCATCCGATACGCCAGCGGCTAAGAAAGCATCTCGACCTGACTTCACCATAATCGGCGGACCCGCCATATAGATATCGTGATCAGCAAGATTGTTGATATCGGCTAAAACTGCTTCATGCACATAACCAGTACGACCTTCCCAATCAGCATCAGGCTCGGATAACACTGGGATGAATTTGAAATGATTGAAGCCGGCTTCCCATGTCTTTGGTAGCTCAGGCAAATACAGATCACGCTTAGAGCGCACGCCCCAATACAGTGTCATTGGACGCGAGATGCCCATATGGAAGGCGTGTTCAATCTGACCTTTCAAGGGTGCAAAGCCGGTACCGCCACCCATGAAGATCATTGGGCGCTGTGATTTCTCATCTAAAACAAAAGAGCCATGCGGTGCTTCAATGCGCAAGATGGCTTTTTCTTCCATTTGCGAGAAGGCCCAATCGGTGAACTTGCCACCATCAACGTGACGAATGTGCAGCTCAATAAACGCATCATCATGTGGCGCATTGGCAATCGAGAACGCACGATGGCGACCATCAGCTAAGACAAACTCAACGTATTGTCCGGCTCTGAATTGCAGACGTTGGCCATCAGGCAGTTTAAGCAGCAGGCGAATCACATCATGTGCGAGGTGATCAATTTGATGCACCCGGCAAGGCAGCATGCGCACCTTGATCTCATCCTGTTGACCGATGGTTTTCACCTCTAAGGTGACATCACCTTCAGGTTTACAGGCACACGGCAGGCAAATATTTGGGTTCGTGGTGTCTAGGGCAATGGGTTCGCCATAGGGGTAGCTGATCTCACCTTCAACGATGTTTGCCACACAGGCGCCACAACGACCACTGCGACAACCGTAAGGCATAGCAACGCCTTGGCGGATCGCCGAATCCAAAATGGCTTCACCGGGATTAACGGTGAACTGCTCACCACTTGGTTTTAGTGTGATCGTAAAACTCATAGAAACTCAAAGGTCAGAATGCGAGAATTTGCGCATTCTCTAAGAAAAGACTCTGGATTAAAACCTAAGGCGACCATGTTAATCGTAGGATGCGGCTATATCGGGCAGCGAATGGCCCAACAACTCATTCAAAATCATCAAGCAGTCACGGGCGTTGTGCGCAGTGAAGCTAGCCTTCATGCGCTGCAGCAATTGGGTATCAACAGCATCCAGTGTGATCTTGATCAGGCGAGTTTGCCGCAACACAGTACACAAGATGAAACGCTGATGGTGTGTATGCCGCCACCTGCTGTGGGCACAGACGATACCCGCACAAGCCAATTGATTGAGGGATTTGCACACAGCGGTCAGCCAAAGCGTGTGGTGTATTTAAGTACGACCGGCGTTTACGGTGATTGTCATGGCGAATGGGTTGATGAGACATGGCCGGCGAAACCTGAGGTCGATCGTGCGAAACGTCGTTGGTCAGCTGAACAGCAATGGCAAGCATGGCGTGAGAACACAGGCGGCGAGTTGATCATTTTGCGTGTTGCAGGCATCTACGGACCTGACAAGTTGCCATTGATGCGTTTACGCAAAAAACTGCCGATGGTTTCAGAAGCGGATGCACCTTGGACCAATCGCATTCATGCCGATGATTTAGTCAGCGCATTACTTACCGCCGCTGAAAAGGGCGAAAGTGGTGCTGTGTATAACGCCTGCGATGGCCAGCCGGGCAATATGACCGACTACTTTAATCAGGTTGCTGATCTTGCCGGCTTAGAGCGACCACGGATTATTTCAATGGAAGAGGCGCGCACCGAATTATCGGATGGCTTGTTGTCGTATCTATCTGAGTCGCGTCGTTTGAGTAATCGCAAGCTGGTTGAAGAGCTCGGTGTTACGTTCAAATACCCAACATTAGAGCAAGGCTTGCCTAGCTGCTTTTAAGCTTTATCAAGCCCTAGCGATTCCCACATCGCATCAACACGCGCTTTAACCTCGGCATCCATCACGATAGGGGTTCCCCATTCGCGATTCGTTTCGCCTGGCATTTTGTTGGTCGCATCCATACCCATCTTGCCGCCAAGCCCAGAGACCGGTGAAGCAAAGTCGAGATAATCAATCGGCGTGTTTTCAACAAGCGTGGTGTCACGCACAGGATCCATACGCGTGGTCATTGCCCAGATGACATCTTTCCAATCGCGAGTATTCACATCGTCATCAACCACCACCACAAACTTGGTGTACATAAACTGACGCAAGAAAGACCACACGCCAAACATCACGCGCTTGGCATGACCTGGGTATTGTTTCTTAATGCTGACGACCGCCATGCGATAAGAGCACCCTTCTGGCGGAAGATAGAAGTCTGTGATCTCTGGAAACTGTTTTTGTAATAAAGGGACAAAGACTTCGTTCAGTGCAACACCAAGAATGGCTGGCTCATCCGGTGGTCGACCTGTGTAAGTGCTGTGATAGATCGGCTTATCACGATGAGTGATGCGATCAATCGTAAACACGGGGAACTCATCCACTTCATTGTAGTAACCGGTGTGATCACCAAACGGACCTTCAGGTGCATTATCACCAGGGTGCAGATGACCCTCTAAAACAAACTCCGCCGAAGCAGGTACTTGAAGATCATTACCGATGCATTGCGTGAGTTCAGTGCGACTGCCACGTAGTAAGCCAGCAAACGCATATTCCGAAAGCGTATCGGGCACGGGTGTTACCGCACCTAAGATGGTCGCAGGGTCTGCGCCTAACGCTACAGAGATAGGGAAGGGCTCGCCTGGATGCTTTTGTTGCCAATCACGAAAATCGAGCGCGCCACCGCGATGCGCCAGCCAACGCATGATCACGCGATTTTTACCAATGACTTGCATGCGATAGATGCCAAGGTTTTGGCGAGGCTTCTCTGGGCCTCGTGTTATGACTAAGCCCCACGTAATCAGCGGACCTGCATCACCTGGCCAGCAGGTTTGCACCGGGATGTTTTTAAGATCGACATCATCACCTTCGATCACATGTTGCTGACATGCCGCGTTTTTAATTTTCTTCGGTGCCATGTCGAGCACCTTTTTAAACATCGGCAATTGCTTCCAGGCATCTTTCATACCTTTAGGCGGGCTAGGCTCTTTCAGCATCGCAAGTAGCTTGCCGATCTCACGCAGGGCTTCGACTTTGTCTTCACCCATGCCCATTGCAACACGCTTCGGCGTGCCGAATAGATTGCCCAACACAGGCGTTGATGAACCTTTAACGTTTTCAAATAACAGCGCAGGGCCTTCCGCACGTAACACGCGATCACAGATCTCGGTCATTTCGAGATAAGGATCAACTTCTTGTTGAATGCGTTTGAGTTCACCTTGCGCTTCGAGTTGCGCAATGAAATCGCGAAGATCTTTATATTTCATAAAACTTACTGCGCGTCAGAAGTGCGCGGGTGATGTCCGATATGTTCCGGTAAGGCGATCAAATGATCATCATGTTCAAGCGAGACCGCTTGACGATAAATGCTTAAGGCTTTTTCTGGTTCGTCCATATGCTCAAGCAATCGAGCCAACTCGCGGTAAGCGGCAACAGGGCCGTCATTACCCACACTGGCTTCAAGATAAGCACGGGCTTTGCCCCATAATTGCGAACGCAAACAAAGTCGACCAAGACTTAAAAGCAGCGTTGCATCATTAGGGTATTTTTTCAGGTAAGCCTCAACGCGCGATAAGTGCTTCGCAGCATTAGGACATTCAAGCTGACCATACAACTCAACCAGTTCGACATCCCAGCCGCGCTTGAGCGCTTGGCGTAAAAGTTCTTCCGCTTCTTGGTGACGCTCACGTTCTTGCAAGTAACTGGCGTAGTCAGCTATCAGTGCAGGATCTTCACGTAGCGCCTTTGGCACATTGCGCCAGCGATAGCTGAGTTGCTCAGGATCGTTATCCAAAAAGCTCGCTTCTAATAATTTTTTATAGGCTTTCTTTTCCAGCGACTTGAGTTGTTCAGCAGACGCAACTTTTCGCTTACGCAGCTCTGGCATTAACTCGCTTAAACGCTCCCAGTCACCGACTTGATCATAAAGATCCATGAGTAAGCGCAACACATAGGTGTGGTTTGGTGCGACATCACGCAGGTGACGAAGAGTATCCAAGGCTTGATCAAGCTGGTGATCTGCCATTTGCAGTTCTGCTTGAGTGATGCTGACAGCGACATCAGCTGAGGGCATATGTTTATGTGCCAGACGAATATAACTATCACGACGCTCATGTGCGCCTTGCAGTTGTGCCGCGCGAGCAGCAGCAAGATAGTTCAATAAAGGCGTCTCTGAACGATCAGCAAATTTCACCAAACGTTTTTCTGCTTTACGCCATTGGCCTTCAGATAATTCAAGCAAGCCTCGGGTCATCGCGTTCTGTGCAGCACGGTTACCACGACGTTGCGACCAATCTTTCACATCCGATGGTAGGCGGTAGAAACGTACCAATGCGCGAATGCTGAAATACATCACCGCAAAGAGCATCGCGATAATGATCAGCAATAAGACCAAGCTCATCTCAACGGTATACACACCGAAGGCCAACATGACATAGCCGTTATCACGTGTTGCGATGACGCCAATGCCGGCGCCAAGCAAGATGACTAGCCAGATCTTAAGTAGACGTGTCATTGAGTCACGCTCGGCATCACGTTCATCATCGGCGGCGCGATGGGTGCGCTAGGCGCAACGGGTTGCGTTGAGTTACCGGCACGTGAGAGATCTTCGGTCAGTTTTTTGCGCAACTGCAATTCATGCAGAGAGCGACTCAGATCAGGCAGGCTAGGTTTAATGTTGATCGCTTTGAGTTCATTCACTGCATTCAGCATCGCTTGCGCCAACTGATGACTTGGGTCGAAGTAAGTGCCAAGCCAATTGGCAATCGTATTCAAATTATCTTGGAACAGTGATTGGTCACCTTTGGCAACCGCTAAGCGAGCACCTTCAAGTTGCAGACGAAGGTTTTCGTAAAGGAAGTATTGCTGTTCTGGTGCCAACATCGCTTGTTGCGGCTGATCATTACGACGCACACGAATCGTGCTTTTAAAGCCAGCAATTAAATTATCGAGCAGCGAATCCCAGGTGCGTGCTTGGCCTTCGGTTGTTGCGACATCAGCGGTAGGCTCGCTCGTCGTGCCGAGTGTGTTCTTGGTGAGTTTAAGTTGAGGCACTTGATCAATTAACGCACCCAGCTTGGCTGATAGGCCCGCAACATCGGGTAGCGAGGTGCCATCAATCGTGTTGATGTCACGCGCTATCTGTTCACGAACCGCTAGCCAACCTGGATCACGCGTATCGCGTAAACGTTGATCAGCCAGTAACAGTGCTTCACGTGCGGTGGCTAGATCACGTTCTAAAGAAACGCGATGACTGGCAAGGCGCAGTAGATACTCTGCTTCAGACACCATCCACTGACCATTGTCCGAACGCAGATGCATTTTCATTTCATCGAGACGCGCAAGCAGAGCTTGTTCACGCGATTGCAGAGCATCTTGATCGGAAGCGAGCTTGGTTTGTTGCTCTGAAAGTTGAGCACGCGTTTCTTCGATGATCTTTTGTTGCTGCGCAGTGGTTTGATTAACTTGATCTACTTGGCTCGCTTGAGAGCGTGCTTGTTGTTGCGTCTGTTGCAAGGCGGCAGTGAGTTGCGCTTGACGATTTTGGCTCTGTTGGAATTTCGCACTGAGTGCATTCAACTCTTCAGCAGTGCTTTGCGTTGATTGATAGGCAAAAACTAAAGCGCCAACGGCAAGCCCTAATGCCACCAGAGTGGTGATCAGCAAGAGTGGGAATTTTTTCTTCGGGGGTTGCGCTGTGCTTGGCTCAGTCGCTGAGTCCATTTCAGGTCCAGATTCAGGTTCTGGAGTGACATCGATGACGACGTTTTCTTTATCTTTGGGCTCGGTCATATCAGCGTCAAAACTCTACCGGATTGTCTTGCCCATAAGACTAGCAAAGGCAGTGGTCTGCGTCTTGCTCTATTGCGCTTTGAGTAGCTCGCGATTGATCTCGCAGACGGTCTTGAGTAAAGCCGCATCCGATGGCTGATCGCTGACATAAATAGCCTCGCAACCGATCTCATCAGCATATTCAGCAATACGCTCGCTGATCACCGCTAGCGGAGTTTGCTTGAGTCGTTCAACGCCATCGTCGCCGATCAGCTGACAAAGGTTTTTAAGCAGCTCGACACTGGTTACGGTGACCACATCAACCCAGCTCGACCAATTTTGAACTAGGTTGCTGGCATTTCGCTGCGGAAGTTGGCGACGGTAAGCTTCTGCATAGCTCACGCTAGCACCGCGTTCAGTCAGGGTGTCTTTGAGAAGCTCACGCCCCCCGTTGCCACGCACGATCAGGATCGTTTTGCCTTCAACCGCTTGCAGGGCCGGTAAGGCTAATAAACCTTCAGAGTTCATCTGCTCATCGGGCAGTAGGGTTGCATCAAGACCACAGTCTTCCAATGCAGCAGCAGTGGCTTTACCTACGGCGGCGATCTCCAGATTCACCGGGATGTTGTTTGGAAAATGTGGGAAGGCGTAACGCACGGCATTCGCGCTAACAAAAATCAGTAGATCAATTTTTGATAGATCGGAAAGTTGTTGCTTCAAGCCTTTCTTATCCGAAGGGCCTAAGATCTCAAGCGCAGGAAAGCGAACGGGACGTCCGTGTGCATCTTGAATCAATTCACAAAAGGCGTCGGCTTGTGCTTCAGCGCGGGTGACCAGCACTGATAGGCCAGCTAGATCACAAGGCTTTTTGCTCATGCGTTTTCGTAAAGCTCACGCAAGATGGTGTCAGCGCCATGTGCCAGTAGCTCTTCAGCGACAACAACACCTAGCTCGGCTGCTTGTTCACGCGAGCCGCGTATCTCAGCACGAATCACTTCGCTACCGTCCACGGTGCCAACCAAGCCACGCATAAAGATCTCATCGCCCTCGAGAATGGCATGACCGCCAATCGGCACCTGACAACCGCCTTCTAAACGAGCATTCATTGCGCGCTCTGCGGCAACACGGTCAGCGGTATCTTTGTGGTGCAAGGGGGCAAGCAACGCATTCACACGTGGATCATCAGAACGACATTCAATACCAACCGCGCCTTGGCCAATCGCTGGCAGGCTGTCTTCGGTATCGAGTGAATGACGAATGCGATCAGCAAAGCCTAAGCGAATCAAACCAGCAGACGCCAAGATGATGGCGTCGTATTCACCATCATCGAGTTTCTGTAAGCGAGTGTTCACATTGCCGCGCAGTGATTTGATCTCAAGATCAGGTCGACGATCACTCAGCTGACATTGGCGACGTAAACTTGAGGTGCCAACAACAGCGCCTTCTGGCAACTCATCGAGCGAAGTAAATTTATTGCTAACAAACGCGTCGGTTGGATCTTCGCGTTCCATGATCACAGCAAGGTGCAAACCTTCTGGTAGCTCAACCGGCACATCCTTCATCGAATGCACAGCGATATCGGCATCGCCCTCTAGCATGCGAGCTTCGAGTTCTTTAACGAACAAACCTTTGCCGCCAATTTTGGCCAGAGGGGTATCGAGAATCTTGTCACCTTGAGTCGACATGCCGAGGATCTCGACCTCTAAACCGGGGTGCGCAGCTTTTAGCGCGGCAGCCACGTGTTCGGCTTGCCACATGGCGAGCGGAGATTTGCGAGTTGCGATACGAATCGTTTCAGACATGTCGAGGAGGGTGCTACAAAAATAAAATCTGGCGCAATGCTACTGACTTGAGCGGCTAAAAACAAAGCCTGTCGGTCATTGTGATAGCATCGCGGCCGCATTTTTGAGGACACACCGTGACTGAGCCCCTTATTTTTGAAGCGAATCTGGAAGATTTTGAGCAAAGCGTGATCGCCGCATCCCATCAAACCCCATTGCTGGTGGACTTTTGGGCGGACTGGTGTGGTCCCTGTCATGCAGTGGCACCGGCACTGAAGTCAGTGATTGCGGATCGAGAGGGTGAGATCCGTCTGGCTAAGATCGAGGTCGACGAAGGCGAGAATATGAAGCTTGCCGGTCGTTATGCCGTGCGAGGATTTCCAACCGTGATGTTGCTCGTGAATGGCGAAGAGGTATCACGCTTTGCCGGTGCTAAGCCTGCGCATTGGATCGATCAGTGGATCGATGAGAGTCTCGCTTAAGCGTTAAGCCAATCTTTTGGCTTGAGGTACACCTCGTAGAGCTCAGCTTCAGGCGTTCCCGCTTCAGGGGCATAGTCATACTTCCACGTCACCAATGGCGGCAATGACATCAAGATCGATTCGGTGCGACCACCGGTTTGCAAACCAAAGATGGTGCCGCGATCAAAGACTAAGTTGAACTCCACATAACGACCACGACGATAGAGTTGGAAGTCGCGTTCGCGATCACCATACGGGGTGCCTTTACGACGTTGTACGATGGGCAGGTAAGCCGGCACATAGTGATCACCCACGCTGCGCATCATTGCAAAGCTTTGCTCAAAACCGTCTTCGTTTAAATCATCAAAGAACAAGCCGCCAACACCGCGTGGTTCATTGCGATGCTTTAAGTGGAAGTAGTCATCACACCATTGTTTGTATTTGTCGTAGCGATCATCACCAAAAGGTGTGCACGCATCTTTTGCTGTTTGATGCCAATGCTTCACATCGTCGACATTGCCGTAGTAAGGCGTTAGGTCAAAGCCACCACCAAACCACCAAACAGGTTCTTCACCAGGCTTTTCTGCAATAAAGAAACGCACATTCGCATGCGAGGTGGGCACATAAGGGTTATGTGGATGAATAACTAATGACACACCCATGGCTTGGAATGAGCGACCAGCAAGTTCTGGGCGTGCGGCTGTCGCTGAGGGTGGTAAGCCATCACCATGCACATGCGAGAAGTTAACGCCGGCTTTCTCAAACACATTGCCATTTTCTAAAACGCGCGAGCGACCACCACCGCCTTGTTCACGATCCCAAGCATCTTCAGCAAAGGCTTGGCCATCTTCTTCGGTCAAAGCAGCGCAGATGCGATCTTGTAGATCGAGTAGATAATTTTTTACGGCGTCTAAATCGGGGGTGTTACTCATAGTGACTTAGCGTAAACGCTTTCCAGTCGTAATGTCAGTGATAGGTGTCGGTTTATCGAGTTGGCCTAAAGCGCCACTCAAAATGTAATCACAGCCAGGGCAGTGTTGTTGAACTTCAAATGCGCTCTTTGCGGGTGGGTGCCCACTGCGATTAGCTGAAGTCGATACGATCGCGTGACCGGTTTCTTCACATAATGCCGAGGCAATTGGATGTGTTGTAACACGACAGGCAATCTTGTCATTGCCGCCGTTCACCCAGCGCGGTAGATCGTTCGCTGCAGGCAACAAGAAGGTATGTGCACCTGGCCATTCTTTACCAATCTTAGGTAACCACTGATCAAGATCATCAACAAACGGGCGCAGCTGTTCGGCATGCGATGCAATAAGAATCAGCCCCTTGCTTTCAGGGCGTTGCTTTAATTCAAGCAGTCGCGCGACAGCATGCGCATCGAGTGGGTCACAACCAAAACCGTAAACCGCTTCAGTTGGATAAGCGACAACGCCTCCTTGATGGATGATGCGTGCTGCGAGATGTGTACGAAAACGTGACGACATACGCGCAGTGCTTATTCTTCAGGTGGCGCTTCGTAAGCTTCGGCGAAGCTGCATTCCTGCTGAGGACATACCTTTTGCGTACCACTGCGTTTCGTTGTCTTGATGGTCACGATTGGCCAATGACAGGTTGGGCAGGGCTCGGCTAAGGGCATGTTCCAAGTTGCGTAGTCACACGTTGGGTATGTTGAACACGAATAGAAAACTTTGCCGCGACGTGAGCGACGTTCCATCATCATGCCTTTCTTACACTTAGGACATTCGACGCCAGTGTCTTTAGGTTTTTCCAGTGGCTCGATGTGCTTACAGTCTGGATAAGATGAGCAGCCAATGAACTTGCCGTAACGACCGGTCTTATAAATCAGTTCAGAACCACACTCAGGACAATCGCGCCCAACCTTTTCAGGCTCAGGTGAATCGCCATCATCGTTCAGGTTGCGTGTGTAGTCACATTCAGGATACGCAGTACAACCAATGAAGCGACCATTGCGACCTAAGCGAATCGATAATTGCTCGTTACACTTAGGACACTTCTCATCGATCTTTTCTTGAGTGACATCTGAACGTTGAACGTTCTCTTGCGTGTCTTCAATGCGATCAATAAAGGGCTTCCAGAATTTTTCTAAGAGCGGCACCCACTCTTCCTCACCACGTGAAACAGCATCTAGCTCATCTTCAAGTTGTGCGGTGAAGTTGTAATCAACGTACTGAGTAAAGTAGTTGGTTAAGAATTTGTTAACCACGCGACCCACATCGGTCGGATAGAAACGCTTCTTGTCGATCTCAACATATTCGCGATCTTGCAGTGTTGAGATGATTGATGCATATGTCGATGGACGACCAATGCCGAATTCTTCAAGCGCCTTAACCAAGCTTGCTTCTGAGAAGCGCGGTGGTGGTTCAGTAAAGTGTTGCTCAGGGCGAACTTTAAGCAACTTAACTTTTTCACCTTCAGTCAGCTCAGGCAGCATCTTTTCATCATCATCACCTTTGCTGTCATCGGTACCTTCAAGGTAGATCTGCATGAAGCCAGGCGTGGCGATGGTTGAGCCGTTTGCGCGGAAGGTGTGATTGCCCGCCGTCATGTCTGCAGCCACGGTATTGATGGTGGCATGAATCATCTGACAGGCAACGGTACGCTTCCAGATCAAGGTGTAAAGCTTGAGCTGATCTTTATCCAGATGTTTAGCGATGCTATCAGGCGTGTTTAATACTGAGGTTGGACGAATCGCTTCGTGCGCTTCCTGAGCATTCTTTGATTTAGTTTTAAATTCGCGCGCGGCTTTTGGCAGATTCTCTTTGCCATAGGTTTCGCTGATGAAACCGCGTAGCTCGCCAATTGCCTCGTCAGCTAAGTTCACCGAGTCGGTACGCATGTAGGTGATCAGACCAACAGTGCCTTCACCGATATCAACACCTTCATAAAGACCTTGAGCAACACGCATGGTGCGTTGTGCGGTAAAGCCTAACTTACGTGCGGCTTCCTGTTGCAGTGTTGAGGTTGTGAAAGGTGGCGCAGGGTTACGCTTGCGCTGTTTCTTTTCAACCTTGGCAATGGTCAGCTCACCATTGGCGGCTTCGTTGAGTGCAGCCTCAACGGTCTTTGCGCGTTTTTCGTTGGTGATCGAAAACTGGCTGAGCTTTTCATTGTCGAAATGTGTCAGCTTTGCATTGAAGCCTTGGCCGTCTTTTTCGGTATCCGCTTCAACAGTCCAATATTCTTTTGCTTTGAATGCCTCGATCTCATCTTCGCGTTCACAGATCAAACGCAAGGCAGGGCTTTGCACGCGACCTGCAGATAAACCGCGACGAACTTTCTTCCAAAGCAGTGGCGATAGGTTAAAGCCAACAAGGTAATCGAGTGCGCGGCGCGCTTGCTGTGCATTTACCAAATCCATCGAGAGTTCACGTGGATTAGCCACAGCATCTTGCACAGCTTTCTTAGTGATCTCGTTGAAGACAACGCGATGCACGGTTTTGTTCTTTAGCTTCTTCTTGTCATTCAGCAGCTCATAAAGATGCCATGAGATAGCTTCACCCTCGCGGTCGGGGTCGGTCGCGAGATACAGAGCGTCGGCATTCTTTAACTTAGAGATGATCGTTTTGACATGCTTGTCGTTTCGTTCGATGACTTGATACTTCATCGCGAAATGATTGTTGGGATCAACCGCACCTTCTTTAGGTACAAGATCACGCACGTGGCCATACGATGCGTACACATCGAAATCTTTGCCGAGATATTTTTTGATCGTTTTCGCTTTTGCGGGCGATTCAACGATGACCAGATTCATAGCGATCCCAGTGTTTTTAAGACAAGAAATCGCCGGCATCAGCCGGCGTCCTATTTATACGGATATCTTTGATTGAGGGGTCGTGTCAAGCCGAGTGGCAAATTAAGCCCCCTCAAGCGAGGCATTAATGAAGGTATGGAGGCTCGCCGTTGTAGACCAGTTCTTCCATCAAAGCGAAGGCATTTTCTTGGCCTGGCTGGTTCAATAAAACGAGTAAAACCACCCACTTAACGTCATCTGTGGTCAGCTCTTCGGTCTCGATCGCCATGCAGCGCTCAATAACGAGTTCGCGGCTCATTGGGTCCAGAATGCACATTTGCTCAAGATTCATCAGCAAGCTGCGGATGTCCATGTCCATCTTCTGTTGCTCGAGATCGGTGTAAACACGGATCGCACCATTAGGCTGAGCTTCGCGATATTCGCTCAAGCTACCTTGGCACCAGGCCAGCTCGTCTAACCAATCAAAGGCTTTGTTCACTTCACCCTTTTGGAAGCCGGCGCTGATCAATTCTTCTTCTAAGGTGATCTGATCGACAGGCACAGACTGCTCGCTATCCATGTAGTTTTCATAGATGTAAACCAGAACGTCGATAAGATTTTCGTTCATGCTGAGAGTCCTTTTTGAAGAGGGAAAGAGTGGCTGTGCGTCTGTTGGAAACGCTGTGATGAGGTCAGATTGTGATTTGTTCGATTGAACATTTACTGCCTTAACGTAGCCGAATGAACCGTCCACCTGATTCTGATAATACATGACCTTGCAGTTCGAGCAAGAGCAAAATCGACGAGACTTCCGCGGCATTGAAAGGGCTATTTTCAACGATCTGATCCGTGGTCACCGGATCAAATCCCATCGCATCTAAAATTGCCGCATGATCATCATCGAGCTGAGCTGAAACCTCGAGTGTTTCCGATGCCTCTGCCGGTCTTTCCGCGGGTGAGAATTTTGGCAGCAGCTCTTCGACAATATCTTCTGCTGTTTCGACCAGTTTCGCGCCCTGACGAATCAATGCATGGCAGCCGCGTGCCATCGGGTTATGAATCGAACCTGGGATAGCAAAGACATCACGGCCCATCTCAGATGCCAGTCGCGCAGTGATCAGTGAGCCGCTTTTCACCGCAGCTTCGACCACAAGGGTGCCGAGCGAAAGCCCTGCGATCAGGCGATTGCGCCGTGGAAAATTGCCGGGATGCGGCCCTGTGCCGGGTGGATATTCGGTCAGAATTAAGCCGTTATCGGCGATCTGATGCGCGAGCTGTTTGTGCTCGGCAGGGTAAATTCGATCAAGCCCGGTTCCCATGATGGCGATGGTGCCGCCATTAGCGGCCAAGGCGCCTTTATGAGCCGCGGCATCGATGCCTTTTGCCAAGCCGCTGGTGATCACAATGCCGTTCTTGGCTAAGAATTCGGCAAAAGCTCCGGCATTCACCAAGCCGCCTTGTGTGGCGCTGCGACTGCCTACAATAGCTAGCTGAGGAAAGCTTAGAAGCTCGATATCGCCACGGGCAAAGAGGGCTATTGGCGCATCGGGCATCTCACGTAAAAATGCCGGATATTGTGGCGAAAAGTAGTGAATGAGCTCATTTTCGCTTGAATTGAGCCAATTTTCGTCAGATTCAACTTGTGCTTCATCGATCCCATCGAGCCCCTTTTTGACACGCGTATCTGATGATTGGCGCAACCGAGAAAGTAGCTCGCTGATGCTGCTCGAATTATCTAAAAAAGGTTTGAGCGTCGCGGGCCCAAGACCGGGGGCGCGAATCAGCGATAGCCAATCACGGGTGTGGCTATCGCTGGCTGAAGTGGCGGGTGAAGATTGATTCATAGGCGAACAGTTTAGGGCTGTCGCAGATGATCTCCAATCTGAATTCCACGATGCGACTCCATCACAAGGGCATAACTCACCTGATCGAAGGTTTTGTACACCATCGCAAGACCAACAGATTCTTCTGGTAGCTGCAATTTAGTCTGGTCTTGTGGATCGTTAATCCGTCGACCATCACGCGAGAGCGCAAACACGTCGCCACGGGTCACCCCATTGGCCTGACCTCGGTCAATGATCACCGTATCCATCGATGCGATCAGTAAGCCTGGCTTGGTAAAGCCGATCACCTCACCATCTTGGATAGACGATTTTTTAGGTTGGAAATCCATCGCGGTATCGATCTTTTGATGTGGCACCAGATAATCACCTAGCTTCACTTCACGCGGGCTTAGGGTGACCAAGCCGGCGGATACATCTGCAGAGGTATCGTTGGAGCGAGCAACAATGAGCTCGCCAATTTTGATTACCGCTTGACCTAATACCTCATCGCTATCCGCAGCTTTGAGTTGCTCGGCGGGTCGGATGATGTCGTAAACGCCGCGCGGTGTGACATCGCCACGGATAAACACGCGCTGCTCATTACCGGCTAATTGACGCTGCGCGCCGTATTTCGCAATGGATGATTTATCGCCAAGAATCAAACGCTCAGAGCTCAGGTCAACAATGCGTGGCAATGAGTCAAAGTCGGTTTCGCTATCAACCACATAGCCTGATTCAAGCACCGGCTTAATCGCATTCAGCGGAATGGTGCGCACCGGTTCGGCAACATCGCGGATTCGCATCTGTGGCGTTAAGACAACACGACCACTCGCTTTACGCAGCTGCGGTTTGCCATTGATGTAAACCAACTCCACAACATCACCGGGATAGATCCAATGAGGGTCTTCGATTTGTGGATTGATCTGCCAAATTTCTGGCCATTGCCAAGGGTGTTCTAAAAAGCGACCTGAGATATCCCACAAGGTGTCGCCTTTCACCACGGTGTAGCGATCAGGGTGGGTAGGTTTGATTTTTAGCACATCAGCTTGTGCCGCCGCCGTAAATAAAAAGATGCCCGCAGATAGCGACAAAAGTGAGCTAAAAAGAGTTTTTTTCATGGGAATTCTTCCATTTTTACTCGTTGCAAAGGTCTCCATGACCGGTGCTTTGAGGTATCATTTTCAGATGAGAGGCCTTTTCGGCAGACCTTGGTAGAACTAAATGGATTCTTCAGGCGTCGAATGAGTGCCGAAATGACGCTGATTCTGGTTAAAAACAATGGCTTTACTCGATATTTTGCATTTTCCTGACCCCCGCCTTCGTGAGGTGGCCAAACCTGTTGAGCAGGTGGATGATTCGGTGAAGCAGCTCGTCGATGACATGTTTGAAACCATGTATGACGCTCCTGGTATCGGCTTAGCGGCTATTCAGGTGAATGTGCCAATGCGCGTGATCACCGTGGATATCTCAGAGGATCAAGATGAGCCTTTGGCGTTGATTAACCCAGAGATCACCAGCAAGGACGGTATCGAAGAAATGAAAGAGGGCTGCTTATCGGTCCCTGGCGTTTTCGAGATGGTGCAACGCGCAGACAAGATCACCGTCAAATTTCTTAATCGAGATGGCGAGTCGGTGGAGATGGAAGCCGAGGGCTTGTTAGCCGTTTGTATCCAACATGAGATCGATCATCTCGATGGCAAATTGTTTGTCGACTATCTCTCAACGCTTAAGCGTCAACGTATCCGCACAAAACTAGAAAAAGAAAACCGTCAACGAGCTTAACCGTTCGTTTCGCTGTTACGGGAAGCAGCCATGAGCAACGCCTTACGTATTATTTTTGCCGGCACACCGGACTTTTCTGTGTTGCCGCTTCAGGCGCTTCTGAACTCTGAACATGAGGTAGTTGCGGTCTATACCCAACCCGATCGTCCGTCTGGTCGTGGTCGAAAGTTAACCCCAAGCCCAGTTAAAGCAGTGGCGGTTGATGCGGGCATCCCTGTGGAGCAGCCGATCAATTTCAAAGATCCCGCTGATGTCGAACAACTAAAAAAGTATCAAGCAGATTTGATGGTGGTAGTGGCCTATGGCTTGTTGTTACCCGAGAGTGTGCTCGAAGCACCTCGCTTAGGGTGTATCAATATCCATGCCTCATTACTGCCGCGTTGGCGTGGTGCTGCGCCGATTCAACGCGCTGTACTTGCTGGTGATAAAGAGTCAGGCGTCGCCATCATGCAGATGGAAAAAGGTTTAGATACAGGCCCTGTTTTCTTAATGGAGCGAGTGGCGCTGGAAGAAGATGAAACCGGTGGCACCTTGCACGACAAGTTAGCCGAGCTAGGTGCAAGTGCCTTAATAAAAGCGTTGCCGATGCTTGAAGATCCAAGCTGCACACCGGCTGCCCAAAATGATGAGCTGGCAAATTACGCAAAGAAGCTAGATAAGAAAGAAGCGACTATCGATTGGCAACAATCGGCACAAGACATTGAGCGATTAGTGCGTGCCTTTAATCCTTGGCCGGTGGCACAAACACGTCATGAAGATGCCTTTATGCGCATCTGGTCTGCTTATGCAATTAAAGGTGAAGCAGCTCAACCTGGCATGGTGATGTCTGCTTCTCGAGAGGGTATTGATGTAGCAACCGGTGATGGCTGGCTGCGCATTACGCAATTACAAATGCCGGGTAAACGTGCGATGAGTGCGCAAGATTTTATCAATGCGCAAGACATTCAAGGCGTGATCCTAGGCGATTAATGCATGGCCTCTTCACGTCGTCTTGTTATCGATAACATCCTTGCCGTAATGGATGGCCGCTCTTTAGATGCGGCGATAGAACAAAACGCAAAAGACTTACCCGAGCTTGATCGACGTTCAGTCGCGGATAGTTCGTATGGCTTGGCGCGTTGGTTTAGACAGTGTCATGCCATTGTGGCTGCGCGCTTACAAAAACCCTTTAAAGATAAAGATCGCGATGTGCACGTTGCTCTGATGTTAGGCGTTTGGCAGCTAATGCATAGCCGCACGGCAGAGCATGCAGCGATCTCTTCAATTGTTGAACTGGTGCGTGAGCTGGATAAGCCGTGGGCAGATAAGCTCGCTAATGGTCTGCTGCGAAAAGTGCAGCGCGAGATGCAAGATGATGCATCCGAGTTAAAGGCATTACTGAGTAATGATCTTTCGATTGCGTATGCGCAACCTAAGTGGTTTGTGAAAGCGTTACAAAAAGCTTGGCCAGATAAAGTTGAGTCGATCTTAGCGGCGCTGCAAGAGCGCGCTCCGATGACCTTGCGCGTGAATACGCACAAGCTGTCACGTGACGAGTATCTTAATCAATTAACTTCACATGACATTCAGGCAGAGCCTTTAGCTGCAGTGCCCTCTGCGCTGGTGCTTGATAAGCCTATGGGTGTGTTGCAGTTGCCAGGTTTCGAAGAAGGAACAGTCTCTGTGCAGGATGCCGGCGCACAACTTTCTGCTGAGTTGCTTGATCTTACAAGCAGGCCAGCGTGTTTTAGATGCGTGTGCGGCGCCTGGCGGTAAAAGCATGCATTTGGCACAGCATCAGCCAGAGATAACACTCACCGCTTGTGATATCGACGAGCAGCGATTAGAGCGCGTGGCACAAAATGCAGAGCGCTGTGGTGTGACCTTGAGTATGCAAGTGCTTGATGCTGAAAACCCACCACAAGCCTGGCGAGATCAGCCCTTCGATCGCATCTTGTTAGATGCGCCGTGTTCGGCAACGGGGGTGATGCGACGTCATCCCGATGTGCGCATGTTGCGACGAGCGACGGATATTGAAGATCTGGCTGTTCGCCAAGCTAAAATTTTAGATTCCTTGTGGGAATGTTTGGCGCCGGGCGGTAAGCTTCTGTATGTGACCTGCTCCTTGATGCCAAAAGAGAATGAGCAACAGATTCAAGCCTTTATGGAACGTCAGCCAGGCGCAAAGGTCATACCTATCGATGCAACTTGGGGGCATCCGCGCGCAGTAGGGCGCCAAACCTTGCCCGGCGAAATGACGATGGATGGATTTTTTTATGCCTTATTGGAAAAGACCAATGCAACGACTGCTTAGTTTCGTGCTGGTGATCTTCCTGTCTGGCGCGAGCCATGCCGATATGGCGTATGAAAACGTCAAGCTCACGGTGAGTGATGACCAGCGTTTGATGCTGAATGCTTCGATGAAAATCACCTTGTCACCTGCGGTGATCGAAGCGTTAGAAAACGGTGTGCCGGTTACCTTTGAAAAACATATCCAAGTGCGCGAGCAAGGCGCATGGGTTTGGACAAAAGACATTGCTGAATATCGTATGCGTAGCGTCTTACGCTATCGCTTGCTCGAAAAGGTGTACGAATTAAAACGTCTTGATAGTGGTAGCGTGACAAAGCGAGCAACATTAGCTGCAGCGCTAACCCAGCTTGGTGAGATTCAATCGATGCCACTGATTGAGGTGACAAAACTCAGCAAGTCAGAAGCTTATAACGTCGAGCTAGATGCAAAGTTAGATATCGAGGCTTTGCCACTGCCGCTTCGCCCTAAAGCGTATATCTCATCCGATTGGTCACTCAGCGCAGAGACCGTAAAGCAGGGCTTTAAACCATGAGTGATCGCCGTCGTATAGACGTCCTTGCGATGCTCATGTTGGTCGCACTGATCTTTGGTGCGCTTTATTTAATGAGTGAAGCGGTTCAGCAAACCAGCGTCTTGGCAGACGATTGGTTTATTCCGTTGATGGTCTTTACAGCAATCGGTTTGATCACGCTGACCGGTGTAGTAGGCGTCAACCTATTCCGTCTGTGGCGTGAATATCGTCGTCGTGAGCCAGGCGTTCGTTTGAATGTTCGCTTAGCGCGATTGTTTATCTTGTTGTCATTTGTTCCGGTTGCGATTGTTTATTTTTATTCATGGCAGTTCTTATCAAAAGGCGTCGATAGCTGGTTCCAAGTCTCGATTGAAGATGCGATGAATGGCGCTAATGCATTGGGTCAAACCGCACTCGATCTACATAAAAAAGGTTTGGTTAAAGATACCGAGCGTATCTTGGCGCAACTCGATGATGCATCCGAGATGGCCTTGGGCTTCGCATTAGATGAAGCGCGTCTTAAATCCGATGCAGTTGAGCTCATTGCTTATCGTGTATCGGGTGCGCCGGCTGCGACAAGTCGTGAAAATACAGAAATTGTTTCGCAGCTATTTTCGGATGAGGCCTTCGTAGCGGTTCAAGGCGGCACAAGCCAAGCGATGCTTGAGATGGGGACCGATCAACAAAGCTATATCAAGGTGCTTGCAGCAGATCCACGTCAACGTGGCGAGCTGATCTTGCAAGCCTTGTATCCAATGCCTGATCGTTTGCAGGCATTGATCAAACAGGTGCAGGGTTCGCTAGAAGAATATCGCAGCACAAGCACAACACGAGATGCGATCTTCGACATCTTCGCTGTGACTTTGGCATTAGCTGCAGTGTTGGCAGTATTTGGTGCGATCTGGGGCGCGCTATATACCTCGCGCCAATTGGTTCGTCCGGTTAGAGATATCTCGATTGCGACAGAAAAAGTCGCTGTGGGTATGTATGACACTCAAGTGCCAATGCCTAAAGTAGATGATGAGTTGAGCTTCCTTGTTGATTCGTTTAACCAAATGACTCAAAGAATTGGTCGTGCACGTTATGCCGCCGAGATGAGTAAAAACGAATTACAGCTGCAGCATAACTATCTAGAAACAGTGATGGGTGCTTTAACTACAGGCGTTATTGCCCTCGATAAAAATGGCAAGATCACCACCGCGAACTTAGCGGCAGAGATGGTTTTAGGCTTGCCTTTAAGTGAGTTTAAAAAGCAGCCATTAACGAGTTTGGGTGAGAAAAAGCCAGTGCTTGATCCGTTTGTTGATCGCATGTGGCAATCGATACAAGGCGAAGCATTGCCTGCTAATACGCAGATCACCTTGTATCGAGAAAATGGCCATCAGACATTGTTATGTCGTCACTCTGTATTACCTGCCGCGTCAGCTAAAGACCAAGGCCATGTGTTGGTATTCGACGATGTTACTGAGCTGGTACATGCGCAGAAAGATGCAGCATGGGCAGAGGTTGCGCGACGTTTAGCTCATGAGATTAAAAATCCGCTCACACCAATTCAGTTAGCGTCCGAGCGTTTGCGACATCACTACCTTAAGAAGATGTCCGAAGAGGAAGCGCGCGTGTTGGATCGTTCGACCACGACGATTGTTAATCAGGTAGATGCATTGAAGTCGATGGTGAATGACTTCTCTGAGTACGCGAAGCCATCGAAGATGGATAGCCGCTTGATCACGATTGATAACTTTATCGGCGATGTGTTGGCGCTTTACGAAACAGCGCAGTCGCCAGTTGTCTTTATGCCAGGTGCGCAAGGCGTGAAGATCGAAGGTGACCCAGTACGTTTGCGTCAGGTCATTCATAACTTAGTTAAGAATGGTCTCGAGGCGCTTGGCGATAAAGACGGCAAAGTTCGAGTCATCACTGAGATTGGCCAATCGAAATCCAGTGGTGCGATGCGCTTTAGATTACGTATCGAAGATGACGGCACCGGATTTGATACTGATTCCTTGGGCCAAGTGTTTGAACCTTATGTGACGAACAAACCAAAAGGCACCGGCTTGGGTTTGGCGATCGTGAAACGTATTGTGGGTGAGCATGGCGGCACCTGCCGCGCATCAAATCGCCAAGAAGGTGGTGCTAGTATTCAGATAAGCTTGCCGGTGCGTGAGCGAACCCAAGAAGTGTTAGAGGTCAGTAATTCATGAGCGCGCCTAATGTCCTTGTTGTAGATGATGAACCCGATATCCGTGAACTCGTTGGCGAGATTCTCGAAGACGAGGGTTATCGTGTCTCAACTGCCGAGAATGGTGAGCAAGCACGCCAAGCCTTACGCGATAGCAAACCGGATCTCATCTTTTTAGATATCTGGATGCCTGAACTTGATGGCATCACCTTATTAAAAGAACTCAGTGAAGATAAAGGCCTGCCATGCCCTGTGATCATGATGTCAGGTCACGGCACCGTCGAGACCGCTGTTGAAGCGACACGTCTGGGCGCCTATGACTTTTTAGAGAAGCCGATCTCACTTAATCGTCTGACCACCACCGCAAAGCGCGCACTCGATGCCCATCGCATGTCGATGGAAAACGAAGGCTTGCGTATTAAGGTGGGTGATTTTGTTGAGCCAGTTGGCACCAGCGCGATCATCACCCGATTGCGTGAGCAGGTTCGTCGAATTGCGCAGCATGACAGCTGGGTGTTGATGACCGGTCAGCCAGGTGCGGGTCGTGAGACGTTTGCGCGTTATCTGCATCATCACAGTAGTCGTGCGAGTCAGCCATTCATCGTATTGAATGCCTCAGGTGTGACCAAAGGCGGCTCAGCGTTTGAGCTGTTTGGTCGCGAGCAAGATGGCAAGGTGGAATACGGCAAGCTTGAGCAGGCCGCTGGCGGCACCTTGTTTTTAGATGAGATCGCAGAGCTAGAAATCTCAGCACAAGCGCAGTTAGAAGCCGCACTCGAAACCGGTGAGTTTTTACGTGTTGGTGGTGCAGCACCGGTAAAGCTCAACGCGCGCGTTGTCGCTGCAACAGCAAAAGATTTGTCGAAGCTGGTGTCTGAAAACAAATTCCGTGAAGACTTGTTCTATCAGCTCAATGTAGTACCAATCAAAATTCCGTCATTGGCTGAGCGCAAAGAAGACGTACCGATGTTGTTACAAGAGGCAGTTGATCGCTTCACCATCGTCGATCGTCTGCCGTTCCGTGAATTCTCATTTGCCGCACAAAACTTCCTGCGCGATTACGACTGGCCGGGCAATATCCGCGAGCTGCGTAACATGGTGCAGCGTGTGTTGATCTTAGGCTCAGAAGAAGAGGTGAGCCTTAAAGAAGTGCAAACCGCCTTGGGCCAAGTGCGTGCCGAAAGCACCGATGCGATGCCAGTAGGTATCAGCATGGATCAGCCAATGAAGGAAGCGCGCGAAGAATTCGAAAAGCTGTATCTAGAGCATCACTTCTCATTGGCAGAAGGTAACGTCAGCCGCATGGCGCAAGCTGTAGGTATTGACCGAGCTAACCTGTACAAAAAATTGCGTGATCGCGGCATCGAGATCAAATCGCGTTAATGACTCCGGCGATCAAGCTGCTCGAGAAGCAGGGCATAAAGCATGCCGTTCATCCCTATGATCACGACCCCAATAGCGAGGCCTATGGCCTAGAGGCTGCCGAGAAAATCGGCGTGCCTTATGCGCAGGTTTTTAAAACCTTATTAGTGGCGCTAGAAGGCGATGCCAAAAAGCTCGCGGTTGGCATTGTGCCGGTGGATAAGCAGCTCAACCTTAAAGCGATCAGCAAAGCGCTTGGGGTTAAAAAGGTCGCCATGGCAGATCCGCAACAAGCGCAGCGAGCCACTGGCTATATCGTTGGCGGTATCAGTCCGCTTGGGCAAAAGAGTCGCTTGCCAACGGTTATCGCCGAGTCAGCCCAAGCTCTCAGCGAGATGTATGTCAGCGGTGGAAAGCGCGGTTTGGATATCTCATTAGCGCCGACGGATCTTGCCAAGCTGCTTAATGCAAAGTTTGCCGATATATCGAGTTAAACGGTGCCATCTGAGATCGTTCAGGCGTAGAATAATCGTATGACAATCATCCAACGTCTGATCACGCTATGAAGATAATCATCTTAGGCGCAGGCCAAGTCGGCACAACGGTCGCACAGAACTTGGCAAGTGAAGCAAACGACATCACTGTCGTTGACCATAACGCCGGCCTTTTGCGTGACATGCAGGACCGAATCGATATCCGCACGGTACAAGGTCAAGCCTCACATCCCGATGTCTTACGCCAAGCAGGCGCTGAAGATGCCGACATGTTGATTGCGGTCACCAACAGTGATGAAACCAACATGGTCGCGTGCCAATGTGCTGCAACCTTATTTAAAACACCTCGCAAGATTGCTCGCGTGCGTGCACCTGAATATCTCAAGCATCCAGAGCTGTTTGCACCCGGTGCGATTCCTATCGATGTATTGATTAGCCCTGAGCAACTGGTGACAGATTACATCTTGCGCTTGATTGAACACCCAGGTGCATTGCAGGTACTCGATTTTGCCGATGGCCGGGTTCGATTGGTCGCGGTTAAAGCCTATTACGGTGGCCCGCTAGTCGGTCACGAGTTACGCGATCTGAATGATCATTTAAAAGGTGCAGAAGCACGAGTCGCGGCAATCTATCGTAAAGACCGCGCCATCATGCCAACCGGTCGTACAGTCATCGAAGCTGATGATGAAGTGTTCTTCTTAGCAACCGCTGAAAATATTTCAGCTGTGATGAAAGAACTGCGTCGCGCGGAAAAACCTTTCAAGCGTTTGATCTTTGCCGGTGGTGGCAACATTGGCCGTCGTCTTGCATCTGCCTTAGAGAATGATTACCGCGTTAAATTGATCGAGCACGATAGCCGCCGCTCTAAGCGTGTTGCAGAGCATCTGCCAGAGACCATCGTGTTACATGGTGATGCGGCAGATGAAAACCTACTGCTCGAAGAGAACATCGAAGATACCGATGTGTTCTGCGCGATCACCAATGATGATGAAGCGAACATCTTGTCAGCCATGTTGGCCAAACGACTGGGTGCGCGCAAAGTCATGTCGTTGATCAACCGTGCAGCTTATGTAGACCTTGTGCAGTCAGGTGCTATCGATATTGCGATCTCGCCACAACAAGCGACTATCGGTTCATTGCTTACGCATGTGCGTCGTGGCGATGTGGTGATGGTGCACTCATTACGCCGCGGTGCAGCAGAAGCGATCGAAGCGATCGCGCATGGCGATAAAGGCTCATCTAAAGTGGTGGGTCGTCGCATTGATGAATTAAAGCTGCCAACAGGGACTAGCATTGGCGCGATTGTGCGGGGCAATGAAGTGCTGATGGCGCATCACGATGTGGTCATTGAAGCGGAAGACCATGTGATCTTGTTCTTGATCGATAAACGCAAAGTCGTCGACGTTGAGCGCTTGTTCCAAGTGGCGGTCACCTTCTTCTAAACATGTCGTTTAAAGCCATCCAACGCATCTTAGGTATCTTGCTGACAGTCTTTAGCGTCACCATGCTGCCACCGATTGTGGTGTCTTGGATCTACGACGATGGCGCGATGCTCGCCTTTGCGATTGCATTCGGCATCATCATCACCGCAGGCATGTTGATCTGGTTGCCGGTTGCGCATGTGCGTCGCGAAGCACGAGTCCGCGATGGCTTTATTATCGTGGTGATGTTTTGGACCGTGTTAACCGCAACCGGTGCTTTGCCTTTTATCCTATCCACCGATCCCCATCTCTCAATTACCGATGCCATCTTTGAATCGGTCTCGGGTTTAACCACAACCGGCGCAACGGTCATCACGCATCTGGATGAGCTGCCTGAGTCGATCTTGTTTTATCGCCAACAGCTTCAGTGGCTAGGCGGCATGGGTATTATCGTTTTAGCGGTCGCCGTACTGCCGATTCTGGGTATCGGTGGTATGCAGCTTTATCGCGCAGAAACACCAGGTCCTATGAAGGACTCAAAGCTCACGCCGCGGATTACCGAAACGGCCAAAGCCTTGTGGATGATCTATCTGTCATTAACCGTAGCTTGTGCTTTTGCCTATTGGGTCGCCGGCATGAATACCTTTGATGCCATTGGTCATGCGTTCTCAACGGTCGCGATCGGTGGCTTCTCCACACACGATGCCAGCATGGGCTTCTTTAATAGCACCGCGATTTATTTGGTTGCAGTGGTCTTTATGTTGTTAGCAGCGGTTAACTTCTCGCTGCACTTTGTCGCCTTCCGCTCAAAAAACCCTAAAGGTTATTGGCACGATGATGAGTTCAAGTTCTATATCGTGATTCAGCTGATCGTTATCACCGTCACCATACTGGGCTTGTGGTTCACAAAAAGTTACGACAACTGGCATGACGCATGGGTGCATGGTTTATTCCAAGCGGTATCGATAGGTACAACCGCTGGCTTTACTACCGCAGAGTTCTATAACTGGCCGGGCTTTATCGCGATCACCTTATTGTTCGCCAGCTTCGTAGGCGGCTGTGCCGGTTCAACCGGTGGCGGTATCAAAGTGATTCGTTTGTACTTGCTGATCAAGCAAGGCATGCGTGAGATCACCCGTTTGATTCACCCAAGCGCACAGATCCCTGTGCGCATCGGTGGCAAGGTGGTGCAATCACGGGTCATCGAAGCGGTATGGGGTTTCTTCGCGCTGTATGTCGCGAGCTTCACCGTGATGTATCTGGCACTCGCGGCGACCGGGCTTGATCTGATGCTTGATCACGATGGATAACTTTATCGGTGATGTCTTGGCGCTTTACGAAACAGCGCAGTCGCCAGTGGTGTACATGCCAGGCGCACAAGGCGTGAAGATCGAAGGTGACCCAGTACGTTTGCGTCAGGTTGATTCATAACTTAGTTAAGAATGGTCTCGAGGCGCTTGGCGATAAAGACGGCAAAGTTCGAGTCATCACAGAGATTGGCCAATCGAAATCCAGTGGTGCAATGCGCTTTAGATTACGTATCGAAGATGACGGCACCGGTTTTGATACTGATTCCTTGGGACAAGTGTTTGAGCCTTATGTGACGAACAAACCGAAAGGCACCGGTTTGGGTTTGGCAATCGTTAAACGTATTGTGGGTGAGCATGGCGGCACCTGCCGCGCATCAAATCGCCAAGAAGGTGGTGCTAGTATTCAGATAAGCTTGCCGGTGCGTGAGCGAACCCAAGAAGTGTTAGAGGTCAGTAATTCATGAGCGCGCCTAATGTCCTTGTTGTAGATGATGAACCTGATATCCGTGAACTCGTTGGCGAGATTCTCGAAGACGAGGGTTATCGTGTCTCAACTGCCGAGAATGGTGAGCAAGCACGCCAAGCCTTACGCGATAGCAAACCAGATCTCATCTTTTTAGATATCTGGATGCCTGAACTTGATGGCATCACCTTATTAAAAGAACTCAGTGAAGATAAAGGCCTGCCATGCCCTGTGATCATGATGTCAGGTCACGGCACCGTCGAGACCGCTGTTGAAGCGACACGTCTGGGCGCCTATGACTTTTTAGAGAAGCCGATCTCACTTAATCGTCTGACCACCACCGCAAAGCGCGCACTCGATGCCCATCGCATGTCGATGGAAAACGAAGGTCTACGTATTAAGGTGGGTGATTTTGTTGAGCCAGTTGGCACCAGCGCGATCATCACTCGATTGCGTGAGCAAGTGCGTCGAATTGCGCAGCATGACAGCTGGGTGTTGATGACAGGTCAGCCGGGTGCGGGTCGTGAGACGTTTGCGCGTTATCTGCATCATCACAGTAGTCGTGCGAGTCAGCCATTCATCGTGTTGAATGCATCAGGTGTGACCAAAGGCGGTTCAGCGTTTGAGCTGTTTGGTCGTGAGCAAGATGGCAAGGTGGAATACGGCAAGCTTGAGCAGGCCGCTGGCGGCACCTTGTTTTTAGATGAGATCGCAGAGCTAGAAATCTCTGCACAAGCGCAGTTAGAAGCCGCACTCGAAACCGGTGAGTTTTTACGTGTTGGTGGTGCAGCACCGGTAAAGCTCAACGCGCGTGTTGTCGCTGCAACAGCAAAAGATTTGTCGAAGCTGGTGTCTGAAAACAAATTCCGTGAAGACTTGTTCTATCAGCTCAATGTTGTACCAATCAAAATTCCGTCATTGGCTGAGCGCAAAGAAGACGTACCGATGTTGTTACAAGAGGCAGTTGATCGCTTCACCATCGTCGATCGTCTGCCGTTCCGTGAATTCTCGTTTGCCGCACAAAACTTCCTGCGCGATTACGACTGGCCGGGCAATATCCGCGAGCTACGTAACATGGTGCAGCGTGTGTTGATCTTAGGCTCAGAAGAAGAGGTTAGCCTTAAAGAGGTGCAAACCGCCTTGGGCCAAGTACGTGCTGAAAGCACCGATGCGATGCCGGTAGGTATCAGCATGGATCAGCCAATGAAGGAAGCGCGCGAAGAATTCGAAAAGCTGTATTTAGAGCATCACTTCTCATTGGCAGAAGGTAACGTCAGTCGCATGGCGCAAGCGGTAGGCATTGACCGAGCTAACCTGTACAAAAAATTGCGTGATCGCGGCATCGAGATCAAATCGCGTTAATGACTCCGGCGATCAAGCTGCTCGAGAAGCAGGGCATAAAGCATGCCGTTCATCCCTATGATCACGACCCCAATAGCGAGGCCTATGGCCTAGAGGCTGCCGAGAAAATCGGCGTGCCTTATGCGCAGGTTTTTAAAACCTTATTAGTGGCGCTAGAAGGCGATGCCAAAAAGCTCGCGGTTGGTATCGTGCCGGTAGACAAGCAGCTCAATCTTAAAGCGATCAGCAAAGCACTTGGGGTTAAAAAGGTCGCTATGGCAGATCCGCAACAAGCGCAGCGAGCCACTGGCTATATCGTTGGCGGTATCAGTCCGCTTGGGCAAAAGAGTCGCTTGCCAACGGTTATCGCCGAGTCAGCCCAAGCGCTCAGCGAGATGTATGTCAGCGGTGGAAAGCGCGGTTTGGATATCTCATTAGCGCCGACGGATCTTGCCAAGCTGCTTAATGCAAAGTTTGCCGATATATCGAGTTAAACGGTGCCATCTGAGATCGTTCAGGCGTAGAATAATCGTATGACAATCATCCAACGTCTGATCACGCTATGAAGATAATCATCTTAGGCGCAGGCCAAGTCGGCACAACGGTCGCACAGAACTTGGCAAGTGAAGCAAACGACATCACTGTCGTTGACCATAACGCCGGCCTTTTGCGTGACATGCAGGACCGAATCGATATCCGCACGGTACAAGGTCAAGCCTCACATCCTGATGTCTTACGCCAAGCAGGCGCTGAAGATGCCGACATGTTGATTGCGGTCACCAACAGTGATGAAACCAACATGGTCGCGTGCCAATGTGCTGCAACTTTATTTAAAACACCCCGCAAGATTGCTCGCGTGCGCGCGCCCGAATATCTCAAGCATCCAGAGTTGTTTGCACCCGGTGCGATTCCAATCGATGTATTGATTAGCCCTGAGCAACTGGTGACAGATTACATCTTGCGCTTGATTGAACATCCAGGTGCATTGCAGGTACTCGACTTTGCGGATGGCCGCGTTCGATTGGTCGCAGTTAAAGCCTATTACGGTGGCCCGCTAGTCGGTCACGAGTTACGCGATCTGAATGATCATTTAAAAGGTGCAGAAGCACGAGTCGCGGCAATCTATCGTAAAGACCGCGCCATCATGCCAACCGGTCGTACAGTCATCGAAGCTGATGATGAAGTGTTCTTCTTAGCAACCGCTGAAAATATTTCAGCTGTGATGAAAGAACTGCGTCGCGCGGAAAAACCGTTCAAGCGTTTGATCTTTGCTGGTGGCGGCAACATTGGCCGTCGTCTTGCGTCTGCCTTAGAGAATGATTACCGCGTTAAATTGATCGAGCACGATAGCCGTCGCTCTAAGCGTGTTGCAGAGCATCTGCCAGAGACCATCGTGTTACATGGTGATGCGGCAGATGAAAACCTACTGCTCGAAGAGAACATCGAAGATACCGATGTGTTCTGCGCGATCACCAATGATGATGAAGCGAACATCTTGTCAGCCATGTTGGCTAAACGACTGGGTGCGCGCAAAGTCATGTCCTTGATCAACCGTGCAGCCTATGTAGATCTAGTGCAGTCAGGCGCTATCGATATCGCAATCTCGCCACAACAAGCAACCATCGGCTCATTGCTCACACATGTGCGTCGTGGCGATGTGGTGATGGTGCACTCATTACGCCGCGGTGCAGCAGAAGCAATCGAAGCGATTGCGCATGGCGATAAAGGCTCATCCAAAGTCGTTGGTCGCCGCATAGATGAATTGAAGTTACCAACAGGTACGAGCATTGGTGCGATTGTGCGGGGCAATGAAGTGCTGATGGCGCATCACGATGTGGTCATTGAAGCGGAAGACCATGTGATCTTGTTCTTGATCGATAAACGCAAAGTCGTCGACGTTGAGCGCTTGTTCCAAGTGGCGGTCACCTTCTTCTAAACATGTCGTTTAAAGCCATCCAACGCATCTTAGGTATCTTGCTGACAGTCTTTAGCGTCACCATGCTGCCACCGATTGTGGTGTCTTGGATCTACGACGATGGCGCGATGCTCGCCTTTGCGATTGCATTTGGCATCATCATCACCGCAGGTATGTTGATCTGGTTGCCGGTTGCGCATGTGCGTCGCGAAGCACGAGTCCGCGATGGCTTTATTATCGTGGTGATGTTTTGGACCGTGTTAACCGCAACCGGTGCTTTGCCTTTTATCTTATCTACCGATCCTCATCTCTCAATTACCGATGCCATCTTTGAATCGGTCTCCGGTTTAACCACGACCGGCGCTACAGTCATCACGCATCTGGATGAGCTGCCTGAGTCGATCTTGTTTTATCGCCAACAGCTTCAGTGGCTAGGTGGCATGGGTATCATCGTTTTAGCGGTCGCCGTACTGCCGATTCTGGGTATCGGTGGTATGCAGCTTTATCGCGCAGAAACACCAGGTCCTATGAAGGACTCAAAGCTCACGCCGCGGATTACCGAAACGGCCAAAGCCTTGTGGATGATCTATCTGTCATTAACCGTAGCTTGTGCTTTTGCCTATTGGGTCGCCGGCATGAATACCTTTGATGCCATTGGTCATGCGTTCTCAACGGTCGCGATCGGTGGCTTCTCCACACACGATGCCAGCATGGGCTTCTTTAATAGCACTGCGATTTATTTGGTTGCAGTGGTCTTTATGTTGTTAGCAGCGGTTAACTTCTCGCTGCACTTTGTTGCCTTCCGTTCGAGAAATCCAAAAGGCTATTGGCACGATGACGAGTTCAAGTTCTATATCGTGATTCAGCTGATCGTTATCACCGTCACCATACTGGGTTTGTGGTTCACAAAAAGTTACGACAACTGGCATGACGCATGGGTGCATGGTTTATTCCAAGCGGTATCGATAGGTACAACCGCTGGCTTTACTACCGCAGAGTTCTATAACTGGCCGGGCTTTATCGCGATCACCTTATTGTTTGCCAGCTTCGTTGGCGGCTGTGCCGGTTCTACCGGTGGCGGTATCAAAGTGATTCGTTTGTACTTGCTGATCAAGCAAGGTTTACGCGAGATCACACGTTTGATTCACCCAAGCGCACAGATTCCCAGTACGTATTGGTGGCAAGGTGGTGCAATCGCGAGTCATCGAAGCGGTGTGGGGTTTCTTCGCGCTGTATGTCGCGAGCTTCACCGTGATGTATCTGGCACTCGCAGCGACTGGACTCGATCTGATGACAGCCTTCAGTGCGGTTGCGGCAAGCATCAACAACCTTGGCCCAGGCCTAGGTGATGTCGGTTTGAACTATGCTGAGATGCACGATCCGGGTAAATGGATTCTGTGCTTCGCCATGTTGCTCGGTCGACTCGAGATCTTCACTTTGCTGGTATTGCTCACTCCAACATTCTGGCGCAAGTAACCCGTTATTTAACTCGCTCATTCCCTGTATCCTAGGCGTATGAATACTCAGCCTCCTTTTATCCTCGTCGACGGCTCGTCGTACCTGTTCCGCGCCTATCACGCGCTACCGCCACTCACCAATTCGCACGGCGAAGCGACCGGTGCAATCGTTGGTGTACTCAATATGTTGAATAAGCTGATCGATGAATATCAGCCAGAACATATCGCAGTGGTATTTGATGCGCCGGGTAAAACGTTCCGTGACGAGATGTACAGCGAGTACAAAGCGCATCGCCCACCGATGCCTGATGATTTGCGTCAACAGATCGAACCGCTGCATCAAATCATTCAAGCGATGGGTTTGCCCTTGGTGATGATCTCCGGTGTCGAAGCCGATGACGTAATTGGCACCTTGGCGCAACAAGCGGCAGATAAAGGCATGCCATCGCTGATATCAACTGGCGATAAAGACATGGCGCAGTTGGTTAATGATCACATCACCTTGATCAACACGATGAATGATGTGGTGATGGATCGCCAAGGCGTGATCGATAAGTTTGATGTCACACCAGAACAGATCATCGATTACTTAGCGTTGGTCGGTGATAGCGCGGATAACATTCCAGGCATTCCAAAGTGTGGTCCAAAGACCGCGGCAAAGTGGCTTGGTGAATACGAGACGATCGATAACTTGGTCGCACATGCTGAAGAGATCAAAGGCAAGATCGGCGAATACCTGCGCGACAACCTCGATCAACTCAAACTCTCACGTGAGCTCACCACCATAAAACTCGATGTTGAACTGCCCGTAACCATTGATCAGCTGAAGCCAAGCGCAGCCAATACAGATGAGTTACGCAAACATTACACACGCATTGAGTCGCGTCGTTACTTGGCTACACTCGATGGCACAAAAGCTGAGAACAAATCAGCTCAACAGCCGGAAGAAAAGAAAGCTGAGAAGATCGATGCGCAATACGACATCGTGTTCACACAAGCTGACTTTGATGTCATGGCTAGAGCAGCTTAACAACGCAGAGCTGTTTGCCTTTGATACCGAAACGACCAGCTTGGATTACATGCAAGCCGAAGTGGTCGGCGTATCCTTTGCCATAGAAGCAGGCAAGGCAGCCTATGTGCCGCTCACGCATTGTTATCCCGGTGCGCCAGAACAATTACATCGTGATGATGTGCTGGCAGCGTTAAAGCCCATCTTAGAATCGGATGCGCATAAAAAAGTCGGTCAGAATCTTAAGTACGATAAAAGCGTACTGGCTAATCACGGCATCGAATTAAAGGGTATCGCTTACGACACGATGCTCGAGTCCTATGTGTATAACAGCAGCGCAGGTCGTCACGATATGGACTCACTTGCCGAGCGTTATCTTGAGCTTAAGACGATTCACTTTGAAGACATCGCAGGGAAGGGCGCTAAGCAATTACGCTTCGATCAAATCGATATTGAACAAGCCGGCCCCTATGCCGCAGAAGATGCCGACATTACTTTGCGCCTACATCAGCACTTGTGGTCAAAGGTAAAGCAAGAGCCTAGCTTGGCTAACTTAGTCACTGATCTTGAAGTGCCACTACTGTCAGTGCTCTCGCGCATCGAGCGCCAAGGCGTGGTGATTGATAGCACGCAGCTCAAACAACAAAGCGCGCAGCTTGCCGAGCGATTACATCAGCTTGAGCAACAAGCCTACGAGATTGCAGGACGCAACTTCAACATGAGCTCACCAAAACAAATCGGTGAGATCTTCTTTGATGAGTTAGAGCTACCAGTTATTGCAAAGACACCAAAAGGTGCGCCATCGACAGCAGAGAATGTGCTGCAAGAACTTGCTGAGATGGGGCATGAGTTACCCAGCGTTATCTTGGAGCATCGTGGCCTTGCCAAGCTTAAGTCGACTTATACCGATAAGTTGCCAGAGATGATCGATGCACAAACCCAACGCATTCATACCAGTTACCACCAAGCGGTTGCAGCAACCGGTCGTTTGAGTTCATCCGATCCGAATCTGCAGAACATTCCGATTCGTAGTGAAGAGGGTCGACGTATTCGTCGCGCCTTTATTCCACAGAGTGGATGGACCATGGTCGCCGCCGACTACTCACAGATTGAGCTGCGCATCATGGCGCACTTGTCTGCGGATAAAGGCCTGCTCACAGCGTTCTCTGAAGGTGCGGATATTCACCGCGCTACCGCAGCCGAAGTGTTTGCCGCTGATAATCCAGATAGCGTTACCGATGATCAACGTCGCGCGGCTAAAGCAATTAACTTTGGTTTGATCTATGGCATGTCGGCGTTTGGTTTAGCTAAACAGCTCGGCGTTGGGCGTAACGAAGCGCAGGACTATATCGATCTGTACTTTAATCGTTACCCCGGTGTGCAGGACTATATGAATCGCACGCGCGAGCAAGCTAAAGATCAGGGTTATGTCGAAACCTTGTTTGGTCGTCGTTTGTATCTACCTGAGATCAATGCACGTAACGGTGCACGTCGTGCCGGTGCTGAACGTGCCGCGATTAACGCGCCGATGCAAGGTACAGCCGCCGACATCATCAAACGTGCGATGCTCAGTGTGGATCAGTGGCTAGTTAACGATAAGCCTGATGTGCATCTGCTGATGCAAGTGCATGACGAACTGGTGTTCGAGGTTGCGCCAAATGAAATGGATTCAGCTACAGCTAAAATTAAAAGCTTGATGGAATCAGCAGCTGATCTGAATGTGCCGTTGTTAGTCGAAGTGGGTAGTGGCGCTAACTGGGAAGAGGCGCATTAAAGCTCAAACCACTGGTCGAGCTTCTCATGCGCTTCATCAACGCCCCAGCGTTTCAGTGATGAAAACAACTGCACACTAAAGTCGAGGCTAAACTCTTTCAGTGCTGCATCAACACGCTCAAGCGAGATAGCTTGTTCTTTGCGATTCAGCTTATCCACTTTGGTGAGTAACACATGCACCGGTATCTCGATGTGGTTAGCCCATTCAAGCATTTGGATGTCGTAATCTTTTAGCGGATGACGCGAATCCATCATCAAGATCACACCACGTAAGCATTCACGCTTTTCTAAGTAGTCGGCTAACGCACCTTGCCAATCGGCTTTGATGTCTTGCGCAACTGCGGCATAACCATAGCCGGGTAGGTCAACTAAACGACGTTGATCATCAATGCGAAAGAAATTCAGCAGCTGCGTACGACCGGGTGTGCGACTGGTGCGTGCTAAAGCGGTTTGTTGGCACAGCGTATTAATCGCACTCGACTTACCGGCATTCGAACGACCGGCAAACGCAATCTCGTAACCGCTGTCTTCAGGTGATTGGGATAACTTCGCCGCGCTGGTAATAAAGCTGGCTTGAAAATAGATCGAGTTCACTAAGCGCGATTCCACTCACCGGACTTGCCGCCGGACTTATGCTCAAGCTGCACATCCGAAATCACCATGCCGCGATCAACCGCTTTACACATATCGTAAATCGTCAGTAGGGCAACTTGCAGCGCACACAGCGCTTCCATCTCCACACCGGTTTGACCACGCGTTTCAGCACGACAAGAGGCATCAACTTTATGGTTCGCCTCATCGATCTCAAACTCGATCGACACATGTGTCAGCGGTAGTGGATGACACAAAGGCACGAGATCACTGGTCTTCTTCGACGCCATGATGCCCGCAACACGCGCAATTCCCAGCACATCACCTTTCTTATGACCGCCTTGAGCAATCAACGCTAAGGTAGCAGCATCCATCGTGATCGAACCGCTCGCCACCGCAACACGGTGCGTGCTGTCCTTGCCGCCAACATCCACCATGTGGGCTTGGCCGTGGGCATCAAAGTGAGTGAGTTCGTCAGACATCAGCAGAAGCCTTAAGTGATAAGCCCCTCAATGAGGGGCTGAATGTTTAGTCGGTGTAGCGATCAATACTCGCTAGGATTTCTTTCTTGGCATCATCAACGCCTTTCCAGCCACCCATCTTGACCCATTTACCTTCTTCAAGATCTTTATAGTGCTCAAAGAAGTGAACCAAACGTGCCAAGGTTTCATCTGGCATATCGTGATAATCCTTCATGTCCTTGTAGAGCGGTGTCAGCTTAGTGACCGGTACCGCAAGGATCTTCATATCCACGCCGCCGTCATCTTCCATATCCAACACGCCGAGTGGACGACACTTGATTACCGCACCCGCTTGAACGGGCAGAGGAGCGATCACCATCACATCAACCGGGTCGCCATCGAGTGACAAGGTCTGTGGCACGTAACCGTAGTTACAGGGGTAGAACATCGCCGTACCCAAGAAGCGGTCGACAAACATCGCACCGGTAGGCTTATCAATCTCGTACTTCACAGGATCTTTACCTGCAGAGATTTCGATGATGACGTTAATTTCGTCAGGGGCCTTATCACCAGGCTGGACGCGATCTAGGATCATGGTTCTTCCTCAAAATGAATAACTTACGCGCAATCGCGTTGAACGGCGTCATTCTAGAGCATTTAGCTCAGTGGCGAAAACGCAAAGCCATTAGAAACCTGAATAGTGCGGCTTATTCGGCCCGAAAGGTCCACAGCGCGCTAGCGGTGTAGTTCCACACCAACACAATGCCAGTCACGATGATTTGCGACGCCAGATAGTGCCAGCCAAAGCCTTCCACGCCGATATACATCAGCAGCGTATTCAGCGCCAAGCCAATGCTCGAAATAATCAGATAGCGTGGAGCCGTTTTGCGGTGCTTTTGTTGCGATGAAAACACATAGTGATACTTCATCAGGTAATTCACGATCGAGCTGATCGCATAGGCAAAGAAAGACGCTAATACCGCGCCAACGCCAATCAATTCGACCTGAATGGTCAGCAAGATGTATTGCAAAGCGGTGGCAATCGCGCCCACGCCGGCAAAGCTGATAAAGGTCTGAATCGATAAATTACTCATACATAAAAAAGCCCGCTTTCGCGGGCTTCTTCAACTAAAGCAACTTAGTTATACAAGTAAGAAGGGTTACCTGCGTTAGTTGCGCCCTTCGCTTGTTGTTGTGCAATCTTTGCTTGGAACTCAGCGTCTTTCGCTTCGCTCACAGCCGCATCAAACTTGCCTTCTGCAGCTGCAGCTTCAGCCGCTTTGATCATCTTGCCGGTATCACGCCACTCAGCGCCTTTAGCACCTTTGTTAGCTGCTTTAGCCGCAGAGATCGCCGCATCCGCATCCGCTTGAGAAGCCGCGAAAGATGCGCCAGATAGAAGTAGAGCAGCAGCTGCTGCAACAAATAATTTTTGGATTTTCATCGAAGTCCAACTCCTAAATTTTTATTAATTCGCTACACAGTTGTCTGTGTGGTCACCGTGCCACCAACGTCACGGCAGCGTTTGACTGCCTTCTTAGGGCAGATTCGCTCGCGCTAAGGTACCATTGCCCACTGCAATATGCATCATCATTTCCAGCGATTTTGCATTCGTATATTAGAGGTAACTTATGACTGCGCTGATCACCGGCTCAATGGCTTACGACACCATCATGGTCTTCCAAGACCAATTCAAAAATCACATCCTGCCTGATCAAGTGCACATCCTGAATGTCTCTTTTTTAGTCCCAGAAATGCGCCGTAACTACGGCGGTTGTGCCGGCAACATTGCCTACAACCTGCATCTACTCGGTGGCGAAGGTAAGCCCATGGCGACCGTCGGTAGCGACTTCCAGCCGTATGCCGATTGGATGGATGCCAAAGGTGTCAGCCGTGATGGCATCACCATGGTCGAGGAAGAGTTCACCGCACAAGCGTTTATCACGACCGACCAAGATGACAACCAGATCACCGCCTTCCATCCGGGCGCGATGAATCACGCCCATATAAATAAGGTAAGCGATCACGCAGGCGTGAGCTTAGGCATCGTGTCACCCGATGGTCGTCAGGGCATGATCGAGCACGCGGAACAATTCGCCGCAGCGGGCATTCCATTTATCTTTGATCCGGGTCAGGGCATGCCGATGTTTGATGGCGCTGATCTAACGCGCTTTGCCGAGCAAGCCACTTATTGTGCGTTTAACGACTACGAAGCGAAATTGATGGAAGAGCGCACCGGCAAAACCATGGAACAACTCGCTGAGATGGTCGAAGCGGTTATCGTTACGCGCGGTGGATGCCTGATGATTTACGTCAACAGATCGAGCCGCTACATCAGATCATTCAAGCCATGGGCTTGCCCTTGGTCATGATCTCCGGTGTCGAAGCCGATGATGTGATTGGCACCTTGGCACAACAAGCGGCCGATAAAGGCATGCCATCGCTAATCTCAACCGGCGATAAAGACATGGCGCAGCTGGTGAATGATCACATCACCTTGATCAACACAATGAATGATGTGGTGATGGACCGACAAGGCGTCATCGATAAGTTTGATGTCACTCCCGAGCAGATCATTGATTACTTAGCGCTGGTCGGTGATAGCGCCGATAACATTCCGGGTATTCCTAAGTGTGGCCCTAAGACGGCCGCAAAATGGCTCGGTGAATACGAGACGATTGATAACTTGGTGGCACATGCCGAAGAGATCAAAGGCAAGATTGGTGAAAACCTTCGTAGCAATCTCGAGCAACTCAAACTCTCACGTGAACTTACGACCATAAAGCTCGATGTAGAGCTGCCTGTCACGATTGACCAGCTAAAGCCAAGCGCAGCCAACACAGATGAGTTGAGAAAACACTACACGCGGATTGAGTCGCGTCGCTACTTAGCCACACTTGATGGTGCAAAAGGTGAAAAGACATCTACGGAACAGTCGCAGCCCGAAAAAAAGGCTGAAAAGATCGATGCGCAATACGACATCGTGCTCACACAGGCTGACTTTGATGCATGGCTAGAACAACTTAAAAACGCGCAGCTGTTTGCCTTCGATACCGAAACGACCAGCTTAGATTACATGCAAGCTGAAGTGGTCGGCGTATCCTTTGCAATAGAAGCTGGTAAAGCAGCGTATGTACCACTCACTCATTGTTATCCGGGTGCACCAGAACAGTTACATCGTGATGATGTGCTCGCCGCATTGAAGCCCATCTTAGAATCGGATGCACATAAAAAAGTCGGTCAGAATCTAAAGTACGACAAAAGCGTGCTTGCGAATCACGGTATCGAATTAAACGGCATCGCTTACGACACGATGCTCGAGTCCTATGTGTATAACAGCAGTGCAGGCCGTCATGACATGGACTCACTGGCCGAGCGTTACCTTGAGCTTAAAACAATTCACTTTGAAGATATCGCCGGTAAGGGCGCTAAGCAATTACGTTTCGATCAAATCGATATTGAACAAGCCGGGCCCTATGCCGCAGAAGATGCTGACATCACCTTGCGTCTACATCAGCACTTATGGTCTAAAGTAAAGCAAGAGCCAAGCTTGGCTAACTTAGTCACCGATCTTGAAGTGCCGCTGTTATCGGTGCTTTCGCGTATCGAGCGTCAAGGCGTGGTGATTGATAGCACACAGCTTAAACAACAAAGTGCGCAACTTGCCGAGCGATTACATCAGCTTGAACAACAAGCCTATGAAATTGCAGGGCGCAACTTCAACATGGGTTCACCAAAACAAATTGGTGAGATCTTCTTTGATGAGTTAGCGCTACCGGTTATCGCAAAGACACCAAAGGGTGCGCCATCAACAGCAGAGAATGTGCTGCAAGAGCTTGCCGAGATGGGGCATGAGCTACCCAGCGTTATCTTGGAGCATCGTGGTCTTGCCAAGCTTAAGTCGACCTATACCGATAAGTTGCCAGAGATGATTGATGCGCAAACGCAACGCATTCATACCAGTTATCACCAAGCGGTTGCAGCAACCGGTCGTTTGAGTTCATCCGATCCAAACCTACAGAACATTCCGATCCGAAGCGAAGAAGGTCGACGTATTCGTCGTGCGTTCATTCCACAGAGCGGATGGACCATGGTGGCAGCTGACTACTCACAGATTGAGCTGCGTATCATGGCGCACTTATCGGCGGATAAAGGTCTGCTCACAGCTTTCTCTGAAGGTGCGGATATTCACCGCGCTACCGCAGCCGAAGTGTTTGCTGCCGATAATCCAGAGAGTGTTACTGATGATCAACGTCGCGCTGCTAAAGCGATTAACTTTGGTTTGATCTATGGCATGTCGGCGTTTGGTTTAGCTAAACAGCTCGGCGTTGGGCGTAACGAAGCGCAGGACTATATCGATCTGTACTTTAATCGTTATCCCGGTGTGCAGGACTATATGAATCGCACGCGCGAGCAAGCTAAAGATCAGGGTTATGTCGAAACCTTGTTTGGTCGTCGCTTGTATCTACCTGAGATCAATGCGCGCAATGGTGCACGTCGTGCCGGTGCTGAACGAGCAGCGATTAACGCGCCGATGCAAGGTACAGCCGCCGACATCATCAAACGTGCGATGCTCAATGTGGATCAGTGGTTAGTCAACGACAAACCCGATGTGCATCTGCTGATGCAAGTACATGACGAACTGGTATTCGAAGTCGCGCCAAACGAGATGGATTCAGCCACAGCTAAAATTAAAAGCTTGATGGAATCGGCAGCTGATCTGAATGTGCCGCTACTTGTAGAAGTGGGAAGTGGCGCTAACTGGGAAGAGGCACATTAAAGCTCAAACCACTGGTCGAGCTTTTCATGTGCTTCATCAACGCCCCAGCGTTTCAGTGATGAAAACAGCTGCACACTAAACTCGAGGCTAAACTCTTTCAGTGCCGCATCAACACGCTCTAGCGAGATAGCTTGTTCTTTGCGATTCAGCTTATCCACTTTGGTGAGTAACACGTGCACCGGTATCTCGATGTGGTTAGCCCATTCAAGCATTTGAATGTCGTAATCTTTTAACGGATGACGCGAATCCATCATCAAGATCACGCCACGTAAGCATTCACGTTTTTCTAAGTAGTCGGCTAGCGCACCTTGCCAATCGGCTTTGATGTCTTGAGCTACAGCCGCATAACCATAACCGGGTAGGTCAACTAAACGACGTTGATCATCAACGCGGAAAAAGTTCAGTAACTGCGTGCGACCGGGTGTGCGACTGGTTCGTGCGAGTGCTGTTTGTTGGCACAGCGTATTAATCGCACTCGACTTACCGGCATTCGAACGACCGGCAAACGCGATCTCGTAACCATTGTCTTCAGGTGATTGGGATAACTTCGCCGCGCTGGTAATAAAGCTGGCTTGAAAATAGATCGAGTTCACTTAGCGATTCCATTCACCCGACTTGCCGCCGGACTTATGCTCAAGCTGCACATCCGAAATCACCATGCCGCGATCCACCGCTTTACACATATCGTAAATCGTCAGTAGGGCGACTTGCAGCGCACACAGCGCTTCCATCTCCACGCCGGTTTGACCACGCGTTTCAGCACGACAAGAGGCATCAACTTTATGGTTTGCCTCATCGATCTCAAACTCGATCGACACATGCGTCAGCGGTAGTGGATGACATAAAGGCACCAAGTCACTGGTCTTCTTCGACGCCATGATGCCGGCAACACGCGCAATCCCCAGCACATCACCTTTCTTATGACCGCCTTGAGCGATCAACGCTAAGGTTGATGCATCCATCTTGATCGAACCGCTCGCCACCGCAACACGGTGCGTGCTGTCCTTGCCGCCAACATCCACCATGTGGGCTTGGCCGTGGGCATCAAAGTGAGTGAGTTCGTCAGACATCAGCAGAAGCCTTAAGTGATAAGCCCCTCAATGAGGGGCTTGGATTTATTTTTGATAGCGAGCAATGCTATTCATAATTTCGGCTTTCGCCTCATCGATGCCTTTCCATCCACCGATCTTGACCCACTTACCTTCTTCAAGATCTTTATAGTGCTCGAAAAAGTGAGAAAGTTTGGCAAGTACTTCTTTAGGCATGTCTTGATAGCTTTTAACGTTGCCATGAACAGGGCAGATCTTGGAGATAGGCACGGCTAAAATTTTCATGTCGACACCTCCATCATCTTCCATTTCAAGCATACCTAAGGGGCGACACTTAATGACAGCACCCGCTTGTACCGGAAGAGGTGCAACGACCATTACATCAACCGGGTCACCATCAAGCGACAAGGTCTGTGGCACGTAGCCATAATTACATGGGTAGAACATTGCTGTACCGAGGAACCGGTCAACAAACATCGCGCCTGTCGCTTTGTCGATTTCATACTTCACCGGATCTTTACCAGCAGAGATTTCGATAATGACATTGATTTCGTCTGGCACATTTTTACCAGGCTCTACGCGATCTAGGATCATGACTTTTCCTCAAAATGAATAACTTACGCGCAATCGCGTTGAACGGCGTCATTCTAGAGCATTTAGCTCAGTGGCGAAAACGCAAAGCCATTAGAAACGTAAATAGTGCGGCTTATTCGGCCCGAAAGGTCCACAGCGCGCTAGCGGTGTAGTTCCACACCAACACAATGCCAGTCACGATGATTTGCGACGCCAGATAGTGCCAGCCAAAGCCTTCCACGCCGATATACATCAGCAGTGTATTCAGCGCCAAGCCAATGCTCGAAATAATCAGATAGCGTGGAGCTGTTTTGCGGTGCTTTTGTTGCGATGAAAACACATAGTGATACTTCATCAGGTAATTCACGATCGAGCTGATCGCATAGGCAAAGAAAGACGCTAATACCGCGCCAACGCCAATCAATTCGACCTGAATGGTCAGCAAGATGTATTGCAAAGCGGTGGCAATCGCGCCCACGCCGGCAAAGCTGATAAAGGTCTGAATCGATAAATTACTCATACATAAAAAAGCCCGCTTTCGCGGGCTTCTTCAACTAAAGCAGCTTAGTTATACAAGTAAGAAGGGTTACCTGCGTTAGTTGCGCCCTTCGCTTGTTGTTGTGCAATCTTTGCTTGGAACTCAGCGTCTTTCGCTTCGCTCACAGCCGCATCAAACTTGCCTTCTGCAGCTGCAGCTTCAGCCGCTTTGATCATCTTGCCGGTATCACGCCACTCAGCGCCTTTAGCACCTTTGTTAGCTGCTTTAGCCGCAGAGATCGCCGCATCAGCATCCGCTTGAGAAGCCGCGAAAGATGCGCCAGATAGAAGTAGAGCAGCAGCTGCTGCAACAAATAATTTTTGGATTTTCATGAAAGTCCAACTCCTAAATTTTTATTAATTCGCTACACAGTTGCCTGTGTGGTCACCGTGCCACCAACGTCACGGCAGCGTTTGACTGCCTTCTTAGGGCAGATTCGCTCGCGCTAAGGTACCATTGCCCACTGCAATATGCATCATCATTTCCAGCGATTTTGCATTCGTATATTAGAGGTAACTTATGACTGCGCTGATCACCGGCTCAATGGCTTACGACACCATCATGGTCTTTCAAGACCAATTCAAAAATCACATCCTGCCTGATCAAGTGCACATCCTGAATGTCTCTTTTTTAGTCCCAGAAATGCGCCGTAACTACGGCGGTTGTGCCGGCAACATTGCCTACAACCTGCATCTACTCGGTGGCGAAGGTAAGCCCATGGCGACCGTCGGTAGCGACTTCCAGCCGTATGCCGATTGGATGGATGCCAAAGGTGTCAGCCGTGATGGCATCACCATGGTCGAGGAAGAGTTCACCGCACAAGCGTTTATCACGACCGACCAAGATGACAACCAGATCACCGCCTTCCACCCGGGCGCGATGAATCACGCTCATATTAATAAGGTAAGCGATCACGCAGGCGTGAGCTTAGGCATCGTGTCACCGGATGGTCGTCAGGGCATGATCGAGCACGCGGAACAATTCGCCGCTGCGGGCATTCCATTTATCTTCGATCCGGGTCAGGGCATGCCGATGTTTGATGGCGCTGATCTAACGCGCTTTGCCGAGCAAGCCACCTACTGTGCGTTTAACGACTACGAAGCGAAATTGATGGAAGAGCGCACCGGCAAAACCATGGAGCAACTCGCTGAGATGGTCGAAGCGGTTATCGTTACGCGCGGTGGCGAAGGTTCTTACATCTATACGAAAGGTCAGCGACTGGAGATTCCGGTAGCCAAGCCAGAAGCCTTAGTTGACCCAACCGGTTGTGGCGATGCCTACCGTGGTGGCTTGTTATTCGGCTTGATGAAAGGCTACGACTGGGAGATCACCGCACGTATCGCCTCACTGATGGGTGCGTACAAAATCGAAAGCCAAGGTCCGCAGAATCACAGCTTTAGCATGGATGAGTTTGCGGCGCGTTTTGAAGCAGCCTTTGGCATGTCTCTGCCGAGCTAAGTAAGACAGCGCCTTTACGTAAAAGCCCGCAAATGCGGGCTTTTTTGTGGGCAAAGGTTTTATGGCTTGATGTAAGCGAAGCCTTGGCCTTGCAGAATCGCCAGCTCAGCAACACCGCTTGGTACAACGTCTGCTTTAGAAACGTCATGCAGATCGGTTTCAAGATTCACTTTTTTACCTTTTAGCGTATTGGCGCAGACTTTAAAGCTGACACCTTGGTTACGTAGGCCATCGATCTTTGCGGCCATTTGATCATTCGCATTCGCATGCTTGAACTTTGGTAAACGGCTATGCGCTTCTGGTAGGACGAGCAGTGCTAAACCATTGCCGTGTAACACCACGCGTAAGTCGAGCTTGTCAGCACCAACCGCATTGATGTGGTTTTGGATGTTACGCAACGCGCCGCCTTGCAGTTTTGGGTCATCGTAGTTGATGTGGTAAACGACTTTTTGTTTACCGTGGCCATCAGCCAGTGTGGTTTGGCTGAAGCCAAATATGAGTGCGATTGCCACGAAGGCTTTAATCAATGATTTCACGAAGTTCTCCTTTGGATTTTTATTGATCTACTTCTGCGAGTAGTCAGATGAGTATAGGAGAAAAATCGACCCTTTTTAGTAATTAAATAGTTGTGGAATAACCGCACAAGGTTGAGCAGCTCGTCTCGAGTAATTGCCATGCATCGTGTTCGTTGGCGCCTTTGGCTGAGGCGTCTATTTTTGAACACTCGGCCATCAGTGATAACCACTGTGGTGGCTTGAGTCGTTTAAGCGCGTTACTCACCATGGGCTTACGTTTGTCCCATACCTTGGCGCGGGTCAGTGCGTGATCCATGCTCAAACCTTTAGCTACATCTGTAGACAAAGAGGCTAGTTGCGCCACTTCACGATGTAATGCCCACAGCACAACCGGCGGTGCGATGCCTTCGCCTTTAAGGCCGGCTAATATTTTTAGGCAGCGATGTAATTCGCCACGCAGTGCGCTATCCACCAGCTCAAACACATCGTAGCGTGCGCTATCGGCAATCACTTGGAGTAGGTCTTCGGCGCTTAACGGGCCGGGCTCGCGCAGTAGGCTGAGCTTTTCGATCTCTTGATGGGCTGCAAGCAGGTTGCCTTCAACACGATCGGATAACAGTTGTGCAGCATCGGGTGTGGCGTTAAAGCCAGCTAGCTTTAAACGATGCGCAATCCAACCGGGTAGCTGTTTAGGTTCGACCGGCCAGATCTGAATGATCGAGGCGTTTTGCTCAACCGCTTTAAACCATTTGCTGTTTTGTTGTGTGCGATCAAGCTTAGGTAAGGTGATCAACAGCAAGGTGTCTTGCGGTGGGTTGCTGCAGTATTCGGTGAGTGCTGCGCCACCGTCACGTCCGAGCTTGCCATTCGGTATGCGCAGGTCGATGATTTTTTGTTCAGCAAACAATGACAGTGCATTGGCTTCGGCGAGTAGTTGGTTCCAGTCAAAGCTGGTGCCGACTTCAAAGATCTCACGTTGGCTAAAGCCGGCATCACGTGCTGCCGCACGAATCGCATCACAGGCTTCGTTACGTTGCAGTGGCTCATCACCACTCACCAGATAGATCGGGCTTAAGCCCTGCTTGAGTTGTGCCGGCAGTTGTTCGAGTCGAACTCGCACAGATTAGTTAATGCGTGCGAGTTGATACATCAACTGGTTAACCAAATCGTGACGCATGTTTACACGCATCTCACGCTCTTCACGTTCACGTGCGAGTGTTTCAGATTCGGTACGACCCAATACGCGGGTAACTTTGAGTGGGCGGCTTTCAACGGTGGTATTGCTGGTTTGAACAGAGAAGTTAAAGCTTTCTTCTAACTCGTATTCAACCGCTTGGTTGCTGCTGTTCAAGGTGAGCTGACGCTCGCGTGAGCGATACTCAGAAATGGTCAGTACGCTTTTCGCAAGGCTGCGTGTTTCGGTGACCACACTTTTTGCGCCACGTAATTGACGTGCAAGCTCACGATACAGGTCACTGTTTTTATCAACGCCCGCGATATAGATCGGGTTATCCATGGTTAAGAGTCGGTAGTGCGCCACGTAAGTGGAAGCCGCAACCGGTCAGCACGATGATCAGTAAGCTGATCCAAAGGGTGCGTGAGATGGCGTTGATGTTTTTCATAATGCTTTCCTTAATTAGCCACGATGTTGACTAATTTGCCAGGGACGACGATTACTTTACGGATGGTTGTGCCCTCGGTAAAGCGCATAACGTGCTCATCTTGCTGAGCGGCCGCTTCAATCTCGTCTTTGCTTGCCTCAGGTGAGACAGAAATTTTGCTGCGTACCTTGCCGTTTACCTGCACCACGATCTCGATCGCATCTTTTTTCAGTGCTTCCGGATCAACTGCTGGCCATGCGGCAGACAGGATGTCATCACCAAGCTTGAGTGTGTTCCACAGGTGATGAGTGACGTGCGGTGCAATCGGTGCGAGCAAACGTAAAACAATGCTCAGGCCTTCGTGCAAGGTGGCAAGGTCATCTGCATTCTTGCCGAGCTTGTTCAGCGTGTTGACCATGCTCATGCAGCTCGATACCACGGTGTTGTATTGCTGACGCTCGTAGTCGAACAAGGCTTTTTGCAGATTCTCGTGCACATCACGACGTGCGTTTTTGTTCGCGCCACTCTCAGGTACATCTGCAAGATGCTCTTGGAGTTTGGCAGCTAAGTTCCACAAACGTTTTAAGAAACGATGCGCACCTTCAACACCTTCGTTTGACCATTCGAGTGATTGATCGGGTGGTGCGGTGAACATGGTGTACAAGCGAACGGTGTCAGCACCGTACTTGTCGATCAGTTGTTGTGGATCGATACCGTTGTTCTTCGACTTCGACATCTTTTCGATGCCGCCGTAGATCACCGGTTTTTTATCGCCAGCATACATGCCGGATAACGGACGACCTTTGTCATCACGTTTGATGTCGATGATGTCTGCAGGGTTAAACCAATCTTTTGAGCCATCGCTGTTCTCGCGATACCAAGTCTCGGCAATCACCATGCCTTGAGTGAGTAGGCGAGTGAAGGGCTCGTCGTTATCGATCAGATCTTCATCGCGCATCAGCTTGTTAAAGAAGCGTGCGTAAAGCAGGTGAAGAATCGCGTGTTCGATACCGCCGATATATTGATCAACAGGCAGCCAGTATTTGGCGCGCTCATCGAGCATCGCGTTAGTTGCATCGGGGCAACAGTAACGTGCGTAGTACCAGCTACTTTCGAAGAAGGTATCGAAGGTGTCGGTTTCGCGTTTATCACCGTTAGCCAGCTCAATGAACTCAGGCATCTTTTTCAGTGGTGAACCTGAACCATCAACGATGACATCTTCTGGCAAGGTCACTGGGAACTCGGTCGCGGCTTCAACGCTACCATCGGGCTTGTGCACCATAGGAATAGGGCAGCCCCAGTAACGTTGACGCGAGACACCCCAGTCACGCAGACGGAAGTTAACTTGTTTGGCGCCTTTGCCTTCGCGCTCTAACCATGAGGCGATCGCATCAAAGGCAGCAGCAGAGGCCATGCCGTCGAACTCACCTGAGTTAGCCAGTACGCCTTTCTCAACATAGGCAGCTTCATCAATGCTGCAGTCAGTGCCATCAGGGGTGATGATCACTTGTTTCTTTTCGATGCCGTATTTCTCAGCGAACTCCCAGTCGCGCTGATCATGTGCAGGCACGGCCATAACCGCGCCAGTGCCGTAGCTCATCAACACAAAGTTGGCGGCATACACAGGGACAGCTTCGCCGGTGACAGGATGGATAGCGTTAAGACCAATCGGTTGGCCTTTCTTTTCCATCGTTTCGATTTCAGCTTCGGATACGCCGCCTTGCTTGCATTCTTGAATGAAGCTGGCGAGGTCATCGTTATCTTTGGCTTGCTCGAGTGCCAGTGGATGTTCAGCGGCAACCGCGAGATAGGTCACACCCATTAAGGTGTCAGGACGGGTGGTGTAGATCTCGATGGTGTCATCGCGACCTTCGATACCGAAGTGCATCTGCACACCTTCAGAACGACCAATCCAGTTACGTTGTTGCGTGACTACCTGCTCAGGCCAGCCCGGTAGCTTATCCAGATCATCGAGTAGCTCTTGTGCGTAGTCGGTGATCTTTAAGAACCATTGTTCGATGTCGCGCTTTTCGACCGGCGCGCCAGAGCGCCAACCTTTGCCATCGATAACTTGCTCGTTAGCCAGAACCGTTTGGTCAACCGGGTCCCAGTTAACCGTTGCGGTTTTGCGATAGGCCAAACCTTTTTCCACCATGCGGGTGAACAACCATTGCTCCCAACGGTAGTAGTCTGCATCGCAGGTCGCGAGCTCACGATCCCAGTCATAGCCAAAGCCTAAACGCTTTAGCTGACCTTTCATGTACTCGATGTTTGAACGTGTCCAAGCGGCAGGTGCCGTTTTGTTTTTGATCGCAGCATTTTCAGCTGGCAGACCAAAGGCATCCCAACCCATCGGTTGAAGTACATTTTTGCCGAGCATGCGCTGATAGCGCGAGACCACATCACCGATGGTGTAGTTGCGCACGTGACCCATGTGCAGCTTGCCGCTGGGATAGGGGAACATCGACAAGCAATAGAATTTCTCTTTGCTATCGTCTTCGGTTGCCTTGAAAGACTGTTGGTCTTCCCACTGCTGTTGCGCGGCTTGTTCGAGGGCGGATGGGTCGTACTGCTGTTCCATGTGCACACAAAAATCGGTGTAGTAAAAATAGCTTCGTAGGATACCGCAAAAGCCCCTTCAACAGGCGCCAGACTTAGCTAAACTGGGCGTATTCAGCACGTTTTTAGGGGAAGACGATGATCGAGAAAAAGCATCTATTGGGCGCACTTTTGCTGTCACAGAGCACCGCGATGGCGGGCGATACCGTGGGCGTGCGGCATGTGGGCATGGAGCTGGCGCGTGATCTGGCGAATGAAGCGGTGATGCACTGCCGTGAGCAGGGCTATCAGGTGACGGCGGTGGTGGTTGATCGCGGTGCGAATGAGCGCGCGACCTTGCGCGATGATCTGGCAGCACGCTTCACTATTCAGCTCGCTGAAGATAAAGCCAATGCGGTGATCATGGCGGGCATCCCGTCTGGCGAGCTGCGCAAGAACCGCGAAGATATTCGACCTGAGCTCAACGAGGTGCCGGGTCTGCTGATGCTTGAAGGTGGCTTACCGATTATTGCCGGTGGTCAGCGCGTGGGTGCGATTGGTGTCTCGGGTGCGCCGGGTGGCGATAAAGATGCTGTCTGCGCGCAAGCCGCATTGGATAAGTTTGCTGAGCGTTTGGAGTTTGCCGATTAGAGCAAGAAGATGGTGGCCAGTCCGAGGAAGGACAGGAAGCCCACTACATCGGTCACTGTCGTCAGCAAGACCGAACCCGCTAGAGCAGGGTCGATACCGAGCTTTTCGAGAATCAATGGCAGCAAGGCACCACTGAAGGCGGCAAAGACCAAGTTGATGCTGATTGCTACACCAATCAAACCGGCGATTGCCCAGCTGTCGAACCAGATGCCGGCGACAAAACCAACCACCACGGCCCAGATGGCACTGTTGAGTGCGCCAACCGCGAGCTCTTTATAGAGCAGGTGGCGTGCGTTTTTACTGGTGAGGTGGCCCAATGCAATACCGCGAATCGCCAAGGTAAGGGTTTGGCTACCGGCGATACCACCCATGCTCGCAACGATCGGCATCAGTACAGCCAGTGCGACCACTTGCGAGAGCACCGCTTCGAATTGACCGATGACCCATGAAGCCAAGAACGCAGTGAGCAAGTTAATGCCAAGCCACACCGCACGGCGACGGGTTGAGTCGAGCACCGGTGCGAACATGTTCTCTTCTTCGGAGAGACCGGCCTGACTCATGAATTGGTGTTCGCCTTCGACACGGATCAAGTCGACCACGTCGTCGACCGTGATACGACCGACCAGCATGCCGTCATCGTCGATAACCGGTGCGGAGATCAAGTCGTAGGTTTCAAATCGACGCGCAACGTCTCTGGCAGATAGCTCAACCGACATTGGCTTGAGATCCAAGCTCATGATCTCGGCTACTGAGTCTTCAGGGTTGCCGCTGACCAAGCGCCATAAAGGCAACACGCCGAGATACTTGCCGTCACGATTTACCACGAACAGCTTGTCGGTATCTTTTGGCATGTTGTCGCCAATACGACGGGTGAAACGCATCGCGACATCGAGGGTGACATCGGGGCGGATGGTCACCACGTCGGTGTTCATCAAACCACCGGCGGTGTCCTCTGGGTAAGACAGAACCGTTTCGAGCAGGTGACGACGTTGATCGTCCATCGACAACACCAACTCACGGGTGAGCTGACGCGGCATGTCTTGTACCAAGTCGGCCAAGTCGTCGAGGTCGAGGTTGTCAGTGATCGCGAGCCAGTCTTCGAGGCTCATGTCTTTGGTCAGTTCAAACTGAGTGCTATCCGATACCTCAAGCAAGGTTTCACCTGACATCTCATCCGGCAGCATGTGCCAAATGATGTCTCGCTGCTCACGTGGCAGTGATTCGAGTAGGTGAGCGACCTCGGCAGGATTGAGCGTATTGAGAAGCTTTTGAGCAGAACGCATCGCACCTGAGTCGAGAATTTCGCGCAAACGATCGACTTGCGGATTTTCTGAGCTTTCAACGACGGCGTTCACGAGCGTGCTCATCCAAGGTGAATGGAGATGGCACTAGTGTAACAGCGCTTTGGGTGAGCGCCTAAGACTGTGGAGACTTTATTCGCCTTCGCCGAAGTAATCGTTGATCAAATCGGTGAGTGCTTGCATGGCTTCGACTTCATCATCGCCATCGGTACGGATGGTTAGCTCGGTGCCTTTACTCGCGGCGAGCATCATTACGCCCATGATGCTTTTACCATCAACTTCTTGGCCGGCTTTATCCAAGGAAATCTTGGCGCCAAAGCTACCGGCGGTGCTGACAAGTTTCGCTGCGGCGCGTGCATGCAGGCCGAGCTTGTTGATGATGGTGATGTTGGTTTCTTGCATGGATGAAATTATAAATGTTGTGCGCAGGTCATGATGCCACGTTGACCGCCTTCGGCCGCCAGTTCGCATAGCTCTGCAAGATCAGTGTTGGGGTAGTTATACAAACGAATCAGCATCGGTAGGTTAACGCCTGAAACAATATGTACATGGCCGGGGGCGGCAAACTTACGTGCCAAGTTATTTGGTGTGGCACCAAAGATATCACTCAGGATGATCACGCCATCACCGGCATCTAGGTTGGCTAAGGCTTGCGAGATTTCTTGTTCGGTACGCTCGACATCACTATCAACCGGGATATCTAAGCAAAAAGTTTTTAAAGGAGCATCGCCCATGATGCGTTGCGCGCTATGCGCTAAGGCAGAGCCGACGCCAGGGTGGGTGACAATAAGAATGCCAACGCTCATGAAAGCTCTCGATGAAAGATTTGCACGTTAGGTAAAAATTCTTGGAAGTGTTTGCCTAAGCGCTCGACCATATAAACCGAACGGTGCTGACCGCCGGTACAACCGATAGCAAAGGTTAAGTAACTGCGACCTTCAAGTGCAAAGCAGGGTGTCCAGTTAGCGATCATGCTTTCGAGCTGCTTGTACATCTCTTGTACGCGCTCGTCTTTTTCTAAGAAGTCAGCGACAGGTTTATCGCGTCCGGTCATTGGGCGCAGGTCGGGGTCCCAATGTGGATTAGGTAAGCAGCGCATATCAAACATAAAGTCAGCATTCGCTGGCATGCCGTGTTTAAAGCCGAATGATTTGATCAGCACCGACATCTCAGCTGAATCACGATCTGTCACGCGATCGCTAAGTAAGCGACGCAATTGATGCAGTGTGGTTTTGCTGGTGTTGATGGTTAGGTCAGCAATTTGGGTTAGCGGCGCTAGCAGTTCGCGCTCTTCATTAATCGCTGTTTCAAGATCGGTGTCGTGATCGGTCAGTGGATGACGACGACGTGTTTCGCTAAAACGTTTCAGCAGGATCTCGGTATCCGCTTCGAGATAGATGATCTCGACAGTCAGCTTGTCTGATTTGATCGCATCAAGTAGCAGCGGCACCTTTTCAAAACTTTCGTCATGTGAGCGCGCATCAATACCGACAGCGGTATGTTGCCATTGGTAATTAGCTGATTGAATTTCTGAGGCGAGTGAAGGCAACAAGTTAAGCGGCAGGTTATCGATACAGTTGTAACCGTTATCTTCGAGTGTTGCGAGCGCCACACTTTTTCCTGCGCCTGATAGGCCAGTCACAAGGGTGAGTTTATAAACCGAGGTGTCCATTATCGCCGGTGTCTCTGCATAATGAGGTGTATTAGGCGACTAATTAATCAGAAGGTCAATCGTCGCTTTGTTGCATGCTAGCTTCTTGGCGTTCAATCAGTAGCTGAGTGGCATCATTGCCTTCGAGTTTAAGCAGATGATTGCGCACAGCCGCTTCGACCAAGACACCAAGGTTTCTACCTGCGGCAACCGGCAGCGTTACTTGAGCGATCTCAACGCCGAGCACTTCACGGGTGTCCTGAGACATCTCTAAACGCGGCATCGATTTGATCTCGCTTTCGTTCATCCGTTTGAGGTGCACGATTAAGCGTAAGAACTTGTTTTGTTTGATGGCGTTAGCACCAAACATGGCGCGAATATTCAGCACGCCCAAGCCGCGAACTTCGAGCAGATCGCGCAGCAGCTCTGGACAACGACCACTGATGATCTCCGGTGCGATGCGGGTGAACTCTGGCGCGTCATCGGCGATCAAGCGACTGCCGTTGGTGATTAATTCGAGCGCTAATTCGCTTTTACCGACTGCAGCCTGACCGGTGATCAGTACACCCATGCCCAAGACTTCAAGAAAGACACCGTGCAAGGTGGTGCGATCAGAGAGGTTGAGTGAGGCGTAGTGCTGCAGGTGATCGAGCGCGACTCGCGCGGTGATCGATGAGGTAAATAAGGCGATGCCAGACTCTGCGGCGCCTTGCAGTAGGTCATCGTTTGGACTGATGCCATCGGTGAGAATGACCGCACGTGTTGGGCGTTGGAACAGTTGCGTCATCGCACGTTCCATATCGCGCTCAGGCGCTTGCAGGTAGTCGCGCTCGGCTCGGCCAATCACTTGGATGTAATTGGGATGAATGAAGTTGAGCGGACCCGCGATGATGAAGCTGTTGGGATCGAGATCTTCAGCTGCAAGAGATCGCTCAAGACCTGATTCACCGGCGATGAGTTTTAAATCGAGACGCTCTTCTAGATCGCGAAATAGCTCACCAACGGTAATCGAGGTTTTATGCATCGACATGTTGTAGCAGGTCGAGCGCGCCTTCTGGAGAGGCTTTTCTTAATGCGTCGGCTTTGGCGGCATCACCAAATAACGCGGCGAGCTTGGCCAGAATTTGTAGATGCGTATCGGGTGCATCTTCGGGCACCATCAAAGCAAAGATCAGATCGACCGGTTGTTGATCGAGTGCATCAAAGTCGACCCCTTCATCGAGTCGAATAAAGGCGCCACGTGTATTTTCGATACCCGGCATGCGCGCATGCGGTAGTGCAACGCCACCGGCAAGACCGGTTGAACCCAATCGTTCACGCTCTAACAAACGATCAAAGATATCGTTAGCAAGTTCGGGGTCGTTACGAGAAAGCAGCTTTGCGGCTTGTTCAAGCACGCGCTTTTTACTTGAGGAATCGTCATTAAGGCGAATCGCATCGAGGTTTATAAAACGTTCGTCAAGCATGATGGTCTGTTCTAAAAAAGTGTGGCTCTGAAATCAGAGCCACGATGATGATGTGCGGAGTTTACTCCTCTGTTCCCGCCATTTCACGATGTCCTGCACCGCGATGACTTTGCACCTTTTCTTTGTGCTTGATGACCTGGCGGTCGAGCTTGTCGATCAGGGCATCAATCGCCGCGTACATGTCGTCGTTGCTCGCGTCGGCGAAGATGTCGTTGCCCGACACGTGGACGGTGGCCTCGGCCTTTTGCTCATTTTTCTCTACGGTGAGGATGACGTGCACGTTCGTCACATGGTCGAAGTGTCGCTCGAGCTTGGTAATTTTTTCTTCTACGTAAGCGCGCATTGAATCGGTGATGTCGATGTGGTGACCAGTGATGTTGAGTTGCATGTGCTTCTCCTTGGTTGTTGCGTCTATCTAGGCTAGACGCTTGCGTTCATTTGATGGCGGAATGGCCATCGCTTCTCGGTATTTCGCTACGGTACGACGGGCAACCTTGATGCCTTGGTCGTCGAGGATCGCAGCGATCTTGTTATCAGATAACGGCTTCTTTGGCGTTTCTGCAGCAATCAATTTTTTGATCAGTGCGCGAATCGCAGTCGAAGAGGCCTCGCCACCCTCAGCGGTGCTGACGTGACTCGAGAAGAAGTATTTGAATTCAAAGGTGCCACGCGGGGTGTGCATGTACTTTTGCGTGGTCACACGAGAGATGGTGGATTCGTGCATTTCGACCTTTTCGGCGACATCGCGAAGTACGAGTGGACGCATCGCCTCTTCGCCATGGTCAAAGAAGCCTTGTTGGAACTCTAAGATGCAGTTCGCGACTTTCAATAAGGTCTCATTCCGACTCAACAGGCTGTTGATAAACCAGCGAGCCTCTTGCAGATGATTCTTTAAGGTCACGTTATCACTGGAATCGTCCGCGCGTCTAATCAAACTGGCGTAAGTCGCATTGATTTTGAGCTTCGGCATGGCCTCGTCATTCAGGGTGACGAACCATTTGCCCTCATGTTTAAACACATACACATCGGGTTCGATGTAATCCGGGCTGCCGGTGGGCAGTGCGCTTGCTGGGCGCGGATTCAGTGAGCGGATCAGTAGGAGGACTTCGTTGAGTTCTTCTTCACCGATCGATAGGCCTTTCATGATGGCTTTGATGTTTTGGCCGGCAAGGTCATCAAAGTGATGTTCGAGTAACTGCAGCGCAAGCTCACGTGAATCAAATTCGTTAGAGAGCTGCTGGGTTTGAATGAGTAGCGACTCGCGGGTATCTCTTGCCGCGATGCCCGGTGGATCAAACTGTTGGATTTGGTGCAGTACCGCGATCACTTCGTCTTCTTCAACCTCAAGCGGTTGAACCGATTCGATGAGCTCTTCAATGCTGGCGGTCAGATAGCCATCATCATTCACGCTATCGATGATCGCTTCACCAATCTCGTGATCTGATTCTGAAAGACGGCACATCTCTAGCTGCCAACTTAAGTGCGCATGCAATGAAAGATCAGCGCTTTGTTGTGCAATGAACTCAGCATGATCATCGGCACTTGCGGTGCTCGCGGTTTGGGTCGGTAGGCTGTCGTAGATATCTTCCCACTGAGAATCGGTTGCCATTTCATCGGGCATGCTCTCAGTTTCGAGATTCACCTCGGTTTCGTTATTCGCATCGTTGCTTGAGATATCAGGGCGAAGCTCGTCATCAAGTGATACTTCATTACCGGCTTCTTCCTCAGCCTCGAGCATCATGTTGCTGTCGAGCGCGTCTTGAATTTCTTGGCGTAAGTCGAGTGTGGAGAGCTGCAGCAGACGGATTGCCTGTTGCAGTTGAGGGGTCATGGTGAGCTGTTGCCCAAAGCGGAGCTGTAGGGACGGCTTCATGATCTCATCAGGTTGTTATTGTTATGTTTCACCTGGGGCGAATCCTTCCGTTTCAATTTTTATGCCAATTGGCTTCCGTGCATTGAAATTACAGGATAGCAGTGCTTTTCTACAAGCGGAAGTGCTCGCCAAGATAGGCGGTACGAACCTCAGGATTATTCAGGAGTTCATCGGGTGAGCCATGCGCCAGAACCGCGCCATCATTCATGATGTAGCCACGCGAGCAGATACCCAAGGTTTCGCGCACATTGTGGTCAGTGATCAAGATGCCGATGCCGCGTTCAGCCAAATGCTGAATGATTCGTTGTATGTCGATGACCGAGATTGGATCCACGCCGGCGAAGGGTTCATCCAATAATAAAAACTTAGGTTCTATGGCTAAGGCGCGTGCGATCTCTAAACGACGGCGCTCACCGCCGGATAAGCTGATCGCCATATTGTCAGCTAAGTGTCCAATACTGAACTCATGGAGTAGCTCGTCACACTTGGCTTGCTGTTGATCTTTATCTAGATCCGGACGCATCTCGAGAATCGCCAGAACATTTTGTGCAACGGTGAGTTTGCGAAAAATGGAGGGCTCTTGCGCCAGATAGCTCAAGCCTTGTTGTGCGCGGGCATGCATCGGCTTGTCGGTGATGTCGCTGTTGCCTAAGCGCACAGTACCGCCATCAGGATGCACAAGGCCGGCAATCATGTAGAAGCTAGTGGTTTTACCCGCACCGTTTGGGCCGAGTAGGCCAACAATCTCACCCGTATCAAGATGTACAGAGACACCATTAACCACGCTACGCCCCTTGTAACGTTTAACCAGACCTTCAGCTGAGAGTTGAGACATGTTTATTTCTTATCGTTTTGAGGCATTAAACGCATGCGCACACGCTGCTTACCTTGAGCAGCACTGCCGCCTTTAACTACAGATTTGACGCGATCATAGGTAATGCGATCACTTTCCATCATGTCGCCACCCTGGTCGAGCCAAGCGTTACCGGTCATTTGCATGTATTCGCTATCCATGTCGTATTCAACTTTATCAGCCTTGCCTTTAATCAGCTTCCCGTCATCAGCGGTTTGTTGAAAACGTACTTTTCCTATAGCGACAAAGCGCTGTGGGTCCCGGCCTTGGTGAAAAACAGTGACTTTGTCGCCTTGAATGCGCAGGCTGCCTTGTCGAATATCGACATTGCCTATGTAAGTGCTTGTCCCTTTGCCATCGTTCATGTCGGCACTGTCTGCGGTCAGATCAATCGGTTGATCTTTATCTGAAGTCAGTGCGAAAACTGGTGCGCTAAAGATCAAAAGTAGCAAAAGGAAGTTAAGGTTTTTTTGTTGCATAGTGGGCTTTTGAGTTTGATTGTAGAAGAAGACGCATCGGCTCAGCTAACCATACCTGAGCGCCTACACCGTCAACACGATCGCCATTACTGCTTCGCACCTTAACGCGCTCATCGGTTTCGGCATAGTCTTCATTCGGACGTACACGCAAGTTTTTGGTGTCGACATTCATCGATGGATTATCGGCAAAAGCTTCGCGTCGCATTTTAACTTTGCCATTTAACAGAATGAGTTCGCCATCGCCTGATACCCAGCCGGTATCGCTATAAATATTCCACGGCGGCTGCGCGCCTTGATGTGCAACGATGTGCGGCGCGAGCAATTCGCTCGTATCGTCATCTTGGTAATGTTTCAGCTCAGGCGTGTTAAGTGTGCGATGAGGTTTGCCATCTTGACCAAACGTGGTCGTGGATAAATCACGCAACATGTAATCGATGACGTGCTCTTCTTGGGTTGAGGTTTGTGCCTCGTCTTGAGATGAGCGTAACAACCAGAAGCTGATTAAAAGCAGCAATATCAGTGCGCTATTGATAATGCTCGAGCGAGACATGCTTAGCTTAGGTAGCCTTTGATCATCGGCGCTAAAGTGCCTTGAGCTTGCATGATCATTTCACAGGCTTCGCGTGCAGCACCATGGCCACCTTTGTATTGGCTCGTCCAGGCGGCATTCTCAATCACCACAGGGTGTGCGTCGGCTACTGCCATCGGCAAGCCAACTTTAGTCATCACAGGCAAATCGATGACATCGTCACCCATGTAAGCGATGTTGTTATCGTCGATACCTAACTGTGCTTTCAATTCTTGGTAGGCGATGTTTTTATCCGCAACGCCTTGGAAGACATGCTCAACACCGAGGTTAATCATGCGTTGAGTCACAACGTTAGAGCTGCGGCCGGTGATGATCGCGATGTGCACACCAGAGTCTTGCAACATCTTCATGCCATGACCATCTTTTGAGTTGAACATTTTGTACTCTTCGCCACTGTCGCCGAAGAACAAACCGCCGTTGGTCAGTACGCCATCAACATCAAAGATAACGAGTTTGATATCAGCAGCTTTTGTAGATACATCACTCACAGTTGATTCCTTTACATCACGCCCGAGCGTAACAAGTCATGCATGTTGAGAGCACCAACAAGTTTTTTGTTGTCGGTAACCAACAAGGCATTGATTTTCTTTTCTTCCATTAGGGTAAGCGCTTCAGCTGCAAGCGTATCTTGAGGAACGCAAACACCACCGGCTGTCATGACATCACGCACGTTTGCGCTTTGCAGATCTTTGCCTTGTTCGAAGCAGCGGCGTAGGTCGCCGTCTGTAAAGATGCCTTTGAGTTGATCGCCGTCCATGATGGCTGTCATGCCAAGACCTTTTGCGGTCATCACCATTAAGGCTTCTTTTAAAGGATCATCAATAGAAGAGATGGGGAGGCGGTCACCGCTGTGCATGATGTCACGCACGCGTAACAACAAGCGTTTACCTAAGCTGCCCCCTGGGTGAGACATCGCAAAGTCTTCTGGTGTAAAGCCGCGAGCATCAAGCAGAGCAACGGCAAGTGCATCACCCATGACCAATGCCGCGGTGGTGCTTGCTGTAGGTGCGAGATCAAGTACGCAGGCCTCTTTCTCAACACCCACATCAAGGTGAACAGTAGATTCAGTTGCGAGGGTTGAGTTTGGGTTGCCGGTCAAGCTGATCAATGGCGCTTGCATGCGTTTAATCAAAGGCAGAATGGTAACGATCTCTGCTGTCTCGCCCGAGTTAGATAAGGCAATCACCACATCGCCGGGAGTGATCATGCCGAGATCACCGTGGCTGGCTTCACCCGGGTGAACAAAGAAAGCGGGGGTGCCGGTGCTCGCTAAGGTGGCGGCCAGCTTACTGCCGATATGGCCTGATTTGCCCATGCCGGTAACCACCACACGACCTTGGCAGGCGATGATGGTTTCGCACGCTTTAACAAAGTCATCGCCGAGTCGTTGCTTCAGTGCCTGAACCGCAGTCGCCTCGATATCGATAACCGATTGCGCTGTGGCGAGTAATTTTTCGTGGCTTTCTATCTTCATAGTGAATGTCCTTTAACCTGCAACATACAGCCAGATTTGGTAAGCGACAAATGTTGTGAGGAGTAATGCGCCTTGCCAGCGTAAAACACGGCCGCTGCCATCGGCATGACGACCCATCATCAAGATGGCCAATGTGAGTACGAGCATGACCGGGATGTCACGCAATATCACCGCGCTTTCGACCGCGGTAGGGCCAAAAAAGGCTGGGATACTGAGTACCGCCAAACTATTAAATATGTTCGATCCGATCACATTGCCGACAGCGAGATCGTGTTCATTCTTTGCCACGCTAGCAAGGCTTGCGGCCAGCTCAGGCAAGCTCGTGCCGATAGCCACAATGGTTAAGCCAATCACTAGATCACTAACGCCAAAGAACAAGGCGATTTCAGTTGCGCCCCAGACCATCGATTTTGAGCCGGCGAGTAGCAATACCAAACCGATCAGGGTCCAAAAGATAGCGAGCCCGGTAGAAAGATCCTTCGGGATTTCGGCGTCATATTCGTCAGTGATCGGGTCTTGAGCGCCACTTGTTGCAAGCTTAAAGGTACGCCAAAGCACAAAACCAAGACCTGCGACCATCAGGGCGCCATCGATGGGAGATATCTCAGCGTCTATTAAAAGCGTGGCAACACCTAAGCTCACCATTAACAGGATGGGATATTCACTCTTCAGCACGCGCGAGTGGTAGGTCAAAGGTGCAACAACGGCGGTAGCACCAAGAATCAGGCCGATGTTGGCGATGTTTGAACCGATCGCGTTACCAATAGCAATGCCGGGCGCGCCATCTAAGGCGGCCATCAAAGAGACCATCATTTCGGGTGCTGAAGTGCCAAAGGCAACCACGGTCAGGCCAATCACGAGTGGTGATACACCGAGGTTGCGCGAAAGCCCCGCGGCGCCAGCAACAAAGCGATCAGCGCCCCATATCAAGATGAGCAGACCGAATAAAATGCCAGCGCTGGCTAGGAGCATGAAATGTCTCGCGAGTTAAAAATATCGAGGCGCATTCTGCGGGATAAGCGCAGGGAATCTAGGTCAGGTGCCACGGGTGCGGGTTTTGCCGCATCGTAGACAGCGTTCTTTAGTGACAAGCTTGCCCGCCTTGCTATCAAATTGCGTCGTCGTATCCACAGACCATTTATGATGACCAGAGCGACACAAGGTATTGCCTTTGTGTTTATCACTCAATTTGGGTTTTTTAAACGCGAGTATGTCTGCCATCCGTAGACTCTAGCGCATCTTTGAGGAGTCTCGCTTGAGCGATCGACTGTTATTGGGATTTTCCGGCTGGCCGCTCGTATGGCCTGACTATTTCCCCGAGGATCTGCCAGAAGATTGGCAATTGGCCTATTACAGCAACGATGCGGATGCGTTAGTTCTGAGCGCGGATGAGTTGCATGCGATAGATGTCGAAGACCTTGAAGAATGGTGCGACGATCTTCCTGACTATTTCCGCTTTTATCTCAAAGTCGATGCGCTTGCTGATGTGAGTGCGGAGCATCTTGAGGTACTTGGCGAGCACCTTGGCGCATTTTTGTTGCCGGAGTCAGCTTCAAAAACTGACCACGATCGATCTTGGGTTGCCATGGGTGATGGCTGCTGGGGGGTATCTGGTCAGCCACGTTTGGTCTTTTTGAATTATGAACAAACAGATTTGCGGTCAATGCGAGAACTTTTGCAAAAACTGCCGAAAGAGCTCGAGGCTTTGATCTTGAACCGAGAAATCAGCGACCCAAGAAGCCTCGCGGAGCTCAAAACATTAACGCAATTACTGGGCGTCGCTTGACCTGCGCCATCCTTATTAAGAGAATGCTTATCTTCAAATCTATTCTTTGTGCCCGCTTTTGAACGACGCTACCAGTACCAATCAGACGCCTTTAGTCCAAATTCGTGACCTTCATTTCAGTCGAGGTAATCGCAAGATTTTTGATGGCATCAATATGGATATCCCTCGTGGCAAAGTGACTGCGATTATGGGGCCGTCGGGCACAGGTAAAACAACCTTATTGAAGCTGATCGGCGGTCAATTGCAGCCTGATTCGGGTGATATTTATGTGGATGGCCAGCACGTCAACACCTTGAGTAATAAGGCTTTGTACCAGCTGCGTATGCGCATGGGCATGCTCTTTCAAAGCGGTGCCTTGCTGACAGATTTGACGGTTTTCGACAATGTTGCTTTCCCATTACGTGAGCACACTAAGCTGAGTGAATCGATGATTCGCAAGCTGGTACTTTTAAAGCTAGAAGCGGTTGGCTTACGTGGTGCGCGGGATCTGATGCCATCTGAATTGTCTGGTGGTATGGCAAGACGCGTAGCACTCGCGCGTGCAATTGCGCTCGACCCCATGATGATCATGTATGACGAGCCGTTCACCGGACAGGATCCGATTTCTATGGGCGTCTTGGTGCAGCTGATTCGTAAATTGAATGATGCGGCGCGTATCTCGAGCATCATGGTGTCGCACGATGTGGCGGAGACCATGCAAATTGCTGACTGGGTCTATGTGATTTCGGAAGGCAAAGTGGTTGAGTCGGGCAGCCCTGAGCAACTCAGATCGCAGGGTGGCGAGTGGACGCAGCAGTTCATTCAAGGTCTGCCGGATGGTCCTGTGCCGTTCCACTTTCCTGCAGATGATCTGGGAACTGATCTTGGAGCTTGCCAGTGATCACACGTGTTTTAGCTCAACTCGGTGGCGTTGGCGTAAGTGCTTTATCGAGTATCGGCCGCGCGCATTTGCTGATCTTGAATATGTTGGCGGGCTTGAGTGACATCATTCGTCGTCCTCGCCTGCTGATTGATCAGCTGTATTCAGTTGGTGTTCTGACGATTTTGATTATCGCTGTTGCTGGCTTGTTTGTTGGCATGGTGTTGGGTCTTCAGGGTTATTACATTCTCTCGCGCTTTGGCGGTGAGACTGCCTTGGGTCTGATGGTTGCCGCCTCTTTGGTGCGTGAACTTGGCCCCGTGTTGACCGCGCTGTTATTTGCAGGTCGCGCAGGTTCAGCATTAACCGCTGAGATTGGTCTGATGAAAGCGACTGAGCAGCTATCCGGTCTTGAGATGATGGCAGTTGATCCAAAGCATCGCGTGTTATCACCTCGCTTTTTTGCAGGTCTGATTTCAGTGCCTTTGCTTGCAGCGATGTTTAGCTGCTTGGGTATTTTCGGCGGCTGGCTTGTGGGTGGCGGCATGTTAGGTGTCGATCAGGCGGCCTTCTGGAATGGCATGCAAGGTGGCATCGACTTTAGCGATGACTTGGTAAATGGTTTTATTAAATCGGTGGTGTTTGGTTTTGTTTGTACTTGGATAGCGATCTATCAAGGTTACGATTGCATACCGACATCCGAGGGTGTGAGTCGAGCAACGACCCGCACAGTAGTACATTCATCATTGGCGGTATTGGGACTCGATTTTGTCCTGACGGCGTTAATGTTTGGTTAAGTTGACTGAGTGATTCAGGAAAAACGATGAACAAATCAAAAGTGGTAGAAATTTGGGTTGGCGGTTTTATGTTGGCCGGCATTGTGGCGTTATTCTGGCTATCGATGCAGGTGAGTAATCTAGGTACCTCCTATACCGGTGATACTTTCCATGTCACAGCGAACTTCGACAATATTGGTGGTCTAAAAACCAAAGCCCCTGTCACCATGGCGGGTGTTGAGGTGGGTCGTGTGACATCAATTACCTATGACCCAGCATCTTTCCGTGCACGAGTTGGCTTGGATATCCAAACCACTTACACCGGCAAGATTCCTGAAGATACCTTTGCAAAGATTTTGACGGCGGGTCTTTTGGGTGAGCAGTACATTGGCCTTGATCCAGGTGGTGCTGAAGATCCTTTGAAAGAGGGTAGTGAGATCATGATCACGCAATCAGCGTTGGTACTTGAGGAAGTGATTGGTCAGTTCTTGTTTAGCAAGGCGAGTGAAGGAGCTAAATAATGCGTTTTAAGTTGTTTGCATTGGCTTTTGCGGCCTGTTTATTCACCACGTCTGTTTTTGCAGCAGATGCGCAACATGCTGATCCACAGCAGGTTGTTAAAGAAACTGCCAATAAAGTACTTGCAGAAGTCACGCTGAATAAGACGAATCTTGAGCAAAATCCTAAGCTGATTTATCCGCTTGTTGAGCGATTGATCGTGCCTTATTTGATTTCAAAGCGATGGCGCAGTCTGCGATGGGGCGTTTTTGGCGTAACACATCAGATGAGCAGCAGACTCGTTTAGTGAATGAGTTTAAAGAGCTGTTGGTCGGTACCTATGCAACAGCGTTGCTCGGTTATTCAGGCCAAGAGATCGAATATCCACCTATGAACATGGAAGCAGGTTCAGACCGCGCCATGGTGCCAACCAAGATTGCGGCTGCAGGTGGTCCGCCTATTCCGGTTGATTATCGTTTAAAGCTTCGTGACAACGGCTGGATGGTGACCGATGTGGTTATTGATGGCATTAGCTTGGTGACAACCTATCGCAGCAGCTTTGCGCGTGAGATTCAGATGGGCGCTGCAAAATCGAAGGGTAAAGATCGTATGGCTTTAGGCATCGATGCTTTGATTCAGACCTTGGCGGATAAAAACAACTCAAAATGAAACAGGCCGCGCTAACCCCGTTGATGAACACAATGCAACGCTAAGTGGCGTAGTGGATTTTGATACGGTGCCAGCCCTTTATGATCAGCTTATTGCTTGGCTGCCAAAAGCGTCGGATGTGACCATCTCATTGCAGGATGTCGAGTCATGTAACAGTGCTGCTTTGGCGATGATTGTTGAGCTGAAGGCGGATGCGCTGAAAATGGGCACTTCGGTATCCTTTGCGCATGTGCCGAAAGAGCTCGAAGACTTGGCGCATCTTTCCTGTAACGCGCTGCATCTAATCTGAGCCCTGGGATAGCGATAAAACGCAAGAAATCCCCCTTAAAGCGCTGATTTTCTTTATCATTGCGCACTTTCTCGGCTGAAAAGCCAACACATCACAACAGAAGACGATTTGAGTGGATAAGTTAGTTATCACTGGCGGGCGTCCGTTGAACGGCGAAGTACGTATCTCCGGCGCAAAAAATGCGGCATTGCCTATTGTGGCGGCTACCTTGTTGGCGGAAACGCCGATGACGGTGACGAATGTGCCTCATCTGCAAGATATCACCACCAGTATGGAGCTTTTGTCGCAGATGGGTGTTGAGCTGACGATCGGTGAGCGGATGACTATCGAGGTGGATGCCTCGACCATCACAAACCCGGTGGCGCCGTATGAGCTGGTTAAGACCATGCGTGCCTCTATCTTGGTGCTTGGGCCTTTGTTGGCACGTTGCGGTAAGGCAGATGTGTCTTTGCCGGGTGGTTGTGCGATTGGCTCGCGTCCGGTGAATTTGCACATTGATGGCCTGCGTGCGATGGGCGCCGAGATTGAAGTGAAAAACGGCATCGTGCATGCCAAAGCGGATCGTTTGAAAGGCGCGACTATTGTTTTTGAGATCGTCACCGTAACCGGTACTGAGAACTTGATGATGGCGGCCGCACTCGCTGAGGGCACTACGATTCTCGAGAATGCAGCGCGTGAGCCAGAGGTTGTGGATCTTGCGAATTGCTTGATTGCAATGGGCGCAAAGATCAGCGGTGCTGGCACTTCAAAGATTGTTATCGAAGGTGTTGATAAGCTGCAGGGTGCTGAGTATTCGGTGCAGCCTGATCGTATCGAGACCGGTACCTTTTTAGTCGCTGCTGCGATCACCGGTGGAAAAGTGAAAGCACGCGATACCGATCCCACCCTATTGGATGCGGTGCTGCAAAAGTTGCGTGATGCCGGTGCAGAAATCACCTTGGGTGATGACTGGATTGAGCTTGATATGCACGGTAAGCGAGCAAAGGCCGTGGATGTGCATACCGCGCCTTATCCTGCGTTCCCAACCGATATGCAGGCGCAGTTCATGGCGCTTAATTGTGTTGCTGAAGGTGCTGGCGTGGTGCGTGAGACAATCTTTGAAAACCGTTTTATGCACGTGCAAGAGCTGCAGCGCATGGGCGCTAGCATTGCGGTTGAAGGTAATACCGCGATGGTGCGTGGCGTAGATAAGTTAACCGGTGCGCCAGTGATGGCGACGGATCTGCGTGCGTCGGCAAGTTTAATCATTGCTGCTCTGGCGGCAGAGGGTGAGACCCACGTTGATCGCATTTATCATGTCGATCGCGGTTATCAAAATATTGAAGAAAAGTTACAAGGACTGGGGGCGCGTATTCAGCGTGTGCCAGGTTAATGAGTATGAATTTTGAAGCGCCAATAACGATTGCCTTATCGAAAGGTCGAATCTTTAAAGACACGCTGCCCTTGCTTGAGGCGGCCGGTATTCGTCCGCTCGAAGATGCGGATAAGACGCGTAAGTTAATTCTTGAAACCAATCATGAGAATGTGAAGTTGGTTTTGATTCGTGCGACTGACGTACCGACCTATGTTCAATGGGGTGCGGCTGATTTTGGTGTGACTGGTAAAGACGTGTTGATGGAGCACGGCGGTGAAGGCTTGTATGAGCCGCTTGATCTACAGATCGCGAAATGTGAGATGTGGGTTGCTGGTTATCCCGATGCCGATATCACTCAGCGACGTTTACGTGTGGCAACCAAGTATGTGAAGTCAGCACACGACTTCTTCGCAAAGCGTGGTCAGCAGTGCGAAATGATCAAGCTTTACGGCTCGATGGAGCTTGCGCCGATTGTTGGTCTAGCTGACATCATTGTCGACTTGGTTGAGTCGGGTAATACGCTTAAAGCGAACGGCTTAGTGCCACTGGAATATATGTGTGACATCAGCTCGCGCCTGGTGGTGAACAAAGCGTCTTGGAAAATGAAACATAACGATTGCTTAGGCTTGGTAGATACTCTTAGCCAAGCTCTCAAACAGAAGTAAGTGACATGGCAGATATTCGTAAGCTAAGCACCACTGATGGTGATTTCGATGCGCAACTGGAGCAGTTGTTGGCATGGGAGTCTGTTTCAGATGATGCAGTCAATGATGTTGTGAAACAGGTCATTGCCGACATTCGCTCGCGTGGCGACTTGGCACTGATGGACTTCACTAATCGTTTTGATGGCTGGGAAGCAAAAGCGCCAAGTGATTTAGCTGTTCCGGTAGAGCGTTTGAAACAAGCGTGGGAAGGCTTAAGTGCTGAGCAGCAACAAGCGCTGCAACATGCAGCTGATCGCGTTAAAGCCTATGCCGAGCATCAGAAGATGGATAGCTGGCAGTACACCGAAGCTGACGGTACCGTCTTGGGTCAAAAAGTCACGCCGTTAGATCGCGTTGGCTTATATGTGCCTGGGGGTAAAGCTGCTTATCCATCATCGGTACTGATGAATGCCTTGCCAGCTAAAGTGGCGGGCGTTAAAGAGCTTGTCATGGTGGTGCCAACGCCACGTGGCGAAGTGAATGAGTTGGTTCTTGCTGCGGCACATGTCTGTGGTGTGGATAAGGTTTTTGCTGTGGGTGGTGCGCAAGCGGTTGCGGCACTCGCGTATGGCACTGAGTCTGTTCCGCCAGTCGACAAGATTGTTGGCCCAGGCAACATCTATGTGGCAACGGCTAAGCGCACAGTATTTGGCCAAGTCGGCATCGACATGATCGCGGGTCCTTCGGAGATCTTGGTGATCTGTGATGGCCAAACAGATCCTGATTGGGTTGCGATGGACTTGTTCTCACAAGCTGAGCACGATGAAGATGCGCAATCGATTTTGTTGTGCCCAGATGCAGATTATTTGAAACAAGTTGAAGCCAGTATCGATAAGTTGCTGCCGACCATGCAGCGCCGCGAAATCATCGAGACCGCATTGCGTGCGCGTGGCGCCTTGATTCACTGTCGCGACATGGATGAGGCTGCCAAGGTGAGTAACTTTATTTCACCTGAGCACTTAGAGCTGTCAGTCGCTGAACCTGATAAGTACGTCGATAAGATCAAACATGCGGGCGCGATCTTTATGGGTCGTCACACGTGTGAATCGTTAGGCGATTACTGCGCGGGACCAAACCATGTGTTGCCAACATCACGTACAGCACGTTTCAGCTCACCACTTGGCGTATACGATTTTCAAAAGCGCTCAAGCTTGATCATGGTGTCTGATGAAGGCTCGCAGACGCTTGGTCGCACGGCATCTATTTTGGCGCGAGGCGAAGGCCTTGAGGCACACGCTCGTTCTGCGGAATACCGCTTAAAAGATTGAGTCATGGCGAAAGATGCAAAAGCCTTAGCTGAACAATGGGTGCGCTCTGAGATACGTGCGCTCTCGGCTTATCATGTTCAAGATGCCTCAGGCTTTATTAAGTTGGACGCGATGGAGAATCCGTTCACTTGGCCAGACACTTTGCGTGATGAATGGGCGGAGCTGATTAAACAAACAAATGTGAATCGTTATCCAGATCCACATGCGCAAACGCTAACCAATCAAATCGCAAAGAACATGGGTGTGCCAGAAGGCATGCGCGTGATGCTCGGCAATGGTTCTGACGAGCTGATTCAAATGATCGCGATGAGCTTGTCTGGTGATAATCGTGTGGTGATGTCGGTTGAGCCAAGCTTTGTGATGTATCGCATGATCGCCACATTTTGCGACATGCAATATGTTGGCGTTAACTTGGATGCGAACGATTTCTCGCTAGATACCGAAGCCATGTTGGCGGCGATCAAAGAGCATAACCCTGCGGTTATCTTCTTAGCTTATCCAAATAACCCAACCACCAATTTGTTTGATGCTGACGGCATTAAGCAAATCATCGAAACCGCTGAGGGTTTGGTGGTTGTTGATGAGGCGTATGCGCCATTCACTGATGAAAGTTTTATGCCATTGCTTGGTCAGTATCCAAATTTGGTTGTGATGCGTACGGTATCGAAAATGGGTTTGGCAGGTTTGCGCTTAGGTTTGTTGGCAGGTCCTGCTGAATGGCTGAATGAATTTGATAAGGTGCGTCTGCCTTACAACATCAACGTGCTAACGCAAGCGAGTGCAGATTTTGCACTTAAGCATCAAGCGACCTTTGATGAACAAACACAGCTTTTACGAAAAGAACGTGATCGCGTCATCCAAGGCTTGAGTCAGCTATCGGGCGTTAAGGTGTATCCATCGGATGCCAACTTTATTCTGATGCGCACACCTGAAGGCAAAGCTAAGCCATGGTTTGAAGCGTTAAAAGCGAAAGGCATCTTGATCAAGAATCTTGATGGTGGTCATCCGATGTTGATCGATTGCTTGCGCCCAACTATCGGCACGCCAGATGAGAACGATGCGTTCTTAGCGGCAATGCGTGAGATCGCGGCTTAATCCAGATTGGTAGGTCGCTCGACCACTTCTACATGCACGGTTTGTGAATCACCATCGCGGGTGAGTTCTATCTTTACGTCATCACCAGGCTGAATGTCGGCAACCAAGTCGACCATCACGCGTGCCGTTGTGGCAGCAACACCGTTGACCTTTTGAATCACATCACCGGGCTTTATGCCGGCTTTGTCTGCTGGACCATTGCGCAGAATCTGAGCGACTAACAAGCCTTTCGCATCACCCAGTCCAAGTGCTTGCGCAAGTTCAGGCGTTACAGCTTGCGTGGTGGTTACACCGATCCAACCGCGCACGACGCGACCTTTATCGCGGATTTGTTCGAAGACTTTGTTCACCAATTGCGCTGGGATAGCAAAGCCCACACCTTCTGAGCCACCACTCTTGGTGTAGATAGCGGTGTTAATGCCAATCACATCACCATAGGGATTAATCAAGGCGCCACCTGAGTTGCCTGGGTTGATTGCTGCATCGGTTTGAATGAAGTTGTCATAGTTGGTTAAGCCCAATGACTGACGCCCCAATGCGCTGACAATACCCATGGTGACCGTTTGGCCAAGACCAAAGCCGTTACCAATAGCTAACACCACATCACCAATCTGTAAGTCTTGTGAGCGACCTAGTTGCGCGACGGGGAAGTCATCACCAGAGGCTTGGAGTACAGCGAGATCAGTTTCGGGGTCGGTGCCAACTACGCGTGCTGCCATGCTGCGACCGTCGCGTAATACCACGCGAATCTCCGAGGCGTTTTCAATCACGTGATGGTTGGTAATGATGTAACCGTTTTTATTAACGATCACACCTGAGCCTAAGTTGTTACGTTTCTCAACACGTGGTTGCGAGAGCTCTTCGCCAAAAAAGCGACGGAACAAAGGATCAGAAAAGAAAGGATGTGCCTCGCGACGGGTGAGCGTGGTGGTGAAGATGTTCACCACAGCCGGCGCCGTTTTTTGTACCGCATCAGCATAGGACACAGGACCTTCTTGGCGCGCCAAGTTCATCACCGGTGAGCTGTACTGAGGATCGCCGAGAAAGTCAGGTTTAAACACCAAGACCAAAAAAGCTGCCGCAAGACCGGTCGCAATCGAGGTGAACACAAAGGTGAAAGTTCGGTAGAGTCGCATTAGTGGCCGTTCCTCTGGCAATGCTTTTATGTAAAGAGCATAGAGTACGGAATCTGATGGTCGCTGTCATGACAACCGAGGAAATGCTGATGACAACTGTTGCGGAGATAACGCGCTATTGCGACGAGCTGCTGGATGCGCGCAGCTTCGATGACTATTGTCCGAATGGTTTGCAGGTCGAAGCCTCCGATGAGGTCACCAAGATTGTGTCTGGCGTAACGGCAAGCGCTGAGCTGATTGATGCGGCGATCGAGCAAAAAGCGCAATTGCTGCTGGTCCATCACGGCTATTTCTGGCGCGGAGAGCCACAGCCGTTGGTCGGTATGAAGGGGCAGCGCATCGCGAAATTGATCAAAAACGGTATCAGCTTGTTGGCGTATCACTTGCCTTTGGATGCACACGCCTCACTGGGCAACAATGCGGGTTTGGGTAAAGCGCTTGGCTTAGAAGGCTCGCCAATAGATGCTAAGTCATTGATTTGGATGGCGGAAAGTAATCTCGATCTTGATCAGCTTGCGGCAAAGGTGCAACAAGCCACCGAGCGTGAGCCTTTGGTGATTGGCGAAAATCGTCCGATTAAGCAGATTGCTTGGTGTACTGGGGCGGCACAAGGTCAGATTCACAAGGCGCAAGCTGCCGGTGCGGATGTCTACATTAGCGGTGAAATCTCAGAATCTACCGTGCATACCGCCCGCGAAATGGGCATTGCCTATATCGCAGCAGGGCATCATGCGACCGAGCGTTTTGGCGCCAGATCGCTAGGAGAGCACTTAGCTGGCCAATTTGGTCTTGAACACCAGTTTGTGGATATCCCAAACCCGGTCTAAACCCAAACAAGTTTTGGCATGGATTAGCCCTCTTTTCTTGACCCAACCTTGCCCTATATAAGAGAATCGCGACCGCATTGCGGGATTTATCAGTATTTTCGTATGAAATGATTTGCCTCAACTGCTCGCAAGCGACATAAAAATGTGAGGCTATCGGGAGTTTTCAATGAGTTCAGAAGGCGTAGACCTGAAAAAGCGCCGCTTCTTAACCGCGACAACGTCGGTTATCGGAGCGGTTGGCGCTGGTTTTGCCGCTGTCCCTTTCGTTGCTAACTGGCAGCCATCTGCGCGTGCGAAAGCCGCCGGTGCTCCAGAAGAAGCGAATCTCAGTGGTTTAGAAGAAGGTGGCCTGTTGCGTGTTAAGTGGCGCGGCAAGGTATGTTGGGTTGTTCATCGTACTGAAGAGATGATCAAAGATTTGGCGTCACTTGACGGCAACTTAGCTGATCCAGCATCTGCTGTTCCTCAACAGCCTGCATATTGCACCAATGCAACACGTGCGATTAAAGATAAGTACTTTGTAGCTATTGGTATCTGTACTCACTTAGGTTGTTCGCCAACGTTCCGTCCTGAAGTTGCACCAGCAGACTTGGGTGGTGATTGGAAAGGTGGTTTCTATTGCCCATGTCACGGCTCTAAGTTTGACTTAGCTGGCCGTGTCTATGCCGGCGTTCCAGCACCAACTAACTTGGTGATTCCACCGCACATGTACAAGTCTGATGACGTGATCATGATCGGTGTTGATGGAGGTGCAGCATGAGTTTCTTAAATTGGATTGATGAGCGTTTCCCACTATCAAAAGTGTGGAGCGAGCACTTAGCTGATTATTACGCACCAAAGAACTTTAACTTCTGGTACTTCTTCGGCTCGCTTGCGATGCTGATGTTGGTTAACCAGATCGTTACCGGTGTTTGGTTGGCGATGGCGTATAAGCCAGATGCAGACTTAGCGTTTGCTTCGGTCGAGTACATCATGCGTGATATGGATTACGGTTGGTTGATTCGCTACATGCACTCAACTGGCGCGTCTTTCTTCTTTATTGTTGTGTATCTGCACATGTTCCGCGGCTTGATGTACGGCTCATACCGTCAGCCACGTGAGTTGTTGTGGATCATCGGTGTGGTTATCTACCTGGTGATGATGGCAACGGCGTTCATGGGTTACTTGTTGCCATGGGGTCAGATGTCTTATTGGGGTGCACAGGTAATCGTTAACTTGTTTGCGGCAGTTCCGTTTGGCATTGGTGAGCCTTTGTCAGAGTGGATTCGTGGCGACTACGTTATCTCTGATGCAACCTTGAACCGTTTCTTTGCGCTGCACTTCTTGTTGCCATTCGTATTGGCGGCATTGGTGTTTGTTCACATCGTAGCGTTGCACAAGGTGGGTTCTAACAACCCAGACGGTATCGAGATCAAAAAGAACAAAGATGAGAATGGCATCCCACGTGATGGCATCAAGTTCCACCCTTACTACTCAATCAAAGACGTGTTTGGTATTGGTGTGTTCTTAATCTTCTTTACCGCAGTGATCTTTTTCGCACCAGAGATGGGCGGTTACTTCCTCGAAGCACCTAACTTCGAGCCAGCGAACCCATTGAAGACGCCTGAGCACATTGCGCCGGTTTGGTACTTCACGCCGTTCTACGCCATGTTGCGTGCGGTTCCGCCAATGTTTGGTTCTCAGTTCCCAGGCGTATTGGTGATGTTTGGTTCAATTGCGTTGTTCTTCCTCCTGCCATGGTTGGATCGCAGCCCAGTTAAATCAATTCGCTACAAAGGTGCGATCTTCAAGACAGCATTAGCTATCTTTGCTGTGACCTTCGTCTTCCTTGGCTACTTAGGTGTTGTTGCTTCAACCGAGATGATCTTGGGCATTGAGGCATCTGTTTGGGCGCCGATCTTTACCGGTGTTTATTTCGCTTTCTTCCTGTTGATGCCTATCTACTCGAAGTTGGATAAAACCAAGCCAGTACCAGAGAGGGTAACGTCATGAAAAAGCTGATTGCAGTTGCAGCTCTGGCGCTGTTACCTCTGACCTCTTTTGCAGGTGGTGGTGCAGCAGTCCAACTTGAAGATGCAAATATCGATCTGACAAACCACGCTGCGATTCAGCGTGGTGCTAAGTACTTCACTAACTACTGCATGGGCTGTCACTCAGCTAAATACGTGCGTTATCAGTTGATGAAGCAAGTGGGTCTGAGCGAAGAGGAAATCAAAGACAACCTGATGTTCGATAAGAACAAGAAGGTGGGTGATTTGATGACCATCGCATTAAAGCCTGAAGATGCAGGTAAGTGGTTCGGTGCGCCAGCGCCTGATCTAACCTTGGAAGCGCGTTTACGCCATGGTCCAGATTGGATTTACAGCTACCTGAAAGGTTTCTACTCAGATCCTTCACGTCCTATGGGTGTGAACAACACTGTGTTTAAGAATGTGGGCATGCCCAATGTTCTTTGGGAACTCGAAGGTGTTAAAGAAGCGGTTTACCGTTACGACGTAGCTCACAATGGCCACGCTGTAGAAAGCTTTGATAACAAAGCGGATGCAGAAGCAGCCGCAGCAAAGCACGGTGAAGGCTACAAGGTTGAGAAGCACGTTGAATCACTGAAGATGGTTAAACCTGGCAAGCTGTCAGCTGCTGAGTTTGACCAGGTGGCACGTGACCTGTCGACCTATCTGACTTACATCGCAGAACCTAATAAGCTGGAGCGTCAGCAGATGGGTTTGTGGGTCATCTTGTTCCTCTCAATCTTCACAGTCATCGCTTATATGACGAAGAAAGAGTGGTGGAAGGACGTCCACTAAGCGAGTAATCGCAAGGCTTAGCGCGGCGTTAGCGCTGTAGCAGAAGCCAAAAGGCGCGCAGTTTGATATACTGTGCGCCTTTTTTTATGAGTCTAGACAGAAGCTTATGTCCGCATTGGGCAAAGCTTGCAAGGAGTAACAATGGCTGAAGCTGCGAATCGACGTACCGTGATGACCCTTTTTTCTGACCCGGTCAGTATTCACAGCCATCGTATCCGTCTGGTCCTCTCTGAGAAAAACGTTACCTGTGAGATCGAAGATGTGGATCCAACCGCGATGCCGGAAGACCTACTTGATCTCAACCCATACGGTACTGTGCCTACGTTGGTTGATCGTGACTTGGCATTGTTTGATACCCGTGTGATGTGTGAATACATCGATGAGCGTTTCCCTCATCCGCCATTGCTACCAGTTGATCCAGTCACTCGTGCAAACATCCGTCAGTACATGAGTCGTATCGAAAGCGATTGGTACCCAATGGCTGAAGATATTTTGGCTGGTGGCAAGGCGGCCACGAAAGCGCGTAAAGAGTTGAAAGAAGCCCTCACTGCTTCAGCGCCAATCTTTGCGGCTAGCCCATTCTTTATGAGTGAAGAGTACACCTTGGTTGATGCGACCTTAGCTCCACTGTTGTGGCGTTTAGATGTTCTCGGTATCGAATTGACCGGTGCAGCAAGCAAGCAAGTACTGACCTATGCGGCGACTATGTTTAAGCGCGCGGGTTTCATTAAGAGCCTTACCGAAGGCGAACGCGAGATGCGCGGCAAGAAATAAGCCGATGACTTCTAATCGTCCATATCTCATTCGAGCATTGTATGAGTGGCTGGTCGATAACGATCAGACACCTTACATGCTCGTTGATGCCATGCATGAAGATGCACAGGTGCCAACGCAGTTTGTGGATGATGGCCGTATTGTTCTCAATGTCAGCCCCAGTGCGGTGATGGATCTTGAGTTAGGTAATGAGTTCATTAGCTTTAACGCGCGCTTTGGCGGTAAAGCTCAACAGATCTTTGTGCCACCCGATGCGGTGCTAGGTATTTACTCCAAAGAGAATGGCGAAGGCATGCTCTTTCCGAGCGATGGCGAAGTCTATGAAGAGGTTGAGTTCATTGATGACGATGATCAGCCAGAGCCACCTGATGACCCAACGCCACCTCGCGGCAAGCCTGCGCTAAAAATCGTTAAGTGATTAGTTGATTGAGACGACTGTCTCTTGGCTAGGCGAGTCGATGTGGTAGGTCGCTAAGCGACTACCTTGTAAAACTAACGAGCCAGTTCTGCGCTCAGTACCTTCAATGGTGTAATCAAAACGATAGGTACGCTTTAAGCGTAAACCTTCGCGTGGCCAGCTAAGACCTAGGCGACGTAGTGCGACGGTTTCATCGAGTAACTGCACATCATGTTTTAAGCAGAGACGTGAGGTGAGCTGAACGGCGAGTTCATGACTGCGTGTGCTATCAAACCAAAGCCAAACCAGAAAGGCGATAAAGATCAGAGGTGTGATATCGACAAGCTGCATCTAGGTGCGCTTAAAGATCAGATCCCAAACGCCATGACCCAGGCGAATGCCACGTTGTTCAAACTTTGTTAACGGACGTTCTTCAGGGCGTTCAACAAAATCATTTGCTGCAGTGTTACTAAACAAATCAGCTGATTCATTGAGAACCTCAAGCATATGCTCGGCATAAGGTTCCCAGTCGGTTGCTGCATGGAAGAAACCATCGGCGGCTAACTTGTTATGCAGCAGCTCTAAGAAGCTACGTTGCACAATGCGGCGCTTGTGGTGTTTCTTTTTATGCCAAGGGTCAGGAAAGAAAAGATACAGGCCGCGTAATGAATGATCCGGCACCATATCGCGCAGCACTTCAATTGCATCATGCTGGCAGACACGTACGTTAGTGCATTCAAATTCTTCGAGACGCATTAAGAGGTGACCAACACCAGGGCCATGCACCTCAATGCCAAGATAATTTCGATCAGGATTTTGACGCGCCATCTCGGCCAGTGATTCACCGTTACCAAAACCAATCTCGATATGCACAGGATTCTCGTTACCAAACACCACCGACCAATCGAGTGGCTTGGCGGCGTAATCAATGCCGAGCGTTGGCCAGAATAATTCGAACGCGCGTTCTTGGCCTTTGGTCAGTCGACCTTGGCGCAGCACAAAGCTGCGAATCGCACGTTGGCGTTTGTCGTCATTAACCGGTGCAGACATAATTTAGTCGAAGAACAAACCATCAACAGGTGATGACGCTGAAGCAAAACGTTTAGCGGGCATGCGGCCGGCTAAGAAAGCTTCGCGACCTGCCTGGATAGCTTTCTTCATGGCTGAGGCCATCAAAACAGGTTTTTGAGCAGCAGCAATAGCGGTATTCATCAAAACACCATCACAGCCTAGCTCCATGGCAACCGCAGCATCCGATGCGGTACCAACGCCGGCATCTACCAGTACGGGTACTTTTGCGTTCTCAACAATGGTCATGATGTTGAGTTTGTTACGCACGCCGAGGCCAGAGCCAATCGGTGCAGCAAGTGGCATCACGGCAACACAACCCATCGCTTCAAGTTCACGAGCAATGATCGGATCATCGTTGGTGTAAACCATGATCTTAAAGCCATCAGCGATAAGTTCTTCTGCAGCTTTCATGGTTTGCATGACATCAGGGAACAATGTCTTCTCATCACCCAAGACTTCTAGCTTAACCAGGTCATGTCCATCGAGTAGTTCACGCGCGAGCTTACAGGTACGCACAGCAGTTTTTGCATCGTAGCAACCGGCGGTATTAGGTAAGTAAGTGAACTCAGACGGTGGTAAGACTTCAAGAATGTTCGGCTCATCCGCATTCTGACCAAGGTTGGTACGACGTACAGCGATGGTCACAATCTCAGCGCCGCTCGCATCAATCGCTTCGCGGGTTTCGGTCATGTCTTTGTACTTGCCGGTACCCACGAGAAGACGTGAGGTAAAAGTGCGACCTGCAATGGTCAAAGTATCTGTTTGATCAGTCATGGATTAACCACCGCCAATGGCTTGAACAATCTCAACGCGATCGCCTTCATTCAGTTGGCAATCAGCATGCTCACTGCGTGGCACAAGCTCATCATTCACTTCGACAGCAATGCGTTTGCCGGTGAGCTCTAGAGCGTCAATCAAACTAGCGAGCGAACTGTTATCTGCAAGCGAATGGGTTTTGCCGTTGAGAGAAATGTTCATAGAGGTAAGAAATTTGATAAAGGCGCATTTTACCCTAGCAGGGCGGTTAACTCAGTAAGCAAGCGCCGCTTTTAGTTGCTTGGCGAGCTGTTCTGCCGATTCGCCATGCGATGCGGTAGAGAGAATCTTGCCCTCACGACCGACAAAATAAATCTTCGAGCTGTGATCCATGGTGTATTTCATCGCGGAGTCTTCCATTGCCACTTTGGCGTAGATCACCAGATACCGTTTTGCGATCGCTTTCAGATTCTCCGCATCTGTTGAAGCACCAATAATCGACGGGTGGAAATATTTCGCATATTCGTCAGCTTTTGTTGGCGTGTCGCGCTCAGGATCGATGCTGATAAAGAGTGGTTGGATTTGCGCCATCTCATCATGTGACAAGCTGCGTAACGCCATGCTCAGTCCACTGAGTGCGGTAATGCAGACATCTGGGCAGGCCGCAAAGCCAAAATAGATCGGAACGATTTTGCCGCGGAAGTCTTCAAGCTTCACATCGCCGTTAGCACTTTGTACGACAAAGTCACCGCCGAGGTGTTCGTAACCGGTCACCGGTTTTTGTTCGGGCATGCCCAGCCAGATGCCGAGCGCGATGCTGATAACAGCCACAAGGATGATTGGAAGTTGTTTCATGGTCAGCTTTGATTGCGATTTGAATGAAGATCAACCTACCATACTTGATGGCTGTAAATCCGATAAGCAAAGTAGACTTTTCGCAACGTGTTCTAGATTGGTTCGATCTGTATGGGCGAAAGAATTTGCCGTGGCAGCAATCGGTCTCGCCGTATCGCACTTGGGTATCCGAGATCATGTTGCAGCAAACCCAAGTCAGCACCGTGATTCCTTATTTTGAGAAGTTCATGCAGCGATTCCCGACGGTATGCGATCTGGCGAATGCGCCAATTGATGATGTGCTGCATCACTGGTCCGGCCTTGGATACTACGCGCGTGCACGTAACCTTCATAAAACAGCGCAACAGGTCTGCACTGAGATGGCAGGCGAGTTTCCACAAGATCCGGTTGAGCTAGAGAGCTTGCCTGGTATTGGTCGATCAACCGCAGGTGCGATCGCAAGTTTGTCGATGAATCTGCGAGCACCGATTTTAGATGGCAATGTGAAACGTGTTTTAGCGCGCTTTGCTGCGATTGATGGATGGCCGGGTCAGGCGCAGGTTCTGAGTCAGTTATGGGAGCTTGCTGAGCGCTACACACCAGATCAGCGCGTGGCTGAATACACCCAGGCGATGATGGATCTTGGCGCAACCTTATGCACGCGCTCAAAACCCCAATGTGATGCCTGTCCGCTGAGTGATGCGTGTTTAGCCTATGCACAAAATGATTGGCAACGATATCCAGGGAAAAAACCGAAAAAGACATTGCCGGTGAGAACCGCGCATTGGTTGGTGGTGAGTAATGAGCAAGGTGAGGTGTTGCTCCATCAGCGACCACCCACGGGAATTTGGGGTGGATTGTGGAGTTTCCCTGAATTGCCCGAAGATCAAACCATCAATGCGTTCTGTCGCGATCGATTTGGTTTGGAAGTGACGTTGGGCGAGAAGCTGCCGGTAAGGCGTCACACCTTTAGCCACTTTCATTTAGATATCCATCCGCAACAATTACTGCTGCGCAAACGCGGTTGCGTGGTCTTTGAGGCAAATGATCTGGTTTGGTATAACACACACCGCCCCGATGCTCGGGGATTGGCGGCGCCGGTTGCGCGTCTGCTCGATGAACTGACGTAGGAGATTCTCATGGGTGCAATGGTGAATTGCGTAAAAATGAAGCGCGAGCTAGAAGGCTTAGATAAACCACCGTATCCAGGTGATCTGGGTCAGCGTGTTTTTGAGAATGTTTCTAAAGAGGGCTGGGCAGAATGGTTGAAGCATCAAACCATGCTGCTGAATGAATATCGTTTAAGTCCGATCGACCCAAAAGCGCGTAAATTTCTTGAAGAGCAGATGGACAAGTTCTTTTTTGGCGATGGCGGCGAGACCCCACCAGAATTCAAGCCAGAATAAGGGTTTTAGCTTGACGTAGCCCTGTCATGTCGCTTTAATACGCGCCTCTTGACGGTCACGTCAGGCAATTTGCCCGGGTAGCTCAGTCGGTAGAGCAGAGGATTGAAAATCCTCGTGTCGGTGGTTCGATTCCGCCCCCGGGCACCATACAAAACAAAGCCGAGCTTCGTGCTCGGCTTTTTTGTGCCTGCCGATTTGAGCTTATGCCCTCATAAAGTTCCTTAGCTCTTTGGGTTTCTATTGTGTTGTACATTACGCATCACTAATACACCGCTTTGGCATTTACTGCGCTGTTGCGTCTTTTTGCACAGTGTCACTGCCAGAGAGGCTAAATACCTATCGGGCATAGCCCATGCCTGGTGACAAAAACTAACCGAAGGATACATAGAATGATCAAGCCAATTGGTTCTGACGAGTTACAACCACGCTTCGTTTATGACGTTGCGCAACATGATGCATTGAGCAAAGAAGCAGAGTCACTGCCTTCAGTGATTATCAGCTCTCAAGCTGCAGGTAACGCAGTCATGATGGGTGCGGGTTACTTCAACCCTCTGAAAGGTTTCATGAACGTTGCAGATGCAATGGGCGCAGCTGAAAAGATGACCCTAAGCGATGGTTCATTCTTCCCAGTGCCTGTGATGTGTTTGCTTGAGAACGCGGATGCGATCGGCGATGCAAAACGTATTGCTTTGCGTGATCCTAACGTTGATGGCAACCCAGTGTTGGCTGTAATGGATGTTGAAGCGATCGAAGAAGTCTCTGCTGAGCAGATGGCGATCATGACCGACAAGGTTTATCGCACTGATGATTCTGAGCACCCAGGTGTTGCAGCATTCAACTCACAAGGTCGTACGGCTGTTTCAGGTCCAATCCAAGTATTGAACTTCAGCTACTTCCAAACTGAATTCCCAGATACTTTCCGTACCGCAGTTGAGATTCGTAATGAAATCGCTGAGCGCGGCTGGAAGAAGATTGTTGCATTCCAAACCCGTAACCCAATGCACTTGGCACACGAAGAGTTGTGTCACATGGCAATGGATCGTTTAGGTTGTGACGGTTTGGTTATCCACATGTTGTTGGGTAAGTTGAAAGCGGGTGATATTCCTGCGCCAGTTCGTGATGCTGCGATTCGTAAGATGGTTGAGTTGTACTTCCCACCTAACAGCGCAATGGTGACTGGTTACGGTTTCGACATGTTGTATGCAGGTCCTCGTGAGGCAGTACTTCACGCTTACTTCCGTCAGAACATGGGTGCGACTCACTTCATCATTGGTCGTGACCACGCTGGCGTTGGTGATTACTACGGCGCATTCGATGCACAAACCATCTTTAAAGATGAAGTACCTGCAGGCGCGATGGAGATCGAGATCTTTGAAGCTGACCACACTGCATGGTCTAAGAAGTTGAATAAAGTGGTGATGATGCGTGAAGCACCAGATCACGAGAAAGATGACTTCGTATTGCTATCAGGTACTAAGGTACGTGAGATGTTGGGTAATGGCATTGCGCCACCAAAAGAGTTCTCTCGTCCTGAAGTGGCTCAAATCTTGATTGAGTACTACCAAAGCTTGTAAAAGCTGAGGCTCAAGCGAGCAATAAAAAAGGCGTGCTTAGCACGCCTTTTTTTGTGTCTCTTACTTAGCGAATTAAATCGCTAAGCGAAGCGTGATTAAGGCTTCTTAGGAGTCTCGTATGGCTTTTCCTTTTGGAACTCAACCCAAGTGGTTTCGTAACCAACAAAGAATTGGCCAGGGGTGATTTCTTTCTGAGTAGTTGTTACATACTTAGTTTCACCAGTCGGTACTTTTGGACGAGTAAATGTGCCACCGCTCATAATCGTTATCCTCTATGGTTGTTGTTGGAAGGAAAGTAACAAAGCGTCAGCCCCTTCCAGAAAAAACTGACTGTTAATCTTTGCGTGTGTAGTGAGCGTTTTTAGGGATCACATGGCGCACGCCGCCTTGGGGGTTCTCAACATCACCGGTGTAACGCGGGATGATGTGAACGTGGACATGAAAAATACTCTGTCCAGCCGCCGGTCCAACATTCACACCGATGTTGTAGCCATCGGGTGAGAACTCTTGATCCAGCAATGTCTTTTCTTCAGTGATCAGTGACATGATGGCGCTGACTTCTTCAGGAGTTAAATCGAAGAAGCTCGCCACATGGCGCTTTGGGATCACCAATGTGTGGCCTGGGCTTACCGCATAACTATCACGAGCACTATAAGCATGCTCGTTTTGTAGCGATACACCGCGAGGGTCTTTGCAGAAGAGGCAAGGATTGTTGGGGTCTCGTTTTTTAGCTACTTCTTCAGAGGCCACAGCAAGCTCGCTTTAGTACTTCTTTAAACACACGTTTAGCTCTAAAACCTTCAGAACTAAGCGCTGCAAATCTATCACTGTTTCCGAATATTACCTAGTCGCCTTATAGGTTTGTTCTATAGCGATTTTTTAAACCCGCATTGCAGAATCTTATGATTAGGGTCGAGATTGCTGCTGATAAGAAATAAAAATTGCTCCATTTTTTGAGGAAATGTAAGGGTTTTGTCGGGGTCTAGAAGAATATTAACGAAGTTTTATATACAAAACAGCGGCTTAGGGCGCGGGGCCTGTCCGCATAGATTTTTTATATGACCCTTAATATATATCTGAGGTGACGCATTGACTTGATGGGGATATCCTCGCCGAGCTAAAAAATTTAGTGAGGTTTAATAATAATGTTTTCAAGCAATCCTTTTGATTTCCTAGCGGGATCATTTATTACAAATGATGTGATGCAAGCGTATCTCATCCTTATGGTTATTTTTGTCGCTGGCGGCACCATTCTTCACGTCGCGAAAAAGCAAAGTGCACGTTATTTCTCTGAAATGGCTGCTTCGCACCGCGCTAATGCTAAGCGTTCAGTTGGCGCTGGTGAAAAGATGGGTATTGCAGCAGGCATCTTGGTTAACGAAGTCGCACTTGCTGGCGAGTTCTGTAACAAAGAGCGTCAGGTTTCTCACTTCCTGAGCATGTGGGGTTTCATCCTTTACTGTATCGGTAACGTAGTTTTGATCTTCGGTGATGCAACAAGCGCGATGGGCGCTAACTTGTGGCACTGGGGCGCATTGATGTTGTGCGTAGGTGGTTACTGGTTCTGGTTCCGCATCCGTGTTGACGTTTCTGCAGAAGGTACTAAGTGGTACAAGCTGGTTGAAGCGGACATCTTTATTGTTTCATTGTTGTTGACGGCTACTTTCGGTTTGATCTGGTCATCACAAGCAGCTGGTCAAACTTTGGGCATGAACACCGCAACATTGTTCTTTGTCCTATTCGCGATTTCGAACACCGTATTGTTCGGCAGCGTGTTCTGGTCTAAGTTTTCACACATGTTCTTTAAGCCTGCAGCGGCTTTCCAGAAGAAGGTATCTAAGGCAGATGGTTCTAACTTGAACTTGCCTGCTGAGTACGATCTTGCAGATCCTGCAACTCACGCTCGTTACCCTGATCTGCCGTTGTACATGGGCACCAACCCACCAAACATGGGTAAAGGTATTCGTGCTCGCGCAGCTAAGAATTACTAAGAACTAATAAGAATTACAGAGAGAGAAAAATCATGCCTACTTTTGTATATATGACTCGATGTGATGGTTGTGGCCAGTGTGTTGATATCTGTCCATCAGACATCATGCACATCGATAAAGGTCTCCGCCGTGCTTACAACATCGAACCAAGCATGTGTTGGGAATGTTACTCGTGCGTTAAAGCGTGTCCTCACAACGCGATTGACGTGCGTGGTTACGCAGACTTCGCTCCATTAGGCCACTCAGTTCGTGTAAACCGCGACGAAGAGAAGGGCATCATTTCATGGCGCATCAAGTTCCGTAACGGTAAGAAAGATATGGACCTATTGGCTCCTATCACTACCGTGCCATGGGGTTCAGGCCAGCCTGAGCTGAAGAATGTTCCTGCACCTGGTAACGACCATGTTGCAAGTCAGCATTTGTACAACGAGCCAAAGTACATCCGTATGGATGAAGCTCCAGTACACACTCTGGAATCTAACGGTCTAGAGATTAAAGAAGGAGTTCAATACTAATGGGCTACAAAACTATCATTGAAGACGATATCGATATCCTCGTTGCAGGCGCAGGCCTCGGCGGTACCGGTGCAGCTTTCGAAGCTCGCTACTGGGGTCAGAATAAAAAGATCGTTATCGCAGAAAAAGCAAACATCGACCGTTCTGGTGCTGTAGCACAAGGTCTGTATGCAATTAACTGTTACATGGGTACTCGTTTCGGCGAGAACAACCCAGAAGATCACGTTCGTTACGCACGTATCGACTTGATGGGCATGGTTCGTGAGGACTTGGCGTTCGATATGGCACGTCACGTTGACTCAGCAGTACACCAATTCGAAGAATGGGGTCTGCCAATCATGATCAACGAGAAGAAAGATAAGGTTGGCGGTAAGCACCCATACATGCGTGAAGGCCGTTGGCAGATCATGATTCACGGTGAGTCGTACAAGCCGATCGTTGCTGAAGCTGCACGTAAGTCTGCAGACAAAATCTTCAACCGTATCTGTGTAACTCACTTGTTGATGGACGAAGCTAAAGAGAACCGCGTAGCGGGTGCTGTTGGCTTCAACGTACGTACCGGTAACTACCACGTATTCAAGTCTAAGACTGTTGTATGTGGTGCTGGTGGTGCTTCTAACATCTTTAAGCCACGTTCAGTGGGTGAAGGCGCAGGTCGTGTTTGGTACGCACCTTGGTCTTCAGGTTCAGCTTACGGTTTGATGATCGAAGCTGGCGCGAAGATGACCCAGATGGAAAACCGTATCGTATTGGCACGTTTCAAAGACGGTTACGGCCCAGTTGGCGCATACTTCTTGCACCTTAAGACTTACACTCAAAACGCTTACGGCGAAGAGTACGAGTCAAAGTGGTTCCCAGCACTTCAAGAGATGGTTGGTAAAGAATACTTGGACCCAGAAGTGTCACACCGTACACACCGTCCAATCCCAACCTGTTTGCGTAACCACGCAATCATCAATGAGGTGAACGCAGGTCGCGGTCCGATTCACATGGTTACCATGGAAGCGTTCCAAGACCCACACTTGGAAGAGATTGGTTGGCACAACTTCTTGGGTATGACCGTAGGTCAAGCAGTACTTTGGGCAGCTACCGACGTAGACCCTAAGTATGAAAACCCTGAGTTGACTACTTCTGAGCCATACGTAATGGGTTCACACGCTACTGGTTGTGGCGCGTGGTGTTCAGGTCCTGAAGACGTATCTCCTGATGAGTACTTCTGGGGCTACAACCGTATGACTACTGTTGAAGGTCTATTTGGTGCAGGTGACGCTGTTGGTGGTACTCCACACGCATTCTCATCTGGTTCATTCACCGAAGGTCGTTTGGCAGCTAAGGCAGCTTGTAAGTACATCGACGATGGTAAGGCAGAAGGTATCAAGGTATCTGACGCACAGATCCAGCGCCGTAAGGAAGAGATCTACAAGCCAATGGAAACTTACACCGTTGGCCGTAACGAGATCGTAGCGGGTACTGTTAACCCTAACTACATCAACCCACGTCAAGGTCTTGACCGTCTACAGAAGTTGATGGACGAGTACTGTGGTGGCTTTGGTGTTAACTACATGACTAACGACAAGTTGTTGAAGATCGGTCTGAAGAAGATGGCGATCTTGGGCGAAGACTTGGAGAAAGTTGCAGCTTCTGACATTCACGAATTGCTTCGTGCATGGGAATTGAAGCACCGCTTCCTGACTTCAGAGTCTGTGTTCCATCACACCTTGTTCCGTAAGGAAACTCGTTGGCCTGGTTACTACTACCGTGGTGACGCGATGAAGTTGGACGACCAAAACTGGCACGTTCTGACTGTTTCTCGTCGTGATCCTAAGACCGGTGAGTACACTATGGAGAAAGCTCCTCTGTACCACTTGGTTGGTGACGTAGAGAAGAAGCCAGCTGAAGAGCATTAATATATTGCGCCGGACTTGAATTATTCAGGTCCGGCCATATATTGCTTATTAAAGGACTAACATGTTCTGTGTTGGTCCTTTTTTTATCCCTAAAACAAACCTTCGCAGTACTGTGAGAGAGAGAATTACCGATGAACATTCTTGAATTATCAGATGAAGAAATTTTGGCAGCCGCAAACCCAATGTGGGCGGATTTGGTCAAATATTCGAATGAGCAGAATTACGGTGCATTCACCCGTCATTTTTCTAGCACCTTTATTAAGGGCGCTAACGAAGTCGAGATGGGCAAGCAGTTCGCACGTAGCGATTTAGCGAAGAACCTTTCAGAAGATACCGAGTACTTGGGCATGATCCGCCGCGGTGATTACGTCACTGTGATGTACAAGGTAATTCACAAAGAGAACAAAGGTGAGTGGCTAGGCCGTCTAGTGCTGGGCTACGAGAAAGATAAGATCCGCATTTTTGGCGCGACCTTGTTCTAAGGAAAAGACTGATGTCAGATACGATTGAAGACGGTAAGTTTGTTGAATTGAATTATCGCGTGGTCGACGTAAAGACTGGCGATACCTTGGTCACCGTAGATTACCCACTGGGCTATGTGCATGGCGTTAATGACGTGATGGCAGAGGCAGTGACCAAAGAGCTATACGGTAAAAAAGCCGGCGATACGATCGAAGTCGATATCGATATGACGGCTGTGTATGGCGAGCGTGATGAGTCATTGGTATTTACTGATCACATCGAGAATGTGCCAGAAGAATATCGCGAGATCGGCACCACCATCACCATGGAAAATGAAAAGGGTGAGATGAAAAGCTTCATCGTGACCCGTTTTGATGACAAGACACTAACCGTTGATGGCAACAATCCATTGTGTGGTCGCGAAGTGCGTTTCGTACTTGAGGTGTTGAGCATCCGCGAAGCCACGGATGAAGAGATTGATTTGGGTGGCGCAGTTGATGCTAATCCAACGCTAGATCAAATCCTTGAGCGCGCGGAATGAGCTATTCCAACGCGTACATTATTTATCCGATTAACCGAGCACTTGAAAAGTCAGTTGCTGGGGCGATTGGCTTGCTGCCAGAGAGCATGGCCGGTTCTGTTGCGCGTGATGGCAGTGTCACTATTGCGGACATCTTTTTCCACGCACGTGGCAACTACGAACAAAAGACCTTCAATGCCAATATTCTTGAGCCTTTGAGTGAAGCAATTGAAGCAACAATCACTGATGAGCTTAAAGCAGACGATGCTTTATCTTGGGCGGACAAGCAAAACCGTTTAGGTAATGTGTGTGCGGCTTTAGGTCAAAAGATGTTTAGCGTTGAGCATTACGAGAAAGCGCTAGCCTGTTTTGATCAGGCGTTAACGGTATATAGCCAAGAAGAAACACCGGCCGAATGGGCGTTAACCCAATACAACATTGGTACTGCCAAGCAGGCGCTGGGTCGCCAAGAGAGCTTGGGTAAAGTGCTGAATGAAGCAGTTGATGCGTATATCAATGCCTTATTGGTTTGGAATAAACAAGATAACCTTGAAGAGTGGATGCTCACCATGCATCAGCTTGGCGTGACTTACCATCAGCATGGTTTGGCACTCAAGGGTAATCGCACCTTCCAAAAGGCGGTTGTTGCGCATAAGAATGCCTTGTCTGTATTAAATGCCGATGACTATGCGTTGGAACTGACGGCTACGCACAACAATCGTGCGGCTGTATTGCAGCATTTGGCCGAGTCAGAAAATAATCCTGATCGCGTTGAAGAAGCGTTGCGTGCTTACGAGAAAGGTCTTGCTGTGTGTATGGAGCAGCAGTTGCCATTCCATTTGGCTGTGATGATTCGAATTAACAAAGCAACAGCACAACTTGTCTTAGCTGGCATGACAAAAAATGCAGCTTTGGCTGAAGAGGTTGCAGATGAGTATGAGTTAATTCTCGAATGCTTCCCGCATGCGCTGCAGCCTTTGTCTAAAAAGCATTGTCAGGCACAAGAAGAAATAGCGAGAAAGTTAGCTGAAGAGCTAGCCGCTTAAAAAAGAAAAGGCGCGTTTAACGCGCCTTTTTTATATCCGCTCAGAAAGCTCGTATTCGACGTTAATAAAGGCGCCGATCTCAGAGCAAAACTTCACAATTCGTGAACCAAAACCGACCTCTGGTACGTTCTCATCTTTATCAACCGATAGGGTAAGTACAACACCAACACGGGGTGAGAGATTCAGATTTTTACAAATCTCGATGATCTTCTCTTTAGAAGGCTCAATCTTTTTTAACAAGTCATCATCAATCAACTTAAACATATCAACCACTTGTTCATCTGAATTGATCGTTTTAGTTGAGAATTCCCAAGAGCTCAATGCAGGCTTATCAAGACTGCCGCGAGTGCCTGCGTCATTGGTGGCTGTAGGCTCAAGACCAATGAATTCTGTCACTTGCGCTGGGTTGAAGTGATAACCGTAGATGCCAAAGTAAGCGCGTCCAATATTCGCAGCCACAATAAACTCCTCGTGGATGAAATCTAAAAGCGAAGTATAACGGACAGCCTGCTCCACAGAACGATTCGCGCGTCCGAAACAGGCTTATTGTTCAAGAATCCACGTCAAAGCAGTGTCGAGATCGGTTTTGTTAAACCCGGTGTGCCCGCGATCACTAAAGTCGTAGAAGCGTTTTGGTGCTTGCGCGTGCTCGGCGAGCTCTTTGCCAAGCGCAAAAGGAATCACGCGGTCATCACGGCTATGCAATATCGCTAATGGTTCGGTGACCTGAGGAAGTTTCGAGAGTGAATCAAAGGGGTGTTTGAGTAATAGCTCAATAGGCATCCACGGATAATCTCGTTTCGCCATCTCGGTAATACTGGTGTAGGGCGCGCCAAGCATCACGCCTTTGAGTTGGCGATGGGCTGCCATTTCAATTGCCACGCCACTACCCAGCGATTCTCCATAAAGCACGATATGGGTATCAGGAATGCCTTTTTGATTTAGCCAATTAAGTACCGCTTGGGCATCCTCGTACAGGCCGACTTCAGATGGCTTGCCAGGGTTGTTGCCATATCCGCGCCAGCTGAAGATCAAAAAGCCGCGCTCAGCATCACGAAAATTGTCGATGTGTCTTTTGCGAGTACTCAGATTGCCAGCATTGCCATGTAGCATGACAACCGTGATGGCATCTTTATGACTGGGCGGCCTAAACCAAGCTTGCAGCGATAAGGTGTCGTTTACGGGAATTCGGTGTTCGATAGCTTCAGGAAATATCGTGTTCTTATCTGCCACCTGGTGGTCGGGCTTAAAAAGCAGAGACTCTTGAGAAAAGAATAGGGCGGCACAAACAGCCAGATAGATAACAAGGCTTAGTATGAGTAGCTTTTTAACAAAGGCGAACATCAAAGAATTTCGAGCATCACCATCACGCCGATCTTATCCACGATCTTTTTATCGCGGAGCTCATCGGTTGCTTGATCAATACTAAAAAAGGACTCACCTAGCGCTTCGGCTAATTGACCAATGGATGCAGAGCGGTGCTCTTCCAAGTGCTTGATGATGAGCTCATGCAGTTCGTCGTCGAGCATTACTTCGGTTGCGTTGGCGCGACAGGCTGCGACGGTTGAGAAAGTGGGTTCGGTATGCGCGGCATCATTTCATCAATTAAGCGACGGGTTTTTGCACTCCACACAAGATAGTTCTTTTCACGCAGATACGCCTTACTGGAGATGTAGTTAAGAACGTTACGCAGACGAACAAACTGCACGACCGAATCAATGCGCAGTATCTCTTTGCCTTTTTCATCAAAGAACAAAATGGAAGGGGCATAGAAAAGCCCGAGCTCTTTGGCCCAGTCTTTTGCTGTCGTCGCTTTGCCGCTTGGCGTCACGACTGGCACATCACTCCACATGTCTAATTGCACAGAATCAAAGTATTGTTCCATGCGGCGTTGAATCTGTTGTTTACGCAGTGGATCTGTATGCAAGATGTCACAGGCGTGACAGTTACCTTGTTCAAAGAACACCGCGAGTGGGCGTGAGCCAGGAATAACGCTTCGATCTAAATGAAATGGCGGCTTTTCAAAGAAAGGTTCTTCGACCATATCTTCTGCTTCGAAGCGTAAGGTTGAATCACCACGTGCCAGATAGTCCGGAAAAGACTCGACCAGATAATGCTCGTCAGCGACATATTCGAGTGCGGCTCTAAATTGATACGCAGGGTAGAAGCCGCGTAATCGTAGTGCGATATCACCGTTAGGTTTATAAAAAACTAAAGAGGGTGTGAAGTTAGTATCGAGACTGATCGAGTACTCTCGCTCACTCATGACTTGCCCTTTAGGCGTGGTTAACTCCTCAGGGCTCCAGATATCTAAAGGAACAATGTCAAAATGTTCCCGGGTGTATTTCACGATATCGGGCATTCTGAAGTTGGTTTCCATGAGCTGCTTGCAATAAGCACAACGCTTCTGACCAAAGTAGGTCACCAGTACTTTGCCATTCTTGTTGGCTTCAGCGAGGTCTTCATCTAGCTCAAGAAAGTTTTGTTTAAACCACTCAGGGTAAGTGACCAGATCGCTAGTAGGTTGGTCGTCGAAACTAAAATCATCGCCCGCAGCCAGTGCCATGCTCACAGACAGTGAGAGCACAAGAAGGAAAATCAGCGAGACGATTTTGTTCAACATTTCAGGGTGTTAGGTTTTTTCTTTTTATCCATCTAAGTGTTCGCTAGAGTGTGCCTAATTGCAAGTGAGGTAGATCAAGTGTTGGATTGGGATTCGATAGATACGGTATTGCTCGATATGGATGGCACCTTGCTGGATCTGCATTTTGATAACCATTTCTGGCTTGAATTTGTGCCGCAGCGTTACGCGGAATTAAAGGGCGTGACTTTTGAGGTGGCTAAGGCTGATTGTGTAGAGCAGTTTGGCTCTGTTGCAGGCACCCTGGATTGGTACTGCTTGGATTACTGGACAGAGCGTTTGGGTCTCAATATTCCCGAACTCAAGGAGGAGATTGCTCATCTGATCAATGTGCTGCCGGATGTGACCGAATTCCTCGATGCCTTGGCCGCGCGCGGTAAACGCCGTGTGTTGGTGACCAATGCGCACGAGAAGTCTCTGGCGCTGAAAATGCGTAAAACCCATCTCGATCAGCATTTGGATCGATTGCTCAGCTCGCATCAGCTTGGGCATGCGAAGGAGTTTGATGAATTCTGGCCAGCCCTCCAGCAGGTTGAACCCTTTGATCCTCAACGGACCCTCTTTGTGGATGATTCGATGAGTGTTCTGAAATCAGCTGAACGCTATGGCATTGCAAATATCGTGGCTATTACCTTTCCTGATTCACAACAAGAAAAGCGACAAGTGACTGATTTTATTGCAGTTGATGGGTTCTCTGAGCTGCTTCCCGGGCTGCTGGAAGTATAATTGACCCTTTATTAGCGTTTAATTAATAAGCTAATGCTTATATACTCCTGCGTCTGAAATTTCCTATGTGGTTGCAGTGGCAACCGCTTCGGCAGCGACTAAGGAGTCCTCCCCATGAATATGAAGCCGGGTCAAACCATTACCCATTTCCTTATTGAAGAGCAGCGCCAAATTAAAGGTGCGACCGGTGAGTTCTCTGAGCTTGTCAGTGACGTTGTGACCGCCTGTAAGGTGATCTCAAACCTAGTTAACAAAGGTGAGCTAATCGGCGTACTTGGTTCTGCGGGCAGCGAGAACGTTCAAGGTGAGACACAGAAGAAGCTCGATATCCTAACCAACGAAGTGTTCATCGAAGCAAACGAGTGGTCGGGTAATTTGGCGGCAATGGCATCAGAAGAGATGGATGACATCTACATGATTCCGAAGCAGTACCCACGTGGTAAGTACTTGCTAACGTTCGACCCACTGGATGGCTCTTCAAATACTGACGTTAACGTGTCGGTTGGTACCATCTTCTCAATCTTGCGATGCGATGGTGAAGAAGGCACCTGTGATAAAGAAGGTGCATTCTTGCAGCCCGGTACTAAGCAGGTTGCAGCGGGTTATGCCTTATATGGCCCATCAACCATGTTGGTGTTAACCACCGGTCACGGCGTTAATGGCTTTACTCTGGACATGAACATTGGTGAGTTCATCCTGACTCATCCAAACATGCAGATCCCAGAAGATACACGTGAGTTCGCGATCAATATGTCGAATATGCGTCATTGGGAAAAGCCTGTTCAGCGTTATGTTGAAGAATGTTTAGCGGGTAAGACAGGTTCACGTGGTGAAGACTTCAACATGCGTTGGATTGCTTCAATGGTGGCAGAAGTTCATCGTATTCTTACCCGTGGTGGTGTCTTCATGTACCCGATCGATCAGAAAATGAAAGACAGCGGTACCGAAGGTAAGTTGCGTTTGTTGTATGAAGCAAACCCAATGTCGATGATTGTTGAGCAAGCCGGTGGTGCATCAAGCACCGGTTATGAGCGCATCATGGAGCTCAAGCCAAAGTCACTGCACCAGCGTGTGCCAGTGATCTTGGGTTCTAAGAATGAAGTTGAGCGTTTGGTGTCATACCACGCTGAATAAGTTCTTAAGAACGAAAAAAGCCCGGCATTGCCGGGCTTTTTTATGCGTGGTCGCTTAGCTTAAGCCGCAGGCTTATCGCCACGCGGTTTGTTGTGATGGCGACGCTTTTGACCATTACCACCCTTACCGCCAGAGCGATTGTTATTACGTGGTGGACGAGGCTTACGCTCCATCTTTACCTTGCTGCCGGGATCGATCTCAGCGATGAGCTCACCGGTTACAGGCTCCATTGGGATCTTATGGCCGATGTAGTCTTCAATATCAGGTAGTGAGAATGCATAGGTCTCACAAACAAATGAGATTGCATCACCTTCTGCGCCCGCACGAGCGGTACGACCAATACGGTGAACATAGTCTTCACGATCATCCGGTAAGTCGTAGTTGTAAACATGGCTGACACCTTCAATGTGCAGACCACGTGCAGCAACGTCAGTCGCAACCAGAACAGATAGCTCATTGGCTGCAAACTCTTGGAGTAGGCGCTCACGTTTCTTCTGTGGCACATCACCTGAAAGGATGGCTGATTTAAAACCATTGCCTTCAAGGAAGCCCCAGACGTTTTCGGCTTGGCGCTTGGTGTTTACAAACACAATACTGCGAGCTTCACCAACTTTGCGCATCAAGCCAATCAGAAGGTTAACTTTCTCGTCGTTAGCCACCATGTAGCCGACTTCGCGAATCGCTTTAGCGGTTACCTGCTCGGATTCAATCGTCACCTTGGTTGGGTTGTTCATGTGCTCGTAAGCGAGCTCAAGTACGCGATATGACAAGGTCGCTGAGAACAGCATGCTGGTGCGATCTGCGGGTTGAGGGCAGCGACGTAATAAATAACGAATGTCTTTAATGAAGCCGAGGTCGAACATGCGATCCGCTTCATCCATGACCAAAACTTGCAGTGCGCGTAGATCAAACACGTGCTGCTTGAAGTAATCGATCAAGCGACCTGGCGTGCCAATCAGGATATCCACGCCATCTTGCTCAATTTGATTGCGCTGTTTCTCATAGCCGGTACCACCATAAACCACCGCCACTTTGTGCTCGGTGTGTTTGGTGACCACTTCGGCATCCTTACCAATCTGGATGGCTAGTTCGCGAGTGGGGGCAAGGATCATCACGCGAGGTTGATTGATCTTGCGATTCTCGGCGGCTGGGCGCTCAGAGAGTAGCTGTAAAGTCGCGACTAAAAAGGCGAGGGTCTTGCCGGTGCCTGTTTGAGCTTGGCCAGCGATATCTTCGCCATTCAGGATGTGCGGTAGGGTCGCTTCTTGAATCGGGGTGCAGTATTCAAAGCCGGCTTCTTGTAGGCCTTGGAGCACATTTTCAGGTAGTGAAAAGCTGTCGAAACGGGTTTCTGTTAGGTGTTTTTTACTCATGGGGGCGAAGCATACCGGAAATCAGTGCTTTGCAGCGCTCAGGGGCTTGAAAATAAATGACTTATGAGCTCAAATGACACTATCAGTTGTCGAAATTGGCATTCCAACGCCAATCCATGCGAGCGAATAGGCCGCCTCGACATCCCCTTTTATAAAAATTGGAGAAACTCTAGTGAGTGACAAAATCGTTCATGTGACCGATGACACTTTTGATGCAGAAGTCTTACAGTCGTCTTTACCTGTATTAGTAGATTACTGGGCAGACTGGTGTGGTCCATGCAAAATGATCGCTCCGATCCTCGATGAAATTGCTGACGAATATGACGGCAAAGTGAAGATCGCAAAGCTAAACATTGATGAGAGCCCAAAGACGCCACCTAACTATGGCATCCGTGGTATCCCAACTCTAATGTTGTTCAAAGGCGGCGACGTCGAAGCAACTAAAGTGGGTGCAGTATCAAAGTCACAATTGACCGCATTCATTGATAGCAACCTCTAACATTTCATCAGCCCCTTTTGAGGGGCTGATTTCATTTTCAACTTTTTTATCCCGCACCTGATCTGTTTATCTAACAGACGCGCCTCTTAAATTTCTTACAAAGGCCAACTATGAATCTTACTGAATTGAAAAGAATGCCCGTTCCAGAACTGCAAGCACTCGCTGAGTCTATGGGTATCGAGGATATGGGTCGTTCGCGCAAGCAAGACCTGATCTTTGCCATCTTGAAGGCGCACGCCAAGAAAGGTGAAGACATCGGTGGTGATGGTGTTCTTGAGATTCTGCAGGATGGTTTTGGCTTCTTGCGTTCAGGTGAGCAGTCTTACTTAGCGGGTCCTGACGATATTTACGTATCGCCAAGCCAGATCCGCCGTTTTGGTTTACGTACTGGTGACACCATCGTCGGTAAGATTCGTCCACCAAAAGATAACGAGCGTTACTTTGCGTTGTTGAAAGTTGATGAGATCAACTACGACACGCCAGAAAATGCAAAGAACAAGGTGTTGTTTGAAAACTTCACGCCTTTGTTTGCGAATAAGAAATTTAACCTTGAGATGGGTAACGGCAGTAGTGAAGACATTACTGCACGTACGATCGAATTGGTTTCGCCGATTGGTAAAGGTCAGCGTGGTTTGATCGTTGCGCCACCAAAAGCGGGTAAGACAATGTTGATTCAAAACATTGCGCAAAGCATCGCAATGAATCATCCAGAGTGTTACTTGATTGTTTTGTTGATCGACGAGCGTCCTGAGGAAGTTACCGAGATGGCGCGCTCTGTTCGCGGCGAAGTGATTTCATCGACCTTTGATGAGCCAGCAGCACGTCACGTACAGGTTGCTGAGATGGTTATCGAAAAAGCGAAGCGTCTCGTTGAGCACAAGCGTGATGTGGTCATTTTGCTCGACTCAATTACGCGTTTGGCACGTGCGTATAACACCGTTATTCCATCATCAGGCAAGGTGTTGACCGGTGGTGTAGATGCCAACGCATTACAAAAGCCAAAGCGTTTCTTTGGTGCGGCGCGTAATGTTGAAGAGGGTGGTTCATTAACCATTATCGCAACGGCATTGGTTGAAACCGGTTCTCGTATGGACGATGTTATCTACGAAGAATTTAAAGGCACCGGTAACATGGAAGTGCACTTGGATCGTCGTATTGCTGAGAAGCGTATCTTCCCTGCGATCCATATCAATCGTTCAGGCACGCGTCGTGAAGAGCTATTGATTGGCGAGAAAGATCTGCAGAAGAGCTGGATCCTACGCAAGATTCTGCATCCTATGGATGAGTTGGCTGCAATGGAGTTCTTGTACGACAAGCTCAAAGCTACCAAAACCAATGGTGAATTCTTCGACGCAATGAAGTCGAAGTAATTTGTCTTTATCGCGATGTTGATCAAACCGACTGTCGCGATGATCTTGGCCGCAGGGCGTGGTGAGCGCATGCGGCCATTAACTGATCACACCCCAAAGCCCCTGCTGACGGTTCACGATAAGCCACTGATTGTTTGGCATATAGAGCGATTAAAAAAGGCAGGCATTTCTCAGCTAGTGATTAATCATGCGCATCTCGGTGAGCAGATTGAGCAGGCACTTGGTGATGGTTTGTCACTTGGTGTAAGCATTGCGTATTCACCAGAAGAAACCGCATTAGAAACCGGTGGCGGGATTGCACGTGCTTTGCCTTTGCTAGGCGAGCAGCCTTTCTTAGTGGTGAATGGTGATGTGTGGACGGATATCGATTACTCAGCACTTGCGCTTGATGAAGATGATTTAGCGCATCTCGTACTGGTGAGTAATCCTAGCCATAACCCAAAGGGTGACTTTGCGTTAAATAATGGCCGTGTCGCAGCTGAGGGTGCGGATAAATTGACCTTCAGTGGCATCGGGCTTTATCAGCCACGCTTGTTTGCAGGTCAGTCGGAAGAGCGTTTTCCTTTGGCGCCTTTACTGCGGAACGCCATGTCACAGAACAAGGTCAGTGGGCTTCATCATCAAGGTATCTGGACGGATGTAGGCACGCCTGAGCGACTTGCAGAGATTAACGCGAGCGCTCAATAGCCTCGAGTACGCCATCCCAAAAAGCCAGTCGCGCATTAACTGCCTGATCTGCTGCTGCAATGGCCTCATCTTTATCACTGTCTGATTGGCATAAGCCGTTAAGTAGGCGCAATGACAGCGGCGCATGAAAATCTTCATCTAGGTGGATATGACGATTGAGATACCAATGGAATATCGGTGCCTGAGCTTCGGTTACACCTGTCTTTGAAAGTATCGAGCGGAACATGCACGGAATGATGTGTTCACGGCCCAGTGCTAATGCAGCCGCTACCTGATGAGGCTTATCTGCCTCGATAAAGCTAAAGGTAAGTCCTGTGAACTTGGCAGAGGGTGTTGGGATCTCAGGTAATGCAAGAGCTGATTGAATACCTTTGCTCGGAAGCGCGGCAATAAAACTTTCGATAACCGATGTGTCCGCACCGATTTCTTTCATCGCCTGTTGGTATAACTCAAAGTGGCTGGTGAAGCCTTTGCCATCAGGACGTTCATCACTTTCTTCTTCAAGCACCAGTTCGTTGATAAAGCGCCGGACGTCGGGATCGCCTTGTGGCATCCAAGGGTAAATGGTTGGTGCAACACGCGATTGCAGATATTTGATCAGCGACATGAAGTCCCATACCGAATAGACATGGTGCTGCATGAAGATCTGTAAATCCTCAAGACTTGAAACCGCTTCGTAAATCGGATGATTTTCGAGCTGGGTTTTAAAGTGAGCAATGGTGTCTTGGCTAATCACAAAAGGGCTTCCTGATTGAATGCCAAAAGGATACCCAATTGCTAGGAGCTAATTCCGCAGATTCGACCCGTATTTGCGCTAGGTCAGACTAGTTGCCTTTGGATTGCTTGCGATACCACCATTGTCCAATCCACTCATGCAGCAGCGCATCGGTTGAGCTGATGTGCACACTTTCAGGGACAAAGGCTTTCCAGGTAGGTAGATGATCTTGAGGGAAGGGGTAGCGTGCGAGATAACCAAAAGGTGCGCCAATAGCATTCACGCCAGCGCTTTCTGCCGATTGAAGAGCGCGTGGCATATGGTAAGCATGGGTCACGATCACAACGCGTTGATAACCAAGGCGCTCGATGATCGGTTTGCTGAACTGAAGGTTTTCTAGGGTGTTCGTTGCACGGTCTTCGATTGCAATCGGTTGAATGCCAACCACGTCCTGTAACCATCGAGCAGCACTGCGAGCTTCATGGGTTTGGCCTTCATATAAAACGCCACCGGTCACAATGATAGGTAAGCCGGTCTCGCGATGAAGTCGCGCGGCATAGCTGGCGCGTTGCATGGTGGCTGCGTTAACACGTGCGGCACCATTGAGTTCAGGGTTGCTGCCCGTGTTACCACCCGTGAGCAATAAGATAGCTTGAGGTTTGAACTCGCTAAGCTGATCGTTGGTAAGCGGAGGAGTCGTTTCGAGTTTTTCACCTAGCCATTGAACAGTCGCCGGTATCGATGAGGCATATAACAAAGCAAGACTACTGATAATTGATAGTTTGCCAATCCAACGTTTATAAAAAAAGATGCCAAAGAGTCCCAAGAGCAAAAAAGGGACGGGTAATTCGAGCATGAGTTTGAGCAAAGGCTTGATTGCCTTGAGTAGCTCAACAAGATCCATAGCTTAGCTACCGAGCAGTGGGTTAGCTTGAAGGTCGGCGTGGTAGGACGAGCGCACCATGGGGCCGCTCGCTACATTCGAGAATCCCATCGCTTCACCGAGCACACGAAGCTCATCAAACTCTTCTGGTGTGTAGTAACGCTTTACCGGCAAGTGATCACGACTTGGCTGCAGGTATTGTCCAAGCGTCAGCATGTCGCAGCCATGGTCACGAAGATCTTGCATGACCGCTTTGACTTCATCCATCTCTTCACCAAGGCCAAGCATGATGCCGGATTTGGTAGGCACCTCAGGGTGCTGTGCTTTGAACTGCTTGAGTAGATCTAATGACCATTGGTAATCAGCGCCAGGGCGAGCTTGCTTGTATAAGCGTGGCACCGTCTCTAGGTTGTGATTGAACACATCAGGTGGCGCAACAGCCATCTCTTCTAGAGCGACGTCCATGCGTCCGCGAAAATCAGGCACTAAGACTTCAATCGTTGTTTGTGGTGATAAGCGACGTGTCTCTGAGATACACGAAGCAAAGTGTGCAGCACCGCCATCACGTAGATCATCACGGTCCACCGAGGTCACCACGACATACTTTAAAGACATGTCAGCAATGGCTTCAGCGAGCTGCTTGGGTTCTTGTTCATCGAGTGGCTGGGGCTTGCCATGTGCCACATCGCAGAAAGGACAGCGACGCGTACAGATGTCACCCATGATCATGAAGGTGGCGGTACCGTGACTAAAGCACTCGCCTAGGTTTGGGCACTGACCTTCTTCGCAGACAGAGCTTAATTTGCGATCACGCAAAATGCGTTTGATGCGTGAGACTTCAGGACCTGAAGGTAGCTTGGCGCGAATCCAGCTGGGTTTACGTAAGAGCTCACCTGTCTTTTCGACTTTCACAGGAATACGGCTCACTTTGTCGTGACCGCGTTGGTGTGTTTCGGGTGTGGCGCGTGAAGGCGCGTTGAGCTCTTTTTCTGACATGGCGGCAGTTTAGCGGTTTCTACGCAGGAGAAAACAAAAGAGTTTTAATGTTTATTCCACGACTTTCGCTTGGTGATTGATGCGAGAGCATAGCTGCTCAAGGATGGCCTTAGCGGCTTGGTCGAAAGACAGAGATAAGCCCAATTCCGCCCCTTGAGTGACGGCTAGACCTTGGTAGCCACAGGGGTTGATCTGCTGGAAGGGCGAGAGGTCCATATCGAGGTTAAAAGAGAGCCCGTGATAGGTGAAACCACGTTTTACGCGTAACCCAAGTGCTGCGATCTTTGCTTCATCGACATAGACGCCTGGGGCGTCACGGCGTGATTCAGCATCGATATTGTGCTCGGCAAGCATCGCAATGATGCTGTCCTCAATCGCTGTGACGAGGCCGCGAATACCCATACCGGTATCACGAAGGTTGAGGAGCAAGTAAATCACCACCTGACCAGGACCGTGGTAGGTGACTTGGCCGCCACGGTCACTTTGCACTACCGGAATCTCACTCACCGCTAAAAGGTGCTCGGGCTTGCCTGCTTGGCCTTGGGTAAATACAGGGGGGTGTTCAACGATCCAGGCTTCGGATGTTGAGCCTTGCTCACGTGATTCGGTGAACTGCTGCATGGCGCGCCAAGTCGGCTCGTACTCAACTCGCCCTAGATGTTTAACGAGCAGGGTGTGCGCGTCACTCACAGACGCATCAAGACCTTTTCGTGAGACGTTAGCTCGTCATAGATGCAATCGAGATGCTCTTTGCTTTGCGCTTCGATAGTCACACGAACAGAAACGTATTTACCGTTTTTGCTCGCAACACATTCGATACGATCGTGATCTATCTTGTGACAATGCTTGCTTAAAATTTCCACCACGACATCTTTGAATAAACCATCATCTAAGCCCATGGCTTTGACTTGGTAGTCGCAGGGGAAAACAAAGCCTTCTGGTTCTTGCTCGTCAGTCATCAGCGCTAGTTTATTCCATGCCAAGTAACTGATAGATGAAGTCAAGGAAGCGACGCCATAAGCTACCTTTCTCAACTTGTGCCAGTGCAACTAAGGGGCGAGTGGTGACAACATCATTGCCTAACATCACAGTCACGGTGCCCAATGAGTCACCTTTATTGATAGGCGCTTCAAGCTTGGCTTTTACTTCAAGGGTTGGCTTGAGGTTGTCGTAATCGCGACGTGGGATCGTCACATAAACATCTTCACCAATACCCAGTGCTAAGGTTTTTTGATCACCAAACCAGACGCGGTTTTCGGTGAGTTTTTGACCAGCTTCATATAAACGATGTGTTTCGTAGAAGCGTGAGCCAAATGCCAACAAGGCTTGGCTTTCTTTAATACGCGCTTTAGCACTTTCAGTACCCATCACCACAGCAATCAAACGCATCTGATCGTATTTAGCCGATGAAACTAAGCAGAAGCCCGCAGCTTCAGTGTGGCCTGTTTTTACGCCATCAACAGCATTGTTGCGCCATAACAAGTTATTGCGGTTGTATTGCTTGATCTCGTTATAGGTAAATTGCTTTTCCGCATACATCTTATAAAAGTCAGGGTAGTCGCGAATCGTTGCTTCGGTCACTTTGACGATGTCACGTGGCGTTGTGTAATGGTCTGGATGTGGCAGGCCCGTAGAGTTAACAAAGTTGGTGCTTGTCATGCCGAGCTGTGCAGAGTGTGCATTCATCAATCCTGCAAACGCATCTTCACTACCCGCAATATGTTCTGCGAGTGCAACTGCCGAATCGTTACCTGATTGAATAATCAAACCGCGCAGCAGGTCTTCAACAGAAACATCCGAGTTCACTTTGACAAACATGCGTGAGCCTTCGGTCTTCCAAGCTTTCTCACTGATGTGCACCATGTCGCTAAGTTTGAGTTTGCCTTTTGCAATCTCTTCAAACACGACATGCGCGGTCATGATCTTAGTTAGGCTGGCAGGCTCTAAGCGTTGATCAGCATTCTTTTCAACCAAGACTTTGCCGCTGTGCATTTCCATCAAAAGATAACCAGAGGCATTGATCTCTGGCGCTTCCGGCACAACAGCCTGTGCGGTAGAGATTAAGAAGAGGGAAAGTAAAAGCGTGCGGAACAGTTGCATAAAAGGGCCTGTTTTCGTTTGTTTTTCAATGGTTGCTAGTTTACGTGCTTCTGCCAATAGATGCGCTACCGAAGCAGCAATTGAATGTTGTAAATATTCAAAGGCTCAAGCTCGGCGGTGACCTGGTCTGCGATCTCAACAGAGACAAGAGGACCGACTTGAACGCGATGAATCACGCCATTGGCAGTTTCAGCAGATTCAAGTCGCACGGGGCGATTGAGATGGGTTTTGAGTCGCGCTTGTAGTCGTTGAGCGTTCTCAAGATCACCAAAGGCACCAACCTGTAGATAGAGGCGGGTCGATTTGCTGACTTTTGCATGCTTGCTCGCAGCTTTTTGGCTTGCTTCAGGGTTTCGCGGATCAATGGCGCGCACTTCGACCAGCGCAGTGCCTTTTCCAAGCATACCGAGTCGGCTGGCGGCCGAGTAAGACAGATCAATGATGCGGTTACCATGGAATGGGCCACGGTCATTGGCACGCACCACCACCGTTCGATCATTTTCTAGGTTGGTGACGCGCAAGTAAGTCGGAAGCGGCAGGGTTTTGTGTGCTGCTGTCATTGCGTACATGTCGTAACGCTCACCGATCGAGGTTTTATTGCCATGGAATTTATTGCCATACCATGAGGCCACGCCTTCTTCGACATAACCCTTCGCTGTACGTAGTGGGGTGTAGTGCTTACCTAAAACGTTATACGGGCGAAGGCTGTAAGGATAAATACGCTCAACTTTGGGTACAGCGTCGGGCACATGGCTCATGTCTGGCAGGCCGCTCGGCGCACTGTCACTCTCGTCAAAGATAGAGGGCATGGAAGGCAAGCCAAAGCTACAACCTCCGAGTGCAGAAACTAGCGCGAGTAGTGCGCTAGCTCTCAGCCAATGCCGCATATCAACGACCCATGCGTTGGCGAATGGCTTCGCTTAGCTGGAAAACAGCCATCGCATAGAGTGGGCTGTGGTTATATCGCGTGATTGCGTAAAAGTTTGGTGAAGCGACCCAGTATTCATTGCCGTCATCAGATTCCATTTCGAGAAGGGCGACCTTGGCATCTTTATCTAATGAGCTGCCTAAGATAATGCCTTTATTAACTAAAGCGTTCACGTTCAAGCTAGGTTTGTAGCCAGCTTTGATTTCTTTATCGAAACCTTTTTTTGCCCCAGTGACTAGCTGTGCAACAGGTTCACCTGCTTTCCAACCATGACGTTTAAAGTAGTTCGCCACACTGCCAATCACATCGGCATTGTTTTCCCAGATGTCGCGTTTGCCATCTTTATCAAAGTCCACCGCATAGGCACGGAAGCTCGAAGAAATAAATTGTGGTCGACCCATCGCACCAGCATAGGAGCCAAGAGGTGCAGTCGGCGACACACCCTCTTCACGCGCTAGCTGGAGAAACTCTTCAAGTTCGCTACGGAAAAACTTAGCGCGTGGCGGATAGTGAAAACCGAGGGTGTAGAGCGAGTCGAGTACCGAATACTTGCCAGTAATGCGGCCGTAAAAGGTTTCAACACCAACAATGGCAGTGATGATTTGCGCTGGCACGCCATAAGTCTTTTCTGCTTGCTCAAGAAGGGCTTGATTCTCTTCCAAGAACTTCATGCCACCTTTGATGCGTTTATCCGTGATGAAGATTTTGCGGTATTGACCCCAGTTCAATCGTTTTTCAGCCGGGCGTGACATCGCATCGATAATGGATTGCTGTTTCTTTGCCTGACCGAGCAATGCGCTGATTTCAGCGGCATCAAATTGATGCTCTTTGACCATCTTATCGATGAAGGCTTGTTCGTCTGTGTTGGCAAAAGCAGCGCTACTTAAAAGAACGCTAGTGAGAAGTAATGTTGTCAGTTGTTTTTTCATCGCGGTAGTAGTTTGCGGTGTGTGTGAATAGACATCAGGATACCGAAGCCGGCCATTAAGGTCACCAAGGAGGTTCCCCCGTATGAGACAAGCGGTAGCGGCACCCCAACAACGGGTAGAAGGCCTGAAACCATGCCTGTGTTTACGAAAAGATAAACGAAGAACACTAAGATCAGCGAGCCAGCGAGAAGGCGGCCAAAGGTTTCTTGAGCTTGAGAGGCGATATATAGGCCTCGCAAAATCACAAAGAGATAAAGTGAGAGTAAAAGCAGCACGCCGACTAAGCCAAATTCTTCAGATAAAACCGCAAAAATAAAATCGGTATGACGCTCAGGTAAAAAATCGAGCTGAGATTGCGTGCCGTTGAACCAGCCTTTGCCAAATAAACCGCCAGAGCCAATCGCAATTTTTGATTGAATGATGTGATAGCCCGAGCCAAGAGGATCTTTTTCGGGGTCTAAAAAAGTGAGTACGCGTTGTTTTTGATAGTTGTGCATATTCATCCACACTACCGGTGCTGCAGCGGCTGCAAGACCAAACAAGGTGATGATGAATCGCCAGCTAATCCCCGCGAGGAAAAGGGCAAAAATTCCCGCGCTACCGACAAGTAGGGAAGTGCCAAGGTCGGGTTGCTTTGCGATCAAGCCAACAGGAATAGCAATCAAGATAAAAGTGAGCGCAATGGTTTTGAGCTTGGGCGGCAAAGGTTGTTTAGCTAAGTACCAAGCAATCATTAAAGGTACCGCAAGCTTTACCATCTCAGAGGGTTGGAATTTGAACACGCCAAGATTCAACCAGCGTTGCGCCCCCTTGCCGATATCACCAAACAACAACACACCAATCAGTAACAAAACACCTAAGCCATAGATCCAGGGCGCCCAGCGTTGCAGTGTATGTGGATTGATTTGCGCAACAATCACCATGACAAAAAAAGCTAAGCCAAAGCGAATCAGCTGACGGTTGATTTGACCAAGATCGCCGCCGGAAGCTGAGTACAAAATACCTAGGCCAAAAACACATAAGGCGAGAATGCCAAGCAGTAGCGGCAGGTCGATATGCAAGTGCGCAAGACTACCTTGGCGTTTATTTGGATTGCTTGGTGTGAGGTCGCGACTAAAGCCCATGTTTATTCCTCACCCAAGATAAAGCCCGCAGGTATCTTGGTTGACTGATTCAGTGACATGCCAAGTTTAGGAAGCAGGTAAGCATCCATCAGCTTTCTTGCGATTGGAGCCGCAGTTGAGCCACCATGACCGCCATTTTCAACAATGACAGCAACCGCGATTTGTGGTGCGTCAGCAGGCGCATAGGCAACGAAAAGAGCATGGTCGCGAAACTTCTTTGCGATCTTTTCTTCGTCGTATTCTTCGTTTTGTTTTACTGAGAAAACCTGAGCGGTACCTGTTTTACCGGCAATGCGATAAAGCGGGGTGCGAATGCGTTTTGCGGTGCCGCGTTTTCCTTCGGTGACATTCACCATCGCGTCATGCACTTCAGTCCAGTTGCGTTTATTGGTAATGCTAACGGGATGATGTTCGGCATCAACAGTTAGCTCGCTATTGTTTTTAGTGTCGGTCATATTCTTCACTAAGCGAGGGGTCAAACGATCACCATTGTTCGCAAATGCCGCCGTCGCTGTGGCAAGCTGAAGAGGCGAGGTTAAGAAATAGCCTTGCCCGATACCCATGATGACCGTCTCGCCGGCATACCAAGGTTGATTACGTGCAGCACGTTTCCAATCGCGTGAAGGTAAGATGCCACTTGCTTCACCAATTAAATCAATACCGGTTTTTTCACCAAAGCCAAATTGTTCAAGATACTTGCTCAGCGAATCGACACCCATGTCTGAAGCAAGTTTGTAGTAGTAAACATCACACGATTGTGTAATTGCACCTTTGAGATCCATGGCGCCATGACCGGTTTTTTTCCAGTCACGATACTTGTGTGAATGATTGGGTAATTTGAAGTGACCAGGGCAGTAGATGTTGTCGTGATAATGAATGCTGCCTGTCTCTAAACCAGCAAGTCCAACAAACGGTTTTACAGTTGAGCCAGGTGGATAGACGCCTTTGAGTGCACGATCATAAAGTGGGCGATTTTCATCTTGTTGTAACGCGCTGTATTCCTTGGTGCTGATGCCTTCAACAAAAAGATTTGGATCAAAACTTGGGTTACTGGCCATCGCGAGAATGCCGCCGTCAATCACATCCATTGCAATTACAGCACCATTAAATTCACCGAGTGAATCGATAGCAATTTTTTGTAAATCAATATCGAGATGTAAGTGAATATCTTGGCCATTAACGGGCGCTTCTTGCTTAACAACGCGTGCAATACGACCAACCGAGTTCACCTCAACCTGTTGATTGCCCACAGTGCCATGCAACGTATCTTCATAAGAGCGTTCAAGGCCGATCTTGCCGACGTGTGAGGTGCCGGAATAATTTGCTTCATCTAGCTTTTCAAGATCTTTAAGACTGATGCGACCTACATAACCAAGCACGTGAGCTGAGATATCGCCGTAGGGGTACTCGCGTAAAAGATGAGCACGTACGCCAACGCCTGGAAAGCGATGTGATTCAACTGAAAATTTTGCAGCATCTTCATCCGAAAGGTTGACGCGAATCGGTAAGCTTTCAAAGCGACGTGAGCGCTTGCGTAAAGAGTGGAAGCGATCAATGTCGCGCTCAGATAATGTAATTAACTTCGAAAGTTGATCAATGGTTTGATCGAGATTCGGCACTTGCTCAGGAATAATCTCAAGATTGTAAGCGGGGCGATTGTTGGCGAGTAAGCGCCCCTTGCGGTCATAGATAAGGCCGCGAACCGGTGGTATTGGCTCAAGTTTTAACCGGTTATCTTGTGAAAGTGTTTTGAAATGCGAATGTTCTACAACTTGCAGCTGGTACAAGCGACCTGCGATGACGCATAAAGCAATAAATACAATGCCGGCTGCAATAACAGCTCGACTAAAAAACTGACGTTGTTCTTGATAGTGATTACTGATGCGCATGTTGGCGGATTAGCGCACGCGCATGCGGCGTCGTGTTTTGCGTAATAGGAAAAAGATGGATGGCCAAAGTGCTGCGCCTATTAATGGCGTTAGCCAGAAATCATTTTGGGTTGTTATGCCAAGTGTCATGCCGATAGCTATAAAACTCACAGCCTTTTGTATAAGCAGTAAGCCTATAACCGCAAAAGCCTGCTTGGAAAAAGGAAAGGTCCTTAGGCGCGCATGGCCTTGATGAGCAATAAACGTGATAAGTGACAGGCTAAATGCATTTTCGCCCATGGTTGTCCCGGTTAAGACATCTAGCAAAAGGCCAAACAAGAAGCCATGGCCGACGCTAATGCGCTGAGGAAGCGCTATAGCCCAGTAGATTAAAAACAGTGCTAGCCATTGAGGGCGATAGACTTCAATTGCCGTTGGAATAGGCACAATAGTTAAAAGCATTGCAGCCAGTAAGCTTAGCCAAATAACCCAAATGCGATTTTGGTCTTGCGCCATCTTAATTGCCCGCTGTGTTCTGATCGTTGCGCCAAACCAGCAAGACTTGTCGGCTACGTTCTAAATAAGCAGTTGGTGTTGCACTGACTTGTGCAAAGCCTGAATTGGTGTCGCGATTGATCGAGCTGATGCTCGCAACTGGATAGCCGGCAGGAAACTTTCCTCCTAAACCTGAAGTCACCAAAACATCACCCACTTCGATATCACTGTGTGAGGGTAGGTGGGGTAAGTCAAGTGAGCCAATTTTGCCAGTGCCAATTGCGATGCTTCTTTCGCCGGTTCTAACAATCTCAATAGGAATAGAGTGAGTCGCATCACTAATCAGAAGTACGGTTGAGCTTAATGGTGTGACTTGAATGACTTGTCCCATCACAGCATCGGCATCAAGCACGGCTTGGCCAACAAAAACGCCTGATGCAGAGCCTTTGTTAATTCTGACTTGATGGCGATAAGGATCAAGATCAACTGAAATGATTTCTGCGATCAGGATGCGGTCATCTACTTTGAGGGAAGCATCTAAAAGATTACGTAGACGCGTGTTCTCCGCTTGGAGTGATTCAAACTTTTGCAGTCGTGCAAGTAAACGAAGGTTTTCTTCTTTGAGAGATGCGTTACTGCTTTGTAGCTGCTCACGAGTGCTTGCGGTATCACTTAACCAGTTGCCCGCGGTCTTAGGAAAGTCTGCAATTAGATACAGCGGATGCAGGACAACAGTGAGGCTGTCTCTTAAGTACTGTAGCTGATGGAAGCGAAAGTCCATCACCATCAAAACCAACGATGCGATCAGAGCCATCACCAGTCGGATTGGCTGTGATGGACCCTGTGCAAAAATGGGCTTAATGGTTTATCTCCTGTAAGACAACCTTAAGAAATTAGTCGACAGTGAAAGAGTCGCTACCGCTTTCGTCGATTAACTCAAGGGCACGACCGCCACCACGAGCCACACAAGTCAGTGGATCTTCTGCAACGATAACCGGTAGGCCTGTTTGTTCTTCTAACAAACGATCAAGATCACGAAGTAAGGCGCCACCACCAGTTAACACGATACCGCGTTCGGCAACGTCAGCGCCGAGCTCGGGTGGGGTTTGCTCAAGTGCTTTCTTCACCGCATCAACGATGCCTGCTAATGGCTCACTGAGTGCTTCAAGAATTTCATTAGAGTTCAAGGTGAAGCTGCGAGGAATTCCCTCGGCTAAGTTGCGGCCTTTAACTTCTAGCTCCAGCACCTCATCCATCGGATAGGCTGAGCCGATTTTCTTTTTGATGCGCTCAGCGGTTGCTTCACCAATCAGAGTGCCGTAACTGCGACGCACGTAGTTGATGATCGCTTCGTCAAACTTGTCACCACCGATGCGCACTGACGCTGAGTAAACAATACCATTCAACGAAATGATCGCGACTTCAGAGGTGCCGCCACCGATATCTAGGACCATTGAGCCTTGAGCTTCGTCAACAGGAAGGCCAGCGCCAATCGCAGCAGCCATTGGCTCTTCAATTAGATAAACCTCACGAGCACCAGCGCCAGCTGCTGATTCTTTAATCGCACGACGCTCAACCGATGTTGCACCACAAGGAACACAGATCAAAACGCGTGGACTTGGGCGTAAAAGCTTTGCTTCGTGAACCTTATTAATAAAGTACTGAAGCATTTTCTCGGTCACCGTGAAGTCAGCAATAACGCCGTCTTTCATCGGACGAATAGCGGTGATGTTCTCAGGTGTACGGCCCAACATACGCTTAGCCGCATGACCTACCGCTGCAACGGATTTATTGCCGCCGCGGCCACGGTCTTGTCGAATCGCGACTACCGATGGCTCATTCAAAACGATGCCTTTATCGCGGGCATAAATCAGCGTATTTGCTGTTCCGAGGTCAATTGAAAGATCGTTTGAGAAAAGGCCGCGAAGACGCTTAAACAACATAGTTTTCCATCCAAGGTTTGGTTTCTGACGAGATTGGGCAGAAACGGCTATTTCCAGTGTCTTAGGGCACTGTTGATTTAGCTCGCTAATCTACAAGCGAATGGCCTTTGCAGCAAGCTTTTCAGGGGTAAATGCTGCCAGTTTGCGGCTGTTTATGGTAATTTCCCATCCCTTTCCAAAATCCTATTTTCTGAGGCAAACGCATGTCGTTAACTTCTGATGATGTCGCAAAAATCGCGCACCTTGCTCGTCTGGCTGTGGAGCCTGCCGAAGCTGAGGCCTTGAGCGGTGATTTGTCGAATATCCTAGACCTAGTGGCACAAATGGAGTCGGTCGATACCGACGCGGTGGAGCCGATGGCGCACCCATTAGAAATGAGCCAGCGTTTGCGCCTCGATGAGGTAACCGAAACCGATCAGCGCGAGCTTTACCAAAGTAATGCACCAGAGGCAGAGAAAGGTCTGTTCCTTGTGCCTAAGGTAATCGAGTGAGGTCATGACAATGCATACCAAGACGCTAGCGCAATTGTCAGCAGGCTTAAAAGCCGGTGAATACTCGAGTGTTGAGCTGACCCAGCACTTTTTATCGCGTATTGAGCAATTCGATTCGAAGCTCAACAGTTTTATTACCGTCACTCCCGAGCAAGCGCTTGAGCAGGCGAAAGCTGCCGATGCACGCCGTGCAGCGGGTGATGCCTCTGATCTGACCGGTATCCCGATCGCGCACAAAGATATTTTCTGTACCCAAGGTGTTCGCACCAGCTGCGCATCGAAGATGTTGGATAACTTCATCTCACCTTACGATGCGACCGTGGTGACAAAATTGGCCGAGGCGGGTGTGGTCTGTGTCGGTAAAACCAATATGGACGAATTCGCGATGGGTTCATCGAACGAGACCAGCTACTACGGTCCAGTGCGTAACCCATGGAATACCGACTGTGTACCCGGTGGTTCGTCAGGTGGTTCGGCGGCAGCTATGTCAGCTAGCTTAGCGGCGGCAGTCACCGGTACCGATACCGGTGGTTCGATTCGTCAGCCAGCAGCATTGACCGGTATTACCGGTCTAAAACCAACCTACGGTCGCGTTTCTCGCTACGGCATGATCGCGTTTGCTTCGTCGCTTGACCAAGCAGGTCCTATGACCAAAACCGCAGAAGATGCCGCGATGATGCTGCAAGCGATGGCAGGTTTTGATGCGAAAGACTCAACCAGTGCGGATCGTCCAGTTGATGATTATGTCAGTGGTTTGAATAACCCTATCGCCGGCCTGAAGGTGGGCGTGGTTAAAGAGTTCATGACCGGTGATTTGGACAGCGGTATCGCAGCATCGACTCAGGCAATGATTGATGAGTTGAAGCGTCAAGGTGCTGAGATTGTTGAAGTTAGCTTGCCGAATGCGCACCTCTCTGTGCCGGCTTACTACGTTGTAGCGCCTGCCGAGTGTTCATCTAACTTATCGCGTTTTGATGGCGTACGTTTCGGCCATCGTTGCGACAACCCTAAAGACCTAACCGATCTTTATGAGCGTTCACGTTCAGAAGGCTTTGGTTCAGAAGTTAAGCGACGCATCATGATCGGCGCATATGCTTTGTCTGCGGGTTTCTATGATGCCTACTACATCAAAGCTCAAAAGATTCGTCAGTTGATTGCAAATGACTTTGCAGAAGCCTTTAAGCAGTGTGATGTCATTGTGAGTCCAACCGCGCCAGATACAGCGTTTAAGTTAGGTGAAAAGACAGACGATCCGGTATCGATGTACCTACAAGACATCTACACCATTGCGGTGAACTTGGCGGGTCTGCCTGGCATGTCGATCCCTGCACAACATGCGAATGGCATGCCTGTGGGTTTCCAACTAGTCGGTAACTTGTTTGATGAAGCACGACTGCTCAATGTCGCGCATCAGATTCAGCAGGCAACCGATTGGCACTTAGCAACACCGGAGGGCTTCTAAAATGAAATGGGAAGTCGTCATTGGTTTAGAGATCCATACGCAGCTTGCGACCAACTCTAAAATTTTCTCTGGCTCATCAACCGCCTTTGGTGCTGAGCCTAATACGCAAGCCAACCTCGTTGACTTGGGTATGCCAGGCGTATTGCCGGTGTTGAATAAGCGTGCGGTGGAATTTGCAGTACGTTTTGGTACTGCGATTAATGCGCATGTCGCTAAGAAATCGATCTTTGAGCGTAAGAATTATTTCTATCCTGATTTGCCAAAGGGCTATCAAATCAGTCAGGCGCAGCTACCAATCGTAGGTGTGGGTCAGGTTGAGATCGTGATGGAAGACGGCGAGACCAAAACGGTTGGCGTGACACGTGCGCACCTTGAGGAAGATGCGGGCAAGTCATTGCACGAAGAATTCCCAGATCAAACCGGTATCGATTTGAACCGCGCAGGAACACCATTGCTTGAGATCGTTTCTGAGCCAGATATGCGTTCAGCGAAAGAAGCAGTGGCATATGCGCGCAAGATTCACCAGATTGTGACCTACATTGGTATTTGTGACGGCAACATGCAGGAAGGTTCTTTCCGTTGTGATGCTAACGTCTCGATTCGTCCAATGGGTGAAGAGAAGCTCGGTACGCGTACCGAGCTGAAAAACATCAACTCGTTCCGTTTCCTTGAGAAAGCGATCAACTACGAGATCGAACGCCAGATCGATGTCATTGAAGATGGCGGCAAGATTGTGCAAGAGACACGTCTCTACGATGCAAACAAAGATGAGACGCGTTCTATGCGCTCGAAAGAAGAAGCGAATGACTATCGTTACTTCCCAGATCCAGATTTGTTGCCAGTTGAAATCGACGACACCTTTATTCAGCAAGTCACAGCAGACATGCCAGAGCTGCCGGATGTGCGACGTGCGCGTTTCGAAAGCGAATATGGCTTACCAGCGTATGACGCTAACGTTCTGACAAGTTCACGCGTGAATGCAGACTTCTTTGAAACCGTGGCTAAAGCGTGTGGTGATGCCAAGCTTGCGGCTAACTGGGTGATGGGTGAGTTTGCAGCGGCATTAAATAAAGCAGATCTTGAGATTGAGCAAAGCCCCGTCAATGCAGATGCCTTAGCTGGCTTGTTAAGTCGCATCACCGATAACACCATCTCCGGCAAGATCGCCAAGCAGGTCTTCGAAGCGATGTGGGCAGGCGAAGGTTCGGCTGATGAGGTGATCGAAGCAAAAGGTCTTAAGCAGATTACCGACACCGGCGCGATTGAAGCGCTCGTGGATGAGGTGCTTGCTGCGAATCCTGAGCAGGTTGAAAACTATAAAAATGCTGAGCCGGATAAGCGACCTAAGATGATTGGCTTCTTTGTTGGTCAAATCATGAAGAAGTCACAAGGCAAGGCAAACCCACAACAGGTTAACCAGCTACTCGCTGATAAGTTGGGTTAAGACTCTTTGGTTGCCATTGCAACGGTGTAAGTTTGTCCTTGCTTCACCTTGCAATGGTTGCCGAATACTTCTTCAAAAGCGCGTTCGATAAAACGACGTAGCCCGCTAATCACGACCACATAGAAACGACCGCCTGGTTCAAGGCGCTCTTTGATGTCATAAAAGAACAGGTAGTAATGTTCCTTCGATGTCTTTGCAGGAAGGTTAGTAACTGCCAAGCTGAAGTTTTGTTTTGGGATGTGCTTTAAGCCATCACTCAACATCGCATTAGCATTGCTGATGTTATTGCGTTTGCAGTTAGCGTTCGCATATTCAATCGCAACAAAATCCTTATCCACCATCAGCACACTACCTTGTGGTGCTGACTTAGCGATGCTCATGCCAATCGGCCCATAGCCACAGCCTAAGTCGATAGCCGTATCGTCTGGCTTAACATCCATATGCTTCAGTAAGAGTTGTGTGCCTTCATCTATGGCGCGTGGCGAGAATAATCCCCAAGTCGTATGAAAGGTGAGCTCATGTCCCATGAGGGTGTCTTTGAACACGATGTCCTGACGTAGCTTATTCAGATCAAGAGGTTCTTTTGCTTTCTTAGCCATGTTGTTTTCGCCACGCCGCAATGTGCGGCAGGTGTTGTTCAAAATTTTCAAAACGGTGATTGCCGCCTTGCTCAACAATCACATCAAAGTCTGCATAGTAGGCGGCAGCCTTTCGGTAGTCGAGAGTTTCATCACCGGTTTGCAGTAACACGAGATAGCGCTCATCAGATGAAAGGTCATGGCGATACTGTTGTTGCAAAACCTCAAGGTAATCTTGCGTCACTTCAAACAGGTTGCCATGACAATCTTCATGCTCACCGAGATAATCATTCAGCAAGCTATGTGGCGCGACAGCAGGATTAATTAATACGCTTGGGATGTGCTTCGATTGATTAATATGCGTCGCTAAATGCCCGCCGAGTGATGAGCCAATCAGTAAATCAATTGGATGCGCATTAATTATGTCGGTTAAAGCATCTGCAGCATCTTTAGGATGATTAGGTAGATCGGGGGCGAGGACTTCATCGCTACCAAAGTAATCAATCAGCGCTTGCGACTTCTGACCTAAGCCGCAACTGCGAAAGCCATGAATAAAAAGAATCATGGATTACCGCAAACAGGGCACTTAGGATCTTTAACAAGCTTTAATGATCGCCACTGATGATAAAGACCATCAAAGACTTGAAGCTGGCCTTGTAATGATTCGCCGCAACCCGCAATCACTTTGATCGCTTCTAGTGCTTGAATGCTGCCAATAATGCCAACAAGCGGCGATATCACGCCGTTCTCGCTACAGCGCATCGGCGCTTCCACGCCTTCGCCGTAAAGGCAGTGATAACACGCTTGATCAGGTTGAGAATGAAACACGCTGATCTGACCTTCCCAGCGAATGGCTGCGCCAGAAACAAGCGGTGTTTGATGTTGATAACACGAACGATTCACAGCGAAGCGCGTATCAAAGTTATCGCAGCAGTCGATCACGATATCGACTTCAGCAATCTTTTGATCTAACTCCTCATCGCTTAAGCGGCGATTGATCGCATGCACAACAACATCGCTATTCAATCGCGCAAGATGGGCTTTAGCTGAAGCCACCTTATCTTGGCCAACAGTTGAGGTGTCATGCACGATCTGTCGTTGCAGATTGGTCATATCTACCTGGTCATCATCGACAAGAGTGAGCTGGCCGAATCCTGCTGCTGTCAGATACATGGAAACCGGTGAGCCAAGACCGCCCAAGCCAATGATTAAGGCATGTGCATCACGCAATTTTTGTTGGCCTTCAATATCCAACTCAGAGAGCATGATTTGTCGGCTATAGCGGAGGAGGTCGTCGTCGTTCATTCCCTAAGTGTACTTCAGGGATGCAAAGTCTTATAGATAGCGACGCCAGTGAGAGGGGCGAGCATCTTTACAGCCATGCTCACGTTGTTGGTATTGCTTCACAAACAGCTTAGAGGCGCAGTTGCTTTCTCCGCGGCCACAGCCAAGATTGCGGCGCTGATTTTCTTCGGTGTAGTGAATCAAGGCGCGACGCATGCGTTGCAGCAAGCTGTTATCGAGATGAAAGCCACGATCGACAAGCAGGGCCTCAATCGCTTCTAAGGTGACGCTATCTAAGGAGTAATAAACGGTGATCTGATGATCATTGCTGTGTTCGACATGATCGATGCCATCCAAACCTTCAAGCAAAGCAGAGGCAGTACCGGCTTGGTTTTCATCCGGGTGCAGTACGCAAAAAGAAATATCGCGTTTTCGGTTTAGATTGTCGGGTTTGTGCAACATTGTGCCTCCCGAAAGTCGACTATTTGAGTGTCGACCTCGAATACCCATGGGTCAAGTAGGTATTTTCCCTAGGGTGACTCGGTCACGGTCCTCAATGTCCTGATGCGTTTCGATGTCTATGTAGCCAGCTTTTGCCATCAAGCTACGAACTGCTTCGGCTTGTTGATAGCCATGCTCCAACAACAGGTAGCCGTCTTTTTTAAGGTGCTTGAGTGCTTGTTGAACGAGTCGTCGAATATCATCCAATCCATCTTGGCCTGAAGCGAGCGCGCCGGCTGGTTCAAAGCGAAGGTCACCTTGTTGCAGATGAGGATCATCCGATTCGATATACGGTGGGTTACTGATCACTAAGTCGTAACGATCGTTGATCGCATCAAACCAAGCAGATTCTTTAAAGCTCACTGCCAGCTCAAGCGTCGTAGCGTTTTCTTTGGCCACGGCTAAAGTCTTTGGATTGATGTCAGTGGCGGTAATGCGCCAGCTGGGGCATTCATTCGCGAGCGATAAAGCTATCGCGCCGGTGCCTGTGCCAAGGTCGATTACATCACAGGGCTTTTCGACATTCTTTAAGGTGAGTGCGGTCTCAACTAACAACTCGGTGTCCGCACGTGGAATTAAGGTATCGGGTGTGACTTTTAAGCGCAGTGACCAAAAGTCGCGGTAGCCGGTGATATAGGCTATCGGCGTGCCGCTTTTACGTTCTTCAATGAGTGCATTGAAAGCAGTCAGTGTTGCGCCATCGAGCGCTTTATCTGGCCATGTAAATAACCAGGTGCGAGAAACGTTCAGTGCATAGGCGAGCAGAACTTGGCTATCGAGTCGCGCATCATCAGATTCGCTGAGTTGCTCCGTTGCCCAGTCGAGTGCTTCGCTAACAGTGCTCATGAATTCTCATTCAGTGAGGCGAGCAGCTCAGCTTGATACTCATGCATCAGTGGCTCAACAACTTGGTCAGCATGTCCCATCAAGATTTCATCTAACTTATATAACGTGAGATTGATGCGATGGTCGGTCACGCGATTCTGCGGAAAGTTATACGTACGAATACGTTCTGAGCGATCACCGCTGCCAACTTGTAACTTGCGAGCTGCTGATTCAGCTTGATGCACCTCGGCATCTGCAGCTGCTTTGAGTTTTGAAGCTAATAGCGACATCGCACGCGCTTTGTTCTTGTGTTGTGAGCGTTCATCTTGGCACTCCACAACCACGCCGGTTGGTAGGTGAGTCAAGCGTACCGCTGAGTCGGTCTTATTAACGTGCTGACCACCAGCGCCAGAGGCACGATAGGTATCGATGCGCAGATCTGCCGCATTGATTTCAATCTCGGCTGCTTCATCGGCTTCAGGCAGAATCGCAACTGTACAGGCCGAGGTATGTACACGACCTTGTGATTCAGTTTCGGGTACACGTTGCACGCGATGCGCGCCTGATTCAAATTTCAGATGCGAATAAACACCTTGGCCAATGATGCGCGCGACGACTTCTTTATAACCGCCGTGCTCACCAACGCTCTCGCTAATGATTTCAGTACGCCAACCTTTGATCTCGGCATAACGACTGTACATGCGCAGCAAGTCACCAGAGAACAGTGCCGCTTCTGCACCACCGGTACCGGCGCGAACCTCTAAGAAGATATTTTTCTCGTCATTAGGGTCTTTCGGCAGCAGTAACTTTTGAAGCTCAGGTAACAGGTTCTCGAGATTCTCTTTCGCTTCATCAAGACTTTCTTCAGCGAGCTCTGCCATCTCAGGGTCAGACATCATCTCTTCAGCGGCTTCGATTTCTTGCTCGTAGCCAACATACTTTTGATACGTCGACACAATAGGATCGAGCTGAGCATACTCTTGGCTCAATGATCGGAATTGATTGTTGTCGTTCTGGGTTTCGGGTTCTGCGAGCAACGCAGTGATTTCACCGAAGCGCTCCGAGATCGTCTCGAGCTTGCGACGAATACTGTCTTTCATGATGGAAGCTAATCTGATTTTTTATTGGCAGGGAGTTGGAACAACGTCGAAGCTGCTTCCAAAATGTCATGCTGACCTGCGCTGCCAGCGGCACGAAGTTGCTGGCAAGGTGCATGAAGCAAACGATTGGTTAAGGTGTGAGCAAGATATTGCGCTGCCTCTTCAGGGTCTTTACCTGACTCCAACATACGCAATGTTTTTTCGAGTACTTCATCACGCGCAGCTTCTGCGGTTGAACGGAAGTCCTGAATCAAATCAATCGCATCAAGTGAGCCTAACCAATCACGGAACTCACCGACTTGAAAACCAATGATCTCGCGCGCTTGTTCAGCCGCTTCTTGGCGAGACTTTAAATTCTCTTGAATAACTTCTTGCAGGTCATCAACCGTGTAGAGGTAAACGTCACGCAAGTTGCTCACTTCAGGCTCGATGTCACGTGGTACCGCGATATCCACCATGAAGATCGGTTTATTGCGACGTGCCTTCAATGCGCGCTCAACCGTACCTTTACCTAAGATCGGTAGTGGGCTAGCGGTTGATGCAATCACGATGTCTGCTTTAGGTAACTGGGTAGATAGCTCAGTAATCGATGCTGGTGTTGCACCAAACTGCTCAGCTAGATCTTTTGCGCGCGACACTGTGCGGTTCGCAATGATCAGATGGCCAATGCCGAGTTGATGCAAATGACGTGCAGCAAGCTCAACAGTTTCGCCAGCACCAATCAGTAACGCAGTTTGTTTTGATAGATCGGTAAAGATCTGACGCGCCAAGCTAACCGCAGCAAAAGCGACAGAGACTGGGCTATCGCCAATCGCGGTATCCGTGCGCACTTGTTTGGCGGTGTTAAACGCATGTTGGAACAAACGCTCAAGAATCTTGCCGGTGTGACCTGCGGTTGATGCGGTGTGATACGAGTCTTTAACTTGGCCAAGAATTTGTGGCTCACCCAAGATCAACGAATCCAAACCACTTGATACACAAAGCAAGTGCGATACCGCATCATCATCTAAGTGTTGATAGAGGTAGTTAGAGATATCGCTTAAGGCGAGACCATGAAAATCACCCATCCATTCACGAACACCTTGAATCGCATCCTCTTCCGCAGAGCAATACAACTCGGTGCGGTTGCAGGTCGATAGGATGACAGCTTCGTGTACGCCAGGCTGTTCGCGCAAGCTGCGAAGAGCGCCCACCACGATGTCTGGGCCAAATGTCAGGCGCTCGCGGATCGCAACAGGTGCGGTCTTATGATTGAGGCCAACGGCAAACAAAGACATCTTAAATACAGCTCCACGCACAGGCGATGGGTCGAAAAGGGCGGAAATTTTGATTTATCAAAGGCTTGAATGCAAGTTTGGCATAAGCTGTTCAGCTCATCCACGCTTGTTTTTAAGGCAATTCATGCTGCTAGGCGCAGGGTGATCAGCTACTCTATAGCGGTGAAGTTAATCCCCATTTTTTCTGTTGTTCTCGGTGCGTCTTATTTGCTCAGCGCATGCCAAAGCGTGCCTGAGAAAACGGTTGTGGCAGATGCCCCGGTTTTTGCCGAGCCTGAGCGAGCCGAGCTCGTTTTCACTGGTGAGACTCTATATGACGCCTTGGTCGCTGAGGTGGGCGCACGACAGGGATTCTTTGACGAATCTTTGCCTAAGTACCAAACGCTAAGTACAACCTTTGACGAGCCTCACTTTGCCGAGCGAGCTGCGCGTATTGCGACCTTTAAAAGCCGCTGGCCTGAAGCGCTCAGTTCAGCCAAACGTTGGGTCGAGTTGGCGCCGAATCATGTTCAAGCACGTCAGTTATTGGGCACCTTGCATGTGAGAGAAGGTAATGCCGAGTTAGCGGTGCCTCAATTTGATGCGATGGTGAAGTTGCTCAATGCCAAGCAAGAAGATGGTTTGTTAGCGATGGTTGCAGCGCTGAATGGTGAGAAAGATGCAGCAGCACTTCAGGTCATTCAGTCAGGTAGCTAAAAATTATCCGGCAACCAGTGCGGCTTTATATGCGCTTGGATTGGCGCATGTCTCGCACCGTGACTATCAAGCTGCAGAAAATTATTTACAGCAAGCTATTGATCAAGACCCTGATGCGAATGAAGCGCGTGTGTTGTTAGCGCGCGTACTTGGCGCAACCGATCGCAAACAGCAAGCGGAAGTGATCGTAAAAGCCGGTCTTAAGCGTGATGCAAATAATGTGTCGCTACAGCTCAGTTATGCGCGACTGCTCATTTCGCAAGAACGCTTTGATGAATCGTTAGAAGCTTTTGGTAAAGCGCATGAGATGGCGCCAGGTCGAGCTGATGTGACATATGCCTATGCCATGCTCGCGACACAAGAGAGCAAGTGGCCCTTGGCGCAAACACTTTGGCAGACCTTGCGAAACGATCCAAAGCATCAACACGAAGCAACGTTCTTTCTAGCGCAAATCGAAGAACAGCTAGGCAACGATGATCTTGCCGCAGGCTTGTACCGAGCAGTGGGTAAAGGTGAGCATCAAACCGATGCCTTATTACGTTTAAGTGTGGTGTTGCTGCGACAAGAGAAAGGTGATGAGGCGCTGAAGGTGTTGGCTGAGCTACGTCAAAAGCTCTCACCTGTACCGGCACGTTTATTTAACGCCGAAGCGCAAATCATGCGTCAGTTAGATAAAGCTGCAGATGAGATCGAGGCGGTGTATCTACAGGGTTTAGAGCAGCACCCAACCAACAAAGATTTGTTGTTTAACTATGGTCTGTTTATCAGCGATTCAGATGACGTTGAAAAAATGGATCGCACCTTCAAAAAGTTACTCGATCTCTATCCCGGCGATCCCGATGCGCTCAACGGATGGGGCTACTCACTTGTAGTTAAAGGTATTCGACTGCAAGAAGCGCGTACCTATATCGAAGAAGCGGTAAAGCAATCACCGGAGAATCCAGCGATCGTCGATAGCATGGGATGGGTGACCTATAAGTTAGGTGATCCTGAAGCAGCACTGCCATGGCTAGAAAAGGCGTACAAGATTGCTGCTGATGGTGAGATCGGTGCGCACATTGTTGAGGTGCTCGCGGAGCTTGGGCGTTTAGATGAGGCCAAAACCTTTTATGCCAAAGTGGTCGCCGAGTTCCCTGATCACGAGCTAGTTAAAGCCATCGGTCAGAAGTTGTGGCCTCAATGAGTGATTGGTCTAACGGCTGGCCGGCGCCAGCTAAGCTCAACCTGTTATTACGCATCACCGGTCGTCGCGATGATGGTTATCACCTCTTACAAACCGTGTTTCAGTTTGTACAGCAAGCCGACCTGATTGATTTTCGTGTGCGAGACGATGGCGAGATTCATCGAGTCACCGAGCTCGAGGGCGTGCCCGCAGAAAGTGACTTAGTGGTTAAAGCAGCTCGATTACTTCAGCAAAGAGCTCAGTCCAGTAAAGGCGTAGACATCCGTGTGCACAAACAACTGCCAATGGGTGGTGGTTTGGGTGGTGGTAGCTCAGATGCCGCCACGGTGCTGCTTGCGCTTAACCATCTCTGGGGCTGTGGCCTATCTAATGATGAGCTTGCGCAGCTCGGTTTGCAGCTGGGGGCGGATGTGCCGGTCTTTGTGCAAGGTCAGGCGACCTGGGCTGAGGGTGTGGGGGAGAAATTCACCCCGATTGAGCTGCCTGAGCCGTGGTATCTGGTGCTCGTGCCAGCGGTATCTATTTCAACCGCCGAAGTTTTTTCCCATCCTGATTTGACAAGGGATTCCTCGCAAATCACAATACGCGCCTTTCTTAACGGCGAACGGTCAAATGATTGCCTGAACGTGGTTAAGAAGACGTCACCAGAGGTGTCTCAAGCTATTGATTGGCTTGATAATTTCTCTGAAGCGCGACTCACCGGAACCGGCGCCTGTATCTTCGCCGAATTCGACTCTGAGGATGCTGCTCGAGAGGTTTGGCAGAAATTGCCAAAAAATCTCACCGGTTTCGTCACAAAAGGCTGCAATGTCTCTCCTTTAATGGAGCGTCTGGCCAACAGTTAATTGGGGTGTCGCCAAGCGGTAAGGCATCGGACTTTGACTCCGACATTCGTAGGTTCGAATCCTGCCACCCCAGCCATAATTGAACTGCGAAAGCAGTCACCGAATTGGGACGACTCAAAAAGTCGTAGCGCAGCGCGCTTTAATAGCGCGACCTTGCAGCGCCGATGTGATCCATCGTTAGCGCGCAGAGAACTGCCTCCCTCATTCTTTGGCAAGAAGCTGTGAAAACAGTGGATGGAAGTCGCCATTGGCGGCTTTTTTTATCTGTGAACCACACGGGAGAAAGACATGCCTGCTACCGGCATGATGGTGTTTTCGGGTAATGCTCACCCGGAGCTATCGAGCGAGATCGCTGAGTATCTCGGACTTCCTTTGGGCAAAGCTGTCGTTGGCCAGTTCAGTGACGGCGAAAGCATGGTTGAGATCCAAGAGAACGTGCGCGGACGCGACGTTTTTGTGGTGCAACCCACTTCAGAGCCAACCAATGACAATTTGATGGAATTGTTGGTGATGATCGACGCACTGCGTTGGGCATCAGCAGGCCGTATCACAGCGGTTATTCCTTACTTCGGTTATGCGCGCCAAGATCGTCGACCACGATCAGCACGTGTACCTATCACTGCTCGACTGGCTGCGAAAATGATCGGCGCCGCGGGTTGTGACCGTGTGCTGACCATGGATCTGCACGCAGACCAAATTCAGGGATTCTTTGATATCCCCGTGGACAACGTCTACGCCTCACCTATTTTATTGGGTGATATCTGGCGCCAGCGTTACGACGACCTGATGGTTGTCTCGCCGGACGTGGGTGGTGTGGTTCGTGCACGTGCAATCGCTAAGCGATTGGATGATGCGGAACTGGCGATCATCGACAAACGTCGTCCTAAAGCGAATGTCGCTCAGGTCATGAACATCATCGGTGATGTTGAAGGCCGCAGTTGTGTCTTGGTAGACGACATGGTCGATACCGCAGGTACTTTGTGTAAAGCGGCAGCTGCATTAAAGAAACATGGCGCTAAGAAGGTTGTGGCCTACTCAACACACGCAGTGTTGTCAGGTCCTGCGATCGAAAACATCAACAACTCAGAGCTCGATGAGCTGGTTGTTGCTGGCACGATCCCGCTTAAGCCAAATGCGAAGGACTGCACAAAAATACGTCAGTTATCGATTGCCGGCTTGCTCGCTGAGACGATGCGCCGCATCAGTAACGAAGAATCGGTTAGCTCCTTATTCATTGACTAAGGTCTAGCCACAACCGCGAGTTCGCTCGCATTAGAGGCCTCTCTCATCACGTCTGGTCGAGGACGAGAGAGGTTTTGTTTTATCAACAATTGGAGTTGAGTTATGAAAGAAAACTTTGAAATCGTAGCCACAACTCGTGACGTACAAGGTAAAGGTTCGAGCCGCCGCCTACGTCATGAGGGTCAGGTTCCAGGCATCATCTACGGTGGTGACGCTGAGCCAACTATGTTCGCTACAGCCAAAATGAGCTGTTGCTGCACTTGGAGCACGAGTCGTTCTACACCCACATTCTGACTTTGAAGTTGGACGGTAAAGAAGAGACTGTTGTACTGAAGGATTTGCAGCGTCACCCAGCTAAGCCATTCATCCTGCACTTGGACCTGCTTCGCGTATCGAAGAAAGACAAGATCAAGATGACTGTACCTTTCCACTTCGTTAACGAAGAGACGTGTCACGGTATCAAGATGCAAGGTGGTGCAGCATCTCACTTGATGAACGACGTTGAAATCATCTGTGCAGCGCAAGACCTGCCTGAGTTCATCGAAGTTGATATGGCTAACTTGGAAATGGATCAAACCATTCACCTATCAGAAGTTAAATTGCCTAAAGGCGTTGAGATCGTTGCACTGACCCACGGTGAAGAGCACGACACTGGCGTTGTATCTATTCACAAGCCTAAGGTTCAGGCAGTTGAAGAAGATGCACCTGCAGCAGAAGGTGATGCTGAAGAAGAGAAGAAAGAAGACTAATCTTCTTGTTCTCAAGCTAAAAACGGCGGCCTTGTGCCGCCGTTTTTGTTTTAGGATATCGACATGGCAGACACACCAATACGATGCATTGTTGGCTTGGGTAACCCGGGCGCAAAACATGAAGGAGACCGACATAACGTTGGCTTCTGGTTGGTGGATCGTCTTGCGCGTCGTTATGGTGGATCACTGCGACCTGAAACCAAGTTTCAAGGTGAGTTCGTCAAAGTAAATGCAGAAGGCGGTGATTGCTTTCTTGCTTAAACCCACCACCTTTATGAATGCGAGCGGTCGCTCAGTGAGCGCCTTAGCTAAGTTCTACAAGATTGATGTCAGCGAGATGTTAGTCGTGCATGACGAGCTCGATATGGAGCCTGGGGTTGTGCGTCTAAAAACCGGGGGCGGTCATGGTGGCCATAATGGTCTGCGTGATATCAGCAGTGCCTTGGGTGCGAACTTTCATCGTGCACGTGTCGGCATTGGTCATCCGGGGCATAAAGATGCGGTGGCAGGTTATGTGTTGAGCCGTCCGAATAAAGTCGATCAAGATAAGATCGAGCAAGGTCTCGATGAATTAGAGCGCGTGATCAGCGATGTGCTCAAAGGTGATCTGCAAGGTGCAATGCGCGAGCTACACAGTCGCACCTAAAAATACCAAAGCAATAAAAAAGGCGCCTTGCGGCGCCTTTTTTGTTTTCGCTAAACGCGAGGTTTAGTCATTTGGTTTAAACACATACTTTGGTTTGAACCAGTAGACCAGTAGTGGGATCAGCACCAGCGCGGTCACCATATCGATAACCAGTGCTTCGCCGATGAACACACCTAAGCCCCACGTATTCGCAAGGTCGGTACCGACCAGTGGAATGAAGCTACCCAGCAATACGATGATCGACACGATAACCGCCGAACCGGTGGTGTTCTGTGTGTTACGCAGAGCTTGTAACCAGTTGTTACCGGTCGCTGCCATCTCTTCACGTAAGCGCGAGATCATGTAGATGCCGTAGTCCACACCCAAGCCCATCGCAATCGATAGGGTAACGAGTAAGTGGAACGCCAAGTTGCCGGACCAGTTCTCAACCGAGGTGAAGTAACCGCCTAAGCCGTACTGCGCCATCAAGGTGATCAACAAAGTGAATACCAAGATGCCTGAGACGAGGAATGAGCGGAACATCAACGCCGCAATCAAGAAGATCGCTAACGCGGTTTGCAATGGGCTGATCAACCAGTTGTCCATTGCCACTTCACGCGTTGCTTCGGTTGCACCTAAGAAACCACCAATACCTGGCTTCACGTAGCCTGCACCATCGACTGACATCTCATTGGTGTCGCCTGAGGTGTTGGCATTACGAAGACCAAAGTTAACCTTCGAGAAGCCCGGATCATTCTTGTGCTCTTCGATGTAGTTTTGGATATCCATGGTCACTTGGTGAGTTTCGCGTGGATCCATCGTATTGATGAAGCCAAGTACAACACCTTCGTTCCATTCGTTATCACCTTTGGTCTTAACGAACGATTCCATGTCACCGTCAGAGGTCATCGCTTGCAACAAGCCGTTGTACATCTGAACGATTTCTTTCGGACTACGATCGTCATCAGGATCGATGCTGGTTAAGTACTCACGATTCGGAACCGCAAGGTCACGAATCTTAGGTTGCTGACCTGGCTCGGTCACGAGCAGGTAGTTAACCAAACGGATGTACTGAGTGTACGAGCCGGTGTAACCCACATAAGGGTGAGCACGCAGCCAGTTCTCAAACTTCTCAACATCGGTGTGTAGCTCAACTTCGTTGAACACGCCTTGTGCGCCACAGGCTTCAGCATCCCAACACGCCAACTCTTTCTTCGCTTTTGCGCAGGCTGCGGTTTTTTCCGCACCCTTCATATCGAAGATTTCGTTAGGGAAGTACTGCGTTGTACACGGTGTTGCATTTGGCTCTTTACCACGCAATGGGATAGAGACCGAGATAACACCTGGCATAACCTTGTTTAGCTCAACCAGGTCTTTCCATGTCTGCGAGCTGCCCTTAAAGGCCGCACGTGCATAGTTAATACCTTTCTCTACACCCGGCATGATGTCGCCTTCTTGCTCAAGCTTCACTTGATCTTCAGGGATGTTATTCATGTTGTAGAGGTTGGCGTAGTTAGCCGAGATCACAACCACTGCAACAATCGCAGCAATAGGGATCCACTTCAGTGGGCCGGTAATCACTTTAGTGACAAAGTTGCCCACACCTTTCTCCCAGCCATGACCATCGGAGTGCAAACACAACTCTTGGCTTGGTGGGAACTTGCTCATCAACAACGGAATCAGTGTTGTGGTGGTGAGCAACAAGGTCAGCATGCCGAACATGCCGAAGTAGGCGTATGCCTTATAGAACGAGATATCCACCGATGCCAAGGTCGCAAAGCCGACCATGTCAGTCACGATCGATAAGGTCGCTGGGATGATGGTCGCTGCAATCGCATCACGTGCAGCCACATTACAGTCACCACCTTTTGCATGTTCAAACAAGAAGCGTCGTGTGACTTGCACCGAGTGACCGATACCAATCGCTAACAACAGCATCGGGGTCAGTACCATCATGGTGGTCAGCTTGAACGCTGAGAAGCCCATCAGGCCTAAGGTCATCGCGATGGTCATGAACACGCCGATCAATGGGAAGATCGCGCCACGCCAGTTACGGAACTCCATCCATAACACAGCAACAACAATGGCGATCGAGATAACAAACAACCACCACTTGTTCACTAAGTCTTGCAACATCCACGCAAGGAAGTAGGGCTCGCCTGCAACCAGTAACTCGATACGGTCATCTTCACCGTACTCGTCCATCATCGCGCGAACTTCTTTTACCCAAGGTAGGTAGATCGACTTAACGTCATCTGAGTAGTCAGCAATCACGTAAGCGGCTTTCGCAATACAGTGATCTTTGTCGTAATCCTCGTAGGCACAACGGTTACCGTCTTTGTCCCACATCGACACCAACATCGGCGCCATAACCGGATTGTTCTTAACGCCTTCACGTAAGAACGCGAGTTGCTCTTTCGCCACCGCAGGGTCATCACTGATGCCTTCGGTTGGGATCAAGCGCTTCATGATCAGGCCGTTTTCATCAACGCCCATGTACTTGATCTTTTGTGCCGCGATATCAATAAAGTTCGCAGGGTTCGAGGTCGGTAAGGCTTCGAGCTTGCGATGGATCTCTTGGATCTTATTGATAAACCATGGCTGCCAGATATCGCCTTCTTTTACCTTGAGGGCAAACACCATCAAGTTACCCATGCCAAAGTTCTGCTCGGCATACGCATTAGTGGCAACGTAACGGTTGCTTGGTGGAAGGAGGGTATCCGGATCGTTTCGGATATCGAGATTCTTGATCTGCAGTGCAGAGAGCACAGTAGCGATCAAGAGCAGCACGATAATTGGCCAGCGGAACTTCATCACGAAGTTCGCATAACCTTCGGCAAACTTATTGTGTTGGCTCATTCTTATTTTTTCCTAAAGTTTTAGAGATAAAAAAAGCGGCGCGGTGTGACCCAGCGCCGCTTGATTGTGTGGTTAAACACTCATTGCATTACTGCAGCAAGTACTTCAAACCAATTTGAACGTTTGAAGCATTTTCAAACTGACCAAACATGGTGTTCTCGTCACCCCAGTACTTGTTGTACTTCGAATGTACCAATCAACTTCGTTGGATCAATGAGTACTCAACATCAAAACGGTTCCAGCGACCACCACCTTCTTCCAACATCAAGATGTTGTTCCAGCGGCCTTCGCCAGACTCACCAAATGGCTTAGATAAGAACAGTGAGTAGAAATTCTTTATTTTTCAATATCTTTTTGAAGCCATTAGTTAAGTGCATGGTTGCATGTGCATAGTCTAGGTGCATATGATTTGAGTGTAGCAATTTTGTTTGTCAACAAATCAAGATTGCGCTCTTGAATGAATTGAGCACTAACCATCATGTCTGTCATAACGGTAACATCAGCACCAAGAACATATTTAAACGATCTGCTTTTTGCATGGTTAAGCGCATTCAAGTCACCAATGGCAAGTAGGTCTTTATCCATTACTGGTTGTTTTACCATCTTTTGTGTAAACAGAATTCACCACGAAGAACAACTGGGTTGATCTTCAGTGTCAACAGCATAGTCAAATGCGGCCCAATGTTGTTTACACGCTCAGTTGAGTTTGCTCAAAGCGCAAAATGCCATAGGCATTGGCATTACCAGCCTGTTGAGCTGCGCCGCCATAATTATTTGCATCGTAATCTGCAGCAGCACCACCATCTGCTTGAGCATTGACAGACCAGTTAGACCCGACATCACCTTGTTGGTCAGTCAAAATCAAAGAACCACCGGCTGCGTTGTAGACCATGTAGTCGTCAGCGGTACCTGGGTTGCCGTCTGCACCCACAGCCATGTTGGCTCTATTTGCGTAAAGAAGGGTTCCAGTTGGACTTCTCCACGAGGTATTAATGATTGGGTTCTTGTCGTAGTTGAATGAATAAGCAAATGAAACGTTCATACCGTTATTGAGCGACTTGCTCCATTTCATACCTAAATCGAGTTCGAAATCATCTGGCATATTATAAATATATTGAGATTTGGCATTTACAAAAGAATCAAACGTTATGAAGGTTGTTGACTGCATGTAGTCAAAAGTCGAGTCCTGCACTTGGGTTGCGCCAGGTGCTGCTGCATTAGTCATTTCATAATCGGCCAAGTTGGTGTTGTAGTAGGGTGCGAAGCCGTACTCCAACATTTGTGTACCGGTAATGGCATCTATGATGGCTACATCACCCGCATTGGAGACGTCTAGCGAAACGTTTTGACATGTGCCATCGTCTAAACAATCGGCAACGCCGTATACTGCTTGGGCAAAGCCTCCGTACGATGCGTAAGGATTTGCCGCTGCAGCCCCTGCACCCGCTGCACCAGTACCACCGGGTAGATCATAAAAGTTTGCACCGCCAAGTGCTCCAGCCATTCCCCCCATGGTTATGGCGCCGAATCCTCCTGTGGTTGAACCAACAGTAAAGCCACTGAAGGTGGGAACATTTAATCCACCTAAGCCAGCGCCAATGTAACACCAAAGCCAGCAAATTGCAACTGAGCCCAAATCAGGAACAATATTCAAAAAGCCATTTTGACTGACCGGTGATCGAATCAGGCCCCATTAGAACAAACTGGGATGGCCTTCAAATGACCATTTATTTGGGTTTCGATGGTTCATTTGCATTGTTTCATTGAACGGGTGTCGATGTTACGGTGCATTAACCGGCAATTTTATTTTCTTTTGGCTTGAGAAAAGATAAACTTGAATGTTAGCGCCATTATCAAATATTTTTCAGCATTTAATCATCCAACAGGGATGCGAGATCAGCCATGAGTGTTTTGAGCCATCTCACGGTAATCAGTTGGATTGATCAAATCCAGAATTTGATGCCGTCAGCTTTACCCCAAACGACTTGTTGTTTACCTCTTACGCGTACATCCCAGTCGCCGGCTGTGGTATCAACATAAAGTTCACGAAAGAAAGTCTTGTTGGGTGTTGGTTTCGATGACCTTCATAATCGTTGATGGCGCTTTCAGTATCGTCGAACGATGTTGAGTTCGCCATGCCATGAGACATGCCATTATCAAATTCATCATTCAAAAAATTTGAGCGGTATTTTCAAATTTTAAGTAGTTTTGCCTTCGCCAGTGTTGTGTCAAAGTTGATGTTGCTTTGGTACGAATGCCGTCTTTTAACAATGCAGCAGTTTCGTTTTTTAAAGTTACTGACGTCTCAAGCGCTGAAAAAAGCTGCATTTGCAGCTAGGGTTGCTGCAATCGCCAGTGCTAAATGTTGTTTCTTAAACATGTGTTTTCTCCAACTCATGTGTGATTGTTTGGTTGGGGTGATTGCTCACCCCTTTAATTTTTGTAATTCGATTAACGCTTGATCTTGCGCAAGGTACGCTCTGACCACCAGTTCTCGTCGTATGACGCGTTAACTGCATTCACGTTTGATGGGATAACTGCCCATGTCTCGTGACCGGTCTCAAGTGTTTTGCCGTACCAGTAGCCCCAGCCGATTGCGCGTGGGTCATCGCTACCACCAAGTTTTACCCAATCACGGTCGATCACTTTGATCTGCTTGCCGTCTTTGAAGTATTCAGTGCGGTAGTCACCAAAGGTCTTTGCATCGATGTAGCTCACACGATGGTCGTACCACCAGTTTTCAAACTTGGTTGTGCTTTTAACTTTGTAAACTTCTTTGCCTTTTGGTGCGCATGAACCTTCATTCGGTACACCTTGTGCATAACGACCTTTCTCGTCATCAGTCAGTGCCATGAAGCCTAAGCAGCTACCAAAGGTTTCTTTACCGAGTAACTCGTGGGTTTCGTTTTCTGGCTTACGCAATACAACGTCGCCGAAGGTGAAGTCTGAACCGCCCCATGACTCATCGTGGCCTGGTTGTGCGAAACGACGGATCTTGCGCAGTGCTGGCAACCAGATCATGTATGACTGTGATTTGCCTTCTTCGGCATAGTCGGTGATCAACATGCCGGTACCTTTCAACTTACCTGAGCGGAAGATCGCTAAGTCTTGTGCGTTGGTAACGCCGTCGTTGTAATCGTTGTTGAGGTAACGCTCTAAAGTGTTGGTAGTCGGTGCACTACCTGCAGACTTGCTCAGCAATACAGTGATGTCACGGCCTTGCTTGGTGATAGCGTAGTTTTTGAAACCATAGAAATGGTTCACGTAGTAAACCTGATCGATGATGGCATTTGCATCTTTCAGTTCGCCAGCAGGGTATGCCAATGATTTAGAAACGGCTGCAGATGCAGTACCGAGTGTTGCTACAGACATAGCCGCAGCAAGCGCAACACGCTTGAGCATTAGAGACTTCATTTTGTTTCCTCTAGTGGTAAAGGGGGGGGCACTTTGGGTGCCTTGTTATTCTTTGTGATGGAAGGCGATATACAGCTTGGCCGCCAACCTTATAAAGTGCGTGAATAATATAGGGTTAACCCGTTGAAAAGAATCAGATAAATCTGATAGTTGAGCTGAAGTTTTTTATGCGCCATATAAGTAAATTTTAGGCAAAAGATAAGACTTTTTTTGTTTACCAATTAGGGTGCTTTTTTGACTCCTTTGGGGGTTGAAGTGGCTTGTGTGACACCCGAGCTAAGCTGTTGAAAAAAGGCAAGGTCGGTTGTTGACAATGCCTTGACCTTCCTAGAGAATACCGCCTCTTTTTCGGAGGGGTTCCCGAGCGGCCAAAGGGATCAGACTGTAAATCTGACGGCTCAGCCTTCGGAGGTTCGAATCCTCCCCCCTCCACCAGAAAGAGCTTGGTGTTTTGTAATAAAAACAACAAGTTGCAGTGAAAATCTGTAGGGCGCGCGTGGAACCGCGACCGGGGCATTTTGCCTTAACAATGAGTGACGCTAAGCATAGCGAACCGAGCCTGCGCGGGTGTAGTTCAATGGTAGAACTTCAGCCTTCCAAGCTGACTATGTGGGTTCGATTCCCATCACCCGCTCCATTTTTTGGGCGATGGGGCTGCGAAAACGTCACCTAAGGTTATGCCCAGATAGCTCAGTTGGTAGAGCACACCCTTGGTAAGGGTGAGGTCGGCAGTTCAAATCTGCTTCTGGGCTCCAGTTTTGGTTGCCGTTTACTGTTTAAACAGTGTGCGGCTCTTTTGATAAACATCTAAATAGAGAACGAGAAGATGTCTAAAGAGAAGTTTGAACGTAAGAAACCGCACGTTAACGTTGGCACCATTGGTCACGTTGACCACGGTAAAACCACGCTGACCGCAGCGATCTGTACTCACCAAGCGACTAAGTTCGGTGGCGCAGCACGTGCATATGATCAGATCGATAACGCTCCAGAAGAGCGCGAGCGTGGTATCACCATCGCAACCGCACACGTTGAGTACGAAACGGCTAACCGTCACTACGCACACGTAGACTGCCCAGGGCACGCTGACTATGTAAAGAACATGATCACCGGTGCGGCACAGATGGACGGCGCAATCTTGGTTTGTTCAGCCGCTGACGGCCCAATGCCACAAACTCGTGAGCACATCTTGTTGTCACGCCAGGTTGGCGTTCCATACATCCTTGTTTACATGAACAAGGCTGACATGGTTGACGACGAAGAGTTGTTGGAGCTGGTTGAAATGGAAATCCGTGAGTTGTTGGACTCATACGACTTCCCAGGTGACGACACCCCAATCATCAAAGGTTCTGCACTGAAAGCATTGGAAGGTGATACTTCTGATATCGGTGGTCCTTCAATCGACGCATTGATGGATGCACTGGATTCATACATTCCAGAGCCTGAGCGTGCAATCGATGGCGCATTCATCATGCCAATCGAAGACGTATTCTCAATCTCAGGTCGCGGTACCGTAGTAACCGGTCGTATCGAGCGCGGCGTTGTAAACGTTGGCGACGAGATCGAAATCGTCGGTATCAAAGACACCACCAAGACTACCTGTACTGGTGTTGAGATGTTCCGTAAGTTGTTGGACCAGGGTGTAGCTGGCGACAACGTCGGTGTTCTATTGCGTGGTACTAAGCGTGAAGAAGTTGAGCGTGGCCAAGTATTGGCGAAGCCAGGTTCAATCAACCCACACACCCACTTCGAAGCAGAAGTGTACGTACTGAGCAAAGACGAAGGTGGTCGTCATACGCCGTTCTTCAACGGTTACCGTCCACAATTCTATTTCCGTACCACTGACGTGACTGGCGCATGTGAATTGCCATCAGGTGTTGAGATGGTTATGCCTGGCGACAACGTCCAGATGACCGTTAAGTTGATCAACCCGATCGCAATGGACGAAGGTCTACGCTTCGCTATCCGTGAAGGTGGTCGTACCGTTGGCGCCGGTGTGGTTGCCAAGATTATTGAGTAATCGATAGGTACAAAAAAGGTCGACGAGCCGCCCTCAAAAGGGGTCGGCTCGTTCGTGTTTTCTAGGCCAATAGCTCAATTGGTAGAGCAGCGGTTTCCAAAACCGCAGGTCGGGGGTTCGAGTCCCTCTTGGCCTGCCACTTTCGGCAGATAAATGAGTACAGAAGTAAGCAACGAAGCGTCATCGCCATTAGATACAGTCAAACTCGCACTCTCGTTCGCGATGTTGGCTGGTGGTATCTATGGCTTTTACTACTTTGAAGCACAACCAACGTATGTCCGTTTATTGGGTTTGTTGGCTGTGGTTGCGGCTGCTGTGTTTGTTGCAGTTCAGACCAATAAGGGTCGCGCAATTTGGCGCTTTAGCACCGATGCGCGCACTGAGGTCCGTAAGGTTGTTTGGCCTACCCGCCAAGAGACTTTGCAAACATTGCTGATTATTGGCATTGCGGTGTTGTTAACGGCACTTTTCTTGTGGGCAGTTGATTCGTTGCTGTTCATGTTGGTTCGTTATGCAACAGGGCAGGGTTAATCATGTCTAAACGCTGGTATGTAGTGCACGCGTATTCGGGCTTTGAAGCAACGGTAAAACGTTCGCTTGAAGAGCGTATCGAGCGCGCAGGCGTACAAGAATTGTTTGGTGACATTTTGGTGCCAACGGAAGAAGTGGTTGAGATGCGCGGTGGTACGCAGCGTCGCAGCGAACGTAAGTTCTTCCCTGGCTATGTCTTGGTTCAAATGGAAATGACCGACGAGGCATGGCACTTGGTGAAAGATGTGCCAAAGGTTATGGGCTTTATCGGCGGTACAGGTGACCGTCCAGCGCCGATCACTGATCGTGAAGCTGACCAGATCTTGAATCGTATGCAAGACGGTGTTGATAAGCCAAAGCCAAAGGTGTTGTTCGAGCCGGGCGAAGTGGTCCGCGTGACCGATGGTCCGTTCAACGACTTCAATGGCTCGGTAGAAGAAGTGGATTACGAAAAGAGTCGCCTGAAGGTGTCTGTTTCGATCTTCGGTCGTTCTACCCCAGTCGATCTGGAATTTGGTCAGGTCGAGAAAACCTAATTTTTCGTGTCGCTTAGGCGGCACATAACCGGGGAGGTCAGGTGAAAGTCCTGATCGCTATTACCCAAACAGAGGTGCTTTATGGCAAAGAAAATCGACGCTTATATTAAGCTTCAGGTTAAAGCCCAATCGGCTAACCCTTCACCTCCTGTTGGTCCTGCATTGGGTCAGCACGGCGTGAACATCATGGAGTTCTGTAAGGCGTTTAACGCGCAAACTCAGGACATCGAAAAAGACCTTCCTGTACCAGTAGTGATTACTGTTTACAGCGACAAGTCATTCACTTTCGTTACCAAGACAACTCCAGCAGCGATTCTTTTGAAGAAGGCAGCGGGTATTAAGAGCGGTTCTGGCCGTCCTAATACTGAGAAGGTTGGTACTGTGACTCGTGCACAGCTCGAAGAAATTGCTAAGACCAAAGATGCTGATTTGACTGCAGCAGATTTGGACGCAGCGGTACGCACTATTGCGGGTACTGCGCGCAGCATGGGTTTGAATGTTGAGGGTGTTAAGTAATGGCTAAGCTATCTAAGCGCCAAAAGGCAATTAACGAGAAAGTTGAAGAAGGCAAACAATACGGCGTTGCTGAAGCATTCGCATTGTTGAATGAGCTATCTACAACTAAGTTCAAAGAGAGCGTTGACGTATCTATTAACTTAGGCGTTGATCCTCGTAAATCTGATCAGGTAGTTCGTGGTTCTGCGATTCTTCCTGCAGGTACCGGTAAAGACGTACGTGTTGCGGTATTCACTCAAGGTGAAAACGCTGAAGCGGCTAAGGCTGCAGGTGCAGACATCGTTGGTATGGATGACCTGGCTGAAGACGTGAAGAAAGGCATGATGGATTTCGACGTGGTTATCGCGTCTCCAGATGCAATGCGTGTTGTTGGTGCACTCGGTACCATCCTTGGTCCACGTGGTTTGATGCCTAACCCTAAGGTTGGCACCGTAACTGCTGATGTGGCGACTGCGGTATCTAACGCTAAGTCAGGCCAAGCACGTTTCCGTACTGATAAGTCAGGCATCGTTCATGCATCAATCGGCAAGGTTGGCTTTGAGCCAGCAGCGTTGACTGAGAACTTGGAAGCGTTGTTGAACGAGTTGAAAAAGCTGAAGCCTAGCTCAGCGAAAGGTGTGTACCTGAAGAAGATCACTGTGTCTTCAACTATGGGTCCAGGCCTTACTGTAGACCAAGCTTCTCTGAAGCTGGCCTAAGAATTCGAGAGCGCAAGCTCTCAACAAGAACTTTGTGGGCGCGGACTTCGGTCCTCGCTATCAAAGACCGTAGGTGCCCTCGGGCTTAATTTCCTACGCAGATAGGCGCTCCGCGAAACGGAATACTCCGCTAGCGGTGCACCGACCAGTTAACAACAGGTGTTGTTGATTGTTTAACGGGAACGAAAGTTCTCAGGTGTTTAACGGGAAGAAATTCCCGCGTTATGGGAGGTGACGACTTTGGCACTCAATTTCGAGCAAAAACAAGCCATCGTCGCCGAAGTTGCTGAAGTAGCAAATGGTGCTTTCTCTGCAGTTGCAGCTGAGTATCGTGGCTTAACAGTAAGTGAGCTAACCGAGTTGCGTGTGAATGCACGTAACCAAGGCGTTTACTTGCGTGTAGTCAAGAACACTCTAGCGAAGCGTGCAGTTGAAGGAACTGAGTTTGAATGTATCGCAGACGGCCTTACTGGTCCTCTGATCCTTGCGTTCTCTCAGGAAGATCCAGGTGCTGCTGGCCGTGTGATCAAGGACTTTGCAAAGGGTCACGACAAGTTGAAAGTAACCATGCTTGCCATCGGTGGTAAGAAGTTGGATGCATCTCAACTCGACGTACTCGCGAAGATGCCTACTTACGATCAGGCTGTTTCAATGTTGATGTCGGTGATGCAAGCACCGATCACCAAGTTGGCACAGACTCTGAACGAAGTACCAGGCAAGTTGGTCCGCACAGTTGCAGCAATTCGCGACGCGAAGGAAGCCTAAGAAGGCGGCCTTTGGTAATCCCTTTTTGTTTTTTTAATTTTTATTTTTTTGGAGTGACACGATGTCTAAAGAAGATATCTTAGAAGCGATTGCGAACATGTCTGTAATGGATGTTGTTGAGTTGATCGAAGCAATGGAAGAGAAGTTTGGTGTAAGCGCAGCAGCAGCAGTTGCAGTAGCAGCACCAGGCGCTGGTGATGCAGGCGCAGCAGCAGAAGAGAAGACTGAGTTCGACGTAGTCTTGACTGGCGCTGGCGCTAACAAAGTTGCAGTTATCAAAGCTGTACGTGGCATCACTGGTCTTGGCTTGAAAGAAGCTAAGGACGCAGTTGAAGGTGCACCAACTACCGTTAAGGAAGGCGCATCAAAAGCTGACGCTGAAGAAGCTAAGAAGCAGCTAGAAGAAGCTGGCGCAACTGTAGAGCTCAAGTAATCCTTGGGTTTTATAAGCGTCATCTGACGATCAGGCTGGCGGTCTTTTGACCGTCGGCCTTTTCCCGTTTCTGCGGGACTGGATGTTTTCAAGGAGATCGCACTGAGCGATTTGCTTGAAAATTTCCATACACAACAGGTCTGAGTAATCAGGTTTGGGTAGCTTTCAAAAGAAGCTGCATCATTTAGCGAAGAAGATGAGGGAAGGCGAACATGGCCTATTCGTTCACCGAGAAGAAGCGTATTCGTAAAGACTTCGGCAAGCGTTCGAGCATTCTAGAAGTGCCGTTCTTGCTGGCGACTCAAATTGAGTCTTACCGTGAATTCCTACAGGCTGATACGCCTATTGCTGATCGTATTAATAACGGTCTGCATGCTGCGTTTCAGTCAGTGTTCCCAATTGTCAGTTACTCTGGCAGTGCGGCATTGGAGTATGTGAGCTACCGCTTAGGCGAGCCAACCTTCGATGAGCGTGAGTGTCAGTTGCGCGGCGCAACCTTTGCAGCGCCTTTGCGCGTGATGGTTCGCTTGGTCATCTACGATAAAGATGCACCAGCTGGCTCTAAGTCAATTAAAGAAGTGAAGGACCAAGAGATCTACATGGGTGAATTGCCACTCATGACCGATAACGGCACCTTCATCATCAACGGTACTGAGCGTGTAATCGTTTCTCAGTTGCACCGTTCACCTGGCGTGTTCTTCGATCACGATAAAGGTAAGACGCACTCTTCAGGTAAGTTGCTGTTCTCAGCACGCGTGATTCCTTACCGTGGTTCTTGGTTGGACTTCGAGTTTGACCCTAAAGACCAAGTTTTCGTTCGTATCGACCGTCGCCGTAAGTTGCCTGCAACTATCTTGTTGCGCGCTTTGGGTTACGAGACTGAAGAGATCCTTGATGTCTTCTTCGAGAACGACACCTTCACCTTCCAAAAAGATGGTTTGCAGTTGGCGCTCGTGCCTTCACGTTTGCGTGGTGAGACTGCAGCATTTGCGATCAAGTCGGGTCGTAAAGTGCTTGTTGAAGAAGGTAAGCGCATCACCGCTAAGCACATTCGTGACTTGGAAGAAGCGGGCATTGATAAGTTGGATGTCGACAAGGAATACCTCATTGGTAAGACCTTGGCGCACAACATTGTTGATACCGATACCGGTGAGTTGATTGCTAACGCAAACGACGAGATCACTGAAGAGTTGATGAACACCTTGTTCGAGAAGGGCGTGAAAGAGATTCGTACTCTGTTCACTAACGACTTGGATCACGGTCCTTACATCTCTGACACCTTGCGTACCGACCCAACCTCTAACGCGCTTGAAGCGATGGTTGAGATCTACCGCATGATGCGTCCTGGTGAGCCACCAACAAAAGATGCTGCACAGAACTTGTTCCATAACTTGTTCTTCACTGACGAGCGTTATGACTTGTCTGCAGTAGGTCGTATGAAGTTCAACCGTCGTCTTGGCCGTGAAGAAGCTGAAGGCGCGGGCATCTTGTATGACCACAAATACTTCTCTGCACGTGATGACGAAGAGTCAGTTGCGGCAGTTAAAACCTACGGCGAAGCGTCTGACATCCTTGAAGTGATGAAGACCTTGGTTGCAATCCGTGATGGTAACGGTGTTGTCGACGATATCGACCACTTGGGTAACCGTCGCGTACGTTGTGTAGGTGAGATGGCTGAAAACCAATTCCGTGTTGGTCTTGTGCGTGTTGAGCGTGCGGTTAAAGAGCGTCTAACGTTGGCGGAAGCTGAAGGTTTGATGCCTCAAGAGATGATCAATGCGAAGCCTGTTTCGGCTGCAATCAAAGAGTTCTTTGGTTCATCACAACTTTCGCAGTTCATGGACCAAAACAACCCATTATCAGAAGTCACGCACAAGCGTCGTGTTTCTGCATTAGGCCCAGGTGGCTTGGCGCGTGAGCGTGCAGGCTTTGAGGTTCGTGACGTACACCCAACGCACTACGGTCGTGTATGTCCTATCGAAACTCCTGAAGGTCCAAACATCGGTTTGATCAACTCATTGGCGGTTTACGCACGTACGAACAAGTACGGCTTCTTGGAAACCCCATACGTAAAAGTTGAAAACGGCAAAGTAACCGATCAAGTTGATTACTTGTCAGCGATCGAAGAAGGTCGTTACGTGATCGCTCAGGCGAACGCGAACCTTGATGGTAAAGGTAAGTTTGTTGATGACTTGATCTCATGTCGTCACCAGAATGAATTTACCTTGTCCTCGCCAGATGCAATTGAATATATGGACGTCTCTCCAAAGCAGATCGTATCTGTGGCGGCGTCAATCATTCCATTCTTGGAGCACGACGACGCGAACCGTGCATTGATGGGTGCAAACATGCAACGTCAAGCGGTTCCAACCTTGCGTGCTGAAAAGCCACTGGTTGGTACCGGTATGGAGCGTACGGTTGCAGTCGACTCAGGTGTAACCGTTGTTGCTAAGCGTGGCGGTGTTATCGAGTCAGTTGACGCGGCACGTATCGTTGTTCGTGTTAACGATGATGAGACCAAAGCGGGCGAGCCAGGTGTGGATATCTACAACCTGACTAAGTACACCCGTTCTAACCAGAATACTTGTATTAACCAGCGTCCATTGGTTCACGTTGGTGATTCAGTGTCACGTGGCGACGTTATGGCTGACGGCCCTTCAACCGATATGGGTGAATTGGCATTGGGTCAGAACATGCGTATCGCGTTCATGCCTTGGAACGGTTACAACTTCGAAGACTCGATCTTGGTGTCTGAAGAAGTGGTTAAAGAAGATCGTTTCACCACCATCCACGTTGAAGAAATCGTGTGTATGGCGCGTGATACCAAGCTAGGACCTGAAGAGATCACTGGCGATATTCCAAACGTTGGTGAAGCAGCTCTCGCGAAGCTTGATGAGTCAGGCATCGTTTACGTTGGCGCGGAAGTTAACGAAGGCGACATCTTGGTCGGTAAAGTTACCCCTAAGGGTGAAACTCAGCTGACCCCTGAAGAGAAATTGCTGCGCGCAATCTTCGGTGAGAAAGCGTCTGACGTTAAAGATACTTCGACCCGTGTTTCAACTAAGACAGCTGGTACTGTTATCGACGTACGTGTCTTCACCCGTGATGGTGTTGAGAAAGATGCACGTGCGTTGCAGATCGAAGAAGCTGAATTGGCAAGCGTTCGTAAGGACCTTGATGACCAGTTGCGCATCATGGAAGAAGACACCTTTGCGCGTGTTGAAACTATGTTGCTCGGTAAGCAGATGGTTGATGGCTCTAAAGTCACCAAAGGTCAGCTTGAAGAAACTAAGCGTGATGAGTGGCTGAAGATTCGTTTGAAGAACGAAGAAGCGGCATCACAACTCGAAGCGATTGCGAAGCAAGTTGATGATCTACGTACTGAGTTCCGTACTCGTTACGAAGAGAAGAAGCGCAAGCTCACTGCAGGTGATGACTTAGCACCTGGCGTCTTGAAGATGGTTAAGGTTTACGTTGCGGTTAAGCGTCGTATCCAACCAGGTGACAAGATGGCGGGTCGTCACGGTAACAAGGGTGTTATCTCTCGTATCGTGCCTGTAGAAGATATGCCATTCGACGAAAACGGTCGTCCAGTTCAAATCGTATTGAACCCACTGGGTGTACCTTCTCGTATGAACATCGGTCAGGTTCTCGAAACTCACTTAGGTTTCGCGGCGAAAGGTATCGGTGAGCGCATTGGTCAGATGTTAGATGACCAAGCGAAAGCAAAAGACATGCGCGACTTCTTGGATAAGGTTTACAACAACAGTGGTAAGAAAGAAGACCTGAAGTCATTCACTGACGAAGAGTTGTTCGAAATGGCGAACAACCTGCGTGGCGGTGTGCCAATGGCAACCCCAGTATTCGACGGTGCGCATGAAGACGAAATTCGTTACATGTTGGACTTGGCGGGTGCAGATGCAGACGGTCAATGTCAGTTGTACGACGGTCGTACCGGTGATGCATTCGAGCGTCGCGTAACTGTGGGTTACATGTACATGATCAAGTTGAACCACTTGGTTGATGACAAGATGCACGCACGTTCAACTGGTCCATATAGTTTGGTTACGCAACAGCCTCTGGGTGGTAAAGCTCAGTTTGGTGGTCAGCGCTTCGGTGAGATGGAAGTGTGGGCACTTGAGGCATACGGCGCGGCTTACACCTTGCAGGAAATGCTGACGGTTAAGTCGGACGACGTAAATGGTCGTACCCGTATGTACAAGAACATTGTTGACGGCGATCACCGTATGGAAGCAGGCATGCCTGAATCATTCAACGTATTGGTCAAGGAGATTCGTTCCTTGGGCATCAACATTGAGCTGGAGCAAGACTAATGAAAGATCTATTAAAGATTCTGAAGCAACAGGGTCAGGTCGAGGAATTTGATTCAATCCGCATTGGCCTTTCATCTCCAGACATGATCCGTTCATGGTCTTTTGGTGAAGTTAAGAAGCCTGAGACTATCAACTACCGTACCTTCAAGCCTGAGCGCGAAGGTTTGTTCTGCGCCAAGATCTTTGGCCCAGTCAGTGACTACGAATGTTTGTGTGGTAAGTACAAGCGTTTGAAGCACCGTGGTGTTGTGTGTGAGAAGTGTGGTGTTGAAGTTACTTTGGCGAAGGTTCGTCGTGAGCGTATGGCGCACATCGAATTGGCATCGCCAGTGGCACACATCTGGTTCTTGAAGTCACTGCCATCACGTATCGGTTTGTTGTTGGATATGACATTGCGCGATATCGAGCGCGTGTTGTACTTCGAAAGCTATGTGGTTGTTGATCCTGGTATGACGCCTTTGGAGCGTTTCCAGTTATTGAACGACGACCAGTATCTTGAAGCTATCGAAGAGAACGGTGACGAGTTTGACGCACGCATGGGTGCAGAAGCGGTTTACGAATTGCTACGCACCTTGGATATGCCGAAAGAAATCGAGCGTATGCGTGAAGACATCCAAAACACTAACTCTGAGACCAAGATCAAAAAGATCGCTAAGCGTCTTAAGTTGCTTGAGTCATTAGATGCCTCAGGTAACCGTCCTGAGTGGATGATCCTGACTGTATTGCCAGTATTGCCACCAGAGCTACGTCCTTTAGTTCCGCTAGATGGCGGTCGTTTTGCGACCTCTGACTTGAACGATTTGTATCGTCGCGTCATTAACCGTAACAACCGTTTGAAGCGTTTGTTAGATCTATCAGCACCAGACATCATCGTACGTAACGAAAAGCGTATGTTGCAGGAGTCTGTTGATGCCTTGTTAGATAACGGTCGTCGCGGTCGTGCGATCACAGGTACCAACAAGCGCCCATTGAAGTCACTAGCTGACATGATCAAGGGTAAGCAAGGTCGTTTCCGTCAGAACTTGCTCGGTAAGCGTGTTGACTACTCAGGCCGTTCAGTAATCGTTGTTGGTCCTACGCTGAAATTGCATCAGTGTGGTCTGCCTAAGCGTATGGCGCTTGAGCTATTCAAACCATTCATCTTCTCTAAGCTACAGTTCCGTGGCTTAGCGACCACCATTAAGGCAGCTAAGAAGCTGGTTGATCGTGGTTCACCAGAGGTGTGGGATATCTTGGAAGAGGTTATCCGCGAGCACCCAGTTATGTTGAACCGTGCACCAACACTTCACCGTTTGGGTATCCAAGCGTTTGAGCCTGTGTTGGTTGAAGGTAAAGCAATTAACTTGCACCCACTCGTTTGTACTGCGTTCAACGCGGACTTCGACGGTGACCAGATGGCGGTTCACGTTCCACTATCAATCGAAGCACAGCTAGAAGCGCGTACTTTGATGATGGCGTCAAACAACGTGTTGTCACCTGCTAACGGTGACCCTGTTATCGTTCCTTCGCAAGACGTTGTCTTGGGTCTGTACTACATGACTCGTGATCGCGTTAACGCAAAAGGTGAAGGCATGGCGTTCTCAAGCGTGACCGAAGCGTCACGTGCTTATGAGACTGGCATGGCGGATCTGCATGCGCGCGTTAAGGTGCGTTTGACTCAGGTTGTGACCGACGAAAATAAAGAGCAGATCGAGAAAACCTCTGTGGTTGATACCACCGTGGGTCGTGCGATCTTGTGGAGCATTATTCCTAAGGGCTTGTCATTCGATTTGGTTAACCAACCAATGAAGAAGAAGGCGATCTCTCAGTTGGTTAATGCGAGCTACCGTCAGTTGGGTCTGAAGAAGACCGTCGTATTTGCTGACCAATTGATGTACTTGGGCTTCTCTCAAGCAGCGAAAGCGGGTGCTTCAATCGGCTTGGATGACATGGTTATCCCAGAAGCAAAAGCGAAGATTCTCGCGGCAGCAGAAAAAGAAGTTAAAGATATTCAGAACCAATACTCATCAGGTCTTGTAACCAATGGTGAGCGTTACAACAAGGTTGTCGATATCTGGTCTCACACCAACGACCAAATTGCTCGCGCAATGATGGAGAAGTTGGGTAAAGAGGAAGTCGTTAACAAAGACGGCAAGAAAGAAGAGCAAGACTCTTTCAACTCTATTTATATGATGGCTGACTCAGGTGCTCGTGGTAGTGCCGCTCAGATTCGTCAGCTAGCAGGTATGCGTGGTTTGATGGCGAAGCCAGACGGCTCAATCATCGAAACGCCAATCACCGCGAACTTCCGTGAAGGCTTGAACGTACTTCAGTACTTCATCTCAACTCACGGTGCGCGTAAAGGTTTGGCGGATACCGCACTGAAGACTGCAAACTCTGGTTACTTGACCCGTCGTTTGGTTGACGTTGCACAAGACTTGGTTATCACTGAAGACGATTGTGGTACCGAAGAAGGCTTGTTGATGCAGCCAATCATCGAGGGTGGTGACGTTGTTGAGCCATTGCGTGAGCGTATCTTGGGTCGTGTAACTGCACAGGCAGTGACTGCACCTAACTCAGATGAAGTAGTTGTTGAAGCAGGCGTATTGCTTGATGAAAACACTGTTGATGAGTTGGAAGCAGCGGGCGTTGACCAAGTGATCGTACGTTCTGCGATTACTTGTAAGACACGTCAAGGTATCTGTTCTAAGTGTTACGGCCGTGATTTGGCACGTGGCCATCAGGTGAACAAAGGCGAGGCTGTCGGTGTTATCGCAGCTCAGTCAATCGGTGAGCCTGGTACTCAGTTGACCATGCGTACCTTCCACATTGGTGGTGCGGCATCGCGTGCGGCAGCAGTTAACAGCATCGAGCCTAAGAACTCAGGTACTGTAAAACTGTTCAACATCAAAACAATCGAAAACGCAGCGGGCAAGCTGGTTGCGGTATCGCGTTCTGGTGAGGTGATCATCGTTGATGACATCGGCCGTGAGCGTGAGCGTTACAAGTTGCCATACGGTGCGGAACTGCAAGTACGTGACGGTGATGCGGCGAACGGTGGCCAAGTTGTGGCTAACTGGGATCCACACACTCACCCAATCATCACTGAGATGGCGGGTACTTTGCGCTTCATCGACTTCATTGAAGGCGTGACTGTTCAGAAGCAAACCGATGACATCACTGGTTTGTCTTCAATCGTGGTTATCGATGCGAAGCAACGTCCAAGCGCAGGTAAAGACTTGCGTCCAATGATCAAGTTGGTTGATGCAAAGGGTAACGACGTCAACATCGCGGGCACTAACTTGCCAGCGAACTACTTCTTGCCAGGCGGTGCGTTGGTTAACGTAACCGACGGTGCAGATGTAAATGTTGGTGACGTACTGGCACGTATTCCTCAAGAATCCTCTAAGACCCGTGACATCACCGGTGGTCTACCTCGCGTTGCGGACTTGTTCGAAGCGCGTAAGCCGAAAGAGCCTGCGATTTTGGCGGAAGAGACCGGTACGGTTAGCTTCGGTAAAGACACCAAAGGTAAGCAGCGTTTGATCATCACCAACTCTGAAGGTGAGCAGAACGAATTGCTGATTCCTAAGTGGCGTCACGTAAACGTGTTCGAAGGTGAGCACGTAGAGCGTGGTGAAGTGATCGCTGATGGCGAGTTGAGCCCACATGACATCCTGCGTTTGCGTGGTGTTACCGATTTGGCGGAATACTTGGTTAAAGAGATCCAAGACGTTTACCGTCTGCAAGGTGTAGGCATCAACGACAAGCACATCGAGGTCATCATCCGTCAGATGTTGCGTAAGGTTGAGATCACCAACGGTGGTGAAACTACCTTCTTGCGCGGTGAGACAGCTGAGCGTGCACGCGTTCTGGAAGCGAATGAAAAAGCGACCGAAGAGAACAAGCACACCGCTCAGTGGGAGCCTATGTTGCTGGGTATTACCAAAGCATCGTTGGCGACCGAGTCGTTCATTTCGGCGGCATCTTTCCAAGAAACCACTCGTGTATTGACCGAAGCGGCAGTTCGCGGCTCGAAAGATACCCTGAATGGCTTGAAAGAAAACGTCATCGTGGGTCGTTTGATCCCTGCGGGTACCGGTTTGGCGTACCACAAGGAACGTAAAGAACAGCGTTGGATCGAGGTTGATGGTCCTGTTGAGATGGCTACCGCGGAAGTGGAAGAGGCAATCGCAGCAGCATTGAACACCTCTGACGACGAGTAATTTTCCCTGCTAGGCCAGTTGGTTGTTGACAGTCAGCTGGCCGAAGCATAGAATTCGCCCTCTTTTGAACGGGTCGACCTGCGTCGACCTGTTTTTTCTGCGAGCTAAGTTCGCGTAAAGATTAATAAAATTTGGGTTTTCGCGGGTTTTCGCACTGCTCAAATTAACTATGGCCCGAAAATGGGTCGATAACGGAAATAAGTACATGGCGACAATTAACCAATTAGTACGCAAGCCACGTCAGCGTAAGCCTGAAAAGAGCAATGTGCCGGCGTTGGAAGCATGCCCACAAAAGCGTGGCGTATGTACTCGTGTGTACACCACAACCCCTAAAAAGCCTAACTCTGCACTACGTAAAGTAGCGCGTGTTCGTTTGACCAACGGTTTTGAAGTTTCTTCATACATCGGTGGTGAAGGTCACAACCTTCAAGAGCACAGCGTTGTTTTGATCCGTGGTGGTCGTGTTAAGGACTTACCAGGTGTTCGTTACCACGTTGTCCGTGGTGCGTTGGATACCTCGGGTGTTGATAAGCGTCGTCAGGGTCGTTCTAAGTACGGTGCGAAGCGTCCTAAGGGCTAATCGTTCCAATTTAACAATTTACTAGTATCTCCGGCTGTGTGCCGAGACACGAGAGAAGAGAAAAATGCCAAGAAGAAGAGTTGCCGCCAAGCGTGAAATCCTGCCAGATCCTAAGTTCGGATCGCTGGTTCTCGCTAAGTTCATCAACATGGTTATGGTTGATGGTAAGAAGTCAGTTGCAGAGCGCATTTTGTATGGCGCACTCGGCATGGCTCAAGAGAAGCGTGGCGCTGACCCAATGGAGCTGTTGGAAACTGCGTTGGAAAACGTACGCCCATTGGTTGAGGTAAAAGGTCGCCGCGTTGGTGGTGCGACTTATCAGGTTCCAGTTGAAGTTCGTCCAGCGCGTCGTAACGCGTTGGCAATGCGTTGGTTGATTGAAGCTGCACGTAAGCGCAGTGAAAAGACCATGGCTGCTCGCTTAGCGGGTGAGTTGATGGACGCATCAGAACAGAAAGGCAGCGCAGTTAAGAAGAAGGAAGACACGCACCGCATGGCGGAAGCGAACAAGGCCTTCTCTCATTTCCGCTGGTAAGAATTTTGTGCTCGCTTTAATGCGGGCACAGTTATTTGAGGTGTAAACGTGGCGCGCAGTACGCCCATCGAACGTTATCGCAACATCGGCATCATGGCTCACATCGATGCGGGTAAGACGACAACAACCGAGCGTGTACTGTATTACACCGGTGTTTCTCACAAGATTGGTGAGGTTCACGACGGCGCTGCAACCATGGACTGGATGGAGCAGGAGCAAGAACGAGGTATCACGATCACCTCGGCTGCAACGACCTGTTTCTGGTCTGGCATGGCGCAACAATTTGATCAGCACCGTATCAACATCATTGATACCCCTGGTCACGTTGACTTCACGATTGAAGTTGAGCGTTCGTTGCGAGTGTTGGACGGCGCGGTATTCGTACTGTGTGCAGTTGGTGGTGTTGAGCCTCAGTCTGAGACTGTATGGCGTCAAGCTAACAAGTATCGTGTGCCACGTATGGCGTTCGTCAACAAGATGGACCGTATGGGGGCAGACTTCTTCCGCGTTGCTAAGCAACTGGAAGATCGCTTAGGCGCAACCGCAGTACCTGTGATGTTGCCCATCGGTAGCGAGGAATCGTTCGCCGGTGTCATCGACCTAGTGAAGATGAAAGCGATTTACTGGGAAGAAGAAAACATGGGGATGCGTTTTGAGTATCGCGAGATACCTGAAGATCTCCAAGACGTTAGCGAAGAATATCGCGAGCGCATGGTGGAAGCTGCGGCTGAAGCTAATGATGAGCTGATGGATGCTTACTTGGAATCAGGTGAGTTATCTGAAGACCAGATTATTGAGGGTTTGCGTCAGCGCACATTGAAATTGGAAATCGTACCGATGTGTGTCGGTTCGGCGTTCAAAAACAAAGGTGTGCAGGCGATGCTCGATAAGGTTGTTGAGTTGTTACCAGCTCCGACCGAAGTGCCAGCGATTCGAGGTGTACTCGATGATGGCGAAAGCGAAGGAGAGCGCCACTCGACGGATGATGAACCATTCGCCGCCTTGGCCTTCAAGATCGCAACCGACCCTTACGTCGGTACATTGACATTCATTCGAGTTTACTCGGGAGTGTTGAAGTCTGGAGATTCGGTTTACAACCCGATCAAAGGACAAAAAGAGCGCATTGGTCGTTTGCTGCAAATGCATTCGAACTCTCGCGAAGAGATTAAAGAAGTTCGTGCTGGTGACATTTGTGCAGCAGTCGGACTGAAAGATGTCACCACAGGTGAAACTCTGTGTGATATCGCGAACAAGATCACGCTTGAGCGTATGGAGTTCCCAGAGCCGGTTATCTCGGTTGCGGTTGAACCCAAGACAAAAGCGGATCAGGAAAAGATGGGTGTCGCGCTAGGTAAGCTAGCTCAAGAAGATCCATCGTTCCGTGTGAACACGGACGCTGAAACCGGCCAGACCATTATTTCGGGTATGGGCGAGCTGCATCTCGACATTATTGTCGATCGAATGAAGCGTGAGTTCAGTGTCGATGCGAACGTCGGTAAGCCACAAGTGGCCTATCGTGAAACGATTCGCAGCTCTGTAAAGAGCGAAGGAAAGTTTGTACGTCAATCAGGCGGTAAAGGTCAGTATGGCCACGTTTGGTTGAAGGTCGAACCATTGACGAATTCAGAAGAAACCTTCGAGTTCGTCAACGAAGTTGTTGGTGGTGTTGTTCCTAAGGACTTTATCCCAGCAGTTGAGAAGGGTGTCGAGCAAGCAATGGAAGGTGGCGTTCTCGCTGGCTATCCATTGATGAATGTGAAGGTCACGCTTTTCGATGGTTCGTATCACGACGTCGATTCAAACGAACAGGCATTTAGAATTGCCGGTTCGATGGCTCTACGCCAAGGTTGTTTAGATGCACAACCCGCGCTGTTAGAGCCGCTGATGAAAGTTGAGGTCCTGACCCCAGAAGAAAATATGGGTGATGTGATCGGCGATCTAAACTCTCGTCGCGGGGTTATCTCCGGAATGGAAGATGGCCCAGCCGGGAAGGTTGTAAAGGCGCAAGTGCCGCTAGCTGAAATGTTTGGCTACGCGACTGACTTACGCGGAGCAACACAAGGTCGAGCAAGTTACAGCATGGAATTTGAAAAGTACCAAGAGGTACCTGCGGCGGTTGCAGACGCAATCATCAACAGATTCTAAGCGTAAAAAGTAAACAATTTGGTATTCACTCCGCAAAGATTCACGGAATCAGTTAAGGGGCAAGACTATGTCTAAAGAGAAGTTTGAACGTAAGAAACCGCACGTTAACGTTGGCACCATTGGTCACGTTGACCACGGTAAAACCACGCTGACCGCAGCGATCTGTACACACCAAGCGACTAAGTTCGGTGGCGCAGCACGTGCCTATGATCAGATCGATAACGCTCCAGAAGAGCGCGAGCGTGGTATCACCATCGCAACCGCACACGTTGAGTACGAAACAGCTAACCGTCACTACGCACACGTAGACTGCCCAGGGCACGCTGACTATGTAAAGAACATGATCACCGGTGCGGCACAGATGGACGGCGCAATCTTGGTTTGTTCAGCCGCTGACGGCCCAATGCCACAAACTCGTGAGCACATCTTGTTGTCACGCCAGGTTGGCGTTCCATACATCCTTGTTTACATGAACAAGGCTGACATGGTTGACGACGAAGAGTTGTTGGAGCTGGTTGAAATGGAAATCCGTGAGTTGTTGGACTCATACGACTTCCCAGGTGACGACACCCCAATCATCAAAGGTTCTGCACTGAAAGCATTGGAAGGTGATACTTCTGATATCGGTGGTCCTTCAATCGACGCATTGATGGATGCACTGGATTCATACATTCCAGAGCCTGAGCGTGCAATCGATGGCGCATTCATCATGCCAATCGAAGACGTATTCTCAATCTCAGGTCGCGGTACCGTAGTAACCGGTCGTATCGAGCGCGGCGTTGTAAACGTTGGCGACGAGATCGAAATCGTTGGTATCAAAGACACCACCAAGACTACCTGTACTGGTGTTGAGATGTTCCGTAAGTTGTTGGACCAGGGTGTAGCTGGCGACAACGTCGGTGTTCTATTGCGTGGTACTAAGCGTGAAGAAGTTGAGCGTGGCCAAGTATTGGCGAAGCCAGGTTCAATCAACCCACACACTCACTTCGAAGCAGAAGTGTACGTACTGAGCAAAGACGAAGGTGGTCGTCATACGCCGTTCTTCAACGGTTACCGTCCACAATTCTATTTCCGTACCACTGACGTGACTGGCGCATGTGAATTGCCATCAGGTGTTGAGATGGTTATGCCTGGCGACAACGTCCAGATGACCGTTAAGTTGATCAACCCGATCGCAATGGACGAAGGTCTACGCTTCGCTATCCGTGAAGGTGGTCGTACCGTTGGCGCCGGTGTGGTTGCCAAGATTATTGAGTGATTTAAGCAATGAGTAATCAACGTATTCGTATTCGTCTGAAGTCATTTGATCATCGTTTGATCGATCAATCTGCAGGTGAAATTGTTGAGACCGCTAAGCGCACTGGCGCACAGGTTCTCGGTCCAATTCCACTGCCGACTAAGAAAGAGCGTTACACCGTATTGATCTCTCCGCACGTTAATAAAGACGCGCGTGATCAGTATGAGATTCGTACCCATAAGCGTTTGATGGATATCGTCGATCCGACTGATAAAACCGTTGATGCGCTAATGAAGTTGGACTTGGCTGCTGGCGTTGACGTCCAGATCAAGCTGAACTGAGGTTAAGTAGAAATGGCTATTGGTATCGTAGGTCGTAAAGCGGGCATGACTCGCATCTTCTCTGAAGATGGTGTGTCTACTCCTGTGACCGTTATCGAAGTCGAGCCGAACCGTGTGACTAAAGTCGCTACTGATGAGACTGATGGTTATTCATCAATCCAAGTGACTACCGGTTCTAAAAAGGCTTCACGAGTAAACAAGCCGGAAGCAGGCCACTTTGCAAAAGCTAATGCTGAAGCAGGTCGTGGTTTGTGGGAATTCCGTCTGGATGATCACGAAGGTGATGCGCCAGAGTTGGGCGGCACTGTTGATGTAAACATCTTTGAAGCAGGTCAGAAAGTTGACGTGCGTGGTGTGAGCAAAGGTAAAGGTTTCCAAGGTGGTATTAAGCGTCACAACTTCCGTGGCCAAGATAATACTCACGGTAACTCATTGTCTCACCGTGCGCCTGGTTCAATCGGTCAGTGTCAAACACCTGGTCGTGTATTCAAAGGTAAAAAGATGGCTGGTCACATGGGTGCGCGTAACACCTGTACCCAGAACATCGAAGTAGTTCGTGTGGATGCTGAGCGCAATCTGCTGTTGGTTAAGGGTGCTGTTCCTGGCGCTCGCGGCGGCAATGTGATCGTAACTCCAGCGATCAAGATGAAGAACAAGGGGTAAGCCATGGATCTGAATGTACAAGGTGGAGCTTCCGTCTCAGTATCAGATGCAGTTTTCGGTGTTGATTTTAAAGAAGCACTGATTCACCAAGTGGTAACCGCATTCATGAACGCTGGTCGTTCAGGTACTAAAGCACAGAAGACTCGTTCTGAAGTTTCTGGCACTACCAAAAAGTCTAAGCGTCAGAAGGGTGGCGGTGCTCGTCACGGTGCATTGACTGCACCAATCTTCATTGGCGGTGGTGTGACTTTCGCAGCGAAGCCACGTAGCTACGCGCAGAAAGTTAACCGCAAGATGTACCAAGGTGCATTGCGTTCAATTCTTTCTGAGTTGGTTCGTCAAGAGCGTTTGGTTGTTGTTAGCGATATCTCTATCTCTGCGCCTAAGACCAAAGACTTGGTTGCTAAGTTAGCTGAGTTAGATGTTTCTGAAGCTTTGATCGTGACTGAAGCTATGGATGAGAACTTGCTGTTGGCTGCACGCAATCTTTACAAGATTGGCACTTGCACCGTAGCTGAGGTTGATCCTGTGTCTTTAATCGGTTTCGACAAAGTCGTCATCACTGCTGGCGCATTGAAGATGCTTGAGGAGAAATTGGCATGAATAAAGAACGTTTGTTGAAAGTTCTGCTCGGCCCAGTTGTCTCTGAAAAGAGCGTGAGCGCTGCAGAATCGGGTAACCAGTTCGCATTTAAAGTTGCTACTGACGCAACTAAACCTGAAATCAAAGCAGCTGTTGAAATGTTGTTTGAAGTCAACGTTGAAAAGATTCAGGTACTGAACGTAAAGGGCAAAACTAAGCGTTTTGGTCAGCGTTTCGGTAAGCGTGCTGATTGGAAAAAGGCCTATGTTCGCTTAGCGGCAGGTCAAGACATCAACTTCGCAGAGGGCGCGTAAGCGTCTCGCAAGGTATAGCGGATTAAGATCATGGCTATTGCTAAATCAAAACCGACTTCACCGGGCCAACGTCACGTTGTTCGAGTGAAGAGTGAAGGCTTGCACAAGGGTGGCCCTCTACGCGCTCTTGTTGACAAGAAAAGTAAATCAGGTGGTCGTAACCACGCTGGTCGTATCACTACCCGTCATAAAGGTGGTGGTCACAAGCAGCGTTATCGCATCATCGACTTCAAGCGCAATAAAGATGGCGTTGTAGGTACTGTTGAGCGTATTGAATACGATCCAAACCGCACCGCTAACATCGCGCTAGTGAAGTATGAAGACGGTGAATATCGTTACATCATCGCACCTAAGGGTGTGAAAGCTGGCGACACCGTTCAATCAGGCAACGAAGCGCCTATCGCAGTCGGTAACTGCATGACACTACGCAACATGCCAATCGGTTCTGTTGTTCACTGTGTCGAGATGAAGATCGGTAAGGGTGCACAAATTGCACGCTCTGCTGGTACTTCAGCGCAGATGATCGCTCGTGATGGCGACTACGCAACTCTACGTTTGCGTTCTGGTGAAATGCGTAAGATCCATTGTGATTGCCGCGCAACTCTTGGTGAGGTTTCAAACACAGAGCACAACCTACAGAAGTTGGGTAAAGCAGGTGCGCAGCGTTGGCGCGGTGTTCGTCCTACCGTTCGCGGTGTGGCGATGAACCCAGTGGATCACCCACACGGTGGTGGTGAAGGTCGTACTTCGGGCGGTCGTCATCCTGTATCACCATGGGGTGTACCTACTAAGGGTAAGAAGACACGCTCTAACAAGCGTACCGATAAGTTCATTGTTCGCGACCGTCGTCGCAAGTAATAGGTGGAGTAGAAAGGTATGCCTCGTTCAATCCGTAAAGGTCCTTTTATCGATCTCCATCTTGCGAAGAAGGTGGAAACGGCACGTGCCAACAATGATCGCAAGCCGATCAAAACTTGGTCTCGCCGTTCGATGATCAGCCCAGATATGGTTGGTCTGACGATCGCTGTACATAACGGCAAACAGCATGTTCCAGTTCTTGTGAACGAACAGATGGTTGGCCACAAGCTTGGTGAATTCGCATTGACACGTAACTACCGTGGTCACGATGCGGATAAGAAGACCAAGAAGTAATAGGAGAGAGAAATGCAAGCTGTAGCAAAACTGCGCTTCGCGCGTCTCTCTGCACAGAAAGGCCGTTTGGTTGCTGACCAAATTCGCGGTCTTCCTGTAGAGCAGGCGCTAAACACACTTCTTTTTAGCAAGAAGAAGGGCGCTGCATTGATGAAGAAAGTACTGGATTCTGCAATTGCTAACGCAGAAAACAATGAAGGTGCTGACATCGATGAATTGAAAGTTAAGACTGTCTGTGTAGACGAAGGCCCAACAATGAAGCGTCTTCGTGCACGTGCTAAAGGTCGCGGTACTCGCATCCTTAAGCGCACCAGTCACATTACCGTCACTGTGGCGGATGAGTAAGCGGAATAGTTATGGGCCAGAAAGTACATCCAAATGGTATTCGTCTCGGCATCGTGTCGGACTGGACTTCAAAGTGGTACGCAGACAGCAAAGACTATGCTGATTTGTTGAACACCGACTTGGAAGTTCGTGACTTCTTGAAAGAGAAGCTGAAGCAGGCGTCAGTTAGCCGTATTCAGATCGACCGTCCAGCGAAGAATGCTCACATCACTATTCACACTGCTCGCCCAGGTTTGGTGATCGGTAAGAAAGGTGAAGATATCGACGCTTTGCGTAAAGAAGTGTCAGGTCGCATGGGTATCCCAGTGCATATCAGCATTGAAGAGATCCGTAAGCCTGAGCTTGATGCGCAGTTGGTATCAGAAGGAATCGCTCAGCAGCTTGAGCGCCGCATCATGTTCCGTCGTGCGATGAAGCGCGCGGTACAAAATGCAATGCGTCTTGGTGCTGAAGGTGTGAAGGTAAATATCGCAGGTCGTTTGAACGGCGCTGAGATCGCTCGTAGCGAGTGGTACCGTGAAGGCCGTGTGCCTCTTCACACATTGCGTGCTGACATTGATTACGGTTTTGCTGAAGCGCTAACCACCTACGGGATCATTGGTATCAAGACCTGGATCTTCAAGGGTGAGGTTTACGGCGACAATCGCAACAACGCTGTTGAAGCGGATGCGAAAGAAGGCAAAGCTGCGGGTAAGAAGGGTTAAGACATGCTGCAGCCAAAACGTACAAAGTTTCGTAAACAACACAAAGGTCGTAACCGCGGTCTTGCACAAAGCGGCAACAAAGTTAGCTTTGGTGAGTTCGGTCTGAAAGCAACTGCGCGTGGTCGCATGACTGCACGTCAGATTGAAGCGGGTCGTCGTACCATCACTCGTACGGTAAAGCGTGGCGGTAAGCTGTGGATTCGTGTATTCCCAGACAAGCCGATCACCAAGAAGCCTCTTGAGGTTCGTATGGGTAAAGGTAAGGGTAACGTTGAATACTGGGTAGCGCAGATTCAGCCAGGTCGCATGATTTATGAGATCGAAGGCGTTTCTGAAGAGCTGGCGCGTCAAGCATTTGGCTTGGCATCAGCAAAGCTTCCATTCAGCACCACATTTGTTAAACGGATGGTTCTCTGATGAAAGCAAGTGAACTAGTAGGTAAGTCTCAAGCTGAATTGCGTGAGACATTAGAAGGGTTGCTCAAAGAGCAATTTAATCTGCGCATGCAGTCTGGTACCGGTCAGTTGGCTCGTCCACACCTGGTAAAAGAGGTTCGCCGTAACATTGCACGCGTTAAAACTCAAATTAACGCACAGCGTCAGGCAGGTGAAGCATGAGTAAGCAGGAAACTGTAGATAACCGCACCCTGCAGGGTCGCGTTGTTAGTGACAAGATGGACAAGACCATCACCGTTCTTATCGAGCGTCGTGTTAAGCACCCGATCTACGGTAAGTTCGTTCGTCGTTCAACCAAAGTGCATGCGCACGATGCGAACAACGAATGCCAAATCGGTGACGTAGTGGTTGTTGAGCAGTGCCGTCCACTGTCAAAAACTAAAACTTGGAAGTTCACCAAATTGGTTGAGCGTCCAAACTAAGTTAACGAATTTAAGATTTATATTGGGGTAGTGTCATGATCCAGATGCAATCAATGCTGGATGTTGCTGACAACAGCGGAGCGAAACGCGTTCAGTGCATCAAAGTACTGGGTGGCTCGCACCGTCGTTACGCCGGAATTGGTGATGTCATCAAAGTATCTATTAAAGATGCTCTTCCGCGCGGCAAGGTCAAAAAAGGTGATGTGTACAACGCAGTTGTTGTTCGTACACGTAAAGGTGTTCGTCGTGCAGACGGTTCTTTGATCCGTTTCGACGGTAATGCGGCAGTGTTGTTGAACAACAACTTGGCGCCTATCGGTACGCGTATCTTCGGCCCTGTGACTCGTGAGCTTCGTAGCGAGCGTTTCATGAAGATCGTGTCACTGGCTCCAGAAGTACTGTGAGGTAATTGACATGGCAGCACGTATTCGTAAAGGCGACGATGTCATCGTTCTTGCTGGTAAAGATAAAGGCAAGCGCGGCACTGTTTTATCAGTGGCAGATGACCGAGTAGTCGTAGAAAACATTAACTTGGCTAAGAAGCACACCAAGCCAAACCCAAATGCGGGTGAGCCTGGTGGTATCGTTGATAAAGAAATGCCGATGGATATTTCTAACGTAGCCTTGTTTAACCCTGCAACCGATAAAGGCGATCGCGTAGGTTTTAAGATCCTAGACGATGGTCGTAAGGTTCGCGTATTTAAGTCTAACGGCGAAGTCGTTGACGTTTGAGGTTGGATCGATGTCTCGTTTACAAGATCACTACAAAAATACAGTCGTACCAGCGCTAGTCGAGAAGTTTGGCTATAAGAGCGTTATGGAAGTACCGCGCATTGAAAAGATCACTCTGAACATGGGTGTCGGTGAAGCGGTAGGCGACAAAAAGAATATGGAATTCGCAGTTAACGATATGCAAGCGATTGCAGGTCAGAAAGCTGTCGTGACTAAAGCTCGCAAATCAGTTGCTGGCTTTAAGATTCGTGATGGTTGGCCTATCGGTTGTAAAGTAACTTTGCGTCGTGAGCGCATGTACGAATTCTTGGATCGTCTGGTTTCTATCGCATTGCCACGTGTACGTGACTTCCGCGGTGTATCAGCTAAATCTTTCGACGGCCGTGGCAACTACAGCATGGGCGTGAAAGAGCAGATTATCTTCCCAGAAATTGAATACGATAAAGTTGACGCAATTCGCGGTATGGATATCACCATCACCACATCTGCGCGTACTGACGAAGAAGGCCGTGCCTTACTCGACAGCTTCAACTTCCCGTTCAAATAATCGGACAGGATTATGGCAAAGAAGAGCATGTGGGCCCGTGAGGCCAAGCGTTCAAAAGCAGCCAACAAGTTCGCTGACAAGCGCGCTGAGTTGAAAGCAATCATTAATGACCGCAGCAAATCACCTGAAGAGATTGATGTTGCTGTAGCAGCACTGCAGAAACTGCCTCGTGATGCGAGCCCAAGCCGTCAGCAACGTCGCTGCCGTGTTTCAGGTCGTCCACACGCGGTTTACCGCAAATTTGGCCTTTGCCGTAATAAGTTGCGTGAAGCAGCGATGCGCGGCGAAGTTCCAGGCCTAAAAAAGGCAAGCTGGTAAGCCAGTTAGCTGCAAAAAGGGCTAGATTTACTGGCCTGACTTGTATAGAATTCGCGGCTCCCTAAATTGGGGGCCGTGTTTTATTCATCCGGGTATCGCACTACTTAGATAGTGGCTGACCTAAAGGAGACTCGAAAATGAGTATGTCGGATCCGATTGCGGACATGTTGACTCGCATCCGCAACGGCCAGGCGGCAAATAAGTCGTCTGTGCGTATGCCAGCTTCTAAAAAGAAGTCGGCTATTGCCAAGGTCTTGAAAGACGAAGGCTATATTATTGATTTCGCTGAAGTCGAAATGGATGGCAAGCCTGCCATTGAAGTTGCGCTGAAATATTTCCAGGGCGCACCTGTTATCGACTTTATCAAGCGTGTTAGCCGCCCAGGTCTACGTATCTATAAAGGTCGCGATGAGCTTCCTCGTGTACGTGGTGGTTTGGGTATCGCTATTGTTTCTACTTCTAAAGGCGTAATGACAGACCGTGAAGCGCGCAAGCAAGGTCACGGCGGCGAAGTCATCGCGTACGTTGCATAAGGAGTATCGACATGTCACGTATCGCAAAAGCGCCTATTAATTTGCCAAAGGGCACTGATATCACCATCAACGGTCAACACGTTGCTGTTAAAGGTGGTAAAGGTTCTTTGGAATTGAATGTACATGAGTTAGCAAAAGTTTCTGTTGATGGCGATGTTGTCACAGTAACTCCAGCAGAAGAGTCTAAGGAAGCTTGGGCTATGGCTGGCACCATGCGTTCTTTGGTTAACAACATGGTGGTTGGTTGTTCTGAAGGCTTCACTAAGAAGCTTCAACTGATCGGTGTTGGTTACCGTGCGCAAGCAAAAGGTAGCACCCTTAGCCTGAACCTTGGTTTCTCACATCCAGTTGATTACCCAGTGCCTGCAGGCATCACTGTTGAAACACCTTCTCAAACTGAGATTGTTGTAACTGGCAGCGATAAGCAGGTTGTTGGTCAGGTGGCATCTGAAATCCGCGCTTACCGTCCACCAGAGCCTTATAAAGGTAAGGGTGTTCGTTACGCTGATGAGCATGTCATCCGTAAAGAAGCTAAGAAGAAATAAGGGTTAGTACGATGGATAAGAAAACATCTCGTTTACGTCGTGCAACTCGTGCACGTGCAAAAATCCGTGAGTTGGGTGAAAACCGTTTGACGGTTCATCGCACCCCTCGTCACATCTACGCTCAAATCATTGCGCCTAACGGTTCTGAAGTTTTGGCAACAGCATCAACTGTTGATAAAGCTTTGGCCGCTGAGATCTCTGGCCATAATGGCAACATCGCAGCAGCTACCGTTGTAGGTAAAGCAATTGCTGAGCGCGCAAAGGCAAAAGGTATCGAGCGCGTTGCGTTTGATCGTTCTGGTTTCCGTTATCACGGTCGCGTAAAAGCTTTGGCTGATGCAGCGCGTGAAGCCGGTCTTGAGTTCTAAGGAGTCGAATAATGGCAAATTATGAAAACAAGCCAGCTGGCGACGACATGATTGAAAAGCTGATCGGTGTTAACCGTGTAGCTAAAGTTGTTAAAGGTGGTCGTGTATTCAGTTTCGCAGCAATGGTTGTTGTTGGCGATGGTAATGGCCGCGTAGGTTACGGTACTGGTAAATCAAAGGAAGTTCCTTTGGCAGTACAAAAAGCGATGGAGCAAGCTCGTCGCAACATGGTTTCTGTGAAGTTGAAGAACGGTACCGTTCAATACCCACTTTACGGTCGTCATGGCGCAGCTCGCGTTTACATGCAACCAGCTTCTGAAGGTACCGGTATCATCGCCGGCGGTGCAATGCGTGCATTGTTCGAAGCAGTTGGCGTACATAACGTACTGGCAAAAGTTATGGGTACTAACAACCCAATGAACGTTGTCCGTGCAACCATCAATGGTCTTAAGCAGATGAACGATGCAGAGCAAGTTGCAGCGAAGCGCGGCAAGACTGTTGAAGAGATTCTGGGGTAATCATCATGTCTGATAAGAAGATGATGAAAGTTAAGTTGGTGCGCAGCAAATTCGGTCGCGTGAAAGGTCATATCGACTGTGTTCACGGTTTGGGTCTGCGTCGCATGCACCAGGTAGTTGAAGTAGAAGACACGCCAGCCACTCGCGGCATGGTGAACAAGGTCTACTACATGGTTCAAGTAGTTGAGGAAGCTTAAGATGCGTCTGAACTCTATTAAACCAGCAGAAGGTTCTAAGCCATCTCGCAAGCGCGTCGGTCGTGGTATCGGTAGCGGCTTGGGTAAGACTTGTGGCCGTGGTCACAAAGGTCAAAAGTCTCGCTCTAACAGCTGGGGCTCAGTTGGCTTTGAAGGCGGTCAAATGCCTTTGCAACGTCGTCTTCCAAAAGTTGGCTTTAAGTCAGTGATTGGTCGTTCGACTGCAGAAGTTCGTTTAAGCGAGCTGGCAAAAGTTGAAGGTGACGTTGTAGATATGGAAGCGTTGTGGAACGCCAACGTACTACCTCGTTCAATGACTCGCGCAAAGATTATGTTGTCGGGTGAAGTAACTCGTGCGGTTACTGTTAAAGGTATCCGTGTTACCAAAGGCGCTAAAGCAGCTATCGAAGCAGCTGGCGGCAAGGTAGAAGACTAAGGAATTTATATGGCACGCGGCCAGGCCCCCGGTGTATCTATGGGGAACTTGTCCGAATTACGTCAGCGTTTGCTGTTCGTACTTGGGGCATTGATCGTTTACCGAATCGGTACATTTATACCGGTTCCAGGTATCGATCCGGTTGCGTTAGCTGCTTTATTTAAGCAGCAGCAAGGCACCATTCTTGACATGTTTAACATGTTCTCAGGTGGCGCATTGAGCCGAGCGAGTTTGTTCGCACTGGGCATCATGCCGTACATCTCTGCATCGATTATCGTGCAGCTGATGACCGCAGTGATTCCGCAGTTAGAGCAACTGAAAAAAGAGGGTGAGTCGGGTCGTCGTAAGATTACTCAATACACCCGCTACGGCACCTTGGGCCTAGCGACTTTCCAAGCGATCGGTATTTCGATGGCATTGCAAGGTCAGTTTGGCGAAGGTTTGGTTGTAACTGAAGGCCCTGGTTTTGTCTTCACTGCAACTGTGTCGCTAGTCACTGGAACGATGTTCTTGATGTGGTTAGGTGAGCAAATTACTGAGCGTGGCTTAGGTAATGGTATTTCACTGATCATCTTCGCGGGCATCATGGCTGGCCTTCCAGGCGCCTTTGGCTCTGTGGTTGGTTTGGTTAGCAACGGCGAGATGAATGCGCTGTTTGCACTGTTCCTTTTTGTTATGGCAATTGCTGTAACAGGCTTTGTGGTTTTCGTGGAGCGCGGACAACGCCGCATCACGGTGAATTACGCAAAGCGTCAGCAAGGTCGCAAGATGTTCGCTGCTCAAAGCAGTCACTTGCCGCTAAAGCTGAACATGGCGGGTGTAATCCCACCGATTTTTGCGTCGAGCATAATTTTGTTCCCAACCACGCTAGCGCAGTGGGCGGGTAACACAGACGATATGCGTTGGTTGCAAGACATCATTGCCAAGGTGTCTCCAGGCGAACCAATCTATATGGCTCTGTATGCTGCCGCGATTATGTTTTTCTGCTTCTTTTATACCGCGTTGGTATTTAACTCGCAGGAAACTGCAGACAATTTGAAGCGTTCAGGTGCGTTCATCCCAGGTATTCGTCCTGGTGACCAAACTGCTCGCTACATCGATCAGGTGATGTCTCGACTGACCCTGGTAGGTGCGATCTACATTACTTTGGTTTGTTTGATTCCAGAGCTGTTGATCGTAGGTTGGAACGTACCGTTCTACTTTGGTGGTACTTCGCTGTTGATCGTTGTGGTCGTAGTGATGGACTTCATGGCTCAAGTACAGGCGCATGTGATGTCGCATCAGTACGAAGGCTTAATGAAGAAAGCGAATTTGAAAAATACAGGTGGCATGGGATCAATTCGTTGATTCAACCACTTAGTGGAGAACTAAGATGAAAGTTAGAGCTTCAGTTAAAAAAATGTGTCGAAACTGCAAAGTTATCAAGCGCAACGGTGTTGTGCGCGTAATTTGCTCAGACCCACGCCATAAGCAGCGTCAGGGTTAAGCGCAGTTTCGGCGTTGAAAACTCAATTAGGTTTTGTTAAAGTCGCGCGCTTTCGCGTGGCCGCCGCCGAACGAATTTAGGAGATTCATTCATGGCTCGTATTGCTGGTGTCAACATTCCTGATCGCAAGCACATTGTGATCGGATTGCAGTCGATCTTCGGTATCGGCGCAACTCGTGCAAAAGAAGTTCTTTCTGCTGCAGGGATTGCGGGTGACCGTAAGGTTATGGATTTGAGCGAAGAAGAGCTCGAGACCCTGCGTACTGAGATTGCCAAGTTCTCTGTAGAGGGTGACTTGCGTCGTGAAGTTTCAATGAACATCAAGCGTTTGATGGACCTCGGTTGTAACCGTGGTATCCGTCACCGTCGTGGCTTACCGCTACGCGGCCAACGTACTAAGACCAATGCGCGTACTCGCAAAGGTCCTCGTAAACCAATCAAGCGTTAATTCGGCTTATTTATAGGAACAGCAGATGGCTAAGTCGACCCGTAAAAAAGTTAAAAAGGTTGTTACCGATGGTGTGGCACACATCCACGCATCTTTTAACAACACTATCGTTACTATCACCGACCGTCAGGGCAATGCACTAGCATGGGCAACTGCGGGTGGTTCAGGTTTCCGTGGTTCTCGTAAGAGCACGCCTTTCGCAGCACAGGTCGCAGCTGACCGCGCAGGCGAGATGGCTAAAGAATACGGTCTGAAGAACTTAGACGTTAACGTAAAGGGCCCAGGTCCTGGTCGTGAATCTGCTGTACGTGGTTTGAATAACTGTGGTTTCAAGATCACCAGCATCAACGACGTTACCCCTATTCCTCATAACGGCTGTCGCCCGCCTAAAAAGCGCCGCGTATAACTGGAGTTAGAAAATGGCACGTTACTTAGGTCCAAAATGTAAATTGATGCGTCGCGAAGGAACCGATTTGTTCCTGAAGAGCCGCATGCGTTCTGTAGACACAAAATGCAACATGGAGAAGAAGCCTGGTCAGGGCGGTGATCGCCGTGGTCGTTTGTCAGATTACGGTCTGCAGCTTCGTGAAAAGCAAAAAGTTCGCCGTTTGTACGGCATCCTTGAGCGTCAGTTCCGTAACTACTACGCAGAAGCTGATCGTGTAAAAGGCCCAACAGGTGAAAACCTACTGCGTTTGTTGGAAGCACGTTTAGACAACGTTGTTTACCGCATGGGCTTTGGCGCAACTCGTGCAGAAGCACGCCAGTTGGTAAGCCACAAGGCAGTAGAAGTTAACGGTAAGGGTGTCAACATCCCTTCATACAACGTTAAGCCAGAAGACGTGATCACCATTCGTGAGAAGTCTAAAGGTCAAGAGCGCATTAAGAGCTCATTGGCTTTGGCAGAGCAGTACGGTGCACCAGAGTGGATCGAGATCGACTCTAACGCGATGAAAGGTACTTTCAAGCGCAACCCAGATCGCACCGAGTTGCCAGCAGAAATTAATGAGCAGCTGATCGTCGAATTGTATTCGAAGTAATCTGTTTAACGTTTAAACGAACACTAAAGAGGGGTGAGTATGGCGGGTTCCGTCACTGAGTTCTTAAGTCCTAACATCGTTAATGTTGAGACTGTTAAAGAGCGTACCCACGCTAAAGTTGCACTTGAGCCTTTAGAGCGTGGTTTTGGCCACACTTTAGGTAACGCATTGCGTCGCATTCTGTTGTCTTCGATGCCAGGCTGTGCAATTACTGAAGCAGAGATCGAAGGCGTTGTGCATGAGTACAGTGCAATCGAGGGCGTACAAGAAGACGTTCTTGAGATCCTGTTGAACTTGAAAGAAGTTGCGATCCAAATGGAAGATCGTGACGAAGCAACATTGACCTGTGATGTTAAAGGTCCTGCGACTGTGACTGCAGCTGATATCCAGTTGACTCACGGCGTTGAGATCGCAAACCCAGAGTTGGTGATTGCGCACTTGACCGATAAAGGTCACTTGAACATGACCCTGCGTGTTGAGCGTGGTCGCGGCTACGAGCCAGCGAGCAACCGTGAAAGCGCAGCGGGTGATGACCGTCCAATCGGCCGTTTGCAGTTAGATGCGAGCTTCAGCCCAGTACGTCGTGTTGCGTACTCAGTTGAAAACGCGCGTGTAGAGCAGCGTACTGACTTGGACCGTTTGGTTATCGATATTGAAACTAACGGTACCCTGGATGCGGAGGATTCAATCCGCCGTGCAGCAACCATTCTGCAGCACCAGTTGGTAGCGTTTGTCGATCTGGATCAAACCCCAGAGCCTAAGAGCAATGAGCCTTCGGCACCTGAGATTGATCCAATTCTGGTACGCCCAGTTGATGATCTTGAGCTGACTGTTCGTTCTGCGAACTGCTTGAAGGCTGAGAACATCTTCTTGATCGGCGATCTGATTCAGCGCACCGAGGTTGAGCTGTTGAAGACCCCGAACTTGGGTAAAAAGTCTCTCACCGAGATCAAAGACGTATTGGCTACTCGTGGCTTGTCGTTGGGTGCTCGTCTTGAGAACTGGCCACCAGAAAACTTAGAAGAATTGATGGCACGCTGATTGAAGCGTTCCGTGTTGATGTAACTATATTGTAGGAAGTCGACCCATGCGTCACCGCAAATCAGGACGGCAGTTAAACCGTAACAGCTCACACCGTAAGGCTATGTTCCGTAACATGGCTGTATCGATGTTCGATCATGAATTGATCAAGACCACTTTGCCTAAGGCTAAAGAATTGCGTCGTGTGGTTGAGCCACTCGTCACTTTGGCTAAAGAAGATAGCGTTGCTAACCGTCGCTTAGCATTCTCACGTTTGCGTGATGATGCAGTGGTAGCAAAGTTGTTCTCTGAAATTGGCCCTCGCTACAAAGAGCGTTCAGGTGGTTACCTGCGCATTTTGAAGTGTGGCTACCGCCCAGGCGACAAAGCACCTATGGCTTACGTTGAGATGGTTGACCGTCCAGAAGTCGAGGAAGTCGAAGAGGCTGTAGAAGCAGAATAAGATTCGCTTCGAAAAAAGTTAAAGAGCCGGGCTATGCCCGGCTTTTTTTTGCCATTAGACTTGGCGGATGAACAGAGACGCCCCGATCTTTTTGTATACCGACTACGGCCATAACGGACCGTATGTGGGTTTGCTGCATGCTGTTGCGACTGAGCACGCAGGTCCAATCTATGACCTGCAGCATGATGCGCCACGCTTTAAGCCTTATGAGGCGGGTGTCTTATTACAAGCGCTGGTGCCGAGTCTGCCTGAGGGCAGCATCATCGTATCGGTGATCGATCCAACGGTCGGTTCAAAGCGAGAAGGTGTCGCGGTCTCATGTGATGGCAACTTCTTTATTGGTCCTGATAACGGTCTGTTGTGTAGCTTTATTGATCGTGCGGATAAGGTGTATCGCTTGCCACCGGTAGATGACGATGTGCCAGCCAGTTTCCACGGTCGTGATTGGTTTATGCCAATGGCAATGCACTGGGCTAAAAATCCTCGCCCGGGTTGGCAGCGATTATTCCCTGCGGATGTGGTGCGTTGTGATGCTGTGCCGAGCGTGCGGGTTATCTATATCGATGACTTTGGTAACGTGATGACCGATATGACGACCCAGCGATTTAAGCAGGGCGGTCAATTTGTTCACGAGGGTAAAGCGATTCCGCAGGTGCGCACCTTTAATGATGTGCCTGCAGGTGACTTCTTGAGCTACCGCAACTCACTTGGCCTGATTGAGATTGCGATCAATCAAGGTAACGCAGCTCAAGCTATGGCTGTATCGATCGGTGATGTCTTAACGCTTGCCGAGTAACGGTTTTAAGAAGCGACCGGTGTGTGACACCTTTTCCTTAGCGATATCGCTAGGTGTGCCTTTAGCAATGATCTGACCACCACCGCTGCCACCTTCAGGGCCCAAATCGATAATCCAATCTGCGGTTTTGATGACATCCAGGTTGTGTTCAATCACCACAACAGAGTTGCCGCGATCACGTAATGAATGCAGTACGCTGAGTAATTGCTTCACGTCATGGAAGTGCAGGCCGGTTGTTGGCTCGTCCAGGATATACAGCGTATTGCCCGTATCTCGTTTAGAGAGTTCACGCGATAGTTTTACCCGTTGTGCTTCACCGCCTGACAGGGTGGTCGCGTTTTGACCTAAGGTGATGTAACTCAAACCCACATCCATGAGTGTTTGTAATTTACGTTTCAAAGCAGGTACGGCTTCAAAGAAAGTCAGCGCGTCTTCGACCGTAAGTTCTAACACTTCGTTAATCGATTTACCTTTGTACTGTATCTCGAGCGTTTCGCGGTTATAGCGTTTTCCTTTGCACACATCACATTGCACATACACGTCCGGCAGGAAGTGCATTTCAACTTTGATCACACCGTCACCTGCGCAAGCTTCGCAGCGACCACCTTTAACGTTAAAGCTAAAGCGACCCGGGTTATAACCTCGAGAGCGCGATTCAGGAACGCCTGCAAATAACTCACGAATCGGTGTGAATAGGCCGGTGTAGGTAGCAGGGTTTGAACGAGGTGTGCGACCAATCGGTGATTGATCGATATCAACGACCTTATCAAAGTGCTCAAGCCCGCTGATGTCATCATGTGGTGCGATATCTTGATTCGCGCGATTCAGATTATTTGCAGCGATCGGATAAAGGGTGTCGTTGATCAGTGTCGATTTACCTGAGCCCGATACGCCAGTTACACAGGTGAATAAGCCGGCAGGTATTTCTAAAGTGACATCTTTTAAGTTGTTGCCACGTGCGCCGGTAATTTTGAGCACGCGTTTTTTATCGTAAGGCGTGAGCTCGCTCGGTATGGCGATACTTTCTTTGCCGCTAAGGTAATGGCCGGTAATTGAATCAGGATTGTTCGCAATATCATCTGGCGTTCCTTGTGCAATGATCTTGCCGCCATGGATGCCAGCACCTGGGCCAATGTCGACCACGTGATCTGAACTACGTATCGCATCCTCATCGTGCTCAACAACAATAACGGTGTTACCTAAGTCGCGTAGATAGGTCAGGGTGTTAAGTAAGCGCTCGTTATCGCGTTGATGCAGGCCGATGGAGGGTTCATCGAGAACATACATAACGCCGACTAGGCCGGCACCAATCTGGCTTGCTAAGCGGATGCGTTGTGCTTCGCCGCCTGAGAGCGTTTCGGCACTGCGATCTAAAGTGAGGTAATTCAAACCAACGTTGACTAAGAACTGCAAGCGTTCGCGAATCTCTTTCACGATCTTGCTCGCAATCTCACCACGCTTACCCGGCAGGTTAAGTGCTTCGAAGAAGTTCAAGCTTTGATCAATTGCCATGCCAGTTACATCGGGTAGACGTTGTTGATCAACGAAGACATGACGTGCCGCTTCATTAAGACGCGTACCTTGGCAATCAGGACAGGCTTGATGCGATAAGTAACGAGAGAGCTCTTCACGTACCGCATTGGATTCAGTCTCACGGTAGCGACGCTTCATGTTGTTCAGTACGCCCTCAAACGGCTGTAACTTTTTCACTGTCTTGCCGCGTGGATCGAGCTGAACGAATTCGATCGCTTCAAGACCGCTACCGTTCAGAATGATCTTTTGGGTTTTCTTATCAAGCTCTTCCCAAGGGGTTTCAGGATCAAAGCCATAATGCTTACCGAGTGATCGGATGATCGCGAAGTAGTAGGCGTTACGACGATCCCAGCCACGTACCGCACCACCGGCGAGTGATAGCTCTGGTGAGGTAATGACTTTGCTTGAGTCAAAGAACTGTTCAACACCTAAGCCATCACAGGTTTCGCAGGCGCCTGCTGGGTTGTTAAACGAGAACATGCGTGGCTCAAGCTCTTCGATGGAATAGCCACAGTGAGGACAGGCAAAATTCGCTGAGAACAAAAGCTCTGGTTTGTCTTCATCCATCCAAGCGATACGTGCAGTACCTTCGGTTAAGCGCAGCGCGGTCTCAAAAGATTCAGTAAGACGCAGACGTAAATCTTCACGCACTTTAAAGCGGTCAATGACTACTTCAATCGTATGCTTCTCATGTAGCTCAAGCTCGGGTGGCTGATCTAGCTCATAGATGTCGCCATCAATCCGCGCACGTAAATAACCTTGTGCATAAAGCTCGCTGAGTAACTTTTTATATTCACCTTTGCGATCAGTGATTACCGGAGCGAGCAGCATCAACTTGCTGCCTTCTTCAAGGTTCAATACCTGATCGACCATCTGGCTGATGGTTTGTGCCTCGAGTGGTTCATCATGCTCAGGGCAGCGAGGTGTGCCAACACGAGCAAATAACAAACGCAGATAGTCGTAAATCTCAGTTATGGTTCCGACGGTTGAGCGTGGGTTATGTGAAGTGGTTTTTTGTTCGATTGAGATCGCGGGAGAAAGTCCTTCGATGTGATCCACATCTGGCTTTTCCATCATCGAAAGGAATTGGCGCGCATACGCAGAGAGTGACTCGACGTAGCGACGCTGACCTTCTGCGTAAATCGTATCGAAGGCAAGTGATGACTTACCTGAGCCGGACAGGCCTGTGATCACGATGAGTTTGTCGCGCGGCAAATCAACGCTGATGTCTTTCAGGTTGTGAGTGCGAGCGCCGCGAATATGTATCGTGTCCATGAGTTACTGCCGGTCAAAAAATCGAACCCAATATTCTAGGCGAGAGGGGCAGCTAACACGAGTCCGATTCACCTTTTCCGGGGTTGGGCTGCCATGTTCATTGGGGTGAATTGATCAGAGCTTTTGTGGGCTGATCTGGGTACTATTGAAAGGTTTATTCGCGGAGTTTTTCTTGAGCAGTTTTCAGAACAACAAAATGACCTCAGCCGAGCGGCGTGCTGTCATTGGCTTGGCCGGTATTTATGGGTCACGCATGTTGGGTCTGTTCCTGATTTTGCCGGTCTTTGCGATCTTCGCCGAAACCCTCGAAGGGGCGACTCCGTGGCTAGCGGGTCTTGCGGTGGGTATCTATGGATTAACTCAGGCCTTGCTGCAGCTGCCGTTTGGATTCTTGTCAGATCGGATTGGTCGCAAGCCGGTGATCATCGGTGGCCTGATTCTGTTTGCGCTCGGTAGTGTGATCGCGGCGATGTCGACGGATATCTTTTGGATCATCGTGGGTCGTGCTGTGCAGGGTAGTGGTGCAATTGCTGCAGCTGTGATGGCCTTGGCGTCTGATCTAACGCGTGAAGAGCAACGAACCAAATCAATGGCGCTGATCGGCATGAGTATCGGCTCGGCATTTTTGCTCGCCATGATTTTTGGTCCGATGATCAGTAGCACGATTGGTGTCAGCGGTATCTTTTGGCTGACAGCCTTATTGGCACTGATGGGTATGTTCATCATTCTGTTTGTCGTGCCATCTCCTCAAACCAGTCGTACCCGCCGCGATGCGGTGCCGTTGCCGCAAATGGTTGGTCAGGTTTTACGCAATCCCGATTTGGTGCGCTTAGATGTCGGTATCTTTTCGCTGCATCTGGTTCTGACAGCCGTATTTTTGGTCATTCCCTTAGCGCTACGCGATGCAGGCTTGCCGCTGACTGAGCACACCTGGGTTTATCTGCCGGTGATGATCATTTCGATTGTGTCGATGGTGCCGTTCATCATCCTTTCGGAAAAGAAGCGCCAGCTAAAACCGATCTTCTTAGGTGCGATTACCGTTCTGATTGGTACGCATTTGGTGATGGCACAACTGCCACCTTCTGAGAATGCATGGTTCATCACGCTGATCGTTTTCTTCACGGCCTTTAATTTGCTCGAAGCGACGCTTCCGTCGCTCGTGTCGAAAACCTCTCCAGCCGATGCCAAGGGGACTGCGATGGGTGTGTATTCGACCTCGCAATTCGCGGGTGCCTTTTTCGGTGGTCTGATCGGCGGCTGGGCGCATCAGCAGTGGGGTAATGCTGGGGTATTTGAATTCGCAGCGGTGATCTGCCTGATCTGGCTCGTGGTCGCCTCGGGCATGCGCAAACCGCGCCATACCACCAGTCAGGTGCGAACTGTTCAGCTGGCCTCTGAGGCAGCCGCTAGCGAGCTCGCAGCGCAGCTTGAGGGCGTTGCTGGAGTGGAAGAGGCTGTGGTCATCTACAGTGATGGAGTGGCCTATCTGAAGGTGGATAAACAGCGTCTCGATAGCGCCAGATTGGATGCAATTGTGGGCGCGACGGCGTAGACTGCGTAGAACAAATTTATCGACGTTTTAGCGTCAATCAGGGGAGAACACATGGCGAGTCGCGGTATTAACAAGGTCATTTTGGTAGGTAACTTGGGTCAAGACCCAGAGGTTAAATACATGCCGAATGGCAATGCTGTGTGCAACATCACGGTTGCTACCTCTGAGTCATGGAAAGATAAAAACTCTGGTGAGATGCAAGAGCGTACCGAGTGGCACCGCGTGGTATTTTTTCGCCGCTTAGCTGAGATTGCAGGTGAGTACCTAAAGAAAGGTTCACAGGTTTATCTTGAAGGCCGTTTGCAAACCCGTAAGTGGCAAGACCAACAGGGTCAAGATCGTTACACCACTGAGATCATTGCGGACAACATGCAGATGTTAGGCGGCGGTGGTCGTAGTGGCGGTAGTGCAGAATTTGGCGGTGGCCAATCGAAAGGCGGCTCGCAATCAGCGCCTGCACCAGCATCTATGGATAACGGTTATACCGACGAAGATATTCCGTTCTAATAAAACGATATCGAGAAAAAGCCCGGCTAAGCCGGGCTTTTTTATGCGAGTGAGTTATGCGCAGGACGTCAACGTAGAAGAGACAAATAAACTGCCGGCGTAATATTGATAAAGCACAAAAGCACCCGCAGTGAGTGCGGCTCCCAGTAACACCAGGCTAAGCGCTATCCATCGAGGTGTGGGCTTATCCATGATGCTCATCCCATTGATGTGCTTCTTCTTTGATCGGTAAGTTCACTGCAGCAGCAAATAAAGCTAATCCAATCGCAATGAACCAAGCGAGATCATAAGAACCATTCAGATCGTAGATTGATCCACCAAGCCAGCCGCCTAAAAAAGCGCCCACTTGATGCGACAAGAAAACAATTCCACCGAGCATCGCCATATGTTCAACACCAAAGAGTGAAGCCACTATGCCATTGGTTAATGGCACGGTACTTAACCACAGAAGTCCCATCATGGCGGCGAAGAGATAGACGGTGATTTCCGATAAAGGCATGACAAGTAAAAAGACGATCGCAATCATTCGGCTAAAGTAGATCGCAGAAAGTAGCTTGGGTTTGGCATAACGGCCACCAAGGACGCCGGCGAAGTATGAGCCAAAGATATTGAACAGTCCGATCAATGCCAAAGCAATCGAGCCCGACATAGCGCTTAAGCCATGACTTGTTAAGTAGCCGGGTAAATGTGTCGCGATAAACAACACGTGAAAACCACAGACAAAAAAGCCTAAGCAAAGCAATTGAAAGGCACGAGAATTCAGAGCACTTTTTAAAACAAAGCGAGTTGAGTGAGTGACATTCGTTGGATTGGATGGATTGTTTTTTGATGCGCTAAAAATGAACGATAGAGGCAGGATGAATAAGCTCAACACACAAAGGATCATTAAGCTGTAGCTCCAGCCTTGATAATCGAGAAGCACAACAGATAAAGGCAATAAAACAAATTGACCTAAAGAGCCAACCGACATCGATACGCCAAGCGCGAAAGAACGTTTTTCCGCAGGCACCACTCGGCTTATCGCGCCAAAAATCACAGGGAAGGTGGTGCCGGCTAATCCAATACCAATCAACAAGCCTGAAGAGATGATGAGCATCGTAGAGGAATGACCTGTCGCCATACCCAGTAGGCCGAGGGCATACAGTAAGCCACCTACTAACATGACCGGCTTGGCACCTAATTTGTCAGCATAGTGACCAACAACGGGTTGAGATAAGCCCCAGATTAAATTTTGTAGCGCAATGGCAAACCCAAAGGTTTCGCGACCCCAGCCATTATCGATCGACATAGGTACCAGGAAGACACCAAAGGCATGACGTATACCCAAAGTGATCGCCAGCATGAGCGAGCCAGCAGTCAGGATCCAAAAAGCCTTTTGGTTCAGCGCGTTATTCATGATGAAGAAGACTCAAAATTGAAAGGTCATTAACAGCGAAAGGCGAATGAGCGTCAAGAAAATAAACAAGCTGCAGGTATACCAGATTATTAGTATTTATTGATATGCAACTGTTTGTTGAAGTAACTGATTTAGGTGGCTACATTCGATATCAACCTAATGTCATAACTGAGTCCCTAATCAATTATGAAGTCACCTCGCTGGCAACACCGAACACTGATACTGCTATTGGCATGTTTGCTAACAGCGAGTGTTTTTGCCGCGACTCAGAAGAAGCTGCCGCATTGGCAAAATCCTAAATACATCGAACATGCCTTCCTCGATATCGCTATGCGTGGCGAGTACGAGCAAGTTCGTCCATTGATTCGTAAATGGCATCAGCCATTGCGTGTTTGGGTTAACAGCACATCGGGTGATGCAGAAGAACAACGCTGGTTGATTGCGATGCATTTCCATCATCTCAGTGAGATCACCAATCTGCCGGTGCACTTTGTACCGAATAAAGAACAAGCCAACGTGAAGATTTTTTTCTCAGGCAATGAAGATCTTTATCCAACGGTTGCACGTGAGCTTTCGCCTGAGCGTTTGAACTATATGGATGACGCTGTTTGCATGGGCAGTATCCGATTCAATCGATGGTCAGAGATTACCGGTGGCACGGTTGTTATCCCTGTTGAGCGCGCACAATCTAAAGGTCGCTTTGTCCCTTGCATCGTAGAAGAGTTATCACAGATGCTGGGTTTGATTAACGATTCACATTTCGCTTATCCAACCGTGTTCAGTGATCGCACCTCAGATGAGTTTTTAACCGGCTTGGATTACGTTCTGCTGCGATTGCTCTATCTTCCTGAGGTGCATGCAGGCATGACCATGCAGAAAGCGATGCCTATCTTGCGTGAACGTTTACGTGTTTGGGAAAGAAACGGCACCATTGCTCAGGCGCAAAAATCGATTCAACGTGGCCGCTTGTATGCCTTGCTGAATGAATCGAGTGAGTTAGTTACTCAGTAATCCCTGCGGCTTCCGCTAGGGTTTGGAAATCTTCCACAGATAATGTTTCAGCTCGAGCAGATGGGTTAATGCCCAAAGCTTCTATCGCTTCACCTTCTAAAATTCCCTTCAGGTTATTTCGCAGTGTTTTACGACGTTGCTCAAAACACTGTTTAACAATCTTGGCAAAAGCCGCGTGATGCGTGATCACGATCTGATCATCTGGCTTAGGGACTAATCGAACAATACTTGAGTCGACTTTTGGGGGTGGGTCAAAAGCACCCGGTCCAATATCAAACAGATGAGTCACATCACAATAGGCTTGCAGCATCACGGATAAGCGACCGTAGGTTTTAGAACCTGGGCCAGCAGCCATCCGATCAACAACTTCTTTCTGCAACATAAAGTGCATGTCTTTAATCGCAGCGCGTGATTCAAGTACGTGAAATAGAATCGGTGTTGAGATGTTATAGGGCAGATTGCCAACTAAACGCAGAGGACGTTCATCATGACGCAGCGTACTGAAATCAAACTTCAGTGCATCTGCATTGGTTAGATTAACTTTGCCTACCGGAGAGCAGGTTCGTTCAACGATAGGAATTAGATCGCGATCGACCTCAATCGCATCCATCTCGCCGACAACACGCAATAATGGGATCGTTAACGCAGCTTGGCCGGGGCCAATCTCGACCATGTGATCGCCTGCTTGTGGATCAATCACATCAACGATGCGCTGGATGACGCTCGCGTCATGTAAAAAGTTTTGGCCGAAGCGTTTTTTGGCGCGATGAGACACTGAGATTTCTTCGTTAAGAATGAATAGCCATTATGAAGCAACTAGCTTTTGCGTTTAAGTACTAGATAAACACCCAGGACCGTAATACCAACACCTAATAATGCTTCCAGTGTGAATTGCTCATCAAATAACAGCCAAGCTTCGAGAGCTGTTGTGGGTGGCACGAGATAAAAGTAGCTAGCCACTTTCGACGATTCGCCTTCACGAATCATAAACAGCAGCAACAAGATGGCGCTCACAGATAAACCAAGCACCAACCAAGCCAGCGACAAGATTAACGGTAGCTGCCAATCGACCTCACCGGTTTCGAATTGCCAGGTCAGCAAGCCCATCACTACCGCAGTCGCCAGATATTGATAAAAAGAGCCGCTGAGTAGATCGGTGCCGGCGCCAAAGTGTTTCTGATACAGGGTGCCAAGTGAGATGGCGAACAAAGCAACGAACACGGCAAGCAGTGCCCAAGGGTCGATGGTGCTAAAGCCGAGTCGACCGTTGCCATCTAACACGATGGTGATGCCCACAATGCCGAGCACAAGACCAAGCCACTGAAGGCTGCGTAATTGCTCTTTTCCGCTGCCCCAAGTGATCAGGGCGGTCAGTAGGGGTTGCAGCCCCACAATGAGTGCTGTGAGGCCGGCGGGCATGTCGAGTTTGATCGCGGCAAAGACCCCGCCGAGGTAGCCAGCATGAATCAACAGGCCGACGACTAGCTGGTGTCCTTTCTGAGACAGGGTGAGTGGTTTGGCGTTGAATAGGCGAATCAGGAGCGCGAAAGCAGCCAGATTGAGCAACATGCGATAGAACAGCACATTGAAGGGCTCGATATACGGCAGGGCGTATTTGGCGCCAATAAAGCCGGTGCTCCACAGCAGCACAAACAGCAGGGGCACAAGGGCGATCAGGCGGGGATGGAGCGTGCGTGGCATCAATGAATTCTGGCTAGATTTCGCCCCACTATAGGCTGTGCGAGATGCGGATAAAACATTTCTACGCATCTTCTTGATCTTGTTATAAAAATATCACCTAAAACAAGGGCTTAATTGGCAGAAGCTCGTGCATTTAGAATAGGCTCAGCGTAGAATCGCGACCCCTTACAAATCAAGCCGGGACGGGCATGGCAGGCAAAGTTTTTATTAAGACCTTCGGGTGTCAGATGAATGAGTACGACTCGCAGAAAATGCGTGATGTGCTGCATGAGTCACATGGCCTTGAAGAGACCGATCAAGCGGAAGACGCGGATGTCTTGCTGCTGAACACCTGCTCGATCCGTGAAAAGGCCCAAGAAAAGGTTTTCTCACTGCTTGGCCAATGGCGTCCTTGGAAAGAAAAGAATCCAAACCTGATCATCGGTGTTGGCGGCTGTGTGGCTAGCCAAGAGGGTGATGCGATCCGTCAGCGTGCGCCTTATGTTGATTTGGTGTTTGGTCCACAGACCTTGCACCGTTTGCCTGAGATGCTGAATGCTGCCAAAGCCAATGAGCCGGTAGTGGATATCAGCTTCCCTGAGATCGAGAAGTTTGATCGATTGCCAGAGCCGCGTTCAGAAGGTCCAACTGCCTTTGTGTCGATCATGGAAGGTTGTTCTAAGTACTGTACTTTCTGTGTTGTGCCTTATACCCGTGGTACCGAGATCAGTCGTCCGTTTGATGATGTGATCACCGAGGTGGCGCAGCTTGCTGCACAAGGTGTGCGTGAAGTGAATCTGCTCGGTCAAAACGTGAATGCATATCGCGGTCAGATGGAAGATGGCGAGATCGCAGATCTTGCCTTGTTGATTCGTTATGTTGCGGCTATTGAAGGTATCGAGCGTATTCGTTACACCACCTCACATCCGGTGGAGTTCTCAGATTCTTTGATCGAAGCTTATGCTGATGTGCCTGAGCTTGTTGATCACTTGCACCTGCCAGTACAGTCAGGCTCTGACCGCATCTTGATGCAGATGAAGCGTGGTCACAGTGCGTTTGAATACAAACAAAAAATTAAAAAGCTGCGCGAGATTCGTCCGAACATCAGCATGTCATCGGACTTCATTATTGGTTTCCCAGGTGAAACCGATGCGGACTTTGAACACACCATGAGTTTGATTGAAGAGATTGGTTTTGATCATTCATTCAGCTTTATCTACAGCCGTCGTCCAGGTACACCTGCAGCTGAACTGCCAGATGATGTGCCGCATGATGTAAAGCAAGCTCGCTTAGCGCGTTTGCAGCACGTGATTAATAACAGCACGCAGCAGATCTCTCGTGAGATGGTTGGTACCGTGCAGCGTATTTTGGTGGATCGTCCATCGCGTAAAGATGAGTCTGAGATGTCAGGTCGTACCGAAAATAATCGCGTGGTGAATTTCAAAGGTCCTGCGTCGTTGATTGGCGAGTTTGTTGATGTGCAGATTACTGAAGCCTTTACCAATTCATTACGCGGTGAGCTTGTGACTGAAAAGGTAGCTGCTGCCCAATGAGTGCTGCAGAACAAACTGTCGAGTTCTTACTCGAGCCCGAAGATAACCAACGCTTACGTAATGTCTGTGGTCAGCTAGATGAAAATCTGCGCCAGATTGAGCGTCGCATGGGCGTTGAAATCAGTAATCGCGGTAACTTCTTTAAAGTCGAAGGCGCGCCGGGATCGGTAGATGCTGTTGCTGAGATCTTGCGTGATCTTTACGAGCTCAGTGAAAAGGAAGTGATCACCCCAGCTAATGTCCATCTGCATCTGCAAGAGTCAGGTATGGATGATGTGCCTGCGCATGAGCCAGAAGTGCCAGAGACGGTGATAAAGACACGTCGCGGCATGGTGCGTCCTCGTGGCGGCTCGCAAGCGGTGTATGTGAACCGTGTCATGACACATGACATCAACTTCGGTATCGGTCCTGCGGGTACCGGTAAAACGTATTTGGCCGTTGCTTGTGCAGTTGATGCACTTGAGCGTGATCAGATACGCCGTATTTTGTTGGTGCGTCCTGCGGTTGAAGCGGGGGAGCGTTTAGGTTTCTTGCCGGGTGATCTTTCACAAAAGATCGATCCGTATCTGCGCCCTTTATATGACGCGCTGTACGAGATGCTTGGCTTTGAGCGCGTGAATAAATTGATCGAGCGTAATGTGATTGAAGTGGCGCCATTAGCCTACATGCGCGGACGTACATTGAACGAAGCGTTCATTATTTTGGATGAAGCGCAGAACACTACGCCTGAGCAAATGAAGATGTTCCTTACCCGTTTGGGATTTGGCTCCACCGCGGTGATTACCGGTGACGTAACGCAAATCGACTTGCCGCGTGGTACGCGTTCAGGTCTTAAGCAAGCGATGGACATTCTGCAGGATGTTGATGGCTTGAGCTTTACCTTCTTCAACTCAAAAGATGTGGTGCGTCACTCGCTAGTGCAAAAGGTCGTGCAGGCTTATGACAAGTTTGAGCGCAATCAAGAGAAGAAAGACGCATGAGTCTGGATGTCGACGTACAGTTTGGTATCGAGGGCGAAGATATACCGCCTGCGTCAGCGTTTCGTATTTGGGCGCAAGCTGCGATGGAAGACGATGATCAGACCTCGAGTTTAGCGATTCGTGTGGTCGATGCGGCTGAGAGCCAAGAGCTTAACCGCACCTATCGTGACAAAGACAAACCTACCAATGTGTTGTCATTTCCTTTCGATTTACCCCCTGAGATTGAAGAATCTCATTTGGGTGATTTGGCAATTTGTGCTGAAGTAGTCGCTGAGGAAGCTCAAGAGCAAGGGAAACCCCTAGCTGCTCATTGGGCGCATATGGTGGTACATGGTGTTTTACATCTTCGTGGTTTCGATCACATTGAGGATGCAGACGCTGACATCATGGAAGAAAAGGAGCGCGTTATCCTAGATGGCTTAGGTATCTCTGATCCCTATGCTGGCTGAAAAACGCACGTGTTTAACTATGCATAAGATTTTATGAACGACGACGGACGATCTAGTCGCGGCTCATTTGCCGCGCGTTTAATGGAACGCTTGTTCCAGAACTCAAGCAATGAGCCGGAAAATAAACAACAACTTGTCGAACTCCTTCGCCAAGCTAAAAACCGTGCCTTATTTAATACCGATGCATTAAGCATGATGGAAGGTGTCTTGCAGGTGTCTGATCTGCAGGTCCGCGACATCATGATCCCGCGTGCGCAGATGGAAGTTATCGGTCGCGATGATGCGCTGAGCGATATCTTGCCGGTATTGGTGGATAGCTCACACTCTCGCTATCCAGTGATTGGTGAAGATCGTGCCGAGGTGGTGGGTACCTTGCTGGCAAAAGATTTGCTGCAGTACTTTGCTGATGGCTCGAAGAAATTTAAATTGCGCGACATCATTCGTTCAGCGGTCTTTGTGCCTGAATCTAAGCGACTGGATGTGTTGTTGCGTGAGTTCCGCGCGAGCCGAAATCATATGGCGATTGTCGTTGATGAATATGGCGCAGCCGCAGGTTTGGTCACCATCGAAGATGTGCTTGAGCAGATTGTTGGTGAGATTGAAGACGAATACGATTTTGATGAAGGTGCATTCATCATGCGTCGTGCTGAAAATAACTACACCGTTAAAGCGCACACCACCATCGAAGACTTTAACGAGTACTTCAACATCGAGATCGATGATGAAGATTTCGACACCATTGGTGGTCTTGTGTTGCATGCCTTAGGTCATATGCCAGTGCGTGGTGAGCATGTTGAGGCTGAAGGTTTCCGCTTTGAAGTCTTGGGTGCAGACTCACGCAAGATTCGATTGCTTGCGATCAGTAAGCTCGACCCGCGATTGCGACAGAGGATAAGGCGGATAACGCCTAACACCTTTCGATGTTAATGCAGTTACTGACGAGGGTATTTGCCGCAGCGGCAGGTGCGTCGTTAGTGCTGTCCTACGCGCCTTTTGGCTACTGGTTCGTTCAATTCCCTGCGTTAATCATTTTGCTGGTGATGATCGTGCAAAGTCGATCTGCCAAGCAGGCGGCTTGGATCGGTTGGTCTTGGGGCTTTGGTTTATTTGTTACAGGCGTGTTTTGGCTACGCATTAGCATCAGTCAGTTTGGCGGGATGACTGAAAGCTTAGCGATTGGCGCGACGCTTTTATTCGTTGCATTCATTGCCTTGTATATCGCGTTATTCGCATGGCTTGTGCGCCGCTTTATTCACGTTACCTCACCGCTTAGCTGGATGCTGCTCGTGCCTTCTTTATGGTTTCTGTTGGAGCTAGCACGTGGGTGGGTGCTCACCGGTTTTCCATGGCTCTCACTTGGCTATGCGCACAGTGATTCACCGTTAAGCTCGTTAATGCCTGTGATGGGTGTGCATGGTGTGAGCTGGGTCGTGATGTTTTTGATTGCCTGCTTATTTGCCGCCAAACGTTGGTATGCGTGGCTGAGTTTAATCGGCATGCTGTTGTTGATTGGTTTTATCCCCAAACAATGGACGCAGCCGACCGGAGTTGAGACCACTGTCGCGGTCGTGCAAGGAAATGTGCCGCAACGATTGAAGTGGCGAGCAAATCTCTTTGATCAATGGCTCGCGCATTACGAATCATTAAGTGCCGCTGCACCTGAGGCGCAGGTGGTGATTTGGCCAGAAACGGCGATCTCCGGTTTTGAGCAAGAGTTGTCGCCTGAGTTAGAGCGCTTAGATGCACTGTTCAAACAAAAAGATCAAAGCTTTGTTACCGGCATTGTGGCGGGTGATCGCCAAGGTGCGTATTACAACGCGATGATTACGCGTGGTGATGCAGCTCGGGGTGAGTACTACAAACATCACTTGGTGCCGTTTGGTGAGTTCATGCCGCTGAAGCAACTGATTGGACCTGTGATGAGCTGGCTGCGTATTCCTGTCTCCGATTTTCAAACGGTGCAGCTGAGCAGTCGTTGCTCGAGCTAAAAGGCCAACAAGTCGGTGTGAATATTTGTTATGAAGACGCCTTTGCTCGTGAGGTATTGAAAGCCTTGCCCGATGCCGATTGGTTACTCAATGCGAGTAATGATGCGTGGTTCGGTGATTCACTCGCGCCACATCAACATCTGCAAATTGCGCGTGCTCGCGCGGCAGAAGCAGGGCGTTATCTGGTCAGAGCAACCAATACAGGTATTTCGGCGGTGATCGATCAGCGCGGCAAATTGGTGGCGACTATTCCGCAATTCGAAGCCGATGTTATGCAAGCAAAAGTGCCGAGTTATCAAGGGGTAACACCTTATGTGTTGTTACGCGATTGGCCTTTAATGCTAATAAGTCTCTTTGCCATAAATTGGGTTCTGTTACAGCTGAGATGGCACTCACGAGATCCATTGGGTACAGTGCGTTTCTGACGTAACGCCACTTTGGGAGTAGCACATGGCGCGTGAAATTATTTCGACTGATCAAGCACCGGCAGCGATTGGTACATATTCTCAGGCAGTAAAGGTGGGTAACACCGTTTATCTATCGGGTCAGATCCCGTTGGTGCCAGAAACCATGGAAATGATCGAAGGCGACATCGAAGCGCAAATTCGTCGTGTGTTCGATAACTTGTCTGCTGTTGCGGCGGCTGCAGGTGGAAGTCTGGCGGATATCGCAAAGTTAAATATCTTCCTTACGGATTTGGGCAACTTTGCCAAAGTGAATGAGGTGATGGCTGAATATTTTCAGCAGCCTTACCCTGCGAGAGCGGCTGTTGAGGTGGCGGGATTGCCACGTAATGCCGGCGTAGAAATGGACGGTGTGATGGAACTTGCTTAATCAGCAGTGGTCATCAGTAAAGGAATTAAAAAGGATACTGTAATGAAAAAACTTCTCGGCTTGCTTCTTATTGGTTTGTTGCCCTTGGGTGCTTTTGCAGAAGATGCGAAGAAAGAGATCCCAACCTTTGGTGATTGGGCAAAGCAATGTGAAAAAGATGGCGACAAGGAGATGTGCTACATCTTCCAAAACGTTAACAGTAAAGATAACGGCCAGATGCTGATGCAAGTGCGTGTTGGTTTTGTGCCTGACAATAAAGAGCCGATCTTTATTGCTACCGTGCCGCTGGGTGCGCTTCTGATGCCAGGTGCTGCGTTATTGGTCGATGAAAAGATTGCGCCAGTGAAGCTGCCTTATTTGGCCTGTGGTCGCCAAGGCTGTACGACAGTAGGTCAGCCACTAAAAACTGATGTGGTTGAAGCGATGCAAAAAGGTGAGCGTGCGCAAGTGCGTGTGGCCTTGATGAATCAAAAGATTCTGCCTTTGCCTATTTCGTTAAAAGGTTTTACTCGCGCCTATAACTCAATCGCGCCTTAACTTCCGCTCACGGTGACAACGATTGAACGTTGATGGCCGTGATAACGATGCTCGTATAAAAACAAACCCTGCCAGGTGCCTAAGGCTAATCGTCCTTGGGTAACCGGTAGGGTTTGATCCATTTTGGTCAGTATCGAGCGAATGTGTGCCGCCATATCATCAGCACCTTCCATGCTATGACGATAACGTGGGTCACCATCTTGCACTTCGCGGGCTAGCCAATCCTCAAGGTCGGCGCGCACATCGGGATCGGCATTCTCACAAATGATTAATGAAGCCGAGGTGTGCTTAACAAACACATGACATAAGCCGGTTTGAACGCCGCTGTTTTTCACCACGTCCTGAATCTTTTGAGAGATATTCTGCGTGCCGCGGCCTGATGTCTTAATGTGAAGTGTTTCTTGATACATGATTGTGTCTTGTTGCTGGTTAAGTGCTTGCGTATGCTCGCTGCATGTCTGATCAAACCGATAGCTTAGCGCGAATCCCTGTCACTGCCTTGCGTGGTGTTGGACCTAAGGGTGCTGAGCGTTTGGCTAAGCTGGGTGTGCATTCGGTGCAAGATGTGCTGTTCCATCTGCCATTTCGATATCAAGATCGTACCAAGATTGTGCCGGTTGGTTCTTTGCGTCCGGGTGATCAAGCGGTGATCGATGTCACAGTGGATCACGCAGACATTCGATTTGGTAAAAGACGTTCTTTACTTGTGCAGGTGTCAGATGGCACAGGCTCGATGATTCTGCGTTTCTTTCATTTCACGGCAGCGCAAAAGTCTGCGCTTGCACGCGGTGTGAGATTGCGTTGTTTTGGCGAGGTACGTAACGGACCGCAGCACTATGAGTTGGTGCATCCTGAATATCAGCGCGTTGCGGATGATGAGTCGATTGCCGTTGAGCAAGCGTTAACGCCGATCTACCCAACGACGGAAGGGTTTCATCAGCTCAGTTGGCGTGATCTGATTGCACAAGCACTTCAGCGTTTAGGCAAAGAAGGTGCTTTAGATGAACTGCTGCCATCAGGTTTATTGTCATCGTTTGATTTACCCACTTTGTCAGATGCGATTCGTTTATTGCATCGACCACCACCTGAGCTTGCGAAGGCGTTGATGTCAGAAGAAGGGCATCCAGCACAACATCGTTTGGCCTTTGAAGAGTTGCTTGCACATCAATTAAGTATGCGACTGATGCGTGATGCGCATCGACAGCAAACCGCACCTGTATTTGATCCAACGATTTTCGAATTACCTAAGGTGCAGCAACTGCTTGGTGCTCTGGCGTTTGAGTTAACCGGTGCGCAACGCCGTGTGATCAGTGAGATTGCAAAAGATACAGAGCAGCCTTATCCCATGTTGCGCTTAGTGCAGGGTGATGTGGGTAGCGGAAAAACCATTGTTGCTGCAATCGCTGCCTTGCAGGCGATTGAGGCGGGTTATCAGGTTGCCTTGATGGCCCCGACTGAGATTCTTGCGGAACAGCATCGAGTTAACTTTGAAAACTGGTTTAGCGCATTGGGTGTTGAGGTTGGTTGGTTAAGTGGGCGCTTAAAAGGTAAGAAGCGCGAAGCGATGATGCAGCAGGTGAGTCAGGGCGAGTTATCCATGGTGGTCGGGACGCATGCCTTATTCCAAGAGAGTGTCGAGTTCGCCAAACTTAGGTTTGGTGATTGTGGATGAGCAACATCGCTTTGGTGTGCATCAGCGTTTGGCGCTTCGCTCCAAAGGTAAATCAGTCACGCCACATCAATTGATCATGACCGCTACGCCAATTCCAAGAACCTTGGCGATGACAGCCTATGCTGATCTTGATCTGTCAGTGATTGATGAACTACCACCCGGACGTAAGCCGATTAAAACGGTCTTGGTGTCAGAGCAACGGCAAGCTGAGGTGATTGAGCGTGTGCGCCTCGCGTGTGAATCAGGTCGACAGGCTTACTGGGTGTGTACTCTGATTGAAGAGTCAGAGTTGCTTCAGGCGCAAGCGGCAGAACAAACCGCAGAGATGCTTACCGAAGCGTTAGCGCCTCTGAAGGTGGGTTTAGTGCATGGTCGAATGAAGGCGCCTGAAAAAGCTGAGGTGATGCAGCAGTTCAAATCGGGTGAGTTGCATTTGCTTGTTGCCACCACGGTGATTGAGGTGGGGGTGGATGTGCCGAATGCCTCACTCATGGTGATGGCGAATGCTGAGCGCTTAGGTCTGTCGCAGTTACACCAGTTGCGCGGACGTGTTGGTCGAGGTGCGCAAGATAGTTATTGTGTGCTGCTTTATCACCCACCGTTAGGTGCCGTGGCACGAGAGCGTCTTGAGATCATGCGACAAACCAATGACGGTTTTGTGATCGCACAAAAGGATTTGGAGATTCGTGGTCCAGGTGAAGTCTTAGGGACGCGCCAGACCGGTGAGGTGCAATTTCGATTGGCAGATCTCATGCGCGATCAGCATTGGATTGAGCCGGTACAAAAAGCGGCGGATCAATTGATTGCTGAAAAGTCAGCGTATATTCAGCCGCTGATTCATCGTTGGATTGGCGAGAAACAAAACTACTCAGCGGTGTAGTGCTATCGGCTGTGCGATAATGCGCATCGATTTTTTACATTGAGCCTTCAATGTCTCGACGCCTTTCTTTTGATCATAACGAACCTCGATGGATGCGCTTAACTGCGCAGAGTCGTCTTGTCTTGCCGCAAGAGGTAGCTGCTTGGTTAAAAGAATCAGGTTCGCTAACCAAGGCTGTTGTGAATGCTTGTGATGGTCGCTTCAATCTGCAGTTACGCGGACAACGCTGGGGAAGAGGTTATGCCTCAGAGCGTGAGCTGTTAGGTATGCGTCAAGGTGCGCATGGTTTGATTCGTGAGGTTGAACTCCGTTGCGGCGAAAGCGCATGGGTCTTTGCCCGTACCTTGATCCCGGCATCGAGTTTTCGTGGACGAGCTAAGCGTTTAGCACGATTACGTAATAAGCCATTAGGTGCGGTGTTGTTTGCAGATAAATCAACGCAACGCGTGTTGTCTGAGGTTGCGCGGATAACACCACGGCATGCCTTGTATCATGCGGCAACGGCTAACCTCGTGGATAAGCCGTCAGAGATTTGGGGGCGTCGTGCGATCTATCGTTATGCTCAGCAACCGATCTTAGTGAACGAAATCTTTTTACCCGCGATTCCGGAGCGTTAAGTGTCTGATCAAATGCCTCGCTACAATGGCCTGCCGCCAAAAGCACTGCCTTGGGCGACGCGCTTTCGTTTGTATGGGCAGTTGATTCGTGCGGATCGTCCGATCGGTATCTATCTGTTGTTATGGCCTGCGCTGTGGGCGCTATGGATTGCAGGAAATGGCCAACCGACTTGGTGGGTGGTATTAATTTTTGTTTTGGGTACGGCGTTGATGCGTTCAGCCGGTTGCGCAATCAATGATTATGCCGACCGACATATTGATGGTGAGGTTGAGCGCACGGCAGGTCGTCCTTTAGCGACTGGCATGGTGACACCCAAAGAAGCACTGGGTGTGTTTGTCGTACTTTGCTTGTTGGCTTTTGTGTTGGTGTTGTTTCTCAATGGCCTGACGATTGCGAATTCCTTTGTCGCTGTTGCACTTGCCGCTATCTATCCTTTTATGAAGCGTTACACGCATCTGCCGCAGGTGGTGTTGGGTATGGCGTTTGGTTGGGCTGTGCCGATGGCATTTACGGCGCTGCAATCGCAGATACCGTTGGTTGCTTGGGTGTTGTTTAGCGCAACCGTTATCTGGGCGGTGATCTACGACACCATGTACGCAATGGTTGATCGTGAAGATGATCTTAAGATCGGTGTGAAATCGACCGCGATTTTGTTTGGTCGTTACGATCGACTGATTATTGGATTGTTGCAGTGCAGCATGATTGCCTTGCTGGTCTGGGTTGGTGAGCTCGCCGGTCGCGGTTTTGCTTGGGATATCGGTGTAGCGGTTGCTGCCGGTTTGTTCCTGTTTCAGCAGTATTTAATAAAAGATCGTGATCGTAAGTTATGTTTTCGCGGATTTTTAAATAACAATTTGGTCGGCTTATTGCTGTTTATCGCGCTATTTATTGACTATTTGCAGACACCTATCGCTTAAGTTGTTGCTTTTCAAGGCGTTAACTGGCGACTGCTAACGAAATGCGGCTTTTACACATTTGTGTGCTTGATTTATTCGGGCATGCCCTGTAAAAAACCGCGGCTTAATCAAAAACAATGGAGATGCCAATGGCTGTTGAATTGCCAGATGGTTATAAACCGAAGCTAAAAGAGGAATACATGAATCCTCTGCAGCTCGAATACTTCCGTCAAAAGCTTACCGCTTGGCGTGAAGAGTTGATGCAAGAAGCACAAGAGACTCTGGATAATTTGCGCGACAAGTCACACCAAGAAGTGGGTGATGAAGCTGACCGTGCAAACCGCGAAAGCGAACATGGCTTAGAGCTACGCACGCGTGACCGTTACCGCAAACTGATTCGTAAGATCGAGCAAGCGCTCGAGCGTATTGATGATGGTTCTTACGGTTACTGTGAAGATACTGGTGAAGAGATCGGTATTAAGCGTTTAGAAGCTCGCCCTGTTGCGACGCTAACGATCGATGCGCAAGAGCGTCGTGAAATGAAAGAAAAGGTCCTCGCGGATCGCTAATCTTTATCATTGGGTCGTGGTGTTCTTGCCACGGCCCAAATGATCACCTCTTTAACTCCCGCCTTTTTTAATACCCCTGCGGCTGCACGTGCGGTTGCGGTTGTTGTTACCACATCATCAATTAAGCCAACGCTTCTCACTTTGATCTGCTGATCGGTATAAAACACCTTGCGCATCGCGCTGAGTCTTTCTTTGCGCTTGAGTTGGATTTGTTGAGTCTCGCTGTTGTGTCGTTTTAAAAGATCGTATGCCACGGGAATCTGTAGCCGTTGGCTCAGCAAGCGGGCGAGTTCAGCACTTTGATTGAATCCGCGTTCTTGAAGTCGCGCTGGGCTTAATGGCATAGGGATGAGTAAATCAGGTTTGCTGAGGGGAAGGGCGCTGCTCAACCACTCTGCGAGAATGCGTCCTTTATTCAGATCGCCGTTGTATTTGAACTGATGAATCAGTTGATCAATTGGAGGGGCATACCGACCCGCGACAAAGGTGCGATCAAACTCAGGTGGGTGGCTGAGGCATTCGCCGCATCGCGTATTGTTTGTCGCGAGCTCTATGCCGCAGCTGTGGCATCGGGGCGTGTTGCTCTGCAGGTTATCGCTGCAGCGATGGCAAAAGGCAGCATGATTTGGGATCTGGGTGAGGCAAAGCGAGCAATTCTGCATTGTCTAAAAGTTGACCACTTGTCTACTACTGAAATTAAGCTCGGTTGACAGTGTTTTTGCCATCTCTACACTGCATTTTTTCGCCAAGGTGAGCGGTATGGAATCACGAAAAGAACCCACCATTATTAAAGCCAAGTCTGTGCGCTTTGCTGCCATGCAGCTGGATATCGGAAACATCGTCAGCATGTTGATACCGATGCCGCTGGCCGTGTTTTGGTTTGGCGGTTCCATCCTGATCTATGCCTTGCATCGTCACCATCCTGATCCGCGCGTGGGTCAGTTCACCCAGTGGGCGGCTTATCGTTTTTATGCCGTGATGGGGGTGATCGTGCCGGTGGGTACCTTTTTCCCAGGTGATGGTTGGATGCCATGGTTAATCGCGTGGGCGATTGGCGTGGTGATCATTGTGCCTTGGTCTATTTGGTCATTGATCCGGGTAAAGAATACCGATTGGAAAGATATTGAAGTCCCTGCAGAGGACGAGGAGTTCGACGATGTCGAAGACTGAGATTCGCCACGATTGGAGTTTGGATGAGATCCAAGCATTGTTCGCAATGCCGTTTAACGATCTTATTTATACAGCGCAGCAGATTCATCGCGAACACTTTGATCCGAATGAGATCCAAGTCAGCACTTTGCTCTCGATTAAAACCGGCGCATGTCCGGAAGACTGCGGTTACTGCTCTCAAAGTGCCAAGCATGACACTGAGCTAGAGCGCGAAAAGTTATTGCCCCTTGATGAAGTGATTGCGGCGGCATCAGAGGCTAAAAGCAAAGGCGCCAGTCGTTTTTGTATGGGCGCTGCATGGCGCAACCCAACCGATAAGAATCTCGACAAGGTAATCGACATGATTACTGCGGTACGAGGCTTAGGTATGCAGACCTGCGTTACCTTGGGTATGTTGACTGAGCCACAAGCGGAACGTTTACGTGATGCTGGTTTGGATTACTACAACCATAACCTCGATACCTCGCCAGAGTTCTACGGCAACGTGATTACTACGCGTACCTTCCAAGATCGTTTAGATACGCTGAAGTATGTACGTGATGCCGGTATCAATGTGTGTTCGGGCGGTATCTTAGGTATGGGTGAAACACCAAAAGATCGTGCACGTATGTTGCAAGAGTTAGCCAACATGCCAATGCATCCTCAGTCTGTGCCGATCAATATGTTGGTTCAGGTAGAAGGCACGCCGCTATACGGTGCTGATGGCATCGATGCGATTGAGTTTGTTCGCTCGATTGCGGTAGCACGCATCATGATGCCTGAAAGTTATGTGCGTTTATCTGCCGGTCGTACCGAGATGAGTGATGAGATGCAGGCCTTATGTTTCTTGGCCGGTGCTAACTCGATGTTCTACGGCGAGCGTTTGTTGACTACAGATAACCCAGAAGCCGATCACGATCACAAGCTCTTTGATCGTTTGGGTATGCAAATGGAAAGTGCGCCGTTAGAGACTGATCAGAAAGCCTGCTGTGGTGGCTAATGTCTTGGTTGGACGATTTATCGACGGAGCTGCAAAGCCGTCGTGATCAAGGCCTGTATCGGCAATGTCGTGTTGTCGATGGCAAACAATCTGTCGAGTTGATGGTTGATGGCGAGAAGATGCTCGCCTTTTGCTCGAATGATTATTTGGGTTTAGCTGCTGACCCACGCTTAGCTGAAGCGGCGACTCAGGCGATTAAGAATGCGGGCGTTGGTGCAGGTGCGGCGCATCTGATCAGCGGCCATATGCGCGCACATCACGATGCGGAATTAGCACTTGCCGATTGGTTGGGATATGAACGTGTTTTGTTGTTCTCAACAGGTTATATGGCAAACCTTGGTGTGATTGCTTCGTTGTTATCGGCTAATGACTGTGTCATCCAAGATAAATGGAATCATGCCTCATTAATCGATGCGGCAAAGTTAAGTGGCGCACAGTTAAAACGTTATCAACACGCGGACATGGCATCGCTTGAGCGTCAATTAACTACCGAGGCGGAGCGCAAGCTGATTGCGACCGATTCGGTCTTCAGTATGGATGGTGATGTTGCGCCGTTAACTCAGATGGTTGCCTTGTCTCAGCAATATGCTGCGCCAATCATGATAGATGAGGCGCATGGTATTGGTGTCTTAGGTGAACAAGGTCGTGGCGCTGCTCATGCAGCAGGGTTGAACGCGAATGATGTGCCTATCTTGATGGGTACCTTGGGCAAAGCGTTTGGGGTTGCTGGCGCTTTTGTCGCGGCAAGTCATGATGTGATCGAGATGTTGATTCAATCAGCACGTAGCTACATCTATACCACCGCTATGCCTGCAGCGATGGCATCCACAGTGCAAGCAAGTTTAGAGATTGTGCGTGAAGAACAATGGCGTCGTGATCATCTACAAGCCTTGGTTAAACAGTTTCGTGATGGTGTGCAGTCTTTGGGTTTGTCATTGATGCCATCAACCACGCCGATACAACCGGTAGTGCTAGGTGATGCGCATCGCGCGTTGGCCTGGTCTCAGCGCTTACGTGAATTAGGTTTATGGGTGCCAGCAATACGTCCGCCAACCGTGCCTCGAGATACAGCGCGTTTACGCTTTACGTTTTCTGCGGCACATAGCGCAGCACATGTTGATCGTGCTTTAGAGTCCTTGGCGATTTGCCAGCGAGAGTTGGCATGAGCTTAAGTGTGCAGCAGCTGGGATCTGGCCCTGAGTTGACCCTGCTTCATGGTTGGGGAATGAATGCAGCGGTATGGACTTCGATCACGCCAGCTTTAGCCGCGAACTTTCATCTCAATCTCATCGAGCTGCCAGGTCATGGTGAAAGTGATGCTTTGCCAGAGGCGGATTTAGATCAATGGATCGACGCAGTGTTAGAGGTGGCTCCAGTTAAAAGTCACTATCTGGGTTGGTCATTGGGTGGGCTCTTGTCTCAAGCAATAGCGCTTAAAGCACCAGAGCGTGTCGATGTTGTGGGCTTGGTGGGTTCTACCCCAAGTTTTGTGCAACGAGATGGCTGGCGCGATGCGATGCCGCAATCAACGTTTGATCAATTCGCGAATGCATTGGCGGATGATGCGGCATCTACCTTAAAGCGCTTTTTAGGTCTTCAAGTGAAGGGGCTTGCAGATGCGCGTGTCATCTTGCGTGATATTGAGCAGGCCTTAGCAACACGTCCTGCAGCAAGCGATGCAGGTCTTCAGCAAGGCTTGGCGATTTTATTAAACACCGATTTGCGTGAGCACATACATGGTTTGCAAGGTTCACATTGGCTGTTTGGTGAGCGCGATACCTTAGTGCCCAGTGGTGCAGCGGATGCAGTTGCGCAGTTGTGTCCTTCAGCGCAGATAACCACGATCGCTAAGTCAGGTCATGCGCCGATGTTGTCGCATGCGGATGAGTTTCTTGCGTGGGTGTTACAGACCTATGGCTAATCCAGTTGCTATTGATAAACGCGCAGCGCGTACACAATTTAGTCGCGCGGCAGCTGTCTATGATGATGTGGCTGTGCTGCAACATGAGATCGCTGAGCGTTTGATTCAGCGCCTTGATTACATTGTGTGCGAGCCAAAAGTGATTTTGGATATCGGTTGTGGCACGGGTCGTGCGATTGATGCGTTGATGAAGCGTTATCCAAAAGCCAAAGTAATCGCGTTAGATTTTTCATTACCGATGCTAAAGAAGAGTGCTAAGCGCGGTCGTTGGTTAAAACGCCCAGCTTGTTTATGCGCGGATATGGATCACTTGCCCCTTGCGGCAAACAGTGTGGATTTGGTTTTTTCCAGTTCGGCATTTCAATGGACGTCAGATGTCTCTGCAGTATTTAAAGAAATACAACGCGTGATCAAGCCGCAAGGTTTATTGATGTTTTCATCCTTTGGTCCAGATACCTTGAAAGAGTTACGTGAAGCCTGGTCGCAAGTCGATGGTTTGCCACACGTGCATCATTTTCTGGATATGCATGACTATGGTGATGCATTAGTCGGTGCGCAGTTTATGGATCCTGTGATGGACCGTGAAGATATGACGCTGACTTATGAATCAGTTGAGCGTTTGCTAAAAGATCTGAAACAAGCGGGTGTGACTAATGCAGATACGCAACGAAGAAAAGGCTTGTTAGGTAAAGAGCGACTGCAGCAGTTAAAAGCAGCGTATGAAATGCATCGACGTGATGAGCGATTGCCGTTGAGTTATGAAGTGATATACGGGCATGCGTGGGGCGCAGTGCAACAGAAGGCAAGAAGGCGCTGTGATGGTGTCGCCTGAGAGTTTGCGAAAGTCATGAGCGGCATCTTTGTTACAGGTACAGATACAGACTGTGGGAAAACCACTGTCTCCGTTGCGCTACTCAATGCTTTGCGCGAGCAGGGTAAGTCAGTCGCGCCGTTCAAACCTGTTGCGGCGGGTGCTGAGCAGGTTAATGGTCAATGGCAAAACGATGATGCTTTGCGATTGATGCGGGCGGCAGATTGTTCGCTGCCATATGAGGCTGTGAATCCCTATTGTTTTCAGCAACCGATATCACCGCATCTCTCTCGAGAAGGGCAGGCAATTGATATGCAGCGTTTGCTGGCGCAATCAAACGCCTTACAAGCTGAGCATGATTTGGTTTTGGTGGAAGGTGCAGGGGGTTGGCTGGTTCCACTGGATGAGCAAATGGATGTCGCGGATTTGGCTGTGCAGTTACAGCTGCCGGTATTGCTTGTGGTGGGCTTGCGCTTGGGTTGTTTGAATCATGCACGGTTAACTGAAAAAGCGATTTTGAGTAGCGGTGCGCCTTATCTGGGTTGGATTGGTTCGGTGGTTGATCCAAATATGTTGGCCTTAGATCAGAACATCGCAACCCTAGAGGAAAAACTGGAAGGTGCTTGCCTTGGGATCTTGTCCAACGGTGCGTCCGAGATTCGCTTTAGACAGGGTGTGGACATCAGTATGTGGTGTTCATAGCAGAAGCTAAACAAAAGTAGGAAAGCGACTACATTCAATTAGTTAATTAGAATATCCGAATATTTTTTTATAAAAAAACTTTGTAGATGAGCACAAAGTTATTTAATTGCTCTGCCCGTAACGCCTAGATAATCTCCACACTCAATAATTTGTTGGGACTGAAGTTTGTTCCTGTTCTTAAGCTGAGCTGTACGAGCTAAGACCAACAAAAACAAAAATAAAGAGAGTCTAGCTAAGCAGCTGCGTTGTTATGGTTATTACTGAAATAGCGCCAAACCATCTCGAGGGAAGCATTCTTGTGCAACCCAATCAGTCGATGAACTGGCGAGAAACAAAATGGTTTTTACTTGCTACAGCCGTGATTCTCGGAGGAATCGCTGCGGCTTTTGCTTTCCAAGGCTTTTGGATGATTCTTCCATTTGCAGGCATTGAACTTGCGGCCTTGGCGTATTGTTCTTTGCGAGTGATTAAAGCTTCGCGACGTTGTCAATTAATCACGGTCACTCAAGATGAAGTGATTGTTGAAAAGGGACAGCGTCGATGTGGCACAGGCGGAGGTCCTGAGTCACGTTTTGCGATCCCACGTTGTTGGGCGCGCATTGAATTAGAGAAACGCATCGGATGGTATCCGTTGGCAGTCAACATCACCGCTTCGGGTAAGCGAGTTGAAGTTGGTGAGTTTCTCGCTGATGAAGAGAAACAAGATTTAGTCAAACAGATAAAAGGTCTGTTGGCATAACAAACACTAAAAACCTAGGGGGAGACAGTGAGAGCATTTAAGAATTGGCTCGTTGCAGTCGTAGGAGCTACCGGTCTTAGCGCTGGTTCAGCTTTCGCAGACTACGCACTGAACATGCGTGAGGGTGTCACAGCCACCAGTCAGGCAAACTATGAAATCCACATGATCATCTTTTGGGTGTGTGTGGCGATTGGTATCGTGGTCTTCGGCGCCATGATTTATTCAATGATCGCTCACCGTAAATCCAAGGGTGCGGTGGCAGCTCAATTCCACGAGAGCACGTTGATGGAAATCGTTTGGACAGTGATTCCAATCGTGATTCTGATCAGCATGGCGATCCCTGCAACTAAAACACTGCTTGCGATGGAAGATACCTCTAACGCAGAAATGACAATTAAGGTCACTGGTGTTCAGTGGAAGTGGAAATATGATTACGTCGACGGCGCTGCTGAAGGTGTATCAATCATCAGTTCTCTCCATCCTGATCTTAATGAAGCGCGTCTGTTGAAGAGTGGTCATACAACTGAGAGTTTGAGAGCTAAATTCGGCGATAACTACCTTCTCGATGTTGATAACCCATTGGTTATTCCAACAGGTCAAAAGATTCGTTTCTTGCTAACAGCTGCAGATGTTATTCACAACTGGTGGGTGCCTGATTTGGGCTGGAAGAAAGACGCTATCCCTGGTTTCGTAAACGAAGCATGGACCAAAGTGGATAAGCCTGGCGTTTATCGTGGTCAGTGTGCAGAGCTTTGCGGTAAGGACCACGGCTTCATGCCTATCGTAGTGGTTGCTAAAGACCCTGCTGATTACGCCAAGTGGGTTGAGTCTCAGAAAGGCGCGGCAGCGGATGCAGCGGCAGCGGCTGATCGAGTTTGGATGAAAGAAGAGCTTATGGCTAAGGGTGAGAAGGTTTACAACACCAACTGTGCAGCGTGTCACCAAGCGAATGGCGCTGGCCTTCCTGGTGCATTCCCTGCAATTGCAGGTAGCCCTGTTGCTAATGGTGCAGCAGCAGCTCACGTAAACACAGTTATGAACGGTCGTGCAGGTACTGCAATGGCCGCTTACAAAAGTATCTTGAACGATGTCGACATGGCGGCCGTACTGACATTCCAGCGTAACAGCTGGGGTAACAGTGGTTCGGTTATTCAGCCTGCTGATATCAAAGCAGTACGTTAAGACTTAAGAGGGTATAGCTATGAGTCACGAAGCAACTCACGACGGTCATGACGATCACGGTCCTGCTAAAGGCCTGATGCGTTGGGTGACAACGACTAACCATAAAGACATCGGTACGCTGTACCTGTTGTTTGCACTGGTGATGTTCTTCATTGGTGGTGCGATGGCGATGGTGATCCGTGCGGAGCTGTTCCAGCCGGGTCTTCAGGTGGTTGATCCACAATTCTTTAACTCAATGACCACAGTTCATGCTTTGCTCATGATCTTTGGCGCGGTAATGCCAGCCTTTACAGGATTGGCAAACTGGCTGATCCCAATGCAGATTGGTGCGCCTGATATGGCATTGCCACGGATGAATAACTTCTCATTCTGGATTTTGCCATTTGCGTTCAGCTTGTTGCTGTCGACCTTCTTCATGGAAGGCGGCGGTCCTGCAGGTGGTTGGACTATCTATCCACCATTGTCATTGCAAATGGGTGATGGCTTCCCATTCATGATCTTCGCGATTCACTTAGCGGGTATCAGCTCGATCATGGGTTCTATCAACGTTGTGGTAACCATCCTCAATATGCGTGCACCAGGCATGACATTGATGAAGATGCCATTGTTCGTCTGGACGTGGTTGATTACAGCTTACTTATTGATTGCAACCATGCCTGTATTGGCGGGTGCGGTCACTATGTTGCTGACCGATAAGTTCGCAGCGACTAGCTTCTTTAGCGCAGCTGGCGGCGGTGACCCAGTGATGTATCAGCACATCTTCTGGTTCTTCGGTCACCCAGAGGTGTACATCTTGATTCTGCCTGCATTTGGTATCGTTTCAGCGATCGTACCTACCTTTGCGCGTAAGCCTTTGTTTGGCTACAGCTCAATGGTTTATGCAACAGCATCAATCGCGTTCTTGTCATTCATCGTATGGGCGCACCACATGTTTACAGTGGGTATGCCGGTAGTTGGTGAATTGTTCTTCATGTACGCGACCATGATGATTGCGGTGCCAACGGGTGTAAAAGTCTTTAACTGGGTATCAACCATGTGGAAAGGCTCGATGACATTTGAAACCCCAATGTTGTTTGCGATTGGTTTCATCATGATGTTTACCATTGGTGGTTTCTCGGGTTTGATGTTGGCGATCGCGCCAGCTGACTTCCAGTATCACGACACCTACTTCGTGGTAGCTCACTTCCACTACGTTTTGGTAACCGGTGCGATCTACTCAATCATGGCCGCGGCGTATTACTGGCTTCCTAAGTGGACCGGTAACATGTACGACGAAACCTTGGGTAAGTGGCACTTCTGGATTTCAACAATCTCAGTAAACGTTTTGTTCTTCCCACAACACTTCTTAGGCTTGGCGGGTATGCCACGTCGTATCCCAGACTATGCAGTTCAATTTGCAGACTGGAATATGATTTCGTCTATCGGTGGTTTTGTGTTCGGTCTTTCTCAGTTGATGTTCGTAGCGGTGATCTACAAAGCGATCAAAGGCGGCAAGAAAGCGACTGATCAAGTTTGGGAAGGCGCAACTGGCTTGGAGTTTGAACAACTTCCATCACCACCGCCTTACCACAGCTTCAACGAAGCTCCAGTAATTAAGTAATGATGTATGCGCCCTCTCGTAGGGCGCGTTTTACTTGGAAGATCTCATGTCAAAAGATGTTGGTAAATCAAACGTAAGAATGGCGCTAACACTCGGTGCTGTAGCGATTGGGTTCTTTGTGTTTGGTATTTACATGATGATTTCAAAGGCAGGCGCATAAGCGTGCAAGAAAAAAAGAATCAACGCTCATTCTTCAAAATAGCCAGTGTGGCTGTGATGATGTTTGGCTTTGGTTATTTGCTTGTGCCTTTGTATGACATCTTTTGTGAGTTAACAGGCTTAAACGGAAAGACGGGTGTTATCACTGAGTCTGAAATCGCAGCTCAGTATCAGCCCGATAAAAACCGTTTAGTCACAGTGCAGTTCGTTGCGAATAACGCGAGCGATATGCCTTGGGACTTTAAGCCGTTGGTCACGACTATGCAGGTAACGCCTGGGCAGTTAACCGCAGCTCAGTTTATTGCAAGTAACACAACACATACCGAAATGACGGGTCAGGCAGTGCCTAGCGTATCGCCCACCAAAGCGAGCCGTTATTTCAATAAAACAGAATGCTTTTGTTTTGAGAAACAATCTTTGGCAGCAGGTGAGTCCAAAGAGATGCCATTGCGCTTCGTGGTGGATCCACGCTTGCCTGATGACGTGAAAACATTGACCTTGGCTTACACCTTGTTTGATGTCTCAAATAAAACAGCAGCTAACTAATTTTGATGATCGTTTAAACGTTCATCTGACAAGAAAACTATAAGGGGGAAAAATGTCACATTCAGCGGATAGTTATTACGTCCCACATGGCAGTCATTGGCCAATCGTGGCAAGCGTTGCGCTAACAACCAGTGTGGTTGGTGCAGCAATGTGGTTTAACGGTACGGGTAGTGGCCAAATGGTTTTGCTGCTTGGCTTAGCCATGGTGTTCTTCATGATGTATGGCTGGTTCGGTACCACTGTGCGTGAAAGCTTGAAGGGCATGTATAACGAGCAAGTGGATCGTTCATTCCGTCAAGGCATGATGTGGTTCATCTTCTCTGAAGTCATGTTCTTCGCGGCCTTCTTTGGCGCTTTGTTCTATGCACGTGTTTTATCAGTGCCATGGTTGTTGGGTGAAGACGTTTCAACGCACTTAACCTTGTGGTCTGGCTTTACTGAAACTTGGCCTACCAATGGTCCTAATAATGTCGGTGGTGAATTCCAGACAATGGGTGCATGGGGTATCCCAGCCATCAACACTTTGTTGTTGTTGACCTCAGGTGTGACGCTGACGATTTCTCACTGGGCGTTGAAAGCGGGTGATAAAAGTAAGACGGTACTTTGGTTGGCAGCTACGGTTGCACTGGGTGCGATCTTCTTAGGCTTCCAGGCATACGAGTACATTCACGCTTATCATGAGCTTAACCTGACTCTGGGTTCTGGTATCTATGGTTCAACCTTCTTTATGTTGACCGGCTTCCACGGTTTCCACGTAACCATTGGTACGGTGATGCTGTTCGTGATTATGTTACGTGCAAACAAAGCTCACTTTACTCACGAAAATCATTTCGCGTTTGAGGCCGTCGCTTGGTACTGGCACTTCGTTGACGTGGTGTGGTTGGGATTGTTTATCTTCGTTTACGTATTGTAAGGAAGAAAAAGAAACGATTGGCGTAGCGGTACCGCGCTAATCAAAAACAAGAGCGAGGCCGTTTGTCGGCCTCGCTTTTTTGCTTATTGAGTGGTGGCCTTGTGGATAAAGCCATGCAAGTGGATAACGTCAGTTGCACCCAAGATCATCAATAAGATGAATAGGCTGAGCGATAAGCCAACACGGAAGGTTAGGGCTTTAACCATACGGTTTGAGTCGCCGCCTTTATCTTTAACCAGATAAACCAGGCTTGAGCCAAGTGCGATGACGATGGCGACAAAAATTACGAGGACTGCCATTTTCGTAAGCATGAGGGGGGTCTCCAAGGTTGTGCATTAACCGATGATTAATGCGGTTACTAATTGAAAGTGCGCGCGAGTATAGCAATAGAAACAGGTATTTAATGGCAATTCGATTCAACAACTGGATATTTACACCGCGCTTGATCCCAAGTGTGGTGTTCGTGTTGTTGATGATTTTGTTGCTCAGCCTGGGTAATTGGCAGCTTGGGCGTTCTGTTGAAAAGCAAACCTTAATCCATGATCGCGTTGCTCAAAGTGAGGCAAGCGAGCTGGTGCTGAGCAGTAAATTGGTGGATGTTGAGAAACAGCGTTTCCGTTCGGCACGCGTCGAAGGGTACTTTGACCAAGGTCGTCAGTGGTTATTGGATAACCGGGTACGTAATGGTCAGTCTGGTTACCATGTCTTCACGGTGTTCAATGCGATTGATGGTCAGAGTGTTTTAGTAAATCGCGGCTGGGTTTCAGCGGGTCGTGATCGTTTGGCCTTGCCTTCACTGCCGGTGCCTACCGAAAAGGTAGAACTGATTGGTCATCTTGACCGACCTGAATCGGTTGGTTTGCGCATGGATCAGGCAGAAGGGCTGCAAAACGACCAACTCACTGTTATGCAGTATGTGGATGTTGCAGAGATCGCTCAGCGTTTGGGTGTCGATCTGCTGCCTTATTCTTTGGTGCTAAGTGAAGGTCAGCCAGGCTCGCTAGCATTTGACTGGATGCCGGTTGAAGAGATAACGCCAGAGAAACATGTTGGCTATGCCGTGCAGTGGTTTGGTTTGGCGACGGCCTTGTTAATCATTTATTTGGGCGTGAATACCAAACGTGTGTCACGTCATCACGAAGAGAGGTTAGATTCGTGACAAAGCTATCGAAATCACAGCGTCAGTTATTGGCCTTGCTAGCAATCTTTTTATTGCCACCAAGCGCGGCTTATGTGGCATGGAAATATGTAGGCGAACATGGTGTTGCTGCGACGACCAATAATGGCCAGTTCATCTCTCCAGCACGTCCTTTGCAATACGATGTTTTGGGTGAAAAAGCGGAGCCACTCAAAGGGCGGTGGACCTATGTTGTGCTCGCGCCTCAGGGTTGTGAGAAGCAGTGTCAGGATCAACTGTATCTAACGCGTCAGCTACGCATTGCGATCAATAAAGACTTCGAGCGCGTGCGTCGTGTGGTGTTTGAGCCAAGCGGGGCATTAAGTGAGGCGCTGAAAGCGGAGCATCAGGATTTATTGGCACTGGGAGCGTTACCAGAGGCTTACCAGGCGGCGTTTCAGGGCGATAAATTTAATCATGCCGGCGAACAAATTTTTCTGATCGATCCTTTGGGCAATTTGATGATGTACTACGACTCATCCGTCAACTTTAGAGGCATGCTCAAAGATCTTCAGAAGCTGTTGAAGATCTCTCAGGTAGGTTAAGTCATGCGTTACGCAACCTTTATCAAGTTCAGCATCGTATTCACCCTGTGTGTGATCATCATGGGTGCTTGGACGCGTCTTGCGGATGCTGGTTTAGGTTGTCCTGATTGGCCGGGTTGTTACGGTGAGTGGATCGTGCCACATGCTGAAGAAGCGGTTGATGAGAAACATTATTTAGAGCAGCGACCACTCGAGCCGCATAAGGGTTGGCTTGAGATGATCCATCGTTACATTGCCGGTACGTTGGGATTGTTGATTTTGACCATCACTATTTGGTCTTGGCGCCGTCGCGCAAGCGATCCAGATCAGCCTGTGTTGCTTCCGACCTTATTGTTGGGCGTGGTGATGTTCCAAGCCGCTTTAGGTATGTGGACAGTAACCCTGTTGCTGAAACCGCTTGTGGTAATGGGGCATTTGCTGGGCGGTTTTACAACGCTCTCTTTATTGTTCTTGTTACTGCTTATCGCGACTGATCGGCGATCAACCATTGTTAAGCCATCATTTAAACCTTGGGCGATGCTCGGTTTGATTATTTTGATCATGCAGATAGCCCTGGGTGGTTGGACGAGCACGAACTATGCAGCGCTAGCATGTACTGACTTCCCGACCTGTCATGGTGTCTGGATGCCAGAAACCGATTTCTCAGAAGCCTTTGTGATGTGGCGCGGTATTGGCGTGAATTATGAGTTTGGTGTGTTAGAGCATCCGGCGCGTACGGCGATTCATCTAACCCATCGCATTGGCGCATTGATTACCTTCGTCTATCTACTAGGCTTAGCGGTAGCAATGATTAAACAAGGTGGCATGTTGGCTTCAGCATCTAAGGTGATGTTGGTGTTGTTGTTCACCCAAGTTGCATTGGGTATCAGCAATGTTGTGTTCCATTTGCCGCTCACTGTTGCGGTGTTGCATAACTTGGTTGCGGCATTGCTTCTTCTTTCCGTTATTTATGTGAACTACGTGTTATGGCGACGTCAGTACTAAACGAATCAAAGCGCGTCTGTTGGCGCGATTATCTCGAGCTATGTAAACCTAAGGTTGTTGCGCTCATCGTCTTTACGGCCGTCGTTGGTATGTTGTTGGCGGTGCCTGGCTTGCCACCTTTAGATGCAGTGATCTTCGGTACCTTGGGTATCGGTTTGGCTTCAGGTTCTGCTGCAGCAATCAATCATGTGGTTGATCAAAAGATTGATGCCATCATGGGGCGTACGCACAATCGTCCGATACCGCAGGGCGCGATGAAGTCGCGTGATGCACTGATCTTTGCCTTGGCGATTGGCGCTATCTCAATGGCGATTCTGATTATGTGGGTGAATGTACTCACGGCTGCGTTAACCTTTTTCTCACTGATCGGTTATGCAGTGATTTACACCATGTATCTCAAGCGTGCGACACCACAAAACATTGTGATTGGTGGAGCTGCCGGTGCTGCGCCACCGTTATTGGGTTGGACGGCTGTTACTGGCAGTGTTGATCCAGGTGCTTTGCTGTTGTTCTTGATTATCTTCACTTGGACGCCACCTCATTTCTGGGCCTTGGCGATTCATCGTGCGGATGACTACAAAAAAGTCGGTATGCCAATGTTGCCGGTCACCCATGGTAAGGATTACACCCGCCTGCAGATCCTGCTTTACACCGTTCTGCTGTTTGTTGTGACCTTGTTGCCGTTTAGCTATGGCATGAGTGGTTGGTTGTATCTAGTGGGTGCTGTCGCGTTGAACTTGATGTTCATGGTCTATGCGGTGCGCTTGTATCGTGATGACAATGAGAAGCTTCCAATGAAGACCTTTGGCTTCTCCATCGTGTATCTGATGATCCTGTTTGCCTTACTTTTGGTGGATCACTATGTTCCGTTATTTATGAATTAAATTTCTATTTGGTGCTACCTGACCGCCCAAGCTTTTTCTTTCATCGATATTTTTTTGGCTGAAGATACATCAAAAGCGAACCTAAGTTTAATAATCATATATTAAACAGTAACTTATTGATTTTTGACGCGATCTTGAATGACTTTTGTCGCGCTATATCAACATTGACTAATAAACCTATATTCCCTACCATTTCGCACCCTTATTATTAATGGGGTAGGCTTAGCTAAAACGAGCAATGTTTTGGCTTAGGTCAAAAACTTTATCTTAAGTGCAAGGCAGAATGCCGGTGCTTAAAGTGGAAGGGCTTTCCACTAAAAGTCATATCGACGGTGATTTTTAGGGAAAGTTCATACAAGAAATCGACTAGGTTGGGGTTAATCCTATGGCTCATGGTGCAGTCGCTGCGGACACGCAGTACAACTACGACATTATTAAGAAGTTCGCGATCATGGCCCTGGTGTGGGGTGTACTTGGCATGTCTGCTGGTACCTACATTGCGGCTGAATTAGCGTTCCCATTTTTAAACTTTGATATCGCGCAGATTACGTTTGGTCGTCTTCGCCCAGTGCATACCACGCTGGTTATCTTTGGTTTTGGTGGTAGTGCATTGTTCGCAACCTCTTACTACATCGTGCAGCGTACCTGCCAAACACCACTTATCTCTAAGGGCTTAGCTGAGTTCACCTTCTGGGGTTGGCAAGGCGGCATCTTGTTAGGTGTCTTGGGTTACATGAACGGTATTACCGACGGTAAAGAGTATGCTGAGTTCCCTTGGTATCTTGATATCGCGATTGCCGTTGTTTGGGTTGCTTACTTCATTGTATTCGTAGGCACTTTGCGTCGTCGCTCACAGCCGCACATTTACGTTGCTAACTGGTTCTTCTTGGCCTTTATTTTGGCAACTGCGATTCTGCACATCGGTCGTAACATTGCAGTTCCTGTTGGTCTGTTTAATACCTCTGCTTATGGTGTTTACTCAGGCGTTCAAGATGCGATGGTGCAATGGTGGTATGGCCACAATGCAGTAGGTTTCTTCTTGACTGCTGCCTTCTTGGGCATGATGTACTACTTCGTACCGAAGCAAGCAGGTCGTCCTATTTATTCTTACCGTTTGTCGATCATCCACTTCTGGGCGCTTGGCTTTATGTACATGTGGGTAGGTGGTCACCACCTTCACTGGACTGCATTGCCAGACTGGACCTCATCATTGGCAGCGGCATTCTCTATCTTATTGTTGCTTCCATCTTGGGGCGGCATGATCAACGGCATCATGACCCTGTCGGGTGCTTGGGATAAGTTGCGTACCGACCCAATCATGTTGTTCATGATCACAGCATTATCTTTCTATGGCATGTCGACCTTTGAAGGTCCAATGATGTCATTGAAGTCGGTTAACGCTTTGTCGCACTACACTGACTGGACTATCGGCCACGTACACTCAGGCGCATTGGGCTGGGTTGCGATGATTACCTTCGGTTCTTTCTATCACTTGATCCCTCGTCTTTGGGAAACGCGTATTTGGAGCCAGAGCCTGATTTACGTTCATTTCTGGTTGGCGACTATCGGTATCGTGCTTTACATCGCTGCGATGTGGGTATCAGGTATCGGTCAAGGTTTGATGCTGCGTGCCTTCGATGATTACGGCAACTTGGCATATACCTTCGTTGAAACTGTGACCTTTATGCATTGGCCGCTTGTGGTTCGTATGTTGGGCGGCATGTTCTTCGTGGCAGGTATCCTGACCATGGTGTTCAACGTTTACATGACTATTCGTACTGCTAAGCAAGAGCAGGCTGCTATCGAAGCGAAGATCGCTGCGAAGATGGCTAAGGCTTAATTGAGGTAACTAACGATGAAATTCAATCACGAAAGTATCGAAATTAACTCTGGCCTGATGCTTGTGCTGACGCTGTTGGCGATCAGTATTGGTGGTCTGGTTGAGATTGCACCTTTGTACTACATCGAAGACACCATCGAAAAAGTTGATGGCGTACGTCCATACACCCCGCTTGAGCAGCGTGGTCGTGACATTTATGTGCGTGAAGGTTGTTACACCTGTCACTCGCAAATGATCCGTCCATTCCGTGATGAGGATATGCGTTACGGTCATTACTCATTGGCAGCAGAGTCTCAGTACGATCACCCATTCCAGTGGGGTTCTAAGCGTACCGGTCCTGATTTGGCGCGTGTTGGCGGCAAATACTCTAATGCATGGCAAACCCAGCATTTGAACAACCCACGTGATGTTGTGCCTGAGTCAATCATGCCAAGCTACCCATGGTTGTTGAAAAATGATTTGGACTACGCTGATATTGATGCGCGTATGCGTGCATTAAGAACAGTCGGTGTGCCTTACTCAACAAATGATGAAGAGTACGCAGCAAACGTAGAAAAGTTTGGTGTTGAAGTTGCTGAAATGTTGGATATCAACAAAGCAGAGAAAAATCTTCTTGCTCAAGCGCAATCGCAGAACTGGGATGGTGATAACACCAGACTGACTGAGATGGATGCGCTAGTAGCGTACCTTCAGGTGCTAGGCACAATGGTGGACTTCTCGAAATACGATGAAGGCTACTTTGCTGAGTTCCGTTAATTAAGAGTTAAAACGCGTATTAGGTCTGATACATGTTTGAGTGGTTGTCATCAATGGAAAACACCAAGCCTTTGGCGCTAGTGATTTTCTTTGTGACATTCGTAGGAATCTTGTTCTATGTGTTCACCGGTAAAAAACGGAGTGAACGTTTAGAGTCTTATAAAGACATTCCTTTTCTCGAAGATGAGCAGAGCGATAAGTTAAATAAAAAGGATCAAGACAATGGCTGATCAGTCGCAAAATAAAGCGGTACAAACAACCGGTCACGCGTGGGACGGTGACCTGCAGGAATTCAACAATCCGTTGCCAACTTGGTGGTTGTGGGCTTTCTACGCAAGCTGTGTGTTCACGGTTGTTTATTGGATCCTCTATCCAGCATGGCCAATTGGCGATACCTATACCAAGGGTATTGCAACCACGACCTTCCAAAACTCTAAAGGTGAAGAAGTCACCATGGGTTGGAATACGCGTGCAGAATTCATTAAAGACATGCAGTCTGGAACAGAGGCAATGAAGCAGGCGGAATACTTAAAGAAAGTTTCTGCTGCGTCATATGAAGAGATTGTTAACGATCCAGACATGACAGCATTTACTCAGTCGCTTGCAAAAGTATTGTTCGCAGATAACTGTGCAGCATGTCACGGTGTCGGTGGTCAGCCTGCATTGGTCGGCTTGTATCCAAACTTGCGTGATGATGCGTGGTTATGGGGTGGTAAGTTGAGCCAAATCCAACACGCAATCGTTGCCGGCCGTAATGGTTATATGCCTGCGTTTGGTGAAGTGTTATCAAACGAAAAAATTGATCAAGTCGCTAACTACGTTATGACTTTGTCAGGTCTTGATGCGGATGCAGCAAAAGCGTCAGCAGGTAAAGAGATCTTCCAGGGTAATGAAGGTGGTTGTTACTACTGCCATACATCAGCGGGTACGGGCATGTACTCACAAGGTGCGGCTAACCTAACTGATGCAGTTTGGACGGTAGCTAACGTACCTGGCGCTGAAACTAACAAAGATAAAGTTGCAGCTATCAGCAAAGTCATTAAAGGCGGTATCCAGCGCAAAATGCCAGCATGGTCTGAGCGCTTGAGCGAAACTGAAATTAAGTTGTTGACCGTTTACGTTCACGGCTTAGGCGGCGGTCAGTAATTAGACCCCGCTGAGTACCCTTGGGTGCTAAACAATTTAACAGGGGGCGTTCGCGCCCCTTTGTTATTTTTAAATTAGGTTAATAGAGAAATCATCATGTCAGGTGAAATGCCCGATCTATATCAAAAGCGCCAATCGATCTTTCCTCGATCGGTCACAGGTCGCTTTCGTAATCTTAAGTGGGCAATTCTTGCGGTCGCTTACGGCATGTATTTTTTGCTGCCTTGGATGCGATGGGAACGAGAGGCGGGTCCTGATCAAGCGATTCTGTTTGATATCGTCGGACGTAAGTTCTACCTGTTTGATTTAGTGGTCTACCCACAAGACATCTTCTGGCTCGCAGGTCTCTTAATGATCGGCGCTTACCTGATGTTCTTTGTCACAGGCCTTGCTGGCCGTGTATTTTGTGGTTACTTCTGTTTCCAAACACTTTGGACAGATGTCTTTATCTTTGTAGAGCGTCTTGTGCAAGGTGAGCGTCCAGCGCGTATTCGTTTAGAAAAGCAGCCATGGAATGCAGAAAAGATTTTCAAATTAGGTTTGACGCATCTGCTGTGGTTGCTTGTTGCGTTACTGACCGGTTTAACCTTCACTATCTATTGGGGAAATGCGCCTGAGTTAGTTATGGATCTGGCGACAGGCAAGGCGCCTTTCCCAGCGTATGCAACCACGCTGTTCTTAATGTCGACGACCTATGTGATGGCAGGTTGGGCGCGTGAGCAGGTGTGTACCTACATGTGTCCTTATGCGCGCTTCCAGTCGGTGATGTTCGATCGTGACACCTTAATTGTGTCTTACGATCAAAAGCGTGGTGAGGGCGATAATGGTCGCGCCAAGCTGGGTAAAGAAAACAAAACTCCTGAGGAGCGTTCAGCTTTAGGTCAGGGTGACTGTATCGATTGCGGCTATTGCGTTCAGGTATGTCCTACCGGTATCGATATTCGTAATGGACTTCAGATTCAGTGTATTTCGTGCGCTTTATGTGTCGATGCGTGTGACACCATTATGGATAAGATGGGTTGGCAACGTGGACTGGTGGGATACTCATCACAACGTGTTGAAGAAGGTGGTGCTAAGGCACGCCTGTTACGTCCAAAGGTGATTGGTTACTTCACCATATTGATGGCGGCAATGGGTCTGTTGGTATGGAGTGTGACCCAGCAAGCGGCATTTGATGTCGGTGTGAGCCAAGTGCGTCAGCCGTTGTTTGTGAAACTCTCTGACGGTCGCATTCAAAATAGTTACGAGATTAAAGTGAATAACAAAACCGGTAAAAGCTTGACGCTGACTTTCTCGGTTGAAGATCTGCCGGGTGCTGAGCTCGACATGGGTAAGTTCCAAACAGTTGAGCTGCGACCAGAGCAACGTTTACGTCTGATGGCGCGTATCAATCTTGCGCCTCAACAGTTCGATGGTAAAAGCCGCCATATCGAATTTATCGCAACACCGAAGAACGCCACTTTGCAGCCCGTTGAGCACGAAAGCGTGTTCTACATTCCAGGTCGATAAGCATGGGTGCATCTGAATTACTAACCGGTATCGGTACCGGTGTTCTCGCAGAGCTCGTTCTGTACGTTGTCTTAACACGCTTATTCAAGCTGCAAGCGAAAGCCGCGGCGATGGCGATTGCGCTGGTTGCGATACTTATCTATGTGCCATACGCCATCATTACTTGGCCGGGTGCGGATGTGTTCGCGATTAACTTGGCGATCTTTTTAACGTTAGCTTATGGCTTGGGTTTGATTGGTTCTCAAGCGGGTAAAGGTTGGCATTGGGCACCTGCGTTAATTGTTACCTTCTTTGTCGGCGTGGTGGTGATCAACATCATCTTTGTGGCTGTGGCTGATCGTGGTATCACAGGTCTGTTTGCTAAGTTGTTACCTAAACCACAAAGTGCTCAAGTGGCGGATTCAAAATTTCCGGGTGTTGTGTCACACGACTACCAAGAAAAAGAAGCGCTATATAACCAGTACCTAAAACAAGTTGAAGAGCAGCATGCGCGTGGGTGGAAAGTACGTTATGGCTGGGTCGGTAAACCCGTAGCAAATCAGCCGGCGAAGTTCCGTGTGAAAATCCAAGATAAAGCGGGCAAGCCAGTTTTAGGTGCAAACGTTAAAGGTCAGTTCTTGCGGACATCAAATAGTCGAGATGATGTGAGCTTTGAGATGCAGGAATTAGGGCAAGGCGACTACGGTGTTGCAGTGACCTTGGTAGAGCATGGCCTGTGGAATCTTGTTCTGCATGCGAAGAAGGGTGATGACCTGCACGAGGTTCGTGCGAGCACTTCCATCGCTTCGGCAAAGTAGTAAGCTAAGCTCGTGACTGACGAGACCCAGCAAGATTGTTTTCATTGCGGCTTACCCGTACCGCCAACGGCTAGCTATCCAGTAACAATTGATGGCACCTCGCATAATCTGTGCTGCCATGGTTGTCAGGCAGTCGCTCAAGCGATCGTCGATGGTGGTCTAACCTCTTTTTATCATCACCGTGAAACGCCAAGCTCTCGTCCTGAAGATCTGATTCCCGAAGCACTCGCGCGATTTGAGCTCTATGACCAACCGAGTGTTCAAGCCGGTTTTGTTAGCAGTGATGACAGTTCGCATAAAACCGCCTCATTGATTCTCGAGGGCATTACTTGTGCAGCCTGTGTTTGGTTGAATGAAAAGCATGTGCGCGCGTTGCCTGGCGTGTTGGAGTTTCGTGTTAACTACACCACCCATCGCGCACACCTTCGTTGGGATAGTGATCAGCTCAAACTTTCAGATGTGCTCAAGGCGATCAGCGAGATTGGCTATGTAGCGCATCCTTTTGATCCAGGTCGCCAAGAGCAACTCCAAAAGAAAGAGAAGTCGATTGCACTGCGTAAGCTATTTACTGCTGGCTTAGGTGCGATGCAGGTCATGATGTTGGCGGTCTCGATGTATGCCGCCGATGCCAATGACATGAGTGCTGAGCTACGTGACTTTATGCGTTGGGTGAGCTTGGTGCTCACTGTGCCAGTTGTGGTGTACGCCGCAGGTGGTTTCTTTACTAAAGCGTGGCGAGATATATCGCGTAAGCAACTGAGCATGGAGGTGCCGGTATCGATTGCGATTGGCGGCGCATTTGCAGCGAGTGTCTGGCATACCTATCTGGGTGTGGGTGAGATCTACTTCGATTCGGTATGTATGTTCACCTTCTTCTTGCTGACCAGTCGTTACCTTGAAATGGGTGCGCGACATAAAGCCGGTCAGTCGGCTGAGGCTCTGGTGAAACTGCTACCTGCCACCGCAACGCGTATCCAAGCAGATGGTAGTTATCAGGTTATTCCAGTCGCTGATCTAATTCCGGGCGATCGTGTGTTGATTCGTCCGGGTGAAGCGGTGCCTGCGGATGGCGTTGTAGTGAATGGTGTGAGTTCTGTTGATGAGTCTTTGCTCACCGGTGAGAGTTTGCCGTGTCGCCGCGAAGCAGGTGATCCCTTGGTTGGTGGCAGCTTGAATGTCGAGAGTCCACTTGAGATGGAAGTGCAGCTCGTAGGCGAGTCGACCTTGGTCTCGGGCATTGTGCGATTACTCGATCGCGCGCAAAGCGAGAAGCCACAGATGGCGCAGTTTGCGGATCATATTGCGGCTTACTTTGTTGCCGGCTTGTTGGTGATTGCGACCTTGGTCGCGGGCTTCTGGTTGATGCATGAACCGTCACGAGCCTTTGAGATCACTCTCGCTGTGTTGGTGGTGACCTGTCCTTGTGCCTTGTCGCTTGCGACACCAACAGCGGTTACCGCTGCGATTGGCTCACTCACCAAGTTTGGTTTGCTCAGCACGCGTGGGCATGTGCTCGAAACCCTCGCCGCAGCCGATGTGTTTGTGTTTGATAAAACCGGCACGCTCACCAAAGGTGCTTTGGTGCTCAGTGACACTAAACGACTGGCGGATAAATCAGAGGATGAGCTCAGCCCAGCTTGCAGCGACCTTGGCAGCAGCTTCGGAGCATCCGGTATCGAAGGTTCTCGCCTTGCAGAGCTCAGAGAAATATTCGGCACAACAGCTTAATGCGATTCCGGGCGAGGGTATCGAAGGTCAAATCGATGGGCTGACCTATCGCTTAGGTCGTTCGACTTTTGTGGCGCAGCTCAGTGGTGCGACTATTCCGGATGAAACCGATTTACGCGGCACCGTGGTGTATCTAGGCAGTGCTGATGGCTTGCTCGCACAATTTGTTCTCAGTGATCAGCTGCGCAGCGATGCGGTTGAGGCAGTGGCGCAGCTGGCTGAGCTTGGCTGTCAGATCCGGATTCTCAGTGGCGATCAGCAGGCAGCGGTAGATGAGATGGCGGCACAGCTCAATGTCACTCAGGCAAGCGGTGGTCTGCGTCCGGCGGATAAGCTGGCAGCCGTTCAGGCGCTCCAGGCCGAGGGTCATCGCGTGGTGATGATCGGGGATGGGGTGAATGACGCGCCCGTGCTCGCCGCAGCGGATGTTTCTATCGCGATGGGGCAGGGAGCGCAGCTCGCGCATGCCACAGCGGATATGGTCGCGCTGTCTGAAAAATTACATATGCTTCCGCAAGCTGTTGAAAAATCAAGAGAAACTCGATCAATCATCCGTCAGAACCTGTTTTGGGCGCTCGGATATAACGTGGCGGCCGTACCGCTAGCGGCGATGGGATTGGTGCCACCTTGGGGCGCTGCGATCGGCATGTCGCTGAGTTCCTTGGTGGTTGTGGTGAATGCACTTCGCTTGAGATAAGTCATTTGCATCTCTTCGTGATTGGAGTATATTAACAAACACTGAAATACTCGGACGACTGATGGATATCCTGTATCTCCTCATTCCTATCGCACTTGGCATGATGTTAATTGCGGCCGTAATATTTCTCTGGACTGTCAAAAGTGGTCAGTACGACGACTTAGAGGGCCCAGCGCATCGGATCCTGATGGATGACGATGACCCGATGATTCCTCGGAAGAAAAATCTTGAGGACATCGAGGATGGCGATGACCCCAAGGATCAACGCACGCAGTAAAGCTCAATTAACCGAGATGCAGAAGTACCGCATCGTTTTAGGAGAAAGACATGTTTAGTTTCCAAGGTTTTGCGATGACATTCGTTGTAGCGCTGATTGCGTTCTCTTGGTTCAGCTTCTTGTCAGTGATCGTCGCTGGCTAATTTGCGAATCAAAAGATAAAAGACCGGCTAAGGCCGGTTTTTTTGTGTTCGAAAAATAGGGTATGCACTAAAATGTATAACGTCATCCGGAGTATTACGTGACGTCACTTTATAAACAGATACAACTTCAGCTAATTCTTACCCTTGTATTGGTATTAGCCTTTGTACTTCAATTTGAGGTTATCTTGCCTATTGAAGGCGCTTTGTTTCCTTCTGGTGACCTATCCCACGCGAGCTTATTGTTTATTCCGCATGGACTTAAGATGTTGGCAGCGTATTTGCTCGGCATCATTGCCGCCCCCGCCATTTTTGTTGCACAGTTCTTTGCTGGTCTTTTTGTATTCGGCGTGAATGCACAGGATGCAGTGGTCGGAGCTTTATTTGGAACTATCGCAGCGATAGCGCCAGTCACGCTGCTTAATTTTATGTTTAAAAATAAGTGGTCTGATGGCGTGGCTTTGAATACAAAAGAAGGCATTGGAACCTTCCGTGCGTTTATTGTCGTGGTGATTCTTTCTACCTTTATTAATTCGATTCTTCACTCGGCCTATTATTTCGATGGAGGCTCGATAACCTTGCCCTTCAGGTATTTATTTGGCGATATAATGGGGGCGCTAGTGGTATTTAGCTTGGTGATCCTGATGAGGCGCCAAATCCTTTCCTTTATTGCGAGACGCATCAGTGCCTGATTTAAAAGCTTATCTAAATATCGTTAATCTGCTGATTGATACCGAAAAAGAACTCGGTCTTGAAACCGTCACCGAATCAGATCGCACGATCTTTATTCTGTTGTGGCAATTATCCAACTCGGGAAAAAAGACGGTCACAGCGACCTACGAACAGCTCGCTGAGCAACACGGCTTGAGCGCCTCTCGTGCGCAGTTTTATAAAACCATTACCAAAGCAAAGAAGCTGGGGCTCATTGAGCAGATAGGGACGCCGAGAAGCGCCACCTACAAGTGGGTAGGCTAAGAACACGAAAACCGGCAATCGCCGGTTTTTTTATGTCTGTTTTCGGGTGATTTACGCGACGGGTAAATATTTTTCGAAATAAGTATTGACATTTAAGCAAATACTAATATACTTATCTTCATCAGCTAGCCAACTATCTGGTCAGCACAAAACTTTTAAACAAATTTTTAAGGATTTTTACAATGAAAAAGATCATCGCAATCGCAGCAATCATCGCTTCAGCTCAAGCTTCAGCGTTCTTCGACAACAGCAACGGTTCAATGAACGGTGCTAACAACGCAAACGGCGACTTCTTGGGCAACGGTTCAGGTGAAGGTGAAGCTACTTTCTCAATGAACTTCTCTGGTAAAGGCCGCACTGCAGGCGACTTCAAAGGTAACGGTTCTACCGACACTAACGGTACTGCTTACGGTTACGAGTCTCCTTACTACGCAGCTCCAGTTGCTCCAGTAGCTAAGTAATTCAGTTTTACTGAATGACTCAAAAAGAACCCCGCTTCGGCGGGGTTTTTTTATGGCGATAATCTATGAATGCTTACTTTGGATAATCCTCATACGGATTGAACGCATTCTCACAGTTATCGATTAGGTCGTTAAACCGCTCTTCACCAGCATGAATGGTGACGGTTAGATCTTTTTCGTTGCCTGATTCATAGCTAATGCCAAGCTTATCCATTTCCTCAGAGCATTCTTTCCATGCCTCAACGGTAGCAAAAGTTACTTTCTTCATCGTTTTCTCCCTGTAACGAGTCGTTTACTTATGATTTTGAAAGGGTTTTTATAAGCCTAGACGATTTTGAAGAAATTTCTGTGCCCAATGGATAGGCATAAAAAAACCGGCTTGCGCCGGTTCTTTTGTTTTTGTTGAAGCGATTAGGCTGCCAGCGCAGTACGTAGCTTCTTCATCGCTGCATTCTCGATCTGACGGATGCGCTCAGCTGAGACGCCATATTCATCCGCAAGGTCATGCAAAGTTTCTTTGTTATCAGTCAACCAGCGACGCTCCAGGATGTCACGGCTACGCTCGTCTAATTCAGCAATGGCATTAGCTAGCGCTGTTTGTTGCTGCTGTTCAGTATCTTCAGCTTCAATTTGTGCTGCAGGCTCATGACGCATGTCGGTGAGGTAGGCAGCAGGTGCAAAGCTTGCCGCTTCTTCATCGTCGTCTGGTGCTTCAAACGCAACATCATGGTTGCTCATTCGAGCTTCCATTTCGACAACGGTTTCTGGTTTAACGCCTAAGTCTTGTGCAACACCTTCGATCTCTTCTTGAGAGAACCAGCCCAAACGCTTTTTAGAGCTACGTAAGTTGAAGAACAATTTACGTTGAGCTTTGGTTGTTGCCACTTTAACGATGCGCCAGTTACGAATAATGAACTCGTGCATCTCGGCTTTGATCCAATGTACGGCGAATGACACTAGGCGCACGCCCATGTCAGGATCGAAACGGCGAACCGCTTTCATCAGACCCACAGTACCTTCTTGAACCAAGTCGTTCTGAGATAGGCCATAACCGCTGTAACCACGAGCGATACGCACGACAAAACGTAGATGAGACATAACCAATTCGCGCGCAGCTTCAAGGTTCTGTTCATCACGCAGTTGCAAGGCAAGCTCGCGCTCGCGCTCGGCTGTCAGCATGGGCAACTGGAACGCAGCACTGACGTACGCTTCCATACTGCCTGTTGGCAGGGTCTGCGGCATTGCTAGAGCAGTTGTCATGGTGTTATTTCCTTCTTTCATGGCTATAGATTAGCACTCTCGGCGTATGAGTGCCAAGTCGTCAAAAAGTTCCATAAGTTAAGGTTTTTCGGTGATTTTCCTAGTCAGGCTGGATCATTCGGAGATGGCGGGTCAGCGCGAGCAGGGCGCCCCCTAGGCCGAGGAGTGGGCTACCAAAGAAAACCAGCAAAAATGCCTCACCAGAGAGCCAGTCGAGGGCGAAATTGCTGTTGTAGAGACCGCTGATCTGCTCCACCGGACCAGATAATAGCCACAAGGCAACAATGCTCATGATCAGTGCGGCAATGCCACCGAGAAGGCCGTACCAGAGCCCCTCATAGAGGAAAGGTCGACGAATGAAGCGGTCGGTCGCGCCAACCAATTTCATGATCTCAATCTCGCTGTGACGATGCTGAACCTCAAGACGGATGGTGTTACCCACAATCAGCAACACGCCAGCACCTAACAATGCGGCAAGAACGAGTACGCCGCGGATAAACAAATCAGTGATCGCTTCGAGGCGTTGTACCCATTCCAAATCAAGCTGAGCGGAATCGACCTCTCGAAATGTCTTTAGTTGACTGAGTAGCTGCTTGGCAGCCATCGGTGTGCTGCTCGCCTCATTGGGGGTGATCACGATCACGTTGGGAAGCGGGTTGTCTTTTAGTAGATCGAGTGCGGCGCCAAAGCCTGAGCGCTCTTTGAACTCTTCCAGTGCCTGTGCCTTGGTGATCAGTTGCGTGTTGGCCACACTATCGAAGGCGGCCACGCGTTGCTCTATCGCTTTGGCTTGGGTGTCATCGATATCGGTTTTAAGGAATAGCGAAATACTCGATGCGCCTTGCCATTCATCCGATAAGCCGCGCACGTTATCGATCATCACGTACAGGGTGGTCGGTAGTGCAATCGCAATCGCAATAACCGCTAGGGTCATGCCATTGCTCAGTGGGTTTAAGAGTAAACGACCGAGCGCAGTGACCGCTGTTTGCGCATGGCGCATTGCCCAGATGCTGATGAAGTTCGATTTCTCGTTGCGCTTGGCTGACTTCATTTGCGTGCCCAACCATCTGCCACGATGCGGCCTTTGTCAAGTTTGATAATGCGTTGAGACATGCTGAGGATGAGCGCGATGTCGTGCGTTGCGATAAGTAATGTCACGCCCACTCGATTGAACTCCATGAACAGCTCCATGATTTCTTTGGAGAGTTCGGGGTCGAGGTTGCCCGTTGGCTCGTCAGCAAGTAGCACCTTCGGCTTACTCACCACAGCGCGAGCGATACCCACGCGTTGTTGTTCACCACCGGATAGGGTTAAGGGCATGCTGCGTTCTTTGTGCAGTAGACCTACCTTGTCTAAGGCTGCACTCACGCGTCGTTTAATCTCGTTAGGGCTAGCGCCAGCGACGACAAGGGTAAAGCGACATTGTCGAACACGGTGCGATCGTGCAGCAGGCGGTGATCTTGGAAGATCATGCCGACATCGCGACGGTGATAAGGAATTTGGCTATTGCTGAGCTTATTCAGGTTGCGATCGTTTACCCAGACTTGTCCACGTGTCGGACGCTCTAAGCAACCAATCAAACGAAGCAGGGTGCTTTTACCCGCGCCTGAGTGGCCGGTGAGGAATGCCATTTTTCCAGCATCGATAAAGAAACTGGTATCGCTTAGACCTTCTTGTCCTGTGGCATAGCGCTTAGCAACGTTGTCGAAAAGGATCATGCTTATTTTTCAAACAAGGCTTTTACAAACTCTTCTGCATCGAAAGGACGAAGGTCATCAATGCCTTCACCAACACCAATGAAGCGAATCGGTACGCCAACGCGTTCAGCGATCGCAAACACGATGCCGCCTTTTGCTGTGCCATCGAGCTTGCTCAAGGTGATGCCGGTAAGGCCAACGGCTTTGAAAAACTGTTCGGCTTGGTTGATCGCGTTTTGACCCGTGCCCGCATCAACGACAAGCATTACCTCGTGTGGTGCATCTTCATCGAGCTTCTTCATCACACGCGCAATCTTTGAGAGCTCATCCATTAGGTTGTCTTTGGTATGTAGACGACCTGCGGTATCGGCGATGAGTACATCCATGCCGCGAGCTTGAGCCGCTTGTAAGGCATCAAAAATTACCGAGGCGGAGTCAGCCCCTGTCGCCTGTGCGATAACCGGAATGTTGTTGCGCTCACCCCAAGTCTGAAGTTGCTCAACTGCGGCCGCGCGGAAGGTGTCACCCGCGGCTAGCATGACTTTCTGACCATCGTTTTGCAGTTTTTTGGCCAGCTTACCAATGGTGGTGGTTTTGCCGGCGCCATTAATGCCAACCATCAAAATGACCTGAGGCTTACCTGGCTGAGGCTCGACCACGGGGCATTCGCATTGCTTAAGAATCTCTACTAGCTGCGCTTGGAGAACTTCGCTCAGTGCGGCAGGATCTGAGAGTGTTTTGCGTTTTACGCGATCGGTGAGGTCGTCGATGATGCGCTGTGTGGTGTCGACACCCACGTCAGCAGTCAGCAATAAAGTCTCGAGCTCTTCGAGCAGATCGTCGTCGATCTTCTTTTTGCCAAGCACCAGATCAGCCAAACCATCGCTGAAAGTGCTGCGGCTGCGAGCCAGTCCTTGCTTGAGTCGCTCGAAGAAGCCGGGTTGTGCGGTGTCTTGTTCAGCGCTCGGTTCGTTCTGTTTTTTCTTACCAAATCCAAACATGGGGGTTCCGAGTTGGGAACTGTTTACGTCAACAATTCCTCTAATCAGTTGCGTCACTCATGGGGTTCCGAAAGAATGCTGAGATTGCAGTCGATGCGGGAGTGCTTTTGTTGAGCGCATCCTATCATCGCTACCCTAGGGCGTCGCTGTCCGATAGGGGATATCGCAGAGAAAGGAGGTTTGATTTGCGATTTTTGACCAGTTTAGTGCTCGCCTTGGCGGTTTTGGGCTCGGCTCATGCCAGTGTGACCGAAGTCACCTTAGATAACGGCATGCGAGTGTTGGTAAAGCGTGATGCGCGTGCACCGATTGCGGTGTCGATGGTGTGGTATCGCATCGGCGGTAGTTATGAAGAGCCTGGTTCAACCGGCTTGTCACATGTGCTTGAACACATGATGTTCCGTGGCACTAAAAACACCGAGCCAGGTGAGTTCTCGCGCACGATCTCTGCGCTTGGCGGCAGTGAGAATGCTTTCACAAGTCGTGATTACACCGCTTACTTTGAAACACTGGCCGTTGAGCACCTAGATAAAGCGCTCGAGCTCGAAGCAGATCGCATGCGCAATATGACGCTGAATAACGATGAGTTTGTGCGTGAGCTTGAGGTTGTGAAAGAGGAGCGTCGTCTGCGTACTGACGATAAGCCAACGGGCTTGTTGTACGAGCAGTTAATGTCGACGGCCTATCGTGCATCGTCTTATCAAAACCCAGTGATTGGCTGGATGAACGATCTTGATCAAATGAAGGTTGAGGATCTCAAGCGTTGGTATGACATGTGGTATCAGCCAAACAACGCGACCTTGGTTGTTGTTGGTGATGTTGAAGGTGCTGATGTTGTTGCGATGGCGAAAAAACATTTTGGTTCGATTCCGCGTGGCGATGTGCCTCAACTTAAAGGAAACGCCCGAGCCACCTCAGCGCGGTCTAACCCGTGTGAATGTGTCAGTGCCTGCAAAGCAGCCTTACCTGTTGATGGGCTACAAGGTGCCAGTGATTGGCAGTGGCGCGGAAGAATGGGAGCCGTATGCGCTCGCGGTGTTATCGAGTATTTTGGATGGCGGTGATAGTGCGCGCCTGACTAGCGAGATGGTGCGTGAGCAAAAGCTCGCTGCGTCTGCAGGTGCGTCTTACGATGCCTATTCGCGTCTGCCGAGTTTGTTTTTGATGGATGGCGTGCCAAACGAGGGCGTTAATCTTGATCAGATCGAGCAAGCTTTGCTTGAGCAAGTAAAGCGTTTGCATGATGCGCCTATCTCAAGTGATGAGCTTAAGCGTGTTGTCACTCAAGCGGTGGCTCAAAAAGTTTTTGCTGCGGATTCGTTTATGTCACAAGCGATGGAATTGGGCAGCCTAGATTCGATTGGCTTGGATTGGCGCTTGGTGAATGTCGAGATCGAGAATTTGAAGAAGGTTACGCCTGAGCAAGTTCAAGCGGTGGCTAAGAAGTATCTGGTCGAGAGGAACTTAACCATTGCACGTCTTGATCCTGAGCAAACAGGAGCGCAGCAATGAAAAAGCTAATCACTCTTTTTGCACTCATCGGTTTTGCTTTCTCAGCGAATGTGTTGGCGGTGCCTAAAATTCAAACCTGGACCAGTGAAACGGGTGCCAAGGTAATGTTTGTGCCAGCGGATAGTTTGCCAATGGTGGATGTGCGCGTGGTGTTTGATGCGGGCGGTGCGCGTGATGGCGATCTTCCGGGTTTAGCAACCTTTACCAATGCGCTACTAACCGAGGGTGCTGGTGAGCTTGATGCAGCGGCCTTTGCTGAAAATATCGAAAGCCGCGGCATTCAGATTGGTAACGACTCTTTACGTGATATGGCATGGCTGACCTTGCGATCACTGACTGAGCCTGATGTGTTGTCGGTTGGTTTAACGCGCTTATCAGAAGCGTTAGCTAAGCCTCGCTTTGATCAAGATGCGATCGAGCGAATTCGTGATCAGATGCATGCGGTGTTGCGTCAGCAAGAGCAGTCGCCCAGTGATATTGCGAGTCGTGAGTTCTATGCGACCTTGTTTGCAGGTCATCCTTATGGGGTGCCAACTGAAGGCACGAAAGCATCAGTAGATAAGATAAATCTCGATGCGATTAAAGCGTTCCACAAAAAATATTACGTGGCTAAAAATGCCGTGATCTCTATTGTGGGTGCGCAAACACGTGAGCAAGCAGAACAGATCGCCAATCAAGTGACGCGTGATCTACCGCAAGGTGAGAAAGCGCCTTTGATTGCGATGCCAACGCAAATAAACCAGTCGATAAAAAGATTGATTACGACTCATCTCAGTCGCATGTGTATCTCGGTATGTTGGGTATGTCGCGACATGATCCTGATTACATTCCTTTGTACGTTGGTAACCAGGTGTTAGGTGGTGGCTCGCTTGTTTCATTGCTTGGCGAAGAGGTGCGTAACAAGCGCGGCTTGTCTTACAGTGTGTATAGCTATTTCAGTGCCTCACGTCAGCCAGGTCCTTTTGTGATGGTGGCACAAACAAAGAATACGCAAGTCAAAGAAGCGGCTGATGTGATGAAGCAGACCTTGGCGAAATTTGCGAATGAGTCTTTGACGGAAGAGTTACTCAAAGACGCAAAACAAAACATCGTGTTTGGCTTTCCAATGCAGATTGCTAATAACAGCAAAATGGTCGGTTACATCAGCATGATTGGTTTTTACGATATGCCAATTGATTGGTTAGAGCGTTTGCCGCGATTGGTTAACGAAGTCACGTTAGATGAAGTGAAAGATGCTTTTAACCGACGTGTGAAGGTTGAGAATTTATCGACTGTGGTTGTTGGCGGCTAAGGCGTGGCTCGACAACGTAACCAGTTACGTATCACTGGGGGTGAGTTTGGCAGTCGCCGGCTGCACTTTCCTGATGCAAAAGGATTAAGGCCGACCGCTGATCGTGTGCGTGAGACCTTGTTTAACTGGTTGCAGGGTGAGCTTGCCGGTGCGAAAGCGCTCGATCTTTATGCGGGAAGTGGTGCGCTTGGTTTTGAGGCGCTGTCACGCGGTGCAGCTCACGTCACCTTTGTTGAGAAGGCGCGTAATGTGGCTGATCAGCTGCGTGAAAATATCGAGCTACTAAATTGCCAAAGCAAAGCCAGTGTCGTGAATGCGGCTGCAGAGCGCTTTTTGAGTCAGGCTGAATCCGCGTTTGATGTGGTGTTTCTTGATCCGCCGTTTGCGGATGGTCTTCTTGGCAAAGCTATCCAGACATTGGAAGAAAAGGCGTTGCTGAGCCCGCAAGCTTGGGTCTATCTCGAGCAAGATAGTGCACATGATTGGCCTGATATGCCTGAAAACTGGGCAATTCACCGCGAAGGTGATGCCGGACAGGCGGCTTTTCGTTTGATTAAACGCAATGGTTGAGCGCGCTCAGACAAGGTAGAATCGCGCGCTGAATAACGTTTGGGTGATTCTTTGTGAAGCACATTGCTGTTTATCCTGGAACCTTTGATCCGATCACTAATGGTCATACCGACCTAGTGGCGCGTGCTTCGCGTCTGTTCGGTAAGGTGATCTTGGCGGTTGCGCGCGACACGGCTAAGAAAACCGTGTGTGATTTTGATCAGCGAGTAGCTTTGGCGAAGGTTGCTGTTAGCGAGTTCGAGAATGTCGAGGTTGTGCCTTTTGAAGGTCTCTTGGTGAACTTCTGCCGAGATCAAAAAGCCACAGTGTTACTGCGGGGTTTACGTGCGGTCTCCGACTTCGAATACGAATTTCAGCTGGCAGGTATGAACCGTCGTTTAGCGCCAGATGTCGAAACCATGTTTTTGACACCGTCTGAACAGTTCGCGTTTATTTCATCGACCTTAGTGCGTGAAATCGCACGATTGGGTGGTGATGTGTCAGAATTTGTTCATCCAGAAGTTAACGCGGCATTGAAAGCAAAACGCTTGCTGCCTCGCGAAGACTAAGTTGTAAAAGTTTTAGGAGTAACTCATGTCTTTAATGATTACTGACGAATGCATTAACTGTGATGTGTGTGAGCCAGAATGCCCTAATGGTGCTATCTATCAGGGTGATGAGATCTATGAGATCGATCCTGATTTGTGTACTGAGTGTGTAGGTCACTATGAGACTTCTCAGTGTGTTGAGGTGTGTCCGGTTGATTGTATCCCGCTAGACCCTAACCACGAAGAAACGCAGGACGAGCTCATGGCGAAATATGAGCGCATTACTGCGGCAGGCTAAATGACAGCCTTTTCTCAGTTGTTACGAAAGGCTCCTCTCTGGGGCCTTTTGTGTTTTTGGATTGCATCACCACATGCAGCAAATAAACCCGATGCTGATGCCGTTGCGAGTGCGCATCCTTTAGCGACTGCAGCCGGTATTGCGGTACTTCAGTCAGGCGGTAATGCGTTTGATGCTGCCGTTGCAGTCAGTGCGGTGCTTGGCGTGGTTGAGCCGTATGGTTCAGGTTTAGGTGGTGGTGGCTTCTGGTTATTGCATGAGGCAAAGACCGGCAAGCAGGTCATGGTCGATGGACGTGAAGTCGCACCGTTAAAAGCGCATCGCGATATGTATCTCGATCGCCGTGGTAATCCGTTACCTGCGGCAAGTATTGATGGCCCGCTTGCGGCGGGTATTCCAGGTACGCCAAAAGCCCTCGCGCATATCGCAAAGACCTATGGGCGCTTACCGCTAGCGGTCACCTTGGCACCAGCGATTCGATTGGCTGATGAAGGTTTTTCTGTCGATGATATGTATCGTCGTTACGCCGGTTTTCGTCAGCAAGCGTTATTGAAGTCACCTGCTGCAACGCAACAGTTCTTGTTAAACGGTGAAGTGCCACCAAAAGGTTATCTGCTTAAGCAACCTGATTTAGCCAATACCTTAAAGCTTTTCGCAGAGCAGGGTGAGCAAGGTTTTTATCAAGGTGAGTTTGCGCAACGTTTGGTTGCCGGTGTGCAAAAGTACGGTGGTATTTGGACGCTTGAAGATCTGGCTAAGTACGACATCGTAGAGCGTGATCCGATCACCTTTAACTTTAATGATTATCAATTCACTACCGCAGCATTACCGTCATCAGGTGGTGTGGTGCTCGCGCAAATCTTTAACATGCTCGCGCAATTTAATTGGGATCAACTCGATTCTGCGCAGCGAGTGCATCTGCTCACTGAGCTGATGCGTCGAGCATACAAAGATCGTGCGCTCTATCTTGGTGATACCGATCAGGTGGATGTGCCGGTTAAGCAGCTCACCAGTGTTGAGTATGCCAAGCAGCTCGCGAAAGATATTGATCTGCAGATGGCGAGCGTGAGTCAGGATTTACCTCAGATCAAAATCAAAGAAGGGATGGATACCAGTCACTTCTCGATTATTGATCGCGAAGGTAATCGTGTTGCTGCAACCATGAGTGTTAACTATCCCTTCGGTGCTTGTTTTGTTGTGCCGGGAACAGGGGTGGTGCTGAATGATGAGATGGATGATTTTTCCATCAAGCCAGGTGTGCCGAATGCGTATGGTTTAGTTGGTAATCAACAGAATGCGATCGCGCCGGGTAAACGCATGCTTTCAAGCATGACGCCAACCTTTATTGAAAATGATCAACGTGTGGCGATACTGGGTACGCCTGGTGGCTCGCGGATTATCAGTATGGTGATGATAGGTGCCTTACAAGCCATGCAGGGTGCACCGGTAGAGCAATGGGTTGGGCGCGCGCGTTTTCATCATCAGTATTTGCCTGATAGTTTGCAGTACGAGCCGGATGCATTAAGTGAGCAGACGCTCGAGGCGTTATCGGCGATGGGGCATCAGTTAAAGCCGGTGGATGATAACTACGGCAACATGCAGGCGATTGCGTGGGATAAGGTTGCGAATAAAGTCTCTGTGGCATCTGATCCGCGAGGGATAGGCGCAGCTGTTGCAGTAAAAGCCGAGCAATAAAAAAACGCCGCATTAGCGGCGTTTTGTTTAAGTGCTTAGCATTAAGGCTTTAGCGTGCCATCAGAGAGCTTGCCTTTCTGTGAAGCATAGAAAGCAGCGATGTCTTTCATATCTTGATCAGAGAGTGCAGCTGCCATGCCTTGCATGATCGCGTTCTGACGTGAGCCATCTTTATATGACTTTAATGCGTGGTAGAGATAGTTCTCATGTTGACCACCCAAGTTAGGGTTCATAGGTGCTGTCGCAACACCATCAACACCGTGACAACCTGCACAAGCTGCCGCTTTGTCTTTACCTGCAGAGGCGTTGCCACCTGCTGAAACGCTCGCGCTCAAAACAGTGAGTGCACATAGTGTAAGAATCTTTTTCATGTCGAACCCCTTATTGACCTTGTGCCTGCCAGAACGCACCGATATCCGCCATATCTTCATCACTCATGCTTTGAGCTTGAACATTCATGGTGGCATGTTTGCGCTGACCATCGCGGTAGGCCTGAAGCGCTGCAACAATGTAGTCCGCGTTTTGGCCTGCTAATCGAGGTACATGGTAAGTTGGGTAGACGTTGTTGTAGCTAGATACTGCATGGCATCCGAGACAAGCTTCAGATTTCACACGTCCGGCGTTTGGATTGCCGGCAGCTTGAGCAAGGCCGCTAACTAACACTGCGCCTGCTAATGCCATTTTTAGGTACGACATTGATTTCTCCTTCAGTGAATGTATTGGCGGTATGGTTACCGCTCTATTTATATAGGGTGATTGTAGAGAGGGCGTGGTCGTGGCTGCGACTAACTAATTTTTATGCAGGATATTAATAGCGCTTTGTCTTAACGCTGGCACTGAGGACAGTAGGCGCTCGTGCGCTGTCCCAAAAGCTTGTGTTTCAGGGTGCTGCCGCAAGATTTGCACGCTTCGCCGCTGCGCCCATAGACCCAGAGCTCTTGCTGAAAATAGCCGGGAGAGCCATCTTGCTGCTGGAAGTCTCGCAAGGTGGTGCCGCCGCGTTTGATCGCATATCGCAGGATTTCGACGATATGTCGGTGCAGCTCTTCGATTCGCGCTTTGCTGATGCGCTTGGCCGCACGTGCTGGATGGATGCCTGAGAGAAACAACGATTCGGTGGCGTAGATGTTGCCAACCCCAACCACCACCTTGTTATCCATGATGACCTGCTTGATCGCTGCGGTGCGTTTTTGTGTCTGACTGAACAGATAGTCAGCGGTGAATTCAGGATTTAAGGGTTCTGGGCCAAGATGGCTTATCAGGCTGTGTGAGGCCGGATCCTCTGTGGTCCATAGCACCGCGCCAAACTTGCGTGGATCGCGTAGACGCAGGGCGATATCCCCCATGACCAGTTCGAAATGATCATGTTTTGCCGCAGGGGTATTGCTTGGCAAAACGCGCAAGCTGCCTGACATGCCGAGGTGCAGTATCAGGGTGCCCGTGTCGCAACGAATCAGCAGGTATTTAGCACGACGACTGACCTCATGAATCGTCTGACCTTTGAGAAAGCCCAGCTTTGGGATAGGCCAACGCAGCTTAGGTGCACGCGCAATGCTGCCGGTGATCACTTGTCCGGTGATGTGCGGGGCAATGCCGCGGCGGCTGGTTTCGACTTCAGGTAATTCAGGCATAGCGCATGGTAATGCCAGTTCGTAGGCAAAAGAAAACCCGCCGAAGCGGGTTTTTCTTTATGAGGCTCTGAACAGAGAGGCTTACTTAATTTTTGCCTCTTTGTACATGACGTGTTGGCGAACAACAGGATCAAACTTTTTGATCTCCATCTTGCCAGTCATGGTGCGCTTGTTCTTAGTAGTGGTGTAGAAGTGACCAGTACCAGCGCTTGAGTTCAGACGAATCTTTTCACGTACAGCTTTAGCCATGATCTACTCCTTATACCTTCTCGCCACGTGCGCGCATTTCTTCAAGAACGGTGTCTAGACCCTTCTTATCAATGATGCGCATACCTGCGGTAGAAACACGCAGACGAACGAATTTTTGCTCAGCTTCCGACCAAAAACGATGGAAGTGTAAGTTTGGCAGGAAACGACGACGCGTTTTACGGTGTGAGTGAGAAACGTTGTTACCGCTCACTGGTCGCTTGCCTGTTACTTGGCAGACTTTTGACATGGTTAAAGCCTCAATTTTAAACCGATTAACAATACAGCCCGTGCCTGTGCCCGGGCAGAAAGGCGCGTATTTATAGCAGAAGGTCCTATGTCGAGCAAGAAAAAGCGTGAAATTTAGATAAATCCACGCTCGGCAAGCGAGCAAAATGCATTTTTCCCTACGACCAAGTGGTCGAGCAGCTTCACATCGAGCATGTCGAGCGCATTTTTCAGCGATTTGGTCAGCTCGATATCGGCCTGACTGGGCGTGGTATCACCTGAAGGATGGTTGTGCGCCAAGATGATTCGGGCGGCATTGTGGTGCATCACGCGACGGATGAGCTCGCGAGGGTGAACCGAGGTGTGATCAATGGTGCCGTGAAAGAGCTCTTCGAAAGCCAAAATGTGGTGTTTGGTGTCCAGAAACAGAGCGCCGAAGACCTCAGCAGGGCGATCGCCGAGTTCGGCCATCAGAAAGTTCGCAGCATCAGCTGCTTTGGTGATGGTTTGGCCCTGCGACAGCCCGTCAGCGTGGACACGACGCGACATCTCCATCACCGCTTGGAGTTGAGTGAATTTCGCTTCACCCAGGCCCATAGCTGCACAAAAGTCGGATTGAGAGGCTTTGAGTAACTGCGACAAGCTACCGAACTGTTGCAGTAGCTGGCGAGCAAGATCGACAGCGCTGATGTTGCGTGTGCCGGTACGTAAAAAGATCGCTAACAGCTCAGCATCGCTTAGTGATTTAGCGCCTTGTTTTAATAAACGTTCACGCGGTCTTTCTTGGCTCGGCCAGTCTTTGATACTCACAGTGGATTTCCTCTACAAACTGAGCGAATCGGATACACTAGCTGCGTGAATGCAATAGTTAGCGAACACTATCAACTCAGAGGTCGTCAGATAGTGCTCGGCATAACGGCCGGAGTGGCTGCGTATAAAGCAGCGGAACTCGCTCGCCTGTTGGTTAAGCAGGGTGCATTAGTGCAGGTGGTGATGACCCCATCGGCACATGAATTTATCGGTGCGATGACACTGCAAGCTATTACGGGTCGTCCTGTGCGTGATCAGCTGTTTGATGCGGATGCAGAAGCGGCGATGGGGCATATCGAATTGGCACGTTGGGCCGATGCGATGGTGATTGCGCCAGCCACAGCTGACTTCATGGCAAAGCTTGCGATGGGTGCGGCAGATAATTTGTTGCTGACCATTTGCTTGGCGACTCAAGCGCCGGTGTTGATTGCGCCTGCGATGAACGAAAAGATGTGGGCGCATCCAGCGACACAAGAAAATCAAAGCAAATTAACTGCTCAAGGCGTCAAGCTGATTGGTCCTGCGGTTGGTGAGCAAGCGTGTGGTGATGTGGGCCCTGGTCGCATGGTTGAGCCAGCGGAGATTCTTGCTGCGGCGGCTAAATTATTTGAGCTTGGGCCTTTGTCGGGTAAACGCGTGATGATTACCGCAGGCCCAACACGAGAGCCGATTGATGCGGTGCGTTATCTGAGTAATCGCAGCTCGGGCAAGATGGGTTATGCCTTGGCGAATGCTGCACGCCTTGCTGGAGCAGAGGTCATGTTGATATCGGGTCCTGTCAGTCTTGAGGCGCCGGATGGTTGTGCTCTCACAGAAGTGAGCTCGGCTGATGAGATGTATGGCGCGGTGATGAATCAACTCGATGGCGTTGATATTTTCATCGCAGCAGCGGCTGTAGCGGATTACCGTGCTGAATATGTCGCGGATAAAAAGATTAAAAAGACTGAAGACACCCTAACGGTGAACTTGGTGAAGAACCCGGATATTTTGCGAGAGGTTGCAGCCAGTGCGCAGCGACCTTTCTGTGTGGGCTTTGCTGCAGAGACAAATGATCTTGAGCAATACGCCACTGACAAACTAAACGATAAGCAGCTCGATATGATTGCGGCCAATTGGGTCGGCGATCAACAAGGTTTTGATACCGAAGACAATGCGTTGTTGGTGATCTGGCCTGAAGGTCAAACACAATTACCGCAACAGCCAAAGCGCGAGCTAGCAAAACAACTGATGACATTAATTGAAGAGCACTACCATGCAAAAACTACAACTCAAAGTTCTTGATCCTCGAATTGGTAACGAGTTTCCATTACCTGCATACGCCACTGATGGTTCAGCGGGAATGGATTTGCGTGCGATGCTTGATGCGCCATTGGATTTAGCGCCAGGTAAAACTGAACTGATTCCGACCGGTATCGCGATTCATATCGGTGATCCAGATTTAGCGGCAGTGATTTTGCCGCGCTCTGGTTTGGGTCATAAGCACGGCATTGTGTTGGGTAACTTGGTCGGTTTGATCGATTCGGATTATCAGGGTCAGTTGTTTGTTTCTTGTTGGAACCGCGGCCAAGAGAACTTCCGCGTTGAGGTAGGTGAGCGCATAGCACAGCTGATGTTGATGCCAGTGGTGCGTGCAGAGTTTGAAGTAGTTGATTCGTTTGATGAGAGCGAGCGTGGCGCGGGTGGTTTTGGTCACTCGGGTCGTCAATAAACAAAGAGAGAATACACATGGGTTTAGATGCAAAAGCTGCCGGTAACGTTGCCCACGTTTTATCCGAGGCGTTGCCATACATTCAGCGGTTTAGTGGTCGCACTATCGTCATTAAGTACGGCGGTAATGCGATGGAAGATGAGGCACTCAAAGCCGGTTTCGCGCGTGACATCGTGATGATGAAAACCGTCGGTATCAATCCAGTGATTGTGCATGGTGGTGGTCCGCAAATTGGTGATCTGCTGAAACGTTTAGGTAAGCAGAGTGAGTTCATTCAGGGCATGCGTGTTACTGACACTGAAACCATGGATGTGGTTGAGATGGTATTAGGCGGCTCAGTGAATAAAGAGATCGTTAACTTGATTAATCGTCATGGTGGCCGTGCGGTCGGTTTGACCGGTAAAGATGGTGATCTGATTCGCGCCAAGAAGCTGACATTGAAATCTGCAGAAGCGGAAAACACCCCTTCAGAGATTATCGATATCGGTCATGTCGGTGAGGTGCAAAGCATTGATGCCTCGGTGGTCGATATGTTGGTTCAAGGTGACTTTATTCCTGTGATTGCGCCCATTGGTGTGGGTGCCGATGGTCATTCGTACAACATCAATGCTGACTTGGTTGCAGGTAAGGTGGCTGAGGTGTTGAAAGCAGAGAAGTTAATTCTGTTAACTAACATCCAAGGCTTGCTCGATAAAGAAGGTAAGTTGCTAACCGGTCTAACGACTGCTGATGTGGATGCATTGATTGCAGATGGCACCATTCATGGCGGCATGTTGCCGAAGATTGCCTGTGCACTGGATTCGGTTAAAGGCGGTGTTAAGTCCGCGCACATTATCGATGGTCGTGTGCCACATGCGGTGATGGTTGAGCTGTTTACAGATGCAGGTATCGGTACGCTGATTCACTAAGTTATGCCACGTCCTTCGCGCAAAAACTTGATTCTCGAAACGCTTGCGAAAGAGCTAGAGACGAATCCGGGTGATCGCATCACCACGGCAGGTTTGGCGCGTGCAGTAGGTGTGTCTGAAGCGGCGCTGTATCGTCACTTTGCGAGTAAGGCGCGCATGTTTGAAGGCCTGATCGTCTTTGCAGAAGAAGAAGTCTTTGCGCGTGTGAATCGTATTCTTGAAGATGAAAAAAATACCGTCTCGCGTTGTGCCAAGGTGCTCTACCTGGTTTTAGCCTTCGCAGATAACAATGCGGGCATCACGCGTGTCTTACTTGGTGATGTCTTAGTAGGTGAGCGTGAGCGATTGCTTGAGCGTGTGGCTCAATTTTTCGAACGCTTAGAACTTCAATTGCGTCAGATCTTGCGTGAAGCGGCGATGCGCAATGATTGTGAATTGCGTGTGAATGCCGAAGCCGCTGCAAGCTTATTGGCTGCCTATGTTGATGGTCGCCTTCATCTCTTCCAACGCTCAGGGTTTAAAACGCTAACCGTCGATTCTTGGGAAGACGATTGGAAAATGCTGCAAGCAGCAGTGTTTGCATAATCCGCTCGTGCTTGAGCATCTCTTTCTTTTTATTGCTTCGTTAATTGCCAACACCTTCTCGGCGCTCGCTGGGGGTGGTGCGGGTTTGTTGCAGCTACCTATCTTATTGTTCCTAGGGCTTACCTTCGGTACTGCACTGGCGACGCATAAAGTGGCGACAGTGGCTTTAGGTGTTGGTGCGACATTGCGTCACCTTAAAGAGGGTGCGCTAGAGCGTCGCTTTGTGTTGTTCATATTGGCAACAGGTTTGCCCGGTGTGGTGATTGGTGCGGCAGTTATTCTTCAAGTGCCGGATGTTTGGGCGCGATTTTTATTGGGGTTGCTAACGATTGGGTTAGCGGTTTATTCCTTCTTCAAAAAATCATTGGGTCAGACAGCGCAGCCAAATCATCGTGAAGGGTTGGGTTTGCTGATCGGTGGCGTGGGCTTATTTCTGATCGGTTTTCTGAATGGCTCATTGACCTCAGGTACCGGCTTATTTGTCACCTTATGGTTGGTGCGTTGGTTTGGTGCGGACTATAAACAAGCGGTGGCGTACACCCTGGTATTGGTTGGACTGTTTTGGAATGGCACCGGTGCGCTCACCCTTGGCATGTTGGGTGATATCCGTTGGGATTGGTTGCCTGCTTTGCTGCTCGGCTCGGTTATGGGTGGCTATTTGGGCGCGCATTGGGCAATCGCCGCAGGTAATCGCGGCATCAAGATTGCGTTTGAGGTGGTGACCTTATTGGTCGGCATCAAGCTGTTATTTGATGCCTATGTGATGGCGTTTTAAATACGCTTTGGCATTTCCAAAGTACGACGATTATTTTCAATCGTGGCTTTAATCTTTGGCTCAAGTTGTTCGCGCGTTATCTCACCCATGTGGCGTAGAACGATCTTGCCGTCAGGTTCAGCGATCACTGTGAATGGAAGTGCTTGATAACGATTGCCTAAGTCGAGAGATAAGGTGGTTGCGGTGATGTCGCCGACCAACGAGGGGTAGTTAAGCCCATAGGTCTCGCCAAATTGTTTGACGGCTTCTTCTTCGTCAATCGCGATGCCGACAAACTTCACGTTTTCTTTTTCGTATTTCTCTTGTAACTCGACAAACAGCGGCATTTCTTTGCGACATGGCGGACACCATGTGGCCCAGAAGTTAAGCACGATAATGTTGTCAGCCCACTCAGTGCTGTGACGTATTTCGCCAGTTGTATCGATGTAGTTGAAAGCGGGTAGGTGGCTTAACTCGCGTTTGGGTGCGGGTAGCTTGCTAGCGATTTCTTTTTCGTTAACTCGATCCAGATATTTGAGGCCGGCTCCAACGCCAGCGCCAATCAATAAGCCGGATACTGCAATGGCTATAAATTGACGTGGTTTCATTAATTTACCTGAGAGATTCTCTTTACTAGTTGTTCTGCGGTTAGGTTGCCGATCAGTCGTAGATCACGACGTTCTTCACCTTTGCTATTCCAGAAGTATAAAGCAGGTGGCGCCGGCATATTGAGATGTTCGGTTAGCGCTTTGTCGTCGTCATCCATGCGAGTGATGTCAGCCTGAAGTAAAACAAAGTTGCTCAATGCAGCTTTGACTTTTGGATCAGGGAAGATTTCTTGCTCCATGGTCTTACAGTAAGTACACCAGTCAGCATAAAAGTCGAGCATCACTGATTTGCCTTCAGCGCTAGCTTGCTTAACCGCTTGGTTAAGCTCATCGATGGTTTTAACGCGGGTAAACGCGGCATGCTCTTCGGCTGCGCCGCCATGGACACTGATCACCCCTTTCAGTGGCTGCATGGTGTCTTTGCTGCCTGCTGCCACACCAATCACGAACGCGGCACCATAAAGCAGGATGAATAAACCGAGTCCTTTGAAGAGTTTTGCCCAGCCGGTGGTGTCATCGCTTTGCGCTTTGAGTGCGCCCATGTAGATCGCGGTGACGATCAATAGCGCACCCCACATCAGCATGATCACTTCTGTTGCGATATAGGTTGGGCTGAGGCGCTCAAGGAAGCTCACCGCTAGCGCCAACATGATCACGCCGCCGGTGGCTTTCACTGTATCCATCCAAGTGCCTGCGCGTGGCAACAATGCGCCACCGCCTGAACCCATCAGGAGCAGTGGTAAGCCCATGCCGGTACCGAAGACCCAAAGGTAGATAAAGCCTAAGGTCCAATCTTGCGATTGAGCTGCAAAGGCAAGTACCGCCAAGAGAACAGGGCCGCCACATGGACCAACGATCAGTGCTGACAGCACACCCATCAAGACAACGCCGATAAGGCTGCCGCCTTTTTGGTTGTTACTCAGATCATTAAGACGAGACTGAATCGCTGATGGCATTTGGATTTGATAGAAGCCAAACATCGAGAGCGCTAAGCCAACGAATAAGATCGCAGACGGTATGAGAACCCAAGGGGTCTGCAAGCTACTTTGAATGCCTAACTCTTTACCTACGACGGCCATCACAGCACCGAGAACACCAAAGGTGATCGCAATACCTTGGGTGTATGCCAGCGATAAGTTAAACGAACGCAGTGGTGTGATCTTTTCACCTTGACCCATGATCAATGAGGTCAGGATAGGGATCATTGGATACATACACGCGGTGAAGGCAACCAGCACGCCAAAGCCAAGACTTAACGCAAGCGCAAACAGCGGTGATGCTGATTGCAGGTCGGTGAGGAGTTGGTCTTGTTCGTTCACCACAACATCTGTTGTTGGCTCAGCTGATGGAGCGGCGGCCGCTTGTGCTTTCGCACCTGCAGAAGCAGGAAGCGCAACCTTAATGGTTTTGCTTTGAGGTGGATAACAGATGCCACGGTCAGCACAACCTTGATAACCCAACTTAACCGTCACCTCTGTGGCGTTGGTGTTGGTGCGAATCAGTGGAATCTCAAGATTGATCGCATTGTGATACACCGGCACATCACCAATGGTGCCATCCGGTTTAATAGAATCTTTTTTGATGTCAGGTTTGGCCAGCTGTATTGACCTAAGGCAACGCCATCACCTTCGATGCTGACGCGAACTTTGTCTTGATAGAGATACGTGCCTTCAGCAATGGTCCAGTTCACATTCAGCCAGTCGCCTGATGGGCTATCTGCACGCACAACAAAGGCTTGCTCAGGATCGAGGATGTCATCCTCCATCGCATTAAGACCTAATGAGCTGCCGAGTGCGCTTAATTCAGCGAGTGGATCAAACCCTGAACCACCGGCAGGTGCAGCTTGTGTTGCACTGGCTTTGATAGCACGAGGCTTATCAGCTGATGGTGAGACAGCAACTAAGAGCGAACGTGTTTGTGGTGGATAACAGATGCCTTTATCAGCACAGCCTTGTGAGCGCGTCTTTAAGTTAAAGCTATCGAGGTTTGCAGGAAAACTTTCGATCGGTACATCGATGCTCACTTTGTTGCGATAGATCTCCACCTTGCCAAAGATTGGGTCATCTTTAGTGATGGATGCAGGCAGAGATTCATTGCCAAGTGTTACGCCAGCATCATCTGAACCAAATTTAAATTTCGATTGGTAAAGGTAATAGCCGTCGGCAATCTCCCAGGTCACACGCACCGTTTCCGGTGATACCGCCACAGCCGTCACGGCAAAGGCTTGATCCGGAGTGAGGAAGTCTTCTTCAGCAATCGCAATCTGAGTGAATGCGAAGAAGGCAAAGATGCTCGTTAGCAGTCTTTTGTACATGTTGAGATCCAATCTAAGTAGGCCGGTAATCCCTCTGCCACATCAATGGCGAGAATCTCCGGCACCTCGTAAGGGTGTTGTTCTTCTATCCACGACTGTAACGCCGGATAAAGCGCCCGCGTGGTTTTAATCAGTAATTGTACTTCGTTCGCTGACTCAATCGTTGATTTCCAACAATAAAAGGAACGTATTCCCGGTATGACATTGACGCACGCAGCCAGTTCACTCGCCACCAAGTCTTTGGCGAACTTCTCGACATCCTCGGTGTCACTCAAGGTAGTTAAAACGAGTAACGGTTTTTCTGACATGATGGACTTAGGGTTATTGTGTTGGCTGTTGCGTTTAGATTAGCAAGCTAACGATCTGAGGTGTGGTTTTGAATCCTTTAGCCATTTTGTTGTTTTTATTTGTTTTTGCCCCGCTCGCCGAGCTGTATGTGCTGATTGAGGTGGGTAGCGAGATTGGCGCTCTGCCAACGATTCTGCTGTCGATATTTACCGCGATTTTGGGTGCAAGTTTGGTCCGTCTGCAGGGGTTCTCTGTATTGATGCGGGCTCGCGGCATGATGGCGCGCGGTGAGGCGCCAGCCATCGAGATGATGGAAGGTATGGCGCTTGCCATTACCGGTTTTGCGCTGTTGCTGCCTGGATTTATTACCGATGCGATCGGCTTTTTGCTGCTGATAACGCCGATTCGTCGCGCATTGATCATTAAAGGTCTGTTGCGCGGTGGCGTTATGCGACCAGCTTCAGGTGCGCAATCGCACACACATCAGCACATTGAAATTGAGGGTGAGTTCCGTCGTGAAGATCGCCCTAATGATCGTTTCTAAGGGGGAAACATGAGCGATTCATTCATTGCCTATCAGGTAACAAAAACCGATGACGGGCAGAGCTTGGCAAAGACGAATTTGACCGATGCAGATTTGATGGATGGTGATGTGACCATCGATGTCGAGTGGTCAACGCTCAATTATAAAGACGGTCTTGCGCTGACCGGTGCTTCGCCGGTGATACGCCAGTTCCCGTTGATTCCGGGTATCGATTTTTCTGGCACTGTGACGAGCTCAGATCATCCCAATTTCTCATCAGGTGATCAGGTGGTGCTGAACGGTTTTGGTGTGGGTGAGGCGCACAATGGTGGCTATGCCGGTCGTGCGCGCGTTTCAGGTGATTGGCTGGTAAAGCTTCCAGTTGGCTTGACCACGCGTGATGCGATGGCGGTGGGTACAGCGGGTTACACCGCGGCCTTATGTGTGATGGCGCTGCAAGATCATGGCATCAAGCCAGCTGACGGTAAGATTTTGGTCACCGGTGCGGCCGGTGGTGTGGGCTCGGTTGCGACAGCGCTGCTCGCAAATCTTGGTTACGAGGTGGTTGCCGTGACCGGTCGTCCCGAGCAAGCGGATTTCTTGAAGTCATTAGGTGCGAGCGATATCGCGGCACGGGGTGATTTTGCTGATAAGGCGCGTCCTTTGGCGAAAGAGCTGTGGGCGGGGGCGGTCGATGTGGCCGGCGGTAACACCTTGGCCAATGTGATCAGCCAGATTAAGCGCCACGGTGCGGTCTCTGCCTGCGGCTTGGCGGAATCCATGTCGCTGCCTACCTCGGTGGCGCCTTTTATTCTGCGTGGCGTAACCCTTTATGGAATCGACTCTGTGATGGCACCAATGGCGCAGCGTGAGCGTGCTTGGGAGCTGATCGTGAAGCACCTTCCGCTCGATTTGCTGCATAGCCTGACCGAAGAAGTGGGCTTTGATGAGCTGCCGGATTTGGGTAAAAAGATCCTCGAGGGCCAGGTCCGTGGCCGCTTGGTGGTTAAAATTCCAAACTAATTCAATAATTTAGTATATTTCTCAGGCAGATTTTGCGCCCCGAACTTTTTTCGGGGTGCTGCCCTTGACTTCTCAACCTTCGCCCATACTATTAGCACTCCATTGAGGTGAGTGCTAATGGGTAGTGCTCACGATTTTTGTCATTTCCATCAGGAGTTTGATGCATATGAATATCCGTCCATTGCACGACCGCGTTGTTATCCGTCGTAAGGCCGAAGAGACCACTAGCCCGGGCGGCATCGTTCTGCCAGATGCGGCAACTGAGAAGCCAGTTCAAGGCGAAGTTATCGCAGTTGGTAACGGCAAAGTGACTGACAGCGGTGAGGTTCGTCCTCTCGACGTGAAAGTCGGCGACATCGTTATGTTCGGCAAGTTCTCAGGTACCGAAGTAAAGATCGGTGGCGAAGAAGTGCTGGTCATGCGCGAAGAAGACATTATGGGTGTGATCGAAGGCTAATGCCGGTCACAGTCAATTAAGAAAAGAATTTAGGAAGTAAAAATGGCTGCTAAAGAAGTTAAGTTTGGTGATGACGCGCGTAAGCGCATGCTACGTGGTGTAAACATTTTGGCTGACGCGGTTAAAGCAACACTGGGCCCTAAAGGTCGTAACGTTGTTTTAGAAAAGTCGTTCGGCGCACCTACCATTACTAAAGACGGTGTATCTGTAGCGAAAGAGATCGAACTGAAAGATAAGTTCGAGAACATGGGCGCACAGATGGTTAAAGAAGTTTCTTCTCAAACCAACGACGTAGCAGGTGACGGTACAACTACCGCTACCGTACTGGCACAAGCGATGGTTCGCGAGGGCATGAAAGCAGTTGCTGCTGGCATGAACCCAATGGATCTTAAGCGCGGTATGGATAAAGCTGTTGTTGCTGCAGTTGAGCACTTGAAGTCAATGTCAGTGCCTTGCTCAGACACTAAAGCGATCGCTCAGGTAGGTACTATCTCTGCGAACTCTGATGAGAGCGTTGGTCAGATCATTGCTGAAGCAATGGAGCGCGTTGGTAAAGAAGGCGTTATCACTGTTGAAGAAGGTTCAGGTCTCGATAACGAGTTGGACGTTGTAGAAGGTATGCAGTTCGACCGTGGTTACTTGTCGCCTTACTTCATCAACAATCAAGAAGCACAGATGGTTGATTTAGAAGAGCCATTCGTTCTTATCCACGACAAGAAAATCGCAAACATCCGTGACTTGCTCCCAGCGTTGGAAGCAGTAGCGAAAGCAGGTCGTCCTTTGATGATCATTGCTGAAGATGTTGAAGGCGAAGCGTTGGCAACCTTGGTTGTTAACAACATGCGCGGCATCGTTAAGGTGGCTGCGGTTAAAGCACCTGGTTTCGGTGATCGTCGTAAAGCAATGTTGCAAGACATCGCGGTATTGACTGGCGGCACAGTGATTTCTGAAGAAGTTGGTTTGACCCTTGAGAAAGTCACTTTGAACGAGCTGGGTACCGCTAAGCGCATCCAGATCAACAAAGAAGAAACCACTGTTATCGACGGCGCTGGTACCGAAGGCGATATCAAAGCACGTTGTGAGCAGATCAAAACTCAAATCGAAGCGACTACCTCTGATTACGATCGTGAGAAGTTGCAAGAGCGTCTAGCGAAGTTGGCTGGCGGTGTTGCAGTTATCAAAGTGGGTGCTGCGACCGAAGTTGAGATGAAAGAGAAGAAAGACCGTGTTGACGATGCATTGCACGCAACTCGTGCAGCGGTAGAAGAAGGTATCGTTGCAGGTGGTGGTGTTGCATTGGTTCGTGCACAAGCAGCAGTTGCTGGCTTGGAAGGTGCGAATGCTGATCAAAACGTGGGTATCCAGATTGCACGCCGTGCAATGGAAGAGCCTTTGCGTCAGATCGTTGCTAACTCAGGTGATGAGCCATCAGTTGTACTTAACGCTGTGGTTCAATCTTCTGGTAACCAAGGCTACAACGCAGCAACTGGCGAGTACATCGACATGGTTGAAGCGGGTATTCTTGATCCAACTAAAGTTACTCGTTCTGCACTGCAGAATGCAGCGTCTATCGCGACTCTGATGATCACTACCGAGTGTATGGTTGCAGATGAGCCACAAGACGATGCACCAATGCCAGCTGGTGGTGACATGGGCGGCATGGGTGGCATGGGCGGCATGATGTAAATCAGCCTCCTTTGTGAGCTAAGAAACCCGCAGCCTGTGCTGCGGGTTTTTTTATGCCTGAGATAAAGACTTGCTTGATGAATATCACTTGAGATGCGCGTCGCTTTAGCTGATAGTCAAGTCAGTCCAAAGGATTCGCGATGACCTCTCAAGCACTCACAAATTGGCAGGATGCACTCGGCGATCGAAGCTCGCCGTTTGATCAAGCGCAGCTTGAGCAGGTGTTTGCTTGGTCTGACTTTTTAGCGACGCGTTTTGCGCGTGATACCGACTGGGTTCTACAGGCTGATTTTTCAACCAAATGGTCTGCGGGTGATATCACTCAGGCGTTGAGTGATTCGCTCATTGATGTGGCTGATGAAGCTGATTTAGGTCATCGCCTTCGAGTATTTCGTAACCGTCAAATGACGCGCATTATCTGGCGCGATCTCACGCAGCAAGCTGATCTTGATGAAACCTTATCGGCGCTATCCGAGCTTGCCGATGCCTGCATTGCTCAAGCGTTAGATCATTTGATGGCTTGGGCTGTTGCAAAAGATGGCATGCCGCGAGATGAAGAGGGTAATGAGCAACATCTCGTTGTGCTTGGCATGGGTAAGTTAGGTGCGCGCGAGCTCAATCTTTCCTCTGATATCGATCTGATTTTTTGTTTCCCAGATCACGGTCAAACCGACGGTGCTCGTCCCTTAGAGAATGAAGCATTTTTTGTGCGTCTGGGGCGCCAACTCATTCAGGTGCTTAATAACAACACGGCAGATGGATTCGTTTTCCGTGTGGATATGCGTTTGCGACCTTTTGGTGAGTCAGGGCCATTGGTGGTGAGTTTTGATTCGCTTGAGAATTATCTCTTTGGTCAAGCGCGTGAGTGGGAACGCTATGCGATGGTCAAGGCGCGTCCTTTGACGGGTCGACCTGAAGATAAAGCGCTTGTTGAAAAGATGATCTCGGCATTTGTTTATCGTCGTTATATCGACTTTGGTGTGATTGAAGCGATTCGCGATATGAAGCGCATGATCGAGAAAGATCTGAAGCGCAAAGGTCAGGATGCCAACGTCAAGCTAGGGATGGGTGGTATTCGAGAGGTCGAGTTTATCGGTCAAGCCTTCCAGTTGGTGCGCGGTGGTCGTGATAAAGGATTGCAGATTCGTCCTATTCAGCAGGTGCTTCGACATCTTCAAGAAGTGGGATTAATTCCGGCGTATGCCGTTGAGCAATTGCTTGATGCCTATGTCTTCTTGCGCAAGGTTGAAAATCGTTTGCAGGCGTATCGTGATGAGCAAACCCATCACTTGCCAAAAGATGAGGCGCGAAGATTGGAGCTCGCTCGCAGCATGGGATTCGAGTCATGGGATAGCTTCTTAGAAAAACTCGATCGTCATCGTCATCATGTGCATGAGCAATTTGAGCAGGTGTTTGATGCGCCACAATCTGAATCAAAAAATGATTCGGCATTGGTTTTAATTTGGCAAGACGAGTTAACGCCTGAGCAAGCCATTGAGCTGCTTGTTAAAAGCGAAATTGTGGATGCAGAACAGGTCGCAAACCAATTATTGACCTTTAAGCAGTCGTCTTTAGTTGCCACCTTGTCATCGTCTGCAAAGCGAAAGCTAGATCGATTGATGCCATTGATGTTGGCGGCATTAGATGAAAAGGCCTCTCGATACTTTAGAGCGAATCATTCCTTTGCTCGAAGCGATTGTGCGTCGCGCTGCTTACATGGATCTACTGATTGAGAATCCTTTGGCGCTGAGTCAGTTAATGAAGCTGTTATCCGAGAGTGTCTGGATAGCGACTCAATTAGTGAAACAGCCGGTTCTTCTTGATGAGTTGATTGATCCGCGCCGCTTATATCAGCCGGCAAGTCGCGATGAGCTCGCTGATGAGCTAAACACCATTTTGAACTCAGTGGATGAGGGTGATCTTGAGCAAGAGATGGAGCGGATGCGTCAGTTTGCTTCGGGTAATCGTTTGAGAGTTGCGGCAGCGGATGTCGCGGATGCGATTCCGATTAATGTGGTGAGCGATCACTTGACTGAAATCGCTGAAGTTATTTTGCGGCGTTGTGAGTCGATTGCATGGCGAGATTTGGTTGCTAAGCATGGTGAGCCAAGCGAGCGCATGGGCGAGGAAGATAGTTTTGCGGTGATTGGTTACGGCAAGCTCGGTGGTATTGAGCTGGGTTACGGCTCAGATCTGGATCTGGTTTTCTTGCATGGCTGCACCAAGGGTTCAGCGTCCACATCCGGTGAGAAGGCGCTGTCGAATGAGACCTTTTATGCGCGCCTAGGCCAAAAAGTGATCCATTTGCTCACCACGCGAACGCCGGCAGGTCAGCTCTACGAGGCAGATATGCGTCTGCGTCCGAATGGAAATTCAGGTTTGTTGGTCAGTCCGTTGAGTACCTTCGAGCACTATCAAAAGAATGATGCTTGGACGTGGGAGCATCAGGCGCTGATTCGGGCAAGAGCGGTGTCGGGTGATCCGGCGGTTGTGCAGCGTTTCAATGAGATTCGCCATGAGGTGTTATGCCAACCGCGAGACGAAGAGAAGCTTCGCGCTGAGGTCGCCGAGATGCGCCAGAAAATGCGAGGGCAGCTGGATAAAAGCGATGCTGAGTGGTTTGACCTTAAACAGGGTGTTGGCGGCTTGGTGGATATTGAGTTCTTGGTGCAGTTCTCGGTACTTCGCTGGGCGAATCAGCATCCTGAGCTCACCCAGTGGACAGATAACGCGCGACTTTTAGAGTTGCTAGCAAAGCTCGATTTGCTGCCTGATGAGCAGGCTGAGCGCTTATTTGGCCTTTATCGGGTTCTCAGGGCGCGAGTCCATCGTGCGGCCCTTCAGGATCGTCCATCCAAGATTGCTCAAGCCGAATTGGCGGAAGAGCGAGCGATCGTGACGGAGATTTGGCAGTCACATTTCCCTGATTGAGCGGCGATGTAGAACGCTCGCTAATATGTGATAATCCGCAGCTAAATTTGCGGGCTGACCAAAGCTCGCCCATTCAACAGTTTTTGGAGTACTAACGATGCAGACCATGGCAGATCGCGACGGAGTGATTTGGCTCGACGGTGAGATGGTGGATTGGCGTGAGGCGAAGACCCACGTGCTAACCCATACGCTTCACTACGGCATGGGTGTATTCGAAGGTGTCCGTGCGTATAAGACCGATAAAGGTCCTGCGATTTTCCGTTTAGAAGATCACACCAAACGCTTGTTTGAGTCGGCGCATATCTTGGGCATGAAGATGCCTTATGACCAAGCGACCATCAACGAAGCGCACAAGGCGGTTGTTCGCGATAACAAGTTGAATTCTGCTTACTTCCGTCCAATGTGTTTTTATGGCTCAGAAGGTATGGGCTTGCGTGCAGACAATCTGCAAACACACGTGATGGTTGCAGCATGGGAATGGGGTTCTTACCTTGGTGAAGAAAACATGAAGAAGGGTATTCGTATCCGTGTGTCTTCATTTACTCGTCACCACGTCAATGTGACCATGTGTCATGCGAAAGCAAACGGTAACTACATGAACTCGATGATGGCGCTTAAAGAAGCGTTGGATACCGGTTACGACGAAGCTTTGCTATTAGATGCAAATGGCTTTGTTATGGAAGGTTCGGGTGAGAATATCTTCTTGGTTCGCGATGGTAAGTTGCACACGCCAGACCTGACATCCGCTTTAGATGGCATTACGCGTAAAACCATCATGCAATTGGCGCGTGAATCAGGTTACGAAATTGTTGAGCGTCGTATCACTCGAGATGAAGTTTATATTGCGGATGAAGCCTTCTTCACCGGTACAGCTGCTGAAGTAACGCCGATCCGTGAGATCGATGGTCGCCAGATCGGTTGTGGTTCGCGTGGCCCGATTACTGAAGAGCTACAAACCAAGTATTTCGATGTGGTTTACGGCCGCAGTGAAAAGCATCAAGACTGGTTAACTTACGTTTAAGGATTTTGTGATGTCTGAGCAAAAACAATCATCAGCCATCCAGGTCACTAAAGACCAATTACCACTGAGCTGCCCGCCAGCTAATGCGGGCGTGCATGAATTGCACCCACGCGTGTTTTTGCCTATTGAGAAGACGGGCGAGGCGACGTGTCCTTATTGTGGTGCCAAATATCAGCTGCGTGACTAATGTCCTCGCCTCATTTTCTGATTGGTTGATTAGAGAATGAATACGCAGCCTAATTTTCCTGAGTCACTAGGGCGGTATATACAGCCAGGGCGCTTTGCCTTCTGGTTATTCATCTACCTGCTTGTTCATTTTGGGTTGCGTGTATTTTTTACCGAGGCATTGCAGTTAGATGATGCTGAACAGCTAAACCATTCTCAAAGTTTTCAGCTTGATTACGGTAACTTTCAGCCACCGCTTTACACATGGCTGCTGTGGTTGCTCTGGAAGTTTGTAGATCCGAGTTTTGCGGCGCTTTATCTGGTTAGATATCTCATCATTGGAATTAGCTTCTGGCTTTGGTATCGCGTTAGCTTGCTATTGTTTAAAGACGTTAGTTGGCAATTCGTTGCAGCAACGAGCTGGCTATTGCTTTTTGAGTTGGGTTGGAAGCTTCATCAAGGCTCAACACATACAACACTGCTCACCTTGGCGCTGATTGGCTCATTGCATGCCATGGTATTGATTGTTCAGCGTGGCGAGTTTAGGTATTACGCTTATTTAGCACTCATGATGGCGATAGGCATCATGAGTAAATACAGTTTTGCAGGTTTTGTGGTTTTAACGCTGATCTCAGCGTTGCTTGTGCCGCAAATGAGAGAGCGTTTACTGAGTCTGAAAATGCTCTTTGCGATCGTTGTCGCTTTAGCTCTGAGTTCTCCAGTCATTTATAGCTTGCTCAGCGCAGCTCAAGGTGTCGATCAACGATTAGTAGCTGAATGGGGTGGTGAAGCCTCGGTATCAGACCTGAGTTATTTGGATGTAGCCAAGGATGTCTTAAGAGCAAATATTGCTTTTTTGGTTCCTTTGATGGCGTTTGTGCTTGGCTTTGTTGTTAAGAAGAATGCTTTAATAAAGATCCGTTTACGCAATTTTTTGCCTGGTTCTTTGTCTTTTATGTTGTTTTATCGGTTGTCTATGTCGTTTTCGGCTTAGGGTCTGAGATGAAACAGCGTTGGTTGCATCCATTTCTGATCTTTACGCCCTTCTTCTTGATACTTTTGTTCCAACAGGCGGAGCAACCAAAACGTGGCTGGCGCCTGTATCAATCGGGATTAATTATTTTTACTGTTTTAGTGCTGGTGATTCGAGTGATTCAAAGTTTTGGCTCACCGTACCTTTCTGAAAAGGCTCATAGAAGTTCTTGGCCTATCTTGGATGCGCTTAGAGCATTGCCAGAAGAGGTTAAGCATTCAAAACAGCTTTGCTTTACAGATCATTTTGCGAAAGAGCATTTTAGATTGATAAATAATGAGGCGAATGTGAAGGTGGGTAGCTGCTTTAAAAGCGCTGATTATTTGATTGAAGCAGGTCTGTTGAGCGATCTTACGAAGAGTTCAGTCGCTCATTTTTGCGATGAACTCAGTAAGGATAGGGAAGTTCTTATCGATAAAGGTTCGGCGAGTTATCGTGTGCGCTGGGCAAAATGTGGCGTACTAAACGCCAAATAAAACTTTATCTACGTGTTCACACATCGCGTGCATGATGGTGGTATGCGCTTCTTGGACGCGGGCTGTCTCATTGCTCGGAACACATAGGCAAACATCACAAAGTGATTTGAGCTTTCCACCTGCTTGTCCTGTAAGGCCAAGCGTTTTGAGGCCATTATTTTTTGCGGTATCGACAGCTTTCACCACATTGGCTGAATTTCCTGAGGTTGATATAGCAATCAGTAAATCGCCAGATTGTCCATGCGCTTCAACTTGGCGTGAAAATAGATCATCAAATCCATAGTCATTACCAATGGCGGTTAAGTCCGAAGTGTTCACGGTCAAAGCAATAGCAGGCAGGGCTTTGCGGTCACCTTTGTAACGCGTTACCCACTCAGCAGCGATATGTTGTGCATCTGCCGCTGAGCCGCCATTGCCACATAACAAGACTTTTTGACCATTTTTGAAGGTATGAGTGACGAGCTCTACCACCTCAACCAATTCATTAATCTGAGAATCTACTAGAGTGCGTTTGGTCTCTAAGCTTCTTTCAAAAGCAGAGGTGATAAGATGTTGAGTATCTGTCATGGGTCGCTCGCAGGATTTTGTTTAATCATAGCGAATGTCGTCTGATAAGTATCACTGAAATTTGAGAAATCAATTCACCTGTATGAAGAAAGATATAAAAAAAATCTTGGTCGTTGGGCCTTCATGGGTGGGTGATATGGTGATGGCGCAAAGTCTTTTCATTGCGCTTAAGGCTCAAAATCCAGATGTTGTCATTGATGTTTTGGCGCCAAGTTGGAGCGCGCCACTTCTGGCGAGAATGCCAGAGGTCAATAAAGCGATTGATATGCCATTAGGGCATGGTCGCCTCGGTCTCTCAGATCGATGGAAGCTGGGTAGGGCTTTGGTTGGACTATACGATCAGGCCATTCTTTTACCGAACTCACTCAAATCCGCGATCGTTCCATGGGCTGCGAAAATACCGATTCGAACAGGATGGAAGGGGGAGATGCGTTATGGTCTTCTCAATGATCTTCGTTCTTTAGATAAAGCAATCTACACAAAAACCGTGCAGCGTTTTGTGGCGCTTGCATATGAAAAAGAAGCTAATTTTGACATTGAATATCCACGGTTATCCGTTGAAAGACAGTCAGTTGAAGCGGCGCTGAAGAAATTCTCATTAGATGGAAAAGCGCAAAATAAGGTTTTGGGTCTATGTCCTGGTGCGGAGTTTGGGCCTTCAAAACAATGGCCGGCTGAACATTATGCAAATTTTGCAAAAGAATATATTCAGAGAGGCTGGTCTGTTTGGCTATTTGGTTCAGCCAAGGATCAAGCAATCACTCAAAAGATAAATCAACATCTCAATGGTGTAGCGATCGATCTTGCTGGTCACACGAGTTTGGCAGAAGCTATTGATTTGTTGTCAGCAACTGATGCAGTTGTCTCAAATGACTCAGGGTTAATGCATGTGGCAGCCGCGTTAGCGAGACCTTTGGTTGCAGTTTATGGATCTACCGACCCTAATTTCACACCTCCTCTGGGTGCTTTGTCGCGCGTGGTCGATTTAGAGCTTGAATGTAGTCCGTGCTTTAAGCGTGAGTGTCCCCTGGTGCACATGAATTGTATGAATCAGATTGAGCCTAAGATGGTGATTGATGCTATGGATCGATTGATTGAGGCAGGTCGTTAATGCGCGTCTTGGTGGTAAAGACATCATCAATGGGAGATGTGATTCATACGCTTCCCGCGATTGAGGATGCTGCTAAGGCGATTCCTGGTATTAAGTTTGATTGGTTGATTGAAGAGGGTTTTCAGGAGATTCCTGCGTGGCATGATTCAGTTGATAAAGTCATTCCCATCGCTTTAAGAAGATGGCGAAAATCTTGGCTAAAGGCATTCTTCTCTGGCGAGATAAAGCTATTCCTAAAAAGGCTTAGGGAAAAGAAATACGATTTAATTATTGATGCTCAAGGCTTATTAAAGAGCGCAGTGCCTGCAAAGTTTGCACGAGGAACCTTAATTGGGTTTGATAAAGCCTCTGCACGCGAAGGAATAGCAGCGAAATTTTATGACCGTGACTTAACGGTTGATAAGTCTCTGCATGCAATAGAGCGGGTGCGCCGATTGTTTGCTCGGTCGCTTGGTTACGAATATCAAGACACGTTACCCTCAGTAAAATTAAATTTAAATCCTGCTGAAGAAGATAAAAAAGGCGTTTTATTTCTGCATGGCACAACGTGGCCCTCTAAGCATTGGCCAGATGACTCGTGGCTTGAGCTGGGTAAGTTGTTAAAAGAGGAGGGTGAAGCTATTTATCTTCCTTGGGCAACAGATCAAGAAAAAGATCGCGCTGAATGGTTGGGTAAAGAGCTGAATATTTCTGTGCTGCCAAAATTAAGTCTGACTGAGATTGCAGAATTGATGCTAAAGGTTAAAGCGGTTGTTGGTGTCGATACTGGCTTAACTCATCTGGCAGCTTTATTGGATGTGCGATCTATTGGTATTTATGGATCTACAGATGTTGGTTTAACTGGTGCTATGGGTGTTAACCATGAAAATCTAAAATCAAACTTCGAATGTTCCCCGTGTTTGAGCAAGAATTGTAAATTGCTTGATGGAGATTCCTTGTTGCCACCTTGCTACGAGGAAATTACTGCAAAGAAAGTGATTAATTTGGGTTTTATCAATGAATGACGCTAAAACATCATCCTTTCATGTGGTCCGTCAATATGGAAAACAAGGCGGAATGGAAAATTATGTGTGGGAGTTAACTCACGCATTAGTTAACAAAGGGCATGAAGTAACCGTTATTTGCGAAAAGGCGCACAAGAATCCCGACGATCAAATTAATGTTGTCGAACTCGGTGTGATTAAGCCAAAGCCTCGATGGTTATCACAATTGAAGTTTTCAAAAAGAGTTACAGATTTTTTTGAAGCATTGGGCTCTTATGAAAATTCGATTATCCATAGTCATGAAAGAACTGCGGTACACCATGTGACAACGATTCATGGCCCGTCAATCCTAAACAGAAAAAGAAAGCTACTAGATTTCCTATCAATTAGATTAAGGGTTTGGGAGTTTTTAGAGCGTCGTGAGGTATCAGGAAGTAATGTTTTGTGCGTTCTTCCAAACTCGAAAATGATTGCTCATGAGCTTTTGGGGTTTTATCCAAATATAAAGGGGCAACTCTGTATGCCCGCATATCCTGGGGTGTCTGATAGTTTTTACCCCCTTAGTGAAAAAGTTGAGCGACCTACCGTGGGATTTATTGGGCGGGAATGGAAAAGAAAAGGGCTCGAGATTGCTGTTTCAGCTTTTAAGGAAGCTTTACAACAAAAGCCGGATATAAAACTTTTAGTGGCAGGTATGCCACCAGAAGAAGTGAGTCATTTGTTCAAAAATATACCGGATGATTCATATGAGCTTCAGGGATGGCAAAAAACAGAAGAGTTTTTATCAAAAATTAATCTATTGATTCATCCTGCTCTCTCCGAGCCATTTGGGATGGTGGTTGCTGAAGCCAATGCGGTAGGTGTCCCAGTTTTAGTTTCGACTCACGCAGGCGTGGCTGACCTAGTCACAGATAGCAATGGATGTGTGTTGGCGCCAAATTCGAATGATTGGTCTGCAAAAATGATTGAATTATTAACTTGGGATCGTGAAGTAGAGTCGATGGGGTTATCGTGGGAAGCTTTGGCTAATCAATGTGTGGATGTATATAAAAAGCTAAGTTAAATGGCGGGATTAGTTTTGCTTTGTTTTTTATAAAGCTCCGCATATCGTCCATTTGTTGAAAGTAATTCTTCGTGGTTTCCACTTTCAACAATCAAACCATTTTCAAGCACATGTATAACATCAGCGTCTCTTATGGTTGATAAGCGATGCGCAATTACGATGTTGGCTCGCCCTTCTTTGGCATGATCTAAAGCCTCTTGAATTGAAGATTCTGAATCAGTATCTAAAGCTGAGGTGGCTTCATCAAGAATGAGTATTTTAGGGTCTGCTATAAAGAGCGCGCGCGATCGCTATGCGCTGTCGTTGGCCACCTGAAAGTCGAGTACCGTTTTCGCCCAAAATGGTGTCATAGCCAAGAGGAAGGCTCTCAATAAAGTCAGTTGCATATGCAGCTTTAGCGACTTCTTTAACTCTCGCGAGATCTAGATCCTCACCATAAGCGATATTCTCAGCAACGGTTGCGTTGAATAAAACAACGTCTTGACTAACGATGCCGATAAGCTGCCTTAAGTCCTTGAGCTTTAGATCGTGCGTATCTATACCATTAATAGAAATGGTGCCATCACTAGGATTGTTTAATCTAGGCACCAAAGATATTAGCGATGATTTGCCCGAACCCGATGAGCCGACGAGAGCAATGGTTTGTCCAGTATTGACCTCAAAGCTTACTGGCCCAACCGCATTGATTTCACTTGTGGGGTATTTAAAGCATACATTGTTAAAAGCGATGGATACTTTTTCTGCATCGGGTTTGTTAGAAGAGCCTTGATCAAGCTCATTTTTTTCGTCGATCAATGTGAATACCGAATTAGCTGCTGCTAATCCCATTTGAAGTGGATGCATGACCTTGGTGATACGTTTTATCGGCGAAAATAAAAGGCCCAGTGCTGCAAAGAAAGCGACAAACGATCCAACTGTAAAGTCTGTTCCTGTTCGAGATGCCCCCAAATAAATAACCAACGCCAAAACGAATGCGCCAATCAATTCAACGATAGGTACACCTATCGCACCAGATAAGTTGAGTTTGAATTGTTGTAGGCGGATCTTGTTTGCCGCAAGGTCGAAACGTTTGTGTTCATCTTCTTGGCCGTTAAAGATTTTGACAACGCGCTCCCCCTTAACACTCTCATCTACGATATGCGTGATATCGCCAAATAACTCCTGCACTTCCCGACTTAGTCGCTTCTGTCGTCTACCTAAATATTTTGCAACCAATGCGGCAGAAGGAATGATGATGAGTGTTAAAAGGCTCAATTGCCAATCTAGCCAAAGTAGATAACCAAGTAAGCCGATGACAATTAATGTGTCTTTTACCAGTACGGTTAATACTTCAACGCCAGCGCTTGAGATTTGAGTGACGTCGTAGGTGAACTTTGAAACGATATTGCCGGTAATATTTTGCTGAAAGTAGCTGCTCGGTAAATGCAAAAGTCGAGTGAACATATCATCTCTGATTTTGTACATTAAACGCGTTGATACCGCAGCAAATGAAGAGCTACTGATAAATGTTGCAATGGCTCTGATTGCGAATAATGCGATTAAGCCAACAGGTGCCCATACGAGATAAACAGGGTCTTTTTCAACAAATGTGCCATCTAATATAGGTTTGAGAATTGCCGGTACGGCAGCTTCAGTGGCCGCAAATAGGATCATGCCTAGAATGCCTGCCGAGAAAATACGCCAATGCGGCTTTACGTACTTAAGAAGTCGAAAGTAAATTTCTTTATCAGAATGTTTAGCGTTTAAGCTCATGGTTACAAATAGGGGCTTTGACCGTTTGGTTGATCTTTAAAACGTTTGTGGATCCAATTGTATTGAGGAATGTGCTCAATTACCCATTTTTCATATTGGTTGTTGATCATCTGGGTTTCAGATTCAACGTTTTCCCCATTTACCTCGTTTAAAGGTTTTTCAAAGTGAAGTTCGTAGCCGTTGTTTTTTGAAAAAAGGGCAAATGGTTGAACGATTGCACCCCCTAACTTTGCAAATCGAGATGTGGCGGTGTTGGTAGCTGCAGGAACGCCAAAAAATGTGCTGTAGATAAAACCTTTGCCTTTGAAATTTTGGTCTGGCGCAAACCAAATGCCCTTGTTTGATTTAAGTGCTGAAAGTGTCTGTCTGACATCTTGTTTGGCTAAGATACCTTCAGAATATTGAGATCGATATTTTTCGTAATGATATTGAATAACTGCATTTTCATGCGGACGGTACATGGCTAGAGTCTTCGCATATCTCCCCAAAAGTCGAGCTGAAAGTTCTAGAGAACTAAAGTGGGCTGTCAGAAAAATAGTGGCTGTATTATCTGTGGCTAGCTTCTCAAGCCCATGAACTTGAATATTTAGTTGATTGATACTTTTGTCATTCCACCACCAAGCAATAGCGACATCCATTAAAGCTTTACCTAGCATTTGAAAGTGCTCATTTGTAAGTTGAGTGATATCGTTTTTAGATAATTTTGGAAAGCAGAGCTTAAGGTTGGTTTCAGCGACATGGCGTCTTTTAGCCATGACTTTATAAAGCAGGTTTCCTAATGAAGCCCCAATTTTCATCATGACTGAGTGCGGAAGTAAGCTGATTGCACGCAGCAAGAAGATCGCCATCCAAGTCGGCCAGTATTTGGGGTGAAGCAGCTTCAAAAGAAATCCGGGTCAATCCAGTCAAACCACATGATAACATTCAGAATCCAAGTTTGATTCTGTTCCTTATGTCTCAAGTACCTGATTTTTCAAAAGTTCGTGCACTCGTTATTGGCGATGTGATGCTTGATCGTTATTGGCATGGAGATACCTCTCGTATTTCGCCTGAGGCGCCTGTGCCGGTTATGCGGGTTACCGATGATGACTATCGTTTAGGTGGTGCGGCCAACGTAGCTTTTAATATGGCCCAGCTTGGCTGTCAGGTATCGGTCATGGGTGTTGTGGGTAAGGACGAGGCGGCTGATGAGCTTCAGCGCCAGATAGAAATGAAGCAGATGCGCTTTATCCCTGAGGTTTCAGAAAGTGCGCAGACGATTGTAAAGCTTCGCGTGATGAGTCGTCACCAGCAGCTTATGCGTTTAGATTTTGAGAATACAAAAACAAGTCCAGCCATTTCTGCTCAGCAAGTCAGTTCAGATCTTCTCAAGAATCATGATGTCGTGATCCTGTCTGATTACGCAAAAGGCGCTTTATCTCAGTGTGAAGAATTGATTGCGGCAATCAAAAAATCCGGCTTACCTATTTTGGTCGATCCGAAAGGGCACGATTTTTCTAAGTATTCTGGCGCAAGCATCATCACGCCCAATATGTCTGAGTTTGAGGCAGTGGTTGGCGAATGTGAATCTGATGCGGATGTTGAAAGCCAGGGTCGGGATTTGATGTCGCAACTTCAGCTCGAAGCATTGCTAGTCACGCGCAGTGAAAAAGGTATTACCTTGCTACAGGGTGACGAATCTCCGTGGCACATGCCAACACAAGCGAAAGACGTTTTTGATGTGACCGGCGCTGGCGATACGGTTATTGCCACATTGGCGGCTTGTGTTGGTGCTGGTGAGTCTTATCAGTCGGCTGCACGTTGGGCGAATATCGCTGCGGGCATTGTGGTGGGTAAGTCAGGAACATCCTCAGTTGCTGTTTCTGAACTTCAAGCTGCCAACGATCAACTACATCTTTCTAGCCGAGGTGTCTTTAGCGAATCTGAAGTGAAGCAGTTGGTAAAAACAGCTCAAGCGCAAGGCGAAACAGTGGTGGTGACAAACGGCTGTTTCGATATTTTGCATGCGGGCCATGTGACTTACCTTCAGGAGGCTGCGAAGTTAGGCGACCGACTCGTTGTGGCAGTGAATTCAGATGAGACGGTTCGAGAATTAAAGGGCCCTGAGCGTCCGGTAAATCCTGTCGATAATCGTATGACGGTTCTTTCGGCCTTGGCTTGTGTGGACTGGGTAGTTCGATTCGATGAGATGACGCCTGAGCGATTGATCTGTGAGTTAAAACCAGATTTTTTGGTCAAAGGTGGTGATAACGATCCGGCGAATATTCCAGGTAACCAATGTGTATGGGATGCGGGTGGCCAGGTGATCGCCTTAACTTATGTTGATGGCGTCTCTACCACGCAGATTGTTGAATCGATTAAACAGAAATAATCATGTCTCAACCGCTAAAACTTGATGTGGCAATTTTTGGCGGCGGTATCGCGGGCCTATGGGCGTTGTCGCGCTTGCTTAAGCAAGGGTTTAATGCGCATTTATTTGAATGTCATCAAGTAGGTGGCGGCCAATCAATTGCATCTCAAGGCATTATCCATGGCGGCACTAAATACGCGCTGACCGGAAAAATTACCGGTGCCTCGGAAGCGATTCGTGAGATGCCCGCTATCTGGAATCAGTGTTTAGCGGGTAAGGGTGAAATTGATCTTTCTGAGGTTAAAGTTAACTCTACGCATCAATTGCTATGGACCCAAGCTAGTCTGAAGTCAAAGGTGGGTGGTTTTTTTGCCAGCAAGGTCATGTCTTCGCGAATGACTAAGATGCAATCAGATGAAGTGCCTGAGATTTTTCGAGATGCTAAATTTAAAGGCACTGTTTACCGCCTTGATGAGCAGGTTCTCGATCCAAAATCATTATTTCAGTGCTTGTTCGATCAGCTTTCAGAGTACATATCTTTTTATAGCGCTGATCAGTTAACGCTCAATTCCGAAGGCAATGGTCAATTCAAAATTGATGAGCGTTCTTTTGATGCTAAGGCAATCGTTTTTGCTGCAGGCGAGGGGAATGAGCAGCTGTTACAAAATGCAGGTTTGAATCAACCCTTGATGCAGCGCCGACCCTTACATATGCCTATGGTGAGATCGTCAAGTCTGCCGCAATTAACAGCGCATGCATTAGGTGATGGCACTGTGCCTCGCATGACGATCACGGCAAATACCGATAAGGCAGGGAATGTTGTTTGGTATTTGGGTGGAAAGATTGCTGAAGAAGGTGTCAGTTCCTCGGCTGATGAGCTAATTCAGAAAGCCAAGGATGAGTTAAATAGTTTGCTGCCTTGGATGGATTGGCGTTCTATGGAGTGGTCCACATTGATGATTAATCGCGCAGAGCCTTTGATGGCAGATGGCAGTCGCCCTGATCGTCCTTATGTGCAAAGAAATAACAAAATCATCACTGCATGGCCGGTGAAATTAGCTTTTGCACCTTTAGTGGCTAAAGAAATTGAAGACCAGGTTAGAGGTCTTGGTGTTGAGCCAAGTCATTCTAAGGTTGTGACAGGTTTGCCTAAGCCGCCTTTATCGAATCTTCCTTGGGATGAGGTCATCTCATGGACTTAAGAGCGCTTGGCGATACCGGGCTGAAGGTTAGTCCTTATGGATTGGGAACCGTGAAATTTGGCCGTAATCAGCAGGTGAAATATCCCTCTGGTTTTGAGCTGCCTACTGACCAAGAAATTATTGAGCTGCTGGCATTGGCGAGATCACTGGGTATTAATGTGATGGATACCGCGCCAGCCTATGGCGTTGCTCAACAACGACTTGGTCCTCTTCTTAAAGGGCAACGTAAAGAGTGGACTATCGTGTCAAAAGTGGGGGAGTCGTTTGATGGCGAATCTCACTTTGATTTCAGCTCCAAAGGCATTCAAGCCACAGTTGAGCAATCGTTAAAAACATTAAATACAGATTATCTTGATGCGGTGCTGATCCATTCGGATGGCAACGATATGCAAATTATTGAGCAAACAGATGCGATCGAAGCTATATCTCGTTTAAAAGAACGCGGTTTGATTCGAGCAACAGGTATGTCGACTAAAACGGTTGAGGGCGGTTGTCGTTGTGTCGAGTTACTCGATATTGTGATGGCAACATTTAATAGTGAGTATCAGGATGAGTTACCTGTTATCCAACTTGCTGAGCGTGAAAATAAAGGTGTCTTGATTAAAAAGGGCCTGATGAGTGGGCATGTGACAGGACAAGCTGGAGTGGAGCAGTCTTTTAAAGACATCTTTGCGCATGATGGTGTGTCGAGTGTCGTGGTCGGAACCATTAATCCGCATCATCTGCGGTCAAACATTGAGAGCTTAATTAAGGTCTTAGGTTGATGCGCATTCTTTATACAATCGTCTTGTTTCTCATGCTGCCTTTTGTGCTGTTACGCCTGTTGTGGCGTTCACGCCTTGCGCCAGCTTATCGCGAGCGATGGGATGAGCGTTTTGGCAAAGTGCGTGGCCCTTACAAGCAGGGTGGACTTTGGGTGCATGCGGTTTCGGTTGGTGAGGTATTGGCCGTTGCGCCTCTGGTGAGACACCTCATCCAAAATCATCCAAGCTTGCATATTCACATCACGACCACTACACCAACCGGATCTGCGCAGGTGCAGCGATTATTTGGTGTTGAGGTGAGCCACAGTTATGCGCCTTACGATATTCCGCTGTTCTTGATGCGATTTCTCGATACCTTGCGCCCCAAGGCAATGCTGATGGTCGAAACTGAGGTGTGGCCTAACTTATTGCACTATGCACGTGAGCGCGAAGTAACAACCTTGCTAGCGAATGCACGTTTGTCAGCTCGATCACTGAGGCGTTATCAGCGAGTAGAAAGCTTCGCGCAGACCGTGTTTGCCCAAATCGATCATGTCGCCGCGCAAACGGAAGCTGATGCTGATCGCTTACGTATGATTGGCGTTAACCCTGGGGCGATTCACGTTACCGGCAGTATTAAGTTTGATGTGGATGTGCCTGCGAGTGTTTTAGAGCAATCCGAGGTCATGCGCCGCATGTGGTCTGGTCGTCCAGTATGGGTGGCCGGTAGTACGCATGATGGTGAGGAGTCGGTGATTCTTGAGGCGCATCAACAGTTGATTAAAGAAGTTCCGGATGCATTGTTGATTCTGGTGCCGCGACATCCTGAGCGTTTTGATGCGGTTGGCTCATTAGCTGAACGTTACGACTTTGAGGTTTCACGTCGCAGCCTGCATGATCCTGTCACTGAGAAAACACAGGTTTATCTTGGTGACACCATGGGTGAGCTGAATGTGCTGATCGGTGCAGTGAATGTGGCTTTTATTGGCGGTAGCTTTGCCAAGATTGGTGGCCACAACGTGTTAGAAGCTGCGGCACAAGGTATTCCCGTGATTGTGGGACCACATACCTTTAATTTTGAATTAATCACTCGTCAGCTGATCCAGATTGGGGGCGCTGAGCGCGTCTACAATGCTGATGAGTTAGCTGCGCTGCTTCAGGCGTGGTTAACCGATGCGGCAGCCCGTGTTGAAGTGGGTGAAGCAGGGCAGAAGCTTGTTGCCGATAACCGTGGTGCGCTGGATAAGCTCGAAAAACTCGTTGAGAAAATCATCGCCTAGTAAGTAGGCATGTTGCGATCAACTTGCAATGCCCATTGATCAATCCCGCCATTCAGGTTGATCACATTCTCAAAACCATAATGATCTAAAAATCGACACACCTGTCGGCTACGAATGCCGTGATGGCAGATGATCACCATCTCTTCTGTTTTATCCCAGTACTTCATCACAGCGGGAATGCTTTGCATGGGAAATAGCTCGCTGTTGTCTAGATGACAGGTGTCATATTCCCATTGTTCACGCACATCAATCAGGCGAGGAGAATTCTCTGCGAGATACTCAGCAAGCTGTGTGGCGGAAAACTCGCGCACTTTAGAAAGAGAAAGTGGCTTTAGTCGGCGCGTTATGCAGAGCGGGGATTAAAGTGTCAGCTAATTGAATGCTGCGAAGTTCACCATCAGCTTGGCGGCAAGTTAGCATCGCATGCATCACAGGATCAGTACCTTCGATAGTGAACATACGACCTGTTTCGCTGAGGTGATCTTTCAATGCATCAAAGCCATTAGGTAGTGAGCCGGTAACTGCGATCACGTCATAATGATTTTTATGCAGAGCAGCATTGAAGATGTCTTCATTAACAACCGTCACGCCATAGCTAGATAAACGGGCTTGTGCGCTAGCGGCGATCTCAGGATTGATTTCATAGCTGGTCACTTCGCCGCCCATGTGAGCCATGCAAGCTGCGGTGTAACCCGAACCTGTGCCGATATGTAGCACCTTGTCACCTGGCTTAATGTTTCAACGCCTGAAGCATGGCACCCTCTTGGATCGGCTTCATCATCAGCTCGCCGTCTTGAAGTGGCACATGTGTGTCGGTGAAAGCCAAATCGACATATTCTGCGGCCACGAATTCTTCACGCGGAATGCTATTCATGGCATCTAAAACGCGATCATCCAGCACCTCACAAGGGCGGATTTGTTGCTCAATCATATTGGCGCGGGCGAGATCAGAAGCGATTGGGTCCATCAGATTTCCAGGGCTTTTTGTTGTGATTATGGGCTGACAGCCTAAAAGTTCTCCTTCAAAGAGGCAAGCGGGTTCATTTGATGTGGAAATTGCCTAATTTGATGGCTTTCCCCAGTGTTTGCGGTTGAATCGGGAGGTCAAAATCGCGTAACGTGAAGCTCTGACAAGCTAGGGGCGCCAGCAGGCTGAGAAGTACCCTTGAACCTGATCCAGCTAATACTGGCGGAGGGAAGCGGCGTCGACATTCCGTCAAGGCACCGATCCCCCGCGTGGAGAATGAGATGAGTGCCATCCCAGAAGATTTTATAAAGAAGACTGCCGAGCTCTCGGAAGAAGTCACCCGTCCATTCCCAAACTCGACCAAAGTGTTCGTGCAAGGTTCGCGACCTGATGTCCGTGTGCCGATGCGTGAAATCGCGCAAGCTGCCACGCCCGCAAGCTTTGGTGAGGAAGAAAATCCACCGATTACCGTTTATGACACCTCAGGACCTTTTACTGACCCTGAAAAGCAGATCGATTTGCTCAAGGGTATGCCGGATGTGCGCACCCCATGGATTGAAGATCGAGCTGATACGGAATTATTGGCGGGACCAACCTCCGAGTACGGCACAGAGCGTCAGAACGATCCAAAGTTAGCGCATCTGCGTTTTGAGCATATCCGCGCGCCGCGTCGTGCTATCGCAGGTAAGAACGTCAGCCAGATGCACTATGCGCGTCAGGGCATCATCACCCCTGAAATGGAATACGTGGCGATTCGCGAGAACGCAAAGCTCGATGAGATCCGTAAAGATCCGCGTTACAAAAAGTTGCTTAAACAACATCCGGGTGAAAATTTTGGCGCCAATCTGCCTGAGGAGATCACGCCAGAGTTCGTACGCAAAGAGATTGCCGAAGGTCGCGCGATCATTCCGGCAAACATCAATCACCCAGAACTCGAGCCAATGATCATTGGCCGTAACTTCCGCGTGAAGATCAACACCAATATCGGTAACTCAGCCGTGACGTCTTCTATCGAAGAAGAAGTTGAAAAGATGGCTTGGTCAGCACGTTGGGGTGGCGATACCTTGATGGACTTGTCGACCGGTAAAAACATTCACGAGACTCGCGAATGGATTTTGCGTAACGCGCCAATGCCGATTGGCACCGTGCCGATCTACCAAGCATTGGAAAAGGTGAATGGCAAAGCTGAAGATCTCACCTGGGAGATTTTTAAAGATACTTTGATCGAGCAAGCCGAGCAGGGCGTCGATTACTTCACTATTCATGCCGGTGTGCTGCTGCGTTATGTCCCGCTAACTGCTGATCGTGTGACCGGTATCGTGTCGCGCGGTGGTTCTATCATGGCGAAATGGTGTTTAGCGCATCACGAAGAGAACTTCCTCTACACCCATTTCGAAGAGATCTGCGAGATCATGAAGGCCTATGACGTGTCCTTCTCGTTGGGTGATGGCTTACGTCCAGGTTCGATTGCAGATGCAAACGATGCCGCGCAATTTGGTGAGCTTGAGACCTTGGGTGAGCTTACCAAGATCGCATGGGAGCATGATGTTCAAGTGATGATCGAAGGCCCAGGTCATGTGCCGATGCAGATGATCAAAGAGAACATGGATAAAGAACTGCGCGATTGTTTCGAAGCACCGTTCTACACCTTAGGTCCACTGACCACGGATATCGCACCTGGCTATGACCACATTACCTCAGGTATCGGTGCGGCGAATATCGGTTGGTATGGTTGTGCCATGCTGTGTTACGTCACGCCAAAAGAGCACTTAGGTCTGCCAAATAAAGCAGACGTTAGAGAAGGCATCATTACCTATAAGTTGGCAGCGCATGCCGCTGACTTGGCGAAAGGTCTGCCGGGTGCGCAGGTGCGCGATAACGCGCTATCTAAGGCACGCTTTGAGTTCCGTTGGGAAGATCAGTTCAACTTAGGTCTTGATCCTGAAAAGGCGCGTGAATTCCATGATGAAACCTTGCCGAAAGATTCAGCCAAGGTGGCGCACTTCTGTTCGATGTGTGGACCGCATTTCTGTTCGATGAAGATCACGCAAGATGTTCGTGAATACGCAGAGCAGAATAAGTTCAAAGACATCAATGTAGCAGTTGAAGAAGGCATGAAAGAAAAAGCCGAGCAGTTTAAAAATGCTGGGGCTGAGATCTACAAGCCGGTATAAAAATTAAGCCCCTCACTGAGGGGCTTTTTTAATGCCTAAATCAGGTTTAATTAGTCTTCAGGATGCACGTAGTGCTTCCAGAAGTAAGCAATGTAAAACACGGTCATTGCGATCACGCCAACTACCGTGAGTAGTGAAGTGATGCCAACCCAGTCATTCAATAAGCGTGCAAATAGATCCATAACGGCCTCCTGTTTGTCTATGGCTCCACAGTAAGCTTGTTGATGTCCTCGGTTATTGATCGTGATCAATTTCTATTTCGTAGTGAACATAACGCTAAAAGATTCTTGATACAGATCAAGTTAAGGGGGAGAGATGTCTAAACCAACCGTCGCGCAAGCGAGTCCATGTATTGTTGAGCTAGAAGAAGGTAAAGAATACTGGTGGTGTACCTGTGGCTTATCAAAGTCACAGCCGTTCTGTGATGGCTCGCATCAAGGCACTGATTTCCAACCGATGGCCTTTGTCGCAGATAAGTCAGGCAAGCGTGGTTTGTGTGCCTGTAAGCAAACGCAAAATCCACCTTATTGTGATGGCGCGCATAAGGATGTCGATGAGTAATGTTCGCTGCATTTAAATCGCTGTTTGAGGTTGCAACTGAAGCGCCACCAACAGAGTCTCAGATTCAAAGTGCTGCGGCCTTATTGCTGATTGAAGTGGCGAAAGCAGATCAATCAATTGAGCAAGATGAGCTGCAGCGGATTCAAGAGGTGTTGTCTGAGCAGTGGTCGTTATCGAGTGCGGAAGTAGATCAGTTGATTAATGAGGCGACCGAAACGGCAAAGTGGAATGCCTCACTGCATGAGCATGTTGAGTTAGTGAATGCGCATTTCTCGCAAGCGCAAAAGTATCAGTTGGTTTTAGGCTTGTGGCGCGTCGCTTGCGCAGACCAGGTGATCCATCATCACGAAGAGCATTTGGTTAGGCGTGTGGCAGACCTATTGCATGTCTCACATAAAGACTTTATTCGCAGTAAGCACGAAGCCTTAGAAAATTAATCGTGATTAACGATTAAGGTAATCAAACGTTTTGGGCCATGAATGCCGTATGCAAGCGTTTGTTCAATATCAGCTGTTTTAGAAGGCCCTGAAATCAATAACAGATTAGTTGGCATCTCTGACCAATCCTCTGCGCTCATTAATTCGGCAAAGTTTTCATAAAGACGATTGGCATCCAAGATCGCTACGTGAGCCGGTGGTACCAATGACATCAGTCGTGGCTCTTGAGGGGTTGGCTTCAAAATTAAGGTGCCACTCTCCGCGAGTCCTGCATGAGAGGTCGTAATCGATACATCAATCTGCTCGAATAAATCTGGCTTCCATGATTCGATGGGTTGGTCGTAATGACTGATCGCTTTAGCGTTTTTAAGATCGCTAGCTTGATCGGCAAGCTCGCCGGTACCAACCAATAGATGAGCATCTTTAAAGTGCTTATCCATCCAATCGGTCCAGCTGCCTTTGAGTAGCACGACTTCGCCACGCACGGCTTGTTGCTTCTCGGTAAACGACTTAATGCGCTGAGCTTTACTCAACCCAAGAGGCTTTTGATATACCGGTGCTTTTGCTTGAGGTGTCAGCTCGTGGTGACGTAGGCGATTAAGAATGTGCGCGCGTGAATCAGTCATTGGCAATGCCTGCTGATTTTGCGAGCTCATGCAGTGTGCGTTTTGCTGGGGTTGGGCGAGTGCGATAGTGCGTCCAAGCGCCTAGCTTATTTGGGATCAAGCCGCTCATGCGAGTGCCTGCCCAGCTAATCAATTTGTGTAAAGCCGGTGAGCTATAGCTCATTGACCAGAGCTTCCAAATCCAAGCTTCTGATGCGTGACGTAATGCACCTTTGCCAGAAACAGTGGAGGCCTCTTGGTTGTTAACTGATTCGGCACGTAAACGATTGATGATCTTAGGTAGCGGTATCTTGACTGGGCACACTTCGCCACAAGCTCCGCAAAGCGAACACGCTGAGGTCAGACTGCCAGCTTTATCCAAACCTAAACGTTGTGGCTCGAGCGCTAAACCAATCGGGCCGGGGTAGACCGAACCATAGGCATGACCACCAACGTGCACATATACAGGGCAGTGGTTCATGCAGGCGCCACAGCGAATGCAGCGCAAGGTGTCGAGTAGCTCATCATCCCATCGAATACGCGAGCGACCATTATCAAGCAGGACCAGATGTACGGCTTTCGGTCCATCCAGCTCACCTTCCTGACGCGGACGGCTGATCATATTGAAATAAGTCGTGATGGGTTGGCCGGTGGCTGACTTTGTCAGTATCTCGAGCAGTGGCGGAATGTCGGTCAGCTTATCGATGACTTTTTCGATACCGGTGATCGCGATGTGTAGCTCAGGCGCAGTGGTGCTTAAGCGGCCATTACCTTCGTTCTCAACAAGACATAAGGTGCCTGTCTCAGCGACGGCAAAGTTAACACCCGAAATGCCGGCATCAGCTTTAGCAAACTTCTCGCGCAGAATGACTCGCGCGGTTTCAGTCAGCTCATCGATGTTTTCGGTGTAAGGCAGCTCAGGGTGAAAGTTTTGAAACAGTTCGGCAACTTCCACACGGTTCTTATGAATCGCCGGAGCAACAATGTGGGAGGGTGGCTCTTTGGCAAGTTGAATAATGTATTCACCAAGATCCGATTCGATAACTTCAATGCCTTGTTCTTCGAGATAGTGATTGAGCTCGGTTTCTTCCGAGACCATCGACTTGCCTTTCACCACTGTCTTGGCGTCGGCAGCTTTCAGAATGTCAGCAATGATGCCGTTGGCTTCTTCAGGATTGGCAGCCCAATGCACTTGAATACCATTCTCAGTGAGCTTGGCTTCCAGCTTTTCTAAAAGGTCGGCTTGGTTTTGTAGCGAGTAACTGCGAATGCTTTGAACTTGCTCACGCAAAGCTTGTAGTTGCGCTTCATCAGGAAACTGTTCAGCACGACGCTGACGAATACCATCCATCGCAGAGCGGAAGTTCTGACGAAGCTGCGCATTATGAAGCGCTTCATCAATACGTTGTTCAAAAGCCTGCTGCTGATTCATGAGGTACGCTCCAACAAGAACTCAGCAATATGCTGACCTTTTAAATCATGCTGTTGTTTTTCCGCGTAGCCGGTAATGTTCATCAAACAGCCACAGTCTTGGCTGATGACTGACTTTGCAGATGTAGCACAGATGGCCTGAGTTTTAGCTTCAACCATCGCGCCTGAGATATCCGGTTGCTTGACGGCAAAGGTGCCACCAAAACCGCAGCATTCTGTGGGGCGTTGATGACGCTCAACGGTCACCTCGTTGAGCTGAGCAAGAAGCTTGTCGGTGGATGACGCAACATTCATTTCACGTTGCGCAGAACAGGAATGATGAACAGCGATATAAGTCGGCTCACCTTTATCCTGTAACTCGATCTGCAAGGTGTTAACTAAGAAGTCAGCAAACTCAACAACACGCGCAGCAACATCACAGGCTTGTTGGTGATCAGGCTGACCTTCAAAAAGCTCAGGCCAGTGATGCAGCATCATGCCGCCGCAAGAGGCTGATGGCACAACAATCGGAATCTCTTCTTTGAAAAGATTGAGCTGACTGCGCGCCACCTTGAGCGCTTCATCGCGATACCCGCTATTGAAAGCAGGCTGACCACAGCAGGATTGGTTCTGTGGAAAGATGACTTCCAGTCCTTCGCGCTGTAGCAGGGTGATCGCTGCCATACCCGCATTGGGGTACAACATATCGATCAGGCAAGTGCCAAAAAAATAGACGCGAGAAGGTTTACTCATTTGAGAAGTGTAGCCCTTATTGTGGCTGTCCACCTTGTAGCATCTTCAGGACAAACGCATTCACCTCGTTGCCATCGATTATGCCGTCATGGTTGCTGTCGATGTAAACGAAGCGTTGCATTGACGGGGTTAGAAACTCTTTGCGAGTGACTTGGCCGTCTTGATTGCTATCGTAGTGATTAAAGAAGCTGCCTGCGACCATTTGCTCGCCAGTCATTTGTGCAAAGCTGCCACTATTTAAAGAGATGAGTAGGGCGGTAAATAGAATCTTTTTCATGGAAGCTCCTAGGGTAGTTTTAAGCTATGTCGACAGCGTGAAAATGCTGGTTGGATAGCGTTTAGTAATGCGTTGATTTGCTCAGCGTTTAAATCACTGGATGAGATGACCTGATTGATGTCCTGTGCCAATGCTTGCATGGCTTGGTTAAGCGCTTTGGTTTCGACATGCTCAGGTGTCTGAACAGAAACGAGCTCACTCTTTACCTCGACAACTGCAGAGCGAGGAATGGCTTTATTCGTGCCAGATGAAGCAAGTGCCGCCATGATCGGCGAGACCTTGGTGTAGTTCTCGTCTTTAAAGACAAACTCGGCGCCAATTGGAAGTTGAGAAAATTTCATCGTCTGAGTTTATCGCGCCTGAGAAAGCTCGGTATCATGTTATTTAATGATTCACAGAGAGACATATTATGGCCAGCGGACGCCTTGATCGTTGGGTTAGTCAGACGACGGAACTTAGTCGAAAAGAAGCGGGTATTTTGATCCGTCGTGGAGAGATCCGGATTAACGACGAGGTGGTCAAAAAGGCGGCTGCTCAAATTCCTGATGGCGCTGAGGTCTTCTGGGGTGACGAGCTATTGGATGTTGCGCCACCCATCTACCTGATGATGCATAAGCCGGCAGGCTTGGTATGTGCCAATCGTGATGGCTTGTATTCCACGGTGATTGATTTGCTGCCGCCCGAATGGTCGAGGGATGTGCATATCGTGGGGCGCTTGGATCTCGATACCACCGGTTTGCTGCTGATGACTGACGATGGTGATTGGTCGCATCGTGTCTCTTCACCTCGCCGTGCTGTCGGTAAGGTGTATGAGGTGGGTTTGGCAGATCCTCTGGTGCCTTCTGCTGAAAAAGCCTTTGCTGAAGGCATCAAGCTTGATGGTGAGGAGAAGCTCACACGTCCGGCTGTTCTTCAGCGTAAAGATGATCAACAGGTCACCGTGACCTTTATTCGAAGGCCGCTATCACCAGGTAAAGCGTATGTTCGCCGCCTTAGGCAATAAGGTTGAGACCTTGCATCGAAGCCAGATTGGCCAGCTACACTTGGATGCTGATTTAAAACCGGGCGCATGGCGTGAGCTAACACCCGATGAAATCGAATTGGCGACGCAGTCTCTTCAGGGTACCGATGCAGACTAAGTTGGCTTTCCTTTTTGTCGCGCTGGTGTTGATTGCCGGTGGGCTGACGCGATGGTGGTTAGCACCAGAAGAGGTGATGAGTACCGAGGTGCGCTGTGAGCTGTCGCAGGGTCGATGTCAGATCACCACAGCTGAGGGTGATATTTCAGTCTCTGTGACACCTAGCCCCATCGGCGTGATGAGCGAGCACCAGATTCAGGTGAGCAGTGAGAGCGGATTCTTTGCCCCAGAGGCCCTTGAGGTGACGGGATTGGAGATGGAAATGGGGCTGACGCGGGCTGAGTTTCGTTCAGTTAGCGTTCAGGCAAGCTCGGCTACTCTGATACTACCGATATGTACCCAAAATGAGATGCATTGGCAGTTTTTGCTCAGAGGGCAGTTAAATGGGCAGCCAACAGCCTATCGATGGATGCTGACGACGCAGCGTTAAGCCGTTGCGACTGAATCTGTGCTCTGATATAAATCGGAACACAAAAAAAGAATTCGCCTTAATTAAGGCAAAATGCTTGCTAGACAAGCTCTTAGGAGAAATCAAAAATGAAAAAAATCGTAATGTCAGTTGCTGCATTAGCAATGGTTGCAGGTTTCGGCTCAGCGGTTGCAGGTGATGCAGCAGCAGGTAAAGCTAAGTTCGCAGTATGTTCAGGTTGCCACGGCGCAACAGGTGCTGGTAATGCAGCATTGGGTTACCCAAAATTAGCGGGCCAAAGCGCTGCTGATATCTACGGTAAGTTGAGCGGCTACAAGTCTGGTGCTCGTCAGAATGCAACCATGCAGGCGATGACCGCTGGTTTGTCTGATGCAGATATGCACAACATTGCAGCTCACGTTGCTACTTTGAAGTAATTCAAAGACTTAGTTGTTAATAAACGCCCCTTTGGGGCGTTTTTTTTGCTTTCTTTGAACTAAATCAGTTCAATTCGGAAAAATTTTTCGCAAGAGAATCAGAGTTTCCTTATAATCACGCCCTGATTTCACTCCGAAAACATTAGTTGTTCCTGGGTATTAGATATGAAAAACATCCTATTGATTGCTTCTTTGGTTTCTTTCGCATTTGCGGGTTCTGCGTTTGCAGCAGGTGATGCAGCTAGCGGTAAGGAAAAATCTGCGACTTGTGCAGGTTGTCACGGTATGGACGGTAATGCCGCTGCACCGACTTTCCCTAAACTTGCAGGCCAAGGCGAAGGTTATTTGTACAAGCAGTTGATGGAATTCAAAAGCGGTAAGCGCGCTAACGCAACCATGATGGCAATGGTTGCTGCATTGAGCGAGCAAGATATGGCTGACTTAGCAGCGTTCTACGCAAGCCAGACCGGTAAGTCAGGTAAAGCAGCTGAAGATCAAGTTGAGCTTGGCCAAGCGATCTACCGTGCAGGTAACGAAGGTTCTGGCGTAGCAGCATGTGCAGCATGTCACGGTCCTACTGGTGCTGGTAACCCACAAGCGCGCTTCCCTAAGTTGTCAGGTCAGCATGCTGATTACACAGTGGCGCAATTGAAGTCATTCGCGAAAGGCGAGCGTGCTAACGATGCAGGTTCAATGATGCGCGTTGTGGCGAGCAAGATGAGCGAAGCGGAGATGAATGCGGTAGCGCAGTACATTCAAGGCTTACGTTAATCGGAAGATTTGAAAAAAGCCCCGTCACTGACGGGGCTTTTTTTTGCCTGTCATTCAGGTGTTATTCAGCCACTAGATGGTTAAACTCGTTACATGGAACTTGGCAGCCGATGCTGTCTCTAAAAAGTACAAAAAGAGTTTAAGGAGTAAAGCGTGAGAGCAATTAAATTATTCGGATTGGCTGCCATGTTGATCGTTTCAACGGCGCTATCAGCAATGACCTTCGAAGAAGGTAAACACTACGAGCAACTTTCACCTCAGCCACCTCAAGGCAAGGTGGGCGAAAAGATTGAGGTGCTTGAGTTCTTTATGTTCAGTTGCCCGCATTGCTATAACTTCGAGCCACACGTTGCGAAGTGGAAAAAGTCTAAAGCGGCTGATGTTGAATTCATCAAAGTGCCAGCGATGTTTGGTCGTCATACCAATATGCATGGCCAAGCGTTTTACGCACTCGAATCGATGGGTGAGTTAGATCGCATTCACGATGCATTTTTCCATGAGATCCATGAAAACCGTAATGGTATGAAGACGCGTGAAGATCTTGATGCGTTCCTTGCAAGAGAGGGCGTGGATATGAAGGCGTTTGACGCTGCGATGAAATCATTCGCTGTGGCATCTAAGAGCAATCGTGCAGCGAGCTTAATGCGTCGTTATGGCATCAATGGAGTCCCTTCATTGGTGGTTGATGGTCGTTATAAAAGCGGACGAGGTCATACCTTTGAGAGCATGTTAGAGATGACCGACATGCTGACCGATAAAGTACGCGACGCTCGTAAAGCGCAGTAAATGACTACAGACGCAGCTTCTTTAGTGCCCGGGCAGAAGCTGCGTCTGCTGAGCTATAACATTCAAGCGGGCATCGAAACCAATCGTTATCGACACTATGTTACGCGTGGCTGGAGGCATGTCTTGCCACACCGTGGTCGCGTGGTGAATCTACAAGCGATCGCAAAGATACTGACTGAATACGATGTGATTGGATTACAAGAAGTCGATTCAGGAAGCTTGCGTACCGGCTTTCTTGATATGACCGAGTATCTTGCGCGTCAGTCTGGGCATTCGTATTGGTACCGACAGGTGAATCGCGATATCGGGATGTTGGCGCAAAACAGCAATGGCTTGATTAGCCGCATTCAGCCTAGTCAAGTCAGTAACCATCGGCTGCCACCCGGTAATGGTCGTGGTGCAATGCTGATGGAGTTTGGTAGCGGCCGTAATGCCTTGCGGATCTGCAGTATGCATTTGGCCTTGTCGCGTCGTCAGCGTCAGCGCCAGCTCGATTTCATCAGTGAGCTCACGCGGGATTCAGCTAATTTAATTGTGATGGGTGATCTCAATGCGGGATGTGACTCGCGTGAGGTGCGCGGCTTTATCGAAAGTAATGCATTGAGCTCACCAGCATGCAGTCAGCCGACCTTTCCCAGTTGGGCGCCGATCCGACGGATTGATCACATCTTGGTGTCGAATAACTTGCAGGTCGAGAATGCAGAGGTGGTGGACTACCCCTTAAGTGATCATTTGCCGATCAGTATCGATGTGATTGTGCCGGATGGTCTTTACGACTGAGCGTTTGTTGCGCCTGCCCAGGCATATCGCCATTCAAAACCGGTTTTATCTTTAAGCAAGGCCATCAATTTGTCACTGGGTGTGGCTTCGCTTGGGAAGACATTACGTAACTCGATAAAGCAACGACCAATGGCAGCTTGTTGGCGCCAATCATATTCGGCAGGAGAAAAGGTCTCGCCGCATTTTTCACACTGATGACTTGGTGTATCGAGCATCAATGACCACTCATCAACACGCGCACGACAATGAGGGCATCGAGGTTTGGTCGTATTTTTGCCTGTGAGGATTAAAGGGATGGTTGAGCTTGCATGCAAAGCGACATGGCAAAACGCGGTATCAGTCTCATTCTCGGGTTCGAACTTGAGGTAAGGCGAGCAGCCGGCATAGATAACGTGTTGCGCAAATCCCTCACCAGCGCGATAGCTATGCAGCAAAGGGTTTTGGTTGATGGGTTCTGCCACCATGTTGAGCGATTCGAGAACTTCGTACATCTGCGGGATATCGCAGCTATCGCTAATCGACAGGGGTGAGAGAAATAAGCTACCTGACATAAGTTTGGTGAGAATGATCTAATACGCAAATGAAAAGGATACTGATGGCGCTAGTGCGTTTCTATCAATTATTTATCAGCCCGGTACTCGGCAGTAGCTGCCGTTACTATCCTACCTGCTCGTCATACATGATGCAGGCGCTTGAAACATGGGGGCCGATCAAAGGGCTCTGGATGGGATTGAAGCGAATTGGGCGTTGTCACCCTTGGGCGGAAGGCGGTGTTGATCCTGTGCCGCCGCGTGAGGGCTGTGGTTGCCATGAGGATGACAACCACAAACACTCTTAAGTTTTAGCGCATCTGCTCAAGCGCAGCGATACGATCTTCAAGTCGTGGATGACTTGAGAATAGCTTCTGTAATCCACCGCTACTGATACCAAAGGCAGCCATTTCATCTGGTAGCGCTTCAGTATGTGCTTGTTGTAAACGCTTCAATGCCGAAATCATTTTGTCTTTACCGGCGAGATTAGCGCCGCCTTCATCAGCACGGTATTCACGACGACGTGAGAACCACATCACGATAGCGGATGCCAAGAAGCTCAAAACAACCTGAGCGATCAGTGAGGTGATAAAAAAGCCGATGCCATGGCCGCGCTCGTTTTTCAAAATCACGCGATCCACGAAGTGACCAATCACACGAGAAAGTAAAACAACAAAGGTATTCACCACACCTTGTACTAAAGCGAGTGTGACCATGTCGCCATTCGCAACGTGACTGACTTCGTGTGCAAGTACCGCTTCGACTTCATCTTTATTCATTTGTTGCAGCAGTCCGGTCGAAACAGCAACAAGTGCATCGTTACGATTCCAGCCTGTTGCAAAAGCATTCGCGGGACCTTCGAAGATGCCGACCTCTGGCATACCGATACCGGCGTCTTTAGCTTGCTTAGCCACGGTATCAACAAGCCAACGCTCATCAGCTGTCGATGGTTGCTCAATCAGGTGGACGCCCATGCCGCGTTTGGCCATACCTTTCGACATGAATAGCGAAATGATCGAGCCGCTAAAGCCAATGATTGCCGAATACACCAATAGGGCATTCAGGTTTAGATCGACACCGTTTTGCGCCATCAGGCCATCAAAGCCGAGCAGGCTGAAGGTAATGCTAATAACCACCAAGATGGCGGCATTCGTGAGTAAGAACAACAAGATACGCACGAGGAATCTCCTAAAAATGTGATGACGATAATGTGGGGTGTCTTGGTCGTTTAATCAAGAGGCATTGCACAGGGGTATTTGGCACGTCATAGTCTATACACCCAGAGTTTAGAATAGATGCCATGCGTTACAACACGACCACTGAACAACCGATGACGGTGTATTCCGAAGCTGAAAGTTTGCACTTCATGCTCAACTTTACGGTCTTTCTTGCGCTGATTATTGGCGTGATTTTGTGGTTCTTAGGTCGCCATGGTCGGGTGCTATGGCTACAGGTCTGGAGTGCGGGTTTGGTGCTCAGTAGTGTGGCTTATCTATTGGCTGCGATCTTGGGCTATGTGCGTTAGTCGTAACGCACTTCGAGAATTTCAAACTCGGCTTCACCTTCGGGTAAGCGCACTTTAATCACCTCGTCGATCTCACGTTTCATTAGCGCTTTGGCCATGGGTGAGTCCATGCTGATCCAATTTTTCTCTGGACTGAACTCATCCGGTCCGACAATACGATAGGTGATCTCGATATCTTGCATGCTCAGTAAGAGTGACATAAGCGCCAAAGAAGACTTGATCGCAGTTGCTTGGTTTTTGATCGACGACTTTTAGGTTAGGTAAGCGAGTTTGTAGATAACGAATACGACGATCCATCTCGCGTAACTGTTTCTTGCGATAGATGTATTCAGCATTCTCTGAGCGATCACCTTCTGCCGCAGCAGCGGATAGGATCTTTACCACCTCACGTCGCTTTGCCCATAAGGCTTTTTCTTCAGCGCGTAATGTCTCGTACCCGTCTTTGGTGATGTAGGGTGACTTGGGTTCGCTGGGTGGTCGATATCGCCCCATTAAAACTGATCAGTTTTCAGCATCACCAAAGTGCAAGCTTCAAACCATTCGATATTCGCTGCATCCAAAGCGCTTTGCAGTGGCTCTGATTCAGTTCCGGGGTTGAAGATCACACGACCTGGCTTTAGCGAGACAATCGAGTCGATATGTTCTACCAGTCGATCAGTGCCCACGTAGAGGGTCAGGGTGTCGACAGCTTCTGTGATATCACCGAGCTGATGGGTGACCGGAAGGCCATCGATCTCTGGAAATTTGGGGTGTACTGGCGTGACGCGATGCCCATGTTGGGTGAGTAAACGTTGTGCCTGATTGGCATAACGCGCGGGCTTTGGACTGGCGCCAAAAATAACAACGTGCTGAGTGCTCATGGTCTGAATCATAGCAGCGCGGTCTGCTGAATCACGAGCAAAAAAAACCGCCAAAGGGGGAGATGGCGGTCAGTCAGTTCGTTCGAGATATGGATTTGTACACATCGGAGGAGAGAATCCGAACTGTGAGGATGACTATAGAGAAACCTGCGCGAGCGCTTTTTGATCTAGCGCAAAAGACCGAGGTTTAGTCGGCTTGGTAGACCAGGTGACCGTTGAAAACGGTGTGGGTGACCTTGCCTTTGAATTCCCAGCCTAGGAAAGGTGAGTTTTTACCCGCGCTGAGCATGCTTTGTGAGGTTAATGACCAGTGAGCCTCTGGATCAAAGATACAGATATCGGCGGGTAGGCCTTCTGTGAGTCGACCATAAGGTAGGTTTAACAGATCTGCCGGTCCGCAGGTGATCCGCGCTAAGGCGTCGCTCAATGGCATCACACCTTCATCGACCAAGCGTAGGGTGAGTGCTAAGAGTGTTTCTAGTCCAGAGAGACCGGGTTGTGATTCTGGGAAAGGTGCTTCTTTCGCATCCGGTTCATGCGGTTGGTGATCAGAGCAGATAGCCGCAATGGTGCCATCGGCAACGGCGCGACGTAGGGCATCGCGGTCTTGCAAGGTGCGCAGCGGTGGCTCGAGATGACACTGAGCATCAAAGCCATCGATATCTTGTTCGGTGAGGTGCAGCTGATGAGCGGCCACATCGGCACTCACCGCGAGCTTGGCTTTCTTCGCCTCGCTGATCATGCGTGCAGAGGTGCCTGCTGACAGGGTGCAGAAGTGAATCCGAGCGCCGGTGTGTTCAGCTAGGGCCAGATCGCGTGCGACGGCCACGGTTTCGGCAGCACTAGGAATGCCAGGTAGACCTAAGCGAGTCGCGACAGCACCTTCGTGTGCACAACCGCCAGCTTTAAGGTGACGGTCTTCAGGATGTAAGAAGACAATCATGTCGAAGGTCGAGGCGTATTCAAGCGCGCGACGTTCAACCAGCGTGTTAGCCAGTGGACGGCGAGCATTACTGACTGCAACGCAACCTGAGTTACGCAGTGTTGCCATGCTAGCGAGCTGTTTGCCTTCGAGACCTTGGGTCATCGCGGCCGCTGTGAGTACACGTGCTTGGCAGAGCTTTCGTGCCATGCGATGAATAAATTCGATATCCGCTGGGCTATCAATGCAAGGTTCGGTATCCGGTGTGCAGATCAGGGTGGTGATGCCACCTTTGGCGGCAGCCAGCGTTTCACTGGCGAGCGTGCCTTTGGCGGTATGACCTGGCTCGCGCAAATGTGCTGCCATATCCACAAGCCCTGGGCAGACAATCTTGCCGGTAGCATCGATGGTTTGATCAGCCGAAAAGTCGTTTGGTGCATCACCAATCGCGATCAGCGTTTCGTCTTTGATATGCAGGTTGAGTGTGGCATCGGTATTCGATGCAGGGTCAATAACACGTCCGCCGATGATGCTGATATTCATGACTCATCTCCGGCGCTTGGATGTTTTTGCATACACATCGACATGATCGCCATGCGTACGCCAATGCCGTAGCTCACCTGCTCGAGAATAACTGAGCGAGGGCCGTCAGCAACTTCCGAATCGATTTCGACACCGCGATTGATCGGGCCTGGGTGCATCACGATGGCATCTGGCTTGGCACAAGCGAGTCGCTCATTGGTCAGGCCATAGAGCTGGAAGTATTCTTCTTCGCTTGGCAGTAAAGCGCCATCCATGCGTTCTTTTTGCAGGCGCAGCATGATCACCACATCAACATCACGTAGACCTTCTTCTAGGTCGTGATAGACATGTACACCCAGTGCGCGTGCATCGGTTGGGATCAGTGTGCGAGGACCGACAACGCGAACTTCAGTAACGCCAAGCGTGTTCAGCGCAAGGATCTGTGAGCGCGCAACACGTGAGTGCAAGATGTCGCCAACAATCGCAACGCGCAGTGGCGTGAAGTCACCCTTGTGTTTGCGAATGGTGAACATATCCAACATCGCTTGGGTTGGATGCGCATGACGTCCATCACCGGCATTAATCACCGAGATGCCTGGTGCTGCGTGTTCCGCAATGAAGTGAGCGGCACCTGAGGCATTGTGACGCACCACAAACATCTCGCTGTGCATCGCTTCGAGATTACGCAAGGTATCGAGTAGTGTTTCACCTTTTGATGTGGCTGAGGTGCTGATGTTGAAGTTCAGTACGTCAGCAGAGAGGCGCTTCGCCGCTAACTCAAAGGTTGTGCGTGTGCGCGTGCTGTTCTCAAAAAACAGGTTCGTAATGATACGGCCGCGCAGTGCAGGCACTTTCTTAATCGGACGACCGGGGAGTACTGCGAATGACTCGGCAGTATCAAGAATCTGGGTGAGGATGTTTTTGTTAAGACCTTCAATAGTCAGAAAGTGACGGAGGCTTCCGTCGTCATTGAGCTGAATATTCTGCGTCTGACTGGCCATTGGTGCGCGATTGTAGCAGGGTCTTTTTAGTTCGTGGGCTTTTCTGTGCGGCGTTTTTTACTTTTATTTACGGTAAGGGTTAAAGGCGAAGGCCCTTCCAAGCGGATATGTTCGTCTTTTTCGAGAGGTGGTTGCAGGCCAACAATGCTGGGTTCGATCGGTAGTTGGCGACCATTACGTTCAATCAGCGTGGCTAACAGAATCGACTTAGGGCGACCAAAATCGAAGATCTCATTCATCGCAGCACGAATGGTACGACCGGTTTGTAAGACGTCATCAACCAAGATGATGTGTTGATTCTCGATGTCGAAATCAATGGTTGAAGGTTTGACTAAAGGATTAACGCCACTCTTGGTGAAGTCATCGCGATAAAAATTGATATCGAGCAAACCCAAAGGCTGAGATAGACCTAAGCGCTGATGAAGTTGTTCAGCAATCCAAGCGCCGCCGGTATGAATACCGATCATGGCAGGATCTTCAATGCCATTTTTTGCTAGTCGCTCTTTCAGCATACGCGCCATGCCATCGATGATATTCAGGATGGCATCTTCATTCATGAATATGCGTTGTTCAGTCATCTTGGGTGTCCGAAGTCGTTATGTGCTCATCATAGCAAGCACATGACGCATTGCGAGGATTATTCAGGGTAGGTGCGCAGCCAGGTTTCAAGAATAAGCTTGGCGGCATAAGCATCGACTTTGGTGGCGTCTTTGTGTGCTTCGATACCTAAGTCGACCCACGCTTCGCGCGTGGTCAGGCGCTCATCCATAAGATGAACCGGTAGATGAAAGCGTCCATTTAATTGGCGCGCAAACTTTTTGGCAGGCTCAGCGTTATTGGCTTCCTTGTCGGTCATCTCAAAAGGGTGGCCGACAATCAAGGCATCTGGTTGCCATTCTTTAATGAGCTTTTCGATGCCATCCCAATCGGGTTTGTTTTTCACACGACTTAAGGTGGTGAGTGGGTTGGCGCTTTGGGTGAGTGTTTGACCAACAGCGATACCAATCTTGTGGCTGCCGTAGTCGAAGCCAAGCAAGGTGCTCATGCGTGACCGGCTTGTCCGCTGATTTGATGAATGTCGACGCCGACCATTTTAGCGGCAGCTTCCCAACGACGATCGTTTGGCATTTCAAACAAGATGTCGTTATTCGCAGGACTGGTCAGCCAAGCATTATTTAACACTTCGTCTTCGAGTTGGCCTGGACTCCAACCAGCGTAGCCGAGCGCGATCAAGCTATGTGTTGGACCTTTGCCTTGCGCCATGTCTTCAAGGATGTCGCGCGAGGTGGTGATGAAAAGATCCTCTGTGATCTTCATCGTGGAGTCATAGGTATGGCCACCATCATGCAGAATAAAACCGCGTTGCTCTTGCACCGGTCCGCCGATATGCACCATCTGATCTTTCTTGGCTTCAGCTGAGCTTTCAATCTCCATCTGCTCATACACTTCATCCAGTGCGATATCGGTTTTGCGATTGATCACAATCCCCATCGCGCCTTCGTCGTTGTGCTCGCAGATCAGCGTCACAGTCTTGGCGAAGTTAGGATCTTCCATGCTCGGCATGGCGATCAATAGGTGATTGGTGAGATTCAGCTTTTCCATACAGACAGTATCGCCAAGTTCGCAGCGATGCTCCAGTCAGATGTTCTAAGTTATTGAACGCGTTGACTGCCGCGACGAAATTGGAAGGTGCGGGTGATGTCTAGGATGTCGATATCGGCGCGAATGTCTGCCGGGAAGGCGGCGTAGGGAGCCGCCAGTTTGACGCTACGAACGGCAGCATCATCAAGAATCTTTTTGCCCGATGAGCGTAGTACTTTGACCATCTCTAGTGAGCCATTTGCACGGACCGCAACGTGCAACAGGACGGTGCCATAGAGTTTGTCGCGTCGTGCCTGATCTGGATAGTTAAGGTTACCGACACGTTCGATCTTTTTACGCCAGCTGCTGAGATATTGTGCAAAGCGATGTTCTTTAGTACTCGCACTGATGACTTTGCGACGCTGATGCTGAGATAGGCTGCGATCTTTTTGTCCGATCTGTTCGGTGAGTTGCGCAATCTGTTGCTGCGCCATGGAAATCATCTGTGGCAGTGGTGTACTCGGAATAGATTCAAACTGCGCGAGATTGCTCGCAATACGTAAGCTATCAGTCGATTCCTGTTGCTGCAGCACGGCGGTGTTATCGGCAGCCTGTTGTTCGGTTTGTTCTTCGCGTTGTTGCGGCGAGGATGATGCCGCAGTGGGTTCGATCTCTTGTAGTTGATCGTCGCCTTTTACATCGCTACCACCTTTGTTATTGGCTTGAGCGAGCAGCTTGGCTTGCTCGTCCTTCTCTAGATTACGATCACGAATCAAGGTGATATCGAGGGTGCGTTGCGCTTGTTGTGTTGTCGGATCTGCAACATCAAACGAAACCGTTGCAACAACCAACAAGTGCGCTGTGACTGCCGCGATCAAGGCCATGCTGAGATGCTCATGCTGATGGATGAATGATCGCAGGATGGCTGTCATGGTTAGAGTGGTTTGCTAATTAATATCTCAGCAGGTTGGCGTTGCAGTTTGACGCGATCGCGCATCTTGGGGTTCATGTGAACACGATTGTTTTCGTCAATCAGCATCACATACTTAATACCCATTTGTTGTGCGACACGATGCCAGTCCTGTGGGCCTGCAATAAACAGAGCAGTTGCCGCAGCGTCAGCGGTGGTGGCATCTGGATGAATCACCGTCACTGAACGAGTGCCAACCGCGGGTTTGCCGGTGCGTGGATCGAGTATGTGATGGAAGAACTTACCATCCCAAGTGAAGTTGCGCTGGTAGTTGCCTGAGGTAAACACAGCCTCATTATCGATAACCGGGATTAACGCAAATACGCCGCCACCATCAGGATCACGCACAGGGATGCGCCATGGTGTGCCATCACGTGAGCCAATCGCACGCAGGTCGCTACCGGCACGAATCACAGCATTATGAATACCCATCTCTTGTAAGCGACGGATGGCTTGGTCGATGCCATAGCCGCGACCGATTGCACCAAAGTCCAGTTGTACTGCTGGGTTGCTGGATTGCAAACGGAATCCGTTCACCGAGATATCTTTCACGCTTGGTTTCATATCAACCAATGCTTGAATGTCTTCATCTGATGGTGGTTCATGCGCTTCTGGGTGTGATTGATGAAAGCCCCAAAGGTCAATCAACTTGCCAATCGCAGGATCAAATAGGTAATCACTTTGTGAAGCCAATGTTTGGCTTGCTTGTAATAAAGGTAGTACAGAGGGAGGCGCTGAGAATTCAACACCTTCAGCAAACAAACCGTTCATGCGAACCACGGGGCCTGGCTCCCACGCATGCCAAGCGTAATGCATGACATTGAAGTCATTCTGTAACGCTTCTTGTGCTTGTTTAGCAACCTGTTGTTCGGCACCAACGATCTGAAGATCCATGAAGGTACCAAAAGCAAGAATGCGGAAATGTTGTGCAGGTAGTGGTTGAGAACAACCGCTTACAAAGGCACTGATGATGGTCGCTGCCAATAGGGCGCGCCATGATTTTCGGGAGAGAATGCTCATACTGCGAGTTTCTGCTCTATGTTGTCTAAAAGTTGTCCTGCGATATCAAGATCAAAGGCTTTATCGAGTTCACGAATGCAGGTTGGGCTCGTGATATTGATCTCAGTGAGGTAGTCACCAATCACATCGAGGCCGGCAAACAAGATGCCATTCTCGCGAAGCCAAGGGGCGACAGTGTCGACGATGCGTCGCTCGCTGTCATTGATCTCGCGGGGTACGCCTGTACCACCGGCAGCGAGATTACCACGAGTTTCACCTTGAGATGGGATTCGTGCGAGCACATAGGGCACAGCTTCGCCATCGATGACCAACACACGATTATCACCCGCAGTAATTTCTGGGATGAATTTCTGTGCCATCGTGAATTGCGTTTGATGCTGGGTGAGTGTTTCGATAACAACACTGCGGTTGGGATCATCAGCACGTAAACGGAAGATTGAGCTGCCGCCCATACCATCGAGTGGTTTAAGAATCACATCGCCGTGGGTGTCGATAAAGTGCTTGAGCATGTCGGCATCGCGCGTTACGCAGTGCGGCGGACATAAATCGGGGAAACGGGTTGCCGCCAACTTTTCATTGGCATTACGTAGTGCGCGAGGGTGGTTGACCACAATGCAACCTTGTTCGGCGGCTTGATCGAGAAGATAGGTAGCGTAGATGTACTCCATGTCGAAAGGAGGATCTTTGCGCATCAAGATCACATTAAACTCGGTGAGCGCTTTTTGTTGTGCGTCGCCTAATTCAAACCAATGTGAGGCGTCATCAAACACGCTCAGCGAGCGTGAGTTAACTCGAGCAATGCCATCACTGAGTGAGAGGTCGTTGAGCTCAGCATAATGCAGGGTCCAACCACGTGCTTGTGCAGCAAGCAGCATCGCAAAGCTACTGTCTTTAGCAATCTTGATATGTGTGATCGGGTCCATGATCACCAGAACTGAGGTTGGCATAGCGGCACCTATAAACTAGATGCGCTGATTTTAGCGGAAGTCGCCCCAAAGCGTTTGAATCGCCGCGAGTGCGGCTAGTGGTGCGGTTTCGGTGCGTAATACGCGAGGACCCATGCGCCCAGCGGCAAAGTTGTGTTGCATGGCTAGATCGCGCTCGGCTTCAGATAAGCCACCTTCAGGTCCCACCAATAAAGTCAGCGAGTCTTTCGGAGCAGGTAGTGAGGCGAGGCTGTGTTCAGCGCGATGGTCCAGCATTAAGCCATTGCCAGAAAAGCGACTCAGCCATTCTGGAAGGGTTAAAGGTTCAGCAATGCTTGGTAGCAGTGCGCGACCTGACTGCTCGCAGGCATGTCGAATGACGCCCTGCCAGTGATCTAAACGAGACTGCTGTCGATCACCTTTGAGTTGCACCATGCAGCGCTCGGTGAACAAGGGTTGAAAGTGACTCACGCCAAGCTCAACCGCTTTTTGGATGCTGAAGTCCATTCGCTCGCCACGTGAAATACCCATTGCGAGAGTGATCTGCAATGCCGCAGGTGCTTCGCTGCGAAGGTGTTCAACAAGGGTGGCTTGCGAGGCTTTTTTATCTGCAACATTGAGTGTGGCGAGAAATTCTTCACCACGTTGGTCAAACAGGATGATCTCGGCATCGCTTTTTAAACGCAGTACCTGAACAAGATGTTTAGAGCCATTCTCATCTAATGCCACAAGCTGCCCAACCTGGTTGAGCAGCTCAGTGGAATAGATGCGCGGGCGTCTCATGCTTACAGGCCGAGGTTGTCCCACAAGGCAAGCGTTGGTGCCGTTTGGTTCATGGTGTAGAAGTGCAGGCCTGGCGCATCTTGCTCAAGCAGTTCTGCACAAAGCTGAGTCACCACTTCTTCACCGAAAGCACGAATGCTATCGACATCATCAAGATAGCTTTCTAAGCGCTTAGCAATCCAACGTGGAATCTCAGCGCCACAAGCATCAGAGAAACGCTTGAGATTGCTGTAGTTCGTGATCGGCATGATGCCTGGCACGATAGGAATCTCGATTCCCATGGCTGAGGTTTCATCTACAAAACGTTTATATGCATCAACGTTGTAAAAGTACTGAGTGATCGCAGAGTTTGCGCCGGCATCAACCTTGCGTTTGAAGTTATTCAAATCAGCAGCAAAGTTCGCCGCTTGTGGATGCATCTCAGGATATGCCGCCACTTCAATGTGAAAGTGATCGTTAAAGTGCTCACGAATCAATGCCACTAAATCATTGGCGTGCGTGAGTTCACTATCAATTAAGCCAGTGCCTGATGGGCGATCACCACGCAGAGCAACCACGCGATTAATGCCTTGATCAACATAACGCTGCAGAATCTCTAAGGTTTCAGTAACTGAGTTACCGATACACGTGAGATGCGGCGCAGTATCAATCGATTGCTCACGCAACCAATCGACTGTCGCAAAGGTGTTGTTTTGGGTTGAGCCGCCGGCGCCATACGTGCAAGAGAAGAAGGCCGGATTACGTGTTTGTAATTCGGTGACGGTCGCTTGCAGGTTGGCCATGCCTTTTTCCGTTTTAGGCGGAAAAAGCTCAAAGCTGTACGCTTTTGTCATTTCCAGTGTCCTGTAACAGGCGGCCTTATCACAAGGACAAGGCCGCAAAGCAGCTTAGTAGCGGTAGTGCTCTGGCTTGTATGGGCCTTCTACCGGTACACCAATGTAGTCCGCTTGCTCTTTTGACAGTTCAGTCAAGTGAGCGCCGATCTTCGCTAAGTGTAGACGAGCCACTTCTTCGTCAAGCTTCTTCGGCAGGATGTATACGCCAACAGGGTATTCATCTGGCTTGGTGAAGATCTCGATTTGCGCCAACACTTGGTTGGTGAAAGACGCTGACATAACAAAGCTTGGGTGACCTGTTGCACAGCCTAGGTTAACTAAGCGGCCTTCAGCCAACATGATGATGCGCTTACCATCTGGGAAGATGATGTGATCAACTTGTGGCTTGATGTTTTCCCACTCGTATTGATCAAGGCTTGCGATATCAATTTCGTTATCAAAGTGACCGATGTTACAAACGATCGCTTGATCCTTCATCGCTGCCATGTGGTCATGACAAATGATGTCTTTGTTGCCGGTGGTGGTGACAAAGATGTCGGCCATTGATGCAGCTTCATCAAGCGTCACAACACGGTAGCCTTCCATCGCAGCTTGCAATGCACAGATTGGATCGATTTCGGTGATCCAAACGGTTGCACCTAAACCGCGAAGTGATTGCGCAGAACCTTTACCAACGTCACCGTAACCACATACCACGGCAATCTTGCCGGCGATCATTACGTCGGTTGCGCGCTTAATGCCGTCAACCAATGACTCACGACAGCCGTAGAGGTTGTCGAACTTTGATTTGGTAACCGAGTCGTTAACGTTCATGCCTGGGAACAACAAAGTGCCGGCTTTGAACATGTCGTACAAACGGTGAACGCCTGTGGTGGTCTCTTCGGTAACACCTTTAATCGATGCTGCCATTTTCTTGTAACGATCTGGCTCTTCATTCAGTGAACGCTTAAGCACATTCAGAATGACTTTCCATTCTTCAGAGTCGCCAGCTTTTGGCTCAGGTACGCCCGCATCAGCATACTCAACACCTTTGTGAACGAGCAGGGTAGCGTCGCCACCATCGTCAAGAATCATGTTGGCGATTTCGCCATTTGGCCAGTTGAGTACTTGCTCAGTACACCACCAGTACTCTTCCAAGGTTTCACCTTTCCATGCGTAGACAGGAATGCCTGCAGCAGCGATTGCAGCAGCGGCGTGATCTTGGGTAGAGAAAATGTTGCATGAACACCAACGAACCTGCGCGCCGAGCTCAACAAGCGTCTCGATCAAAACAGCGGTTTGGATGGTCATGTGTAATGAACCGGTGATACGTGCGCCGGTCAGTGGCTTGTCTTTGCCGTATTTCTCGCGCAGCGCCATCAGGCCTGGCATTTCAGTTTCAGCAATCGCGATTTCTTTGCGACCCCAGTCTGCCAGTGACATGTCGGCAACTTTATAGTCGGTGAACTCACTCATGGTTAATCTCCTAATCAATCAGAGTGAGCGTCGTTGGGTTCGCTGTATTCGCTCTCGAGCCTGGCCTTAAAAAAAGGGTCGCAACGCTCCTCAAGAGGAAATTGTCTGTTGTTTCCAACAAAAAAGAGCCCGCAGTGTAATGACTACGGGCTCTGATTTCCACCGCTAACCTGTGTGGTTGCGGTTAAAGGTCTAGGATTTTAAAGACCCGCTGCGTCGCGTAATGCGTCAGCCTTGTCAGTCATTTCCCAAGTGAAGCCTTCATTCTCACGACCGAAGTGACCGTATGCGGCGGTCTTACGGTATTTGATCTGCTTGGCATTCAGCAGGTCGAGCATTTTCAGAATGCCGTATGGGCGAAGATCGAAGTGCTCGCGAACCAGCTCGGTGATGCGCTCATCACTGATTTTGCCGGTACCAAAGGTATCGATCATGATTGAGGTTGGCTCTGCGACACCAATTGCGTATGACACTTGAATCTCACAACGATCTGCAAGACCTGCCGCAACGATGTTCTTGGCAACATAGCGACCCGCGTAAGCTGCTGAACGGTCAACTTTAGATGGATCTTTACCAGAGAAAGCACCACCACCGTGACGTGCAGCACCACCGTAGGTATCTACGATGATCTTGCGACCAGTCAAACCTGCATCACCCATTGGACCACCAATAACAAAGTTGCCGGTTGGGTTGATGTGGAATTTGGTATTCGCGGTTAACAAGCCGGTTGGTTCAAGTACTGGCTTGATGACTTCTTCCATGATCGCTTCGCGCAAAGTCTCGCCAGAAAACTCTTCAGCGTGCTGAGTCGATAAAACAACCGCATCAATCGATACCGGCTTGCCATCTTTATAGTGGAAGCTGACCTGTGATTTTGCGTCTGGACGCAACAATGGCAGGGTGCCGTTATTACGACACTCTGACTGACGCTCTACCAAACGGTGTGCGTACTGAATCGGTGCAGGCATTAAGACTTCGGTTTCGTTGGTTGCGTAACCAAACATGATGCCTTGGTCGCCAGCGCCTTGATCTTCAGGCTTAGCGCGGTCTACACCTTGATTGATGTCAGGTGATTGCACGCCAACCGCGATCATTGCTGCACAGGTGTTGCCATCAAAGCCTTTAGCTGAGTCGTCGTAACCAATCTCATTGATGGTTTGACGCATGATGTGTTCGTAATCGGGCTTAGCTGTTGTGGTGATCTCACCCGCAATTAAACAAAGGCCTGTTTTGAAAACAGTCTCACACGCAACGCGCGCATGGGGGTCTTCGATCAGGATTGCATCCAAAATTGCATCCGATACCTGATCTGCCATTTTGTCTGGGTGACCTTCAGAGACTGATTCTGAAGTGAAAATAAATTCATTCGCCATCGAGCTAAAACTCCTTCGATTGTATTCAGTGCTCCCTCTTAGGGGGGCTTGAAGGGCGCGAGTATACCCTTATTGAGCGTTGGATAGGCTTTTGTCAGAATGCCTGCGCATTTGAAAGCTTAATGATGGAGTTTTAATCATGGTCTCGTTGCAGCCCCCAGTGTGTGATTTTGGACAGCCGGTTATCGACTTTGCTTTGCCAGGCGTCGATGGCAAAACATGGCGCATGCAAGACTGCATGGGTGAGAACGGGCTGTTGGTCATGTTCATCTGCAATCACTGTCCTTATGTGAAAGCCATACTTGATCGCTTGGTGCGTGATACGCGTGAACTCAAAGCGTTAGGTATCAATAGCGTGGCGATCATGTCGAATGATCCGACTGATTACGCTGAAGATTCATTTGAAAACATGCAGGCGATCGCTCAACAGATGGATTTTCCGTTTCCATACTTATTAGATGAGTCTCAGGCCGTTGCAAAGGCTTATGGTGCTGTGTGTACGCCGGACTTCTTTGGCTATAACCGCTCAGGTGAATTGCAGTATCGAGGTCGCTTAGATGAGAGCCGCAAAGAGGCGGCTGATCCCAATGTCCGTCGCGACCTATTTGAGGCGATGAAAGAGGTCGCTGAGACCCAAAAAGGGCCCGCTGAACAGCTCTCGAGCATGGGTTGTTCAATCAAATGGATCAAAGAGTAGTTTTTCTGGGGATTTATCTTCCCCATAAAATCAAGCACTTGTACGCATAAATTTAAATTTTATGGGTATATTTGAATATTCCTTACTTCCTATCTTGCCCCGTATAAGACACCTGAGCGAGAATGCCCATCGCTTTTGCTGAGTCTGCCCCTCGTTGCAGACGCCCTAGCACTGATCGCTAGGTGCAATTGAAGAATTCAATTCTTGCTGGGTTTTCGCCTTTCAAGACCACAACTTTTAAACATTAGATCAGGAGAGACTTATGTCCTCACGCAGAGAGCTTGCCAACGCCATTCGCGCGTTATCTATGGATGCTGTTCAAAAAGCTAACTCAGGTCACCCGGGTGCCCCAATGGGCATGGCGGATATCGCTGAGGTGCTCTGGAACGATCACATGAAGTACAACCCAACTAACGCCAAGTGGGCTGATCGTGACCGTTTCGTTCTTTCGAATGGCCACGGCTCTATGCTGATTTATTCATTGCTGCATTTGACCGGCTTCAACTTGACCATGGATGACATCAAAGACTTCCGTCAGTTGCATTCAAAGACAGCAGGTCACCCTGAGTACGGTTACGCAGACGGTATCGAAACAACCACTGGTCCTTTAGGTCAGGGCATCACCAACGCTGTGGGTATGGCGATTGCTGAGCGCACCTTGGCTGCACAATTCAATAAGCCAGGTCATGAGATCGTTGATCACAACACCTACGTATTCTTAGGTGATGGTTGTTTGATGGAAGGTTTGTCGCACGAGTCATGTGCGATGGCTGGTACTTTAGGTCTAGGTAAGCTGATTGCTTTCTGGGACGACAATGACATCTCTATCGATGGTCACATCGGTGATTGGATGGAAGTTGGCGTACCTGCGCGCTTCAAGTCATATAACTGGCACGTGATTGCTGATGTTGATGGTCACGATGCGGATGCAATCAACAAAGCTATCGCAGAAGCGAAGTCAGTAACTGATAAGCCTTCAATGATTTGTTGTAAGACCACCATCGGTTTTGGTTCACCTAACAAAGCGGGTGGCCATGACTGTCACGGCGCTCCTCTTGGTGATGATGAAATCGCACTGACTCGTAAAGAGTTGGGTTGGACTGCAGCACCTTTTGAAATTCCAGCAGACGTTTACGCGGGTTGGGATCACAAAGAGCAAGGCGCTAAAGACGAAGCAGCATGGAATGAAAAGTTTGCTGCATACAAAGCGGCATTCCCTGCAGAGGCGGCTGAATTTGAACGTCGTATGGCGGGTGAGTTGCCTGGCAACTTCGAAGTTGAGATGGATAAGTTCATCGCTCAAACCCAAGCGGATATGCCAAACATTGCGTCACGTAAAGCGTCTCAAAACGCGATTGAAGCAATGGGTCCATTGTTGCCAGAGATGTTCGGTGGTTCAGCTGACCTTACCGGTTCTAACCTGACTAACTGGTCAGGCACTGTCAAAGTGAATAAAGAAAACGCGAACGGTAACTACCTGTCTTGGGGTGTTCGTGAATTCGGTATGGCGCACATGATGAACGGTATGGTTCTTCACGGTGGCTTCAAAGTCTACGGCGGCACCTTCTTCATGTTCATGGAGTTCATGCGTAACGCATTGCGTATGTCTGCTTTGATGAAGATCGGCACTATCTATGTTTACACTCACGACTCAATTGGTCTGGGTGAAGACGGCCCAACTCACCAGCCAGTTGAGCAACTCTCAACCATGCGTGTTATCCCAGGTTTTGAAACTTGGCGTGCGTGTGACGCGGTTGAGTCAGCGGTTTCTTGGAAGATGGCTATGCTGCGTGGCAATGCACCAACTGGTTTGGTGTTCTCACGTCAGAACCTCACGCCAATGGAGCGTACTGCAGAGCAAGTTAAGAACATCGAGAAGGGCGGTTACGTCTTGAAAGATTGTGATGGCGATGCGGACATTATTTTCATTGCAACTGGCTCTGAAGTTTCTTTGGCGGTTGATGCAGCAGCAGCGATGGATGCAAAAGTACGTGTGGTTTCAATGCCATCAACCTGTGCATTCGATAAGCAAGATCAAGCGTACAAAGATTCAGTTCTTACCCCAGGTGTTAAGCGTGTAGCAATCGAAGCTGGCGTTGATCAGTCTTGGTACAAGTATGTTGGTCTTGATGGCGGCATCGTAGCAATGAAGAGCTTTGGTGAATCAGCGCCTGCTGGCGAGTTGTTCAAAGAGTTTGGTTTCACTGTAGACAACGTAGTAGCTACAGCGAAAAGCGTATTAGGTTAATCGGTTTAATTTAGAAAAGGCCGGCACTGATCGGCCAATAATTAGGAGTTAGTAAATGGCTATTAAAGTAGGTATTAACGGTTTCGGTCGTATCGGTCGTATGGCGTTCCGTGCAATTGCACAAGATTTCTCAAACGACATCGAAGTTGTCGGTATCAACGACTTGTTGGATGCGGACTACTTGGCATACATGCTGAAGTACGACTCAGTTCACGGTAACTTCAAAGGTGACGTGGCTGTAGACGGTAACAACTTGGTTGTTAACGGCAAGACCATTCGTTTGACTGCTGAGCGTGATCCTTCAGATCTTGCTTGGGGTGACATCAATGTTGATTTGGTACTTGAGTGTACTGGCTTCTTCTTGACTGAAGAGACTTGTCAGAAGCACATCGATGCAGGCGCAAAGAAAGTTGTTATGTCAGCACCTTCTAAAGATACAACGCCAATGTTTGTATACGGTGTTAACCACGAGAAGTACGCTGGCCAGAACATCGTTTCAGCAGCGTCTTGTACTACTAACTGCTTGGCGCCAATCGCTAAGGTTCTTAACGACAACTGGGGTATCAAGCGTGGCTTGATGTCGACTGTTCACGCAGCGACTGCTACCCAAAAGACTGTTGACGGTCCTTCAATGAAAGACTGGCGCGGCGGCCGCGGTATTTTGGAAAACATCATTCCATCATCTACCGGTGCAGCTAAAGCAGTAGGCGTTGTATTGCCAGAGTTGAACGGTAAGTTGACTGGTATGGCATTCCGCGTACCAACCTCAGACGTATCTGTTGTTGACCTGACTGTTGAGTTGGATAAGCCAGCTAAGTACGAAGAAATCTGTAAAGCAATGAAGGCAGCGTCAGAAACTGCAGGTATCGGTGACACCTTGTCATACACCGATGAGAAAGTTGTTTCTACTGACTTCCGTGGCTGTGGCTACTCATCAATCTTTGATGCAGAAGCAGGTATCGCACTGGATGAGACCTTCGTTAAGGTTGTTTCTTGGTACGACAACGAGTACGGCTACACCTGCAACATGTTGCGTTTCGCACGTCACGTTGCTGGCTAATCGCTAAAGAGATGTGGCTGATCACTTCGGTGATCAGCCATTCTTCTTAAAAGCCTTTTGGACACAGGCAGTGTGTCCTGAATGTTTTTAAATCATTAAATTTTAGGAGTTCAACATGGCTTTCATTAAGCTGACCGATCTCGATCTAGCGGGTAAGCGCGTTCTTATTCGTTCAGACCTTAACGTTCCTGTTAAAGATGGCAAAGTGACCTCTGATGCGCGTATTACGGCATCTATGCCAACTATCGAGCATTGTGCAAAAGCAGGTGCGAAGGTCATGGTGATGTCACACCGTGGTCGCCCAGAAGAAGGTAAGGCAGATGAGGAGAACTCATTGGCGCCTATCGCGGCAGATATGTCAGCGAAGATGGGTAAAGACGTTCGCTTGGTTAAAGACTACCTAAACGGTGGTTTTGATGTAGCTGATGGCGAAGTGGTTCTTTTAGAAAACGTGCGTTTTAACGCAGGTGAAAAGAAAGACGACGAGACTTTGTCAAAGCAATACGCTGCTTTGTGTGACGTTTACGTGATGGATGCATTCGGTACAGCACACCGTGCACAAGCATCAACGCATGGTGCAGGTAAGTTTGCGCCAGTGGCTTGTGCGGGCATCTTGTTATCTGATGAATTGGATAACTTGGCTAAAGCATTGGCTGAGCCAGCGCGTCCAATGGTCGCTATCGTTGGTGGTTCAAAAGTCTCTACCAAACTAACTGTGTTGGAAGCTTTATCAGAAAAGGTTGATCAGCTGGTTGTTGGCGGTGGTATTGCAAACACCTTCTTGAAAGGCAATGGGTAACAACGTTGGTAAATCACTTTGTGAAGATGATTTGGTTGATACCGCAAAAGGTTTGGTTGAGAAGATGTCTGCACGTGGCGCGATCATTCCAATCGCGACTGATGTTGTGTGCGGTAAAGAGTTCAGCGAAACCGCTGAAGCAACGTTGAAAGCTGCAGGTGATGTGGCTGACGACGACATGATTTTTGATATCGGCCCAGACTCAGCGAAAGAGTTGGCTGACATCATCGCTAATGCAGGCACCGTGGTTTGGAACGGCCCTGTTGGTGTATTTGAATTTGATCAATTCGGCGAAGGTACTAAGACAGTATCGATGGCGATTGCGAATTCAAAAGCATTCTCATTAGCCGGTGGTGGTGACACCATCGCGGCGATCCAAAAATATGACATCTATGATCAGGTGTCTTACATCTCAACCGCAGGTGGTGCTTTCTTGGAATACCTCGAAGGTAAAACACTACCAGCCGTTGCTATGTTGGAAGAAGCTGCAAAGTAAAATTGTTAGGGGTGGCGCGAGCTGCCCCTAATTGCTCGTTCACCATGGGGGTGAGCGTGTCGCGAGAGAGAAGTTGGTCTCGCAAGTAGGAAATTAAATGCCAAGACGTACAAAAATTGTTGCGACCTTAGGGCCAGCAACAGACGATCCAAAAACACTCGACGAGATTATTGCCGCCGGCGTTGACGTTGTTCGCTTGAACATGTCGCACGGTAGTTATGAAGAGCATCAGCGTCGTGCGGAATGGGTTCGTGACCGCGCGCGAGCGAGTGGTCGACAAGTTGGCGTGCTGATTGACCTTCAGGGTCCAAAGATTCGTATCGCACGCTTTGAAAATGATGAAATTAAATTAGCAATCGGTGACAAATTCATCATCGATACCGCTTGGGACAAAGAAAAAGGCAATCAAGAGCGCGTTGGTACTGGTTATTCAACGCTGCACTTAGAATGCTCTCGTGGCGACACGCTGTTACTTAATGATGGCTTGATCGTACTGTGGGTAGAAGAGGTTGCCGGTTCTGAGATTCGCTGTCAGGTCAAACTGGGCGGCAAGCTATCGAACAACAAAGGTATCAATAAGCAAGGTGGTGGTTTATCTGCGCCTGCATTGACCGATAAAGATTTAGAAGACATCAAGTTTGCAGCATCGATTGAAGCTGATTACTTAGCGGTGTCTTTTGTGCAGACGGGCGAAGATTGTCGTCGTGCGAGAGATTTGCTGCGCGAGGCTGGTGGTCAAGGTGGCATTGTTGCGAAGGTTGAGCGTGCAGAAGCACTGAATCATATCGACGACATTATTAATGCGTCAGATGTGATCATGGTGGCGCGTGGTGACTTAGGTGTTGAGATTGGTGATGCGGAATTGCCTGCAGCACAAAAGATGTTGATCAGTCGCGCACGTCAAATGAACTGTGTGGTGATTACCGCAACACAGATGATGGAGTCGATGATCGAGAATCCGATTCCAACTCGTGCTGAGGTTTTCGACGTCGCTAACGCGGTTATCGATGGTACCGATGCGATCATGCTGTCAGCAGAGTCGGCTGCCGGTAAGTATCCGGTCGAAGCGGTTGAGGCGATGAATCGTGTGTGTATCGAAGCGGAGAAGCAAAGCTCTGCGCGTCGTTCTGATCACCGCTTGCATACGCACTTTGAGCAGATCGATGAGTCGATTGCGATGGCAACGATGTACACCGCTAACCATTTGGGTGTGGCAGCGATTGCGGCATTGACCGAATCAGGTGCAACGACCAAATGGATGTCGCGTATTTCATCGGGTATCCCGATTTATGCGATGACCTCACGCGTATCATCACGTCGCAAGGTGACCTTGTACCGTGGTGTTTACCCGGTGAGCTTTGCGCTTGAGGCAGGTATCGATTCGCAACAGGCGAATGTGGAAATTATCGAAGAGTTGCAACGTCGTGGCGCAGTGCGTGATGGCGACATGGTGATCATCACCAAGGGCGACTTGAATGGTATTGCTGGTGGCACCAACGTGATGAAAGTCATCCGTGTTGGCGACCATCAGGTGAAGTAGATTTTTTTAAATTCAAACGGAAACGTTTAACACTTAGGAGATTTAACATGGCTTTGATTACTCTACGCCAATTGTTGGACCACGCTGCTGAGAACAACTACGGTTTGCCAGCGTTTAACGTAAACAACATGGAGCAAGTCCACGCGATCATGGAAGCTGCAGATGCAGTTAACAGCCCAGTGATTCTGCAGGGTTCTGCTGGTGCGCGTTCTTACGCGGGCGAGCCATTCTTGCGTCACTTGATCTCTGCGGCGATCGAAATGTACCCACACATTCCTGTTTGTATGCACCAAGACCATGGCGCATCTCCAGCGATCTGTACCCGTTCTATTCAGTCTGGCTTTAGCTCAGTCATGATGGACGGTTCTTTGATGTCTGACGGTAAGACTCCAGCATCTTATGAGTACAACGTTGATGTAACTAAGCAGGTGGTTGATATCGCTCACGCTGCTGGCGTTTCAGTTGAAGGTGAGTTGGGCTGCTTGGGTTCTTTGGAAACCGGTGAAATGGGTGAAGAAGACGGCCACGGTGCAGAAGGCAAGTTGGACATGGATATGCTGTTGACCAGCGTTGAAGAGGCGGCTGACTTCGTTGAGAAGACTGGCGTTGACGCATTGGCGATCGCTATCGGTACTTCACACGGTGCTTACAAGTTCACTAAAGAGCCAGACGGCGAGATCTTGCGTATCGACCGCATCAAAGAGATCCACGCTCGCATTCCTAACACTCACTTGGTTATGCACGGTTCTTCTTCAGTGCCTCAAGATTGGCTCGAAATCATCAACAACTACGGTGGTGATATGGGTCAAACCTACGGTGTGCCAGTTGGTGAAATCGTTGAAGGCATTAAGTCAGGTGTTCGTAAAGTTAACATCGATACTGACTTGCGTATGGCATCTACCGGTTCTATCCGTAAGCACTTGCATGACAACCCAAGCAACTTCGATCCACGTAAGTTCTTGAAAGAGTCAACTAAAGCAATGACTGAGATCTGTAAGGCTCGTTACCAGTCATTCGGCTCAGAGGGCATGGCAGACAAGATTAATGCTAAGTCACTTGAGACTATGCAGGGCTTCTACGGTCTGTAATTCGATCTTGATCGATGAAAAAGCGCTCTTCGGAGCGCTTTTTTTATGTCTTTTGTTCTGTCATAAGCCATAAATCGTTATCCTATCGTTCTAGATTTTTAGTTTTGAGATTAACGATGAAGATTGCTGTTGCTGGTACAGGTTATGTGGGGCTCTCAAATGCAGTGTTATTAGCGCAGCATCATGAGGTTGTTGCCCTCGATATCATTCCAGAGAAAGTTGAGCTAATTAATCAGCGTAAATCTCCCATCGTCGATGCAGAGATTGAAGATTTCTTGGCAAATCGTGAGCTGAATCTCAAAGCAACAACGGACAAGCAAGAGGCATTCGCGGGTGCTGAGTATGTGGTGATTGCCACGCCAACTGACTATGACCCAGTAACCAATTACTTTAATACCGGGTCGGTTGAAGCGGTTATTCGTGATGTGAAGAGCGTAAACCCTGATGCGGTGATGATTATCAAATCAACCATCCCAGTGGGCTATACCCAAAAGCTGATTGATAACACCGAGTGTAAGAACCTTATCTTCTCACCAGAATTTTTGCGTGAAGGTAAGGCTTTGTATGACAACCTGTATCCATCGCGCATCATTGTGGGAGAGCGATCAGATCGCGCACAAAAGTTTGCTGATTTGTTGGTAGAGGGTGCAATCAAGAAAGATATCGATGTCTTGCTTACTGATCCAACTGAAGCAGAAGCGATCAAGCTGTTTGCCAATACCTATCTTGCGATGCGTGTCGCGTACTTCAATGAGCTCGATACCTATGCTGCAGTGCATGGCTTAGATAGTCGTCAGATCATCGAAGGTGTTGGGCTTGATCCGCGCATTGGCTCTCATTACAACAACCCAAGCTTTGGTTATGGTGGCTACTGCTTGCCAAAAGATACCAAGCAGCTTCGCGCTAATTACAGTGAAGTGCCACAGAACTTGATTCAAGCGATTGTGGACTCAAACACCACGCGTAAAGATTTTGTTGCCGATAGCATCATCGCGAGACGACCAAAGATTGTGGGTGTTTATCGTCTGATTATGAAATCAGGATCGGATAACTTCCGTGCATCGTCAATCCAAGGTGTGATGAAGCGCATCAAAGCAAAAGGCATTGAAGTTGTCGTTTACGAACCAGTGCTGACAGAAGATGAATTCTTTAATTCGCGAGTGATTAAAGATCTCGAAGAATTCAAAAAGATCAGTGATGTGATCATTGCGAATCGTAAGAGTGATGAGCTCGCTGATGTGGATGCGAAGATCTATACCCGCGATTTGTTCGGTAACGATTCTTAAAAATTACCGCCAAGCTGCGGCGTTTCAGCGTTCAGTAGCTTCTCAAGTTGCTGCGTAAGGTCAGCAAGATAGCCTTCCCAATAACTGCGTTCTTCAAACCAAGGGAAAGGCTCTTGGGAAAGCAGGGTCTTGCCAGCGTTGAGTAAGCCAAGCGGTATAGTGAAGTTGGCGAAGGCTTCTCAGTGCTTCGATAAGTCGTAACTCGCGTCGATCAAATTGATGAAAGGTTTCATAGCCTTCAAGCAGTGTTTCCCATTGAATGAGCTTTTCATGATCATCACCGGTGATCAGCATCCAGAGATCCTGTATCGCGGGACCATTAGCGCAGTCGTCCATGTCGACAAAGTGTGGGCCCGCATCAGTCCAAAGGATATTCCCGGGATGGCAGTCACCATGCAGTCGAATTGAAGTCGGTTTTATCTCGTCAAACAGCGCATCGCAGGTATCAATAAGTTGTGTGCTGATCGACTCATAGCCCTGTTTATATTCCATAGGACAGTGATCTGATTGCAGAACAATCTGTTGAGCATCACGACCTAATCGTTGAACTGATATGTCGGGTCGATGTGCAAAAGGGGCTTCGCTACCGAGCTTATGAATGCGACCTAACAGCCTGCCGATCCATTCCAATTGATCAAGGTTATCGAGATCGGGTGAGCGGCCACCGCGACGCGGAAAGAGGGCGAAACGAAAGCCTTCATGTTCTAAAAGGCTGTGATCGTTGAAACGTAAGGGTGCAATAACCGGTATGTCGTTATCGCTTAAGGCTTGGCTGAATTCATGCTCTTCCAGAATGGTGTCGTTAGACCAACGGCCAGGGCGATAAAATTTCGCGACGACTCCTGGGTGTTCATCAATGCCTATTTGAATAACGCGATTCTCGTAGCTGTTTAGCTCGAGCATTTGACCGCTTGTGATCAGTCCGGTTGTCTCAACCGCTTCGAGAATTAACTCAGGGCTGAGTCGATCGTATGGATGCTCATCCATGCTTTAGTAATTTGCTAAAACGTTTCACATCAAAGCCATCGATGCGCTCGCCATTAATCACAGTAACAGGCACTCCGCGAGCACCGAGTTTGGAAAATTCCTTGAAGGCCCGCTGATTCTTCTGGATGTCGAATTCCTGAAAGCGGAAGTTTTGATCCTGAAGCCAGCGTTTGAGTTGCTTACAGTGGGTGCACTGTGAGGTGCTGTAGACGGTGATGCGAGGTGCTTTACCGGCCATCTTATTTGCCAGTCAGTAAACGCTCAGCTTCGCGATATTTTTCTGCCGTCTTATCAATGATCTCTTGAGGTAGCTCTGGACCTGGGGCTTTTTTATTCCAATCAAGCGTCTCTAAATAGTCACGAACAAACTGCTTATCAAAACTGGGTGGGCTGATGCCGGGTTGATATTGATCCGCTGGCCAGAAGCGAGATGAGTCAGGCGTGAGTACTTCATCGATTAAGGTCAGCTGACCTTCTTCATCAAGACCAAATTCAAACTTCGTATCCGCGATGATGATGCCTTTGGTGCGCGCATAGTCAGCACACTCTTGGTAGATACGAAGGGTGGCATCACGTACCTGTTCAGCCATCTCTGCACCTAATAGATTCTTAGTAGCTTCAAAGTCGATGTTTTCATCATGCTCACCAACCGCTGCTTTGGTCGATGGCGTGAAGATGGGCTCTGGTAGTTTGTCAGCTAGCTGCAAACCACTTGGCAGCTCGATACCGCATACGCTGCCATTGGCTTGATAATCTTTCCAACCTGAACCAATGATGTAGCCGCGCACAATCGCTTCCACTGGTAGCGCTTTTAACTTGCGTACAACCATCACGCGATCGCCAAGCCAGTTGCGAGTTTCCTCGTCGGTAATGACATCCTCAACTTTCAGCGAGGTGCGTTGATTTGGCAGGATGTTTTGCGTGCGATCAAACCAAAAGTTAGCCACACGTGTCAGGACTTCGCCTTTGCCAGGGATTGCTTGCGGCAAGATCACATCAAACGCTGACAACCGGTCGCTGGTGATAATCAACATGTGTTGATCATCGACATCGTAGATATCGCGTACTTTGCCGCGATGCAGCATCTTGAAGTCAGGGAGCTTGGTTTCGTAGACAGCCGACATGGCAATTTCCGCAAAAGAATAAAACGCAAATTATAGTGTTTTCAGCGCGAAGATGGCATCGTTAGCGACCCTGAAAGGATGGCTAAATGACAGATCAAACACTCACGCCTTTTATGCAGAAGTTTCGCGGAGGTTTTACCTCGGCATTACGTTGGCATCATCTTGATGCGCTGTGGCAAACGCTAAAAGCGTCAGACGAGCAGTGGTACATCTATGCCATTGGTGAGGAGCCACCAACCCAGGTGAGTGATAAAGAGGCGCTGCATCGTTTTATCGATGAGGTTGATCAGCTGCTGCGCGCGGAGCATGAGGAAGATTATTGCGGCATCGTTTATGCGGATAACTTGGCTAATCCGAGCATCGTGAAAATTTACGATCCGAATAATTTGGGCGTCTCATGTGGCTACAGTGACAATCCGCCCTTACCGGGTTGGGTGCTCAGTCAGCTGCCGCCAGAGGATATTCCGGCAAATGCGCCTGTTCCGAAGAACCGTCGCCGATGGTGGCAGCGCTTATTGGGCTAATTCGGGCTAAGAGTCCGTACGAAGTCTACGTAAAAGCCCTATTTTTATTGGTTATAATTCACCTTTAGTTTTAAAGCGAAGTGTCTTCGCGCAGGATTTCTATGAGCACGTCAGAGCAGCAGACCCAGCTAACCCAAGCCGTTATGGCCCTTTTGGATGAATGGCAGTTGGGTGTCGATGAGATGCAGCAGTTGCTGTTGTTGCCAAGCAATGTGCGTGCGCGTGCGTTCCAAAAATTCCGTGAAGGTCACGAGGCCTTCCCTGATGAGGAAAATACCTTACGCCGTGCGAATTACTTGCTGCGCATTGCGGATGCGCTGAGAACGACCTATCCGCGTAACCCGAAGATGGCAGGTCAGTGGGTGAAGATGCGTCATCGTCGCTTTAGAAACCGCACTCCGCTGCAGATGATCTTTGAAGGTGGCGAGATGGGCTTGGTGGCCGTGCTGTCTGAGCTTGATTGCACCTTCTCGTGGGATATGACCGGCTCTAAGGCAACTACCTACACGCCTCAGTAGTGATGACGAGCGATCAGCTCTGGTCTCAGGTGCCTGATTGGGTGAATTTCATCGCGCAAGATAAAAGCGGTGCTTGGTGGGGCTTTGAAGTTGAGCCGTTGCCCGCCTCAGATTTTTGGTACGAGAACGAAGTAGGTCGTTATGTGTCTATTTTGAGAGCGGCTGAAAATGCGCAATGGCGTGAGACTTTGAGTCGTCGAAAATAGATTTCTAACAATATCAGGCACTTAAGATATTGAGTTTTTCACAGGTAGGATAAAATTAATTTTTGGATAATTTAGCTAAAATATCTGAAAAAAGTAATTTGAATATACCTGTAAGCTATTGTTTTTATTATTTATTAGAAGAAAATTATATAAAGTAATCCGATTCCTACAAGATGACTAAGTCCTTGATTTGCTGTTTTACCCACAAAGTTATCCACAGGCTGGCGCTTATTCTTGTCGTCGCTTTTGGTGCTGTCCATGCAGCCCAATTACCGACCTTTGAGGCGTTGAGTCGACAAGCTCAGTCAGGCGATGCGTGGGCCATGCTGAATATGGGTGCAGCCTTCGACAATGGCACCTTTGGGCAACAGGTCGATCCTGAGAAGGCGGTGTTTTGGTATCGCCAAGCCGCTGAGAAGGGTTTGGCTAAGGCACAGTTTGCGTTAGCTCACAGTTACGCCACTGGAAACGGCTTGAAGCAAAGCTACACCGAGGCACTGCCTTGGATGCATCAAGCTGCTCTGCAAGGTGAAGTCGATGCTATGTACTTATTGGGTGTGATGCACGCTGAAGGTCTTGGTACCGCTATCGATGTTGAACAGGCAAAAAGCTGGTTAGAAAAAGCGGCTGCTCAAGAACACCTCGATGCAGCTGACTATCTGAAAAAATTACAATAAATCAGCAACTTCTTATATACCCACTGGGGGTGCATCGGTATAATCGCGCGCCTTAATTCCCCTCAATCGGACTAATCTTGTGATTCAGAATCTGCGCAATATCGCCATCATCGCTCACGTTGACCATGGCAAAACCACCCTTGTTGATGAGCTGCTCAAGCAGTCAGGTACCTTGGGGGAGCGTTTCGGTGAGGTTGAGCGAGTCATGGACTCGAACGATCAGGAAAAAGAGCGCGGAATTACCATTCTTTCTAAGAACACCGCGATTAACTGGAACGACTACCGCATCAATATCGTCGACACCCCAGGACACGCCGACTTCGGTGGTGAGGTGGAGCGTGTGCTTTCGATGGTCGACTCGGTGTGTTTGCTGGTTGATGCGCAAGAAGGCCCAATGCCACAAACGCGTTTTGTAACGCAAAAAGCATTTGCTCATGGCCTGCGTCCGATTGTTGTTGTAAACAAAATTGATAAGCCGGGTGCGCGTCCTGATTGGGTTATCGATCAGGTGTTTGAGTTGTTCGACAACCTTGGTGCAACTGATGAGCAGTTGGACTTCCCAATCGTGTATGCCTCAGCGATCAATGGTTATGCCTCGCTAGATGATTCGGTTCGCGAAGGTGACATGACACCTTTGTTTGAAGCGATTGTTGAGCATTGCCCTGTGCCTGATGTTGACCCAGAAGGTCCATTGCAGATGCAGGTGTCTAACCTCGATTACAACAGCTATGTCGGTGCGATTGCGGTCGGTCGTGTTAAGCGCGGCAAGATCAAGCCTAATCAGCAAGTTACGGTTATCAAAGCAGATGGTCGTCAGCAGAAAGGCAAGGTCGGTCTGGTTTATGGCTATATGGGTCTGCAGCGCCACGAAGTGCCTGAAGCATCAGCGGGTGACATCATTGCGATTACCGGTATCGAAGCGCCAAACGTCTCGGATGTGATTTGTCATCCTGAGAATGTCGAGCCAATGCCAAAGTTGGCGGTTGACGAGCCAACTGTTTCGATGACTTTCCAAGTTAACGCATCACCTTTTGCGGGCAAGGAAGGTAAGTACCTGACTTCGCGTCAGATCAAAGATCGTCTAGAGCGTGAATTGATTCACAACGTGGCATTGCGTGTTGAAGAGGGTAGTGACCCTGAAAAATTCAAAGTCTCTGGTCGTGGCGAACTTCACCTATCGGTACTGATCGAAAATATGCGTCGCGAAGGTTTTGAGCTAGCGGTATCACGTCCAGAAGTTATCTTCCGCGAGATTGATGGCGTTGTGTCAGAGCCTTATGAGCAAGTGACCATCGATATCGAAGATCAACACCAAGGTGCCATCATGGAAACCTTGGGTGAGCGTCGTGGTGATATGAAGAATATGGTTCCAGATGGTAAGGGTCGTGTTCGTTTGGACTACATCATGCCGTCTCGTGGTTTGATCGGTTTCCAAACCGACTTCATGACCATGACCTCAGGCACAGGTTTGCTTTATCACGTGTTCGATCACTATGGTCCAGCGCACTCTACGGGTATTGCGGGCCGTCAAAACGGCGTGATGATTTCAAATGGTCAAGGTAAAGCGCTGGGTTATGCTTTGTTTAACCTGCAAGAGCGTGGTCGCCTGTTCTCATCACACGGTGATGAGGTTTACGAAGGTCAGATCGTCGGTATTCACTCGCGTTCAAATGACTTGGTGGTTAACCCACTTAAGGGTAAGCAGCTCACCAACGTGCGTGCATCGGGTAAAGATGATGCGATCGCTTTGGTTCCACCAATTCCAGTGACCTTGGAAATGGCGCTCGAGTTCATCGAGGATGACGAGCTCGTCGAGATCACGCCAAAGTCTGTACGTATTCGTAAGAAGTTCTTGAAAGAGCACGAGCGTAAACGTTCTAGCCGCTCTTAATTAGCCTGAATGATTGGTCTGATTCAACGCGTTAAACATGCCAGTGTGGCAGTGGATGGCGAGGTAATCGGTCAGATCGATCAGGGCTTATTGGCCCTGGTTGGCGTGCAGAAACACGACAATCAAGCGTCAGCGGATAAATTACTCAAGCGCATGCTGAGCTACCGCGTGTTCGCAGACGCTGAGGACAAAATGAACCTGAGCCTGTCGGATATTGGTGGCGGCCTTCTCTTGGTCTCGCAATTCACCCTGGCAGCAGATACGCAAAAAGGTGCTCGTCCGAGCTTTTCTTCAGCGGCATCACCTGATCTTGGGCGCGAGCTCTTTGAGTACGTGGTTAATCAGGCGAGAGCTCAGCATCCCGTCGTTGAGACCGGCCGTTTTGGTGCAGATATGCAGGTAAGTTTGCTGAATGATGGTCCGGTGACCTTTTGGCTTGAGACCTAGTCTGACAAGGTCTGCGCTTTGTCATAAAATAGCGCTTTAATTCTTTTCCCGACATTTCGCAGGAGAGCTGCATGTCACGTACGGCAAGCATTGAGCGCAACACGCTAGAAACCCAAATCACGGTCAGCGTGAATTTGGATGGTACTGGCCAAGCAAAATTTGATACCGGTGTGCCCTTCCTAGAGCACATGATGGATCAGATTGCTCGTCACGGTTTGATTGACCTTGAGATCACCGCGAAAGGTGACTTGCACATCGATGCACCACACGGTTGAAGATATCGGCATCACCTTAGGTCAAGCCTTTGCGAAAGCAGTGGGTGATAAGAAAGGTATTCGTCGTTATGGTCACGCTTATGTGCCACTCGATGAGGCTTTGTCACGCGTTGTGTTGGACCTATCAGGTCGTCCAGGTATCGAGTTCAATGTGGACTTCGTGCGCAGTACGATTGGTGAGTTCGATGTCGATCTGTTCCATGAGTTCTTCCAAGGCTTTATTAATCACGCGTTGGTGACGCTGCACGTTGATAACCTTCGTGGTCACAATGCTCACCACCAAGCTGAGACAGTGTTCAAAGCGTTTGGTCGTGCATTGCGTATGGCGCTTGAAGTGGACCCGCGCATGGGTGAAGTCATTCCTTCGACAAAAGGCAGTCTCTAAGACTCGCTGCTCATAAGGACTTAAGCATGTCGCAAACAATTGCCGTGATTGATTACGGCATGGGAAATCTTCGCTCTGTTTCTAAAGCGATTGAATATGTTGCATCCGATGCGACAGTGATTGTTACGTCGGATGCTAACGCGATCGCGAACGCTGATCGTGTGGTTTTCCCGGGTCAAGGTGCTGCACGTGATTGCATGGCCGCGATTCGCGAACGCAATCTCGAAAGTGTCATTAAGCAAGCGGCAGCAGAGAAACCTTTCTTAGGTATCTGTATGGGTTTGCAGGTGTTGATGACGCATTCTGAAGAGAACGGCGGCACGGACTTGCTGAATATTTATCAGGGTGATGTCAAACGCTTCCACGCCAACATGCCTGGCGATAATGGCTTGCCATTAAAAGTGCCACAGATGGGTTGGAGTTGTGTTGATCAGCGTGTCGAGCATCCGCTGTGGGCATCGATTGATGATGGTGCACGTTTTTATTACGTGCACAGCTATCGTGTGGTGCCACTTGATCCAACATTAACCGCAGCGACCACCGATTATGGTGTGCGCTACACCTCGGCGATTGCGCGCGACAATGTGTTTGCTGTGCAGTTCCATCCTGAGAAGAGTGCAGATGCCGGTCTGCAATTGTTACGTAATTTTGTGCAGTGGAAGCCTTGAGCGCCACGGTGAGTTAAACGATGTTATTGATTCCAGCGATTGATTTAAAAGACGGTAAATGTGTACGCCTTCGCCAAGGTCGTATGGATGACGACACGGTTTTTTCAGATCAACCCATCGATATGGCAAAGCGCTGGGTTGATGAAGGTGGTCGTCGACTACACCTTGTTGATTTGAATGGTGCCTTTGCTGGCGAGCCAGTGAATGGTGAGGCGATCTCAACGATTTGTGCGGCGTATAAAGATGTGCCAATTCAGGTTGGCGGCGGTATTCGTGATGAAGCGACGATTGAGCGCTATCTTGCGATGGGTGTGGATTACTGCATCATCGGTACTCAAGCAGTTAAAGATCCTGCGTTTGTTGCTCGCGCATGCAAAGCTTTTCCGGGACACATCATTGTTGGCCTAGATGCTAAAGATGGCATGGTGGCGATCAATGGTTGGGCCGAGGTTACTGATCACAATGTGGTCGATCTGGCGAAACAATTTGAAAACGATGGTGTGTCATCCATCGTTTACACCGATATCGGTCGTGACGGCATGATGCAAGGTGTGAATGTCGAAGCAACAACCGCATTGGCGGAAGCGATTAGCATTCCGGTGATCGCCTCTGGCGGCATCACCAATTTAGATGACATTCGTAACTTATGTGCAGCGCCAACCAATAACATTACCGGTGCTATTACAGGTCGTGCGATTTACGAAGGCACCTTAGATCTAGCTGAAGCACAACAGTTAGCTGACCAGTTGAGTGCCTGATCATGGGTTTAGCGAAACGCATCATTCCTTGTTTAGACGTTGATAACGGTCGCGTTGTTAAAGGCGTGCAGTTTGTCGATATCCGCGATGCCGGTGATCCGGTTGAAGTGGCGCGTCGGTATAACCAAGAAGGCGCGGATGAAATCACATTCTTAGATATCACAGCGACTTCGGATAATCGCGACACCATCGTGCATGTGGTTGAGCAAGTCGCATCAGAGGTATTCATCCCGCTGACTGTTGGTGGTGGTATTCGTAAGCCTGATGATGTGCTGACCATGTTGAACGCCGGTGCAGATAAGGTCTCGATCAATTCAGCAGCGGTATTCAATCCTGAGTTTGTAAAAGAAGTAACCGATCGTTTTGGCTCGCAATGTATTGTGGTTGCGATTGATGCCAAGCGCGTTGATGACCATTGGGAAATCTTTACCCATGGCGGTCGTAAGCCAACCGGTATCGATGCCATCGAATGGGCGGCCAAGATGACCGAGTATGGCGCGGGTGAGATTTTGCTCACGAGTATGGATCGTGATGGCACCAAGATTGGTTTTGATAACGAATTGGTTCGTGCAGTTGCGGAAGCGGTATCGATTCCTGTGATTGCTTCAGGTGGTGTGGGGGAGTTGCAGCACCTGGTTGATGGCGTGAAAAAAGGTGGCGCGGATGCGGTGCTTGCAGCGTCGATTTTCCACTTTGCGGAATACACCGTGGGTGAAGCCAAGCGCTTCATGGCGGATCAAGGTATCGAGGTGAGATTATGAGTGATGTGCTCAACCGATTAGCTGCGGTGCTCGAAGAGCGTAAATCAGCTGAGGCTGACAGTTCGTATGTAGCGTCTTTGTATGCCAAGGGCCTTGATGCGATCTTGAAAAAGATCGGTGAAGAGGCGACCGAGACGGTGATGGCGGCAAAAGATGGCGCTAAAGATAAAATCGTGTACGAAACCGCTGACCTGTGGTTTCACAGCATGGTCTTGCTAGCGCAGCAGGGGCTCTCGCCACAGGATGTCCTAGAAGAACTCGATCGTCGTTTTGGATTATCTGGTCACGACGAGAAAGCCGCCCGAAAAGACTAAATGTCGGTATGATTCGACAACTAACGCTGCGGCACAGCAGCGAACCAAAGAAGTGAGGAAAATAAAATGGGTTTTGGTGGAATCAGTATTTGGCAGCTGCTAATTATTTTGGCCATCGTTTTGGTCCTATTTGGTACTAAGCGTCTGCGTAACATCGGTAGCGATCTTGGTGGTGCTTTCAAAGGCTTTAAGAGCGCGATGAAAGACGACAAGAAAGATGAGTCTGAGAAGCTTGAGAAAGCGGATGAGAAAGTCATCGACGGCGAAACTGTTCGCGAAGAAAACAAAGACAATACAAAGTAATTTTTCTGAGTCTTTGACATGACTGAGGTTGGTTTTTTCGAAATCATCCTGATCGGCATTATTGCGCTGATCGTGATTGGTCCCGAGCGTTTACCCGGCTTAGCCCGTACTGCAGGTATGTGGGTGGGTCGTGCGCGTCGCATGGTGAGCAATGTTAAGAAAGATATCGAAAAAGAAATTGAAGCTGATGAGTTGAAGAAAACACTCGCAGCTCAGAAGCAAGCGTTTGAAGATGCTTCATCGACCAGTTCTTTCCAAGAAATCATCGACGATACGAAGAAAGATTTTGCCGATGTCAAAAAAGACATGACGATCGAAGAAGCAGATGAGGCAAAGCCGGCAACACCGGAAGACAAAGCCTCTGCTGGCGGCAATTCGCCGTAATCCATGAGCAATCTAGAAGAACAACCACTGATTTCGCATCTGCTTGAGTTGCGTACTCGCGTTACCCGTATGGTGATCGCGATCTTAGTGCTATTGGTTGTGTTCTTCCCTTTCGGTAACGATATCTACATCTTTGTTGCAGCGCCTTTGATGGATGTTATGCCTGAAGGCACATCAATGATTGCAACGCAGGTGGCATCGCCATTTTTAACGCCCTTTAAATTAGCGCTGGTCACAGCAGTTTTTGTAGCAATGCCTTATCTGTTGCATCAGCTCTGGTCTTTTATTGCGCCAGGTTTGTATCAGCATGAGAAACGTTTGGCAGTTCCTTTGTTGGCTTCAAGCGTTATCTTGTTTTATGCCGGCGCGGCTTTTGCGTATTTTGTGGTGTTTCCTCTGGTCTTCGCATTCCTCACTAGCGTGGCCCCAGAAGGCGTTGCCGTTGCAACGGACATCACCGCGTATTTAGATTTTGTCTTAACGCTCTTCTTTGCTTTTGGTATCTCATTTGAAGTGCCGATTGCGACGATCTTGCTTGTATTGGCGGGCATGACGACACCAGATAAGTTGGCGCAGAAGCGTCCATTTGTTGTGGTGGGTGCTTTTGTTATCGGCATGCTGCTCACGCCACCTGATGTCATTTCGCAAACCTTATTAGCGGTACCAATTTGGTTGCTGTTTGAAGTGGGTATCTTCTTCTCACGTCTGTTGAAGAGAAAGCCAAAAGCTTCAGAGGAAGAAAAGAGTATTGGTGGTGCCTTAACCACGACCGGTGCAGCAGCGGCTTCAGGTAATAGCGAAGCTAAGCAAGAGGTCTACGAAGGTGAATATGAGGATGACGACGATGAGTACCGTCCTCTCACTGATGAAGAGATGGAAGCTGAACTCGATGCCATGGAAGCAGACGAGGATGACGAGTCCGAAGAAGATGATAAGGGCGACGAGGGTGACTCAGACGAACCTGAAGCTGTAGATGGCGAAGAGAAGCCTTACGAAGTACCAACCGATTTCGTCCCAGATGCGGTCGACAATAAACTCGAGTGGATCATGACCATGCGTGAAGAAGGCCGTTTACGGGAAGCGCGTAAATTGCTCTATGAAGTACTCGCAGAAGGTAATGAAATCCAGAAGAAAGTCGCGCGCAATATTCTTGACCAGTTCGACACCTAATTCTGCCTGGGTTTTCACACCCAATTAATCTAATGAAATTTTCCCGCTGAGTCGGTCTAAGCTCTTGTTATTCCATACAAGAGTGAAAACTGATGTTGGCAAGACTGTTCCTTTTTCTGTTCTTATCTCCAGCGGCATTCGGCTTAAGTAATCAGCTGGAAAATCATCCATCACCGTATCTAGCGTTGCATGGCAGTGATCCTGTGGCCTGGCAGGATTGGAATGCAAAGGTGCTCGAAAAAGCCCAAGCTGACGACAAGCTCATTCTTATCTCGAGTGGTTATTTTGCCTGCCACTGGTGTCATGTGATGCAAAAGGAGAGCTTTAAAGATAAAGAAATCGCTGCCTTGATGAACAAGCACTACATACCGGTAAAGCTTGATCGTGAATTGCACAGTGCGTTAGATGATTACTTGATGGATTACACCGAGCGTACAAATGGCCAAGCCGGATGGCCACTGACAGTATTCCTGACGCCTGAAGGTTATCCGCTCATCGGTGCGACTTATATGCAGCCAGATCAATTTCAGCAGGTGCTGCAGAAGCTTCAACTTACCTGGGATAGCGAGCGTGATAAAACGCGTGAGTTAGCTAGACGTGCGACCTTGGCGCTAAGTGCTAATGCGCAAAACTCTGCTGAGCCTGCAATGAACTTCCCTCAGATCGCTCAGCGTTATTTACAGCAGATCATGATGGTGGCTGATCCCCTAGCAGGTGGCATAGGTCATGAAAGTAAGTTTCCGTTAGAGGCGCAATTACTCGCTGTACTGACCCTGCGTGCCAGTTTGCCGATGGAAGTGCCTGGTCTGGATCAATGGGTTGAAGTCACCTTAGATAACATGGCGAAGTTCGGTATGCGTGATCATCTTAAGGAAGGCTTCTTTCGCTATACCGTTGACCCTTCATGGGAAGTGCCGCACTTTGAAAAGATGCTCTATAACCAAGCGCAGCTAGCACGGGTCTATCTCATGGCAGGTCAGATCTACGGACGAGAGGATTATCTGGGTATGGCGCGCTTAGCGTTAGATTTTGCGAGCTCGGATATGCGTGAGCAGAAAGGGCAATACATCTCGAGCCTCTCTGCGATTGATGAGAATGATATCGAGGGTGGAAGCTACCTCTGGACAGATGAAGAGTTGCTCGCGCAGCTAGGTAAAGAGGATGCGGAGCTGGCGAAAGCCTATTGGTCGATGCAAGGTTTTGCAGCTTTACCGGCGGGCTTCTTACCAATGCAAGGTGAAAGTGTTGCGGCATTAGCAGAGAAAAGCGGAGTGACTGAGGCACAGATGTTTGAGCGCCTTGCTCAGATTAAAAACACCTTGTTACAACGCCGCGCAACACGCATGCCGCCACGAGATGAAAAGGTCCTCGCGGCTTGGAATGGCTTAATGCTCGGTAGCTTGGCCTTAGCGGCGCAACAATTCCCTCAATCAGACTATGCAGCACAGGCGAGTGAATTGGCTTATGGCTTACGTGATCGTTTGTGGCAAAACGGTCGACTCTGGCGATCAGAGGAAGCGGGGCAGGCGGTGGGTCAAACCGGATTGGATGACTATGCGTATTTGATCCAAGGCTTGGATTACCTTTCGTATATTTCTTCAGATCCGGTATTGATTGAATGGCGTGATCAACTCACACAACAAGCATGGCAGCGTTTTTACGGTGCGTCGGGTTGGCGTAAAACGGATCAGCAGTTGCTACCGGGACTTGGTGCGACACCGGCGCATGCGGATGCCTCGTTGATCTCAGCGTCAGCGACCTTGATTCGCGTGAGCCTACGTTCAGCAGATCCACAGATTCGTGAGATGGCGATTGAGGCAGCTCAACGTGCTCGCCCGATAACTCAGGCAGAGCCTTACACTTACGTCAGTCACTTATTGGCGCTCGGGGAAATCCCACCCTCTGTGCAGTGATTCAGGCGGTTTTTCGCCTATACTGACGGCTCGTAATTTGAGAGCACCCATGATTGATCCGTTTGGTCGTGCAGTCACTTATCTGCGCGTTTCCGTCACCGACCGCTGTAACTATCGTTGCAATTACTGCATGGCAGAAGATATGACCTTCTTGCCACGTAAAGACTTGCTGACGCTCGAGGAGCTTCAGCGTATCTGCTCGGTGTTTATTGGATTGGGTGTGCAGAAGCTGCGGATCACCGGCGGCGAGCCTTTGGTGCGTCGAGATATTCTCTCCTTATTTGAACACCTCGGTGCGCAGTTGGGTTCGGGTCTTGAAGAACTTACCTTGACGACGAATGGCGCATTGCTCGATAAATTTTCAAAGCCCCTGAAAGATCTCGGCGTTAAGCGTGTGAACGTTTCTCTTGATACCTTGGATAAAACTAAGTTCGAAGAGCTAACACGTCTGGGTAAATACGACGATGTGATGCGCGGAATTGATGCGGCTGTTGATGCGGGCTTAAAGGTCAAGATCAATGCGGTTGCGTTAAAAGGCATTAACGATTCTGAGATGGATCAGTTGCTCGCATGGTGTGGTGAGCGTGGTTTTGATTTGAGCGTGATTGAATCTATGCCGATGGGTGATATCGGTCAGCTTCGTGATGATCATTTTTGGTCTTTGGAAGACGCGAAGGCAGATATCGAGAAGCGTTGGACGCTGACACCAAGCGATTATCAAACCGGTGGCCCATCTCGATACCACAATATTGCGCAAACCGGTCAACGTATTGGTTTCATTGCGCCTTACAGTCATAACTTTTGTGAGTCATGTAACCGTGTTCGATTGACTTGTACCGGTGTGCTTTATCTTTGCTTGGGTCAAGATGATTCGGTTGATCTGCGTGCGCCGCTACGAGAAGGCGCAAGCGATCAAGAGTTACGTGAGATTATTCTCAAGGCAATTGAGCGAAAGCCAAAAGGGCATGACTTTGATCACACCCGCTTGGCAGATGGCGCACAGGTTGTGCGCTTTATGAATACCACTGGCGGTTAGTTTTTAAAAAGCAATTATTTGCACTGAAAATCATGCCGCATAGGACGTTTCATGACGTCTTCTAACATGGTCTAATTCTGCCCCTAAGAATTAATACGCTGAGGATTGGCATGGCAGGAACACAGCAGGGCGGAATTAATGCCCCTTTTGAGATGATGACCGTTTACGTATGGGAGCATCTGAAGAAGCAAGCCGGTAAATACGAATTAAATTGGATCCATTACTACAACGATGGTGATCTCTTTGCGCACCTGACTTTCTTGTATGGCTCGCAGCTTTATCACGTCGGCTATTTGAACGAGCAGGGCGAGATGTTTCAGGATGAGGTGACTAATCCTGAATCAGTTGAAGGTTTGGCAGAGCAAACGGGCGGTAAGGCCTGTTTCATGCGTCTGCGTGTGCTGAAAGACCGAGTAGAGGTGTTGGATAAAGGTTGGGGTCTGACCGATTGCTCAGATATGCGTATTCCAATGGATCCAGATGCCATCAGTAATGATCAGCCAGTCGAATTATCTGATCTGGAGCTCACTGATGTTGGCGGCAATATTCTCCAATCGAAGCTCGAAGAGATGGGCTACAAGGTGACTTTTCGTATGCGTTGGGTGAATTGGATGGTGATCTCACGCAACGAAAGTAATGAACGAGTGGTGTTTGCAGTCGAGCGAAACCGTCGAGAGCCGCCAATGAAGCCGGCAGATTTTGATCAAGATACCTCGTGGAAGGATGAATTCACCGCCAATCATTTTGTCAGCATGGCTCTGGCAAGCGAGCATGATCCCTTTGATCCTGAGGCAAAAGAGGGTGTGCCGTTATATCGCGGTCAGGGCGTTCATTCAGTGATTGTCTGGCCTGATGCCATGAAATCCTAAAAGCCCTTGCTTTTATCCGGATATGGTCTACCTTAACTAATAGGATGGTGGTTGAAGTGATGGTCTCATCAGTGCAACCTCCTAAAAGACTGGCCCCACCTCGGTGGGGCATTTTTTTGCGCTAAATTCAGCCAGCGGTCATATCTGCGCCACAACATTGTGGGCTTTTGATCTTGCCATCACACTGCGGGCACTTAGAAATCTGAACTTCTGAGCCATCATCAAGGGTCAGGGTGTCATTTACCAGCTCAACATTGCATTTGGCGCAGGTTGCGTTGACTGCCATGCCGCAAACATTACAAGAATATGTAGACATAATTTTTCTCCTCCTAAGCGAAAGATAGATGAAAACACAAAAACCACCATCAAGAAAATAATGGGGTTTTTATGTCTATATAGATAGGGGAGAGTGGTGGGCCCACCAGGACTTGAACCTGGGACCAAGGGATTATGAGTCCCCTGCTCTAACCAACTGAGCTATAGGCCCGAATAGGGTGGATGAAAAATGGCGCATCGGGTGCGCCATTTTTTTATGAGTCGCTATCGAGGAACGAACGCAACTTCTCCGAACGGGTCGGGTGACGCAATTTGCGTAATGCTTTCGCTTCGATCTGACGGATACGCTCACGTGTGACATCGAACTGTTTGCCCACTTCCTCGAGGGTGTGGTCAGTGTTCATGTCGATACCGAAACGCATGCGCAATACTTTTGCTTCACGAGCGGTAAGACCTGCCAACATGTTTTGCGTCGACTCGCGAAGACCTTCAGAGGTTGCCATATCGATAGGCGATGCAGCACCTTGGTCTTCGATGAAATCACCCAGATGTGAATCTTCATCATCACCGATTGGGGTTTCCATTGAGATTGGCTCTTTTGCAATCTTGAGTACCTTGCGGATCTTGTCCTCAGGCATATCCATACGCTCTGCCAATTCCTCAGGAGTTGGCTCACGACCCATCTCTTGAATCATCTGGCGTGAGATACGGTTCAGCTTGTTGATCGTTTCGATCATGTGAACTGGGATACGGATGGTGCGTGCTTGGTCAGCAATCGAACGGGTGATTGCCTGACGAATCCACCAAGTCGCATAAGTTGAGAACTTATAACCACGACGGTATTCAAACTTATCAACCGCTTTCATCAAGCCAATGTTGCCTTCTTGAATCAGATCCAAGAACTGCAGACCACGGTTGGTGTATTTCTTAGCAATCGAGATAACCAAACGTAGGTTAGCTTCGACCATCTCTTTCTTCGCACGACGTGCTTTTGCTTCACCAATCGACATCAAGCGGTTGGTTTCTTTCACGTCCGCGATGGTCATCATGCTGGTTTCTTCCATATCGGCCAGCTTGGTTTGGCAGCGCTCAATTTCAGGCGCGAACTCAGCTAACTTGGTTGCCCAATCAGCTTTCACTTTAAGTTGTGTTTGTAGCCACTTAGCATCGGTTTCGTTCTTAGGGAACGTGGTGATGAATTCTTTACGTGGCATGCCAGCTTCAGTAACGGCAAGATCGAGTACGGTACGCTCATATTCGCGAATCATGCTGATGTGGTTACGCAAGATGTTAGCGACGTCAGTAAATAGCTGAGGTGACAGACGGAATTCCATGAAGGCGTCCGCACATTTTTGGCCAGCTTTTTGCGCTTTGTCAGAGTTGCCTTCTTTCTGCAGGAGCTTGGTCCATGCGTTGAAGGTGCGCTTAAGGTCTTTACGCTTAGCAGCAACTTCTTCTAAGTCGATGCCGGTATCTTCTGGCTCTGAGCTGCTGCTGTCGTCATCGTCATCATCGCTGTCGCCATCTGAATCGTTATCATCAGAGCTGTTGTTATTGTTGTTGCTGTTTTCAGGCATTGGGGTTGCATCACCAATGTCTGGGAGTTTGAAGCCTGCGATGACATCGTTAAGACGTGTCTCTTCAGCATCAACTTCGTCAAATTTGTCGAGTAGCATCTGCACGCAAGGCGGGAATAGCGCAACGGCATAACCTACTTGGTTAAGACCTGCTTCGATACGCTTAGCAATACGCAGCTCGCCTTCACGAGTGAGTAGCTCAACGGTACCCATCTCACGCATGTACATGCGCACAGGGTCGGTGGTGCGGCCAAAGTCGCTATCCACGGTGGCCAATGCGGCTGCGGCAGCTTCTGCGGCGTCGTCATCGGTAGAAACAGCGTTGTCAGACAGGGTGTTGTCATCTTCAGGTGCTTGTTCGTGCACTGAGATGCCCATGTCGTTGATCATGCGGACGATATCTTCGATCTGCTCCGGATCTACGACAGAGTCTGGGAGGTGGTCGTTCACCTCGGCGTAAGTCAAAAAGCCTTGCTCTTTACCTTTAGCAATCAGGTCGCGGATGCTGTTTTGTTGCTGGGTTGCCTGGTTCATGAAGCCTCTCAGGAAGAATTCAAACGTCGAATTGGGGTGTTGCGCAAAAATAACGCATCAAGCCCACCATTATAGCGTTGGAAACGCTTTTCGGCTATGACACTTAAGAAATTAGTTGAAAATTAGCGCTTAAAGGCATCGCGAAGCTTTTGCTTCTCTTCATCGCTCATCTGGCTGACCGGTTTGTCGGTAAGTGATTGTTGCAGCGTGTTTTTTTGATGGCTTCGCAAAAGGCTAGAAAGAATTCCGGTTAGTTGCTCGGGTGCGTCATCCATCACCGCGATGTTAGCGACCGCTAACTTTGCCAGATACGGGCGAAGAGACTCATCTGCCGCTTCGACCAGAGCTGCACTATGCGTATTTGGGTTAGATGTAACACGATCGATCAAATTAGCTAGTACTTCGATGCCTTTTTCTGGGAGATCGCGCCAATTAGGGGGTAATTCTGCTAAAGCGGCATTCGGGTGTTGCAGCACAATCGCCACGGCTTTGCTCACAGGAGACATGCCAGGCGCCGAGCTCGCTGCTGCAGGCTTGGCTTGTCGCTTAATTGGGGTGTTCTCTGGCGGTTTGGCTTTGCCGATATCCACGCTGACCCCAAGGCGCTGCTCAAGCGCTTTTTCCATCATCACGCGGAAGGTGCCTTGCGGCAGTTCAGCGAGGAGCGGCTTGGCGAGCTCGCCCATGCGTGCCAGTCCGTCAATGCTGTTGGTGTCGACCTGGGATTCAAGTTTGGCAAACAAGAACTCTGAGAGCGGTTGAGCATGCTGCAGTTCTTCACGGAAAGCATCGGTGCCGATTTTGCGCACCAATGAATCGGGGTCTTCGCCATTGGGTAAGAACAGGAAGCGTGCTTGGCGACCATCTGACATTAAAGGCAAGGCAGTCTTCAGCGCTTTCCATGCGGCATCTCGACCGGCGCGGTCGCCATCAAAGCAGAACACCACCTCGTTAGCGGTGCGATACAGCTTTTTAAGATGATCGGGGGTGGTTGCGGTGCCTAAAGTTGCAACCGCATTACGGATATCAAATTGCGCTAAGGCAACCACATCCATATAGCCTTCAACGACGAGAATCTGATCGGGCTGTTTATGTGTTTGGCGCGTTTCATATAGGCCATAGAGCTCTTGGCCTTTATGGAAGACAGGCGTTTCAGGTGAGTTGAGATACTTGGGTTTGTCATCACCGAGTACACGACCACCAAAACCGATGACGCGACCACGTCCATCGCGAATCGGGAAAGATGATCCGTTCGCGCATGCGGTCATACCGTTTGTCGTTTTCTTTCTCGCTGATCAGTCCAGCATCACGCAGGACTTGGAGCTTTTTATCATCACCACCAAAACGCTTGAGCACGTTATCCCAGCCGGGCGGCGCGTAACCGAGGGCAAAGTCTTTGGCGATCTCACCACTTAAGCCACGTTGTTTAAGGTAATCGACCGCTTGTTGTTTGGTGGGATGTTCGCGTAGCTGTTGCTCGTAAAACTCCGAGACCTTTTGCAGCAAATCATAGATCGGTTTGTGATCTGGCCCTTTGTTGTTAAAGGTCAGCTCGCGAGGGACTTCGATACCTTGATCGGTAGCAAGTTCTTCTATCGCCTCGGGAAAGCTCAGGCGATCGTATTCCATCAAGAAGCCAACCGCGGTGCCATGCGCGCCACAACCAAAGCAGTGGTAGAACTGCTTGCTCGGACTGACCGTAAAGGACGGTGTCTTTTCACCATGGAAAGGGCAGCAGGCTTGGTATTCCTTGCCTTTCTTTTGCAAGGTGACACGACGATTGATCACATCGACGATATCGACACGACTCAGAAGGTCATCAATGAATTGCTGTGGAATGTTACCTGCCATAGCCGAAGCGTATCAGGGCAGGGAAAAGGGCGACAGAGTTCAGCCCAATTTTTGCTTAACGATGCCGGAAACAGCACCCATGTCACCACGGCCTTGAACCTGTGGCTTCACGATACCCATCACCTTACCCATGTCAGCCATGCTGCTTGCGCCAGTTTGTGCGATAGCGGCTTCAACGATTGCAGCGATCTCATCTTCGCTAAGTGCTGCAGGTAGGTAGGTTTGGATGATTTCGACTTCAGCTTCTTCGATGGCTGCCAGATCTTCACGACCGGCATCGGTATATTGCTTAATCGAATCGCGACGCTGCTTGACCATCTTGTCGAGCACAACGAGCACTTGCTCATCGTCTAGCTCGATACGCTCATCCACTTCACGCTGCTTAATGGCAGCGGTGATTAAGCGGATAACGCCCAAGCGCGCCTTTTCGCCGCCTTTCATAGCGGCTTTCATGTCGTCGATGATCTGTGCCTTTAGCACCGAATCAACCCTAAACGAAATGAATTAGTACTGACGCTCGAAACGACGATTGTCGCGGCTCAGCTTCTTCTGCCAGCGCTTTACAGCAGCTGCAGCTTTGCGCTTACGCTCCCAAGTTGGCTTCTCGTAGAACTCTTTCTTACGAACATCTGCAAGAGTGCCAGCTTTTTCGCATGAACGCTTGAAGCGACGCATCGCAACTTCGAACGGCTCGTTTTCTTTAACACGTACGTTTGGCATTACTTCCTCTGGGCTCTAAACCCGTTAGACTATCTGTTTCAAGCCACGGAAAATTCCTTCCGGGCGGAAAGGCGCAGGATTCTACTGGGTTAAATGAAGTTTTGCAAAGGAAAGATTGCGTGTTAGTGCTGGGGATTGAAAGTTCGTGCGATGAGACCGGTGTGGCGCTTTATGACAGCGCTAAGGGCTTGATTGCACACGAAGTTTATAGCCAGATCGAGCTGCATGCGGAGTATGGCGGCGTGGTGCCAGAATTGGCCTCGCGGGACCATGTGCGCAAGCTCGCGCCGATGGTGCAGCAATTGCTCGCAGAAGCGGATCTGAAAGGCGATCAAATCGATGGCGTGGCCTACACCTCAGGCCCTGGTTTAGCCGGAGCGTTGTTGGTTGGTGCGGCCATGGGGCGGACCTTGGCCTGGAGCTGGGGTGTGCCTGCGGTGGGCGTACATCACATGGAAGGGCATCTGTTAGCGCCGTTGCTCGAGGGTGATCGTCCTGACTTTCCTTTTGTCGCTTTGCTGGTCTCAGGTGGACATACCCAGCTCGTGTTGGTTGAAGGTATCGGCAAATACAAATTGCTCGGTGAGTCAGTCGATGATGCCGCGGGTGAAGCGTTTGATAAAACCGCTAAGTTGCTTGAACTGGGATACCCCGGTGGGCCTTTGCTCGCAAAGCTCGCCGAGCAAGGTGATCCGACACGTTTTCGTTTCCCACGTCCGATGACTGATCGTCCGGGCTTGGATTTTTCTTTCTCGGGTTTGAAGACCTTTGCGCTGACCACGCTACAAAATGAATCAAAGAATTGTTCGGGTGCTGAGTTAGAAACGCTCAAAGCGGATATCTCACGCGCATTTGAAGATGCGGTCGTCGATACCTTAGCGATCAAGTGCAAACGCGCTTTAGAGCAAACTGGCTCGAATCAGTTGGTGATGGCAGGTGGCGTGAGTGCTAATAAACGGCTGCGTGCTGCGGTTGATACTTTGACCGCTGACTTAGGTGGTCGCGCTTATTATCCGCGTCCTGAGTTGTGTACCGATAACGGTGCGATGATTGCTTTTGCCGGTTGTCAGCGATTGCTTGCGGGTGAATCGGGTGATTTGTCGTTTGGTATTAAGCCGCGTTGGCCAATGACCGAGCTCGAGCCGGCTTAAGATTTCTTTTTGCCAATCAAGCTTTCTTCGCCGCTGATCAAGCGTTGGATGTTGCTCTTGTGACGCCAGAACAAAATGATGCTCATGATAATTTGCATCACGATCAGCTCATCAGCCGGCCAAATCCAATAAATAATCACCGGTGCTAAGGCCATAGAAACCAGTGCGGATAGCGATGAGATCTTGACGACCTTCGCCATGAATAACCAGATGCCCGCGACGGCTAAACCAATACCCCAATGCAAACCGAACTGAGTGCCAAGTGCGGTCGCAACACCTTTGCCACCTTTAAAGCCAAAGAAAACCGGATACAGATGTCCTAAGAAAGCTGCCATGGCTGCTAGGGCAAAGGTGAGTGTAGAGACATCGAGTAGATGACCTGCTGCAACCGGCAGTACACCTTTGAGCATGTCGCCAAGCAAGGTGATCGCAGCGGCTTTTTTGCCACCAATGCGCAACACGTTGGTCGCACCTGGGTTGTTTGAGCCTTCGCTGCGTGGGTCAGGTAATCCCATCAGGCGGCAAACAATAATGGCGCTCGAGATAGAGCCAATCAGATAAGCCGCAACGATAAGGCCAAGTTCAGTCATTGATAAATCCATGTCGGCATTCTCTGAGCTGCAGCTAGCTGCGGTCAAGCGGCGTGTCATCAGTTAAGATTGATTAAAGCCTGAATGGAACAAATGATGGATACAGTTTTTTTACGCGATCTTAAGATTGATACGGTTATCGGTATCTATGGTTGGGAGCGTCGCGTTCGCCAAACCCTGATCTTTGATCTTGAGATGAGTGCCGATGTCGCGAAAGCGGCCAAGACCGACAAGATAGAAGATGCGCTGAACTACAAATCAATTGCTAAGCGTTTGCAGCAGTATGTCGGTGAAAGTGAATTCGAGCTTATCGAGACATTGGCGGAAGAGTGCGCTCGGATTATTCGCGAAGAGTTTAATGTTGCTTGGGTGAAGTTAACGCTGAATAAAAAAGGCGCAGTACGTGGTGCCACCGATGTGGGTGTGATTATTGAGCGCGGAGAGCGTGCTTAATGGCATGGGTGTGGGTCAGCATTGGTAGCAATATTGATCGCGAAAATAATATTCGCGGATCACTGCAAGCACTTGAAGCTGAATTTGGCGAGCTTGTGATCTCGCCAACCTATGAAACACCGGCCGAAGGTTTTGATGGTGATGCGTTTTTTAACCTTGTCGCTGGCTTTAATACCGATTTAACGCCTGCTGAGCTGCACATCAAGCTTCGAGAAATCGAGCATGACTTTGGTCGTGTGCGAACGAGCGAGAAATTTAACGCGCGGACGATGGATATCGATGCCTTAACCTATGACGATCAAGTGACAGACGAGGGTGGTAAGCATCTGCCGCGTGATGAGATCGAAAAATACGCTTTTGTATTAAAGCCACTTGTTGATGTTGCACCCGATGAGATTCATCCTGAGTGTGGTGTGAGCTATGCAGCGCTTTGGGAAAACTTTTCAGGTGATAAAGACGCACTCATTCAAGTGCATCTGTAATTTACTGCTGAACGCTGCGACCACCATCGACCGCTAAGATCTGTCCGGTCACATAATCATTACCATCCACCATAAACATAATCGCGTTAACGATCTGTTCAGCGCCAGCAGGTCGACCCATCGGAATGCGCTTTAGGATTTCTTGTTTATCGGTGGTGTGCTCAGCGCCGGTTGGCCAGAGTGCTGCACCAGGTGCTACGCCATTCACACGCACATCCGGTGCAAGCTCGAGTGCGAGTGTTTTTACCATCATCGCGTTTGCTGCTTTTGCCATCACATACACAGGGTGCTTTGGTTTTGGTCGCTCAGCATAGATATCGACAAGATTCACAATGCAGCCTTTTTGTTTGGCAAGTTCTGGCGCTAAGGCTTGGCTTAAAAAGAAAGGTGCACGTGCATTACTGCCAAATAAATCATCCCAGTGTTCCTGAGTGGCTGTGCCCATTGGGGTTGGGTAAAAGCTACTGGCATTGTTAATCAGCACATCTAAACGACCTTTAACCTCTAGCGTCTCTTTAGCGAGCTTTTCAACCGCTTGCATGTCACACAGATCCGCTTGAATCAGCACAGAGGAATTCGCGCGATTTTCATTCAGGCGCTTCACTAATGCCGCTGCCGGTTCACGTGAAGAGCGGTAATGCACAATCACAAAATAGCCAGCTTTATGTAAGGCATCGCAGGTTGCAGCGCCAATGCGTGCGGCAGCACCGGTGACTAAAGCAACTTTTTCGGTCTGTGACATTGAATGACTCCCTTCAACGTGAGGTTCTTTATAATGCAAACAACTATATCAATCTTTGCGACTGTATAACCGCGTGACAGAGTCTGTTGAACAAGCTATCCACAAAGCCATTGGCGAGCAAATCGTCAAAGAGGGTGGTCTTGTCGATTTTGAGCGTTTTATGTCGCTAGCCTTATATGCCCCAGGCTTGGGCTACTACGTGAATGGTGCGCAAAAGTTTGGTGTTGGGGGTGACTTCATTACCGCCCCTGAATTATCGCCACTGTTTGGGCAATCACTCGCGCATCAGATCGCTGAGGTCTTTAGTGCTTTAGAGCAACCTTGTGTGTTGGAATTTGGTGCGGGCTCAGGTGCCTTAGCGGTGAGTGTGCTGGAGCAGCTTGAACAGCTCGATTGCTTGCCAGTGCGTTATCAAATCCTTGAGCTCAGTGCAGAGCTGCAACAACGTCAGCGCGAAACCATTCAGCAAGCGCTGCCACATTTGTTAGAGCGCGTGGAATGGTTATCGCATATGCCATCGTCACCTTGGCAAGGCGTGGTGATTGCCAATGAGGTACTTGATGCGATGCCAGTACAGCGGGTTAAAAAAACAGCTGATCAATGGCAGATGCAGTGGGTGAGTTATTCGGATGATGCGTATCAAGCAACATGGTTAGATGCGACCGATGACACATTGCTCAAACAGCTTGATGCCTTAGAGGCGCGCTTAGGCCAATTTGCAGATGGCTATGAGTCTGAGGTTAATCGGCATGTCGATGGTTGGATCTCAGCGTTATCGCAAATGATTGATCAGGGCGCTGTGATCTTGGTGGATTACGGCTATCCAGAAGCAGCTTATTACCATCCTGAGCGATCAGCGGGCACCTTGATTTGTCATTATCAACACAAGGCCTACAACGATCCTTTGCAACGTGTTGGCTCACAAGACATCACCGCGAATGTTGATTTCAGTGCAGTCGCAGAAGCTGGAGTGAATCACGGTTTTGATTTAGCAGGTTTTACAACACAGTCTTTTTTCTTGATGAATAATGGCATTGCCGAGTTATTGGATGAGGATCCGATGAGCGATCGTTATATACATCAAGCCCAAGCGATGAAGCAGCTGACCTTGCCGACAGAAATGGGTGAGCGATTTAAAGTGATTGCCTTTAGTAAAGGGTTGGACCTTGCGATGCGTGGCTTTGCGGTAGGAGATCAACGTGCCTATCTTTAAGCTCGGTCTGTTGGTCAGTGTGGCGTTGATGCTCGGTGCCTGTATGTCGCAGCCAAAGCCAACTGATCCGATTCAGCCACGCGAGTTTAAGCTGAGTGATGTCGCTAAAAGCGATGTCGATATGGCGGCAGAAATCGCAGTTAAACAATGGCGCGGCTATCTGCGCGAGATCGCTGAAAAATTGTATCTACGTAATCCCAATCAATTACGTCGATCAGATCAACCTAATTTAACTGCACAACAGGCCGCGGCGCGATTGATTAAAGCGGATGGTGATCTGCCACAAATCAAAACGGCTAAGTCTTCCGATAAAGTGGCGTTAGCCTTTGATCCATTATTTACCGGTGATCGGGTTGCTGCTTTTGTGGGTGGTTTATATGGCATGTATAAAACCACCTACGGAAACGATGGTGAGTTCTTCATGCATCATGAGTTTGATCCGCAAAAGCTCTATTACTTAGCGCGTAATACCGAGATAGCGGATTGGCAGCTGCGCAATAAGCGCGATGAGGCAGGGCGTTTATTTTTAATCAGTCACGGCGATGCCAAGGTCGGTGTGAACCTGACCTTCTCGCGGATCTTCGGTAAGTTGATTGGTATGAATGATCTATTTGCAGAGGTGGTTGCAGATACCACCAATCGTACGATCAAAAACGTCATCCAAGGCTTCGCTTCAGCGGTGTTCTTCCCGATTTAGTCTTCGTGACGAGCGCGTGCGCGTAAACGATCGAGCTTGCCGGCTTTATCGTGTCGCAGTAGTACAGTCGGGACGATTCCACTCATGCTTGCGGCATCAATACCTAAACGTGCCAAGCCGTTATCGCTACATACGCTCGCGGTTTGTAGCGAGTTGTAGTTATCCATGGTGAATAACTTGCCTGGTAAGTTCTGCAAAATACGCGCTTGAATACGTGCGGCAACATCGGGCAGTTCAATGATCAGCTTCTTGCGCTCCATCACTTTGGCGAGGAACTCAACAACCTCACGCAAGGTGTACTCCTCAGGGCCACAGAGCTCATAGGTCTGACCAAAGGTGGTTCTATCGTCCACGCTTTGCGCAAAAGCCTTAACAACATCTTCAATATAAACCGGTGCGAAGCGTGACTTTGCACAGGCCAACGGTAATGGTCCTGGTATCTTCATTAAGCCGGCAAAGCGATTTAAGAAGCCATCACCTGGTCCAAAAATGACCGAAGGGCGGAAGATGGTGAAGTTGATGTTCGGTTGGCACATCGCGCGAACACGATTCTCTGCCTCACCTTTCGTTTTTAAGTAGGTGCTGCTACCTGCATCTTGATCTGCTTGTAGCGCACTCATTTGAATGTAACGTTTTATGCCGGCGGCATGACATGCCTCAATGGCATTTTCGGTGATGCCGACGTGTACTTCGCGGAAGCCCTCGCGTTTGTTAGCAGGATTAAGAATGCCCACCAAGTTGATCACAGCATCACAGCCTTTAACTGCTTGCTTAAGCTGATCTAAATCGTAGGGGTTTGCTTGTACCAACTCCGCGCTCAATTTGAGCTCTGGATGACGATGCGCGTGACGGGTAATCACACGGCACTGATGGCCAAGGTTTGCTAAGACGTGAGTAAGACGGCGACCGACAAAGCCAGTGCCACCGATCAATGCAACTTTTGTAAATTTCATAAGGGCAGTCGTTGTTATTTTTTTCTAAAGATACCTTATTCAGGCTACTCAGTGACAGTCTCAGGTATATGACGAATCAACACGAGGCTTTGCATGTGCATATCCCGCAGCGCGATTTGATTGCCATCGATCTGGAAGTCATAACGACTCGCGATGGCTTTAGGGTCGTTAGCCGGTTGTAGCCAGATCGCCTCAGGATCTATGCGGATGTACAAATCTTGGTGCGTTTTCGCGTCAACATACAGTCGTGCAAGGTTTCCTCGAACCAGCATAAGGCCGCCGCGATTGGTCCGCCAATTGCCCTGCAGGTACTGCAAAAGCTGACGCTCAATTGGGATAAAAGGGGGCGCGTAATAAGGCTGGTTGAATCCCGGATAAGAAAAGTTAGTGCGATTACGGGTCTCAGAGAGAGGCTCTAGCCCAGGCGGGAAGTTCCACTGGGGTTGGTTGGTGTTTTGCTGCTGATTGAGTTGGGCGAGGCCTTTGGCCATACCTTGCATCAGATCACCGACAAGATTGCCCGAGCCAGCAGCTGAGACGGAGCTCGCTAAGCTAATGAAAAGGCTAAAAATAATGGTGCGCTGCAACATAAAGTAGGGCTCAAAAATACAACTTTAATTCGTATTTTTCGGTAAAATCTTCCGACAACATAACAAAAGCAAAGGTCTCTGGAAATGACTGCAAACATGGAAGAAAGACGATCAGGATCGAACGAGGTCATAGACAAAATGCTCGCCGAGCGAAGTGAGCTACTGGCGACTTACTGCGGCCTCGCTGGCGTCACCGTGGGTGACAAGCAAGCCGACGCTGATATTCAACGCTTTTGTGAAATCCTCACCGACTACACCGCCTTTGTGCACTTCGAAATTTACGAGCGCATCATTGATGGTCGTGAGCGTCGCCAAGCGGTTAAAGATGAAGGCAAGCGCCTCTACGCACAGATCACCGAACTGACACATATCCTGCTCGTGTTCATTGATGATTTCGCGGATATGACCGGTGATATCGATCGCGAAAAGCTACATACCGACCTGAATGCGTTGGGTGAGGTGCTCGCAGCGCGTTTCGAGCTCGAAGATCAAATCCTCCACGCAATCCGTGGTGTTTGAGCGGCTTTAACGCAGAAACCCGCTGCCGCTTTGTCTATACTGCCGCGCCTTAAAGGTAGTTAAGTAAACACATGGCAGAAGAGACTCCCAATACCGTAACGCCAGAGATGCTGGCAAAACTTCGCACCGTGGCCGAAAGCGGCGACGCAGAGGCGCAATTCCGCTTAGGTGTTTTATACGGCAATGGTGAAGGGGTTGAGCTCGATCGTGAGCAAGCGATGGCATGGTTTAAACAATCCGCTCGCCAAGGTCACGAAGATGCGCTGATCACCATGGCGTGGATGTATGCGAATGGTTCTGGTGTCGATACCGACGAAGCCAAAGCGCGTGAGTTGTATCAACTAGCCGCCGATCATGGATCGGTTAAAGCCATGTATGTCGTCGGTACCATGTATCGCTTTGCGCAATACGGCGCTGAAAAAGATATCGCCAAGGCGATTCACTATTACACCGAAGCGGCTAATAAAAACTTTGGCGCAGCGCAGTTTGCTTTAGGTCGTATGTTGATGGATGGCAAACAAGTCGAGCGTGATCCCATCGTGGCACTGCAATGGTTGATGTTGGCTGATAGCAACGGTAGTAAGCGTGCTGAAGATTACATTAAGCATTTATTAGCGCAGATGACGCCAGAAGAGATTGAGCAAGCACGTAGCTCAATGTTGGGCAAAGATAATTAATCTTCCGCTTTCGGTATCGCTTTGATGCGATCACTTAATCGCGTGACCTTTTTGCCACGACGTTTGTCGTAGATCACCATGTAGCTCAACACACTGCGCACATAACGATGCGTTTCGTGGAAGGGGATAAGTTCTACCCACACATCCGCAGGCAGCTCAGTCTCGCCAAGCCATCGATCCACATTCAACGGTCCCGCGTTATAGCCTGCGGTAGCCAGAATGATATTGCCGTTATATTGCTCGCTGAGCTGATTGAGATAAGCGCTGCCCAACGAGATGTTGGTTTCAGCTTCGAGTAGCTGTTTGGTCTTAGGTACACGTTGATTCAGCATGCCCTTAGCAACAACTCGCGCAGTCGATGGCATCAGTTGCATCAAGCCCACTGCACCAACATGTGAGCGCGCATCCTGACGGAAAGCACTCTCTTGTCGAATCACCGCATAGATCCATGAAGGGTCTAACTTGAAGTCTTTTGCCGCCTCGTTAATCAGATCATCATGATGCAAAGGGAAGCGCAGTTCTAAGTCGTCCCAATACGCCGTTTTAGCTAGCGTGAAGATCGCTTGGTCATGCCATCCTGCTTCTTCTGCGACCAATGAAGCAGCTTGCAGATCGCCATTCACTAAGCCTTTTGTGGCGTAATTCCATTCGCGACGTGCATCAATAAAACGCTCATGCTCATGCAGTTCAATCGCACGTTGAATGCCTGGGTTGTTCTTTTGCTTATCCAGTGAGATTTGGCTCACCGGTGTATCGATATGCGCTAAGTGATACGGCTTTTTAACAATATCCGCAGCGAGGAAGCCATAGTAAGAACGCTCATTGGCGAGTAACTCAAAGCCTAATTTCGCTTTGGTGGTTTGGCCGGTTTCTTGATATGCCCGTGCAAGCCAGTATTGCCATACCTCTTTGCTTGGCACCTTCTCGAGCAGCATGACCACTTGCGACCAATTGGAATGAACTAAGGCAGAGCGTAACTTCGCCGTGAGTAAGCGTTCATCATCAGCCGCTAAGGGCAGGGTTTGCAAAAAAGTAAATGCACGAGGATCTTTCTCGCGCTCTAGCATCAAACCCAAATAACGTTCGGTAGGGGTGATTAATGCTTCAGCAAAACCAAACTTGGCTTTTAGCTTTTGCCAATGCTCTAGTGCCTCGAGTGGTTTTTTTAACGATAAGCGCTTGATCGTATGCGCCATGATTTGATCGCGATACGGATGCGGCTTGGTGTATTTATACAGTCGCTTAGCTAGGTTTGGTGAGCGATGCAGCTTAGTCCAACGTGTTACCCAGCGACGATCATTCGGTGTCAGCTTGCGCGATAAAAAACGCGCTAAGCGCCAATTGTTTTTCTCCATCGCCAATTCAATGCGCGCCCAGATCAAGTCGCGTGTGAGAAAGCCTTTTTTCTCCCATGCGGAGAAGATGCCATCACAGGTGCTTGGTTGAGAATCACCATCAAGCCATAAGCGTTTAACTTGAGCGTAACCTTGCTCTGCTTTACCGGTACGAATCAAAGCGCGGATGTATTTACATTGCCGACCGGTATCACTTTGCGGCGTATAAAACTCAAGATAGCTTTTCCAGTGGCCTTTGCGCGCCAGTTGTTCTAACCAATCTTGACGAAGCTCATCGGCAACCGGTGTCCCTTTATATTTTTCCAGAAACGCGGCGACATCTTTTTTCGGTAAGCGACGGAAACGACGTTTCAGTTCCTGCTGTTCCAAATAAGGTACCAGCGGGTAATCGCCTAAACGCTTTTTAAAACTGCGATAGGTGCTTATTCGACCAGCATCGAGTGCTTGTTCGGCATCAAGGAAGAGTTGGCGCTGTTCTTCGAGGGTCGGAGACGTGGCTTTGGCATGACTGCTTAAGCTCAGTAAAATCAGCAGAAGAAAAAGGGCAAGACGTCTCATCTGTGAGGCACACTAAGCACTCTATAAAGAATATGCAATGCGGAAAATTCCTCGAGGCCACGCGCCAACCCAGAGATAAAAGACATGTTTGATCGAGACCAACTGGCAACCCTAGAGCAGCTGATTCGAAAAGTGGCGCAAGAAGAGCTGATGCCACGCTTTGAGCGGGTTGAGATGGCCGAAAAAGCCGATGGCAGTGTGCTCACTGAAGCGGATCTAGCGACCCAGCAGCGTTTGATCGCTGAGCTCACTCAGCAATGGCCTACCTTTGAGGTGCTTGGCGAGGAAATGACCGAAGCGCAGCAGCTCGATAAGCTCGCCAACCCCGGTGATGGTCTTTGGCTGCTCGATCCACTCGATGGCACCGCCAATTTTGCCTCGAGCATTCCGTATTTCGCGGTATCTGCGGGCTTAGTGCAAGACGGCAAGCTCCAAGCAGGTATTGTTTACGATCCAACGCGTGATGAATGCTTCAGTGCGCTCGCCGGTGAGGGCGCGTGGCTAAACGGCAAGCGCTTGCAAGTTAAGCCGGTGGTTGATGAGTTAAGTAAGACCATGGCAATGGTTGATATGAAACGTCTGCCACAAGCCTTTATCGAACACATCGCTAAAGGGGCACCTTTCCGTTCACAACGTAACTATGGTTCGGTCGCACTCGATTGGTGTTGGCTTGCCGCCAGTCGTGTGCAGGTCTATCTGCATGGTGGTCAGCGCTTATGGGACTTTGCTGCAGGCAGCTTAGTGTTCCGTGAGGCCGGTGGCTTTGGTGGTGTGATGAAAGATTATGCCGGCACACCGCAAAGTGGGTGGAATCTCAAGCCGCATATCGGCATGGGGGCGACCTCAGCATCGCATTGGCAACAATGGCTTGCCTATATCAATGAGTCGTTAAGCTAGGTCTTGCTCTAACAGATCAATCCAATGAATCACGGGTGGCGCTTCGCCATCTTGTAGATGCGATAAACAACCAATGTTGGCAGTCACAATGCGTGCCGGTTTATTCACGCTAAGTGCAGCAAGCTTTTTCGTGCGCAGTTGCTGCGATAGCTCAGATTGCGTCAGCGCATAGGTGCCAGCAGAGCCACAACATAAATGACCCTCAGCAACCGTGGTCAGGTTATAGCCCAGTTGTTGCATCACCGTTTCGATATGGCCGTTCAACTTCAATGCATGTTGCAAGGTGCAGGGGGTATGCACAGCTGTCAGCTCAGTCGAAGGTGTCAGCGGTAATTGCGTTAAATCTTCAGCGGCTAACACCTCAACTGGATCTTTCGCTAAGGCCGCAATCTTTTTCGCCTTCTCGAGATACGCAGCATCATGGATGAGTAGCGAGGGGTAATCTTTCACTTGGGCGCCACAACCTGAGGCAGTCACAACAATCGCTTCTGCACCTTTCTCAACCCAAGGCATCCACGCATCGATGTTGGCTTTAGCCATCTCGCGCGCTTTTTCGCTATCGCTTAAATGATGCGGTAAGGCACCACAGCAACTACCCGGATTCACCGTAACAAGATTGACCTTCAGGTGCGCCAGAATGCGACGCATCGATTGATTGATCTGCGGTGCTAACGCAGGCTGCACACAACCATCTAACACCAACATGGTGCGTTCGGTCTGTTGTGTCGGCTCAGCAACGCGACGTGGCGTCGGCAGTACTTTGTAACGCAGCTTACGCGGCAACATGGGGCGTGCAAGACGCGCCACAGCCAGTAAAGGTCCAAAGCGTTTAGGTGAGGCAAATACCGTGCGCAAGGTCGCGCGGAAGATACGCTGACTCAGTGGGCGTGGTTGTAGCGTCTCGAGATGCTCGCGACCAAGATCCAATAAGGTGTGATAAGTCACGCCCGATGGGCAGGTGGTCTCACATGAGCGGCAGGTTAAGCAGCGATCAAGATGCACCTGCATGCTGTGAGTTGGCGCTGCACCTTCGAACAGTTGTTTGATTTGGTAGATACGTCCACGCGGACCATCGAGCTCATCACCGAGTAGCTGATAGGTCGGGCAGGTCGCGGTACAAAAACCACAATGCACACAGGCGCGCAGAATCTTATCGGCGATCGGGCCATCTGGGCTGTTCTTAATAAAATCGGCGAGGGCTGTTTGCATGGTTCAGGTGAAGTAAACTTTCGCGCAAGCATAGCAAACAACCCTTAGCGTGGCGCGGCTAGAAGACGCCAAGAGAATGGTATAAATCATGGAAATTCCAAGATGGATTCGGCGACTGCCCTTTGTCACGCCGGCGCGACGACTGATGTGGTTTCCGCCTTTCCGTGCCATGGGTATCAAGGTCGAGCGAATCAGTGATGATTGGCGTCAGGTGCGCATTAAGCTACCCCTGAATTCGTTCAATCAAAACCCGGGTGGTGGCATGTTTGGCGGCTCGATCGCTTCGCTAGCCGATCCGATTCCCGCGCTGGTGTGTAATAAAGTGTTTCCCGGTTATCAGCTGTGGACACGTGCACTCGAGATAAACTTTGTCAAAGAAGCGCGCAGCGATTTGGAATTACGTTTTGATTTAGATCCACAGATCGAAGCGTGGATAAAACAGCAACTTGAGCAACGCAACCGTGCAACGCCAAGTTTTGAATTTGGACTGTACGATGCCGAAGGGCAGCAGTGCGTCTCGGTGGTTAACGTGGTTGCGATACGCCCGATGGGATATCGCCCAACAAAAGGAACAGAGCAATGAGCGAAGAGAATGGCGTTTTAGATATGGACTTGAGCAGTGGTATTGCTGCATTCGAGGCAAAGCACTTTGGTACCGCCACCAGCTTGTTAGGTCCTTTAGCGGATAGCGGTCACCCAGAAGCGCAATACCGCATGGCGATCATGGCGCAGAATGGTTTGGGTATGGTCGAGAACGAACTGCTCGCCTTTAAATATATGAAGTCAGCCGCAGAAGCCGGCATGGGTTTGGCACAACACGGCTTAGGCTTTATGTATATGCAAGGTGAGTGTGTAGAAAAGAATGCCGAGAAAGCGATCGAGTGGTTCTTAAAAGCGGCTGATCAAGGCTTCCTAGGTGCAATGACCACCATCGGCATGATGTACCGCGAAGGTAACGGTGTTGAGCGCGATGAAGAGAAAGCGCGTGAGTGGTTCCGTAAAGCCGGCTTCGACGATATGTAAAACGATTTAAGCGCGACCGATCGCGCCTTTATCGACCCCTTCAAATGCACGCACCTGGAAGTCATCTTCTGGGTGTTCGTGTTTTAGGGCATCGGCTAGATGTTGCGCGATGTTCTCAACCGTCGATTCGGTATCAATCAAATAACAATCCGACTTGGGTAGCTGCAAGGCAAAAGCACCTTGCGCACTGGTGTAAGCAAAACGGTAGTCGCCATCGGTTTCATCGATGAGATCTTCGCGCGTGCCGATATAAATATCGCGCCACCGCGTTGCCCAGTGTGCTTCAAGTTCATTATCACGCTCACCGTTACGCAGAATCTCAATGCGCGAGCGATGACCATGTGCAATACGTTGGCAGTTACCACAGTGCAGCTTTAAGCCGTGGCTATAGTGATAAAACGCACCGCTAATTTTTTCTGGCCACAAATGAATCTGAATCGACACCACATTGCTCGGCATTAACGGCATCAGCGTGTCGATGATCTGGCGGCTAACCGTTTCAGGTGTGATCGCATCGGCATGAATCAAGGTCACCGCATCTTCGGGGCCGCAGTGAATAATTTTTTACCGCTGTTTAAGGTAAAGGTGAGGCATTCACTCGCTTGTTGGAAAGCAGGGGAGCTATCAGGCACCAGTAGCTTGTGGTCAAACTGCTCATCGATCAGCTTTTTGGTGATCTTTTTCACATCACCAAAATCCAGCACCATGCCCTGAGCATCTAGGTCGCCTTGCAGCACGATATCCGCTTGCCAGCTTTCGCCGACCAAGCCGCGCTCGACATCCAGATAGGAAAAATCGAGAACCGTTAAACGTTGAACAAATAATTCAGACACAACATCACCTGTTTAAGAGGAAAGAATCCTAGCACGCAGTATTACCCGCGAGGAGTTGTCCAGCCGTATGGTTTGGGATCGACGATGGGTGTGCGCTGCAATATGACATCGCTCATCAAGCGAGCTGAGGCGGCGCCGAGCACCACACCGTTCCGAAATTGCCCTGCGTTTATATAGAGTTGCGCGATCTCGGGGTGCTGCGCGATATAGGGCACGCCCGCCGGTGAGCTAGGGCGTAAACCGGACCAATGTTTCACCAGTGGCGCATTTTTTAAGACAGGGAAGCGCTCGGTGACAATCTCGAATAATTCATCATGCATTGCTTGCGTGGTGGATTTATCGAAACCAACATCTTCCATGCTGCTGCCAAACAGTACATGACCATCGCGTCGCGGAATTAGGTAACGCTGAGCTTCGAGCATGATGCGAGTGAGTGTTCCGGGCTCGGTTTTAAACAAAATCATTTGTCCGCGAATCGGTCGCACGGTGGGGCTAAGAGTTTGTTCGGCAAGTAACTGGCCGCTCCAAGCGCCAGCAGCGATCACCACGTTATCGGCATGAAAGGTATGCGTGGCAGTTTGCACACCAACACAACGATCTTGTTCGATCAGTAGATTGGTGATCGGGCTATCGGTGTGAATAGTCACGCCGCGACGTTGGATATCCGCCGCGAGTGATTGCGCTAAGCGAGGGTTACGCACCTGCCCAATACTTGGCATCCAAAGGGCGTTGTCATGTTGTTGTGCGGCTTGCGGTTCGAGCTTGGCGTATTCATTGCGATTAATCAGATGCAGTTCGCGTTGATGTTGCTCGGCCCAATCGGTCGCGGTGGCGATCTCATCGGGAGCGACCATCAACATGCCGCTTTGGGTGAACTGCGGGTCGATGCCGCTATCGCGATGCAGTTTTTCGCAAAGCTCGGGGTAGTTCGCCTGCGACCAGCTGGCTAATCGGGTGATGCTGTCGAGATAACGCCAAGGAAATAACGGCGACAAGATGCCACCACCGGCCCAGCTTGACTCTTTGCCAAGAGCTTGGCGCTCGATGAGTGTGACGTCGTGGCCGGCAGCATGAAGCTCCCGCGCGGTCATCATGCCGATGATGCCGCCACCGACGATGAGAGTGCGATCAGACATGACACCTGTACTACGGAACTGCGATTAAGGGCAGTTTACCACCTGAGCGTTAACTAAAGCCTTGCGTATAAGCGCCTAAGTTAAAATGGTTTACAGATTGCTAATAAGTTCTTTAGGCAATGAAAACACCACATTCTCAGGCTCACCACCATCGGTGGTGACTGAGTTAACACCCCAGCCTTCGAGTTGATAGATCACTGACTCAACGAGTATCTCCGGTGCGGATGCGCCGGCAGTAACGCCAACTTTCGTTACGCCATCAAACCAGTCTTGCTTCATGTCTTCTGGGCCGTCGATGAGATAGCCTTTGCGACCTTCTTTCTCAGCGATCTCGCGTAAGCGATTTGAGTTAGAGCTGTTAGGTGAGCCAACCACTAAGACAACTTCACAATCATTCGATAAACGCTTAACTGCATCTTGGCGATTTTGTGTTGCATAACAAATGTCGTCTTTCTTTGGACCTTTGATCTCTGGGAAGTGTTTACGCAGCGCATCGATAACCGCTTGCGTGTCATCCATCGATAAGGTGGTTTGAGTGACAAAAGAGAGTTTGGTTTTATCTTTAACGTTTAGCTTGGCTACATCATCGGGTGTTTCGACAAGATAAATGCCTGTGCCTGGGTTCTCGCATTGATACTGACCCATGGTGCCTTCCACTTCTGGGTGACCTTTGTGACCAATCAGGATGACTTCGTCACCGGCTTTGCAATGACGAGTTACTTCTAAGTGAACTTTGGTTACCAAAGGGCAGGTTGCATCAAAGACGCGAAGGTCGCGTGATGCAGCTTCTTGGCGTACTGCTTGTGAAACGCCATGTGCGCTAAAGATAACGGTATTGCCATCGGGTACTTCGCTAAGCTCATCAACAAACACAGCGCCACGTTCACGTAAGCCATCGACAACAAATTTGTTATGCACCACTTCGTGTCGCACATAGATGGGTGCGCCAAAGATATCGAGCGCACGCTCGACAATCTCAATCGCGCGGTCGACGCCGGCGCAAAATCCACGTGGGTTGGCGAGTACAACTTCCATCTTAGTTCTCGATTGAGTCCTGAATCATGGTGGGGTCAGGTAAGCCTACATCCAAAATCTTTACGGTGAAAACCACTTCGTGTCCTGCCAATGGATGATTGAAGTCGACCATGGCATGAGTGTCGGTGATCTCACGAATCACGCCCATGGTTTCTTCACCATCAGGCAGCGAGAAGGTCATGATCTGATCGAGCTCTGGCTTTGCATCCGTAAAGTCGCCCAATGGCATCTCTTGTACTAAAGATGGGTCTGGCTCGCCATACGCTTGGTTGGTGGTTAGCGTGAGTGTTTGCTCATCACCGGCTTTTAAACCATACAGCGCGATCTCCATGGATGGCTGAAAGGTCTTATCGCCCATGTAAAAGCTCAATGGCTCATCATCAAAGGTGGATATCGCCGGTGTGCCATCAGGTAGCGAGAGTGAAAAGTGCAGGGTGACCGCAGAGCCGGGAATGATTTCACGTAACTGACTCATGCTTGAGTCTCCTGTGCGATGGCGCGCAATGTGGGTGTGCTCAAACCAAAGTTATCGGCATGTGCGATAGCGCGCTCTAAACGAGCAGGTGCGCTGCGCCCCATGCATTTGTGCTCAAGGTCACCTTCGAAGGCTTCGAGCATGGCGGCGATCAGTGCATCACGATCGTAAGTTTGTTCGGTGAGTGCTTCTTGAATATCAATCACATCGTTTGCAACGTCGCGCGCGAAAGCTTCATGATCTTTCCAAAGTGTACCGACATCACCACCGACACGAAGGCCAGCGATATTGGTGGTCACGATGTAGACATTCTTAACCACGAGCTCAAAGTTCATTGCATCAGCTGAAGCAACGGAGCGAGCAGGGATGTCTAGCGCGTTGAGTGCATCAACAAGTAGTTGAGCTTGGGGGCCAAACGCTGGTGATGGAATCAGAGGCTTTGAGTCTTGACCTTTCTTCTTCTCAAACCAGACAGAGATAACCGTAGGGTTGTTGATGTGCGCATAGTCTTTAGGAAGCAGCTCGTTTTGCAGCAGCGCTAACTTGTCAGACCATTGAGAAGGAATGCTCTTCAGTGTGTCTTGCAGTGTCGCTTCACCAACCGCAACGAGTACGAGCTGAGGATTAGGGAGTTCGCTTGCGAGTGCGTTGATGTCGGTATCTCGGGTAACCGGATATACGGGATAGCCAAGGCGCATAAAGCCGCGGGCAAACACGCTGCCCATCTCGCCGATGCCAACGACGACAATTGGTGATTTGTTCATTTACTCAATGCCTTTTTGCCAGGTCACTTCGTCGCCGCCGTCACGCAAAACCAATGTGCGTGCGATGACAAATAAGAGATCGGACAAACGATTCAAATAGGTCAATGAGTGAGAGTTTACCGTGTCTGTGTCGGTGAGATGAATAAGCGCACGCTCAGCTCGGCGGCATACCGCACGTGCTTGATGGCATGCGGCACCGCGATGAGAGCCACCGGGCAAGATGAATTCTTTGAGTGTTGGTAGATCGGCATTGAGCTGATCGAGCCAGTTTTCTAGGCGCTCAGTCCATTCGGGCTTGGCAAATTCGTAGCCGGGCATGGCGAGCTCGCCGCCGATATCAAAGAGTCGATGCTGAATCGATTCGAGCATCTCATCGATACCCTGAGCTTCGCCGGGTAATGAGCGAATGAGACCGATAAGCGAGTTGAGCTCATCGATATCGCCCATCGCTTCAATGCGCGCAGAATCTTTACGCACACGTTCGCCGCCTGCTAAGCCGGTCGTGCCATCGTCACCTGTGCGTGTGTAGATTTTGGTTAAGCGGGGCATTAGAAACCTGTGTAGATTAAGCCGACATTTAAACTAGTGCCATACGTATTGTAACCGGCTGCTAGCTCGTAATTTTCATCAAACAAATTTTTCGACGCCAAATTTCAGATGGGTATTATTCGAAAGATATTTTAAATTTAACTTGCATTAACGATGGTGTAATCCTCAACCCAGTCTCCAGAGTTTATCAGAGAGTTATTAAAATCATGTTCTGTCGCCGCTGTACATCACCTGAGTCGATAGTAATGAAGTCCTCCATACTATGATTGATCTTCAATGAGGCAATTTTTTCAGCTCTTTTGAGTAGTCTAGCTCCAGTTTGAACGTTGTAAGCATCTTGTAGCTGTAGGAATCAAGAATTAAATCTGTGTTTTTGTCTATTTAATCAAAATTCGCTTTCAAAGCCCTCGACTTTGGCTTGCCCATCTATTTTAATAATCATAAGATCATTTTAGTTTGTCGTTATCTAGGTTAGGTGCGTTTCTATTAGTTTTCAATCAGATTTTTAATTTCTGTTTGTAAAATTGCCCAGCTATATTTGTTTCCTACCTTGTTTCTCGAAACCAATTTCCTTCTTCCTAATGACTCCTCTGGTTGGATGTTTGTATTATTTGCTTATGGCGCCCCAAACGCTGTGTTCATCAAATCTCTCGTTTGCAACTGGGAACTTTGAACATTGTTCCAATGGCACCTTTTATTTTTAAGTTAACTAATTTGATAATTTGTATGCGTATGCTGCAGCCCATGTTGTTTTAATTTCCGTAGTAATCACTCATGGCTAATAACGCGAGCACCAAGGTTTTAATTGATGGGATCCAAGATTGTTTTTGAATTGAGTGCGCCCTTTATGTCTGAAAATCAGAGCGGAATATGATTGCCACTTTCATAGTCAATCGTTGAAAACTCATTTTTGTGCACTAATGAAGTTGTTAATTCAGTGAGGTGCACCTTGTTGATTAGGTCAATGGCTACTGTATTTCTTGTTGTAGATGAAAAGTCTTTTATGTTGTTTGCATTCCATGAGTGATCTAATTCCTCGTCTGCGCGGTAGTCGAATCGATTAAATGAAGCTGTAAGTGCGCCCAGTGGAGTCTGGATTCCGGAGGCTTTTAAGCTGGTTGTATAAACGTCATGATCTCTAAAAGACATTGCGTTACTACGCTGGTATTCCGTTTTACCAATCGCTTGCCAGTGTGAAAGTGAAAGCTCCCCCCAGTCTTGGGTTAATTCAAACGCTCCTGTAAGAGAGCTATTTTCAAAGCCAGCTGGATCGTTGATTGTTGGCTTCGTAGGTATACCTTCAGATTCAATGTGCGCCAAACCTAACTTAAATCGTTTATTTTGAAATGCATGCGCTTTAGAGATATTGATCAAGTGAGTGTTATTACTTCCTGTTTCTAGATTAACGATTCCATCAAGATCGTGAGTTGAGATGGTAGAGGTAATCGAAGTTAATTACGCCGCCGATTGCAGCATCGCCAAAGCTAGATGAGTTGGGCCTTTTATCACGCTTGCTTGACTAAGTTGTGCAGGAACAATGAATTGAGTTGAGGCTTGTCCTGAAATGCCATCATTTATTTGTACGCCGTTCATTAACACTAAGGCATGGTTGCTTTCGGTGCCTCTGAAAAAGGTGGATGCATGTTTGGCCAATGCCACCATTTGGTGTTGTTTCGACACGTTTAAACCGTTAACAGAATTATGGAAGAGTCAGACCGTTTTGGATGCACCACTTGATGATTAAAGAATCAATTATCTGTTGTGTAGAAAATATAAATTGATGTGTTTCGAACGATTTGCCACCGAAATAAAAAAATCGGCTCAGCGACAACAGATGAACTCAATGCTGCAAACACCGCAGCAGAAACTAACGTCTTCATTTTTTGCCCTTAGATGCATCCCCGCATCTTTTGGTGCGCAGTGGATTTTGGGCAAAGCACGGCTAGGCAGTTATCGATGAGATATCCGCATGTCTTCACCCGGTTGCCCACCGCAACATGGTTTAACTACTAAGTTCGGGCCGGTATCCGGACTGACACGCGAATAAAGTGCTTACGCCTTCCCAGATCGAAATCCAGTGGCTGATGTAAGTACGAGACGTGATCACCGTTGCGGGGGCAGTGTTGGATTGAATCCGGTGGATGTCACCAACTTCCCGTTTAACCTGAGGGTAAGTTACCTAAGGCACCTCGAACGAGGCGCGGACATTAAAGAGTAGAGAGAGGGGAGTCAAGGCCAGCGGGCTGGCTTGAGCGACTGAGGTCTTATTTCATAAGTTCCTGAGTGACGAAGAGGTATCCGAGAACACCTGAGATTACGATGGCTAATGAGGTCTGAAGGACAATGCAAACACCTGGGATATCGTTACAAATCTTGGCGAATGCGCTTCCGATCATTGCTTTCATCTACTGCTCCAATTTTGAGGGGTCGCGATAAGGGATGTCCCTTAACTCGAGACGCAGTCTGTCATCCCATTGTCACAATCACAACACGGTCATTTTTATACGATCAATATTTTTTTTATGACAATTAAACTATTGATTTTTATTAAATTAATCTTAATTTCTTGATCGTTTTACTGGGTTTTTAAGGGTCTTTTAAATGAGTAAAAACTTGTAGTTATGTAGCGCCTCGCGCACCATTGCGCGGGATTTTTTCTTACAAATTAAGAACTTTAGCGATGTCTGATCAAAATGCCGCAAAAATTGGCTTTGTGAGCTTGGGATGCCCTAAGAATCTTGTCGATTCTGAGCGAATCCTGACTCAGCTGCGTGCCGAGGGATATAGCCTCTCGCCGAGCTATGAAGATGCCGATTTGGTCATTGTGAATACCTGCGGATTTATCGATGCAGCGGTTGAAGAGTCGCTGGATGCGATCGGTGAGGCGATTGATGCCAATGGCCGAGTGATTGTTACCGGCTGTTTAGGTAAACGAGCTGATGAGATCCGTGAAACGCATCCGCGAGTGTTAGAAGTGACAGGTGCGCATGCTTATGAAGAAGTGATGCAAGCGGTACATAAGCATCAACCTGCACCTCATGATCCTTTCACCAGTTTGGTGCCACCGCAGGGCATTAAGCTCACACCAAAACACTATGCTTATCTAAAGATCTCTGAAGGCTGCAATCATCGTTGTAGCTTCTGCATTATTCCGGGCTTGCGAGGCGACTTAGTGAGTCGTCCGATTGGTGAGGTACTCACAGAAGCTGAACGCTTAGTCGAATCGGGTGTGCGCGAATTACTCGTCGTGTCACAAGATACCAGTGCTTATGGCGTTGATCTTAAATACCGAATGGATATCGCTAACGGTAAGCCACTTGATACTCGCTTGCGTACCTTGGCGCGTGAGTTAGGTCAGCTGCCAGCATGGGTGCGTATGCATTATGTCTATCCGTATCCGCATGTGGATGATTTGATTCCGATGATGGCAGAAGGATTGATCCTGCCTTATCTGGATATGCCACTGCAGCACGGAAGTGAATCGGTCTTACGTGCGATGAAGCGACCTGCAGCGACAGAGAAGGTCCTCGATCGCATCAAGCGTTGGCGTGAGATGTGTCCTGATCTGACTTTGCGTTCGACCTTTATCGTTGGCTTCCCGGGTGAGACAGAAGACGACTTCGATCAACTGCTTGAGTTTGTACAAGAAGCCAACTTGGATCGTGTCGGCGCGTTTGCCTATTCACCGGTGGATGGTGCTACGGCCAATGATTTACCGAATCAAATACCTGAAGAGATTAAGCAAGATCGTTTGCAGCGCTTTATGGAAGTCCAAGCGGAGATCTCACGCAATAAATTAGCCGGACAAGTGGGTCGCGAGATGATCGTGCTTGTCGATGAAGTGCATGATGATCATATGATTGCGCGTGGTCCAGGTGATGCGCCTGAGGTTGATGGTCAGGTGATTATTCACGGTGGATGGGACGATGTTGCAGCAGGCGACTTTATTGAAGTGCAGGTTAGCGGTTACGATGAACACGATTTATTTGCTGAGCCGATCTAAGGCTTAAGAGAAAACAATGAAAGATTTTGAAACTTTGATGGAAAACAGCTTCTTTAAAATGCGCTGGTTATTGGCGCCATTTTTTATTGGCTTGATGGTGTCAGTGATTGCCTTGCTGATTAAGTTTGGTAAAGAACTGTTCTCATTGATGAGCGGCGTGCTAACTGGCGCAGCTGAACAACCTATCCTGAGTATTTTGACCTTGATCGATACGGCATTGCTTGCGGGTCTGTTGTTGATTATTGCTTTCAGTGGCTATGAGAACTTTGTCTCTAAGTTTGCCATTGGTGACCATGAAGACCGTCCAGGTTGGATGGGTAAGGTTGGCTTTGCTGATCTTAAGTTGAAGCTGATCGGTGCGGTGGTTGCGATCTCAACAGTTGAGTTATTGAAAGCCTTCTTGAATACCGAAACATTGAGCAATGAGTCTTTGGCATGGAAGGTGGGTATTCACATTGCGCTGGTGTTCTCTGGCTTGATGTTTGCGCTGACCGATTACATATCGGGTAAAGGCAAAGAGAGTCATTAAACGACACACATAAAAAAACCGGCTAACGCCGGTTTTTTTATGTCTTGTGTTCAGCTTAAAACGCTGAGCCTGGTTGCTTGCCCACTTTCTTCAAGATCATTGCCAATGGGCAGAAGCCTGTGAAAGATGATTGCAGCAAGTTGAAACCGATAAAGGCGGTGAACCAATGCCAGTTAGTGCTGTGGAAAATTGGGCTGCCTTCAGTGCCTAAAGCCAGTGTCAGCATGATCATGATGCCGGCAAATGCCATAACAATTCGTTCGATAGACATGGTGTGTACTCCGTTAAGTGTTTGATTCGTCAACAAAGACGCGTTGGCGCGCAGTGTAGAGAGATCGCTTGTGTGCGTCAATCGAGCGGGTCTGTGACAAGCGCAACCGCATCGAGTAACACTTGTAGGTTGGCACCTTTTTTTCGTGGCGTTCTCAGAGAGGTGACGACGGTAAGCGCGCGCACCCGGTAAGCCTTGATACAAACCCAACATGTGACGCGTGATGTGACTGAGATAGATATCGTTGCTCAGTTGTTCTTCGATGTAAGGAATCATCGCGTCGATGACTTGTGAGCGGTGCGTCACCTTTGCATCATCGTTAAAGAATTGTGTATCGACTTGCTGAAGTAACCAAGGGTTGCTGTATGCCTCGCGACCGATCATGACGCCATCAACGTGTTCGAGTTGTTCATGCGCGACATCGAGCGTGGTGATGCCACCGTTAATGATCAGGTTGAGTTGAGGAAAGTCCTGTTTGAGTTGATAAACCACATCGTATTTCAATGGTGGTACATCACGATTTTCTTTTGGGCTTAAGCCTTGAAGCCACGCTTTACGTGCATGCACGATAAAGGTTTCACAACCCGCTTCGGCACTCAATTGCACAAAGCGATGTAACTCTTCATAGCTATCTTGTTCATCAATGCCAATGCGATGTTTAACGGTGATGGGCACATTGGTTGCAGCCTTCATTGCAGCAACACTCTCTGCAACTACCTCGGGTGTTCCCATTAAGCAGGCACCAAAGCGTCCGTTCTGCACGCGATCAGAAGGGCAGCCCACATTCAGGTTTACTTCGTCATAGCCCCAGTCTTCAGCCAGCTTTGCGCAATGCGCGAGTTCTTTTGGCTCGCTACCGCCCAGCTGTAAGGCAACAGGGTGTTCTTCTGCGTTGTAATCGAGAAAGCGACCTGGCTCACGGTAGATCAATGCACCGGTGGTAATCATCTCGGTGTAGAGCATGGCGTGTTGCGTTAGCTGACGATGAAAGAATCGACAATGTCGATCTGTCCAATCAAGCATCGGCGCAACGCAAAAGCGGTGAGCGGAAAAAGTCATCTGAGGATTGTAACGGGTGTTGAATAACACCCGAAGTGTTTAGCCTGGGTGGCGCTCGTTCATCTTTGACCAGTCGGCATAGATTTCATCCGGCCAACGGCTTTGTACAAAGGCCAAGATATCGAGGATTTGTTGCGTGGTTAACTGATGTTGAAAACCTGGCATAGAGCCATTACCAAAGGTCACTGTTGCTACGAGCTGACGCAAAGGATGATGCCAAGTGTGTGCCATGCCATTTAAAGGTGGTGCAGGGTAGTGCCCTTTAGAGGTTGGCATTGGCCAATGCTTATCACCTTCTGCATTAGCGCCATGACATGACGCGCAATTATCCGCATAAAGGGACGAGCCTTTCTCAACATCGGTTGTTTCAAACCAACGAGCGTGTGAAGTAGTCGTGAACAAAAGCACGCAAATCAATACAGCAAGATTACGCATGTGAATCCAAATTCAGAGAGTTAAATACTTTTTATTATTCTTGTGTGGCGCAAGTATATGAGCTTACAGAACTTTTTTAAACTGCTTGGTGGGTTTAAGTTTATTAGAGGTTTCTTCTATTAAGAAATATTATGTTTTTGGGGTGCTCAATTGCGTCCGCTTTGCTAGAGTCGCCCGACGGTTTTTGCCCCTCACGCCTTGTGAGTAAAGGGTTTAGCTGTACGTTATAACGATAAATAACCCATCAAAAGTTTGGAGGACAAACTGATGTCAACTGATAACGAAAAGTTCGGCACTCTGTCTCGCCGTGGCTTTATGAAAGCTTCAGCGGCAACTGCAGCAGCAGTGGCAGCGCCAACCATTCTCACTTCAACTGCTCACGCATACGTGAACGAGCCAAAGGGTGGCACTGTCACTTTAGGTTTCAACGTTCCTCAGACCGGCGCATACGCTGACGAGGGCGCAGACGAATTACGTGCATACAAGCTAGCTGTTAAGCACCTTAACGGTGAAGGCGACGGCGGTATGCTTAACACCATGACTAACTGTGTACTGAAAGGTAACGGTGTCAATGGTAAGAAAGTTGCTTATGTAACTGGTGATACTCAAACTAAATCAGACGCAGCGCGTGCTTCTGCGAAGCGTATGATTGAAAAGGACGGCGCAGTGATGATCACTGGTGGTTCTTCTTCAGGTGTTGCGATTGCTGTACAAGGTCTATGTCAGGAAGCTGGCGTAATCTTCATGGCAGGTTTGACTCACTCAAACGACACCACTGGTAAAGACCGTAAGAAGAACGGTTTCCGTCACTTCTTCAACACTGAGATGTCAGGCGCAGCATTGGCTCCAATCTTGAAGAAAGAGTTCGGTACTGACCGTACTGCTTACCACCTAACTGCTGACTACTCTTGGGGTTGGTCACAAGAAGGTTCAATCAAGAAGTACACCGAGTCTATGGGTTGGAAAACTGCAGCAGCAGTACGTACTCCACTAGGTGCGGGTGACTTCTCTCAGTACATCACTCCAGTATTGAACTCTGGCGCTGACGTATTGGTATTGAACCACTACGGTAAGGACATGGTTAACTCTTTGACTCAGGCTGTTCAGTTCGGTCTGCGTGACAAGCAAGTTAACGGTAAGGACTTCCAGATCGTTGTACCTCTATTCTCACGTTTGATGGCACAAGGTGCTGGTGAGAACATCAAAGGCATCTACGGTTCTACTAACTGGAACTGGTCATTGACTGACGAAGGTTCAAAAGCATTCGTTAAGTCATTTGGTGCAGAGTACGGCTTCCCACCATCACAGGCTGCTCACACTTGTTACGTACAAACCATCTTGTACGCAAACGCGTGTCAAATGGCAGGTACCTTCAACCCATGTGGCGTAATTGATGCACTTGAAGGCTTCAAGTTCGACGGTATGGGTAACGGTCCTACTGAGTACCGTGCAGCTGACCACCAGTGCTTCAAAGACGTATTGGTTGTAAAAGGTAACGAGAACCCATCTTCACAATTCGACTTGTTGAAGATCGTTGAAGTTACCCCACGTGCACAAGTTGAGTACGCACCAGACATGGCAGATGTCGCGGGCGAGCTCGGCGCATGTAACCCAGGCGCGTAATCGTCTGAAACGAACCGGTCACCTTCGGGTGGCCGGTTTTTCTTTTCCTGATCAGCATAGTGTTGGTCTTGGCAGTTAACCAAAACAACGGTTTTGATTATGGATGCAATACTGCTTCAAGTTTTAAATGGTCTAGATAAAGGCGGTGCATATGCACTGATCGCTCTAGGTCTTACGTTGGTGTTCGGTACCTTGGGTGTTGTTAACTTCGCTCACGGTGCACTCTTTATGATGGGCGCATTCGTTGCGGTCAGTGTGCAGAACCTGCTCACTATCTCAATGAAAGTGCGTGATACCAGCATTACATTTTTCGAGGCGTACAAAGAGACGCCTTATCTCGAGGTCTGGTTTGGCGATGTCGGAACGACGATCATCGATTATTCGGTTCCGATATCCATCCTGATCGCGATTCCTATTATGTTGCTCATCGGTTTGGCGATGGAGCGCGGTTTGATTCGTCACTTCTATAAGCGTGACCATGCAGATCAAATTTTGGTGACTTTCGGTCTTGCGATTGTGTTGCAAGAAATCATCAAAGCGAATTTCGGTGCAAACCCAATTCCTCAGTCAGCACCTGACATCGTTGCAGGTTCTGCTGCTGTTGGTGCGTTGATTGGTGCTGAGGGCATTGTGTATCCGTGGTGGCGTTTGATTTATCTGGCGTTCTCACTGGTTGTTATTGCTGGCGTGTTTGCCTTCTTGCAATTCACTACCTTCGGCATGGTGGTGCGTGCGGGTATGTACGATCGCACCATGGTCGGCTTGTTGGGTATCAACATCGAGCGTCGCTTCACCATTGTGTTTGGCTTGGCGGCCGTGGTCGCCGGACTTGCCGGTGTGATGTATACGCCGATCTTGCCACCTGATTACCACATGGGTATGGACTTCCTTGTGTTGTCCTTCGTGGTCGTGGTTGTTGGCGGTATGGGTTCCCTCGGGGGCGCGGTAGCCGCTGGTTTCTTATTGGGTATCTTGCAGTCTTTCTTCTCAATGAATGAGGTAAAAGAAATTCTGCCGGGTATCGACCAAATCATCATCTACCTCGTTGCGGTGGCAATCTTGCTGATCCGTCCTCGTGGTTTGATGGGTAAGGATTGAGGAGAGCGCTATGCAGTCTATTGTTGAATCTTCTCGTACCCGCGATACGTTCACGTTATTGATCTTTATTGCGGTTGTACTAACAGCTCCAATTTGGGGTGAGTTCATTGGTGCGGGTTACCCAGACTTACTTCAGAAGTTTGCGATCTTTGGTTTGTTTGCCATCGGTTACAACATTCTGTTTGGTTTGACGGGTTACTTGTCATTCGGTCACGCGGCCTTCTTGGGTGTGGGTTCTTACGCAACGGTTTGGTCATTCAAATTGTTGAGTATGAATGCGATCCCTGCGGTCATCTTTGCAGTTGCACTATCGGCAATCTTTGCTGTTGTGATTGGCTATCTGTCGCTACGTCGTTCGGGCATCTATTTCTCGATCCTGACTTTGGCGTTCGCGCAGATGTCATACAACATGGCTTACTCAGTACTCACGCCAATCACCAATGGTGAGACTGGCTTGCAGTTGAAGTCGAGTGATCCACGTGTGTTAGATGCAGCGCTGGGCGTTGAGCCTCAAGCGGTACCGCTTGCGGATCTGTTTGGTATTACCTTGAATGGTTATGCCGGCTTCTATTTCTGTGCAGCGATTTTGATCTTGGGCTTCTGGCTCTCGATGAAGATCTTCCGTTCGCCATTTGGTATGAAGTTGGTTGCGATCAAGTCTAACCAAACGCGTATGGAGTTCACCGGCTTTAGTCCACGTCCTTACTTGTTAACTGCCTTTGTTATCTCAGGTGTGTATGCAGGTTTGGCAGGTTCATTGATGGCGATTGTTGACCCGCTTGCAGGTGCAGAGCGTATGCAATGGACCGCATCAGGTGAGGTGGTCTTGATGACGATCTTGGGTGGTGTAGGTACTTTGTTTGGCCCAATCTTGGGTGCAGCAACCATTAAATACTTTGAGAACATTTTCTCAGCGGTCAATAACCAAGTGTTGGAGTCTGCGTATAGCTTTATGCCGGAATGGCTGAGTGACATCGCGATTCTGTTGACTCGTCCATTCGTGGGTGAAGGTTGGCACTTGATGTTGGGTGTGTTGTTTATGGCGATCATCATCTTCTTGCCAGGCGGCATTATTGAAGGTGTGCGTCGTATCGGTGGCATCTTCAGAAAGTCGAAGCAGATTGAGGAGGATGCATAATGAGTAAGCGTCACGTCTTATCGATTGCTGGGGTTAATAAAACCTTCGGCGGTCTTAAAGCCCTCACGGATATCAATCTGAATATCGAAGAGGGTAAAACTCACGCGATCATCGGCCCTAACGGTGCGGGTAAATCAACTTTGTTGAATACGTGTATCGGTCGTTTGAAGCCAGATAACGGCACCATCACCTTTGAAGGTACCGATCTAACCGGCGGCAACATGACACCGCACGGTATTAACCAGTTAGGTGTTTCACGCGTATTCCAAACACCAGAAATCTTCCCTGATCTGACTTTGCTTCAGAATGTGATGATTCCTGCGTTTGCAAAACGTGATGGCGCCTTTAGCTTCAACGTGTTCAAAGGTCTTCGTGAAGAGAAGCAATTGCGCGATGAAGCAATGCATCTATTAGAAGACTTCGAGATGCAAAACTTGGCACACGTACATGCGGGTAGCTTGTCACGTGGTAACAAGCGTCGTCTTGAGTTAGCGATGTGTTTGATTCAACACCCGAAGCTATTGTTGTTGGATGAGCCTACTGCAGGTATGGCGCGTCACGACACCAACCGTACGATCGATTTGTTGAAAAAGATTAAAGAGCGCGGCATGACTAAGGTCATCATCGAGCACGATATGCACGTGGTATTCAGCTTGGCTGACCGCATCAGTGTATTGGCGCAAGGCGCGATTATTGCCGAAGGCACACCGGATGAAATCAAAGGTCATCCAAAAGTGCGTGAGGCTTACTTGGGGACTGCAGAGATATGACATTCAGTACCACAAAAGCACCAAAATCAGAGCCCATCAAAGCGCGTGGTCCATCGCCAGCGTTTTTCTCAGCATGGGATCTTCATTCTTACTATGGTGAGAGCTACATCGTTCAAGGCGTTAGCTTTGATATCCGCGAAGGTGAGATCTTGGCTTTGCTGGGTCGTAATGGCGCGGGTAAGACCTCGACCTTACGTTCTATCGCACGTGCGGCAGATCCAGAGATGCGTCACGGTGAGGTTTGGTTAGATCACAAACCGATTCACACCATGAAGGACTATCAAGCGGCTCAAGAAGGTATTCAATTAGTACCTGAAGACCGCCGTGTTATTCCAGGTCTGACGGTTCAAGAGAACCTCGAGCTCTCGCAGATTGCACCACCGATCGGTTGGTCAATCGAGCGTATCTACGAGCACTTCCCACGTTTGGCTGAGCGTCGTAACCAAATCGGTACCACCTTGTCAGGTGGTGAGCAGCAGATGCTTGCCGTTGCCCGTGCATTAGCGCGTGACGTGAAGCTGTTGTTGTTGGATGAACCTTACGAGGGTTTGGCGCCGGTTATCGTGCAAGAGATCGAGCGTATCTTGGAAGGTATCCGTGAGCTCGGTATCACCACGGTGATCGTTGAGCAGAACGCTATCGCAGCACTCAATCTGGCTGACCGCGCGGTCATCTTGGATATGGGTCAGGTGGTGTTTGACGGTACGGCGCAAGAGGTTCTGGATAACCACGAACTGCGCGAAGAATACCTCGCGATCTAAGGTTTCTGACGAAACTGAGAAAAACGCCGGTTTTTACCGGCGTTTTTTGTATCTAAATATAAGTTTTTGCGGTGTTTTTTCTGGTGTGGTGGTAACATACGCGCCTATTTGCCGGCGCTGTAAAACTTTTTCCTTAAAAATCAATAACTTGATTTTAAGTTGGCCGTGAGAGAGCAGGTTGTGGAGTCATACATCCGTTCCCTCAGGCAGAGAATGAATTTTTTCACTTTCAAACCTTTAGAGAAGCAAGATGAAAGATCTTAGTTTGTACCGCAACATTGGTATTTTCGCGCACGTAGACGCGGGTAAGACCACCACCACCGAGCGTATCCTTAAGCTCACCGGCAAAATTCACAAGATCGGTGAAGTGCACGATGGTGCTGCTACTACCGACTTCATGGAACAGGAAGCTGAGCGTGGTATCACTATCCAATCAGCGGCGGTAACTTGTTTCTGGAATGGTCACCAGTTCAACATCATCGACACCCCTGGACACGTTGACTTCACTATCGAAGTGTATCGTTCGTTGAAAGTTCTTGATGGTGGCGTAGGTGTTTTCTGTGGTTCTGGTGGTGTAGAGCCTCAGTCAGAAACTAACTGGCGTTATGCAAACGAGTCAGGCGTTGCTCGTGTTATCTATATCAACAAGCTTGACCGTCTAGGTGCTGACTTCTACAAAGTTGTTGCTCAAGTTGAGAAAGTTTTGGGTGCAAACCCATTGGTTATGGTTCTGCCAATCGGTCGTGAAGATGACTTCTCTGGTGTTGTTGACCTGATGACCATGAAAGCATGGGTATGGGACGACTCTGGTGATCCAATGAACTACCAGATCGTTGATATTCCAGCAGATATGCAAGCGGACGCTGAAGAGTGGCGCGCGAAGATGGTTGAGACTGCGGTTGAGCAGGACGACGATCTGATGGAAGCCTACTTGGAAGGTAATGAGCCTTCTGTTGAAGATCTCAAGCGTTGTATCCGTAAAGGTACTATCGCATTGGACTTCTTCCCAACGTACGCAGGTTCTTCATTCAAGAACAAAGGTGTTCAGTTGGTATTGGATGCGGTTGTTGATTACTTGCCTAGCCCAACTGAAGTTGAGCCTCAGCCTGAAGTTGATATGGAAGGTAATGAGACAGGTAAGTTTGCGGTTGTTGATCCAGATGGTCCATTGCGTGCCTTGGCATTCAAAATCATGGATGACCGTTTCGGCGCATTGACCTTTACCCGTATTTACTCAGGTAAGGTTAAGAAAGGTGACACCGTATTGAATACCTTCACCGGTAAGACTGAGCGTATCGGTCGTATCGTTGAGATGCAGGCGGATGACCGTATTGAAGTTGATTCAGCGCAAGCGGGCGACATCATCGCATTCGTTGGTTTGAAGAACACTCAAACAGGTCACACCTTGTGTGATCAAAACAACCCAGCGACTCTGGAGCCAATGGTGTTCCCAGATCCTGTTATCTCTATCGCGATCAAGCCTAAAGATAAGGGTTCTAACGAGAAGATGGGTATTGCATTGAACAAGATGATGCAAGAAGACCCATCATTCCGCGTTGAGACTGATGAAGAGTCAGGTGAGACCATTATCAAGGGTATGGGTGAATTGCACCTCGACATCAAGGTAGACATCTTGAAGCGTACCCACGGTGTTGAATGTATCGTTGGTAAGCCACAGGTTGCGTACCGCGAAACCATCACCAAGCGTGTTGAAGATAGCTACACCCACAAGAAGCAGTCGGGTGGTTCTGGTCAGTTCGCTAAGATCGACTACATCGTTGAGCCAGGTGAGCAAAACTCAGGTTTCACCTTCGAGTCAGTGGTTACCGGTGGTAACGTGCCTCGTGAATTCTGGCCTGCGGTTGAGAAAGGTTTTGCAGTGAGCATGGCAAAAGGCCCGATGGCTGGCTTCCCATTGCTTGACGTGAAAGTAACCTTGACTGACGGTGGTTTCCACGCCGTTGACTCATCAGCGATCGCATACGAAATCGCAGCGAAAGGTGCATATCGTCAGACAGTGCCAAAAGCTGGCATGCAGTTGCTTGAGCCTATGATGAAGGTTGACGTGTTCACGCCTGAAGATCACGTGGGTGACGTTATCGGTGACTTGAACCGTCGTCGCGGCATGATCCAAGGCCAAGAAGCATCATCTACTGGTGTTCGCGTTAAGGCTGAATGTCCACTTTCTGAAATGTTCGGTTACATCGGTGACCTGCGTACCATGACTTCAGGTCGTGGCCAGTTCTCGATGGAATTCGCTCATTACTCACCATGTCCAAACAATGTTGCGGAGCAGGTGATCAAGGAAGTGAAAGAGCGCAAAGAAGCTGACAAATAAGTCGCTTTTAAGCCCGCTAAAAAACCGAGCTTTCGAGCTCGGTTTTTTTTCGCTGCTTGTCAGGCAGCTTTGTGTTTATATGGGCTTATTCAGGATGGATAAGACCGGAGTCATCGATGATTTTCAAACAGCTTTTTGAACCCGATTCATGTACCTACACCTATTTGATTGGTTGTAGTGAGACCGGTGAGGCCGCATTGATCGATCCCGTGCTCGAAACGGCTGAGCGTGATCTGAGCGTGCTTAACTCGCTTGGGTTAAAGCTGACTCATACCATTGATACGCATATCCATGCAGATCACCTATCTGCTGCTAAGCGCCTTAAATCTTTAGCGGGTTCTATGATTTGTTATCCGGCGATGGATGAGCTGCAGTGTGCGGATATGGGCCTGCAAGAAGGTGTGCCCTTGAAGCTTGGCTCGATTGAGATTCATCCACTGTTCACACCCGGGCATACCAATCATCACCATGCGTATTTGATTAATACGCCTGTGACCAGTCGCTTATTCACCGGTGATGCGATGTTGATTGATGGTGTAGGCCGAACCGATTTCCAATCGGGTGATTCTGCAACCTTGTATAAAACGATTCAGCAAAAGTTCTTTACCTTGCCAGATGACACTTTGGTGCATCCTGGGCATGACTACGAAGGACGCTGGGTGTCATCTATCGCGCAAGAGAAGGCGCGAAATGAACATATTGGCGGCGGCAAAACCCTCGATCAATTTATCGAGATCATGAATAACCTCAATCTGCCTTATCCGCGCAAGATCGACTTTGCGGTACCGGGTAATGAGCTCTGTGGTGAATGCCCGGGGAATGTGCCTGAAGAGTTCCGTGGTGCTTGTGCGAGGCATGACCAAGGATGATCTATATCGGTCGTATGAATCGCATGAAGGTCGTCAAGCATGTCGACTTTGGTGTGTATCTTGATGGTCAAGATGAAGGCGAGATCCTCTTGCCGCGTAAAGATGTGCCACATGACACCCAAGTGGGTGATCGTTTGCATGTGTTCATCTACCGCGACTCTGATGACCGATTGATCGCGACCACTAAGCGTCCTTTGGTGCAGGTCGGAGAAGCAGCCTACTTAAAGGTAAAGCAGCAGAATAATGTCGGCACCTTTATGGATTGGGGTTTGCCTAAAGATTTGCTCGTACCCTTTAACGAACAAGCTTGGCCAATGAATGAAGGCCGTAATGTGGTGATCTATTGTTATCTCGATGAGAACACCAATCGCATTGCAGGAACGACGAAATTTCATCGTCACTTAAGTGAAGATGGTCGTAATGTGTTTCAAGAGGGTGATGCGGTAAAAGGTATGGTCGCCGCGCAAACTGAGCTAGGTTATAAAATCATCTTGAATAACACGCACATTGGCTTGCTCTATAAAAACGAAGTGTTTAAACCGATGCGTTTTGGCCATGAGCTCAAAGTGTTTATTAAACAGATTCGTGAAGATGGTCGTATTGATCTGTCTATCGCGGCATCGAATCAAGATGTACGTGATGAGCTTGAAGAAAAAATCATGGCGTATCTCAAAGCGCATGATGGTATCTCGCGCATTACCGATAAAAGTCCGCCGAATGTTATCTACGACACCTTTAATGCAAGCAAAGCTAACTTTAAACGCGCCTTAGGTCGTTTATATAAAAAGCGTTTGGTGAGTTTGGATAAAACGCAGGTGCGACTGCTGAGTAAAACCAGCGATTAAGCGCGTTTACGATAACGTCCTGTTTGTAACGCTTCTGCATTCTGTCGCCAAAAGGCGCGTGCTTGGCGTTGTAGATCGCAATGAATCTTAAGTCCTGCTGTTTGTGCATGCTCGTAAAAGGTATCGCGCTTTAAGTCAGGTAATGCGTGTTTATAGGCAAAAGCGATCGTGTTGCCGCCGGCGACCTGCAAATAAATCACCTGATCACCGAAGACAGCATTGAGTGCTGCATGTGCTTTTTGGCTGTCGCGAAATTCACTCGCCCATTGATTGGCAACCAGTACGCCTTGATTGCTGAGCTTCTCAGCACAGGTGGCCATGAAAGCTTGCTGTGTTTGTAGTTCGTGTGCGCCATTCGCCTCATAGAGGTCGGTAAAGATCACGTCGTACGATGTCTGGCTTTGCTCGATGAAGTCATTTGCATCAGCACAATGCAGGGCAAGTTTGTCATGTGGCTCAAGGCCACAAGCCGATAAAGCGGCATCAATAACCAACTGACGGTGATCAACACCATCAATCAAGCTGTCGGGAAATAGCTGATTAAGGGCATTGGCGAGTGTGCCGCCCCCTAAACCTAAAATGGCGAGCTGTTTTGGCGCAGCCAGCGTCAGTGGTGCGATCAGCATGCCATGCAGATACACATGCACGGGCGAGTAGGGGTGGCGGATATCGATGCAGCTCTGCTCGACATCGTTACCAAAGGTCAGCCAGCGTTGATGATCTTTAGCGCGGACTTGTACAACGCCAAAGTCATCGCGGCCGTAAAAAGTGATCTGTTCGGGTAAGGCTTGGCTCACACGCCAGCTAAGGTATCGGCAACGCGTTGCAACTTGGCGCGAGCTTCGCTGCCAATCTCACGAACGGTTTCATTCTCACTCAATGCGAGCACAGAAGCTGGGTCCATGAAGCTGACTACTGTTGCATCACCCTCAGCGCGCATCACAAAGTTACAAGGCAATAAGGTGCCGGCATTGGGTTCTGCCTCGAGAACTCGCTCAGCAAGCTTGGGGTTACACGCACCCATGATGCGGTATGGCGCAATATCCTTATCCATTTTGGCCTTAAAAATGGCTTGAACGTCGATCTCGCTGACCACGCCAAGTTGTTCGCCCATCAAGGTTTCACGGACCTTTTCGACCGCTTGATCAAAGGGGAGATTCAGGGTGAGGTTAAATTCGTACATAGTTACTACCTTATGTAATTGAACTTTGAATGACCGGGTCGGTCATACGCAGGTTATTGATTTCAGACGCATCATACCCTGATATGATGTCGGCACTGTAGATTAGCCCCAGATTTGACTTGGGCTAATCGATTGAAGCTATAGGAGCTCAGAATGAAAAAGACTCAGTGGATCTCACGCATCCTCTCAGTGCTAGCACTGACCGGCTCGTCGGTCGTTATGGCAAATGAGGCTGCGCCAGCGGCACGGCACCGCAAGCGGCTGCGCCTGCGCAAGCAGCGCCTGGCCCATACAACTACGGTCCTAACTACACCCCAATGTCGAATCCATGGGGCGGTTACACCTACATGCCAAATCCGAATTACGGCAATGGTCCATCAATGCCTTGGGGTAACTCAGCACCTTATGGTGGCTATGGCCCATTCAACAATGGTCCATTTGGTAACAGCGGCCCGTTTGGTGGTAATGGTCCATTTAATGGTGGTCCTTTCGGTAATAGCGGCCCATTTGGCAACAGTGGTCCATTCAATGGTGGCCCGTTCAGCGAAGACAGCAATCCATTTGGCAACATGTGGGGTGGTCAAAACCCACTGCAAAACCCATTCGATCACGGTGGTCGTTGGGCAGATGGTAACTTCCGTCCATGGAGCACCGGTCCATTCGAGCGCAACAAATGGAATGATCACCCAATGAAGAGCTTGCCTTGGGGTAGCTTCCCAGGTTGGGGCGATGGTTTCTTTGGTGGCTTTGGTCCTGATTCTTGGAATGGTGTCACCCCATGGGGTAACGATGTGCCATTCCGTTGGATTGATCCAACCGATCCACGTTACACCGTGGGTGAGATGTGGGACGACGCGATCAATACACCTAACTTAATGGGTCGTATGCCACCGGGTTGGACTGCGCCTTACATTAGCGTGCCTAACCCAATCGACGTTGAGGAAGAGTTCGAGCGTAATGCACGTAAATTCCCAGACGAGATGCGTAAGATGTGGCAAGAAGGCTCATCTGACTTTGGTAATGGCGAAGGCGGTAACGGTGAAGGTGGCGAGCAACGTGCCTTTATTGAGCCAGTCGCGCCTGTTGAGCCGGTGGGTAAGATTTACTAATCGCACCACAGCGAAATAAGAAAGCCGGATGAGAAATCATCCGGCTTTTTTTATGCGCAGAAAAAAGGCGCCTTGCGGCGCCTCTATTTATAGCTTTTTACTAAATACCCGGCTTTTACGTTGCCAGTTATACAGATCACGTTTGCGCTTCGGTAAGGCGCTCACATCACTTGGCATAAAGCCTTGCTCTCTAAACCAGTGACTAGTGCGTGTGCTGAGGACAAACATACTGTCGAGCTTTTGTTGCTTTGCATCAGCTTCGATGTGGTTCAGTAATGACTCGCCACGGCCAGTCCCCTGATAGTTAGGGCTGACGACAAAGCAAGCCACTTCTGCGGTCGATTCTTTTTCGAAAGGATAGAGCGCAGCGCACGCAATAATGCTGCCGTCACATTCAATCACAGGTGAAGCAGTTAATCTCTTGCTCAAGCTTTTCACGTGAACGTTTCACTAAAGCGCCTGACGCTTCAAGTGGCTCGATCAATTCGAGAATGCCGCCAACATCATCGATAGTGGCAGGACGCGTTTGTTCAAACGGCTCTTGCGTGATCAGCAAGCCAGAGCCTTCGCGTGTAAATAGCTCACTCAGAATCGCACCATCATCTAGACGATTCAGAATATGCGTGCGTTTTACACCGGCACGACAAGCTGCCGCCGCGTTCGTTAGTAGACGACGTTGATCTTCAGTGAGCGACTTGCGACGTGCTAATACAGCATCGACTTCTTTGGTCACTAAGCTGTTTATGCTTGCCGGTAACTTAAGTTTACCTTCGGTGAGATAAATCAATTTATCGGCATGCAAAGCAACAGCGACAGCTGAGGCCACATCCGGTGCGCTTAAGTTAAAGGCTTCGCCTGTCGGTGAATAACCAAGTGGTGGAACCAACACGACAGAGTTCGCATCGAGCTGTGCACGAATGGCATCCGCATTCACTTTGCGAACTTCGCCGGTATGTAAGTAATCCACACCATCGACAATGCCAATCGGTTTAGCGGTGACATGATTACCTGAGGCAACACGAATCGCTGTGCCTGCCATCGGCGAGTTGTTCAATCCCATCGAAAGCAATGCTTCGATCTCGACACGCACATTACCGGCAGCATCTTTAACGCACTGCAGTGCTTGCTCATCTGTGATGCGCAAACCGTTATGTAGCTGAATCTTGGCGCCACGTAGCGCAAGACGTTCTTCGATTTGTGGGCGTGCGCCAGGCACAAGTACCAGCTTCATGCCCAAACCATTAAGCAGGGCAACGTCATACATTAGGTAAGCAAAATCGCTATCGGTGATCGCTTCGCCATCAAACGACACGACCAACACCTTGCCACGATGAGCATGGATGTAAGGCGATGATTGTCTAAACCATTCAACAAATTGTGCGTTTTGTTTTGCCATGAGGAACGTCAAAAATTAATTAAGGATCAAAGATATAGCAGTGCTTCACACTTTGGAAGCATTAACAGCAGTATTCGCGCACTAAAGACTTAATGATCTCGATACCTTTCTTGGCTTGATCATGCGAGACAAACTCATTCGGTTGATGAGCTTGATCAATTGAGCCCGGCCCCATGATCACGGTATCCATACCCAATGCATTCAAGAAGGGACCTTCGGTACCAAAGGCAACGGCTTGGGCTTTGTTGCCGGTGAGTGCTTCGGTGCTACGAATGATCGGCGCATTGGCATCGGTTTCCATGGCGGGGATGCCTTCGAATAACGAGACGCGCTCAAGCTTAAGTCCGGTGCTTGCGAGAGCATCTGCTAAGCGATGATCAATCTCTTCACGCAAAGCTTCGATATCCATGCCGGGTAGTGGGCGAATATCAAAGTGCAGCTCGCAATGCGCGCAGATACGATTTGGATTATCACCACCATGAATGTGACCCAAGTTGACGGTCGGTACATCGATCTCAAACATCGGGTTGTGATAACGCTGTTGCAATGATTGACGCCACTGCATCAGTTCACCGATCACGGTATACATGCCATCTAGCGCGTTATTACCTAGCGCAGGATTGCTCGAGTGACCTGAGCGACCGGTTAAACGAATGGCTTCCATCGCAATGCCTTTATGCATACGAATCGGTTTGAGTTCGGTCGGTTCGCCAATCACCGCATGGCGACCTAGCTGACGTTGTGCATCGAGCAAGCTGCGCGCACCGCACATGCTGCTTTCTTCATCAGCGGTTGCCAGAATGACCAGTGGCTTTTTTAATTGCTTCAGATCGATATCACGTAGCGCTTCGAGTACCACAGCAAAGAAGCCTTTCATGTCACAGGTGCCTAAGCCATACCACTTGTGATTGTCATCGAGTAACTTGAAAGGATCGCTATTCCACTTGCCATCGTCATACGGCACGGTATCGGTGTGACCAGAGAGGACTAAGCCATCAGGACCGCTACCAATACTTGCAATGAGATTGTATTTGCCCGGGAAGCCTTCGATCGGCATCACTTCAACCGTAAACCCAGCGGCTTTAGTCCAATCGGCTAAGCGTTGAATCACAGCTTCATTTGATTGATCCCAATGTGGACTGACACTGCTCACAGAAGGGCAAGCAATCAGTTGCTGCATCATGGTTTCGATTTTGGGGTAGGGCATTTTTAATCTCTAGAGACAGCTATCTTCGCCGTCGACGAGTTGGTTGATCATGCTGAGCATACGATCTCGCTCTCGTCTTAGGAAGCCGGCATCGCGATGGACATGTGAGACCACACTGATACCTTGTCCCATCGCGATCACGCGCAGGGCTAATTCATGCGAGCGACCGGCAAAACCCAGCTCATCAAATTGTTCAGCCAACCAAGCTTCAAATACCTTAAAAAGGTTCTCAGCTTCTTCTTGTAACTCGGGATCGTTTTTACCCAGCTCGATATTCAGCGAGCCCATCGGGCAGCCAAATCGGGTGAGTGAGTCGGCGCTATCTTCGAGGATATTCACAAAGCGATGAAGTCGTTCGATGGGGGTGCGGTATTTACCTGACCAGTCATCGAGCATGGCGGCTATGCGCTCGGTGCGATGTCGGATCGCTGCGACCAAAATCTCATCTTTGGTTTTGAAGTAGTAGTAGATATTGCCGCGCGGGATATTGGTCGCATCCACCACATCGGTAAATGAGGTGTTGTGATATCCCTGGTGGTAAAACAGGCGATTCGCCGCATCAATGATGCGTTGACGGGTGCGTTCACTCTTTTTGGCCATAATCTTTTAGTATGAATGTACGATTTTCGCTCAGTATAGGCGAAAACCCGGGAATCGTAATTGCTTTGAACCCGTTAGGGGTCGGATAATGCTCGTCTTTTGAAGCAAAACGGCGGAGACCTCAAAAATGCCTCAATACCGTTCGAAAACCTCTACCGCAGGCCGCAACATGGCAGGTGCGCGCGCTTTATGGCGAGCCACTGGTATGAAGGACGACGATTTCCATAAGCCCATTATCGCAGTCGCTAACTCATTCACTCAGTTCGTTCCGGGCCACGTCCATTTAAAAGATATGGGTCAGCTCGTAGCTCGTGAGATCGAAAAGGCGGGCGGCGTTGCGAAAGAATTCAACACCATTGCAGTCGATGACGGTATCGCGATGGGTCACGACGGCATGCTTTACTCATTACCTTCGCGCGACATCATTGCCGATAGCGTTGAGTACATGGTGAACGCGCATTGCGCAGATGCGATCGTGTGTATCTCGAACTGCGACAAAATCACCCCGGGAATGTTGATGGCGTCGATGCGTTTGAACATCCCTGTGATTTTCGTTACCGGTGGTCCAATGGAAGCCGGTAAAACCAAACTCGCTGAGCATAAGCTCGACCTCGTTGATGCGATGGTGCTTGCGGCAGATCCGAAAGCGTCGGATGAGCAAGTGGATATCGTTGAGCGTTCGGCTTGTCCGACCTGTGGTTCGTGCTCGGGTATGTTTACCGCAAACTCAATGAACTGTTTGGCGGAAGCCTTAGGTTTGGCGTTGCCAGGTAACGGTACTGTTGTCGCTACTCACGCTGATCGTGAGCACCTGTTCTTAGAAGCCGGTCGTCGTATCGTGGATATGGCTAAGGATTATTACGAGAACGATAACGAGCGCATCTTGCCACGCAGTGTTGGCTTTAAAGCGTTTGAAAATGCGATCACTCTAGATATCGCGATGGGTGGTTCAACCAATACCATCCTGCACTTGTTAGCGATTGCCCAAGAAGCGGAAATTGATTTCACCTTGGCAGATATCGATCGTATGTCTCGCGTGGTACCGCAGCTCTGTAAGGTTGCACCGAATACACCTAAGTATCACATCGAGGATGTGCATCGTGCTGGTGGCATCATGGCAATCTTGGGTGAGCTAGATCGCGCCGGTAAATTGCATACTGATGTGCCGCATGTGGGTGGCGAGAGCATGGGCGCTGTTTTAGATCAGTGGGACATCATGCGTTCACCGTCTGATGAGGTGAAGAAGTTCTATATGGCAGGTCCTGCGGGTATTCCAACGCAAGTGGCCTTTAGCCAAGACACCCGTTGGCCATCGCTAGATGATGACCGTAAGGAAGGTTGTGTTCGCTCAATTGAGAATGCGTATTCGCAAGAGGGTGGTCTAGCCGTTTTATTTGGCAACTTGGCTGAAGATGGCTGTGTGGTGAAAACCGCCGGTGTGGATGAATCTATTTTGGTCTTCGAAGGCCCTGCGCATGTCACCGAATCGCAAGATGAAGCGGTTGATCACATCCTGAATGATCAAGTGAAAGCCGGTGATGTGGTGATTGTGCGTTACGAGGGTCCTAAAGGTGGTCCGGGTATGCAGGAGATGCTGTATCCAACCTCTTACATCAAGTCGAAAGGCCTTGGTAAAGCGTGCGCGCTTTTGACGGATGGTCGTTTCTCAGGTGGTACTTCAGGTCTATCGATTGGTCATGCTTCACCAGAGGCTGCTGGTGGCGGCAACATCGGTTTGGTGCGTGATGGCGATATGATCCGTATCGACATTCCCAATCGCTCTATCGATGTGTTGATCGATGAGACTGAGTTGGCAGCGCGTCGTGCAGAACAAGACAAGAAAGGTTGGAAGCCAGCTAAAGATCGTCCGCGTGCAGTGTCAGCTGCGTTAAAGGCGTATGCATTGTTGGCAACCGCTGCAGACAAAGGCGCGGTTCGCGACCTTTCTCAACTCGAAAAATAAGGAACACGCATGAGACTTTGCGATCGCGACATCATCAAATCACTCGATGAGGGTCATATTTCGATCACCCCGCGTCCTGATAATGCAAAGATCAGTGGCGTCAGTGTCGATCTTCGCTTAGGTCATCAGTTCCGCGTCTTTAGCTCACACACCATTCCGTATATCGATTTATCTGGCACCAAAGAGTCAGTGAATAAAGCGGTTGAGAAGGTGATGGGTGATGAGATTTATGTCTCAGATGAAGAGACCTTTGTCTTGCATCCGGGTGAGCTGGCATTAGGCATCACCTTAGAGTCAATCTCACTACCAGATGATTTGGTGGGATGGCTTGATGGCCGTTCAAGTTTGGCGCGATTGGGTTTGATGGTTCACGTCACTGCACATCGAATCGATCCAGGTTGGGATGGCAATATCGTGTTGGAGTTCTTTAACTCAGGTAAGTTACCGCTCGCCTTGCGTCCGGGTATGGGTATTGGTGCGATGAGTTTTGAGACCTTGTCTGGCCCTGCAGAGCGTCCTTATACCAAGCGTGAAGATGCGAAATACCGACATCAATCAGGTCCGTTGGCATCACGTATCAGTGATGATGAGAAAGGCGATTAATTAAATCCGCGTAACTCATCAGAAGGCGGGTTAACTCGCACGCTTTCGATGCGATGCCTTTCACCTAAATTCATCACAATGCGCGCTCTGTTCGGTAGCGTTTTGAGCATATGTCGTGTGGTACGTTCATAAAGCGCAATAAAACGAATCACCGCTTCGGGTGACATAGCGCCAGCACCGCCGGCATTATCTTTCGTCGCATCACGCAGCTTTTGTTCTTGTAGCTCACGATTGCGATAGATGGTTTCCATGCCGCCAACTTGAATAACGATTAACTCATCAAGTAAATCAAATAGCTCTGCATAATCTGTCGCCAGATGATGATTGAGTGTTTGGCGCCAAACGCCATCAGGGTCTTCTTCGCGTTCCCGATCATTAATAGCGTGCTTAAGTTCATCATCCGTCTGTGGCTCAGCAGCGACGAACCAACCTTCAAATAAGACGACATCAACCGGTGCTAGGGTGGTTGTCCATTTAGATTCGGCTAACCGATCACCTTCGCCGTTAAAAAGTGATTTATCAAAACGTGGGATCGAGCATGCGCCACTGCTTAAGCTTCGCAGTGTTTTGAGCGTGTTGATGGCAAGCGTTGTGTCATGTGTTCCAGCAACAGAGCGGGTGGCGAATAAAGGGTGAATGGACTCAGCCATGGCATGACGATCAGCATAGGTTTTGTAAAAGTCGTCAATTGATACGCCAACAGCATGTAATCCAAACGCTTCTTTGAGGACGATCTGCAGCAGATAGTTAAGTGTTGTTTTGCCAGAGCCTTGTCCGCCATTAATACCAATGATGGGGGCGTGCGAGTGTTGATCAAGAATGTCCATTCGACGCTGTGCGATATGCAGCGCTAGTGGGATATACAAGGTAAAACACTCGGCATGCAGTGGCTTGTTGATTTTTAAGTCACGTGCTTTTGCTTCGAGTGAGTTGTAGCACTTGGCAAATAAGTCTAGCCATTGTTCAGCATCAAAAGGGGCGATTAAGCTTGCTGCAGCGATCAGTTCTGGCTTTGTGTAGAGATAGTTGAGCGTATTTTCGCGATGTGCATCTTTATCGCTTAGATACTCACGAAGTACCTCAGCTAACTGTTCAAGTTGATCAGCAGAGGCGGTGCGTTGTTCCATAATTAATTAGCGAGTGGCCACTGAATAGGGCTTGAGAGCGTTTGCTGATCAAACACAATGTGGTTGTTTTCTAACTGCAGGCGCTTATCGGCAAACCAACCAATCACAGCTGGAAAGATGCCGTGCTCAACGGTGAGCACACGCTTCGCTAATGTCTCTGCAGTGTCGTTTGCTTCAACGGGGACTTTTGCTTGAGCAATCACGGGGCCACCATCAAGCTCTTCGGTCACAAAATGCACACTGGCACCGGCTTCACTGTCACCGGCATCGATAGCGCGTTGATGTGTATTCAAGCCTTGATACTTGGGTAGAAGAGAAGGGTGGATATTGATTAATCGCCCTTTGAAATGCGTGACGAACCCTTCTGTCAGGATGCGCATGAAGCCTGCGAGCACGACAAGGTCGGGTTTGCATTGATCAATCACTTCAATCAATGCGGCATCAAAGGTTTCTCGATCCGCATATTGGGTGTGATCGATAACCTGTGTGGTAATACCTGCAGCTTCGGCACGCGCCAAACCTTTTACATCTGCTTTGTTACTGATCACACGACAGATAGACGCGTTAATGTGCTTATCAGCACACTGATCGATAATCGCTTGAAGGTTGCTACCGCTACCTGAGATCAATACGACCAGTGAGGCGGGTTGGCTCATCGATTAAACGTATTCGACGAAGGCTTCGTCTTTATCCGATGCTTCAATGCGTCCCAGTTCGAACACGGTCTCGCCTTGTTCTTCGAGAATGCGTTTGGTTTCTGCAACATCATCTGGTGATACGCAGGCCACCATGCCAACACCACAGTTAAAGGTGCGCAGCATCTCACTCTCGGCGATATTGCCGCGCGACTGTAGCCATTCGAAGACCGGTGGCAGTGCCCACGCATTACGTTCGATAACGGCCTTACTCTTTGCTGGAAGCACACGAGGTAAGTTTTCGGTTAAGCCGCCACCTGTGATGTGGGCCAGTGCGTGAACGCGCACATGCTTAAGGAGCTCAAGCAATGGCTTTACATAGAGATGGGTAGGTTCAAGCAACGCTTCGCCGAGTGTTCTGCCATCAAACGGTGTGTCTAATGATTCACCGCTAACTTCAATCACCTTGCGCACCAATGAATAACCATTTGAGTGTGGTCCAGATGATGCGAGACCTAACAGTACGTCGCCCACTTTGACTTCATCTGGGTTCAAGATCTGATCTTTTTCGACAATGCCGACGGCAAAGCCTGCAAGGTCATAATCTTCCGCGTCATACATGCCGGGCATCTCAGCGGTTTCGCCGCCGGTTAATGCGCAGCCTGAGCGTGAGCAACCTTCGGCAATACCGGTAACTACAGCGGTGGCGGTATCGACATCTAAGTGACCGGTTGCGTAGTAGTCCAAGAAGAACAATGGCTCTGCGCCCGTCACGATGATGTCGTTCACACACATGGCAACCAAATCGATGCCGATGGTGTCGTGCTTCTTCATCTGCAGCGCAAGCTTAAGTTTGGTGCCAACGCCATCGGTGCCAGAGACCAAAACAGGTTTTTTGTAACCCTCTGGTAATTCAAACAACGCACCAAAGCCACCAAGGCCAGAAAGAACGCCAGGGCGGAAAGTGTTTTTGACGACCGGCTTGATGCGTTCGACTAAGGCTTCACCTGCGTCGATATCGACACCGGCAGCGGCATAACTCAGACCAGTTTTTGGGGTAGAGGATGAATCGCTCAAGGCGGGCTCCAGAGAAGGGTTTTGCTAGGCTGCGAATTTTACCTTTTTAGGCGCCATTTCGCATGTCTCGTTTTGCCCTCGGCTGAGGGCGAGCTGTTACACTCTATCTTATGAAATGGCTTCGACTTCCTGCATTGATAAGTTGTGTTCTGTTGGCCCCAATGGCGCTAGCAGTGGACGTGGCTGAGCTCTACAAAGCGGAAATCCAGGTGCCGGACGATGGTGATCAAGCCCGGGCGAAAGCGCTATCCAGTGCCCTGAAAAAGGTATTGATCCAGGTTTCTGGCAATCAAAAGATTGTCGAACGCGATGAGGCGTTGGTGATTTTGCCGCAGGCGACAGATCTACTGCAGCAATACAGCTACCGTCACGAAGAGGTGGCGGCTGAAGATTTGGTCGATGAGCAGGCGGGTAAACGTTTTTATCTGCAAACCGTGTTCGATCGAGAGGCGACAGAGCGCTTGATGCGCAGTCATGGCTTGCCAGTTTGGACGGGAATTCGTCCTCAGGTCCTGCTTTGGACCACGCTTGAGAATAATGGTGCGCGTCAGCTGGTTAATCTTCAGGAGTCGGCTGAGATCAGTGCCGAGCTCGAAGCGCTCGCTCAGCGTCGTTCGATGCCGTTGCAGATTCCGCTGATGGATCTGACCGATCAATCCACGCTCACCGCGGCGGACCTTTGGTCGGATTATCGTCCTGCGATTGATAAGGCCTCTGAGCGATACCCGCATGATGTGATCACTACATTGAAATTGTCACCCACTGTGCAAGCGGAATGGCTGGCGCGTTGGAATGTTTATCGCGGCGATCAGTTGATTCAATTTGAAACCCAAGCACCGGCTGCGCAAGCGGCTTTGATGGATGGTTTGAATGAGCTGCAAGATCGTTTATCGGATTTGGCTGCGCAAGAAGTGGTTAGCGATGAGCCGATAAAAGTCTCGATGTGGATCGATCCGGTCGAGTCGGTGCAGCTTTATTCAAAAGTGATGTCGCGGTTGCGCAATGATCCAACGCTAACAGATCTTCAATTACACGTGCTCGATGGCACGGGTATGCAAGTGAGTGTGAAGGTGCGTGGTGGTCGTCAAGAGCTGGAAAAGTTGCTTACTCGCCAAGCTGAATTTGGTGTAACACCGATGACGGCACTGCAAGCTCAGCAAGGGGTGGACCTGGTGTTGCAACCAGAGTTAATTGCTAAAGGTGTTACTGCTCAGTAATGCATCATCTGCCTAATATCATTAGCTTCTTGCGTATTTTATTAGTGGCCCCGATTGTCTGGGCGCTGCTTAACCATCGTTATGACTTAGCGGTCGTGTTGTTTGTTATTGCCGGTATATCCGACGGCGTTGATGGTTATCTTGCGAAGCGTTTTGGGTGGGAGTCACGCTTTGGCGGCGTGCTAGATGCGATCGCTGATAAATTGCTCTTGGTTAGTACCTTTATTGTTTTGTGGCTCTTGGCGGTTTTTCCACTCTGGTTGGTGGCGCTGATTATCCTGCGTGATCTTTTGATCGTTGGTGGTGGTGTTATCTATAACCTCAAGGTTGAGAAGTTCAATGCTGAGCCAAGCTTAATGAGTAAGTTGAATACCGTTTTGCAGATTGTTTTAGCCACTGTTGGTGTATTGAGTTTAGGGCTGCTCGACGTTGCGCCTATGGTGATTGATGTCTTAAGTTGGGCGGTAGCGATTACCGTTGTCTTGAGTGGCTTTGGTTATGCCAATACGTGGGGGCGACGTGTGGTGAAAAGGGATAAGCATGTTTAACAAACAATTAATGACCTGGCTTTGGGTGCTAGCGATTGGTGCTGGCTTGTATGTGTTGTCGCCAATCTTGATGCCGTTTGCTGTCGCGCTATTACTTGCCTATCTCGGTGATCCTCTCGTGGATCGTTTAGAGACGCTCAAATTGCCGCGCACTTTGGCGGTGGTGATTGTTTTTGTGGTGATTATCGGTTTGCTAGTTGCTGCTGTGATGGGTGTGGGTCCGCAGCTTGAATTGCAGATCAAACAATTGCTTGCGGTATTGCCTGAGTATGCAGAGCGGGTGAAGCTATTGATCGAAGAGTATCTCGGCCAATCTTTGTCGCTAGAGTCACTACAAGAAGGGTCAATTAAAGAGTCATTGGCAGCGCATTGGCAAACAGCGGGCGGTGTCTTCGGTGTTGTCTGGCAATCGATCTCTAGTTCGACCTTGTGGTTTGTCGCGTTGCTAACCAATTTATTGTTGATTCCAGTATTAACGTTTTATTTATTGCGTGACTGGGATCGCTTGGTCGTGCAAGTACATGCTTTATTGCCACGCGACTCTGAGAAAACTATTAGCCGATTAGCAAAAGAATCTGATGAGGTTTTAGGTGCCTTCTTGCGTGGTCAGCTAGTGGTGATGTTTGCACTGGGTGTGATCTATACCACCGGTCTTTGGATGTTGGATATTAAGTTCGCTCTGTTGATTGGTATGTTGGCTGGCGTGGTGAGTTTTGTGCCTTATCTCGGTTTGATTGTAGGCATTACAGTTGCATCGCTTGCTGCTTGGCTTCAGTTCCAACAAATTGATGTGCTGCCTGCAGTGATGGCGGTATTCATTATTGGTCAGCTTGTTGAGGGCTTGGTGTTAACGCCGCGTTTAGTGGGTGAGCGTATTGGTTTACATCCAGTCGCTGTGATCTTTGCGGTGATGGCCGGTGGTCAGCTCTATGGTTTCTTTGGCGTGCTTGTCGCGCTACCCGTCGCTGCGGTTGCTGTGGTTTTGATGCGTCATGCTTTGTCGGTTTATCAGCAAAGCACGGCTTATATGGGAACTAAAGACTGAGTCTTGGTTTCACAAACGGAATGGTGAGTTGGCGTTGTTCTGCCAATGAATCATGGTCGAGTTGATCAAGTAATTTCACTAAGGCATGTAGATCGCGTGAAAAATGCGTGATGATGTAATTGCCAACATCTTCGCTGAGTGTGAGTCCACGCTCTTTCGCTTTTTGAGTAAGTACGATTAAGCGTTGCTCATCATTCAGTGGTTTGAGATCCACATTCACACCCCAGCTTAAACGCGAACGAAGATCCGGAAGTTTGATTTGGGTGTTCTTTGCCGCATCTTTAGCACTGACTAAAAGCTTTGCTTTGCGATCTTTCATTCGGTTGTAAAGATGAAAGAGGGCTTCTTCCCAGGCAGCGTTGCCTGCGATGGCATCGATATCATCAATAGCAACAAAATCTAATTGCTCCATGCCCTCAAGCATTTGAGGATCAAGCTCATGGTGTTGAGCTAAAGGAAGATAGGCTGCACGAAGACCTTGAGTTTCTGCCTCGCGCGTTTGGGCAAGTAAGAGATGTGTTTTGCCGCTCGCTTGATCACCACTGACAAATAACTGCCATTCACCACTGCCATCACGTTGCGCAGATAGCATGGCCGCTAAGCTTGGGTTGGCTTCAAACAGATAACTACCCAGTTGCGTTGATTTGCTCAGGCTTAAACCGAGCGGTAGTTGATCAGTCATTGTTTTGGCGACTTTCCGCGCGCCAACGAATGAAGAAGCTTGCGGTGAATAGATAGGTGACCGCTAAGAGTGTTTCGAGCATGCCCCAAACCCAAAGATGCGAATCAGACCACCAACCCATGCCGCCATGCACGATATAGAGAAGGCTAATTAGGGTGCCCCAAACAATCGCTTTATCGCGACCATGCAAAATGCCGCGTAATGGAAAGAGCAATGGCAATACCATCACCACCAACATGAAGGAAACTTGGCTTGGTTTGAATTCACCTAAGCTAATAGCCCATGCCATACCAAATGCAATCAGACCAAGATAACTGCCAAGCGATAGCCAGCGTGTCAAAGTGACTTTCAACTTAACCTCTAAGCTTGTTGGCTAGCTCGCCAATTTGTTTGCCTAGTGCTTGTGCGATCGATTGTTCGTTCGCCGTGAGCGTTACGCTGTTGTCAGCACCAGAGACATGGCTAGGTCCGTAAGGCGTGCCACCTGTGGTGGTTTCTAGCAATGCGGGCTCGTTATAAGGCACGCCAGTGATCACCATGCCGTGATGGAGTAATGGCAACATCATCGAGGTAAGGGTGGTTTCTTGGCCGCCATGCATACTGGCTGATGCGGTGAAAACACCTGCTGGTTTGCCAATCAGGGCGCCGCTCATCCACAGACCAGAGGTTTGATCGATAAAGTATTTGAGTGGTGATGCCATGTTGCCAAAGTAGGTTGCACTACCCAGAGCAAGACCATCACAGGTTTCGAGCTCTTCTAAGGTCACATAAGGCGCGCCATCAGTCGGTACACCCGGTTCGGTTGCTTCACATTTCGGTGAGACTTCAGGAACGGTACGTAGCATCGCTTCATTACCGGTCGACTCAATGCCGCGCGCGACATATTTCGCCATGTTGGCAGTGCCGCCATGACGGCTGTAATACAACACAAGAATATGGCTCATTAGAGAATCTCCAAGACTTGCTCAGGTGGACGACCAATGGCCGCTTTGCCGTTAGTGATGACGATAGGGCGTTCAATGAGTTTTGGTGTCGCAACCATGATGTCGATCAACGCATCATCAGAGAGCGATTCATCATCAGCACCAGTCTCGGTGTATTCCGCTTCACCTTTTCGCATCAGCTGACGTGGCGAAAGACCTAACATGCCAAGCACGTCTTTCAATTCAGACTTGGTCGGAGGTGTTTTGAGGTATTCAACAACATCAGCGTTAACGCCTTGTTCTTCTAACAGCGCAAGCGTTTGACGAGACTTGCTGCAGCGCGGGTTGTGAAAGATTTTAACCGACATAGATTTCTCCCTATTACAGCGCTGAGTTTACCAAAGCCTGCCCTATGGCGGCGGGGTGCAATTCATTCATCGTGGCAGGGTCATTTTCAGGTCGTGATGGCTAGTACTGAGCAGCGCTCATCACTATATTCATCGCATTCCTTTGAGAGGTTACAAAATGATTCGAGCATTACTGCTTTTTTGCTTATTGATCACGCCGGTGATGGCCGAGACGAATGCGAGCTGGGTGGATCTGGATGGTAAAACGCACAAGTTGTCTGATTACCAAGGTCGCTGGGTGTTGGTGAATTACTGGGCTACCTGGTGTCCGCCCTGCATGGAAGAGTTACCAGAGCTAGAGATTCTGCATTCGCAGCACAGCGATAAGATTGTGGTGCTGGGAGTGAATTTTGAGGACGCTACCCCTGAGCGCCTGCGCAAGTTTACCGATGACTTGTTTCTCTCCTATCCAATCCTGCCGGTCGGTTTGAATCCGATGCCACACGAGCTGGTGGGTGAAATCCCTGGATTGCCTTCGAGCTTTTTGGTGAATCCAAAAGGCGAGGTTGAGGTACGTCATGTTGGCTCGCTGACAGCGGACATGGTGCTTGACTTCATTGCTGCTCAGGCTCAATGATTAACCTATTGAAATGATGTATCGCGATGGAGCGATTGGATGAAATTTTTCAGCCGTTTTTTGGTTACTCTTTTACTGATTAGCAGTGCTGCTGTTTCAGCTGCTGATCTGCCGCGTGACCCACACAAGTTTTTCTTTGATGAAAGCTTTTGGGATATGAAAGAAGAGCTAGAGATTGCTAAAGAGAAAGGCAAAAAAGGCATCATGATCATGTTCACGATGACGGAGTGTCCTTTCTGTCATCGTATGAAAACGATGGTTCTTAATCAGCCGGATGTGCAGGATTACTACAAAAAGAACTTCCAACTATTCGAAGTGGATATCGAAGGCGATGTGGAGTTGGTGAACTTCAAAGGTGAAAGCACCACGATGAAAGATTTCGCCTTTAAAGAATATCGCGTACGTGCAACACCAGTTTTTGCGTTCTTTGATTTAGAAGGTAACTACATTCCTCGTTCGCGTTTTACCGGTGCGACTAAAAACAAAGAGGAATTCAATCTGCTTGGTAAGTACGTCTTAGATAAAGCGTACGAGAAAGAAGCCTTTGCGCGTTACAAGCGAGCAAACCTTAAGTGAAGTTAACGCGCTCCCTTCTTGCTGCGAGCCTTTTAAGTTGTTCGCTTTCTTATGCGGCTGAGTTAGAGCCATTACCAGAACCACTGTCACTGGAAGCTGCACTGAAGCTTGCAGCTGCGACCCCTGCGCAACAAGCGCAGATGGCCAATGAATCTTTGGCGCAAGCACAGCTATCAGGTGTTGAAGCATCAGATGACGCAACGATTGATTTTCGCGCACGTGCACGCTGGATTGATCCTTCTTATAAGTCGACAGATCCCTCGCATAACGACAGCAGTGCCAGCATCACAGTGCGTAAAGAGTTGTATGACTTCGGTCAATCTGAGGCTGAGTTGGCGTCATCGCAACAATCTGCTGAAGCTCAAGCATTTGAAACACAGCGTCAAAAGCAGCTTGCGCAGTTAGCGGTGATGCGTGCTTTTTATGATGTGGTCTTATCTGATTTAGCGTTTGCGCGTGATAACGAATGGATGGCAATTGCTTACATTCAAGCGGATCGTGCCAAGCAGCGTAATGAGATGGGCCAAGTCAATGATGTGGATATGCTGGCTTTGGAAGCTGTCTCACAAGAGGTGCGCCGCCGTCGGTTTGAAAGCGAATCTCGCCAACGTTTGACACGTGCGCAGCTCGCACTTGCTATGGGACGCCCAGGTGATCTTGTATCGACTGTGGCTCGTCCTACAGTTGAGTTGCCGAAAGAAGATCCAGAGGATTTTGATGCCTACTGGAACGAGGTGCTCAAAAATAACCTGCAGTTAAAGCGATTACGCCAGCAGCGTGATGCCGCAAAGTTGGCCGTGAAAGCCGCGAAACAAAGTGATGGTCCACGAGTAGTGGGTGAGCTGGACTCGTTAGTGATGAACCGCACGACAGGTTCAACCCATCCGTTTGCTGCAGGTCTGCTTTTTGAGGTGCCATTGTCACGCGGTGGTCGTACTGAAGCTGCGGTTGCTTCAGCAGAAGCGAAGGTGACCTCAGCTGAAGCGGCATTACGTTTAAAAGAGTATGAGTTGCGTGAGCAAGCGCTCAAGCTTTGGTTGGCTCGCAGTGACTTGCGCGCTCAGCTACAAGAACAAAAAGCCAAAGAAACCTATCGCGATGTGTATCTTGATCGCAGTCGTGCCTTGTATGAATTGGAATTAAAAGCGGATCTTGGTGATGCGATGACAAAAACCTCTGAGGTTCGTTTAGATATCGCACGTGTGTTGTTCGATTGGGCAATGAACGAAGCCAAAATTAAAGCCATGGTTGGTCGTCTGGGGGAGGCCCAATGATGAAATCACTTTCAGTCGGTGCTGCATTAGCACTCGCAACATCAACTTTGATGGCAGCTGATCTTGAAGGTCGTCTCGCCTATGAACAGTCAGCGGATCTTGCCTTTGGCAGTGCGGGCATTGTGTCTGAGGTGATGGTTAAGCTCGGCGACAAAGTTAAAAAAGGCGACACCTTGGTTAAGCTGGATGACCGTGCCTATCGCGCTGCCGCTAAAGCAGCTGCGTTAAATCTCGATGCTGCTTCGTTGAATTATGACGAAGCAAAGCGTGAATATGATCGTGCAAAAGAAATGTACGACCGCACAGCCTTATCTGAGCACGAGCGCGTGATTGCAGAGATTGCAGTTCGCCGCGCTGATGTGGAATACGCTCAGGTACAAGCGGCAAGCACTGAAGCGCAAATGGCGCTTGAGCAAGCGACCATCAAAGCACCGTTTGATGGTGTTGTTTCGTGGGTTGAAACAGGTGTGGGTGAGTACGTAAATAACGCACTGGCAGTGAATGCTCAGGTAGGCGTTGTGAACACCGGCTCAATGATCGTATCAGCGAATATTGCAGCCGAAGATGCGGCGAAGATTGGTCAGTCTGTATCAGTTACAGCTGGCGGTAAAAGCTTGTCGGTTGAGTCAGTCAGCGTGTCGGTTGAAGCTGATCAAGCAGGCACTTATCCGGTGGTTGTGCGTGTGAAAGCAGCGGAAGGTTTGCGCGCAGGACAAGCGGCAACAATCTCTTACTGATTCTCGAACAACTCAGCGATTGCGTTTGGGTTCTCAAAGGTTGCTCTAATCACTTGCGTTTCAATTTCGCCGTTTGGCAGTAAAGCGAGCAGTCGAAAGCCGGGTGGTACTTCATCAACATCAAAGCGTGTCGCTTTCGGGGTGAACTGCATACAAGTGGATGGCGTTGCTAATAAACGCACCCCTTCATAACTGGCATCAAACTCTTGATGCACATGTCCCCAGACAATCGCTTTCACCTTATCTGATTGTCGTGCGAGCTCCATCAGTTGCTCACCATTATCAATGGTCATGCGATCAAGCCATGCGCTTTTCGTAGAGATCGGGTTGTGATGCAGGGCAATCAAGACATGCTTCTCGGTGGCTTCAATGGCAGTGTGAATCAGATCAAATTGATCATCACTGATGTGTCCGCCTGATTTTCGTGGAATGGTTGAGTCAATCAGTACCAATCGCCAATGCGGTAAATCGACGATCTTTGGTGTGCTACACAAATCACTTTGAAAGCCTGCTTGCATCGCGTCGTTTTCATCATGATTACCGGGTAGTCCGTAGGTCGGTATGCCGAGCCCATCAAAATGCCCTGCGAGAACCTGATACATCTCAGCAACACCCTCATGCACAAGATCGCCGGTAGCTAAGCAAGCATCCGCTTTCCAGTTCATGCGTTTGAAGAGGGCGAGCGTATCGACAAAGCTCGCATCCATATCTACTGGCACAAAATAATCTTCTGGGATCGCGCCAAAGTGCGTGTCAGTCATATGTAACAAGCAAGAAGATCCCGCAGGCAATTGATCTGGCTGCAGTGCGCCATGGATCTCAGGCGTGTTGTCGAGGAATTTTAAAACGGTCGCAGTCTTGTCAGACATCTTTGGCATTGTGATAACGTTAGAACAGTGAGGCAGCTTATCGCCTCTACCAAGTTTCGCAAGCGAGATTAGCGATGACCTTAAGTGAGTTGAGATACATAGTGGCAGTAGCAAGAGAGCGTCATTTTGGACGCGCTGCTGATGCGTGCTTTGTCAGCCAGCCCACCTTGAGTGTTGCGGTAAAGAAGCTTGAAGATGAATTAGGCGTCTCATTATTCGAGCGTCGCAAAGGTGATGTCAGTGTCACTGCGATTGGCGAGCAGATTGTTACGCAAGCGCAGCAGATTCTCGAAGAAGTCGGCAACATCAAAATTATCTCAGAGCAGGGGCGTGATCAGTTATCGATGCCGTTGCGTCTTGGGGCTATCTACACCATCGGTCCCTATCTTTTACCTGATCTGATTCCTGAGTTGACCGAGATCGCACCCAACATGCCTTTAGTCATCGAAGAGAATTACACCTCGGTGCTGACCGAAAAGCTCAAGCAAGGCGATCTTGATGCGATTGTGATTGCATTACCGTTTGATGAGCCAGGTATCGCAACGACTCCTTTGTATGAAGAGCCCTTTGTGCTGTTAATTCCAAGTTCGCATCCCTTGAATCAGGTGGAAGAAGTGGAAATGGATGCCATGGCTAATGAGGATGTCTTGATGCTGGGCAAGGGGCACTGTTTCCGAGACCAAGTGCTCGAAGTATGTCCCGATTGCGTGCCACGCCGTCGCGAGGGAAAAGCAGCGCAATCATTAGAAGGTAGCTCGCTTGAGACGATCCGCTACATGGTGGCCGGCGGCTTGGGTGTGACGGTATTACCGTGCTCGGCGGCGGGGGCTGATCGTTTCTCCCAGCGCCTTGTCTCGGTCAAACGCTTCGCAGGTGATGCGCCAAGTCGAACTGTCGCGATTGCTTGGCGTAAGAGTTTCCCTCGTCCAGATGCCATTGAGGCACTCAAAAAGGCCGTAACTGCCTGTTCTATAAGCTGTGTTCAGGTCCTCTGAACAAGCTTAGTTTATGACACAATCATTACATTCTTATCGATAGTTTTTGTCTATTACAGGCATAGCTACAAATCATTTCACTAAGCCGATACAGGCCCCTATATTTAATCTCGCTAGCGATCAGCAGGGTGCTGATCAATAACAACTCTGGAGGAAATTATGTCTCTAAAAGGTTCAAAAACTGAACAACACTTAAAAGACGCATTTGCAGGTGAGTCACAGGCTAACCGTCGTTACTTGTACTTCGCAGCAAAAGCAGACGTTGAAGGCTACAACGATGTAGCAGCGGTTTTCCGTTCAACTGCAGAAGGTGAAACCGGTCACGCACACGGTCACCTTGAGTACTTGGAAGAAACCGGCGATCCAGCAACTGGTTTGCCAATGGGTGGCACCGCTGACAACTTGAAAGCGGCAATTGCCGGTGAGACTCACGAGTACACCGACATGTACCCAGGTATGGCGAAAGATGCTCGCGACGAAGGTTTCGACGAGATCGCAGATTGGTTCGAGACCCTAGCGAAAGCTGAGCGTTCTCACGCGAACCGTTTCCAGAAAGCTCTGGATAACTTGGACGGCTAATTGTTCGTTCTGGAGAGGTCGTATGACCTCTCCAACTCCCAAATTTTAGGAAGATGACTATGTCACGCGAAGGTAGTTTAGAAGCACCAACAAGACACAATCTGGATTGGACCAATCCTGAGTTCTACAACGAAGAGAAACTCTTCGATGAGCTCGAGCGTGTGTTTGATATTTGCCACGGTTGCCGCCGTTGCGTAAGCCTATGTGAATCTTTCCCAACATTGTTTGACTTGGTTGACGAGTCAGACACCATGGAAGTCGATGGCGTTAAGAAGGCCGATTACTGGAAGGTTGTTGATCAGTGTTACTTGTGTGACCTGTGCTTCCTTAACCAAGTGTCCTTACGTGCCACCACACGAGTGGGATCTCGACTTCCCGCATTTGATGCTGCAAGCCAAAGCGGTCAAGTTTAAGAAAGAAGGCGCGAGTTTCCGCGACAAGACACTTTCGAGCACTGACACCTTAGGTAAGTTCGCAGGCATCCCTGTCGTTGCTGGTGTAGTTAACACCATGAACAACAATGGCGCTTTCCGTAGCGTTTTAGAAAGCACCTTTGGTGTGCATAAAAACGCCACCTTGCCAAAGTTCCACAGCAAGCCATTGCGTAAGCGCATTACAGCTGATGATGGTGCAGGTGCGGAGCCAGCAGGTCCTACCACTGGCAAGGTCGCTTTGTTTGCCACTTGTTACGGCAATAAAAACGATCCTCAATCTGGTGAAGACTTGGTTGCAGTACTGCGTCACAACAACATTCCTGTCACCTTGGCAGATAAAGAAAAGTGTTGTGGCATGCCGAAGCTTGAACTCGGTGATCTCGAGTCAGTGGCAGCAGCTAAAGAGGTGAACATCCCAGCATTAGCCAAATTGGTTGATGAAGGTTGGGACATCATCGCGCCAGTACCGTCTTGCGTATTGATGTTTAAACAAGAACTGCCATTGATGTTCCCGAACGATCCGGATGTGGCGAAGGTTCGCGATGCGATGTACGACCCATTTGAGTACCTGATGCTTCGTCATAAGCACGGCAAGCTCAACACAGACTTCAATGGCGAAGTGGGTGTGGTTGCGTATCACGCAGCATGTCACCAGCGCGTGCAGCGTATTGGACCTAAGACCCGTGAGTTCTTGGAACTGATTCCAAATACTAAGGTCGACATGATTGAGCGTTGCTCAGGCCACGATGGTACTTATGCGGTGAAGAAGGAGTTCCACGAGAACTCGATGAAGATCGCACGCCCTGTGGTGAATCGAGTGAAGAAGGCAGAGCCAAACTATTACTCAAGTGACTGTGCGATGGCGGGTCACCAAATTGCTAACGGATTGGGCGATGGCAGTGAGCCAAAGCACCCAATTACCTTAGCCCGAATTGCTTACGGTATTTAAGCGAGATAACTGGAGATAACGATGGAAAAACTAGCAAGAGAAGATTTATACACGTTAGAAAAGTACGCTGAGATGCGACCAGAATATCGCGCTCAGGTGATGGCACATAAAAAGAATCGTCGCCTTCAAATTGGTCCAAACGTGAACATGTACTTTGAAGATCGCATGACCATGCAGTATCAGATTCAAGAGATGCTACGTATCGAAAAGATTTTTGAGGCCGCAGGTATTCAAGAAGAGATAGATGCTTACAACCCGCTGATTCCAGATGGTCATAACTGGAAGGCAACCTTCATGGTTGAGTTCCCAGACCCAGAAGAGCGCAAAGTGGCACTGGCTAACTTGATTGGTATCGAGCGTCATGTGTGGATTCAGGTAGCTGACTTTGCGCGTGTGACTCCGATCTCAGATGAGGATCTAGAGCGTGAAGATGAGACCAAAACCTCATCAGTTCACTTCATGCGTATTGAGCTGACGCCAGAGATGGTGGCAGCGGTTAAAGATGGCGCGTCTATTAGCATGGGTATCGATCACCCTAACTATGACTACGCCATGGAGCCAATTCCCCAAAACATCAGAGATTCTCTAGCGGATGACCTGACTGTTTAATTGTCCTAAAGCAGATGGATATTGCCGGCCCTCGGGCCGGCTTTTTTATGGCGTAAAAAACGATAAGTAATGATTTATTTTACAAATCAGAAAGCCATTGATGGATAACTTTCACTCCTTTGATGGGTGCATTTTTATGATTGGCTTCAATCTTTATGAACTTTGATCTTTCATTGGTTGGAGCTTTTGAAAAGTATTCTTTAGCCTGACCTTTTTGGGTAACTGGATCACCATTAGGGGCTACCCACAGGAAAGGGGTGGTGCCGATTTTTTCAAGATTGACTCCTAGGTTCATTGGCCCATTTGGATCAAAAAAACTCAAATAATCTTCTGCTTTTACTGTCATTTTGAAGCGTCTATTGCCACTGTTGTAATCTTCAATATTTAAAGTCTCGTTGCCTTGACCATCTGCAACCATTTGTTTTGCTTTATTGACTTCAAATGACGTGAAATCGTTATGGAAGTTGCTTCCTACGAAATGTCCCGGAGCCATTCCTATCAAGGCGTCTACATCAGTGTGATTAATTGCGTAAGCAACAGCTCCAGGCGTACCCATGCTATGACCAGCTAAGACAATAATTTTTCTACCATCTTGTTTTAGCTTTGTGATTTCTGAAGAAATAATTTCGAAAGCATCTTTTAAATTACCTGAATAATCTGCCTTACCTTTTTTCCCACCCCATGGGAATCTAGGTATGACAACGGCATAACCTTTATCCAGCATCTTGGACTCAAATTTTTGTAGTACAGGAAAATTTGGACTACCGCCTTTGCCATGTAAAACGATTATCCCCACTTCTGAAGGAGTCGCTGCATAACTCGCGTTAAAGAATAAGAAGCTAGCGAAAATAAAGAGAACAGATAGTTTATTTTTGAAATCACGATTCATAAGAAACCTCATTAAGGTATCGTCTTTGATAAGACGGATGGCTAATAAATTTTAGCCAGAGCATTTGGCGCCTTAAATCCGAAAAAGTGAACTCAAAAAAATTTTATAAAGTTTCGGTATGAATTAATGCAGTCAGTGCTTGATTAATCCGCATAGTCATCAATCACCACATATCCCAAAGCACGGTACTGATTGATTTGCGCAGGGCCTGACGGCGCGACATCGACATAATCTGGGAAGTCTTCGGCTGTCATGCTGCGCCAGCTGGCATGCACACCGCAGACATGTACGTGGATGTTCTTATCGCCAAGATCTTTCACGGTGTCGTGCAAACTTTTGTACTTGGTTTGATTCTTTTTGGTGAGTGCGAACTGCTCGCTGCCATGTGACACCACAGCGATATCGAGATCCGCAAACTTAGCGTGCAGCTTATCGATGGCTTTTAGCAGCATGGGTTTGGTTGCATACCAACTATCACCGCCGGCTTCGACGATTTCGAAGACAACCCCTGGGGGTGCTTCGTTAAGTTCAAGTACGTCTTTGAGAGATTCAGCGAATGCTGAAGAGGAGAGCAGGGCTAGCAAGACTAGCCCTGTGAGAAAGGGGTGCTTAGAAGCCGCCGGTGTCGGTGAACAAGCCCACGCGCAAGTCTTGCGCGGTGTAAATTTCACGACCATCCACTTCCATACGTCCATCTGCGATACCTAATACGAGTTTGCGAGCGATTACACGCTTGATATCTAAATAGTAGGTTACTTTTTTCGCAGTGGGGAGTACCTGACCGGTGAATTTAACCTCACCAACTCCAAGGGCACGTCCGTGACCTGGGTTACCTAACCAAGCGAGGTAGAAGCCAACACATTGCCACATCGCATCCAAACCTAAACAGCCTGGCATCACTGGGTCGCCAGGGAAGTGGCAATCGAAGAACCAGAGGTCTGGAGTGATGTCGAGCTCAGCTTTGATCTGACCTTTGCCGTGCAAGCCGCCTTCGTCAGTGATCAAGTTGATGCGATCCATCATCAGCATGTTAGGTACAGGTAGCTGTGCGTTACCTTCACCAAAAAGTTTGCCGTGACCACAATCCAGTAGTTCTTCACGGGTGTAGCTGTTCTGAGTTTGTTTTTCCATGCTGTTACATCACTGTTTATATTGAATTGGGTGCGAGTGTCACTGTTGATGCTCGCGGTGTCAAATGGCTGCTAAATCAAGCAGATGTTAGTTCTGCGTTGATCTTGTTGCGCAGTGTTTCAACGAAACCTTCGAGTGGCATCATCTCGTTATCGTCTGCAGTGCGCGCGCGATACTCAACTTCACCGTTATCTAAGCTGCGATCACCAATGACTACACGATGTGGAATACCAATCAGTTCGCAGTCGGCAAACATCACGCCTGGTCGTGCATCACGATCATCAAACAACACATCAATGCCGGCGTCTTTCAGTTCGTTGTAGAGCTTTTCTGCAGCTTCACGAACGCGCTCAGACTTCTTCATGTTCATGGGGATTAAGGTCACTTGGAATGGCGCCATCGCAGTTGGCCAAACAATGCCGTTGTCATCATGGTGTTGCTCAATCGCAGCACCTACAACGCGAGATACACCAATGCCATAACAACCCATGGTGGTGACGATAGATTTACCGTTTTCATCTAACACGGTGCAGTTCAGCTTTTCGCTGTAGGTCTGACCTAATTGGAAGATGTGACCCACTTCGATACCGCGTGCAATAGTGATCTGACCTTTGCCACATGGGCTTGGGTCACCTTCGATGACGTTGCGTAGATCAACGACCTCGCCAAGCTCAACATCACGGCCCCAGTTAAGACCAAAGAAGTGCTTACCATCTTCGTTAGCACCCGCTGAGAAGTCGTTAGCGACAGCAGCGGCACGATCGACTAAGACTGGCATCTTTAAACCAACAGGGCCAAGTGAGCCCGGACCTGCGCCAATCGCAGCACGAATCTCTTCTTCGGTCGCCATTTGGATTGGGTCAGTGAGTAGTGGGTGCTTAGCCGCTTTGATTTCATTTAGCTCGTGATCACCACGCATGATGATGGCAACAAGCTCGGCGTCAGCCTCTTCGTTTGCGCGAACGATCAATGTTTTGACGGTGCGTTCAATCGGTTGTTTGAATTGCTCAACAATCTCATCAATCGTTTTTGCGTTTGGCGTATCAACCGTGCGCATTTCTTCGCTAGCAGCATCCGCTTGTGCTTTCGGTGCGAGTGCTTCAGCAAGCTCGACGTTAGCGGCGTAATCACTTTCGGTTGAGAAGGCGATGGCATCTTCGCCGGCATCCGCAAGTACATGGAACTCGTGTGAGGCGTTACCACCAATGCTGCCGGTATCTGCAGCGACTGGGCGATAGTTCAAACCACAACGCTCAAAGACGGCGCAGTAAGCAGCGTGCATCGCATCGTAGGTTTCTTGCAGTGATTCAGCATTCGCGTGGAATGAGTACGCATCTTTCATCAAGAACTCACGTGCGCGCATCACACCAAAACGTGGGCGACGCTCATCACGGAACTTGGTTTGAATTTGATAAAAGTTGATGGGTAGCTGCTTGTAACTGCTCAAGCTCATTGCGCGCCAGATCAGTAATGATCTCTTCGTGAGTTGGGCCAAAGCAGAAGTCGCGACCATGGCGATCTTGCAGGCGAAGTAGTTCAGCGCCGTATTTCTGCCAGCGACCAGACTCTTCCCATAACTCAGCAGGTTGAACCGCAGGCATCAGCACTTCGAGCGCGCCAGCTTTGTTCATCTCGTCACGCACAATCGCTTCGACTTTACGCAGCACGCGAAGGCCGAGTGGCATCCAGGTGTAAAGACCGGCTGCGAGTTTGCGGATCAGGCCCGCACGCATCATGAGCTGATGGCTAGGAATCTGCGCGTCGGCAGGAACTTCTTTCAGGGTTTGCAGCGGGAATTGAGAGGTACGCATGAATAGAGATCGGTTTGTGAGTTACAACAAACCGTAATTCTATCAAGCGTCGGGGCTTTTGGGGCTGTGACTTACAGGGCGCCGATTGAGCGGAAATACGGGAACCAAAAGCCAATCAGGCCAGCAAGTACGAGCAAATCAGCACGCATGCGGGTGCGGTGCATGGCGGTGATCTCAGGTTCACGCTCGATCATGAATACGCGGTTCATCAGCGCATCGAGTGCGAGGACAAAAATCAGCATCACTGTGACTGATGGGGTGATGTAGGCAGTGAAGATACCAATCCCCTCAGGCTTCATATCCGCAAAAAACGCCATGGGGTAGCACAAGATGCTCAAAACGAGCAGACCGATACGAACGAGGCCAAGTTGTTTCAAAAGCATACGGATCTTCCGGTGACGTGTTGGGGTGTGACTGTTACTCTAACTAAGAAAAAGAGTAACCCGAATTTCCAATGACTGCATTGCCAGAAGAACTGATAAGCCAATTGTGTGACCTAATCACGCGCTTGCGTGAAGAGTCTGCGGCGTATCAAGAAAACCATGAAGATGGTCAGCTTTGGTACAACCGTGGTTATGCCAATGGCATGGTGAAGGGCTTGGTTGAGCTGCTTGCCGATCAGCAGCCATGTGGTCAATCGCTAGATGATGAGGCAGATCTTCAAGGTCACGAGGTGATGGCTTGGGGGCAGGCGTATCGTCATGGTGAGCAGATGGGTTACAAAGAAACATTCGAGATAGCGGGGCAGAAGTAATGCGCATAGTGTCTTTTAATATCAATGGCGTGCGAGCGCGCCCACATCAACTCGAAGCACTTCGCGATACCTACGACCCTGATGTGATTGGTCTGCAAGAAACCAAGGTAAATGATCCTGATTTCCCGCTCGAGATGATTCAAGAGATGGGCTATCACGTGCGTTTTTACGGGCAGAAGTCGCACTATGGTGTGGCTTTGTTATCGAAAGAAGAGCCGGTTGATGCGGTCTTGGGTTTGCCGAGCGATGACGATGATGCGCAACGTCGATTAATTACTGGCACCTACAAAACCCCAAAGGGTGAGCAGCTCACGGTGATCAATGGTTACTTCCCGCAAGGTGAAAGTCGAGATCACGAAACCAAGTTTCCGCATAAAAAGCGTTTCTACGAAGAGCTACAAGCGTTACTCGAATCACAGTATTCAGCTGAGCAAGCCTTGATGGTGATCGGTGATGTGAATATCGCGCCACAAGATGCTGACATTGGTATCGGTGATAGCAACATGAAGCGTTGGCTGCGTGATGGTAAGTGCAGTTTCTTGCCAGAAGAGCGCGAGTGGTTTGAGCGTCTGCAAGGTTGGGGTCTGCATGACACCTTCCGTACCGTGCATCCATCGGTTGATAACGTATTTAGCTGGTTCGATTACCGCAGCAAAGGCTTTGATGCCGATCCGAAGCGTGGTTTACGTATCGATGTGTTGCTGGCAACGGCCATGCTGAATGACAAAGTCAAAGATGCGGGTGTTGCTTACGATTTGCGTGGTATGGAAAAGCCATCTGATCACGCACCGATCTGGGTCGATCTGGATATTTAAATCAGCTCTGCAATCAGATGATCGCCATCATCGCTAATAGCGTTGATGCGAACGCTTCGGATCGTGTTTTCAAGATCCTCGTTTGAGCTAACAGCAACGCGCAAAAAGTTAGGTGTGTAACCGCGCCACTGCTGATCCTCATTCTGACCTTCAAAGAGCACGTCAAAATTAGCGCCGAGATAACGCTCAAAGGTTTCGCGTTTATGTTGCGCAGCAAGGTCATGCAGCTGTTCACTGCGAATCCGTTTGGTCTCACGTGGAATTGGCATAGGTAGGGTTGCTGCCTTCGTGCCTTCACGCGCTGAGAACGCAAAGATATGAATATGGCCAAACTTCAATCGCTCAACAAAGGCGAGAGTCTCTTGCCACTCTTCTTCTGTTTCGCCAGGGAAGCCGACGATCACATCGGTGGTGACGTTGAATTCAGGAATCGCTTGGCGAGCTTGTTCGATCAGTGAGCTGAACTCACCGGTCTTACAGCGACGTGACATACGACGCAGCACGCTATCAGCACCGGATTGAATCGGTAGGTGAAGATGCGGCATCAAACGTGGGTTACTGAACAGCGCCCAAAAGTTTTCAGGCAAATCCCATGGCTCTACTGAACCTAATCGAATACGTGGAATGCTGGTTTTTGCCAGGACAGTCTCAACTAATTCGTAAAGTGATGAACCGTTATCACTGCCATAACCACCGAGATGCACTCCAGCTAGAACGACTTCACTAATGCCATCGGCATGCAGTGCGTTGATCTCATCGAGTATTTCATCCAGTGGTCGGCTGCGTTCTTCACCACGCGCGATGGTCACGATGCAATAAGTACAACGGTAACGACAACCATCCTGCACTTTAATAAAGGCACGCTGGCGACCGCGTTCTAATAACGAAACCTCACCCGGCTCTTGAGCAGATACCGGCATGGTGGGTAGTTCGAGTGCTGAGGCAGCGATGTCGACCAGTCGATCTTTCTCGTGGTTGCCCACAACCAGATCTACGCCGAGCTCATCCGCAGCTTGGTCAGCTGAGAGGGCGGCATAGCAACCACTCATGATGAGCTTCGCATTGGGGTTGTTGCGTTGTGCGCGACGAATCAGGTTGCGTGACTTTTTTACCGACTCAGAAGTTACCGCACAGGTGTTGATCACAATGATGTCGGCATCGCCAACGTCCTTGCAGGTCGAAATGCCGCGCTCACGAAAATCTCGTGACCACGTTTCGAGTTCGGCCTCATTGAGTCGGCAACCGAGTGCCTGCAAGTGAACGCGCATGCTTAATCTGATACGTTAGATCTATGGAAGTGGCGTATTCTACGCATGTTCATCCTCAAGCAATAATGCGGAAAGCAAGGTAAACGCTTAATGGACTCAATCTGGATCACAGCGATCGTAGGCTTACTGGGTGTCATTCTCGGTGCGGGTTTGGCGACATGGTTGCGTCGCTCGCCGGATAACGATGCTGATCCAGAAGCGCTTGCAAAGAAGATCGAGCAATCCCGTGAGCAGCAACAAACCGCACTGCATAACGCCATCTCGCAGCTCCAAGCGATCTTGTCAGACAAGGTCAGCAATATCGAAAAACAAACGCAACAAGATGCGAGCGCGCTTACGCGAGGCGATGTTTGAGCGTTTTGAGGGGCAGCGCCAAGCGATTAGCAACTCATTAACTGAGAATCGCGAGAATCAGCAACAGCAACTGGTAAAGACCTTGGGTTTGCTCAGTGAGCAGATGCGCCAAGAGATGAAGCAAACCTCGGAGCTGCAAAATAAACAGCTCGAATCGCTCACGCGTACCAATGATGAGCGTCTCAAAGAGATCAGTGGTCAGGTAGAAAAGCGTTTGAGTGTGGGTTTTGAGAAAACCACCGAGACCTTTACCAAGGTGCTTGAACACTTAACGCGTATCGATGAGGCGCAAAAACGCATCACCGAGCTGTCGGGTAACGTGGTCAGTCTGCAAGAAGTGCTTAACGACAAGCGCTCGCGTGGTGCCTTCGGTGAGGTGCAACTTTCAGGCTTGGTGGCCAATGTGCTGCCAGCAGATGCCTATGAGATGCAGGCGACCTTGTCTAACGGTAAGCGGGTGGACTGTCTGCTCAAGTTGCCAGAGCCAACCGGTAATGTGGCGATCGATGCCAAATTCCCGCTTGAGAGCTACAAGCGGATGATGGATATCAATGCGGCTGAGGCGGATCGCACAGCGGCAGCGGCGCAATTCAAAAAAGACATCAAAAAGCACATCGACGATATCTCAAGTAAGTATTTGATCGCGGGGGAGACGGCTGATGGTGCGGTGATGTTTATTCCCGCAGAGGCGATTTTCGCCGAAATTCACGCCAGTTTCCCCGATCTTGTCGACGAATCGCAGCGAGCTCGCGTTTGGATGGTGTCGCCGACGACCTTGATGGCGGTGCTGACAACGGCTCGAGCGGTGCTCAAAGATGACGCAACGCGCAAGCAAATGCACATCATTCAAGAGCACCTGCGCCGCTTGGCAGAAGACTTTTCGCGCTTCCAAAAACGTATGGATAACCTCTCCAAGCACATCGATCAGGCGCAAAAAGATGTCGGTGAAATTCACACCTCGGCGAGCAAAATCAGCAGCCGTTTTGAGAAGATCGATAAGGTCGAAATTCAAGCACCAGAGGATAAGCCGTCCTCGCTCCTCGACTGATTTGCGCAAATCGATGATTTGAGAGCGTTTTTTCTCTCAAGCCTTAAGGTTTTTAATACAGCTAACTATTGACCTCGCAGGCGAATATCAGTACTTTGCGATGTTTCGAATTGCCCGGTCTCACCGGGCATTTTTTCCTGATTTAGCGGGGCATTCCCGCCAACCGGAGGTCACACGTGGAACTCAGTGGTGCTGAGATCGTCGTTCAGTCTTTGAAAGACGAAGGGGTAGAGTATGTTTGGGGTTACCCAGGCGGTGCTGTGCTGCATATTTATGATGCAATTTTCCAGCAGGAATCTGTCCGTCACATTCTCGTCCGCCACGAGCAAGCAGCGACTCACGCAGCGGATGCTTATGCACGTGCGACCGGTAAGCCAGGTGTAGCGTTAGTAACCTCAGGTCCTGGTGCGACCAATGCGGTTACCGGTATCGCAACCGCTTACATGGACTCAATTCCACTGATCGTGATTACCGGTCAGGTGCCAACCCCAGTTATCGGTTCGGATGCATTCCAAGAGGTAGATACCATTGGTATCACTCGTCCATGTGTTAAGCACAACTTCCTGGTTAAGGATCTGAAAGATCTTGCGATGACCATGAAGAAAGCATTCCACATTGCGATGTCAGGTCGTCCGGGTCCTGTGGTTATCGATATCCCGAAAGACATTACCGATCCAAACATCAAGATTGCTTACGATTATTCTCAAGCTGTTGAGATGCGTTCTTACGCGCCGGCTGAGAAAGGTCACTTAGGTCAGATTCGTAAAGCTGTCGACATGATGATGGAAGCGAAGCGTCCTGTGGTTTACACCGGTGGTGGTGTGGTTCTGGGTGAAGCGTCTGATGAGCTTCGCGAATTGATTCAGCGCACTAACTTCCCAGTGACCAACACTTTGATGGGCTTGGGCGCTTATCCTGCGACTGACGAAAAATTCCTTGGCATGCTCGGCATGCACGGTACCTACGAAGCCAACATGGCGATGCACGAAACTGACGTGTTGATCGCTATCGGCGCGCGTTTTGATGACCGTGTGACCGGCAAGCTTGCAAGCTTCTGTCCTGATGCTCGCATCATTCACATCGATGTTGACCCTGCGTCTATCTCTAAGACGGTTCAAGTTGATGTGCCTATCGTTGGTCAAGTTAAGAGCGTGTTGACTGACATGCTTAGCATGATGGCTGAGCTCAACGTAAAAATGGATGAGCCAGCACTTGATGCGTGGTGGAAGCAGATTGGTGAATGGCGTTCTAAGAAGTCATTGAGCTATCGCCAGAGTGATGAGGTGATCAAGCCTCAGTTCGCGATGGAAACTTTGTACAAAGTGACCAAAGACGACGACTTCTATCTGACCTCAGACGTAGGTCAGCACCAGATGTTTGCGGCGCAGTTCTATCCGTTTGATAAGCCACGTCGTTGGATCAACTCAGGTGGTCTTGGCACCATGGGCTTTGGTTTGCCAGCGGCAATGGGTGTTAAACAAGCATTCCCAGATGCGCATGTTGCGTGTGTGACGGGTGAAGCATCTATCCAGATGTGTATTCAAGAGTTGGCAACCTGTAAGCAATACGATTTGCCAATCAAAATCATTCTGTTGAACAACGGCTACATGGGCATGGTTCGCCAGTGGCAAGAGTTCTTCTACGATGGTCGTTACTCAAACTCTTACGTTGATGCTTTGCCTGACTTCAAAAAGTTGGCAGAGAGCTTTGGTCACGTTGGTATGACGATTGATAAGCCAGGTGATTTGGAAGCGGCTTACCGTGAAGCGTTTGCCATGACAGATCGTTTGGTCTTCATGAATATCATCATCGACCCAGAAGAAAACGTGTACCCAATGATTGCTAACGGTAAAGGTCATCACGAGATGCACTTGTCACCGCATCAAGATACGGATCGGGAGTTGGCATAATGCGTCACATCATTTCTATTCTGTTAGAAAACGAAGCGGGCGCTTTGTCGCGTGTTGCAGGTTTGTTTAGTGCGCGTGGTTACAACATCGAATCATTGACTGTTGCGCCAACCGAAGATGCGACTTTGTCGCGTATGACTTTGGTGACCACCGGCGATGACCAAATCGTTGAGCAAATCACCAAGCAGCTTAATAAGTTGGTTGATGTGGTTAAGTTGGTTGATCTGTCTGAAGGTCCGCACATTGAGCGCGAACTGATGATGATCAAAGTGCGTGCAGAAGGTCCAATGCGTGAAGAGCTTAAGCGCTTGGCGGATATCTTCCGTAGCAACATTATTGATGTCACCTCGAATAGCTACACCATCGAGATGACAGGTGACGGCGACAAGTTAGACGCCTTCATCGCATCGCTAGATAGCGATCTTATTATCGAGACAGTGCGTTCAGGTCCGTTAGGCATTGCGCGCGGCGGCAAGCGTCTGTCTGTTTAACTTTTATTTATTTCGATTCAGGAAGCATTCCCATGGCTGTAAACATTTACTACGACAAAGACTGTGACATCTCAATCATCAAAGGGATGAAAGTCGCAATTTTGGGCTACGGCTCACAGGGTCACGCACACGCGAACAACCTGAAAGACTCTGGCGTCGATGTGGTTGTTGCATTGCGTCCAGGTTCTGCTTCTGCAGCAAAAGCTGAAGCTGCTGGTTTGTCAGTTGCAACTGTTGAAGATGCAGTAGCGGCTTCAGACTTGGTTATGGTTTTGACTCCAGACGAGTTCCAGTCACAGTTGTACCGTGATCAGATCGAGCCAAACCTAAAGAAGGGCGCTACTTTGGCGTTCGCTCACGGTTTTGCGATTCACTACAACCAAATCGTTCCTCGTGAAGACCTCGACGTTGTGATGATTGCGCCTAAAGCGCCAGGTCACACTGTACGTAACGAGTTCACTAAGGGCGGCGGTATCCCTGACTTGATCGCTGTTGCACAAGACGCTTCTGGCAAAGCTAAGCAAGTTGCTCTGTCATACGCATCAGCAATTGGTGGCGGTCGTACCGGTATCATCGAAACCACCTTCAAAGACGAGACTGAAACTGACTTGTTCGGTGAGCAGGCGGTATTGTGTGGTGGTGCTGTTGAGTTGGTTAAAGCAGGTTTCGAAACCTTGACCGAAGCTGGCTATGCACCTGAGATGGCTTACTTTGAGTGTTTGCACGAGCTGAAGTTGATCGTTGACCTGATGTACGAAGGCGGCATCGCGAACATGAACTACTCAATCTCAAACAACGCTGAGTACGGCGAGTACGTTACTGGCGAGCGCGTTATCAACGAGCAATCTCGTGAAGCGATGCGTGAGTGTTTGCGTAACATCCAGACTGGTGAGTACGCGAAGAAGTTCATCTTGGAAGGTATGTCTAACTACCCAGAGATGACTGCACGTCGCCGTTTGAACGCAGCTCACCCAATCGAGCAGACTGGTGAGAAGTTGCGCGGCATGATGCCTTGGATCCAGAAGATCGTTGATAAGTCTAAGAACTAATCTGCACTTCTAGACGAGTTAAAAGGCCGCACGTGTTGCGGCCTTTTTCTTTTATACTGCGACCATGAATACAGAATCACCAGAACCCAACACAACAGACGAAGCGGCACCGAAGCGTCCGCGCGGCATCTATTTGCTGCCTAATCTGTTCACCACGGCTGCTTTGTTTAGTGGTTTCTATGCGGTTCTGGCATCGATGGATGGCAACTTTGAGAAAGCTGCGATCGCCATCTTTGTAGCGATGATTCTGGATGGTCTGGATGGTCGCGTGGCACGTGCTACTAATACACAGACCTCGTTCGGCGCTGAATACGACAGCCTCTCCGATATGATCGCCTTTGGTTTGGCGCCTTCTATCATGATGTACGAGTGGGCGATGACCGACCTGGGTAAGCTCGGTTGGCTTGCGGCCTTTATCTACACCACCGGTGCGGCGCTGCGTTTGGCGCGTTTCAACACCCAAATCGGTACTGCGGATAAGCGTTTCTTTGTGGGTCTACCCAGTCCTTCGGCGGCAGCGATTTTGGCCGGTGCCTTATGGGTTTCGGTAGATAACGGTTTGAGTGGCCATGAGGTTGCTTGGATCATGGTCATCTTGACCATTTCTGCAGGTCTGCTGATGGTCAGCAATATTCTGTTCTCTAGCTTCAAGCAGATCGACCTGAAGGGCAAAGTGCCTTTCATCACCATTGTGGGCTTGATGATTGCCGGCGCGATCGTGGTTTCGGAACCGCCAATCGTGCTCTTCGGTGTATTCATGCTGTATGTCGCCTCAGGCCCTGTTTTGGCCGCTTGGCGCTGGATCAAAAAACGCAGCTAAGTCTAGGATTGCCAAGCAAACTTAGGCTAGGCTATAGTGCAAACATTGTCGTTTTATTAGGTTGAGACATGCGCTTCGAGCACCATTCATTGTTGAATGCTCACGCACTGATGGGTCGTTTGACTGATCAGCGTCTAGACCTGTCTGCTCGACTGAACCTACTGCCCTAAGGGGCACGTAGAGAAACGCCTGGATGAAGGCACATATTCATCAATCCAGTTTTCAGAATTCTTAGATGACCCAAGGGTTATCAGACGGAGCAGCTAATGAGCAGCAAAGACCAATTAATTATTTTTGATACCACCTTGCGAGATGGCGAGCAGAGTCCTGGCGCCTCAATGACCAAGGATGAAAAGATCCGCATCGGACGTGCCTTAGAAAAAATGCGCGTTGACGTTATCGAAGCGGGTTTCCCAATTGCCAGTCCTGGCGACTTCGAATCAGTTAAAGCTGTCGCAGAGACAGTGAAAGATTCAACAGTCTGTGGCTTGGCGCGTGCACTTGAGGCCGATATTGATCGTGCGGGTGAGGCGCTGAAGAAAGCTAACTCAGGTCGTATCCATACCTTTATCGCAACATCGCCTATCCATATGGAGCGTAAGTTGCGCATGCAGCCAGACCAAGTGGTCGAGCAAGCGGTATGGGCAGTCAAACACGCGCTTAAATACACCGATAACGTTGAGTTCTCAGCAGAGGACGCAGGTCGTTCAGAGATCGACTTCTTATGTCGCATCTTCGAAGCGGTTATCGATGCAGGTGCTACTACGATTAACGTGCCAGACACGGTGGGCTACAACATCCCTGATCAGTTTGGTAACACCTTGCGTACTTTGATCGAGCGTATCCCTAACTCGGATAAAGCAGTCTTCTCTGTGCATTGTCATAACGACTTAGGTTTGGCTGTGGCTAACTCGTTGGCTGCGGTTAATGCAGGTGCGCGCCAAGTCGAATGTACGATCAACGGTTTGGGTGAGCGTGCAGGTAATGCGTCTTTAGAAGAGATCGTGATGGCGGTACGTACCCGTCAGGATATCTTTGGTTGTGATACCAACTTGGATACCTCGCAAATCGTGACGTGCTCACGTTTGGTTTCGAATATCACTGGTTTCCCAGTGCAGCCTAATAAGGCGATTGTGGGTGCGAATGCGTTTGCACACGAATCAGGTATTCACCAAGACGGCGTACTTAAACACCGTGAGACTTACGAGATCATGCGCGCAGAAGATGTGGGCTGGTCAGCGAACCGTATGGTTATGGGTAAGCACTCAGGTCGTAACGCCTTCCGTGCACGCTTAGAAGAGTTGGGTATCGACTTAGGTACCGAAGAAGCCTTGAACGAAGCCTTTAAACGCTTTAAAGACTTGGCGGATAAGAAGCACGAAATTTTCGACGAAGACTTACAAGCCTTAGTGACGGATAAAGGTGCTGAAGAGATCAGCGAGCGCGTAAAGCTTGTGTCATTGAAAGCCCGTTCAGAAACCGGCGAGACGCCAGTTGCAGATATCACCATTACCGTTGATGGCGAAGAGAAAAGCATCTCATCAGAGGGTAGTGGTCCAGTTGATGCGGCATACCGTGCGATTGAAGCACTGATTAATTCAGGTTCTGATCTCAAGTTGTACTCAGTGAATAACATCACCAGTGGTACCGACTCACAAGGTGAGGTCACGGTTCGTCTTGAGAAGGCGGGTCGTCTGATCAATGGTCAGGGCGCTGATACCGATATCGTTGTGGCCTCTGCTAAGGCCTATATCAACGGCATCAATAAACTGATGCAAGCAGTTGATAAAGCGCATCCTCAAGGCGACGTGTAACACACGGGCCGCGAGAGAATCATGGATCAGCGGCGTCTAGCGTATCTCAATGCCATGGGTATCGATGTGTGGCTCGACCGCACATCGGTGCCTGAGGCAGTTGATTCACCGGTTGTTGAACAAGCCGCAGCTACAACGCCTGTTGAGGCATTCGACCTCTCTTCTTGTACCCAATGTGTCCTCAGTGAAACGCGTCAGCATGTATTGATCGGGCAGGGTAAAGCCTCGCCTCGATTAATGATTGTGGGTGATGTGCCAAGCGAAGAAGAAGATAGCAGTGCTCAGATGTACCGCGGTGCTGCCGGTGAATTGCTCGAGAAGATGCTGCAAGCCATGAAGCTGTCGACCGATGAGGTGTTTTACACGCCTGCGGTGAAATGTCGCCCGCCTGAGAATCGTCAGCCGCACGTCGCAGAGTCAAAGACCTGTTTTAAGCACCTGCAACAGCAGATCGCAGAACAAAAGCCCGAGTGTATTTTGGCCTTTGGTAATTTAGCGGCACTGGGTGTGCTCAATCAAAAGCTCAAAGTGACCGAAGCACGAGGTCAGTGGTTTAACACTGCCGATAACATCCCAGTGATGGTGACGTATCACCCAGCGTATCTCTTACGTAAGCCGGAAGAGAAGAAAGCGGCATGGGGTGATCTGCAACAAGTCATGGCGAAGCTAGGCTTAAGCTAATGAGCGCACAGCTAAAAACGCCATTAGTTCGACTGCGTGCTATGCAGCTCGATGACTTGGATGCTGTGTTTAAAAACGAAGTCGCGTCATACACCCATCCGTGGACCAAAAACATTCTGCACGATTGCTTAAAAGTGAAATACCGCTGCATCGTTGCCGAGCGTGATGGCGAGCTGATTGGTCACGCGGTGATGTCAGCTGCCGTGGGTGAAGCGCATCTGCTGAATATTGCGGTTATCCCAAGCGAACAAGGGCAGGGTATCGGTCGTAAATTGCTCCATCGCATGATCCGTATCGCACTTGAAGAAAGTGCCGACACCTTATTCCTTGAAGTTCGCCAATCGAACGAAGCTGCCAAAGTACTCTACGAATCAGAAGGCTTCTGCGAGGTCGGTCAGCGCCGCGGCTACTACCCGCATGACACCCATGATCGCGAAGATGCGATCGTCTACGCCAAGCCCTTGCTCTGATCGCGTATAATCGCGCGTTTTATCTCCGACCCTTTCTCGAGAAATGGCTGAACTACGCGCAGAAATCGAAAAACGCCGCACCTTTGCGATCATTTCGCACCCGGACGCCGGTAAAACCACCCTGACTGAAAAGTTGCTGTTATTCGGGGGTGCGATTCAGCTTGCCGGTACGGTTAAAGGCCGTAAAGCCGCTCGCCATGCGACCTCTGACTGGATGGAGCTCGAGAAAGAGCGTGGTATCTCGGTGACCTCATCGGTGATGCAGTTCCCGCATAAAGGTCGTGTGATGAACCTGCTCGACACCCCGGGACACGAGGACTTCTCAGAAGATACTTACCGCACACTCACCGCCGTTGACTCTGCCTTGATGGTGATCGACGTGGCAAAGGGTGTAGAGGAACGTACCATCAAGTTGATGGATGTTTGTCGTCTTCGCGATACTCCGATCATTACCTTTATCAACAAGCTCGACCGTGAAGGTCGTGAGCCTATCGAGCTACTCGATGAGGTTGAAGAGGTCCTTAAGATTAAGTGCGCACCAATCACCTGGCCGATTGGTATGGGTAAGCGTCTTAAAAGGCGTCATCGATTTGCGTGATGAAACCGTTCATCTGTATGACGCAGAACATGGCGGTAAAAAACAAGGCGGTGAAAAGATCCAAGGTCTCGACAATCCACGTTTGCGTGAGCTGTTAGGCGATATGGTTGATGAGCTCGTTGATGAGATTGAGCTTGTGCGTGGTGCAAGTCATGAGTTTGATCATGATGCGTATCTTCGCGGTGAAATGACCCCTGTCTTGTTTGGCTCTGCGATCAATAACTTTGGTGTGGAAGAGCTGCTTGATGCCTTTGCTGATTACGCGCCAGCACCAGCCACGCGTGAGGCGGTGCAACGTGCCGTCGATCCTGCAGAAGATAAATTCTCTGGCTTTGTATTTAAGATCCAAGCGAATATGGATCCAGCGCACCGTGACCGCGTAGCCTTTATGCGTGTGTGCTCTGGTAGTTATAACCAAGGCATGAAGATGAAGCATGTGCGCATTGGTAAGCAAACCACGATTGCGAATGCGATCACTTTCCAAGCGGATGAGCGTAAAGCGGTTGAGCATGCGTATCCCGGCGACATTATTGGTTTACATAACCACGGCACGATTCAGATCGGCGATACCTTTACCGATGGCGAAGAGTTGAAATACACCGGCGTACCTTACTTTGCGCCAGAACTTTTCCGTCGTGTGGTGCTTAAAGACCCACTCAAGCTTAAACAGCTGCAAAAGGGTGTGGTTCAGCTCTGTGAAGAGGGTGCAACACAGGTTTTCCGTCCGATGCGTAACAACGACATCATTCTAGGCGCGGTAGGTGTGCTGCAGTTTGAAGTCGCTGTGCATCGTCTAAAAGGTGAATACAACGTCGAAGCGATTGTCGAACCAACCCAAGTGCAATTAGCGCGTTGGGTCATGTGTGATGATGAGAAAGAGCTGCAGAAGTTCCGCGATAAAGCACATGACAATCTCGCCCTAGATGGTGATGAGCAGTTTTATCATCATTACAACGTATTGCTGAAATGATGAACGCAGAGGATATCGATGCATCACCTGTACTTGCTAGTGGCGTCTCATAGAGACAATTGAAAAGCCGATAGACGAAAAGATAAGGCTTAGCTTTTTGATCGAGAATCCTTGCTTGCTCGAGTTAATGCGCCTTTAAAGACCGGTCATCATCAATAATCGGTGGGCCATAAGGCGCGTCAGCAACAACACCCAGTAACTCATTCAATGGTTGGTCGGTTTGCATTGGCTCGATACCTTGAATGATCGCTTTTTCGATACTTTCCCCGAGCGCATCTTTCAAAGACTATCAATGGTCACAATGCCGATATAGGTGAGGTCGTTATTCACCAAATAGCCATGTTCACGATCCGTTTCCTGTAATTGAATAATGGCAGTTTCAATGCCAGTACCTTGACGACGAATAACCGTTGTTTGTTTTTACTTGCGATATCACCAGCGCTCAAAACTGTTGAGACATCAACACCGCGGAAGAAAGAGCTAACGTAATCATTGGATTTTTCAGAATTTCTTGGTGCACCGACTGAACAACGCGACCGTCATGCATGATCGCGATTCGATCACCGATTCGCATGGCTTCATCAAGGTCGTGTGAGATGAATACGATAGTGCGTTTATGTTTCTGCTGAAGCTTTAAGAGCTCGTCCTGCATCTCAGTACGGATCAATGGATCTAACGCTGAGAAGGCTTCATCCATAAGCAGAATCTTTGGATCGTTAGCCAAGGCACGGGCTAAACCAACGCGCTGTTGCATGCCGCCAGAAAGCTCAGAAGGGTAGCTGTCTGCCCACGCTTCTAAGCCAACCTGAGATAAAGCATCGAGCGCACGTTGATTGCGTTCTTCTTTACTCACTCCAGAGAGTTCTAAGCCAAAGGCCGTATTCTCAATAACTGACATATGGGGCATCAGAGCAAATGACTGGAACACCATGCTCATCTTTTCGCGACGGATTTTGCGTAGCTCGCTTTAACTCGCTTTAGCAATATTTGACCTTCAGTATCAACTCACCGCGACTCGGTTCAATCAGGCGATTAAATAAACGAACCACCTTGGATTTGCCTGAGCAGAGAGGCCCATGATCACGAAGATCGCCAATGATCAAAAGAGGCATTCACCACACCTCAAACGGTTAAAAGGTGATTACTTATATCGCCGAGCTGTAAGCAATCTTGCAAGATTCAGGTTTTGAGTCCATTCAGCAGGGCCGATTCGTAGAGAACGAAGCTAAAGTTGAGAGAAAAAATGAAGAAAATTTTTTACTAGCGTTAGCGGCATCAGCTTTGCTGATCGGCTCAAATGCGCAAGCAGCCGAATGTGGTGATGTGGTTATCGGTGAGATGAACTGGGCGAGCGGTGAATTCCTTGCGCGCTTAGATGGTTTTATCTTGAAAGAAGGTTATGGCTGTAATGTGTCATATCTAACTGCAGGTACTACGCCACAGATCACATCTATGAATGAAAATCGACTTTCAAATGCGAGCAAGACCTTTGATTGATGCAGCTGAGGGCTGAAGGTCGTTTGAGGTTTAGCGTCCTGAATCCAGCACCATTAGTGGTGCCAGGTGAAGGTTGGTGGATTGATCCAGTTACCGCAAAGAAGCATCCAGAGCTTAAAACGGTTGATGACATCTTGGCGCGTCCTGATTTGTTCCCACACCCTGAAGATTCAAGCAAAGGTGGCTTCCTGAATTGTCCATCAGGCTGGGGTTGTCAGAAATCAAATAACAACTTGTTCCGCGCGTTCGACATGGAAGCTAAGGGCTGGAAGATGATTGAGCCAGGTTCTGGTGCGGCGATGAAGGGTGTTATCGCAAAAGCGGGTGAGCGTGGTCAACCTTTCTTCGGTTACTACTGGGCACCAACCGTGCCAATCGGTAAATACAATCTACAGCCTGTGGATTTCAATTCTGGTTATGACGCGGACAACTGGAATAACTGTATTGCTTTGGGTGTTGCTGAATGTAAAAACCCTAAGCGCTCGCGTTGGACTACATCAGAGGTTGTGAGCTTGGCACAAGGTTCATTCATCTCTAAGAAGCCTGATGCAGCAAACTATGTTAAAGCTCGTACATTAACTGTTCCTCAGTTGGGTAAGTACCTTAAGTACATGGATGCGAACCAAGCATCGGGTGAAGATGGTGCGATTGAGTTCTTGTTGAATGAAGAAAAGATTTGGTCAAACTGGGTAACCCCAGAGGCGGCTAAACGCATTAAGAAAGCACTCTAAGTTATTCGCTTAATATGGTGTTGAGGGGTATCTTCGGGTGCCCCTCTTTTTTTAAATAGAGATGATGTTATGGATTGGTTGGTAGATTTCCCTTCGTTAGGCCGCGGTGATTTGCGTGATCTAAGAAAGGGTATTGATGAAAGCTTCAAGAACTTTACCCGTGAATATGGTGATGCGATTGAAAGTTTCTTTGATCCTTTACTGCAATTTCTCATTTGGTTAGAAAAACTACTGTTGGCAACGCCTTGGCCTATTGTGATTGGGTTGCTCTGTGTTGCGGCATGGTTTGCAAGCCGCAGTTGGAAGCTCGTGGCTGGTGCAGCGATCAGTATGTTTTTAATCGGCTATCTTGGCATGTGGGAAGACACGATGAGTACGGTGAGTATCATTGTGGTCTGCACACTGCTGTGCATTCTGGTTGGCATGCCCTTAGGTATATTGATGTCTCGCTCAGACAGAGCACAAGCGATTATCACTCCAGTACTCGATGTGATGCAGACGATCCCAAGTTTTGTCTATCTGATTCCTGTGGTAATGCTGTTGGGGATTGGTAAAGTCGCAGGTCTTATTGCGGTTGTTGTTTAATCCCATGATTCGCCTGAGAACGCCAGCTGAGGTGCCAGTCACCGTTGGCTTGTTCGATAACGTCAAAGACCCAAGGTGTGTCTTTGTTCGCCCATTGGATATTTAGCTTGCTCACGCCATCGACCCACCAAGTGCCATAACGAAACTTTTTATCGTTAAAGGTATAGCGTTCGACATCGCCATTCTTGGCGAAATAGGTATCGCAGTCAGTGTTGTCTTTGGTTTTGATGCAATGTGCGGTTTTGCCACTCAATCTTTCGACGATCACATCATTAGCGACCAGTGTTGGCGCTGAGCTATCAGCGCCAACAAAGATAAAGACAATGAGTGCGAAGAGGTAAGCCAAAACGTTAGGCGATTACTTCTTCATGTCAGCAATTTTGACTGACCATTCAGCAGGACCGGTGATGTGTGCTGAAATACCGGTGCTATCCACCGCTACTGTGACTGGCATATCGACCACATCAAATTCGTAGATCGCTTCCATGCCAAGATCTTCAAACGCTAAGACCTTAGCGCTCTTAATCGCTTGAGAGACTAAGTAAGCAGCACCACCAACGGCCATTAGATATGCCGCTTTGTGTTTTTTGATCGATTCAATCGCAACGGGGCCGCGCTCTGCTTTACCGACCATGCCGATCAAGCCAGTCTTGCTCAGCATCATTTCGGTGAACTTATCCATGCGTGTTGAGGTGGTCGGACCAGCAGGGCCCACAGCTTCATCACGCACAGGATCGACAGGACCTACGTAGTAGATCAGGCGATTAGTGAAGTCGACATTCTCAGGCAATCCTTCGCCGCTTTCGAGTAGCTCTTGGATGCGCTTGTGAGCTGCATCACGACCGGTGAGTAGCTTGCCGTTAAGCAATAAGGTTTCACCTGGCTTCCAGCTCGCCACTTCTTCTGGCGTTAAGTTATTTAGATCAACACGCTTAGATTCGGTAGAAGCGGTCCATGTGACATCTGGCCAGTCTTCAAGCTTAGGTGGCTCGAGTACCGCAGGGCCTGAACCGTCGAGTTCGAATTCGACGTGACGTGTCGCAGCACAGTTAGGAATCATCGCTACCGGTAGTGAGGCGGCATGCGTTGGGTAGGTGTTGATTTTGACATCCACGACAGTGGTTAAGCCGCCCAGACCTTGTGCGCCGATACCGAGATCGTTAACGCGGTTGTAGATCTCAAGACGAAGCTCTTCGATCTCATCTTGTGGGCCGCGCTCTTGAATCTCGTGCATGTCGATGTGTGACATCAGTGATTCTTTGGCGAGCAACATGGCTTTCTCAGCAGTACCGCCAATACCAATACCTAAGATACCTGGCGGACACCAACCGGCGCCCATGGTCGGTAAGGTTTTAACCACCCAGTCGACCAAGCTGTCGCTTGGGTTCATCACGGTGAACTTTGATTTGTTTTCAGAGCCACCGCCTTTGGCTGCTAAACCGATCTCAACTTTATTGCCCGGTACCAGCTCGTGATAAATGATCGCTGGGGTGTTATCGCGAGTATTCACGCGCTTGCCGATCGGTGGATTCACCATAGAGGCGCGTAGTTTGTTATCAGGGTGCATATACGCCTGACGCACACCTTCATTAATCATGTCGTTAAGTGACATGTTGCCTTCAAAGCGACATTCCATACCAATCTTTACAAACGCAACTACGGCGCCTGTGTCTTGGCAGATCGGACGATGACCTTCTGCACACATGCGTGAGTTGGTAATGATCTGCGCTAAGGCATCTTTTGCGGCAGGTGATTCCTCACGATCATACGCACGCCCAACGGCTTGGATGTAATCCACAGAGTGGTAGTACGAGATGTATTGCAGGGCATCAGCGACGCTTTGAATCAGATCGTCTTGCTTAATGGTAGTCATAGTTATGTTCTCTAAAGACAAGACGGCCTCACAAGGAGGCCGTAGAAAGACTGCTTAAATAGGATTTTACACTTGAAGCATCAGGCGTGCCGGATCTTCGAGTAGCTCCTTAATGGTGACGAGTGTTTGCACTGACTCGCGGCCGTCGATGATGCGATGGTCGTATGACAACGCGAGATACATCATCGGACGAATCACGATCTCACCATTGACTACGACCGGACGCTCAACAATGTTGTGCATGCCTAGAATCGCGCTTTGCGGTGGATTAAGAATCGGGGTGGAGAGCATCGAGCCGTACACACCACCATTCGAAATGGTGAAGGTGCCGCCGGTCAGGTCGTCATAGCTCAAGCTGCCATCACGGGCTTTCTCGCCATATTCACGAATGCGCGCTTCGATCTCTGCAAAGCTCATCTGGTCAGCATCACGCAAGATCGGAACGACTAAGCCGCGTGGTGAGCCCACCGCGATGCCGATATCAAAGTAGTTGTGATACACGATCTCATCGCCATCAATCGACGCATTCACTGCTGGGAATTTCTTCAACGCTTCGACAGCCGCTTTGACGAAGAACGACATAAAGCCTAGGCGAGTATCGTGTTGCTTCTCGAACTGATCTTTGTACTTCTTACGTAGCTCGATCACGTTTTGCAGATCGACTTCGTTAAAGGTAGTCAGAATCGCTGCGTTGGCTTGTGCTTCGAGCAAGCGCTCAGCGACACGTGCACGCAGACGGCTCATTGGCACACGCTTCTCATCACGAGGACCAAGGGCGATGTCATCCGGTGCTGCGCTAGCGGCCGCTTTGGCTTCTTTCGCTTCAGCAGGTTGATTCTTTTGCTCGTCGAGATAACGCATCACATCTGATTTGAGGATGCGGCCTTCTTTACCGGTGCCGGTAACTTGTGAAGGGTCGATCTTCATCTCTTTAACTAAGCGACGAACCGCAGGCGTGAGGATAGGGTCATCATCTGACTCTGCTGGCGCTTCTGCAGCGGGTTCACTGGCAGCAGGGGCTGTAGCAGCAACCGCACCTTCGGTCAGAATCGCAAGGATGTCATCTGAGGTGACCACTGCACCTTCTTCGGCTTTGATCTCGGTGAGTACGCCATCGATAGGTGATGGAACTTCAAGCACAACCTTGTCGGTTTCTAGATCGAGTAGGTTTTCATCACGGGATACAGGATCACCGGGTTTCTTGTGCCAAGTAAGTACCGTTGCGTCGGTTACTGATTCAGGCAGGGTAGGTACGCGAACATCAGTCATGTTTATCCTCTCAGGTCCATTTCGCGATTAACTTCGCCGGTGAGTGCGTCGTCGATCAGTTGATCTTGTTCTTCTTGGTGAACTTTTGAATAGCCGGTTGCCGGTGCTGCTGCAGATTTACGACCTGCATATTGCGCACGATGGCCACGCTCGTGTAGCCAAGCAAAACGGTGTTTGATTTGATCCCAAGCACCTTGGTTTTGTGGCTCTTCTTGGCACCAGATGAATTGCTCGGCATTGATGTATTGACCAACGACTTCAGCCACACGGTCATGTGGGAAGGGGTAAAGCTGTTCGATACGAACGATGGCTACGTGTTGTAACTCGCGGCTGCGACGGGCTTGCAGTAGGTCGTAGTAAACCTTGCCGCTACACATCACCACACGAGTGACTTGTTCTGCTTCGATAGGATCGATCTCATCAATAACTGTTTCGAATTCACCATGGCTTAAGCTTTCCAAAGGCGAGGTAGCCAATGGGTTACGCAAAATACTCTTTGGTGAGAAAACGATCAGTGGATGACGGAAGGGTCGAATCATCTGACGCATCAATAAGTGGAAGATTTGTGCTGGCGTACTTGGAATACACACTTGCATGTTGTGCTCAGCACATAGCTGCATGTAACGCTCGATACGTGCTGATGAGTGCTCTGGACCTTGGCCTTCGTAACCGTGAGGTAGCAACATGGTTAAACCACAGTACAAGCCCCACTTAGCGCCAGCTGAACTAATGAATTGGTCGATCACCACTTGTGCGCCGTTGGCGAAGTCACCGAACTGAGCTTCCCAAATGGTCAGTGTGTTGGGTTCAGCGGTTGCATAGCCATATTCAAAGGCAAGTACCGCTTCTTCAGAAAGGACCGAATCGATAACGGTGAAGTTAGGTTGGTCTTCACGGATCTCACGCAATGAGACATAGCTTTCGCCAGTCTCTTGATTACGCCACATCGCATGACGGTGGAAGAAGGTGCCGCGACGACAGTCTTGACCAGATAAGCGAACCGGATAGCCCATATCAAGTAGGCAGGCATACGCCATGTTCTCTGCAAAGCCCCAGTCGATCAGCTTGTCACCGTTTGCCATGGCTTGACGATCAGAAAGAATCTTTTCAACCCGCGGGTGTAATGGGAAGCCAGCAGGTGGGGTGAAGATCTTTCCCGCTAATGCAGCAATGCGAGCCGTTTTAACCGCGGTTTTAGCAGGAGACTCCCAGGTGGCACCTTTGTACTTTTCCCAATCGACCAAGATACGACCTTCAAGGTCATCTTCTGTGGTGCGGCCAACACATTCACCGGCTTCAAAGCGTTCGCGAAGGTCGCTGACTTTCTTTTGCGCAAAATCAGCATCGATAACACCTTTGCTCAGTAGCTTGTTGGCATACAAGGCACGAGTGGTTTCGCGACTGCGGATGTTTTTGTACATGCTAGGTTGAGTCACCGCAGGCTCGTCCGCTTCGTTGTGACCATGGCGGCGATAACAGACTAAGTCGATAACCACGTCTTTATGGAAGCGCTTGCGATAGTCGAAGGCGAGACGTGTGACAAAGATCACCGCTTCTGGGTCATCACCATTCACGTGGAAGATCGGTGCTTGAACCATCTTGGCGACATCGGTGCAGTAATGGGTCGAGCGGCTATCGAAGGCATTCGAGGTGGTGAAGCCGATTTGGTTATTCACCACGATATGGATGGTGCCGCCAACGGCATAGCCACGTACCTGTGACATGTTGAAGGTTTCCATCACCACGCCTTGACCGGCGAAGGCAGCATCGCCGTGGATGCTGATGGGGATAATCATGTCGCCTTCTTTGTCGCCATAGCGTTGTTGGCGAGCACGCGCGCTACCAATCATCACGGGGCTGATGATTTCGAGGTGCGATGGGTTAAAGCCCAGTGTGACGTGAACCAAACCATTGCCGGTATCTAAGTCACTGGAGAAACCTTTGTGGTATTTCACATCGCCCGAGCTCAGTACGCTGCGCTCGTTATGTTCGTGACGCTGACCTTCGAACTCTTTAAAGATGCTGGCAGGTGGTTTACCTAAAATATTACTCAGAACATTCAGACGACCACGGTGCGCCATACCGATGAACACTTCTTCGGCACCGTTATTACCGGCACGGAAGATCAATTCATCAAGGATGGGAATCAGTGATTCGCCACCTTCGAGTGAGAAACGTTTTTGACCGACGAAGCGAGCATGCATGTACTTTTCAATGCCTTCTGCCGCGGTCAGCATATGAAGTAACCACTTCTGCTTGTCGTGATCCATCTCAGGCTTTGCACGATAGGTTTCGAGACGTTGCTGAATCCAACGTTTCTCATCCGTGTCAGTGATGTGCATGTACTCAGAGCCGACCGTTGAGGTGTAGGTCTCGCGGAGTAGGTCGAGGATCTCGCCGAGTGGCATTTGTTCAGCGGCAAATAAGGAACCGGTGTTAAACACCTCTTTCATATCCGCTTGGGTAAAACCGTAGTGCTCTGGCTTGAGCTCTTCGAGGGGTACTGTTTTGTGCAGCTCAAGTGGATCAAGCTTAGCGTTTTGATGACCCCGCACACGGTAAGCGTTGATCAGCTGTAAGACTTTGGTTTGGCGCTCTGCAGCTTCTGCACTCATGCCGCCTGAAAGCACAACGGCACGACGACCTTGGGCTTTCTTCGCGAACTGCGCTTGGATATCGCGATGTGACTCCTCGATATGCTCAGGACCAAAGCCATTCACTTGGGGGAGGTTGTCGAAATGCTCGCGCCATTTTTCAGGGACGCTTGCCGGATCTTTTAGATAACTTTCGTAAAGATCCTCGACGTAAGGTGCATTGACGCCATGGTAGGCGGATGATTTTTGAAGTCGATCAAGATAATCTGACATTTTAGGACGCTCAACCTAAAAAAGAGTACAAAAATTCGCTAAATGCTTGTTTCATTTAGCCTAGCACTTTTTTTCTAGAACACCATGACGATTTTTAATAAAAGACAATCGTCCTAAATTAGAAAATTAGTAGGTTTTTATTTGGCTTTTGGGAAAAAGCGATCCTGAAGTTCAGAGTGGATCGCGTACATCGCGGGGATCAAATAAAGCACCACTAAAAAGCCCATGATGGTGCCAAAGCTGAGCGCGATGGCCATCGGGATGAGGAAGCGAGCTTGCACCGAGGTTTCGAAAAGAATCGGTGCTAAACCCAATGTGGTGGTGAGTGTGGTCAATAAAATCGGGCGGAAACGGCTAACAGCAGCTTGATGAATGGCCTGAAGAGCGGGCAAATCTTTCAGTTCATTGAGGCGTACGGTGAGTACCAAGGAGCCATTCACGACCAGTCCGCCGAGCGCGATCATGCCGTAAATACTTACTGAGCTCATGCCGTGACCCATCACGATATGGCCAAAAATACTGCCAGCAACCGCAAAGGGGATGGTCAACATGACAATAATGCCTTGGCTATAGCTTCGGAACAGCGCAGCCATCAAGGCAAAAATTAATACTGCAGACCAAAGAAGGCCATCAAAGATGTATTTGAAGGTACGTGTTTGGTCACGACGACCGCCACCGAACTTCCATTTCAGCTCGGGATGGTTAGCAATGAGCTCCGGTAAGAAGCTCTTTTGCACCAAGGCGCGTATCTGACGTGAATTAGCGTGTGCCTTATCGATACTGGCGGTGATCTGAATGATGCGTCGTCCGTCTTCACGTTTGATCGTGCTGTAGGCGCGACTGGTTTCGATGATGGCCGCTTCAGTTAACGGAATGAGACCGCCGTTGGGGGTGCGAATCAGCATCTCACGAAGATCAGCTAATGACTGACGATGATCACGTGATAGCCGCACCATCACTTTGACTTCTTTACCACCACGCAGAATGCGCTCGACCTCAGCGCCGTAGAAAGAGTCTCGAATCTGCTGACCGAGTGATTGTTCGGTTAAACCCAGTGCACGACCCACAGGGCTTAAGTTAAACACCCATTGGTTTTTACCTTGTCCAATGCCATCACTAACATCGGTGACGCCTTGTAGCTCACCGAGCTTGGTCGCTAGTTCACGAGCACTTGCTTCAAGTACTTGGGTATCGGTATGTGACAGGTTAACCACGAACTCTTTATTGCCACCTGGGCCTACCATGTACTCAAAGAAGATCGATTTAGCTTCGGGTACTTCACCCATCTCTTTACGCCACTCACGTAAGAAGTCTTCTTGGTTAAAGGGTCGCTGATCATCGGGCACAAGATACATATTCACATCGCCATAATCAGGGCGATTCCAGCCTGCACGCGTAAACCAGCTGGATAGGTATTGTTTTCCGCCGAGGTTCTCAATGGCGCGAAGACCTGCCGCTTCCACTTTGCGCACAGTGGCTTGGGTTTGTTTAACTGATGCATCCACTGGCATGTCGATTTCGGCATCAACACGATTACCGGGGATGCTTGGGCGCCAAGTCAGATCGATACGACCAGCCTCGTACCACGCAATAATGATCGCTAAGAAGCCACCAAAAATAATGAGCACAAGATAACGATGTTTAAGTGTCCAGTTAAGTTGGTTGGCATAAGTCACATCACGTAAACGATCTAAACCATCGGTCATCGCATCGTGGAAACGCTTAACCCGAGCAAAGGGAGCGTAGAGTTTTGCTGCTTTGCCTTCTTTGATTTTGTGATTGAGGTGTGAGGGGAGAACCAGTAGTGCTTCCATTAAGGAAATGGCAAACACAATCGAAGCCACAACCGGCAAGGACTTCATGAACTGACCTGTAGAGCCAGGCACCAATAGCAAAGGAATAAAGGCAATGATGTTGGTTCCTACCGCATAGATAACGGGAACTAACATTTCGCGAACGCCTTGTTGTACCGCTTCGCTGGGTTTAAGGCCTTGTTGTAGTTTGGTGTAGATGTGTTCGCCGACGATGATGGCGTCATCGACCACGATGCCGACCGCCAAGATAAAGGCAAACATGGAGATCATGTTTAAGGTGATACCGGCATAGGGTAAGAAGCTGAAGCTGCCAATAAATACCACTGGAATTGAAACGGCGACCCAGAAGGCAAGGCGGGCATTCAAGAACAAGCCTAATGCAATGACGACTAAGGCGAGGCCGGCAAGACCATTACTGATTAAGATATTGCTTCGCTCGTAATAACGTTCTGAGCGGTCGTTTTGAATGCTCAGTTCAACTGTTTTGGGTAACTCGTTTTGCAGCTTTTTAATCGTCTGCTTTACGCGACCGGCAAGCTCAATCGGACGAACGCTTTCACCGTGATAGACATCAAGGCGCATGCCGGGCTTACCGTTAAATTCGAAGATCTGTGTGCTGTCTTCAAAGCCATCATTTACCTTTGCGATGTCTCTAAGTAATAACTGAGTGCCATCGTTACGGGTTTTGATTGGGATATCGCCAAACGCCTTAGCGTCTTCGCGGTGACCTAAGGTGCGCAGTACAACATCGCCATCTTGGGTTTCTACGCGGCCGCCGGGTACGTCGCGTACTGCGTCATATAAGACGTCGGAGATGTCGCCAATGGTCAGTGATTGCTCGAGGAGACGAGCTGGATCAATCTCAATGCTGATCTCAGGGGCGAGAGCGCCAACTTGCTCAACGCGCGACACACCTTTCACATCCAGCAGGGTGCGGCGCATGCGTTCGCTCAGTTCATATAACTCGGTTTGTGCGAGCTCTGCCGCTACACCAATACTGATGATCGAAAACTCACGGCCTTTTAAAGTGACCTTGGCTTGTTCCGCTTCAACAGGGAAAGAGTTAATGCGAGCGATGGCATTGCGAATGTCTTGTAGTAATTGTTGACGATCAACGCCGTTTTCTAACTTAGCAAAGACCTCGCCTTTGTTTTCAGACGCATTGGCAGTGAGCTGGTCGATGCCGGGCATGCCGTTGAGTTCTTGCTCAATCGGTAGGATGACGCCTTTCTCAACTTCCTCAGGGCTCGCGCCACTGTAGTTGACCGATACCGTGACCTGATCGGCTTCATAGGTCGGAAGGTATTGTTGTTTTACATCCATGAAGCCCAAAACGCCGCCCAAGATGAGCGCAAGCATCAGGATATTGGCGGCGACTGAGTTAGTCGCAAACCATTCGACAATGCCTTTACGTTGAGTACTCATATTGATTACTTAACGTTGACCTTGGTGCCAGGAACGAGTGTTTTTAAGCTGTTAGTGACGATGTAATCCAAGCCTTTGGGTGCGCTTATGTAAGCAGACTGGCTATCCATATCAATCAACTGCACCGCTTCCACTTGAAGCAAGCCTTTGTTATCTACACCCCAAACACGACTATCACTGGTCAGTGCTTCGCGTGGCAGTTTTACCGCATTGTTGATTGCTTGCTGCATGATTTTCGCTTCAACATAAGTGCCCAGCAGAAGAGGGCGGCTTGATTGCGTTAGCGGTTGATTAATCTCAACGATCACTTTTGCTAAACGGCTATCGCTATCGATCTGGGGGTGAATACGAATGAGCTCACCTTGGTAATCAATGCCGTTGGCCTTCAGCTTAACGTGCGAGCCTTTTGAATTGGTACGTGGCTGAATCTTAGCGATACGATCGGTGGGTAGTCGTAACTCCACCCAGTAGCGATCGGCACGTGCCACGCTGCCAATTTCATCACCGATGGAAACGGTATCGCCGATCACTTTCTTACGCTCAACCACCACCACATTGGTTTCGATTTGGCGTTGGGTGTGCGATAGATCGAGCTGAGCTTGTTTAAGCTGACGTTGTGCGCTTGCTAGTGCAGCTTCCGCTTGGCGTTGTTGCGGTAGACGCAGGGCTAACTGCTTAGACTCGTCAGATAGCTGCATGCGCTTACTTAGAATCTCTAAATCTTTCTCAGCAACTTTTCGTTGCGCGGCTTCCATTGCGATATCAGCTTGTGCTTTTTTCAAAGCTGCATTGGCTGCATCGACATTTAATTGATATTCACGGTCATCGATGGAATAGAGTGTTTCGCCACGCGCAATCTGACCGCCTGGTTCAAAGTCACGATGCAGAGCAATTAGCTGACCTTTTGCCTGTGCTTCGAGTGTGATCAGCTCGGCGGGCATCACACTGCCATAAGCAAGCAGCTCTAAAGCATGGTTGCCGGCTTCGTTTTTAATCGCAGTAACGCTTGGGATAACGGGCTTAGCTTTTGGCTTTTTCTTTGGCGGCTCTGTCTGCATGACCCAGTAAGTCAAAACAACAAAAACCGCTATCAATACCGCTCCAAGTTGGAAGCGTTTTGAGGACAACATAATTTCTCCGCGATAGCGCGTTTAGATAGCGTTATTACCGCTCAGATGTATCAGAAAAACAATAGCTTAATGATAAAGGCGACTAGGGCGATGTTAAGCGTCCAGCGAATCCAATTTTCACCCTTGGTGATAGTGGTTTGGGCGCCTAAATAACCGCCAACAGCGTTACCCAGTGCTAAGGATAGTCCGACAAACCATTCAAGCTGTAACTGGCTGGCAAATACCGCTAAAGCGACAAAGGTGTAGATCAAGATCACGAACACCTTATAAACATTGGTCAGAACAAGATTTAGCCCCATCACGCGGTGCAGAATCGGCATCAAGATAAAGCCAACACCAATTTGAATAAAACCACCCCAGAAGCCAGCGCCAATCATCAAGATGTGACCTAGCACGAGGCGTTGCGGTTCTTCGCCACCTTGTTTTTTGTCGCCTTTGCCGAAGTTGCCTTTCCACATGATGATCATCATGCCGGCCATGATGATCGCCAGAATGCGGTTGAACCATTCACCGTCGAGAGATACGCCAACTTGTGCGCCGAATACCGCGCCTATCGAGGCAGCAACGGAGAGTGACAAGCTGAGCTTAAAGTTATGGAAACCTTTTTTCGCAAAGGTCGCCACAGCGGTGATGTTTTGCAGAATGATCGCTAAACGGTTTGTGCCATTCGCGACAGGTCCGGGCATGCCCATAAAGATCATGATGGGCACAGTGAGCATTGAGCCACCACCGGCTAAAACGTTCAGCCAACCAGCAACGATACCGACCAAGCTCAGTACAACGATTTCCCAGATTTCCATGAATCCCCTAGATGATGGCTAACGTGATGTCAGACCATAGGAATGGGCAAAGAGAGTGTTAATCCTCGAGCGGCGTGGTTCGAGAATGAATGACCTTTTCCGGTGCGCGCTCAAGCTCGCTTTGGTTTTGATTTAAGGCTTGCACGTATTCGGCAAAGCCGACCAAATCGACACGGGGGTAAGGAATAGTGATGCTCGAGGCGTCAAAGGCTTTCTTAATGTCTTCGAGGACTTCAAGTGTTGAGGCTTTAGCGGTGCCTTGTTCAACCCAGAAGCGAACCAAGATATTTACACCGTATTCACCGAAGCTTTCGACGCCGACTAGGTAGCCTTCATCAGAAAGAACGCGCTGTGAGTTATCAAGCACCTTTTCGATAACCGATTTAGCGTTATCGAGATCATCTTCATAAGCGATCGAAACAATCAGATCGAGGCGGCGCTTATCAAAGACCGAGTAGTTGATCAGGTTTGAACCAAATACCGTGCTATTAGGTAGCGTCACACGACGGCTATCGAAGGTTTTAACCGTTGTGGTGAATAGACCAATCTTTTCGACATAGCCCGCGACATCGCCCACTTCGATATGGTCGCCTTTACGGAAGAGGTGATTTACCGCAATCAAAATGCCTGAAGCTAACGATAAGCGCAGAAGTGTCCACACCGGCTGCACTGAGTAAACCAATAACAATGAAAGCGTAGATAAATAAAGAAGCAGTAACGATTACTGAGCTGGATCAGCGCAGCACGCGACTTGATAAAGCGGAGTGCCCAGCCCAGTACCACCAGGATGCCGATGACAATGCCGGTCTCAGCCTAAACGAATCAGAGTCTCTTCAGGGATGCTGTCAAAATTGAAACCAAACATGGGCTGATCTCTTGATGGGAAAAACAGTGACATAACTTTAGCATTTAAGGAATTCGAGGCGAAAAAAACTGCACCTACCCGGAAGTAGTGCAGTTTGGATTAGCGCGAGAGATCGCTACGCTAAGAATTAGATCTTCTAGCCGCTGATTAACTATGCCTCTGCTGGTAACAGCCGTGTCACTTTCATCACTCCGTCTCAAACTTTGCAAAGCTTTCTTGTCGTCCGTTTCCGTACTCAGTTTCTCACAGAGTTTCTTTGGGATTAGGGTGATCTTAAGTTACAGGGGCGTCAGCATCTAATTTCGTGGATTTTTCCAGTGTGTGCAACATCCGCTTTGTTGGTGAACCTGCAAACAAAAAATGTGCAGCTAACACAAATGCAATTGAAGAACGTTTCATGATTTTTCCTTTTTGGAAGTGAGCCGAAGCTCGTGGTTGTTTCGATGTACTATGGCAAGCGTCATGTCGATAACACCGGAGGAGTGAAATACAGACACTCGCATATGTGGGGTTGTTGTTGGCGTGGAATCGCATACCAATGAATGGGGCGTCATCGTGATCAGGCGGCACAGTGCAGCGCCTGCTAAACGAGCAGATCGAGGATTCATATATGAGAGCTCTTTAATACGCGCGAGTAGCCAGTCGAAGATCGACTGCGATGACGAAAGAAGTAACCTGGTGAATGCTCAAATGTCAGATGGAAAGCCAGGCAACAGTTACTGTGAGTCGTCGTAGGGATGTTTACGAAGAGCGCGAAAGTCAGCAGATAAAACCGAATATCAACGCTTGAGCACAGGGTGCTCCTAAAAGCGGCATTTTCAATTTACGTCCGCGCGGAGAAAACTGTCAATAGATTTTCAGCGC
>JAYQSI010000017.1:0-335561 GCA_038146785.1 Gammaproteobacteria bacterium
GCCATTGGTACTATCGTGATGGCGATCGTGATTGGTGGCTCTGCCGGGATGTTCGTCAACGTGCCTTCGCTGATCATCGTATTTGGCGGCACCTTGATGGTGACCATGATGCGCTCATCCATGGCTGATTTTGTGGGTGCTGTGGGCGTTGCAGGCCGTAGTTTTGGTAATCCGCTGGAAAAACCAGAGGATCTGATCGATAAGTTTGTCGAGTACGCAGAATTAGTGCGTAAAGACGGCATGATCGCTCTGGAGTCAAAGGTTGGCGAAGAGAAGAATGAGTATCTCAAGCGAGGCCTTGAGATGTTGGTTGATGGTAAAGACAAAGGCTTTGTTCAAGGCCAGTTAACCAAAGATACCGAGATCATGGTCATTCGCCATGAGCGGGGTGCGGATGTGTGGAGTGCGATCGGTGACTTTGGTCCTGCGATGGGCATGATCGGCACCTTGGTTGGCTTGGTACAGATGCTGGCTAACATGAGTGATCCGAAATCAATCGGACCTGCGATGGCAGTTGCGCTATTAACCACACTGTATGGCGCCTTCTTGGCGAATATCATTGCGTTCCCGATACAGCAGAAGCTCAAGCAGCGTATGGTGGATGAGACCTTGAATAACGAGCTAATCCTAACGGCATTGAACTTCATGCAAGATGGCGGTAACCCACGTGTATTGGCAGATAAGCTATCGATTTATCTTGACCCTACCACGCGTGCAAAGAAGGCCGGTGCATAAGAGCTGATTATGGCTGAGCAAGACGACAAACTTGAAGAATCAGCAGAAACTGATGAGCAAATTCAGGGCTTATCGGATGAGGCTGTTGAGGATAGCGAGAATGTCGAAAATCAAGAGCTTGTAGCAGAAGATCCACCGCCAGAAAAAGAAGTTAAATGTGAGCCATGTAAGCCTGGAGCGCCATTGTGGATGGCGACTTTTGCGGATATGGCGACATTATTGATGGCGTTTTTCGTGTTGATTCTGTCATTCACCGAGGCCAAGAAACTACGTTATACCCAGGCGGCAGGTGCCTTGGCTTCTGCTTTTGGTGTGCAAAAGGATGTGCAAACGTTTGAGCGTCCTGATGGAACGATGATCATCAATAATGATTTTAGTCAATCGATGTCGAATCCAACGGCGGTCGTTTCCGTAGAACAAAGTAAGGTTGATGAGAACGATCCTGAAAAAGATCTTGATGTAAATCGTAAAGAGAAATCGCAATCTCAAGTTAATGAAACAAAAGAGCAATTAGAGGAACTACTTGCTGAATTTGTTTCTCGTGGACAAATTGAGATACGAGAAGATAAGAATCGTGTCGTCGTTGAGGCAAAAGGGTTTGGTTCAGCAGCAGCAAATGAGCAATCAGCTACGCCAAGTACTGGTGGTGTGATTCCACAAGAAAAAGTTGAATTGCTACGTCGAATCGCCAAGTTCCAAAAGACGGCTCAAGCGCCTATTCAAGTCATGGATTATGAGTCATCACAGAATTGGGCAGATTCAGAGAAAGACTTACCTGTAAATGCCGTAGCACATCGTGTTCAACAGCTAAATAACGAGCTGGAACGTGAGCTTGCAATGGGGCTTGCTGAGATTGAAACAAGAGATGGCAAGGTTATTGTTCGTTTATCAAATCAAGGAACCTTTCCTGATGGTGGATCTGATTTGAGTAAACACCGCGGTAGAGCAATGTTACGCAAGGTGAGCAAGGTGATTCGTCAAAACGAAGGTCCTGTCACGATTGAGGGTTATACCGGTAATGAAGTTCAAGAGCCTGGTGGTGAGTATCCTTCCAACTGGGATTTGTCGATCGCTCGAGCATCAGCAGTCGCAAATGCGCTAACCGATCAATTTGCCATCCCTCAGAATCAGTTAGTGATTAAGGGTTATGCGGATACCAAGCCAGTTGCAGAAGGTGAGGATGATGATCGAAATCGTCGGATTGAGATCGTTATGGATGTAAAAGGATAAAGTGCATAGCAAGTGGTATAAAAAAACCGGCTGAATGCCGGTTTTTCATTATGAGCTTAGCGATGAATACCGGGTGGTGGATCGATCAGAGCATTGAGTTCAAGCATCTTCTTTGCAATCGATTCACTATCTAAAGGGTAGTCCCCTTCGGCAAGCTGTCGCTTTATACGCTCCACTTTCTTCAAATCAACGCCAGAGACCTCTTTTGTTGATTGAACAACTGATTGCACATGCTTTGCAGCATCTGACACTTTTGCGGTATCACTGCCTTTGCTTGTAACTTCTTGATTTTGTTTTGAATCTTGTGCTTTCTCGGCACTTTTAAGAGCAACGATGTTGTCATTATTCACGCGCACGCCGTTAGCAGACGCAGGGGCTTTGCCGTTCTGAGTCGTGCGAACCGGTTTATTAGGAAATAAGTGAATATCGTTTGCCATCTTTAATCTAAAAAATACATTTCAATTCTTTTATCGGCAGCTTTCTAGAAAACTGTAATGCGATCTGAAAAAAAGCGGCAAACCCTTGCCAATCGCCACATTTTAATCGGCTTAAAGCGGGTGTTTCATGGAAAAATTTCTAGTTAAGTATATGTTTTTAATAAATTTATTAATTTTGGCACGTCGATTGCTTTAAGCGAAGCACAGGGTAAAAAAATAAAGGAGAGGCAGTGATGCCACTACTTCAGAATCCATTCGGTATTCACGAAAGAGCACTAACACTGCGAGATATGCGTTCAACCATTCTTGCAGCCAATATGGCCAATGCGGATACCCCAAATTATAAGGCGCGCGATATTGATTTTCGCTCGCTCATGCAAGGTACGGCGAACGCACAAATGATGCAGTCAACAGACAGACAACACATGCAAACCACCTTTGGTGCTGCGGGTGGCAATCTGATGTATCGGGTGCCAACGAGTCCATCATTGGATGGCAACACCGTTGAGGCCGACACTGAGCAAAATCATTACGCGGATAACGCGATGCGTATTCAAGCAACTTTAACGTTTTATAGCCGTATTAAAGGCATCAAAACCGCATTGAGGGGTGAATAACGATGTCATTCTTTGATGTACTAGGAATTGCCGGTTCTGCAATGAATGCACAAATGGTGCGTATGAACACCATTTCATCAAATCTAGCGAATACCGGTGTTGCCGCTTCAAGTGCCGAGGAGGCATACAAAGCTAAACGTCCTATTTTTAGAACAGTTTATGACCATGCGAGCGAAACCTATCGTGCTGGCGTCACTGTCGACAGTATTGGAACCAGTGGCAAGCCAAATGATCAGACGTTTTGAGCCAGATAATCCTGATGGCTGATGATCAAGGTTATATCTATGTCTCGAATGTGAATTCAATTGAGGAGATGGTGGATATGACCATCGCATCTCGTGCTTATCAATCAAATGTAGAAGCGATCAATACGGCTAAAAAGCTAGTGTTGAATACGCTCAAGCTTGGTCAGTAATAAGGAAGTATCAGCATGGCAATTGATTCAATGAATTCACTTCGCACCGTCGATGATTACATGGCAAGCCAAGCTCAAGCCGAGGCTGAGCGCACGTCGGTATTGGGTCAAAGTGATTTCCTTAAGTTAATGACGACTCAGTTAATGAACCAAGACCCATTGCAACCGATGGAAAACGGTGAGTTCCTGGCACAAATGGCGCAATTCTCAACGGTCAGTGGCATCACAGAAATGAATACCTCTGTTCAAAATCTGTCTGAAAGTTATCGTTCGCAACAACTCATGCAAGCCAGTGGGCTGATTAATAAAAGCGCGTTGGTTGAAGGCAGCTTTGCGCAACTTGATGCAGATAAAGGTTTAAGTGGTGCTTTCGTGTTGGATAAAGCAACCGATGGCACGAAGATCGTGATCAAAAACCTTAACGGTGAAATCGTTCACACCGAGCAGCTTGGCATTAAGTTTCCAGGCATTCATGAATTTAAATGGGATGGCATAACCGATGGCGGTTACCCAGCAGAGCCTGGTCAATATTTCGTAGAACCAGTGGCCCTAGATAACGGCGAGCCATACACCCCAACCACATTGGTTTACGCCAATGTCAATGCAATTTCTTCTGGCCCGGCAGGTGAGTTATTACTCGAAGTCGCTGGTGTTGGAAACCTACCGTTCAATGATGTGTACCGCGTTGGCCAATAAGCAGCGTACTAAAAAGAATTAACCCAAGGAGACAAACAAATGTCATTCTATACATCGCTCACCGGACTAAACTCCGCAACATCACAGTTAGCTGTTACCTCTAACAATATTGCGAACTCGGGTACCACGGCATTTAAGCGATCGCGTGCTGACTTTGGTGACATCTTCTCGACCTCACCACTACAAAAATCTTCAGCACAGATTGGTCAGGGCGTACTCCTCAAAGGTGTAAACCAAGAATTTAGCCAGGGTAACATTTCAACCTCAGGTAACTCGCTCGACTTAGCGATTACCGGTGACGGTTTCTTCCCATTGAAAACCGCTGATGGCTTGCAAGATATCTACACCCGTAACGGCGCGTTCATGTTGAATGAGCAAAACAACGTGGTGAACTCCACCGGTCAGCGTTTGATGGCAGCATCGGTTGACTCATCCGGTACTGCGGACTTGAGTAACCTTAGTGCGTTGACTATTCCTTCCCAGACTACAGGCGAGGCGAGTAAAACCACGTTGGTAAATTTAGGTCTTAACTTGCCTGCGGATGCGAATGTCATTACTGAGGCCTTTGATAGAACAGACCCAACGACCTACAACGAAAGTACCGCACTAACCGTTTATGACGATTCGGGTGAAGGCTACCTTGCCACCATTTACTACGTAAAAACTCAAGCAGGTAGTATCAGTAAGCCTGAAAGTAAATGGCAAACCTATTTCTTTATCGGCGATCAAGCTTTTGATCCACGCTTACAGCAAGTGACTAATGAAAATGGCCAGTATCTTGAAATGAATGGCCATGGCGATATGCGCTATGTATCGGCAAAGGCATCACAAAAGGTGGGCATGTTCCGTTACGACGAAAACATCACAAAGGCCCCTTCTGAACGTGCATCGTTCTCAACCACAGTGCCCGCAACAGCTGCTGGTATTGGTTGGGATGCCACGGATAAAGAGATAGACATACCTGATGGCTCGACTATTTCGTTTACTCTTGAGATTGATGGCGCAAGTCAAGCTGTAGCGTTGAGCGCGGCTGATCTGGGAGCAGATGGTCAAGCTACTACTTTGACAGGTGCTGAGTTAGCGACCAAGCTAACGGTAGCCATTAATAATGCTTTTGCAGGCAATGCCTCGCCTAAATACGGCGCCAAAGTTACTTTTGAAGATGGAAAATTCAGCTTTGCCACAGGATCAACAGGCGATGATTCCAGTATTGCTGTAACAGCTGTAGGTGGTGATGCGGCTGCACTAACGGGCATTTCAACGAATAATGCTGTGGCCGCCGTCGGTGCTACAGATAATGCGATTCGTGGCAAAGCATCAACAGCAGCCGAATTGTCATCAGATGCCGTCATCTTGAAATCTAACGGTACGATGCAAGTGACCAACACACTCGAGATGGAGGTTGTTGTAAACGGTATTAAGGCTAAATTTGCAGTTCCAGGTTCTCAATCTACGCAGGATCCAAAGGACTTAGCTCAAGTAATTCAAGATGGCATTAATTATGACGGTGTTGCATACACCGATGGTACGGTTTATTCCATTTCAGATTCTGGCCAACAGCTTAAAGGTGTAACGGTAAGTTTTGATGACACGACCAATAAATTTACGGTTACGAGCCCCACAACGGGAGCTTCATCGGTAATCGATATTACTAAAGTGCTCGATACAGTCACCGGTGAAGAGGTGCCTGAGCTATTTGGCTTTGCAAACAATACTCGAGCCGTGGGCGAGACTGTGTCGTGGGTAAATTTGACACAACATACCGATAACGGAACTTCAACTTTTGTAGAGTTGGGTGATGATGGTTACTACTCAGAAGTGACCGATCCAGCTGGCGTTGATACCACAGTTAATGCAGAAACTTGGAAGCCTGTATTCCTAGACCCAGGTGAATTGACCTTCTCGTTGAATGGTGAAAGTTTATCGCCATTTAAATCTATTCCATTCACGGCAAAATTGGTTGCAGGTTCCGATGCAAATGTTCCGATTAGTTACATGGGTATCGACTTAACACGGTCTAGCCAATACGGTGGTTCATTCTCGGTCATGAGTCAGTCACAAGACGGTATGCCAGAGGGTGACTTGATGGGCTTGGACATTGGCGGTGATGGTTTGGTAAACGCATCATTCTCTAATGGTACGCAGATCTCGCTCGGCAAGATTATTCTCGCTAACTTTGCAAGTGCTTCTGGCTTGCGTCAGATGGGTGACTCAAGTTTCTTGGCGTCAGCATCGTCTGGTACGGCAAAGATCGGTGAAGCAGGTTCATCAGGTTTCGGTTCAATCCGAGCGGGTGCAATCGAACGTTCCAATGTGGACTTGACACAAGAACTGGTGGATTTGATCACCGCACAACGTAACTTCCAGGCGAATGCGAAGGCAATCGAGACCTCCAATACCCTGACCCAGGCCATTATTCAGATCCGCGGATAATTCCATCTAACGATTTGAGGCTTGGTTTTTGCCCCCTCTTCGGGAGACCGTTGAGGGGGCCTTTTTATGCGCCAAAGAAAAGTTTATTAAAGTTGGCACGCTCTCTGCATTAACTCTTATAACAGGGTAAACCGCCTCGGAATTGTCCACAGGGCGGCAAAAATTTTCCGCTATAGAACGGAGAGCAAATATGGACAAGATGATATTTACCGTACTTAACGGTATGAAAGTGGTTGAACAACGCCAAGCGAATACGTTCAACGAGCTTGCAAACGTTAATACCGTCGGTTTTAAGAAAAGTTTTAATTCTGCAGTTATGTCTGGTGACTTGATAGGAGAGGATTCTTTAAGAACAAGAGCCTATCCCAGCCTCCAGACCATTAACAAGGTGGACCTTAAACCAGGTCCTTTTCAGCGTACGGGTAATCCCTTTGATCTCTATATCAATGAAAGAGGACTTTTAGCTGTACAAGATGCTGATGGTAATGAGGTTTACACAAGACGTGGCGATATCAAGGTTACTGACAATGGTGTTTTAACCACTGGTACGGGTCATTTGGTGTTAGGGGATGATGGTCCTATTACTTTGCCACCTACCAATCGCGTACAGGTTTCACCTGATGGAACGATTAGCATCTTAGAGCCAGGTGCTGTTAACAATGAAATGACCCCAGTTGCTAGGTTGAAGCTCGTTAACCCTGGGGATAACTTAATTCAGATTCGCTCGGATGGTCTTTATGAAGCTCAATCGAAAGAGCTATTACCAGCTGATGCATTAATAAAGGTCACAGCTGGTGGTTTAGAGGGCAGTGCAGTCAAACCCATTGAAGCAATGGTGAATATGATCCGTGACTCACGTGCTTATGAAATGCAGGTTCGCGTTATTAAAAACGCAAAAGAAGTTTCTACGGCGAGTGCATCAATGATGCGCTTGGATGGCTAATTGGCACGGAAGTTGCTCTTCATTAATTAAACAAACATTGAAAAGCGGCAAAAATTGCCGAAAAATGAAAGTAAAGGGTATCACTATGGACGCAACACTTTGGATTGCTAAAACCGGTCTCGATGCACAGCAAACACGTATGGCGGTTATTTCGAATAACTTAGCTAACGTAAATACGATGGGCTTTAAGCGCGATCGCGCTGTGTTTGAAGACTTGCTTTATCAAAATGTACGACAAGCTGGTGCAGTAACTGCAGCCAATGCGGAAGCACCAACAGGTCTCATGTTGGGTACGGGTACTCGAATCGTTTCAACTGAAAAGCTTCACACTCAAGGAAACATGGTATCAACAGAGAATGCGCTAGATATTGCTATTGATGGACCGGGCTATTTTCAGGTTCTTCGTCCTGATAACACCATTGGTTATAGCCGTGATGGTTCTTTAAGTTAAGTAAAGATGGCTCAATTGGTTACTGCAAATGGTTATCGCTTGCAGCCAGAAATCACAATTCCTACTGATGCGCAAACCATCACCATTGGTGCTGACGGTACGGTGAGTGTGCAGCGTTTGGAACAGTCTGTTCCAAGCACGGCATTGGTAATATTCAAGTAGCTATGTTTGTTAATCCAGCTGGCCTTCAGGCAGCAGGCGAGAATATGTATCTTGAAAATGGTGCTAGTGGCGCGCCTCAGCTGTTGACACCAACTCAGGCAGGTGCAGGCAAGTTAGTTCAAGGTGCCTTGAAGCATCAAACGTGAACGTTGTTGAAGAAATGGTCAACATGATCGAAACACAACGTGCCTACGAAGTGAATTCAAAAGCAATTTCAGCAGCAGACCAGATGTTGAAGTTTGTGAACCAGAATCTCTAATGGACGATAAGCGAGATATGTTCATGAACCATCAAATGAACTGTCAATTAACTTCGACAGCAATGTTGCTGTCTTCATCGACATTAGCGGTTGTATGTCTAATCGCGCAATGCCAAATCGTGTTAACGATTTTTCACCTGTCATGCCGCAAACGGTTATTAGTGACAAGGTTATTGATGGTTCGATTTATTCCGGCGGTATGAATGACGGGTTATTCGGTGATCGAAAGGCATATAGAGTTGGCGATCTGATCACTATATTGCTACGTGAAAGCACAGCAGCTGAAAAATCAGCTGATAACTCAGTCTCTCGTACAACAACGAATGATGCACTTTCACCATTACAGCTTGGAAAGATTGCATCACCTGGTGGCTTCCCGTTATCAACGGATTCGACTCTCGGTTCAAGTATCACTAATGATGGTAGTGGTTCAACCAGTCAGACTAATCAATTAGGTGGTGATATCACTGTTAGTGTGGTGAATGTACTGCCTAACGGCAATTTGGTGGTTCGAGGTGAGAAGCTTATCACGCTTACCAATGGTGATGAGTATGTTCAGGTGTCTGGCGTTATCCGTCCAGATGATATTCAGCCTGACAACACCATTCTGTCAAAGCGTATTGCAAATGCGCAGATTACCTACAGCGGCGATGGACAGATTGACGATGCGATGAAGATGCCTTCGCTGGCACGACTTTTCTTGAAATATTGGATTTTCTAGGTGATGAATATGTATGACACATTAAGAAAACCAAACAAGCCAACCTTAATTGAGAAGGCGGTAAAAGAATCGACGGTAATTTCATTCAACTTACTCGCTCGCGGTATTACGTTAATTTTATTCATTGCTTGGATGCATTCAGCGAGCGCTGATCGAATTAAAGATCTGACTGATGTTGCAGGCGTTCGTGAAAATCAGCTAATTGGCTTTGGTCTGGTTGTGGGCTTAAGTGCAACAGGTGATGGTGAAATTTCATTCACTAATCAGAGCTTACGTTCAATGCTTTCTCGTTTTGGTGTGAATATCCAAGATGTGACGTCTGATCTTTCATCGATGGCCTACAACCATGTCTCTTCGCGTGCTAAAGATCTTGATTTGACCAATGTTGCAGCAGTGATGGTAACCGCAGAATTGCCAGCCTTTGCAAAACCAGGCCAGCGTATCGATGTAACAGCATCTACTATTGGTGAGGCAACCAGTTTACGTGGCGGTACGCTTTTGATGACGCGTTTACGTGGTGTTGATGGCGAGGTGTATGCCATGGCACAAGGTAACTTAGCGGTGGGCGGCCTTGGTGCAGCAGCTGATGGTTCAAAAGTTGTTGTTAACGTACCAACCGTTGGTCGTGTTCCGAATGGTGCAACAGTTGAGAAGATGGTTGAAACCCCATTCGCTGAAAGCGAATACCTTGTCCTCAACATGAAAAGCCGCGACTTCACAACAACAAATCGCGTTGTAGAAGCCATTAATGGGTTGTTTGGTGAAGCAACAGCTGAAGCACTGGATGCAGTCTCTGTTCGTGTGGCAGCGCCTGACGGTGCAGGTGAGCGCGTTGCATTTCTTTCTATGATTGAAGGAATTGAAGTTGACCCCGGTGAGCCATCTGCAAAAGTAGTAGTTAATTCACGCTCAGGAACAGTTGTGATTAGTCGCAATGTGCGTGTCAGTGCGGCCGCGGTAACACACGGTAGCTTGATGGTGAAAATTGCCCAGCGTAATGAGGTGAGTCAACCGAACCCATTAACGGCGGTGACTGAAGCTACGCCTGTTCAAAATACTGATATCACGGTTGTTCAAGAAGATAAACCTATGTTCTTGTTTGAGCCTGGCGTTGAGCTTCGTGAAATCGTTGATGCAGTCAATATGGTTGGAGCATCACCAAGTGCTCTAGTCGCAATCCTTGAAACCTTAAAGCAATCAGGCAGCTTGCGCGCTGAGTTGATCATTATCTAAGAGGTTAGTCATGGATTACTCATCAGCAACTTTATCGACTTATAACGACTTCGAAGGTCTTGCGTCTTTGCGTGCACAGGCACAAAAAGACCAATCAAAAGCAGTCGATAGGGTTGCTGAACAGTTTGAAGGTATGTTCCTTAATATCATGATTAAGGAAATGCGAAAAACTGTTCCAGAAAGCGAGTTTTTTAATACGCCAGCGATTAAGCTATTCCAAGAGATGCAGGATCAACAAGTCGCAATGGATATGGCGAAAGAGGGTCCTTTGGGCTTTGCTGAATTTTTAAAAGCCAATATTCAGCTGCAATCTTCAAAACCTGGCGAACAAAAACAGGAAAGTTTTGACATTAATCCAGATCAAAAGGATTTGAACTGAAAGAGCATGGCAAACCTTATGCGCTACCGATTTCAAAAAGTAAATCCTTTGCGATAAATAAATATCAAGCTGTAGAGAGGGTTAATTAGTTATGCCTGATCTATTAAGTATTGGTACTTCAGGTGTTCGCACTTATCAACGTTCATTAGCAACGGTTGGTAACAATATTGCGAATGTTGATTCTGAAGGTTATTCAAGACAGCGTCTTGATATGAACCAAGATACGGGTGTCCAAAAGAATAATTTGACCCCGGGTTCTGGTGTTATCTCAAGTGCGGTGAAGCGTGCCTATGATGAATTTGCAACAGGTGCATTACGTTCATCTACTGCCAGCTTGAGTACACAAGAAAGCTTATATGATCAGACACGTAAGCTCGAAAATATCATTGGTGATACTAGTTTATCGTTAACCAATGCAATCGATCGCTTCTTCGAGGCAGCAAATGCATTGAGTACAACCCCATCGTCAGCTAGCTCTCGCGAGTATTTCTTGAGCGAGGCACAGTTTGTTGCCAGCCGTTTCAAGATGCTATCTGACCAGATGGATCAGTTGCGTGAGGATGCGTTTACTGAGTTGGCCTCGAATGCCAAAACAATCGGATCACTTGCCAGTCAGATAGCCAAGGTCAATGAAGGCCTTTTGGGTAAGAAATCAGTTAATGATCAACCAAATGGCATGCTTGATCAGCGTGATAGTTTGCTTCAAGAGCTTTCAGAGTTGACTGATTTCACGGTTGTAGAGAATGAGAATGGCTCAGTTGATGTTTATCTAGGAAAGAACAACAGAACTAATACCTTGGTTGATGGAATTCATGGCTATACATTAAAGCATTGAGCAATCTGAGCAAGATCCAAACAATGCAGTCGTTTTATTAGATCCTTATGGTTCGCCTCGACCCGTTTCGAATATTGCTGGCGGTAAAGTCAGTGGTATCAGCACGTTTATAAACGATCCACTTCGTCAAACACAGAATAATTTAGATGAAATTGCCAAAGTCTTTGTCACATCTGTCAATAGTGTTCAAACCAGTGGTTTAGACGCGACTGGTAATTATGGTCGTGAGTTGTTTGGTTACGTTGATGAGTCTCAGCGCCCATCTTCTCAAATCCAGGTATTGCTTAAAGGTGCGGATGAAGTGGCAACGGGTGCTCCTCTGGTTGTAAATCAGGGTGGTAGTAGTACAACGCTTTCAATCGCCAGCTGGCAGAACAATGCAACCGATGCAGTACGATCAGGTGAGAAAGTCATCCAAGACCTATGGGTAACAGATGATTCATTGACTGATTTTTCGGCCAACGAAAATGCGCCTGCATTTGTGATGCCAGGCAATCAAATCAATGGGCTTTCATTGGATATTGATGCAGATGGGGGTAGTGCCCATATCGACATCTATACACGCAGTGGTAAACATCTGTTTAGCACGGGCAAAGCAGATCCTGCGGACTTAGTTAAACAAATAGCAGGGTTTGATGCGGATGCCACTTATAGCGACTCAGAGCTAAATGCATCCGGCGCAGATAGTTTCCTGGATATGTTCCGTATTACAGATAACGGTGGCGATACTTACACGCTCAATGTGGATGGTCAGCCGCCAATCGATATCTTGGTGTTTGTCACAGAGGGTACAGCCAGTTTCTCTGGTGGCTGGTATGAGCCATCAGTTGAATTAACGCAAGCGAATATGTCGCGTGAGACGCAGATTAGTTTCACAACAGCGAATCAATACCAGGTTGTCGACGTTGCTTCAGGCAGTGTCATTGGTTCATATGACTATGAATTTGGTGATGAGATTGCATTCAATGGTTGGGTTGCAAAAGTCGACAATGTGCCTAAGTCTGGTGATGTGTTTACTGTCGGTAAAAATACCTATCCAAAAGGTGATAACCGCAATGCATTAACGATGGCTGCGTTGCAGTCAAATCGGGATATGTTCCAAGGTCGTGGCACCTTTGGTGAACTCTATGCCGATAACAATCAATGATTTAGGCTCAATTGTCGTACAAGCATCAATCAGTCGTGATGCACAACAAGTGCTTGTCGATGAAGCTAAAGAGCGACGCGATGGCGTATCAGCCGTCAGTCTTGATGAGGAAGCAGCGGATTTACTTCGTTTCCAACAAGCGTATCAAGCAAGTGCTCAAGTTATTCAGATGGCGAACAAAATGTTCGACGCGATTGTTCAGTTACGTTGATGGGAGAGTAGAAAATGATTCGTATTGCAAGCTCAACCATGTATGACCGTATAACTAGTCAGCTAAATCAGCAGCAGGTACGTTTGGCTGCCACCCAAGAACGGATTTCATCGGGAAAAAATATCTTACGCCCATCGGATGCGCCTGATGAGATGGCGGCGCTTGATCGCTTGGAGTCAGCTGCACGTCAAAGTATGCGCTTCTTAGATAATTTGGCCTACGGCACGGCTCACCTTAACAATCAAGAGATTTCAATCAATGCCTTTGATGACGGTGTTCGTCGAGCCTATGAGGTCATTCTGCAGGCCAGTAACGATACGTATAGCGATGAACAGAAAGAGGTCTTTGCGATTGAGCTGGAGCAACTTAAAGATGAGTTTTTGCAGCTAGCGAATACGCGCGATGAACATGGAACCTATGTGTTCTCAGGCTACGTACAAGAAACCCCACCATTCTCTATGCTTGATGGCGAAGTGATTTATAACGGAGATGATGCCTATAAAACAATCTTCTCAGATGTAGGTGTTGAGCTAAAGATTGGAATGCCTGGCTCTCAATTGTTTAACAACATTGATTATGAGCAATCAACGCTAAAGACATCCTTTACGTTGGCTTTAGATGGCACCACATCAGACTTTACGTTGGGTACTGATACACAAAGTACCGCTTTAGCTCCAACGTTTAGTATTAACGGCACAACCATTGAATTTTCTGCGGGAGCAAGCGCAGACGAGATTGTGTCAGCCATCAACGATGCGATAGGTGATCAAGGCATTGTTGCCGAGGCAATCACATCAGGAGATGACGCAGGCAACATCAAGATTTCGTCCGATACCGGTGTTGATGTCTTGATGGCGGGCGCTGGCTTTAATAATGGCGATGAACATACCGCTGAAGGAAAGCTATCAGCAAGCCCGCTCAAATCCATTTTTTCCATTTTAGATTTAGGAATTGACGCACTTCGAAGCGGCGATAAAGACGATCTAGCGGTTGCGCTAGATGGTATCAACGCAGCTTCCGAGCACGTGGCAATTCAAAAAGTTCGTTTAGGTACTTCAATGCGTGCATTGGAGAATCAAGTTGAAGTGCTTGAAGCGAGGGAGGTCGCCTTGGACGAGGCAATCTCCAGAATAAAAGACTTAGATTACGTAACTGCGGTGACCGAACTAAAGAACCAGTCACTTGCGTTGCAGGCCGGGCAGCAGTCTTTCGCCCAGTTAAGTAGTTTAAGTCTTTTTAACTACATCCGTTGAGAAGCGACTCAATGGTGACCCACAACACTCATATAAGGAGTAAATAATCATGGCAATGGTAATCAATACAAATATTGCATCGATAAATGCTCAGCGTCATCTCGAAGAGTCGCGCGGAGACATGGAAACCTCAATGGAGCGCTTAGCTTCAGGTAAACGTATTAACAGTGCAGTCGACGATGCCGCAGGCGGTGCAATCGCTTCGCGTATGGAGACTCGCGTCTCGGGTATGGAGCAATTGATCCGTAACATCAACGATGGTGTGTCGATGGCTCAAATTGCTGAAGCTGCGATGGGCGAAGTCAACGACATGCTTCAGCGTATGCGTGATCTGGCTTTCAGTCAACGAACTCAACGTTGAACTCAACGGATCGTCAGACCCTTCAGTTGGAAGTGGATCAGCTAATCGAAGAGATCAACACGATTGCAGCGACAACCCAGTTCAATGGTCAAAATATCTTGACCGGTGAGGGGGCTATTAACAACATCCAAACGGGCCTCAATGCAGGTGAGTCAGTTTCATTCACTGTAGGTGGTGTTTCAGCCACCAAATTGGGCCTATCAAGTGGCGCAAGTGGCCAAGAGTATTCAGGTCGTGTGGCATCAGCAACGGTTGATACCGCAGGCGACATCATGATCAACGGTGTTGATATTGATGCTTATACCCATGCAGCGGGTAATACAGCAGGTGACTTGGCTGATCATTTGAACCTTCAGTCATCTGTGACCGGTGTTACTGCCACAGCTTACAACCGTGTTGAAGGTAAAGTGGTTGGCTTGGGTGAGCTGTCTATCGATGAGATTTATGTTGGTACAACTGACGGTGCTTCTACAAACGCTGTCTCAGTTGGTGCTTCTTTCTCAAGCTTGTCTGCATTAGCTGCAGCGATTAACGAGAAGGCCCCTGGCGTGACCGCTGAGGTGTCATCAGAAGGCCGTATTATCTTGTCAAACACTACCGGCGCAGACATTGTACTTGACGGCGCGGGTTTGGCGGCAGCAGGTTTTGAGCCTGACCCGAATACAGCAACTGACGATCAGACAACTGCATCTACATACAATAAATACGCTGGTTTCATTAAGTTTGAGAACAATGACGGTTCAAGTAACCCGATCAGTTTCGAAATTGATGCTGATGCAGGTACGGCAGCGGACCTTAAGGTGTTTGGCTTGAATGTTAAGACAGCTGAAGGTGTTGTTAGTGGTGGTACCGTAACAGATGGCGCTACCATTACGGCGAACCAAGCGATCACCATCAATGGTGTGAGTATTGGTGAAATTACCACCGATACAGCAGCAGCGTACATGGAAGCCATTAATGCGGTGAATGCTGAAACGGGTGTTACCGCGACTGCATTGACCGCGATTTCTTCATTAAGGCGAATGATGATGCAGGTACGGCTGGTGAATTTGCATTCGATTTGAGCACAGGCTCGACTGCCGGTGATGGCACTGAGTTTTCGATCAATGGTGTCGATGTTGCAGTGGCTGCGACAGGCAACTCTGAGGCGTTGGTGACAGCGATTAATACGGCGGTTAACTCTGTGGTATTTATGCTGAGGGTAAAGCTGACGGTACCATTCGCGTTTACAGTAAAAACGGTGGTGATCTCGAGTTCTCTGGTTCATCATTCAACGGTGGTACTGCGTTGAAAATGCTACCGCTATCAAGGGTAAGTTGTCGTTGACCAGTGCGAATGATGAGCTCATCAGCGTTAGTAGCTTGGCGACAACTGATGCAGACCGTGCAACAGCAGTGGCTAAATCGGGTCTAGTCTACACAAACGACTATGATGCAGATGGTGCTGGCCTGAATATCGCGACCTCATCCGCTGCGTTGGACTCGCTAGCGACTTTAGATGCAGCTATTACACAGTTGTCCAATAGCCGTGCTGAGATGGGTGCTTACATGAAGCGTTTTGAGGCAGAGACCTCGAACCTGCAGGTGTCTATCGAGAAGACAGCGTCAGCGCTATCAGCGATCATGGATGCAGACTATGCGGTTGAATCAGCTAACTTGGCGAAAGCCCAGGTGCTGCAACAGGCAGGTACAGCCATGCTGGCTCAAGCTAACGCATCAACTCAGAATGTGCTGTCACTGTTGAAGTAATAGCCCACCTTGATATCGGATGAGCAAGGATGCTCATCGATACTATGGGTGTTGTAAATTGCTGTGGGATAGTCTGGCAGGCTTTGTCTGCCAGGCTTACTTGCCGTATTGCGACTTAAATCTATTGATTTTTATAAATTAATTTCTATTTATTAGTTTAATGTTCATTGCTGTTTTGCGTCCAAAATCCTTTCTCAAGGATGTAAAGCAAGTAGGGATCTTGCCGATCACATTACAGTTTTTTGTTTTTTCTCCGATAACTAGCGTGAAGGCTCCGTAAATGATGCGGAGTGATGTATGACTCCGTTGTAATGCAACGGTTGTCTGATCTAACTCATTTTTAGGAGTAAAGAACATGGCAATGGTAATTAACTCAAACATTGCATCGCTCAACGCTCAGCGTCATTTATCAGAATCCCGCGCTGACATGGAAACCTCAATGGAGCGCTTAGCTTCGGGTGAGCGTATTAACAGCGCAGTCGACGATGCCGCAGGCGGTGCAATCGCTTCGCGTATGGAGACTCGCGTTTCGGGTATGGAGCAATTGATCCGTAACATCAACGACGGTGTGTCGATGGTTCAAATTGCTGAATCTGCGATGGGCGAAGTCAACGACATGCTTCAGCGTATGCGTGATCTGGCTATTCAGTCAACGAACTCTACATTGAACTTTTCTGATCGTCAGACCCTTCAGTTAGAAGTGGATCAGCTAATCGAAGAGATCAACACGATTGCAGCGACAACCCAGTTCAATGGTCAAAACATCTTGACCGGTGAAGGGTGCAATCAATTCAATTCAGTCAGGTCTTAATGCAGGTGAGTCAGTTTCATTCACCGTGGTGGTGTTTCAGCCACCAAATTGGGCCTATCAAGTGGCGCAAGTGGCCAAGAGTATTCAGGTCGTGGAATCAGCAACGGTTGATACTGCGGGTGACATCATGATCAACGGTGTTGATATTGATGCTTATACTCACGCAGCGGGTAATACAGCAGGTGACTTGGCTGATCATTTGAACCTTCAGTCATCTGTGACCGGCGTTACTGCCACAGCTTACAACCGTGTTGAAGGTAAAGTGGTTGGCTTGGGTGAGCTGTCTATCGATGAGATTTATGTTGGTACAATTGACGGTGCTTCTACAAACGCTGTTTCAGTTGGTGCTTCTTTCTCAAGCTTGTCTGCATTAGCGGCAGCGATTAACGAGAAGGCCCCTGGCGTGACCGCTGAGGTGTCATCAGAAGGCCGTATTATCTTGTCAAACACTACCGGTGCAGACATTGTGCTTGATGGCGCGGGTTTGGCGGCAGCAGGTTTTGAGCCTGACCCAAATACAGCAACCGATGATCAGTCAACTGCATCTACATATAATAAATACGCTGGTTTCATTAAGTTTGAGAACAATGATGGTTCAAGTAACCCGATCAGTTTCGAAATTGATGCTGATGTAGGTACGGCAGCGGACCTTAAGGTGTTTGGCTTGAACGTTAAGACAGCTGAAGGTGTTGTTAGTGGTGGGACCGTCGACAGATGGCGCTTCTATTACTGCGAACCAAGCGATCACCATCAATGGCGTGAGTATTGGTGCAATTGATACCGATACAGCAGCAGCGTACATGGAAGCCATTAATGCGGTGACCGCTGAAACGGGTGTTACCGCGACTGCATTGACCGAGTTCTTCATTAAGGCGAATGATGATGCAGGGTCAGCTGGTGAATATGCATTCGATTTGAGCACAGGCTCGACTGCCGGTGATGGTACTGAGTTTTCGATCAATGGTGTCGATGTTGCAGTGGCTGCGACAGGCAACTCTGAGGCGTTGGTGACAGCGATTAATACGGCGGTTAACTCTGTGGGTATTTATGCTGAGGGTAAAGCCGACGGTACAATTCGCGTTTATACCCAGAATGGTGGTGATCTCGAGTTCTCTGGTTCATCATTCAACGCGGGTACCGCGCTTGAAAATGCTACCGCTATCAAGGGTAAGTTGTCGTTGACCAGTGCGAATGATGAGCTCATCAGCATTAGCAGCTTGGCGACAACTGATGCAGACCGCGCAGCAGCAGTGGCTAAATCGGGTCTAGTCTATACAAACGACTATGATGCAGATGGTGCTGGTTTGAATGTTGCGACTGCATCGGCTGCGTCTTCAGCCTTGGCAACACTTGATGAAGCGATCACCCTGTTGTCGAATAACCGTGCTGAGATGGGTGCTTATTTGAAGCGTTTTGAGGCAGAGACCTCGAACCTGCAGGTATCTATCGAGAAAACAGCGTCAGCGCTATCAGCGATCATGGATGCAGACTATGCGGTTGAATCAGCTAACTTGGCGAAAGCCCAGGTGCTGCAACAGGCAGGTACAGCCATGCTGGCTCAAGCTAACGCATCAACTCAGAATGTTCTGTCACTGTTGAAGTAATGGAATAGAGACTCACGGCCAGTGAATTGGCTGTGAGTCTCAATCTGAAATGTAATGTGCTAGTGGAGGAATAGAACGATGGCAATAGATGCACCTAATGCAAATGCTGCTGCTATTCAATCGCTGGCCCCCACTCATAGCAATGGTCTGGCCAAGTCTGCGCCAACACCCTCGGTAGAATCAAAGGGTGATGCGTCTGCCCATTTACAGACAATTGTTCAAGCTGAGTTTAAAGTTAACGAGAAATTTACAATTTCAACACAAGATTTACAGGTAGCAGTTGATCGTTTGAATCAATCGCTAAAAGAGATGAATCGAGATGTGAACTTCTCTGTTGATAGCTCAACTGGAAAAGATGTGGTCAGGGTATTTAATAGCAATACAGGTGAGTTAGTAAGACAATTACCCAACGATGAGATGCTCAATTTTGTGAAAAATCTCGAAAATATGATGGGTATGATTTTCGATAACAAAACCTAGATTTCTAAACAAATAGTATTTGCCGCCTTCGGGCGGCATTTTTGTATCTATTAAGCGGAAGATTTTGCCGGTTTTGGTGCCAGAAAACCTTTTCATTATAAAAATTCCTTTTTACCAAAGGGTTTCCAAATGGCATGTCGATTGCTTAATAACTACTACACGTGTGTCCAGTAATGCATGGAAGCAGCAATGTTGAGTTTAAAGCATGGCAACAGATTATCTATCGGCGCTTAAATAGTGGTTCGGGTTTAGATACAAAAGTATCGTTTCAGCGTTAGTTGAGGCGGAAAGAGCCGGCCCTCAAAGTTCAATTGATAAGCGAACAACTGCGGTTGAATCAACAATATCGGGTTTAGGGCTTTTGAAATCGGCAATGCAGACATTGAGCGATGCCTTTGCCAATTTCGATGATGCTAGAGAATTTAATTTTTCATCAGTCAGTTCAACAAATACATCCGTACTTTCTGCAACATTATCTGGGGCTACACCTGATGTCGGCACTCACAGAGTTGTTGTTGACACATTGGCAGCAAAGAGATTCGAGTTTCAGATGAACAAACAAGCAAAACAGCTGACTTGAATGGCGGTGTTTCGGCGACATTTGAATTTACCGTTGGATCTGGCGCTACTCAGACAATTAATTTATCGGCCGGCAATGCATCACTACAAAACTTAGCAGATGAAATTAATTTGCTTGATGCTGGTGCGACTGCTCGAATTGTTGAGGTATCTTCAGGGGAGGTATAAATTATTTCTCGAGTCAGATGAAACCGGCGTCAGTAATGCAATCACTATTAATTCAGATTTTTTGAATATTGGTGTCGAAGATGTAAATCATCATGTACAAACGGCTTCTGATGCTGTCGTTTTCTACAATAATGTTGAAATCACCAGATCTAATAATTCTATTGATGATTTGATTGAGGGTGTTGAGTTAAATCTTCAATCAATTTCTGGCTCTGAAGATTACAGTCGAAATTGCCAGAAATACTCAAGAAGCTGTCAGTCAAATTTCATCACTTGTTGATGCAATAAATGGCTTCGAAACGATTATGGATGAATTAACAGATGTTGAGCAGGGTGGTGCTTTGGCGTCTGATTCTGAAGTGACCACGATTAGACGAAAAATTAAGGATTTCTTTTTTCAGAATGGGTCACAAGCTGGTGAGAACATCCAGCGTGCCAACGATTTAGGTATCAATGTTGATCGCTACGGTAATTTTTCTCTAGATGAAACAAAATTAACCGAGCAGTTGAATGACTAATTTTGATGAAGTGGCTACCTTTTTCACTGCGGATACGAATGGCGGTTCCTTATTGGGCGAGGCAGATAGAGGTCTTGCTGGTGATGTAAGAGCGTTGATTGATATTTATTTGAAGCCATCAGGCTCTATCCAGTCAAAAATAACAAGTCAGAATAATGTGCTTGATGATTTGACTGACGAGCAAGTCGCTTTGGATGAGCGGATTGCGGCTAGTGAAGAGCGCCATACCGCTAAATTTACAACAATGAGTAAGATTGTTGATGAGATGAATTCTCTGCAAGAATACCTTAAGTCGCAGCTGGATAATCTTCCGTTTACCAAGAAAGAAAGTTAATTTTTTCTTCATTTTTCTTAGTTTTATTGCCGATAAGGTTAAGCCCTTCGTGATGAAGACTTATAAGAACTTTTTGGGATTATTTTAATGATTACTACTCGACGCGCTTTGCATCAATACGGCACAGTTGAAAATGAAGCAAGAGCTGAATATGCATCTCCCTACGAGTTGACTAAGATGCTTTTTTCGGGCGCATTGAAATCATTAGCCCTTATACCTGTTTTGATGGAACGAAAGGCTTTCGAGGATTGTGCTAAAGAAGTTAATCGCTCTGTAGGTATTATCAACGGTCTAAAGGATTCATTAGATTTAAGCCAGGGTGAGTTAGCTGAAAATCTTTTTCCAACTTTATGCATATATGGTCAAAGAGTTGATGAGAGCGCATCGTAATTTAGATCAAGAAGCTGTTCGTAAAGTTAGAAGTCTTCTTCAAGAGGTTGATGAGGCTTGGAGTCAAATTCCCGTTCAATATCGTGGCTAAAAGGGGCGGGGATGAAGCCTAGTTTTTTAGATGATGTTACTCAATCTGATTGTGATGAATCAGATGTTTCAATTTCATTATTCAAGCGAAACACTTTTATATGTTATTTTTACAGTTCAATAGTTAAGTCACTTGATAAGTGCATCTTTTCGCTAAAACAGTGTGAGTCCAGTGAAATGCCCATAAAAGAAATTCGAAGGGCTTTGTCCTTAATATCGGGTTTAAAAAATGCCTTGGTTGGTAGTTCAAAGACTGCTGAACAAATGCATCACAGCTATTCGGTTTTAGAGTCTAAGTTACAGCAATCTTTTTCTGCTAGTGATATTGAATTGCTAGGCCATATCCGTTCTACAATCCATGAAATCGCTGAATCGTGGGATTTAGAGGAAGAGCTATTTAATTCATCAGAGTTGACCCCAAAAGTAGTTCATTAAATTAGCCTGTGTTGCTTAAAAACTTGTCTTTAAGGGGTATGGGGCTGAGTTACTTCAAATCTTTAGTTATTTTTTTCGGCCCAAAAAGAAAAATCAGAATTTTTTAGGGACTATACCGGAATAATCAGTAATCTTTACTTAGCAAAATATCTATTTAGTATTTAAAATCAATAACTTAATTCTTGATCAAAAGAGTAGGTTTTTGCGGCGCAAAAAAGTTTCTCCAATGAAAACAATGAGTTAGTTTCAATTAGGATAATCCTTACATCTTTTTTACTTGACCCACTGACAAAGTGTCATTAATTTGGCATTTCGTTAGATGGTGGTCTAACGTTTCTCAAATTCGATGAATCTGATTTCCGATTTGGACATCATTTCGTCAAAAACTCGACTTAACGTGCTAGCGCGTTAATAGAATAACGATAAGAAAGAGAGGAAACGATGTCGGTTGATCAGTTGCGTACGATGCTAATTGGCTCTTCCGAGATCATGGAAGATCTTCGTAAGCAGATTGCTCAAGTGGCAAATACGACGGCAACAGTCTTAGTTTGGGGTGAGTCCGGCACGGGTAAAGAACTGGTTGCTAGTGGTATTCATTCTCTCTCCTCACGTTTTGCTAAAAATCTTGTTCCGCTTAACTGTGGCGCTATCCCAAAAGAATTATTTGAAAGTGAACTTTTCGGCCATGAAAAGGGCGCGTTCTCAGGTGCGATCGCGGCGCGGACAGGTCGTTTTGAGTTAGCCCATGAAGGTACGTTGTTCCTCGATGAAATTGGTGAAATGCCAATGGATATGCAGGTCAAAATGCTTCGCGCACTACAGGAGCGAGTTATCGAACGGGTGGGTGGCGGTATGCCGCATCCGGTTGACGTACGTATTGTTGCAGCCACTAACCGTTGTTTGGAAACAGCCATTACTGAAGGCTTATTCCGTGAAGATCTTTTCTATCGCTTAAATGTGTATCCGATCATTGTTCCACCTTTACGTGAACGTGGTGAAGATGTGATTGAGCTGTTTAATCATCTTGCGGAAGGTTTTGCGCTTGAAGGATATGAGCCAATTACGCTTAGTGGCTATGCGCGTATAGAGTTACTGGCACGCAATTGGCCGGGTAATGTGCGTGAACTGAGCAACTTAGTTGAACAGATGTCGATTCGCTATCCAGGTGAAGAAATTACGCTAGAAATGTTACCGCCCGCGAGTCGTCGCCAGGTGCAATCGATCAATTGTTCACCTTCACATATGGCGCCAAGTAATTTTGATCCAGCAAGTGGTGCGCAGTTGAGTGATGCGACCTCAAGTGAGGAGCAAGCCGCTTTGTGGGCAATTTCGTCTGGTTCACAATCAGCTCTAACGGCGCCTTCAGACGCTGATTTGGAAGAAGGTATCGATCTCAAAGAGCATCTTCGTCAGGTTGAGGTGGGCTTTATTGAGCGTGCGCTTTTTTTAGAAACAGGTAATGTCACCAGTGCAGCAAAGTTACTGGGTCTGCGTCGTACGACCTTGATCGAGAAGATTAAAAGCACGAAATTTCCTATTCTGACGGCGCTGTGTCTGGCGCTTTAGCTCGCGTTTAATCGTCCAAGACCGTCATCTTTGCCTGTGGATAAGTCTGTGGGAAAATTGCCGCTTTGACGGTTTTCCGTCATTTTTGAGTCCCTCTTATTCCCGCTGTTGTGTTTATCATACAGCATTACAAAAGATATTAACTTCAATTAATTCAATAATTTATATTGATTTTTGCCAGTCTAGCGGCAAGAATATTCCGCTTTGGCATATCTATTGCATAACCCTACCAAAATAGAAGGTCGTTGGAATCGACGACACACGTTTAGGGTAATTGGATGTCACAACATAAAGTCTGTATCGCACTGTTGGATTCGCAGCCGTCGGCTAAATCAAATCTTGCGTCCATATTGAGTGATGAGCGCATTAAGACGCTGGCGCTTGATGATGTGCGTGCGTTACATGAGGCGGCTAGCAAAGAAACTATCGATATGGTGATGTTGCATCTCGGTGATGATGCCTGCTTTATGGAAGCGGTTGTCCATCAGATGCAGCTGTCGTTGCTGGATTGTCCTGTTATTGCGGTCGTGGGTCAGGGTGAGGTTCAAGCTGCAATTGATGCGATACGCATGGGGGCTCGACATGTGTTGCCACTGCCAATTCAAGTCGATGCCCTAGAAGATGCCTTGAATGATGTTCTTGCGGTCAATGAGAGCTCAGGTTTTACTTGTGAAGCAGAGCAATCACGACAGTTGCTTGCGTTAGCTGATCGTGTCGCGCAAACCGACGTTACGGTATTGATCAACGGTGAGTCTGGCACGGGTAAAGAAGTCTTAGCGCAACATGTGCATATGCAATCACCTCGCGCTGCGAAGCCATTCATTGCGGTTAACTGCGCTTCAATTCCTGAGAGCATGCTTGAGGATATGTTGTTTGGTCATGAAAAGGGTGCCTTTACAGGTGCGCATCAGCGACACGAAGGTCTTTTTGAACAGGCACATCGAGGCACAATCTTTTTAGACGAGATTGGTGAGATGCCGTTGGTTCTTCAAGCCAAGATTCTGCGTGTTTTACAAGAGCGTGAGCTGCGTCGTTTAGGTGGTAACGAGATTGTTAAGTTAGATGTGCGCGTTGTTACCGCAACAAATCGTGATTTAGCAGAATGTGTTGCTGATAAAGAGTTCCGTGAGGATCTTTACTACCGCCTAAATGTCTTTCCGTTAAAGATTGCGCCATTGCGTGAACGTGAAGAAGACATTATTCCAATTGCCAAAGCTTTGTTGAAGAAGCATCAAGGTGTTGTTGGTCGAAAATGTAAATTATCAAAGGCTACAGAGCAGTTCATGTTGGCTTATCCATGGCCTGGTAACGTGCGTGAATTAGAAAACGTCATCCAGCGGGCAATGGTCCTAGCTTTTGATGGAAAAATTGAGATTGATCATTTATTGCTAGAGCAGGCTCCAATAACAAAACCTTCTCTTAAGGAAACACATGAGGCAAGAACGGCTGAAATTAATTCACAGCCTTATGTGGAGCAAGCCCATAAGCTCAATGCTATTGATAGCGCTGTTGATCAGGTAGAGAACGATAGTGCGGGTCTTAGTGATCTGACGTGGAAAAGTGAATCGCGCGTTATTTTAGATACGTTGACACACTTTAGTGGCAATCGAAAAAACACCGCAGAAAAGTTGGGCATAAGCCCACGCACTCTGCGTTACAAATTAGCGAAATTAAAAGAAGAAGGTGTTGCTATCCCTTAATGGATTAGCAATAAATTTGTGTGAGAGTTAAAAATGACTGATGCAATATCTACGGCAAATATGCAATCGATGATTACTCGGATGCGCATGATGGCAAATCAAATTTCGCCAGATGCGTCTAGTGGCATGCCTGCAGCTCAAGGGGCTTCATTTGGTGAGAGTTTGAAAGCATCACTCGATAAAGTTAACGAGCTGCAAATGGTAGCGAAAGATAAAACGACCTCATTTGAGTTAGGTGAAGATATTTCAATTACCGAAGTGATGTTGGCTAAAGAGAAAGCCAGTATTGCTTTTGAAGCGACGTTGCAAGTGAGAAACAAGGTTTTGACTGCATATCAAGAGATTATGCAGATGCCTGTTTGATTAAACGCATTATTGAGAATAGCGAACTATGGCTGAACAAGAACTCGCAATGCCACAAGGCACTGATATGGCGGCAGCAGGGGTAGGTGACCTAGCAGCAATCTGACAATGGATCTGCAGCAAACGGGCTAGCAGAGAAAACAGATAGTGCTGTTTCTAAAGTTGCTGCAAAAGCCTTTAAGGCCTCTGATTTTATGGCGCAACCTGCAGTGCAGCGTGCAATACCTGCCATTATCGCATTGGCTATTTTGGTGGTTTCGTTAGTGATTTATTCGGTGTTTACCGGTAGCTCACATCGTCCTTTGTATGAAAATCTGAGTGAAGAGGATCGCTCAGCTGTCTATGCGGCTTTGCAAGAGGCCGGCATTGATGCGCGCATTCAACAAAGTAACGGCATGATCACTGTGTCTGATGAAGATTATCATCGCGCAAAATGATGTTGGCTTCACAAGGTTTGCCACAAGGTTCGGCGACTGGTGGATTTGAAATGATCCGTGGTGAACAATCACTGGGCACCAGTCAGTTTATGGAGCAGATGCGTTATCGATTAGCGATTGAAGAAGAGTTGGCAGCTTCTATATCCACGATTAATTCAATTAAAAAGCTCGCGTTCATTTAGCGATTCCTAAGCAATCAGTCTTTATACGTGATCGAGAGAAGCCGAAGGCCTCGGTTGTTGTTTGGCCGCACGGTGGACGAGTTGTATCAGACAGTCAGGTTCAAGCGATTGTTAATATGGTGGCATCGAGCGTGCCATTTATGGATGCCGAGTCTGTCTCGGTTGTTGATCGTTTTGGTAACTTATTGCATTCAAGTACAAATTCACCTGAGATGAAGATGAGTAACGAGAAAATGCGTTACCGTCGTTCTTTGGAGGAGATGTACCGCAGTCGAATTGTTGCTTTGCTGACACCTTTTATGGGTCAGGAGAATATCCATGTTGAAGTAAATGCTGAGGTTGACTTCACCACGGTTGAAAGCATGAGCGAATCCTTCCCTGGGCAAAATGTTACTCGTAGTGAGCAACTGTCTGAGCGACGTAATGCAAGTAAAGAGGCTGTTGGTATTCCAGGTGCGATGTCTAATCAAGCACCGGTTGAAGGTGAGCTTGTAGCATCGGGTCAAGGTGAATGCGCAGGTAAGAGTAAATCAGGTTCGGAAAACGGCTGCAGTTAATCATAACTCAACACGTAATTATGAAGTTGATCGCACGATTCGACACGAGAAAAAACTTGCTGGCCATTTAACAAAATTGACAGTCGCGATGGTGCTTGATGCGCCTAAGCCAGCTGAAGGTGAAGAGGCTAAGCCACAAAAAAGTGTTGAGGAGCTTAGAAACGCTAATTAAAGGGTGCTATTGGCTTTAATGAAGCACGAGGCGACTCAGTTGTTGTGATGTCAACTGCCTTTGAAGAGTTGCCACAAGCTGAAGAGATTCCGTTGTGGAAAGACCCTGATATGCAATCGATTGCTCGTCAGATGCTGGTGGTGATTGCATTCATCTTGCTCGTATTGTTTGTTTTCCGTCCTTTGATTCGCAATGTGGTCAACCCTGGCACTATGGTGAGCGGTCAGCAGGTGGCCATCGGTCCTGATGGACAGCCAATTGCAATTGGTGCAGATGGATTGCCGCATGATGAAAATATGATGCGTGAAGGTGAGACGCTTGAAGAAATGAAGGCTCGCTTGAAATCCTAAGAAGAAGTCGTCAATTTCTGCAGATATGCTTGATACCGCTAACACTTATGATGACAAGGTTGCCTTGGTGCGTATGTTGGTATCTGAAGACTCACGCCGCGTTGCAAACGTAATGCGTGGCTGGTTAAAGCGTGATATTGGTTAAGGGGATTCATAATGGCTGAAGCTGCAGTAATGGACGATCAACAAGAACATTCTATTGAACTCGAAGAAGAGCTGCGTCTTTTATCACCGACACAAAAACAGCATTGCTGATGATGCTATTAGGTGAGGAAGAAGGCGGCCAATATCTTGACTCACTTGGAGCCACGTGAGGTGCAGCATCTTGGCGCAGCGATGGTGTCCATTCAAGAGATCTCCCAAGAAGCGGTAAGTGCTGTTCTTGATGAGTTTATTGCGACGATTAAGCACCAAACTAGCTTGGGCTTCGGCACCTCTGATTACGTTGAAAGTGTGCTTGTTAAGGCGCTGGGTGAAGACAAGGCGTCTAGTGTTATGGGGCGTATCATGCCGCGTAAAAGTACAGGTGGTCTTGAGATTCTAAGATGGATGGATGCGCGTTCGATATCAGAAATGATTCGTGGTGAACATCCTCAAATTATCGCCATTATCTTAGCGTTCTTAGATTACTCCTTAGCTGCTGACGTCTTGAGCTATTTGGATGAAGCCATTCGTCCTGAAGTGATGATGCGTGTGGCGAATCTCGAAACCATTCAGCCAGAAGCGCTTGGATGAGCTTGAAGTGATCATGAAACAGCAGTTTGCTAATAACTCTGCGGTTAAATCATCAAGTGTGGGTGGTGTGGTTGCTGCAGCGAAGATTATGAACTTTACCAAGACTGAAATTGAAGGCGCGATTATGGGCTCAATGGAGTCTGCTGATCAGGATCTTGCACAGCGTATTCAAGACAATATGTTTGTCTTTGATAACTTGGTTGGTATTGATAACAAGAGTATTCAAGTGCTTATGCGTAACATTGAGACTGATATGTTAATGACTGCCTTGAAAGGTGCTGACGAGGAAGTTAAGGATAAGTTCCTTGAAAATATGTCTAAACGTGCGGCGGAAATGTTCTTGGATGACATGGAAGCTAAAGGCCCAATTCGTCTCTCTGAGGCTGAAGAGGCTCAGAAACAGATTTTGCGTCAGGCGCGTAAGTTATCTGATGCTGGTGAAATTGTGTTAGCAGGTCGTGGCGATGATTTTGTCTAAGATTTGTAAATCTGGACTTTGTGATGATGGGATAACCCATTGGGATCAAAATCTGAGTTCATGGATTTAGAGCATGCAGAAGAAAGTGAAATTTTTCGACCATTTTTTGCACTGTCATCAGATACTGAATCTCAGCCTACTAAAGATCAATTTAATCCATCTGAAGAGGAGGGGGTTAATTAACTCGAGCAAACAAAGATCAATTGGAAACCGATTCGTCCTGAGAAAATTTTATAAATAAATTAGCAAAAATTCAGTCTTTGAGTCGGCTGTAGAAGTGAGTGACCATTCATCATTTTTGATGATGAGGATGGTTTTCCAACAAGTTAATTTTGATGGTGAAAAAGTAGCCATCAGAAAATCGGATCAGACTTTCAAGATCATGCCAGACCAAATTTTGAAGAAGCATCGACTTTGAAGAGATAAGCCCAACCTATGAAGAAGGATTTCAGGCAGGAATGGTTCAAGGTATTGAACAGGGTCAAAAGGATGCTGAGCGAATAGCAGATCAGAAAGTTGCCAGTCTTCGTTCAAAGGTAGATTCTGTTTTATGCGCAATGATTGAATCTCGTCAGATGGCACTAGAAGAGCTTGATGATGATTTAGCACGTTTATCCATGCATATCGCGCGACAAATTTTACGTGGTGAGCTGTCGATGTCGCCGTCAGCTATTAATCAATTAGTTAAAGTATCTCTTGAGAATTTTTCACCTGATGATGCCCCTAGAGTGTGTCTTAATCCAGATGATCTTGAATTGATACGTCAGGTCAACTCCGCGAGTTTTGAGAAAGTTACTTGGGTGGCAGATGAAAACCTTAGCTCAGGTAGTGTGCGTGTTGAATGTGGTGAACGTCGCTACTGAAGATCTTGTTGAGGAGCGATTATCTGCGGTAGCGAACAAATTATTAAAAGACGTTGATGCTATTTTTTAAAGCCTGTTGGTTCTTTATCAAGTTGCTGATCAAGATTCTGCTGATGGACATGAGCGCGGAAAAGGACGATTGATGGGTAGCTTTGCCTCACGTGTAGATCGTTGGGTTGAAGACATTCAGCTTCCACCGCCACCGGCACAAGGTGTGTTGACGCGTGTGGTTGGTTTAACCCTAGAGGCAAGTGGCATAAATGCCTCAATTGGCTCTCGATGCGATGTTATTGCCCCTGATGGCAAGAGGGTTCAAGCGGAAGTCGTTGGGTTTTCTGATGGTCGTTTATTGTTAATGCCATTTGAGCGAACTCGAGGCATTGCTCCAGGGTTCAGGGTGGTTGTTAGGTCAACCGGAAGTAACTTTGGTTTTAGCGAGTCCATGTTAGGACGTGTCTTTGATGGTATGGGTATGCCATTAGATGATGGTGATCCGATTACGCCGACTGCGTTTCGTTCAATCAATGCTGATCCTATTAATCCATTATCTCGTCGCCCAATAAATGAACCACTTGATGTCGGTGTGCGCGCGATTAATTCATTGTTAACGGTTGGTCGTGGTCAGCGACTCGGCTTAATGGCTGGTAGTGGTGTGGGCAAGAGTGTATTGCTCGGGATGATGACGCGTTACACCAAAGCTGATGTGGTGGTTATTGGTTTGATTGGTGAGCGTGGGCGAGAAGTTCACGAGTTTGTGCGTGATACCTTAGGTGAACTGGGTATGCGACGCGCTGTTGTTATTGCTGCGCCGGGTGATACCTCTCCAGTCTCTCGTTTGCATGGTGCATCATTAGCGACAGCTGTTGCGGAGTATTTTCGCGACCAAGGTAAGCATGTCTTGTTCTTATGGATTCATTGACCCGTGTGGCTCATGCGCAGCGTGAGATTGGTCTTGCGGTGGGTGAGCCGCCAACTACCAAGGGTTATCCGCCTTCGGTATTTACATTGATGCCATCACTGATTGAACGTGCAGGTAATACCAATGTCGCGAATGGATCAATTACCGCCTTTTATACTGTTTTGGCGGAAGGTGATGATCAGCAAGATCCAATTGTTGATGCAGCGAGAGCGATACTTGATGGACACATTGTGCTCACGCGTGAATTGGCCGCACAAGGGCATTTCCCAGCAATCGATATTTTGCAGTCAGTCAGTCGTTTGATGCCGCAATTAGCAAAGCGTCAGCATCAAGAAGCAGCAAAAGAATTTAGAAGGGTCTATTCCGCTTATGAGGAGCACCGAGATCTCATCAGTGTGGGTGCTTATCAACGTGGAGCGAATGCAGATGTTGATCAGGCGATTCGTCAACTACCGTTTATTAAAAACTTTTTACAACAGGATATGAGTTCAGCTGTGAGCTTTTCAGAGTCTTTAGATCAGCTTCAGAACATTCCCGAAGAGGTGGATGATGCTAATGAAGACAGAGGTCGAAAGTTAAAGATGGGGAAAGCATCTACACCTAATGAAAGTGAGGTGATAAATGGCCAGTACTAAGTGGGAAACATTAAAAGACCTGCGACAACGCAAAGTCGATCATGCTCAAGCCTTATTGCTTGAAACTGAAAAGCGGAAAAAGGAGGCTGTTCAGTCTTTGAACCAAGTACTTGGTTACATAAAGGAATATCGAGCACAAATTAAAGCGGATGAAAATGCAACGGTTTCTGTCACCAATTTGTCCCGATCCCGTCATTTTTTGCAGCAGTTGATTCAATCCTCAGCGCAGCAAGAGAATTTGTGTATTCAACTGACGTATCAAGCGCAACAAGACCAAGCAGAGCTTATGCGGTGTCGTGCTGATTTGAAGGCGATTGAAAAGCTTGATGAGAAGGATAGGCATTTGGAGAGGAAAAAAATCGCCGAGCGAGAGGCTAAGGACCTTGATGAACTCGCCAGATCGCAATTTTTGGGAAATTTGCATCCTCAAGGCTAGTGCGTCAAAGATTTGACTCGAATAGACTTACTTTAGCTACCATTGAGTGACGATAATTAAAAATTGATATATAAATCAATGGTATATAGATAATTTTTCACTAAATTGTGGCCTTTCACCAAGGCTGTTTTAGTTTTGGCAAGCAATTTGCATTAAGACCTGTGAAATCAATTTTTAGGTCTGATTAGGATAAGCAGCCTGTGGAAAATTCAACGTTAAAACTGTTCGGTCTGTTGCAGAGCAATGCGGTCGAAAATGCGTCAAATAACAATAAAAATCAATCAGTTAACAATGCTGAGGCTGCGGGTGTCTTTAAGCAATTATTAGCCATACAAACTCAATTAAAGAGCAAAACAGAGCTGTCTGAGGGTGTCAAAGGTTTGCCGCTTGTCGGCAAGCAGTTGCCTGAAGGCGTTTTGAAGCAGCTAGAACAGCTCGAAGAGTCTGATTTAGCAGTGTTAGCTGAACAAATTGTGACCCAAGAGTACCCAAATGTTTCGCAGTTTCCGGGTTTGAGTGGTTCAACTGAATTAACGTCAGTTATTGATAGTTCACCGGTCATTGCTCAATTGGCATCACAATTGGCTGCTGATGAGTTTTCGGGCTCTAAGGCGGATGTTATCCGAGGTCCTTGGACTAACGAGCAGCTTATGAATGCGCAGGCATTTGTGGGTTCAAAAGAGGTTGCTGATGAGGTCCTTAAGGTTACGAAGCAAGCTGATGTTTTCAGTCCTTCATTAAGTAAAGCTCAATTGACGAACCAACAGTCTCAAGTCGCTGAGCCAACCGTCTTCAGTCCCTAGTATTCAGCTTAGGGATGAAGATCTGTTAGCGACAGCTAAGCAGGCATCAGTGATTCAGCTTGAAGCGGCACGTCAAAAAAGTTTGACCGCCACTGAGTCACCTCGCGAGGTTGTGGAAAATCTATTGCGCCAGGTTGAAGGAAAGCTAAGAGCCAAAGTGCAGTCTTCTGTAACAACTGGCACACCGTCCGGCAATAAGGTAACGACTGCAGATACCTTCTTGATGAATCGTAGTGTGTTCAAAGCGAATGCCTCAGAGTCAGTTATGACCAGAACAACTCAATTTGATGCGTTAATGGGTTCTGCGCGTTCTGAGTCGGCATCATCAGTTTCTGCACAAGCGAGTACGTTAAATTTTCTCAACCAACGCGGGATCAATAATGTCAATGTTGATGCAGATGGTTCACGTGCTGCTGCCTCTACACCATTAACTTTGTCTACTAGCGATACTGCGCAACATGCGACTGAACAGTTGCAGCGTACGGCGGGTGCTTTCCGTGACCAGTTGATGACACCACAGAATGAAGAGCGTCTGCAAAAGGCAGTAGGTGAGCGCATCATGCGTATGGTGGAGTCTGGTAATTGGGATACCGAGATGGAATTAAATCCAGCACGTCTAGGCACTATTCGAATTCGTCTTTCAATGGAAGGAAGTGAGCTTCAGGTTGCGATGTCGTCACAGAATGCGGGCGTGCGTGATTTACTAGAAGCATCTATGCCACGTTTGCGTGATGGTTTAAGTGACTCTGGCATTGCTTTAGCGAATTCGACCGTTGATCAAGAATTAAGCCAGCAATCAGGTGGTTCACAGAAAGAGCAGGAACAGCAAGCTGAAGCGGTAGCTGTGAAAGCAAAACATAATAGTGATGACATTGTCGAGCAAAGTGCTCAACAATCATCTCATGATGGTGAGCTTGATACGTTTGCCTAATTTATAATAAAGCATTGATTAAGATTTTAACGAGGTAATGACGATGGCTGAAGAAGAAAAGCCTGAAGGCGCCGGCGAAGAAGGTGAAGGTAAAAAGAAAGGCGGGCTTATGAAGATCTTGGTCTTCGTTTTTGGCGCGCTATTGCTGATCATTGTGAGTGTGGGTGCAACTTTGTATCTCACCGGTTTCTTTGATGTAAAAAATGAGCAAGCTTCAACTGAGGTTATCCAAGATCTTGAGAAAACCATGGTCGATGCAGATGGTAAGCCTATTGAAGATAAAGGCCCTGAGAAGAAGCCAAAAGAAACACCGGATTCACAAAAGTTTGAACAGTCATACCAGGATTTCAAAGCAAAATTCACAGTGAATGTGCCAAACAGTAAAAAGTACGTTCAATTCTCTTTATCGGTGATGACCTATTACGATGAGCGAGTGCTAGGTAATGTGGATAAGCATGAGACAGCTTTACGTTCGGCTGTGATTGGTCTTGTTGCATTAGAGCCTGCCGAAACATACCAGTCTCAGGAAGGTATGGATAAGCTCAAATCACGAATCAAAGATGCATTGAATCGTGTTTTGATGAAATACGAAGACTTTGGTGGGATCGAAGAGGTCTATTTCACTGAGTTTGTATTGCAGTAAATTAATATGAGTCCGTCTTCACAATTACTTTCGCAGGAAGAGATTGATGCATTGGTTACCAGTGCAGATGCGGACTCGTCTGGATTTAGCTCGCCGGGCATTTATAAAACTAACCCGAATGCGAAATCGTATGATTTAGCAAGCGAAGATAGTGGTCTTGTGGCGCATCTAGGTGCGCTTGAGATGATTTCTGATCGTTTCTCTAGATTATTCCGTGTGACGCTCTCAGGCATGCTGCAGTATCAGCCGAAAATTCGTGTGGCAGAGCTGCGTGTAGAGTCATTTCAGGATTACCGCAAGCAGCTCAAGATTCCATTATCGTTAAACATCATTAAGCTCGAAGGCTTACGCGGTAATGCATTAATCGTTATTGAGCCTCAGATTATTTTTAATTCACTTGACCGTTTCTTTGGCGGTGGTGGTAAGTCTCGCACGACAGTAGAAGGGATGCGCGAGTTCACTCCGACGGAAAGTCGTGTGATTCAAATGATCGTCCAAGGTGTGTTTGGCGACTTAAAAAAGTCGTGGGACCCCGTTTATAAGTTGGATTTTGAACACGTTAATAGTGAAATTAATCCGCAGTTTGCTCAGATTGTTGATGACTCTGATTTGGTGATCATTTCAGATTTTGAAATAGAAATGGCTAATGACATATCGGGCACTATCCAGGTGGTATATCCCTTTGGTGCAATGAAACCGATTCGCCATTTGCTCAAGAATCAGGTGCAAGCAGATTATGCAGATGAGCGTGACCGTGCTTGGAAGCGTCAATTAAAAGATTGTGTCAAGGATGTGGAGCTAGATCTGAAATCAGATCTAGCTTACCCGCGTATTTCTTTGTTGGATTTAATGAACCTTAAGGTTGGTGACATTATTCCAATCAAGATGCCTGACACCGTGGTTGTTCAAGTTGAAGGTGTGCCAACCTATGAGGGTATTTATGGCACCGTTAATGGTCATGCAGCAATTCGTTTGCTGGGCCTTAAAAAAGAAGAGGGTAAGTCATGAGTGACGAACAGCAAGACGTTGCGGAAAAGGCACCAGAAGAAGAGGTGAAAACCCTCGCCACATTGGAAGATGAGATGGACTTGGATGTTCTTCAGAATATCCCAGTCACCTTGTCAGTTGAAGTTGGCAGAACGGGCATGCAAATCCGTGATTTGCTCAAGCTTAGTGAGGGTAGTGTGATTGAGCTTGACCGCGTTGCGGGTGAATCAATTGATATTTTAGTTAATAACACGGTTATTGCCCGTGGTGAAGTAGTTGTAGTCAATGAGCGTTACGGTGTTCGTTTGACGCAAGTGCTCGATGCTGCTGACCGGTTACGTAAAATTTAACCAGAGTGACTGGCGATGAATGGTGAACTTTCCTTGGTGCAGCCTTTGCTAGGACTAGTCTTTGTTTTCCTGGCAATGTTTGGTGCGTTTTGGATTGTTCGTAAGCTTCAAGACAAAAAGAACATTTTTGGCGGAAAATCCATCCATATTATTGAGGCAGCATCTGTTGGTACTCGAGAGCGCATTGTTATTGCTTCTGTAGAAGGTAAGCGCTTAGTTTTAGGTGTAACTGCCCAATCGATTAATTTACTCAAAGAGTTAGAGCAAGCTGAAGGTGAAACGAGCACCTCTACGATTACACAGCCAGAGAAGGAATCTTTTAAGACGCAGTTAACTCAATCTCTTAGCTCGGTATTGCCGCAGCGGGGTAAGCAATAATGTCGTCGTTTTATTTAAAACTATTGATGGCATTACTGATTGGCCTATCTTCTGGCCAATTGCTGGCGAATGAAGCATTGATGCCGGGCGTAGTTGTGCAAAATCAACCTAATGGCGATCAAACTTATAGCCTGACCCTTCAAATATTAGCGTTAATGACAGTGCTGACATTGTTGCCAGCACTTTTGCTAACGACAACTGCATTTGCTCGAATCATTATTGTCCTTTCGATTCTTCGTCAGGCAATGGGCACTATGCAAACGCCGCCTAACCAAGTGTTGATTGGCCTCGCGCTATTTTTGACATTTTTTGTTATGGCGCCTGTTTTTGAGCGTGTAAATACTGAGGCATTGCAGCCTTACTTGAGTGGATCACTTGAAGCGGAACCGGCGTTGGAAAAAGCTATTGTTCCAATGCGTGAGTTCATGTTGTTACAAACAAGAGAAACGGATGTGGCGCTCTTTGCTAATTTAGTTGGGCAGGATGTCATTGAAAGTAAAGATGCGATTCCTTTACGTATTTTGATTCCGGCATTTGTAACCAGTGAGTTAAAAACCGCCTTTCAAATCGGCTTTATGATTTTTATTCCTTTCGTGGTTATTGATCTAGTTGTGGCGAGTGTTTTGATGTCGATGGGTATGATGATGTTGTCACCAATGATGATCTCATTGCCATTTAAATTGATGCTTTTCGTTTTGATCGATGGCTGGCAATTGACCTTGGGTACATTGGCAGGAAGCTTCTTTCCAGCAACATAGTGAGATTGACGATGACGCATGGTGAAGTTTTAGATATTGGTCGTGAAGCACTTTGGATGGTTGCCTTAATCTCGGCGCCTTTGTTGTTGGCTGCACTGGGCGTTGGCTTGTTGATTGGTATTATTCAAGCAGCCACTTCAATTAATGAAATGACTTTAAGTTTTATTCCAAAGCTTGTTGCACTTGTTGTGGTTATTTATCTTTTTGGTAGTTGGCAGTTGTCGGTATTAACCGATTTTGCTCTTCGTCAATATGAACGAATACCTTTATTGATGGGTGGCTAGCAATGTTTGTCGTGATGGATGACATTTTGGCCTTTTTTTATAGTTTTCTTTGGCCATTCACGCGAATTAGCGCAGCGTTATTAGTCGCGCCAGTATTTTCTGCGAGATCGGTTTCTATTCGATTAAGAATTGTATTGGCAGCAGCATTAACCTTTGTTGTTTACCCGCTATATGAATGGCCTGTTATTGATGTCTTAACTGGCTCAGGCTTTGTTCTTTTTTTGCAGCAGATTGCCTTAGGTATTCTAATGGGATTTATTCTGCAAATTGCTTTTGCTGCTATCAGTGCAGCGGGTGACTACATTGCAGTATCCATGGGCTTGAGCTTTGCGATGATGGCTGATCCTAATAATGGGCACCAAACACCTATTCTTTCTCAGCTTTTCGTCATTATTGCCACCTTGTTATTTTTAACGGTGGGTGCGCATTTGGTATTAATAGAAATGTTGCTAGATAGCTTTCGCTTGGTTCCTGTGGATGAAATTGCCTTTAATGCAGAGCTGGTCGCTGATTTTTTACGCTGGACCTCAATAATATTCACTGGCGGAATGATGATTGCGCTTCCAGCTATGATGACCTTGTTGGTTAAGAATATGGCAATGGGTGTGGTATCTCGTGCAGCACCTTCACTGAATGTGTTTGCTGTAGGTTTTCCAGCTGCAATGCTCGTTGGTTTTGTTTCATTGGTGATTTTGATGCCATCAATGACGACTGGAATGCAAAGCTTATGGGTTGATGGATACAGCCAAATTCAAATGTATTTGGGGGTTCGGTAATGGCTGAAGATAGCAGTCAGGAAAAAACGGAACTCCCTACCGCTCGTCGCTTGGAAAAAGCACGTGAGGATGGTGATGTTGCCCGTTCTAAAGAACTTTCAATGGCAATGATCATGATTGTCACATCAGCGCTCATGATTTTCATGGGTGGCGATATTGTTATGTCATTAGGTCATATGATGACTGATGGTCTATTGCTAGATAGGGCACTCATTTTTGATGCCCAGCTATTACCTGTACATTTGGGCACCATTTTGTTTGAGGGTTTTTGGGCTATCGTTCCCATTTTGCTTGTCACACTTTTTATCACGCTAGTGACTCCGGCATTTATGGGTGGATGGATATTTTCTACCAAAGCCTTTATGCCTAAGGCCTCTAAATTATCGCCAATTAAAGGATTTGGCCGTATGTTTGGGGTGAAAGCCATCGTTGAGCTATTAAAGGCTGTGGGTAAGTTTTTATTAGTTGCTGGTATCGGATTATTTACATTGACCTGGTATTCAGATGGATTGTTGGGCTTGGGTAAGGGCAGTCCTGAGGCTGCTTTTATGCAAGCAGGGGAGATAATGGCCTGGAGTGTGTTCTTCATGTGTTTATCATTGGTGCTTATCGCTGCGATCGATGTGCCATTTCAGGCCTACCAGCACACCAAAAAGCTCAAAATGACCCTTCAAGAAGTCAAAGATGAAATGAAGGATGTTGAAGGTCGCCCGGAGGTTAAAGCAGCCATACGTCAGAAGCAGCGTGAGATGTCCATGCAGCGAATGGTTGATGCGGTTCCAGACGCTGATGTCGTCATTGTTAACCCAGAGCATTTTGCTGTTGCCTTAAGTTATGACCAGGCCTCTGAAGGGGCGCCTAAGGTCGTTGCAAAGGGTGTTGATCATATGTCTGATCGTATTCGTGAAGTGGCTAAAGAGAATGCCATTGAGATTGTTCGTTTACCGACGCTTGCTCGAGCGATTTACTACACAACAGAGCTTGATCAAGAAATTCCAGAGCCTTTGTACTTGGCAGTTGCTCAAGTGCTGAGTTATGTCTTCTCGTTAAATAACGAAATGTATGGTGATTCTCAAGCTGAGTTACCACAAATTGATGTGCCTGATGATTACCAATTTGACATTAACGGTAATCCGGCGGTTGCTTGATAGCCAATTGATGCGGAGTGTCTTATGACAGATAAAGATGACAAATTTAGACGTGTGGTGGCAGACCCAAAAGAAACTGGTGTTTCTAAAGATCATGAGGATCAATCGGCATCTAATAATCAAGTAATAAATGCTGAAACTGGGCTTCCAGTTGAAAAGGATGCATTAGGAACAACGTTAACGGCAAGTGAGACCCAAAAGGATGAACCCAATGGTGATCTCAGCTTGTCAGCTGATGATGAGGTGGATGCGTCAAATATTTCAATGACAGCCCAACCATCAAAAGAGTCATTAGAAAGAGATGTGGACCTTGAAGCGAAAAAAGAAGTTGATGCTACTGACATTGCTTTTAAGGGTGATAAGAAGTCTGAAAAAGATAATGCTGATTTAGCTTTTGCCGGGAAAAACGAATCTGAGGTGTCAGATATTAGTTTTGCCGGGGATAAAGAAAAAGTTGAAGGCGATGCCACACTTGCAGCTAAAAACACGGCTGAATATCACGCTGAGCTTTGCCAGAAGGCTGAAACATTAAATACTGAGCTTGAATTGCTTGCTGAGGGAGCTCGTGAAAGCGCTCAAAAGGCTCAGGAAACGATGGAAGAGGTTGAACGGATTGCAAAAGCTAAAAACATACCTAGCCGTTTGGCCTCTCGCTTAGCGAATGTTAAAGCGGCAACAAGCAAAATTAAAGACTCAACGGATAGCTTAGCGGCTAAGCGTGATGCACTGAAAGGTGGGAAATAACCATGAGTGATAGTAACGATAAAAAACCAGAAGAAACGGTTGATTCAGAAGCGGTCATTGAGCAGGTAGAACCCACTGAAGAGAGTCAATTAGAGCAGGCTGAAGATATGGGGAGTGTTGATTCAGTTGATCAATCCGTTGATGAAGCCACTCACGATGTTCTAGATTCAGAAAATGTAGATGGTAGTGACTTGCCTGATGAAGAAGAGCATGAGCAATCATCTATAGAAGCGATGACAGAGATAGCTTTAGATTCTGCTGAGGCAGCAAATCATGCGGCCGAGAGTGCAAATGCTTCGGCAGAACTGATTATTGGAAGTGTTGCGGCGTTTAACGAATCAATGGCTGGAGTGCAAAAGAAGCAAAACATTATGTTTTGGGTTTTTGCTGGCCTCTTGATTGTTTCGGCATCTGTTAGCGGTGTTTTATTAGAGCGTTTTACTCAGAGTGCTGTGCAAGCGGATGAGATCATGCTAACGGTTGGTAAGCGCGTGGTACAAATGGATACCGATGTAAAGCGTATGGCTAAGTTGCGTGAAGAGTTGAACGGTCTCAATGAGACTAACATTGTGCTTAACATGCAGGTCACGGAAGCGCTTAACAATATGAGAGATTATGAAAAGCAAGCGCAGGTTCGAGAAGAGTCCGGGATCAAGCGCACTCAAGAGATTTTAGATCGTATTTCGAATCGTTTGGATGTGAAGTTTGATAAGTTTGCTGAAACAGTGACTTCATTAGAAGACAAAGTTAAACATAATGCGATTCGTCTTGAGAAAGTTGGTGATGAACTATCCGAGCTAACAATTTCGGTCAATGAGATGAAAGATCAGCAATTGGTTGAAAAGCTAGATGCATTAATAAAGCTTGAACAACATCGTTATTACGACATGATGAGTAAATCGAGTAATGATAAGGATCTCAAGAAAGATGACGTTGAGGCAGTGTGTGTACCTAGATTAGGGTTCCCTTGCCCATAAATAATCTAACGCTATGAGATATGCGATTTCGCTGCAGATAGTAATTTCTTTTGCCTGCTTATTGCTTGTCTTGCTGCTTTGGTCTCGAGGCCCAGTGGTACATAAAGAGAATTTGGCGGACTTGATCGTTGGTAATTATGTTTTAGGTACATCATCCAACGTGACTCCATTTGTTGGTGATCCGGTATCTGAGAAAGATAAGCCTACTTTAGTGACGGCGGATAAGATTATTGATGAACCAGCTTCGCCAAAAGTGTATGTCGTTAAGTCAGGAGATACATTAGGTCACATTGCGCAACGTTTTGAGCTTTCTGTCGCTAAGTTAAAGGCGATGAATGAGTTGCAGTCAGATGTGATTGCTGTAGGAAGAGAGTTAATAGTAAGTGAAGCTCAGTGAGCTTTTAATTAATTTGGGTAACGAATCCATTTCTCATGGGGAATGTGGTCAAATTTATTCCCATTGCTATAGCTGAATACATAATTTCTGATGTCATCAACTGTGGGAATGATGATGGTCTCGCCAACCAAGATGTAGTTTCCATTGCCGCGAAAGAAACCATTTGGATTCTTGTCCACAATGATTTTTTCAATAATTTCCATATTTAGTGGCGTATTACCATAGCTATGCATCGCTAGCTGACTAAGCGTGTCATCCGCTTGTAAAATATATTTTGTACCAGGCTTCAAGTCCCCTGGCTTCTTCTTGAGGGCTCTTTGTGTCTGTTCAAAATCACCCATGAGTACTCTTAATGCTTTTTCGTGTTCAGCTTCACGAGCGGTTTCAGCATGCACTAAAGAGCCTGCGCCAAGTGAAATCAATAGAAAACTTAGTGAAGCGATGGATGCGACTTTCATGGAAATTACCGATTAAAAGGATACGACGATCTTCTGACCGCTTGATGCGATTGGCAGATCACCTGCTATTGGCTTAATGCTAGCGTGATTTGCGGCTAATTTTTCAACAGTGTATAGATTCATTGAAGACATGTTTGCACTATTGCTGCGCACATTGAAGTTCGCCTTTTCATCAAGCAGTAATAAGTGCTGACCTTCGCTCAGTCCGTGGTTACTTCCAAGGCTTAGTCGTACAGCATTCTGATTAAGTTTGCGTGTTTTAGCGACTACTGGGTAACACGATAGCGCACCATCAATGCTTGGCCAGATGTTATTTACCCATTGAGTGATTAGGCGTCGTTCATCACTTGTGGCGGAAAGTGAAGCCGATTCATTCAAGCCAAGGGCTTTAGTGTAATAGCCACCATTAGGTAATGTAATGCGTATACCGACCAAGGTGTCTTTTTTAACATTACTATTCAGGAATGTATTGATAAAACCTAAAGGTAAGTCAATTGCTGCTTTACCAAAGCCCACCATTTTGCCTGCGACTGTTTTTGGCTCTTCGTCATAGCCGCCAACTGAGAGTGTAAACATATCTCCAGCGCGTACGGCGGAAACTTTAAGAACATGCTCATTAGATGGCCGCTTAGCCATTAGATAGCTCTTCGCATAATGACTTGTTTGAAGACCTGACTTTTGGCTTTCTGAATAAATTAAGTCAGTGCTGTTGTTCACTTTATTTTTAAGAATCTCTTTTGCGCTAATGAGAACAGCGTTGATGTCATCTTTTATAGCTGATGGTGTCAAATTCGAGGGTGTCAGCTGAATACTCACTTCGCGTTTCAAAGGAGAGTGCGCTGATTGGCATTGTTGAGGTGATGTCAAATCGCTTTTTTGCTTTTCTGTACTTTTAAGCAATGCTTTAACTTTCACGCGGTAAAGACCACCCAATCGATCTTCACCATAAATCGACATATTTTGGATGGGTGACTGAGTGCTGAGATGAACGCTTTCGCTTAACGAGCCATCGGTAGTCATTAGGCTATGACTTGTAATCTGAGTTGATTGTGCAACTGCGATATTTCTCAATGCGTCAGCAATCGCATCTAGGCGTGCTTGAGATAGCTGCTGCTGCGTTGCATTTTTCCCACCTTGAATAATAGAGCTACCCTCAGCATGAACAGTCACTGCTTGTGCTGTTGGGGTAATAGCTAAAACTGTAAGGAATGCTAAATATCTAACAGATGCTTTTAGAGTTGTTTTCATAATGGCCACTAAAAAGTGAATTACTTAAACAAGAAAAGATTACGTATTTCGTTAACGCGCTTTTCTGAAAGCTCAAGTCGAGTTTCGTAACTGTCACCGCCGATCGGCTCGATGCTAACCAGGCGAGCGCCGTAAATAAGACCCTGAACATGCGCTCTTACTGCATCATTTGTCGCTACCATGTCTTCAACGGTTGTTGAGGCGTTGATACTTTGACCATAAACGCGTTCTGTAAGATTACGATAAGCATCGATTTTGGACGCACGAATAGCCATTAATCTACGCTGAGAAGGGTTGTCGCTAGATTGGGCGCTAATATTGGCGTAGCCACTACTAATAAGAACGCCTTCTTGATAGACAGGAGCTATCTCGCTTTGAACTACCTCTTTTTCATCAACGGTGTTGGGTGTTGAGACGAAGGAGGATATCGAGTCTCCCAGATCAGACACTGATGCACAGGCTTGCAGTGTCAAAGCGATCAGGATTACCAAAAATGCGCGTTTCATTGCGTTCTCCGGCCTTGTTGGGGCCAATTTAGAAATTAGTTGGAAGTCACGTTGTTTATCGTCACTTTAGCTAAATTCTTGAGTTTGGCCTGTCTTTTAAAGTGAATGGCATACTTATTGCTGCCATAGTTCCTAAGTTCTTTTGGAGGTTTAGATGTATTTTTCTTATTCCTCTTTAAAGAAATATAAAGTAAATATAAAACAATAACTTAGGATTAATTATTAATGTGTAAACACATTAATGAAATCTTGGGATTTTAGGGTAGATCAATCAGCATGGTCGATGCGCTGACGCTTCAGTTGTCAAATATTTGGCGAAATTTCGCCTTGCCCGGTTTGTCGTCGTTAGCGATCCCGTTGGTGCTGTTTTGCATCATCGTCATGATGGTGATTCCGCTTCCTCCCATTTTGCTGGACCTGTTTTTCACAGCTAACATTGCACTTTCTCTGATCATCGTGATGATCTGTATAAGCGCGCTTAAGCCACTGGATTTTTCCTCTTTCCCGACAGTTCTTCTATTTGCGACCTTGCTCCGTCTGGCGCTGAACGTTGCTTCAACTCGTGTTGTTCTTGTGGATGGTCATACTGGACCTGACGCCGCGGGTAACGTGATTGAGGCCTTTGGTGAGTTCATTATCGCGGGCAACTACCTGATCGGTATTATCGTTTTCTCAATTTTGATGATCATTAATTTCGTTGTTGTCACTAAAGGTGCTGGTCGAGTATCTGAAGTTACAGCACGCTTTACCCTGGATGCGATGCCGGGTAAGCAGATGGCTATCGATGCGGATTTAAATGCTGGGATTTTGACCAAAGAAGAAGCAAAAGCACGTCGAGCAGAAGTTGCTGCAGAGTCAGAGTTCTACGGTTCAATGGATGGTGCAAGTAAGTTTGTTAAAGGCGACGTCATTGCGGGCCTGATTATTTTGATGATCAACATGGTTGGTGGTTTGATCATTGGTACCGCTTTTCACGATATGTCTTTTACTAATGCGGCTCAAACATACGTTCTTTTGACAATTGGTGACGGTCTCGTTGCCCAAATTCCATCTTTATTGTTGGCAACTGCAACCGCAATCATCGTAACTCGTGTATCAGCTGATACAAAAATGCATAGCCAGCTGACGACGCAAATGGGTCATTTCCAACCATTGGCAGTGACTTCAGGGGTATTGCTAATTTTGGGCATGATACCTGGCATGCCGAATATGATGTTTTTGCTGCTTGCTGCAATGTCAGGTGGTTTGGCTTATTACTCTTTCAAAAATAATAACAAGGTTGCTGAAGAGCCGGAGATTTCTGAAGAAGAGGCACGTGAAGCGCGTGAGACAGCTGAGTTGTCTTGGGATGATGTGCCTAAGCTTGATGTGATTGGTTTAGAGGTCGGTTACGCCCTGATTCCACTTATTGATAAAGAGCAAGGTGGAAACTTGATGCAACGTATCAAGGGTGTGCGGAAAAAGTTATCACATGAGCTTGGATTCTTAGTTCAAACCGTTCATATCCGAGACAACCTAGATCTTTCGCCTAATCAATATCGAATCAATATCAATGGTGTTGTCAGGGGTCAAGGTGAGCTGATGCCGGGTCGTGAGTTGGCAATCAATCCTGGGGTGACTCATGGCACATTGAGTGGTAAGGAGACTCGTGATCCTGCATTTGGTCTAGAAGCGACCTGGATCGATGTGTCACAAAAAGAGTATGCGCAAACACTAGGTTTTACCGTGGTTGATGCATCGACAACGTTGGCAACGCATCTGAATAAAATTCTTCAGGAAAATGCTAAAGATCTATTGGGCCATGATGAAGCTCAGCAGTTATTGGATCAGTTGGCTTCTTCGGCACCAAAGCTTGTTGAGAGTCTTGTGCCTAAGAAAATTTCATTGGGCGTCTTTACTGCTGTTTTACAGAATTTACTCGATGAAGGTGTTCCTATTCGTAATATGAAAGGTATTGTTGAGGTTCTTTCACATCACGCGGATAAAACTCAAGACCCTGACCAGCTAACGTCAGCGGTTCGCCCAAGTCTCGGCCGCATGATTGTTCAGTCATTGGCTGAAATTGGTGAGGATATGTCTGTGATGACGCTGGAGCCTGATCTTGAGCAGTTACTACATACGATTCTTCAGCAAGGCGCTGAGAATGGCGAAAACCTAGAGCCAAATCTGGCTGAACAGTTGCTTACGAATCTTTATCACGCGAGTGAGGATTTGGTTGAGCAGGGCATTCAGCCTGTCTTAATTGTGTCACCCAGTATTCGTCCTTGGGTGGCGAAGTTTGTCCGTCACCGTGTACCGGGTCTTGCTGTGCTTGGATTTAATGAAATTCCAGATGAGCAGGGTATTAAGGTGGTTAGAACTATTGAGCGCAAAGGCGCAGAGCAGTTACCTAACGAGTAGGTAAGAGAGGATTGCGATGAATATCAAACGTGTCGTTGAAAAAGATACCCGCACAGCATTTGAGATGATCAAAGAAAAATATGGTGAAGATGTAGTTATTTTGTCGAATAAGCGCGTCGGTAAGCAGGTTGAGATTATGGTTGCTATTGATCTCAATGATGGAAGCTACAATTTGCAAGATGATCCTGAGTCGGGTGTTGGTAAAGCAAAAGTAATTGATAAGAAAAAAATTCATACTCCAGATGAGGCGAAGAGCGCGCCGACGGTAGCTTGGATGGAAGCACGTAAAAAAGCTGACGCTGCCAACCCTTTAAAACATCGTGAGCCTTTAAGTGAGCAAGAAAGTATTGAGCAAGTCAGAAAACTACTCGAAAAAACCAAGCCAGTAGTTGAGAGAGAAGATGTTGTAGAGAGTCCGGCATTAGTTGCTGAAAATAGCGAACTAGATGACATTAAGTTTGAGATGAGTCAATTGCGCGATATGTTTAAAACACATCTTGATATGACAGCTCGAAATGAACGCGAAGCTCTCAGCGTAGAGGCAAAAAATATTATCGAAAAGTTGGAAGCTCAGGCTGTTTCAGCTGAGCATATCGACTCCATTCAAAAAGAGATTTTGTCGCAGGGTCGTAAACGTGATTTTTGGAAGAAAACTGTCGCTTGGTTAAATGTGGCGATGATTAATTCGACAGTTGATCCCATTAAAGATGGGGGAATTTATGCATTTGTCGGACTGTCTGGTGTGGGTAAAACAACAACTATTGCTAAATTGGCATCTCAAGCGGCATTGAAATATGGAAAAGATGAAGTCGCTTTAATAACGCTAGACCACAATCGCATTGGCTCAAAGGAGCAAATGAAATTATTTGGCATGATGCTTGGTGTGAATGTTGTCAATGCATCAAATACGGCTGAACTACGTGACAGATTGCGTGAGGTTGAGGATAAGCGTGTTGTTTTGATTGATACAGCAGGCGTTAGTCTTCGTAACGACAGTTTGCGCGTGAATTGCGAAGCATTGAAATCAAGTCACCCTAAATTGAACGTGGTGCTTGCGTTGTCTGCTAATAGCCAAAGCGCTGGTAACGATAAGATTTGTCATGATGTCGACGATTTGGTCTGTGGGGTGATCGTTACTAAGCTTGATGAGGCAATGGTTCTTGGTGGTGTTATATCCACATTGCGTAACTCAGGTTTAGGCTTAATTGGCGTGAGTTGTGGTCAAGAAATTCCTTTTGACTATCAATCGTTTAGTCCTGCTGAATTGGTTGATAAGTGCTTCTCAATCGAGCAAAATATTGAGAGTGAAAAACCTGCTCAATCGCAGCAGGCCAGTGCGGCTTAACCGCCAAGATTTGTATCTATGTCTGATCAGTCACGAATTCAAGTTATTGCTCTAACAAGTGGTAAAGGCGGGGTGGGTAAAACCAATGCCTCTGTCAATATTGCCGTTGCGTTGCAGCAAGCGGGAAACAAAGTTCTCCTGTTGGATGCTGATCTTGGGCTTGCTAACGTGGATGTTATGGTTGGCTTGCATGCCTCTTTTAATTTGTCTCATGTGATTCGTGGTGAGAAGACAGTTGAAGAAATCTTAATTAAAGGGCCTGCTGGTATATCAATTGTTCCTGCGTCTTCAGGTATCCAAAAAATGGCTCAGCTTGATGAGATTGAGGTGGGTCACCTTATTCAAGCATTTAGCCAGCTGAATGATGATTTTGACTATCTTATTGTAGATACGGCTGCGGGTATCTCATCTGGTGTTTTATCCTTCTTGCAAGCTGCTCATCATGTTGTCGTGGTTGTTTTGGATGAGCCAAGTTCAATTACGGATGCGTATGCCATGATAAAGGTCATGCGTCGAGATTATGATGTTGAAAACATTTGGGTCCTTTCTAATATGGTTGACTCATTGCCCCATGGTAAGCAGCTTTTTGAAAAGTTGAATCGAGTGGCGGAGCAATTCTTGGGTAGGGGTGTAAACTACTTAGATGCCATTCCTCTGGACCGAAGAATTAAAGAAGCGAACAAAGCTCAAAAGGCTGTTTTAGATATGTCTCCTTCTTCACTTTCAGGCATCGCGTATCAACGAGTTGCAGAACAACTTGAAAAGCTTCCTAAGCCTAAGGCTGCTCGTGGGCAGCTTGAGTTTTTTGTTGAGCGATTTATTGAGAGGGCGGCCAACTAATGCATGATCTTTCACTCTACAAAGAGAACGATCAACGCCAGGCTGCGGCTGTGCTCGAGGAATTTGCGCCTTTAGTAAAACAAGTTGCTTTACATCTGATTGCTCGGTTGCCCTCTAGTGTTGAGCTAGATGACCTTATGCAGGTTGGCATGATGGGTTTGCTTGAAGCTGATAAGAACTTTGATGCATCCAAAGGTGCTCAATTTGAAACATTCGCGCGCATACGCATTCGGGGCGCGATGATTGATGAAGTAAGACGTAATAGTAGCTTGCCGAGAAGTGTCATGACGAGTATTCGTGATATTTCTACAGCTAGAGCTGAGTTAGAGCAAAAAATTGGTCGAGTCGCGCAAGATGCAGAGCTTGCCGATTACATGGGCTTGTCACTGGATGAATTTCATCAAAATGTCGGAAAAAATCATGATTATCAAACTATCTCGCTGACAGAAAGCGATGATGGTGAGCAAGGTGAAACTGAATTACGTTTTGATGGCCTTAGCGTAACGGAGCAGCTAGGTGAAGATCAGTTTAGGGATGCCTTAGCTGATGAGATTTCAAAACTTCCAGAGCGTGAGCAATTAATTTTCTCGTTGTATTACAACGAAGAAATGAATTTGAAAGAAATTGCTTTAGTTATCGGTGTGACCGAATCTCGGGTATGCCAAATACAACGTCAGTCGATTAAAAAGCTCAAAGCTGCACTTGAAGTTCATATCTAAGTAGTGAGATGTGCCGTATTAAACCTTTTTGGATTGCATGTGCGGTCATTCTGTTTTTTTTACCAAATATAATTTTTGCTAAGTCAGCTTTGAATGATTTGAAAGGCGATGGCCCACCAAAAGGTCTGCCAGACATGTCACATGTTGCAGATGCTGTTCCAAAGGTGGAAAAAATTTATCCTATAAGCCTGCGACCCTATACGATTCGCGGTAAAGACTATGAGCCGATGAAGTCAGCTTTAGGTTATGTAGAGCAGGGTGTGGCTTCTTGGTATGGCACGCTTTTTCATGGTCGAAAAACGGCTATGGGTGATGAATACGATATGTTTGGCATGACCGCAGCCCATAAAACTTTGCCATTACCAACTTATGTGCGCGTAACCAACTTGGAAAATGATCTTAGTATTGTTGTTCGTGTCAATGATAGAGGGCCATTCCACTCTAATCGCGTTATTGATTTGTCCTACTCGGCAGCAAGTAGGCTCGATATGCTTGATAAAGGTACTGCATTAGTCGAGGTGAGTGCGATAGATCCACGCTTACCGCAATTAGTGGGCACAAAGAAAAAACCAGTTTTGGATGATAAGACAAGAATTTATTTGCAGTTGGCTAGTTTTGGGAACGAAGAAGCTGCCATAACTGTTAGAGCTCAAATGCAACGGTATTTAAAGCGACCTGTTATCGTAGATAAGGCAAAAACTGAACAGGGTAAAGTCTATCGTGTGCAAGTGGGACCGATTAATTCTCTTGAGTTAGCAGATAGGGTATCGGAGCAGTTGCTGCAGATTAATGTTTACCAGCTGCAAATGCATTTACGTTAAAAGTCGGAATTTGCGCTTAAGAAATCGGAAATTGGCCGAAACTAGAAAGAAGTTATTTCCATTGGACGGAAAAATGCAGGTAGTAAATTCAGTTCTTATCCATAAAGGCGACTCTCTCGCCTTATCAGATATTTTACGTGTATCAACGGTTGAGCGTGTCGGAAATGACGTCAATGAAGATGAGCGCAAAAAGGCTTTCCGAATTGGCTTTAGCGTTGTTATTTTGATGTCAGTGATTATGGGGATTTTCTTCTATAACCATTCGAGTAGTTATTCTGGAACAGAGATTAGTATTGGACTTTTTCTTATCTTGATGTTTTCCGGTTTACTCATTTCTCTTCAAGCTAAATCGAGCTTTCCAATTTTGAAAGATAACGAATATGGAGTGAAAGTCAGCTTCGATGGAGGATCCGCCGTCTTGTTCTGGCACAAAAATCAATCGTTTAGTAACAAAGTCGCTAAATCCTTGAAGGAAGCGGTGGTAAAAGAGGCGTCAATGGATATGAATTGGTTCGTTGACTTCAATCACCAAGCAATAAAAATGTGTAGAAGAAACTCTATAAGAGATTCAATCAAGTTATTGATTGAACGTGCAAAGAATCAAGCGGCCTACAGGTTTTGACAGCTAATTTTTTAAAGCTTTGCGGTTGAGTTTTCGCTTCAGCAAGCTACTTACCCTAGAGAGTCCGTTCAATCCATTAGTTATCAATATTTTGGTAGTTTTGATTGAAACCATCATCACGACTGATATAGCTTTTGCAGTCGTTATTAAGAGAGATTTTGTCAATCGAATGCTCAATGTGTGGGCTTTAGCCAAAAAATAGTCGTGTTGGCTAGGATGCGAAGAAAATTCTTTTAGGGGCGTGGTGTTTTGATTGTGGCGTTCCACTAGCCAGTGCGCATATAGAACTCTACCTAGTACCCAAAAAAGTACAGGCAAGATCGTTAAGGCGAGTAAAAATCCAACATCAGAATTCATTTAATATTTATATCACAAGTCTATGTTTTACATATACTTTTACTCATGAAAAGCGCAGCAAAATTACATTTTTATTGGTAGCTGCCGATATGTATAAAATAAGGAATTTAACAGTCTGTAGAAATGAAATTCGTCATTACATTAATAGCTTTATTGCAATTTCGTCTTTAGCGTATGCTGAGGAAGATAAGCCTGTGACTTTAGGAAATGTGCTTGATGGGGTAAAAAATTTTTTTCAAACTGATTCATCATCAGACACCAATGTTTCTAAAGAGGAGGGTGTTAATCCTGGTGAGCTAAAGCAAAAAACTGCGACTAAGACTCAAGTAAAAGAATTAGATAATGAAGGGTGTTGGAAAAAGCAGCCCCAAACTGCTTACACAAGGGCGACCACCTACCCATCGTTAAATAATGATTACCCTGTTCAATATCGAGCACATATTCCCGATCGTAACGACTTGTCGCTTCAGGTGGATCGTGTAGTTTATGGTCCATCTATCAATTCAGAAAGTGCGCCGGCTGATACTTTGCTGGGTGGCGCCAAGTTAATTGAGTGCAAGCAATGACTGGGCTTTCCTTTTTTAGATTAACTATTCTTTTGCTTGTCATGACAGGCATTTATGGCTGTGCTCTGTCTGAAAAGATGTCATCTGCTTTTGAGCCATCCCTTGGGTCAAATGGAAAACCGATAGAGAGCCCTCAAGTTGAGAGTCCGAGAGAAAAGGCCTATAACAATAGTGTTAAATATGACCCAATTTTGACTAAATCCGCTTCGTCATCTGCAGGAGCGTTCAATTCTGGTATACATTTTCTGGCTGATCAAATTGAACGAAATTCAGCTGCTAATCTAAAAATACAGAACACTGTTCTAACTTCAATTACTGATTTACATAATCCAAATAAAACTAGCCACTTGGGTCGCCTTATTACAGAACATATGCTTCATCAATTACATATTGCTGGGTGGAATGTTTTTGAAATGCGAAAGAATGGCAGGATTAAGACGACTAAAGAAGGTGGCTACATCCTTACGCGACACGCGGATGACTTAGAAGCGTATCAACATGTGGATAATGTGATAAGTGGGACCTACTCAAAGACAAACGACGGTGTGCTTGTCAACATGCGTGTAGTAAATCTCAAAACTGGGCAATTAGTCTCTTCAGCACAGATGCGGTATTTGGAAGATGACTTTATTCATAAGTTAAGCCAAGTAGAGATACCTTTGAAACTTAAAAACAAGCACTTTAAAAACATTTAAAGTTTCTGAGTAAATGATTGGTGTTATGAAAGTGTATTCGAAATTATTCTCAATCCTTTTTGTTGGTCTCATAAGTGGTTGTAGTTCCCTGACGGAAACGGAGGAAATACCAGAGCCAAAGAAAAAAGTTGAAATATATGCTGGGTTCACTGAATGGATGAATGTGCCTGTCAAAGAGTGTCGTGGTTACAAGGATCAACTTCTTATTCCAGCAAACTTTGACATGAAAAACTTTTTAACTACGATGACGGCGCCTTCTTGCGCTGCTTTAAGTGGTTACGACACAAAATCTATCGTCATGTCTGATGGCGTAAATTTGAAGAATTTGAAGACAGATGTATTTGGGTTATCGCTTAGTGATCAGCTCAGAGACCGCTTTGTGGAATTATGTAATTTGCCTATTAGGCAGGTCTCGCTCTCTCAAACAATAAAGCTTAATACTGGTGGTGCAACACTTTTAACTCGTGATGCCAAAGAGGCATTGGACCAAGAAATAAATGCTGATTTTCTGATTACGCCAATTTATGAAATGAATGATGTATCAGTAAGGGTTGGCTATGAAGTGATAAAAGCTGACGATAGAACATTAATTTCCTCGGGTAGCCGACAAATTTCTTTGGGTTGTCAGCGTAAGCACGGATACCAAAGATTCGTTTATACCATTACTAAATAGATTCAAATTCATTCATCGTGAATTTAAAATGATTGCTTAAGTTACTAAGACGCATTAATTGAAACCATGAAAATTCTATTGTGTGTAGTTTTTGTATCTTTTAGTCAGGCTGTACTCGCTGAAAAATTTACAATGAAAGAGCTTTATTGGGGAATGTCTGGTGACGAGATTGCATCTGCATTGGGTGTTAAGGTAATCAATAAATCATACAAAGAAATGACATCAAAATTCCCCGTCATTTCTTGTAAAGACGCCATTCCAAATTTGCAGAATATGAATGATTCTATTTGGAAAAATGTTTATAAAGTCGATACTAATCAAATTTGGACGTATGGAAAATTTGGGGGTTGGGTTGCCAATTGTGTCGAGCCAATTAAATATAACAATGACTTTAAGCTTCAAAAGAACAGAAAACTTAATGAAGCATTGCCCGGGCTTTATTCATTATCTTTGACCCTTCCTGGTAATAGGAGTGGCAATCAAAACGGCTACAAGATGAGAGATGTAATCAATATTTTCAGTAAGCGTTTTGATTTAGAGATTACAGAAGGCATGATTGTAAAAAATACAGACCCGGTTGAAGTGGTGCCGGCTTTAGAAGCAAAGCATTTAGCAAGTGATTATGGGATAACGCTTTACGAGCAGTTTTTACAAGAGCCAGAGCTGAATCACGTCATCAATGTCTTTATTTATAATCCAGAATATGTAAAAAAAGAGCGTGAGATAGATTTACAGCTTCGCAATAAGGACAAGCTTAGCCAAGACTTTTAAAGACTAATTAATATTGGCGTAATTTTTATTTTTTATCAGTGCTACAAAAAAGTTAACCCCGCCGAAGCGGGGTTGTGACTAGAAAGAACAGATGCCGACAAAAGTCATTTCCGGTAGCCGCTGTGATCCTGATCATTACCTCATTGGTTAAAGTCGCTAAGAGTTAAATGCGCATTAAGCTGCAATTTCTTTACGTTAAATTTCCCAAGTGAAGACCTATCACACGGCGAGTTTCTATCAGGAAGCTCGTGCCGTTCTGCACTTTGAAATCTAGTTCGGATTCCAACTTTTCCCAATTAAATTTTCTAATTTCATGGGATAAGAAAAATTACATAGCGATTTCAGTGCGTTTGAATTCGCTATCCATAGATTAAGCCATTGCTTCTAAGCCAATGCTGATCGCAAAGTAGAAGAAAAATAACGCTACAGCGATAGACAGTAGGCGGCGCCAAATCGATTCAGCATGCAAACGATCTTTGAAGAATAAAGTGCTGCCAATCAGGCCTGCGAGATAAGTTTGGCTGATGATCTGAACGATCACGAACATGCTGATGTAAGTGGCCCAGTGATTTGGGTAAGTGGGATCGATAAATTGCACAAAAAATGAGGCAAAAAAGAGGATTGCCTTTGGGTTAACCAGACTGATCGCAAGCGCTGAGCGATAGGGTGTTCGGGTAGATCGCGATGGCTCGTCACCCAGCTTTTTTCTTTCGCAAGCTGAGTAACAGTTGAATGCCTAACCAGGTGAGGTAAAGCGCGCCAATCATTTTGATGCCGTTAAATAGATTGGGATAGCCATGCACCAGTGTCGCAGCGCCGGCTATCGCTAGAACCATCAAGATGGCATCACCTGTAAAGATGCCAGCAGCACCTTTAAAACCAGCTACAGCGCCACGATGAGATGCGACAAGTGCGACATAGAGTGAGTTTGGCCCCGGTAGTAACACAATGATGATGGTGCCAATCACAAAGGTTAAAAGATCAGTAATGCCAAACATGCGGTAATAGGTCTCGATGAGCGCTAGCTGTTAGACTGAGTTTACTTGAGAACCCTTAGGTAGAGGCAATGCATAAAGTTGGTGTTATCAGCGTTTGGATCGGCATCGTACTAACCGTTATCGGTTTGTTTGTTGGCTTTCCGATGATGTTTATGGAGCACCCGATGGCCTTGGTGGTGCTGATGGTCGTGCCGTTTGGTTTTGTCTTTGGTTTTGGTGGTCTGGTCACTGTGTTGATGACAGCACCGGATACAAAACGGACTAACTCAAATCTGGAGTAGCGCGAGGAATATCGCTCTCTTTCTTTTTCTTCTCGACAGGCTTTTCGATCGGCGCTTCTTCAACAGGCGCAGGCGTCTCTTCAATGACCTCTGGTTTAGGTGGCTCATAGCGAAGCGCGGTGAGTAATACGCCAACTCGTGGATGATCGATGTACTGAAGTTCTTCACTGCGCATGCGGCGATTCAATCGAATAGGGTGTGCAAGACCTGTCTCGCGATCACTGAAGACAAGATCTGTCGCAAAGTGTAGGTAGCGACCAAGATTCACGCGCACTAAACCATAGAGTTGATCATCACCAATGCGATACCAGTTGTCGGTGTCACGTGGCGGGGTTGCTTGGCGCCAGCGTTGATGAGCGTGAACCGTATAGCCATCACGAGTGAGCTTCTTTACTGCACCATTGAGGACAAACTCGGAAGGTGGACGACGCTGGGCAAAGTCACCTTCAACATCATCATTATTCAAGCCGCCATTTGCACCATCAGGATCTGGCTCGCTGACCACCTCGGGTAATATCTCAGGGTCGCCGGTCTCAAAGTTCTTACCGGGTGGGTAGGAAAACAACACCACCTCGAAATCAAACCAATCAGACTCTGGCAGACTCGTATCAAGCTCATCCCAGTTTGGCTCAGGGATAAAGAAGGGATCCAACTCTGGCGGCAGCTCGCTATCAGTCAGGAAAAGCGGCTCGTCGGTCTCAACCGGGGTGATGGCCTCGGTAGGTGTGGCAGTCGGCTCGAGAAATAAGGGTTCTGGATTACTCGCAGGCGTTATCGCTTGAGTAGGCTCAATGAACAGCGGCTCAGCAGGCTTAGGTTGAGCTTCTAGGAACAAAGGTTCGGCAGGCTCAGGTGCAACAACCGGTGGATTAGTGGCTTGAACAGGGCTCAGTCCACGAGTGAATTCAATGCGCAAAGGCTCAGGAGAGTTCGAAGGTGCATATTCATTCGGAATGGCATTGAGATCGTTAACAGGCGCAGGTGTCGAGCGTTGCCAAATGCGTAACTCAGGTGCGCGTTGAGTCGTTGTGCCGGGATCAACCACAGGCGCTGGCTCTTGCGCATGTGTTGCGCAAGCCATCAGTAATCCAGTGGTGAATATCAGCTTTCTCATCAGTCCATTGTGCCTGTTCAGGCAGCATCCTCCAATAGGATGTGATCGAGCAGCTCGACAACCCGTGCAATACGCTCTTCAGGGGTGCCCATATCGGCATCAAACTTAAATTTCTCAGCACCTTCTAGCTTGTAATGCTGTGGTTGAGTTTGAATTAGCTGAATGATCTTGCCTGGGTCGATCTGTGGGTCTTTATCAAACAGAATGCGTCCATTGCTCGGGCCAGCTTCAATCTTTTTGATGCCTTTGTTCACAATGCGCAATTTCATCTGGGTGATGTCGAATAAGGTTTTTGCCGCTTCAGGTAGCAAACCAAAGCGATCAATCATCTCGATCTTCAGTTCTTTGAGCATCTCAGCATCTTCAGCTGAAGCAATGCGCTTATACAACACCAATCGACTGTGAACATCCGGGATGTAGTCATCGGGCAGTAACGCAGGAATATGCAGATCAATCTCTGCGCCGTGATCCAGTGGTCGATCAAGCTCGGGCTGTTTACCGGATTTAATCGATTGCACAGCACGCTCGAGCATCTCGGTGTACAAGGTGTAACCAATCTCATTGATCTGGCCACTTTGCTCATCACCCAGCAGCTCACCGGCACCGCGAATCTCAAGGTCGTGGGTAGCAAGGGTAAAGCCGGCGCCCAGTTCTTCGAGTGATTCGATGGCTTCTAAGCGTTTGCGGGCATCCGCAGTTAACGCTTTGATCGGTGGAGTGATCAGATACGCATAAGCACGGTGATGTGATCGTCCAACGCGACCGCGTAGCTGATGCAGCTGTGCAAGACCGAGCTTGTCCGCACGGTTAATGATGATGGTGTTAGCTGATGGCACATCGATACCGGATTCGATAATGGTGGTTGCGATCAGGATATTGAAGCGTTGGTGATAGAAGTCACGCATGATGCGTTCAAGATCGCGCTCACGCATCTGGCCATGCGCAAACTCAACGCGCGCATGAGGTAATAGCTCTTGGATGTTATGCGCCATCTTCTCAATGGTGGCGACATCGTTATGCAACAGATACACCTGACCGCCACGTCCAATTTCACGCTGACAGGCCTCACGAATTTGTGAATCACTCCACTGAGTAACAAAGGTCTTAATCGGATGACGTGCAGCCGGTGGCGTGGCAATGATCGATAGATCACGAATGCCCGACATGGCCATGTTGAGCGTTCTAGGGATCGGTGTTGCAGTGAGCGTTAAGATATCGACTTCAGCACGCAGCGCTTTTAGACGTTCTTTGTGACGTACACCAAAGCGATGTTCTTCATCGATGATGACTAAGCCAAGATCTTTGAACTTGAGCTCTTCGCTAAGAATCTTGTGTGTGCCAACCACGATATCCACAGTGCCTTCAGCAAGGCCTTGCGAGATCTCTTTCACTTCTTTCGCCGAACGGAAGCGTGAAAGGCCGGCGATCTTGATGGGCCATTCAGCAAAACGGTCAATAAAGTTTTGATGATGCTGCTGCGCAAGCAAGGTGGTTGGTACCAAGACGGCGACTTGTTTACCGGCATTTGCGGCAACAAAGGCTGCGCGCATTGCCACTTCGGTTTTACCAAAGCCCACATCACCACAGATCACACGATCCATCGGATTCGGTGAGGTCAGATCATTCACCACCGAATAAATGGCAGCGGCCTGATCAGGGGTTTCTTCAAACTCAAACTCGCTCGCAAATTGGCGGTATTCATCTTCAGGTGCGGGCAGAGCAACACCTTGGCGAGCTTCGCGTCGTGCATAGATGTCTAAAAGCTCTGCAGCGACATCTCTAACGCGCTCAGCGGCTTTGCGCTTGGCTTTTTCCCACTGATCGCTACCTAATCGATGTAAGGGTGCTTGATCCGGAGAGGCGCCGGTATAGCGACTGATCAGATGCAGCGATGAGACCGGCACATACAGCTTGTCGTTCTTGGCGTATTCCAAGGTCAGGAACTCTTGCGTCATGCCGCCGACATCAAGTGTTTGTAGTCCTAAGAAACGACCCACGCCATGCTCTTCATGCACAACGGGTGCGCCTATTTGTAACTCGGTCAGGTTGCGAACAATCAGGTCCGCATCGGTTTTCTTTTTCGCGCGACGATTTTGCTTAACGCGCTCACCGAGCAGTAAAGCCTCGGGGATAACCGCGATATCGGGGTCAGCTAACCACAGTCCATTTTCAATCGGTGCGGTTGTAATGCAGGGTGATTGATCGCTGTTGAGGAAGTCTTGCCAGCTCGCCAAGGTTTTCGGGCGAATGCCAAAACCACCTAAGGTATCGATGAGTGATTCACGACGACCCGCGCTTTCAGCAAGGAACAACACGCGTGATGAATTATTTAAGAAGCTTTTAATATGCCCGGCAGGATCAGTTGCTTTGGCTTGAATGCCTAACGGTGGCAACTTGCGCACTTCAAGGTTGCTGCCATCTTCGCGTTGAAAGTGGGCAAAAGCGATGCGAGGGTGACGCTCTAATTGGCTGAGCATCTCTTCGCTATCAAGGAACAACTCGGTGGGTGGTAACAGAGGGCGTTCAATGTCATGACGGCGCTGCTCATAACGCTCAGCAATGCTGTTGGCGTGATCTTGGCTTTCTTGTGGCAGTTCGTTGTCATGCACCCAGATGGCATCGCTGGGGATGTAATCAAACAAGGTCGCCATGCCATCAAAAAACAGGGGTGAGTAATACTCGATACCGCCTGGCATTTGGCCTTCGCTGACATCGCGATAAATCAGTGAGCGCTGTGGATCACCTTCAAAGGTCTCGCGATAAGCAGTACGAAATTTTGTAATCGCTTGTTCGTCGACCGGAAACTCATGTGCCGGCAGCATCTCAAAATGCTCAATCTTCTCTTCGGTGCGTTGAGTCTCTGGATCAAAGGTGCGAATCGAATCGATCTCATCATCGAACAGGTCAATCCGAAGTGGGGTATCAGCACCCATAGGAAAGAGGTCTATCAGCGAGCCACGTACCGCAAATTCGCCGTGCTCCATCACTTGCGAAACCGCTTGATAGCCCGCTTGTTCGAGCTGACGACGAAACGCATCAAAATTCAGCTGATTTCCTACTCTTAGCTCTAAACAGTTTGCGTCTAACCAGGCTTTGGGTAGCAAGCGTTGCATCAGGGTCGAGACCGGCACAATCAAAATACCGCGACTTAGGCTGTTGATCTGACGCAGGGTTAATAGACGCTGAGAAACCAGCTCAGGCAAGGGCGAGAAGGTGTCATACGCCAGTGTTTCCCAATCTGGCAGGCTGATGATGGGTAGATCAGTGCCGTGACTGAAAAAGGCGATCTCTTCGCTCAGATGATTCGCCATCTGGATATCAGCTGCGACCACAATCAGCGGTTTCTCGAGCTGCTGAGCGGCATTACTCAGCGCAAGGCTTAAGCTGGCGCCATGCGCGCCACTCCAGAGTACGGTCTGGCTAGCGTTTTGAGGAAGATCAGGAGAAAAGGGTGACGGCACTGCAAATAGAGTCAATAAGTAAAAACGTATTTTCGCATAGCCCGACCCAGAAGGTGTGCTTTGGGTCCTGAAAAACAGGCATAAAAAAAGCGGTCGCTAAGCGACCGCTCGAATTAAGTACTAAGTACTTAGACTTGACCTGAGTTTTTATAACTCAGTGAGTCTGTGATTACTTTGCAGTGTTCAGACCAAGGATTTCCCAGTTCTGCATACCACCACGGTACCACTTGATTTTGTGTGATGGGTAACCCAATGCCAACAAGTCTTTGATGTTTGTTGGAGACTGGCCACACCACATGCCGTTACAGAACATAACCAAGGTCTTAGCATTTGAGTAGTTGTACAAGTCGCCGCTGTCACTAACTTTCACGCCGAATTTCTTCAAAGTGTCAGCCAATGCGCCTGCGTCCAAGTTCTTCATTGCATTCTTGATCAGAGTGAAAGGAAGGTTATGAGCGCCTGGGATGGTGCCTTTAGCAACCCAATCAGGAGTACGAGAGTCGATAACTGCAATTGAGTCATCGCCTTCTTTCATTTTCTTAACGTAGTGAATTACTTCGGTCTCAGCGATTGTTTCTACATTAGGCGCCAAAGATGATGGCTGGATGCAGAAAGGTGGGCAAGGACGTGAAGTCTTTGCGAACGCTGGATTAACAGTGTTGTTGTTGTCTTGGTTACGAGAGAAAGAGACATCGCCTGCTTTCACTTCCAACTCACCAGCAGTAGAGATACCAACTGGCTTTGCGAATGACGCAGTAGTGGTCATTGCGATTGCCGCTACAGCGGTCAAAGCTAACGCTTTTAATTTCATCGTGATTTCCTCCTAGGCAGAAATATGTTGATGATTTGAAAAAACGCTGCGGGTTGCCCCGCAGGTTTGGTCAAGTCTTATTATTATTGTTATTAAGTCTTTTAAATTAATCGCACTCTGGCTCTTCGCCGCCAGCGCCTTTCTTCTTCTTCTTCTTCTCGCCGTCAAATACGGTTGATTGATCGTCAGCGGAAATTTTTGCAAAAGCAGTTGAAGAAACCGCAGCGAATGCAAAAGTAAGCACCATCATTAGAATCATTAAGTGACGCATTTTATATTGCCTCCTAAAAGCAACGCGGGTTTTGTCTCTTGGAACAAATACCCAAAATGGGAGTAACTCTTCGGTTACGTGACTACATTCCCTCGGGCATTTCTTACAAGGAAAACCCGAATTGAGGCTCACTATATCCAAGACAACTAGAAAATCAACAACCATAAGTGCCTGCTAATAAAGCGAATTTATTGTGCGCTGCAACAAGCATTGCGAAACTTCTCAAGCTCATGTCACTCTTACGCGATAACAATAAAAAGCAGATTCTTAGGAGAACACGATGAAAATCCTTTCATCTCTTGTCGCACTTAGCGCTTTAACGCTTAGCACTTGGTCATTTGCTGAACGTTCACCGGATATTGAGCGTGAATTGCGTATGAAGGCTGAAATTGTCGATGCCATCATGGATGGAGAGCCGGTTGAATTAGAAGCCGATAACCACACATTTATGGGTATCTTTACCGAGGCTGAGAATGCCAAAGGTACCGTCGTGATTGCTCACGGTCGTGGATTTCACCCCGATTGGCCAACGGTCGTTCAGCCCTTGCGTGTGGGTTTAGTGGAGCGTGGTTGGAATACGTTGAGCATTCAGATGCCGGTGCTCGAGAAGTCAGCCAAATATTTTGATTATGTCGAGATCTTTGATGCCGCCGGTCCGCGCATAGAAGCCGCCATTGCTTATGCCAAAGAGAACGGTGGCGACAATGTGGTGTTGTTTGCTCACAGCTGTGGATCACATATGGCGCAGCGTTGGATCTTAAATAAAGGTGAAGAGGCTACTAAGCAATTCTCGGCGTATGTCGGCATGGGTATGGGTGCAACTGACTATAAACAGCCGATGGTTGAGCCATTCCAGTTGAATAAGATGAAGATGCCGATTTTGGATCTGTATGGCGAAGATGATTATCCAGCGGTTGTTCGTATCGCGCCTGAGCGCGACATGATGATCGCCGAAGCAGCTAACCCTAAATCAAAGCAAATCAGCGTGAAGGGTGCGACGCATTATTTTGTGGATAAAGGTGACGTGTTGGTTAAAACCGTCGCCGATTGGCTAGATACCTTGTAATTAACGTTTAGCGGTCGGGTCGACCCAGACCTGACCGTCTTCCACTTTCACTTTATAAGAACAGATCGGCTCATCTGCCGGTTCGTCATCAGGTGCGCCTGTGGCTAAATCAAAATAGCTGCCATGTAAGGAGCATTTGATTCGGTTGCCCTTAATGCAGCCGAGAGCCAGTGAATAGTCTTCATGGGTGCACATCTCGTCCACCACATAAAACTCACCATTGGCATTCACGAGCAATAAGCGACGGCCATCGTGCTCAAACGCTTTCATCTCATTGGCATGCAACTCGTCTGCGGCGGCAATGGCAATGAAGTTACTCATTAGCGAACACGCTCGGCCGCTTTGCCAGAATCCAAGATGCTGCGGAGTTGATCTGCCGCGGCTTTCAATGAATCGGCTTTACCTAGCTGGCTCATGATGATCGCGCCGGTATACACCAGTGAGTCGTAGGTCGCGCCTTTCTCACCACGCAATGCCGCCATGCCCATCTCAGCTGCGCGTTGCGCGCCAATCTTGATGTCGGTCACGGTAATCGCACCTTCGCCTTTGGCAGTTTGAGGAACATCCTCAGGAATCGGTACACAGCGTGCCTCTTGGCTAATGCCAATCTCTTCTGGGTTGGTATCCACGCCAACTTCTTCACCGAGATTTTCATAGGCAAAATATTTACCTGCCTGACGCAGTGAAGGAATCACGCCGCCTTCAACGCCACGAATGATGATCGCGTTATCAAAGTTAGCGAGACGCGCTAGATCGCAATACACCGGTGGGTAAGGCTTATGCACATAGCCTGTAACAAAGTGAGTTTTGTTTTTGCCGCGAATAGGATTGGCAAGCACTTCAACGGTGGTGATGACCTGACGCTTAATGATCTTTTGGCGCAGCTCCATCATGCTGTGTAGCTTGTTATTAAAGCTCGCTTGGTCAACATAGGCCCAACCCAGTGATGGGTCACTCAAACGCTTAGCGGCTTCAGCTGAGCTTAAGTTCACATCGACACCCGCAGCTTCGAGCACATGACGGAAAGTGATGCCGTATTTAGGACCCACTTTATCCAGACCATGACTGACAAGGTGCAAACCAGCTTCTGCAAGCAGAGGGCCTAAGAAAGGTGATGCAGGGATGGTGCGGTTGTAACCGTCGTATGGGTCAGCCAGTTCGATAACTTCATCAACATCGGCTGTCACACGGTCGGTGGTATCCAAAATCGCTTGTAGGATGCCGCGGTTTTCTTCGCGAGACTCACGTTTCATGCGCAAAGCAATCAAAAAGATCGCTGCACGTACTGGGTCCACAGCATCTTCGAGTAGTCCCAACATGCCTAGGCGTGCCTCATCAAAGTCGATGTCTTTCGACAGATCTGGGCCAGTGGCGATGCGCTGGATGATCGAGACCATGGTCTGATCAAGCTCGTCGCGGTTGAGATCTACAGCTGTGTTCATTCGGTAACTCCTTGAATTCAGACGCGGTCTGAATGAATAGGGATGGAGTATAAGGAAACTCTGATGAAAAATAACCGGATAAAACGCCTTTTATCCGGCAAATCAACGATCGTTTTGGACGTGATGGCGCTAAATCAGTCGATAAAGCGTTTAGTGATCTCGTTGTAGTTATCGATACGACGGTCACGCAGGAATGGCCAAATGCGACGAACATCCTCACTGCGACGCAGAGAGACCTCAGCGGTGAGTACAGTGGCATCAATATCCGCTTTAGCCAGCAGTTCACCTTGTGGACCGGCAATGAATGAATTACCCCAAAACTCGATGCCAGGATCGCCTTCGGTTGGTGAAGCTTCGAACCCGACACGGTTACACACCAGAACCGGTAAGCCATTAGCAACCGCATGGCCGCGTTGAACGAGCTGCCATGCGCCTAACTGGCGTTGTTGTTCATCTTCATTGTCGGTGCGGTCCCAACCAATCGCGGTGGGATAGATCAATAGTTCAGCACCGGCGAGCGCCATCAAGCGAGCGGCTTCTGGATACCACTGGTCCCAACACACGAGCACACCGAGTTTGCCAAGTGAGGTTTGAATCGGAGTGAAGCCAAGATCACCGGGGGTGAAGTAAAACTTCTCGTAGAACCCTGGGTCATCGGGGATGTGCATCTTGCGGTACTTACCGGCAATGCTGCCATCGCTATCAATGACCACAGCGGTGTTGTGATAGAGACCTGCTGCGCGGCGTTCAAACAAAGAGGTGACGATTACCAGCTTGTGCTTTTTCGCCAGCTCAGCAAAGAAGTTGGTGCTTGGGCCGGGGATGGTTTCGGCAAGATCAAACGCGTCGGTGTCTTCGCTTTGGCAGAAGTAATGCGCGTTATGGAGTTCTTGCAGCACGATCAGCTGAGCGCCATTACCCGCATGCGTGATGATTTGTTCGGCGATGTACGCTTGATTCTCTAGTGCGCCACCTTGGTTGGCGTGTTGAATCAGGGCAACGTTGATCGAGTGACTCATCGTGACAATCTCTAGCAGTGATACCTAATTATAGAGCGAGTTGAGCGGGGTATTGCATGGTTAAACAATGCAGGCTGCCATTTTGCTCAATGATGCGTCGACAGTTGATCGGAATGATCTCGCGATCAGTAAAGAGATCCTGAAGCACCTTAATGGCTTTTTCATCGGCATCGACACCGTATACAGGTAGTAACACAGCGCCATTAATAATCAGAAAGTTGGCATAACTGGCTGAGAGTCGACGACCGTCTTCGTCATAAAGCTCGCCAGCCGGTGGCAGTGCATGTAAGCGATAAGGCGCACCGTCCAGATTAGTGAACGCTTGTAGTTCTTTTTGCATGGCATGCAATGGCCAGTAGTCTTCATCACTGGTATCGGCTGTGGTGAACACAATGTCATTAGACGAGGTGAAGCGCGCCAAGACATCGATATGCGCATCCGTGTCATCACCGGTCATCTCACCTTCGCTTAGCCAAAGGTAACGGCTAAAGCCAAAGCGTTGCGTTAACTCGGCTTCCATGGCTTCTTGAGATAAGTCGCCATTGCGATTGGTATTCAAAATGCTCGAACGTGTGGCTAGCAAGGTGCCTTGGCCATCGGTTTCGATTGCGCCACCTTCAAGCACCAGAGGCGAGGGTGAATGCGTGCCGTTGAGTACCTGTTGATCGATCAAGGCTTGGGTGATTTGCGTATCGAGCTCAGCGGGATATTTATTCCCCCAGCCATTGAAGACAAAGTCGTTAATGATCGGCTGCTCGTTCTCATCGATAGCGGTCAGCGCGCCATGATCCCGTGCCCAAGTATCGTTACAGGGTGCTTGTGCAAAGCGGGTTTTCTTAAGATCGGCACCTGCGTCCAAGAGAAGCTGTTTCACCTGTTCGGCATGTGCATCGTTATTCACAACGCAAAGCAATGTCTCGAAGCGCGTTACCGCTGCGCCAATCTGTGCAAACACCGGCAAGGTGTCAGCTAGATTGTCTGCCCAATCGGTACCTTCATGTGGCCAAGTAAGTTGAACGGCGGATTGTTCTTCCCATTCAGCCGGTAATCGAGGTGTGCTCATCGAAACATCTCTAGTAAATGATGCGCGCAGTCTATGGCAAAAAGCCAAGCTCGGGAATGATTCGCGAGGACTTAGGTCAGATAAAACATCTGAGGCTGAATATGATGTAATGCCGCCATGTTTAAACCTTTGTCACTGTTTGTTGGTCTGCGCTACACACGTTCGCGCCGTCGCAATCATTTCATCTCCTTTATCTCAGGCTTTTCAGCACTGGGTATTGCGTTGGGTGTGATTGCGTTGATCACAGTGCTCTCGGTGATGAATGGTTTCCATAAAGAGATTCAAACACGCATCCTTGGGATGGCCTCTCATGGTGATATCAAAGGTTATGAAGGGAATTTAACCGACTGGCAACTCGCGCTACAGAAAGCCAAAGAGCATCCGCGTGTTTTAGCAGCGGCACCTTATATCGAAGCTCAAGCCATGCTGAATAGCGGGGGTGATGTCTCTGGTGCCATGGTGCGTGGTGTTGATCCTGCGCTCGAGAAAGATGTCATTGATGTTGCTGAGCACATGAAGTTTGGCTCATTGGATGATCTTGCGAAAACCCGTTGGGGCATCATTTTGGGTGCTGAGTTGGCGGCTAAATTAGGTGTCAGTATTGGTAGTGAGCTGACCATGGTCGTGCCACAGATGACGGTCACTATTGCGGGCAGCGTGCCGCGTATGAAGGCCTTTACCGTAGTGGGCATCTTTGAGGTCGGCATGAATGAATACGATCGCGGTGTCGCGCTCGTTCATTTGCCGGATGCTGCCAAGCTGCTGCGGATGAAAGACGATGTCTCTGGTGTGCGAATCCGTATTGATGATGTTTGGGATGCGCGTGAGGTGTCGTTAGAGCTGGCAAACTCATTGCCCGGTCGTTATCGCGTACTTAACTGGACGGACTATCACCGTAACTTCTTTGCGGCGCTCAAGATGGAAAAGCGCATGATGGGTTTGTTGCTGTTTTTAGTCGTCGTGATTGCAGCCTTTAATATCATCTCAACGCTTGTGATGATGGTGGTGGATAAACAAGCTGATATCGCGATCTTAAAAACCTTTGGTGCAAGCCCTGGCTTTATCTTGCGGGTGTTTGTGGTGCAGGGTGCCGCATTAGGCTTCTTTGGTACCTTGGTGGGTACTTTCTTAGGCGTGTTGCTCGCTGCCAATGTTGATTCTGCAGTCGCTTGGATTGAGCAAGCCTTTGGTCTGCATTTTATTGACCCTAATGTGTATTACATCAGCCAGTTGCCTTCGGATGTGCAGTTACCTGATGTCTTGTTAGTGTCGATCGGTTCTTTCGTGCTGTCGTTATTAATGACGCTTTATCCGGCATGGAAGGCGTATAAAACTCAACCTGCAGAGGCATTACGTTATGAGTGATGTGATTCTGCAAGCTAAAGGGTTATCTAAAAGCTTTGCCTTGGGTGAGCAACAGGTTGATGTGTTGCGCGATATCAATCTTGAGATTCATCGCGGCGAGCATGTGGCGATTGTGGGTAGCTCAGGCTCGGGTAAAAGTACCTTATTGCATTGTTTAGGTGGCTTAGATGCGCCAAGTGCAGGCTCGGTATCTTTATTGAATCGTCCGTTTGATGATCTTCCCGAGGTGCAACGAAGCGCGGTGCGTAATCGCCATCTCGGTTTTATTTATCAGTTCCATCATCTACTACCGGAGTTCACAGCCCTCGAGAATGTCTCGATGCCGCTATTAATTCGTGGTGATTCAGTGCAAGCAGCCACGGCAAAAGCGATGGCATTACTGGAGCGTGTGGGCTTATCAGGTCGCACAGCACACAAACCCTCTGAGTTATCGGGTGGTGAGCGTCAGCGTGTGGCGATTGCGCGTGCCTTGGTGCTCAATCCAAGTTGTGTTTTAGCGGATGAGCCAACCGGTAATCTGGATAGTGTGACAGCCGAATCCATTACCCAGTTGTTACTTGAGATGAGTCGCGAGATTGGAACCAGCTTTATTATCGTGACCCATGATCAGGGTTTAGCTCAGCGATGTGATCGCACCTTGCAGCTTAAAGATGGTGCGTTAAGCCTGTAATTAGCGCCAGCTTCGCGCGCGATGTTTTTTGACGATGTAATAACGCCAATACCAGCGAATACCAAAGTAGCCAACTACTCCTGAGACAACGCCAACAACAAAGCTGCCAAAGTAAAGGTGGTAGCCAGTTGTTCTCAGCGAGGACAACCAACCATTCCAAGCTGGCTTCAAAGGCGGGTGAGTTTTCGGGCTCACCTAAGATCCATGTTCCAACGAGGTAGTTGAAATAGAACATGGGCGGCATGGTGAGGGGATTAGTAATCCACACCAAGGCAACCGAGATGGGCAAATTAATCCCACGAATCAGCAATGCTGTAATGGTGGCAGCCACCATTTGAACGGGCATTGGAATCATCGCCCAAAAAAGTCCAGATAAGAACGCATTCGCAACTGAGCGACGATTCATATGGAAGAGATTCGGGTCTTCTAAGAAGCGTGCAAAGACTTTCAGATATTTATTCTGACGTAACTCAGCAGGATCTGGGATATAGCGTTTAAGCAGCTTCTTCGGCATATCGTGATGGGGAAAAGATTAACTGCGCTGCATTTGACCACGATGCCCCTCAGTTGACTAGCCATTGACCGATGAAATGTAAGAAAGCATTGGCATAACAGTGTTTCACCTTTAGCTCCCTCGGAGCATGCCGTATCATCGGTCTCAGAATAACGAACTCAGGAAGACGGTTTTGTACGAGTTACTTTTAGCGGGCGGCTGGATCATGGCGCCTATCTTGTTGAGCTCCATTTTGGCGATGGCCATTGTGATTGAGCGCCTAACCGTGTTGCGTGATAACAAAGTTATCCCAGAAGGTTTGGTGAATAAGATTTGGCACATGCATGCCAAAGGTGAGATCAATCAAAAGAATGTTGCTGCGATTCGTCAAAGCTCTCATCTCGGTCGTGTGTTGGCCACAGCGTTAGCGAATCGCACACATGAGCGTGAAGCGATTAAGCAAGCGGTAGAAGAAGAGGGTCGTCAGGTGGTGCATGAGCTAGAGCGTTACTTCTCAGCACTCGGCACGATTGCGGCGATAACCCCATTGCTGGGTTTGCTTGGCACCGTGGTCGGCATGATCAAAGTCTTCTCAGCGATTACTACTGCCGGTGTTGGTGATCCTTCGGTTCTTGCGGGCGGTATCTCAGAAGCCTTGATTACAACGGCAGCGGGTTTATGTGTGGCGATACCGGCTTTGATTTTTCATCGTCACCTCAACGCTAAGGTCGATCGTTATGCGCTGCAAATGGAAGAGCAAGCGGTCAAGTTGGTCGATGTTCTAAAGGGTCAGCGCGAGCAATAAGATGCAGCTTCGACCTAAGTCATCTAACGAACCTAAGATAGAGCTCACGCCGCTGATTGATGTGGTGTTTTTGATGCTGATCTTCTTTATGGTCTCAACCACCTTCGATAAGCAAACAGAGCTGAAGGTGCAGCTACCGAATGTGATGCAGCAAGAAGCGCCGACCGATGCGCCATTGCGTATCGATATTGTGATTGATCGCCAAGGTAAGTTGTATGTGAACCGTGAAGAGTTACTGCGCAGTGATGCGCTGACCTTGCGACGTGTGCTTGAAAAGATTGTGGCAGAACAAACCGATGTGCCGGTGATGGTCACTGGCGATAAACAAGCACCACTGCAAGCGATGATGACCGTGATGGATGTCACCGCTCAGCTTGGACTGCAAAAGCTGCATTTCTCAGCGAATCAAATGGGACAAGCTAAGTGAAACTCAATTACCCCGACTTTTGGCAAGATAAGACAGCGATTAGCTATGTCTTGTTGCCATTCGCAGGGTTATTTATCGCGCTGACTGCCATCCGTCGTTTGATGTATCGCTTGGGCGTGTTTAAGCGCTATAAAAGTCAGTTGCCGGTGATTGTGGTGGGCAACATCACCGTCGGTGGTTCGGGTAAAACACCTTTTGTCATTTGGTTAGTCGCGCACTTAAAAAAGCTGGGTTATAAGCCTGGCATCGTGTCACGCGGTTATGGTGGTAAAGCCTCTTCTTGGCCACAGCAAGTACGTGTTGATAGCGACCCTGAAACCGTGGGTGATGAAGCGCTGCTATTGGCGCTGCGATGTCATTGTCCAATGGCAGTGGCACCTAAGCGTGCCGATGCGGTGCGTGCGCTAGAGGCTGAAGGTCAGGTCGACATCATCATCTCGGATGATGGTTTGCAGCACTATGCGATGGGTCGTGATATCGAGATCGCGGTTGTCGATGGTGTGCGTCAGCAAGGTAATGGATTTATGTTGCCAGCCGGTCCCTTGCGCGAGCCAGTATCGCGCCTCGATAGCGTTGATCTGTTGATCACCAGTCAGGCTAAGCTACGTCGCCAACATCACATGGAGATGATGGAGCCTCGCATCTATCCGATAACCGATCCGCAATCGCGTCAGCCATTAAGTGCTTGGGATGGTCAGCAGGTAAGAGCGATTGCCGGTATTGGTGATCCGCAGCGATTCTTTGACATGCTCAGATCACACGGCTTATCGGTTATCGACGTGGCATTTCCTGATCATCATCCTTATCAGCCATCCGATTTACAGTTTGATGATGCGATTCCGCTGCTGATGACCGAGAAAGATGCCGTAAAATGTCATTCATTCGCACCTGCCCAAAGTTGGGTGGTGAGCATCGATGTGGAGCCAGATGAGCCGTTTAAACATCGATTGAGTCTGCTGCTAAATGATGTAGCAGCTGAACAGCAAACATCCGAGGAAGACTGATGGATAGCAAATTACTCGACATTCTGGTGTGCCCAAACTGTAAAGGCCCATTAGTGCATAACAAAGACGCCAAAGAGCTGATCTGCAAACCCTGTCGTTTGGCTTATCCGATTCGTGATGACATCCCAGTGATGTTGGTTGAAGAAGCGCGTGAGCTGCCAGCCGATGAAGAGGTGCAAGGCTAATGGCTTACCGTGTGGTCATTCCGGCGCGTTATGCCTCAACGCGATTCCCTGGAAAGCCACTGATCGATATCCAAGGCAAGCCAATGATTTGGCATGTCTATCAACGTGCGCTCGAAAGCCACGCAGATGAAGTTGTCGTCGCGACCGATGATCAACGTATTGCTGATGCGGTGATGGCCTTTGGTGGTTATGTCGTGATGACCCATGAACATAACAGCGGCACGGATCGCATTGCCGAGGTGTCTAACTCGTTGGGTTGGCCTGATGACACCATTGTGGTCAACCTGCAGGGTGATGAGCCCCTGATTCCGCCTGAGCTACTCGATCAAGTGGCGAACACCTTAGCTGAGCAACCTCAAGCATCGATGTCGACTTTGGCAGTACCGCTAGATGAGCATCAGGTGTTCGATAGCAATGCAGTTAAAGTAGTAACCGATAAAGACGGGCTTGCGCTGTATTTTAGTCGTGCTGCTATACCGTGGCGCCGTGGTGAGTTTGAAAAGGGTATTGAGAATGCCTCAGGCTTATATCGCCACTTAGGCTTATATGCCTATCGCGCTGACTTTCTAAAACGTTATGTCACCTGGGATATGGCGCCTATCGAAGCGGCTGAGTCCTTAGAGCAACTGCGTGTGTTGTGGCAAGGCGAGCGCATTGCGGTATCGATTGCGGATCAATCGCCACCGACAGGTATTGATACCGAAGAAGACTATCAGCGCTTGCTTGAGCAGCTAAACGCTGTCTCGGTGGAATAACTATTTCACGCGGCCTTGTAGCAACAGCATCAAGGCATCACTAAACCCGAGATTATCCTCGTCAGAGATGGGTAGTGAGACCGTCTCAGGGATGCGTCTTTTTACCTCTCCATATTGCGAACTCTGTAAAGGATTGGCATCCTCAGGCTTATGACGTTGCAAAACCACTTGGTCGTCGTCGTACAGAATGTCGATCAACACCCAATCGTCAGACAAATAACGAAAGCGCGTGCCACGCAGTTGTTCGAGCTTTTGATGTAATGGATTCATAGATAACGAAGTTAGGTGATAAGCAGATGGTAAAGGTTCTTTTCGTGTGTATGGGTAATATTTGTCGTTCACCCACCGCGCATGGCGTTTTCCGTCACCTCGTCGAGCAAAACCAGTTAACCGACCATATCGAGATCGACTCTGCCGGAACGCATGCCTACCATGTGGGAAATCCGCCCGATTCGCGCTCAGCGGCGACCGCGCTAGAGCGGGGGATTGATCTGTCTGATCTACGTGCGCGCCAAGTCACCGTTGATGACTTTTCAACCTACGATTATGTGATTGCGATGGATCGCGAAAACCACGGCAATCTGATGCGTCTCTGTCCTGAGAACTATCGAGAGCGAATCCATATGTTTATGGACTTTGCAGATGATTGGTCAAACGCAGAAGTGCCGGACCCTTACTATGGCGGCGGCAGCGGTTTTGATCGTGTTTTCGATATGGTTGAGTCGGCATCACTGGGATTGCTTGCGCAAATCCAGCGACAAAATCACATGTAAAGACATAAAAAAACCGGGCTAAGCCCGGTTTTCTTTTAGTCAGCACTTGGGGTGCTGGACTCAACTGGTTTGCTCGGTGGCGTTACGTCACCGGGCTTTTTTGTTTCTACCTGACGAAGCTTAGGTGCTTCTGGCTTTGATTCGGTAGCTGCAGGTTTTGCTGCTTCTGGCTTTGGCTCAGCTGCCGCTTTAGGCGCTTCAGCTGGTGCAGGCTTGCTAGTCTCTGCTGGCTTGTTATCAGCCTTAGCTGCAGGTGCTTGCGCTTTTGCTTCAGCCGCAGGCTGATTCGCTTGTGGCTTAGCCTCAGATTGAGCATTCGACGGATTGTTTTGTGTGTTGTTATCCGCGTTATCACCTGACTCGTTATTGTTACGACGGCGACGACCACCGCGACGACCGCGACGTGCTTTCTTAGGTTGTTCTTCACCTGTCTGCTCATCTTTTGGGCCATTCGACTTTGCCTGATTAGGCTTGTTGTCGTTGTTGTTATCGTCGTTGTTCTTTGCGTTACGACCACGACCGCGACCACGGTTGCCACCTTTGTTGCGATTGTCGTTATTGCGGCCACCACGACCACGACCACCGCGGGTGTTTTTACGTTGCGGCTTATCGTCTTCGTCCTCATCGTCTTTGGCTTTCGACGAGAAGATCGAGCTGAATAAACGTTTGATCAAGCCGGTTGGCTCACTCTTGCCTTTGTCTTCTTCGGTAGGCTCTGGGCGAACCGGTGCGGGCGTGGCAGGTGCGATGTTCTTAACGGCGGCTTGCTCAGGCTTGCGACGAGGCTCAGTGGTTTCGACTGAGGCTTCGTTGGTTTCGTAAGAGGCAACGGTTTCGTAGCTCAATGAATCATCGTCATCATCTTGCAAGCGAACACGTTGGATCTCGTATTTTGGTGTTTCGAGATGACGATTCGGGATCATCACCACTTCACAATCTTGACGCTCTTCGATACCGGCGATCATGTCGCGCTTTTCGTTGAGTAGGTAAGTTGCGATATCGATTGGCAATTGCGCCACGATGCGAGAGGTGCCTTCTTTTAAGGTTTCCTCTTCGATGATGCGCAAGATCGATAGGGCTAATGAGTCAACACTGCGGATAAAGCCATGGCCATCACAACGTGGGCACACGTGGTGTGACGAGTCGCCTAATGATGGACGCAAACGCTGACGCGACATCTCCAGAAGACCGAAGCGAGAGATCTTGCCGATCTGCACACGGGCACGGTCTTCTTTCATTTCTTCTTTGAGGCGGTTTTCCACTTCACGTTGATTGCGCGCAGGGCCCATATCAATGAAGTCGATAACGAACAAACCACCTAAGTCACGCAGACGTAGCTGACGCGCAATTTCGGTTGCCGCTTCAAGGTTGGTATTGAACGCGGTTTCTTCGATATCAGAGCCTTTGGTCGCACGCGACGAGTTGATATCGATAGAGGTCAACGCTTCGGTGTGGTCGATCACAATCGAGCCACCTGAAGGCAGACGTACTTCACGCTGGAACGCTGATTCGATTTGGGTTTCGATCTGGTAGCGCGAGAACAGAGGCACTTTATCGGTGTAACGCTTCAACTTGCGCTCGTTGTGCGGCATGACTTGCTTCACAAACTGAACAGCTTGGTTGAAGGTCGATTCATCGTCGATCAGCACTTCGCCGATATCTTGGCGCATGTGGTCACGAATCGAGCGGATGATGACGTTGCTTTCTTGGTAAATCAGGAAAGGTGCAGGGCGGTTAGCCGCTGACGATGAGATCGCGGTCCAGAGTTGGTTCAGGTAGTCGAGGTCCCATTGCAGCTCTTCGGTGTTTTTACCGATGCCTGCGGTACGCACGATCAGACCCATGTTCTCAGGCACTTCGAGGTCAGCCATCGCATCACGCAGTTCGCTGCGATCTTCACCTTCGATACGGCGAGAAACACCACCGGCACGAGGGTTGTTTGGCATCAAAACGAGGTAACGACCGGCCAGTGACAAGAAGGTGGTGAGGGCTGCGCCTTTATTGCCGCGCTCTTCTTTTTCCACCTGAACGATGATCTCTTGACCCTCTTTCAGTTGGCTTTTGCCTTGCTTGCCGTCTTCGGTTTTCTCGCTGGTGAAGTACTCACGAGCGATCTCTTTCATCGGTAAGAAACCGTGACGTTCTGCACCGTAGTCTACAAACGCAGCTTCAAGCGAAGGCTCGACGCGGGTAATGCGACCTTTATATATGTTGGCTTTCTTGAGTTCTCGACCAGGAACTTCGATGTCGAGGTTGAATAGACGTTGTCCGTCTACGATAGCGACACGCAACTCTTCAGGCTGAGTGGCGTTGATCAGCATACGCTTCATGTTGTGTATTCCGTTGTCAGGATCAGTTGATGCTTTAGCGCATTGCATTGCAGCCAGTCGTTCGGCGCAAAGCGTGCTGCTTGTGGCATCAGCTGATCGTGTTGTTTGTTTACCCGCAGTTTTATCAACTGTTGATAGAGATTCTGTTCGTCATGGGTGGCTGTGTCGGTTAGCATGTCGGTCTTAAATCAACATGAGTGGCGGTGCGTCGGGCGTAGTTGCTTTGGCACCTTGACAATCAGTCACTTACAGGACGATGACCGTCGGAAAATACACTAATTTATCCGCACGCGCATCATTTTTCGCGAACTGAGTGGATCAAGTGGCTAATAGCAGCGATTCTGGCGCCAAAGTGCAGTATCTGACCGTCGATGAGAACGCTGAAGGCCAGCGTATCGATAACTTTTTGATGGCACGACTGAAGGGTGTGCCCAAAAGCTGGGTGTACCGTGTGCTGCGTAAAGGTGAGGTGCGCGTCAATAAAGGGCGAGCCAAGCCCACCCGAAAGCTCGAGATTGGTGATGAGGTGCGTGTACCGCCGGTGCGTCGCTCGGACGATAAAGCCCTTATCCCAGGTGCGGGTATGCAGCAGGCGATCACCGACAACATTCTTTATGAAGATGACCTGCTACTGATTGTGAACAAACCGTCGGGTATGGCGGTGCATGGTGGCAGTGGTGTGTCGCATGGGGTAATCGAAGCGCTGCGTGCAGCTCGCCCTGAAGCTAAATTTTTAGAACTCGCGCATCGACTCGACCGCGACACCTCTGGTTGTCTGATGTTGGCGAAAAAACGCAGTGCGCTTAAAGAGCTGCAACGCTTGCAAGTGACCAATCAGGTCGATAAGCGCTATCAAGCTTTATTAGATGGTCGTTGGCGCAAGGGAAAGCAGACGGTGGATGTGCCGCTGCAGAAAAACACCCTGAAATCGGGCGAGCGTATGGTGCGGGTCGATCCTGAAGGGAAAAAGGCGATCACCCATTTCACGGTGCTGCAGCATTTCAGCTCATCGACCTTGGTTGAGGCCAAACTGGAAACCGGTCGCACGCATCAAATCCGTGTGCATGCGCAATATGCTGGCACGCCCATTGTCGGCGATAACAAATACGAAACACCTGAAGCCTTGGCTTACTGGAATGAGCAGGGTGCAAAACGGTTGTTTTTACATGCTTGGCGTTTGAGCTTCCCGTGGGAAGGTAAGCGTTTTCAGATCGAAGCGCCGCTGCCGGCTGAGCTGCAATCTGTTTTAGAAGGAATTGCTGAATGAAACCCTATGATCTGATCGTGTTTGACTGGGATGGCACAGTGATGGATTCGGAGCATCGCATCGTGACCTGTATGCAACGTGCCGGTGCGGACACCTTATCGAGTATTCCGACCGATGCGGAGGTGCGCGAGATTATCGGCTTAGGTATGCAAGAAGCGGTGGCGCGCTTGTGGCCAGAAGCTGATGATGAGGATGTGCAAAAGATTATCGAGGCTTACCGTGTGCATTGGTTGGGTGATCAGATTCCTGATTCGGAGTTATTCGAAGGTGCAGCAGAAACCATCGAAGCGCTGACCGATCGCGGTTATCTGTTAGCCGTGGCAACTGGCAAGAGTCGTCGTGGATTGGATCGCGTGCTCGATGAGAGTGGCTTAGCTCGATACTTTCATATGACACGATGTGCAGATGAAGCGCATTCAAAACCGCATCCACAAATGTTGCAGGATATTTTGACCGACCTGAACACGGAACCGAACAAGGCGCTTGTGGTCGGAGATACTGAATACGATATTCAAATGGCCGCTAATGCCAAGGTTGATGCCGTTGGTGTTAGCTATGGCGCACATGATCAACAACGTTTACTTGATTGTGGCGCAAAAACAATTCTTCACTCTCTAACCGAACTCATTGATTGGTTAGAAACGCAGTAATAGGTGATGTATGTCTGAACAAAATGATGATCAATGGTCAAAGAAGCTGATTAAAGAGCTAGCAACCGATGCGCTAAAAGAGCGTCGTCGTTCACGTCGCTGGGGCATCTTCTTTAAGACCTTAACCTTCGCTTATCTGATTGGCTTGTTGTATGTGGCCATGCCTGACACCTTTGACTTTGATGATGATGCGTTGGCAAAGAAAGATCATGTGGCCTTAGTCGATCTTGAAGGTGAGATCAGCACCGAAGAAGGTGAGAATGCTGAAGGTGTGGTGAAAGGTCTGCGTGCTGCTTATAAAGATGATCACACTAAAGCGATCATTATTCGCATTAACAGCCCAGGTGGTTTGCCGGTTCAAGCAAGCTACATGCAAAAAGAGATCAAGCGTTTAAAAGCTAAGCATCCTGATATCCCTGTGTATGCCGTGGTGCAAGACATGGCAGCGTCAGGTGGTTATTACGTGGCAGCGGCTGCGGATAAGATTTATGTCAACGAGTCGAGCTTAGTGGGTTCGATCGGTGTGATCATGAACGGCTTTGGCTTTACCGATGCGATGGATAAGTTAGGTATTGAGCGTCGCATGCTGACTGCAGGTAAGAACAAAGGCATTCTTGATCCATTCAGCCCAATGAGTGATGAGCAACGTGCGCATGCACAAGCCACACTGAATGAATTACACGAGACCTTTATTAATGTAGTGAAAGAAGGTCGTGGTGATCGTTTAAGTGATGATCCTGATCTGTTCTCAGGTCTTTTCTGGTCGGGCAAGAAAGCCATTGAATTAGGTCTTGCAGATGATATCGGCAGTGCGGGAACGGTAGCGCGCGATGTGATTGGTATCGATGTGGTGAAGAACTTCACGCCTGAGCAAGATCCGATCGAACGTTTAGCGCAGAAAGATCGTAGGCTGCTATCAGTCAGCACAATATCAATCGCTTTACTTTCTTTGCGCTCAGACAGGTCTTTGTTGATGGTTTGATTGAGCAGTTCAATTTGTTCGATCAAGCTGGTGTCATGTAGCTCAGGGTCAATGCCAAGATTGGGAATGAATACCTTGGGTTTATTGCTGGCGTAAATCGCATTACCCACACCCTTAGGTAGTAGGTTTGCGATCACGCTAGAAAAGAAGCTGCCTGGCGGAAAAACAATCAGGTCCGCATCACTGATTAAGGCATGATTTTTTGCATCGAGTGTTGAGCTGGGCCCAGAAAGCGTTAAGTCGATTATCTTCTGGCCTAAAGGGCGCGTTTCTTTTGCGGTGATCTTGTGTTGGCCGCTCACTGTAGTGCCATCGGCCAGTGTGGCGATGAGCTCAAGATCGTCATCGGTTGTTGTACGCACAATGCCAAGTGCGTTAACAATCTCGCTGATTTGATCAACCACATGGCTCAAGGTGTGTTGATTATTGAGGTACCCGCCAGTGATAACTAAGTTGCCGACACTGGCGCCACGGTAATCAAAGTCATCAGGCACCTGATCAAGAAACGCTCGTAGGTTATTTTCAATCAGTTGTTTGACGGTGCTTGAGGTGGCCTCGACTAGATGATGCTTACCTGATTGCAGTTGCTCAACGAGTGATTTAAGCGTTGCTTGCGATTGATCGGTGGGTAGGCGATAACGGAAAAGCGCTACCGCCTCTGGATGACCTTCTAATGAATCATCTGCAATCGCCATCAGGCGTGCTCGCAAATCACCCACGGCTGGCATATTGAAGGCTTTGCGAAGTTTTGCCGAGCTGCCACCTGAGTCGAATGGAGTCAGTAGGTGAATGCTGTTGTGCGTGTATTTGGTCAGCAGCGATGAGGTTTTATCCAGTGCTGAGCCACCTGAGAAAAAAAGAAGCGAGGGTCCGTTGGCAGGATCCGCGAGACATTGCTCAATGCGGCTTTGCTCACTCATGCATCACGCTCATCGATAAAGACTTCAGCGGCATGTGGGTGCGAGAGAAAATCCTTGGGGCTGGCGCTAGCGCCATAAGCACCTGATTGCATGACCGCAATCACATCGCCAATCTGCGCCTGTCCGATAGTGTGTTTAGCCGCCAGTATGTCTAACGGTGTACAGAGAGGGCCGGTGATGCTGACTTGAGTTCGATCACCTTGATTGACATGCAATGGGTTAACCACAGGGTAGTTTTTACGAATGATCTGACCGAGGTTGCCGCTTGCCGCTAAGTGATGATGCATGCCGCCATCGCAAATCCAGAAAGTTTCACCGCGTGAGGTTTTGCTATCGAGAATGCGTGTGAGATACACACCGGCTTCGCCGACTAAATAGCGACCGAGCTCAATCACGATATCCACATTAGGCTGCAGTGCGGCAAAGTCATCAATGACTTCACTGAGTTCTGCACCAAGCTTGCTGATATCTAAGGGCTGCTCGCCAGGGAAGTAGGGGATACCAAAGCCACCGCCTAGATTGATCTCAGAAAGACAAAGATTAAAGGTGTCGATCAGTTCAAGCGCGAGATCTAGGCTAGCTTTTTGTGCATCAACGATGGCTTGCGCATCAAGACACTGAGAGCCGGCGTAGATGTGTAGGCCATCGATAACGAGCTTATGTTCTTGTGCTGCATGGAACACATCATCGAGTTGGTCTTTATCAATGCCAAAGGGTTTGGCGCTGCCGCCCATGGCCATACCTGAACCTTTGAGATCAAAGTCTGGATTGATGCGAATCGAAAGACGCGGCGGTTGATGATCTTTAGCAAGTGATGCAATGCGATTGAGTTCGCCTAACGATTCAACATTGATACGAATGCCAGCGTCGATCGCAGCGAGCAATTCTTCATCTCGCTTTCCCGGTCCTGCAAAGCTGATGTCTTGCGGGTTGATGTTTGTTTTCAGCGCGAGTTGAAGTTCGCCCTGTGAGGCAATATCAAAGCCATCCACATGCTGCGCCATAAACTGCACCAGTTGAGCATGTGGGTTCGCTTTTAAGGCGTAATGTAGCTTGATGTCTTCAGGTAGATGTTCGCGTAACGTACGAATCGTATTTGCAATAACAGCAGCGTCATACAGATAACACGGTGTGCTTAACCCTTGTTGCAGGTGTTGCGTGACCGTTTTACCCCCAATGATGAGTTGATCATTGCTGATCGGGAATTGGGTGATCGCTGAATGTGTGGGCATTTCGCTCATGGCGTGATTATCGCAAGGGATACTGTGCTTTTGCGAGCGCGCGATCTAATTTGCCGTTGGCGCTGAGCGGTAAGGACGGATGTTGCTCAATAAAGCTAGGCTGCATGTAATTCGGAAGCTCGTGTGCAAGGTGCTGTTTAAGCGCGTCCACAGAAAGATCACCTTGGTATAGCAGAATGATGTTTTCGCCAGCGTTAAAGCAAACAGCTTGCTCAATACCTTTCAATGCGAGTGCGGGCAGCTCAATCTCTTGAGGACTGATGCGATAGCCGGAGACTTTCATCATCTCGTCATCGCGACCTATAAAGGTAAACAGTCCATCGGCTGAGCGTTTAACCGTATCGCCTGAACGTACATAGCGAATGCCATCCTTGTCGCTACCAAAGCGTTGTTCAGTCAGATCCGTGTGATTCCAATAACCCAAAGCCACGGTATCGCCAGCGTGAATAAGCTCACCGGCTTGATCATCAGCGCAATCATTACCTTGCGCATCAATCACACGCAATGTGGCGCCGGGAATCGCGATACCCATGCTGTCGGGATGAGTGAGTCGTAAATCGGCGGGCAAGTAGGTTGAGCGAAACGCTTCGGTTAGGCCGTACATCAAGATGATGTCAGTGGAAGGCAGAGCTTCATGCAAAATCTGTTGGACGGGCTCGGCAAGATGACCACCAGAGTTGGTGATATACCGCAGGTGTTGTTTGGCGTTTGTCGACCAATCACACCGGGTGAGTTGTTGCCAAATCGGTGGCACGCCAGCTACGCCGGTTATCTTGTAAGTGTCGATGGCTTTGATGATCTCGCAAGGTAACAGATAGTCGAATAACACCAGCTCGGCACCGACAAGTAAGCTGCTGATCAGTTGGTTAAGACCATAGTCAAAACTCAGTGGTAAGACGCTAAGTAACACATCATCTGAAGTGTTATTTAAATACTGAGTAACCGCTTCTGCGCCAGCAATGAGATTGCGATCGCTGAGCATCACGCCTTTCGGTAAGCCGGTACTTCCTGAGGTATATAAAAGACAAGACAGATTGTCTGGCGAGATGAGTGAGCTTTGAGCGTAAGCTTTCTGTTTGATCGATTGCGTATCGACCTGAAGCAGTAAGCCGATATCCGCTTCGTTGATATCAACACGTTGTGAATGAGTGACCAGTAGCTTGGCTTGCGTGTCACGAAGGATGTGATTGAGCTGCGGTATTTTGAGTAAGGGGTTGATGGGTACAAATACCGCACCTAATGCATTGGCTGCTAATAGATACACCACCAGATCGATATTCTTCTGCAGATACAGCGCAACGCGATCACCTTTGATGACACCAAGCTCGCTCAGTTGTTGTGACGCTTGGTTAACGCGATCCAGTAGCGTTCGATAATCGAGTGCATCACTTTTATGTCTTATCGCAACGCGAGTAGCCGCGCGCTCAGCTTGCTGTTGAAGTAAATCAAACGGGCGCATTGCTTATGCGATGAGATAGAAGATAAAAGCGCCAAGTGCTAAGCGATACAGCACAAAGGGCCACATGCCAATGCGTTCAATGAACTTAAGAAAGTAGTGAATGCATAAATAGGCTGAGATAGCGGATAACACCACGCCAAGAACAATCGCGTTCCAATCGACGGCTTCGGTTGTTTCAAGCAGGTCAAAGGTGATCAATGCTGATGAGGCGAGCACGGTAGGGATCGCCAATAAGAACGAGAAGCGAGAAGCAGCTTCACGCGTCAAACCAACCCATAGACCTGCGGTCATGGTGATGCCCGAGCGAGAGGTGCCAGGGATTAAGGCGAGGATTTGCGCAAGACCAACAATGGATCGCGTCTTTAAGGGTGATGCTAGTGAGATCGCGTTCGCGCTTTGCACTCCAATCCGCTTGCCATAACACCAAGCCAAAGAAAATGGTGGCAGCACCAATGATCCAAGGCTCACGGAACTGACTTTCAATGATGCTTTTTAACAGTAGGCCTGCAATTACCACTGGGATCACGCCGACAATCACTGCCCAACCTAGACGTGCTTCAGGGTTGCTCGGTGCGCTTGGCGGTAGAGCGCGGAACCATCCATTTAAAATAGCGAGCACATCGCGCCAAAAGTAAGCCACGATGGCAATCAGTGAGCCAAAGTGAACGGCTACATCTAAACTCAAACCTTGATCGGCAAAGCCAAAGATATGTGGCGCCAAGATGAGGTGGCCAGAGCTAGAGATCGGTAGGAACTCGGTTAGACCTTGAATAACCGAAAGAATGAAGACGCTGAGTATGTCCATGAAGGGGTTTCTATCCTTAACGCGTATCGCCTGACGATGATGTCCTTGGCTTATGTGACCGTATGATATGCCAATTTAGGTACTGAAGCTTGTCGTGGCCATGCCACACAGCCCATCAGATCGCTGGGTAACTCAAGCTGGGCATGTTGAAGTTCGATCTCCGGATCGAGTTGATCAAAGATGCCGATGCCGATGCACTTATGACGCGCTTCGAGTTGAGTCCATTCTTCATAAAAGACGCGATCTGAATCCTCGGCAGCTTCAATTCGAGCAATGGCATCCTCAGGCATAACGCGTTTAGCGATCGCCAAGCGATTGGCTTGCGGGCGAAAACGTTCGATATCCACCCCCAAGGGTAGCTGGCTGATAGCGAGTAGGCCGTAACGCCCTGTGTGTGACAGATTGAATTCAAAGTTGCGCTCAGCCAAGTAGGGCTTACCGCCATCTTCAATCCAAATCGGCACTTCAGATGGAGCTAGATTAAGTAGCTGACCTAAAATTGACCGCATAACGGTGCGCATCACGGCATAATGATTCGATTGATGTTTCTCGGCCCGTTGCCGCTCGTCATCACTCAGTACATTCAGGTCAGCGTTCTGCTGATCGAGATCGATCTGATACAGGTCGATCCACTGATCTGAGGGTGGTGAGAAGGCTTGTCTGGGATTATCGGACATCAAAATTTACTTAAGAATAACTCTTAACCTATTGTTTTTATTTAATTATGTCGATCAAGCTCATTCAGCGCCGCGAGCCTAAAGCGATCTCCAGTGAATTATCCGGTTTGTCGCCCTTGCTGCAACGCTTGTATGCCAATCGCGGGGTTGAGCTGGCGTCTGAGATCGATGCCTCTTTGGCGCAACTTATCCCTGTGGAGTCGATGGGTGGCTTGAGTGAAGCGCTTGAAGTCTTGGTGCCAGCCGTCGAACAAGGGCAGCGCATTTTGATCGTGGGTGACTTTGATGCTGATGGCGCGACCAGTTGTGCGCTCGGCATGTTGGCGTTTCGTGCATTGGGTCATCAGGCTATCGATTTTCTGGTGCCGAATCGTTTTGAGTACGGTTACGGCTTAACCCCAGAGATTGTTGAGCTTGCGAAAACACGTCAGCCCGATCTGATCATTACCGTGGATAACGGGATCGCGAGTCTTGCGGGTGTGGCGGCTGCGAATGATGCCGGTATCCCAGTGATTGTTACCGATCATCATTTACCGGGAGATGAATTGCCCGACGCGGCAGCGATTGTGAATCCCAATGCGCCGGGGAATGACTTTCCGTCAAAGGCGCTCGCAGGGGTGGGTGTGTTGTTTTATGTGTTGCTCGGTTTGCGCAGTGCCTTAAGAGCTAAGGGTTGGTTTGAGCAGCAATCGATCGACGAGCCGAATATGGCGCAATTTCTCGATATCGTTGCATTAGGTACGGTTGCCGATGTGGTTCCCTTAGATGCCAATAATCGCCGCTTAGTGCATCACGGTCTGCAACGTATTCGAGCAGGTCAAGCACGTCCGGGTATCGCAGCCTTACTCGAGATCGCGCGCCGTGATTACCGTCGGGTTAAAGCCAGTGATATGGGTTTCTTTGTTGGTCCGCGTTTGAATGCAGCCGGTCGCTTAGATGACATGACCTTAGGTATTCAATGTTTGATTGAAGATGATCCGCTTCGCGCACGTGAGCTGGCAACTCGGTTGGATGATTGGAATAAACAACGCCGTGAGATTGAATCGGACATGCAGGCCGATGCTGAGCATATGCTGGCTGACTTACCGCAAAGTGATGCGGCATTAACGGGCGTGTGTTTATTCAATCCAGACTGGCATCAGGGTGTGATTGGTATATTGGCTTCACGGGTAAAAGAGCAGCTACATCGTCCCGTGGTGATCTTTGCGAAAGGCGATGAGGGTTGGATAAAAGGATCAGCGCGTTCTATCCCTGGCTTTCATATCCGTGATGCCTTGGATGTGATCTCCAAGCGATATCCAGAGCTGTTCGATAAGTTTGGTGGCCATGCGATGGCGGCAGGCATGACGATTCGCGAAAAAGATTTTGAGCAGTTTGCCCAAGCGTTTGATCAGGTGGCGCGTGAGCAGTTATCTGATGATCAATTGCAGGCGGTGTTGCTCAGTGATGGTGAGGTGCCGGCAGATCAATTGTCTTTAGAGATGGCGGCAGAGCTGACCCAAGCGGGCCCTTGGGGGCAGAATTTTCCAGAGCCGTTATTTGATGGTGAGTTTGATGTGGTCAGTGGTCGGATTGTGGGAGAGCATCATTGGAAGTTGGTGCTGCGTCCGAGTGGTAGTCAGCAGACCATCGATGCGATTGCGTTTAAGACCGTAGAGCAATTTCCGCAGCTGCCAGAAAAACTCAAAATTGCTTATCAGCTCGATATTAATGAATGGCAGGGGCGACAATCGTTACAATTGCGCGTCGACTATATGGAAGCGGTAGCGTGAAAGAACGAGAGTATGACGAAAATGGTCGGGTTATCCGTCCGAACAAAACGGCTTTAAAGCGCGATCTTGCGGATCGTTCGGAGCTGCTCGATAAGATGACGCAGCTCAGTGATGCCGAGATGGAAAAGATTGGTGTCGATCCGGATGTCATCGAAGAGGTGGCGAAAGTCCGTTCGGTGAAAAAGGGTGGAGCGCGCAATCGTCAGTTGAAGTATTGCGTCAAAGTCTTGACCGGCGTCGATCTGAGCGTGGCTGAAACCTATATAAACGATCGAAATTCACACCAATTGGCGATCAATCAGGCCTTTCATTTGCTCGAAAAATGGCGTGACCGTCTGATCGAAGAGGGTGATGAGGCAATGGGTGCTGCGATGGATGAATGGCCCCAGATGGACCGCCAGCAATTGCGTCATTTGGTCCGCGATGCCAAGAAAGAACACGAGTCTGGCAAGCCGGCAGGCGCCAAGAAGAAGCTGTTCCAATTCCTGCGCACCCTGAGTGAACAAGAGGCTTAATGCCCCCATCCAAAACCCGAATCTAAGCCGTCGCTGAGCCGTGATAGAAAGAGCTCAGTGTTACTCAGTAGTAAAGGTGTAAAGATGAGTGATTCGGAAGATCAGGGCGTTCGTGAGATTCGTATCGACCCGATAGTGCCTACCCAGTCAGTGCTTGTAGCAACCGCTCGGGGTATGCGTCCAAAGAAAGACGAAGATCGTATCGATCGAGATAATCGTAGCCACGTAGAAACCTGTCCTTTCTGTCGTGGTAATGAAGAAAGAACTCCCCCTGAGATTAAAGCCTATCCCGACCCGAAAGAATGGGATATCCGCATCGTTCCAAATCTCTATCCTGTGTTAGGTGATGATGAAGCTAAGCCAAATCTCGCCTTAGGTTTGCAGCAAGTTATCGATGGCTATGGTCGTCATGAGGTCATCATTGATAACCCGAATCACGGTATCTGTGTGCATGAGATGACACAGGATCACCTGAAGAATTTATTCACCGTGTATCAGCAGCGCATGGCTGAGCTTTATGCGTCTGATAAACGTTTGAAGTATGTCTTGGTGTTTAAGAACTTTGGACCTGCTGCAGGTGCCAGTATTCCGCACACGCACAGTCAAATCATTGCGACACCCGTTGTGCCTGAGAACGTGCAGAACGAAGTGACCTACAGCAAGCAATATCATGCCAAGCATGGTCAGTGTGTTTTCTGTTCTTTGATTGACGAAGCACTCACCTATGAAGCAACGATTTACGATCGTGAGTCAGGTGAGATTCGCCGCAAGATCAATGTCGGTCAGTACGTGGTTGAGCGTGGTAAGAAGTTTGTTGCGATCAAGCCCTTCGCTAGTCGCTATGAGTGGGAGATTCATATTCTGCCGCTGCAACACGAATCAGACTTCCTCGAAGCAACCGCTGAAGATCTCGAAGACTTTGCCAATGTGCTGAAGCGCACGATGGCGCGATTAGATAAGGTTGTGGGTGGAGTGCAATACAACTACTTCCTGCATTCAGCACCACATGGCGACACCTTTGGTGATTGCTCGGATAGTTATCATTGGCATCTCGAAATCTGCCCACGTACCAGCATTCCGACGGGCTTTGAGTTAGGTTCTGGCTTGTTTGTTAGTACAGTCAGTCCAGAATCAGCCGCGCAAGCCTTGCGTGAGGTTGAAATCGACGATTAAGTCAAATCCATATAAGCCATCTCGAATATACCTTGGACAAATTCGTTTTTGTCCAAGGGTGGCTCATATTCCGCCTGCTACATTGAAAGAACTTATGTGACCCATGCTAGTGCAGCGTGTAGTTTTCGCCTACACAAACACTGTGTTAGTGCGCTTGCTTCATATGAAACATGAGCACGGTTTCTTTCAACTAGACCAAAGGCGGATATGAAAACTTCAACCCAACGTCCGGTTCATTTGAACCTGCTGAAGATTCGGCTTCCGATCGGGGGCATCATGTCGATCATTCACCGTATTACCGGTGTGGCGATGTTTGTTGCGATTCCCGTGCTTATTTACCTTCTTGATTTGTCATTGCGTGACGCTGCGTCATATCAAGCTGCCGGCGAGATGGTGCGCTCACCCCTTGGCGTGATTCTGCTGTTTGGTTTGATGTGGGGTATTTCACATCACCTGTTGGCGGGCATTCGTTACTTATTAATCGATGTTCACATGGGTGTTGAGAAAGAGACTGCACGTAAAACCGCTTTGTTGGTCACCGTGGTTGCTCCTGTGATTGGTGCTTTGTTGCTGTGGGGTTTGCTATGAGTCGTAAAGCTTCTGGTTTAAAGGCGTGGGTTATCCAACGCGTAACGGCGATCTACATTGCTGTGTTCTCTATTTATCTTGTCGGTGCGTTGATCACTGATGCGCCAATTAATTACGCAGAGTGGAAAGGCTGGTTCGCAGGTTCTGTGATGAGCGTGGCAACTTTGCTATTCGTACTCTCTGTGCTGATGCATGCGTGGGTTGGCGTGCGTGATGTGCTGATTGATTACGTTTGGAATACCTCGCAGCGCGTGATTGCGTTGTCGGTGGTAGCAACAATTTTGGTGGCTTGTGCGCTTTGGGCGACACAAGCGTTAGTTTTGGCGAGGTTGGTCTAATGGCACTGAATAAACGTCGATTTGACGCACTGATTATTGGTGCAGGTGGCGCAGGTCTTAACGCTGCTGTTCAATTTGCTAACACCAATGCGCGCGTTGCCGTGGTATCAAAAGTTTTCCCAACCCGTTCGCACACGGTAGCAGCTCAAGGTGGTGTAAACGCTGCATTGGCGAATGTCATGCCGGATAACTGGCACTGGCACATGTTCGATACCGTTAAGGGTTCGGACTACCTAGGTGACCAAGACTCCATCGAGTACATGTGTCGTGAAGCGATCCCTACGGTTTATGAGCTTGAGCACAATGGTGTGCCTTTCTCTCGTTTGGATAACGGCAAGATCTACCAACGTGCATTTGGTGGTCAGTCACAAAACTTTGGTGGTGCTCAAGCAGCGCGTACCTGTGCTGCAGCTGACCGTACCGGTCACGCGATTTTGCACTCGCTGTATCAACAGAATGTTCGTGCACGTACGCACTTCTTTGATGAGTATTTTGCGATTGATTTGATTCGCGATAACGAAGGCGCGATTTTGGGTGCCTTGGTGCTTGAGATTGAAACCGGTGAGCCATTGCTGATCGAAGCAAAAGCAACCGTTCTTGCAACCGGTGGTTGTGGTCAGGTCTTCCGTACCACCTCGAATGCGCACATCAATACCGGCGACGGTATGGCGATGGCGTTGCGTGCGGGTGTGCCGTTGATGGATATGGAGTTCTACCAGTTCCACCCAACCGGTATCGCGGGTAAGGGTATGTTGATCACCGAAGGTGTACGAGGTGAGGGCGGTTATCTTGTTAATAAAGATGGTGAGCGCTTTATGGAGCGTTATGCGCCTAATGCAAAAGACTTGGCGTCTCGTGATGTTGTATCACGTGCGATCGTTACCGAAGTAAAAGAAGGTCGTGGTTGTGGTCCGAATGGCGATCACGTCTTATTGAAGTTGGATCACTTAGGTGAAGAGATTATTCAAAAGCGTCTGCCAGGTATTCGTGAGAGCGGAAAAATCTTTGCTGGCGTGGATGCGGCTGTTGAGCCATTACCGGTATTCCCAACCGCTCACTACATCATGGGTGGCATTCCAACGGATCGTTATGGTCGCGTTATCGTGCCGCATGGTTCAGGTGAAGAGATTGTTCAAGGCTTGTATGCCGCGGGTGAGGCTGCGTGTGTATCTGTACACGGCGCGAACCGTTTAGGTGGTAACTCGCTTCTCGATATCTTGGTATTTGGTCGTGCAGCAGGTCTTCACGTGTTGGATAACATGGAAGAGCATCACCGCCCAATGAATGAAGACAGTGTTGATCAAGCGATGCAAAGCTTGCAGCGTTGGGATCGTAAAGGCGATGGCCTATCGGTGCGTGAGCTACGTGATGAGTTCCGTAAAACGATGGAAGATCACGCGGGCGTATTCCGTACAGAAGAAATCATGTCGGAAGGTGTTGAGAAGATCAAAGCCTGCGTAAGAAGATGGATGACGTTGTGTTGACCGACCACTCAAAGGTCTTCAATACCGCGCGTATCGAAGCACTTGAGCTTCAGAACTTGATGGACTGTGGTATTGCCTTGGCAGCTTCTGCGCTTGCGCGTAAAGAAAGCCGTGGTGCTCATTCACGTCCAGATTACCCAGACCGTAACGATGCGGAATGGATGAAACACAGTTTGTATTACCTCGAGGGTGATCGTATCGACTTTAAGCCGGTTCAAACTAAACCGCTGACAGTTGATTCTTTCCCACCTAAAGAGCGTGTCTACTAAGGAGAACACCATGAAATTTCTAATTTCACGATACAACCCAGACGTAGATAGCGAACCATACATGCAGGAGTTCGATATCGAAGTATCTCGCGGCATGATGTTGCGCGATGCTTTGTTAGAGGTGAAGCGTCAGGATGAAACCTTCAACTTCCGTCATTCATGTGGCGAGGGTGTGTGTGGTTCTGATGGCGTCAACGTTAACGGTACAAATAAGTTGGCGTGTATTACCGCTATCGCAGATTTAAAAGAGCCTGTTGAGGTTCGCCCATTCCCAGGTCGACCCATCATTCGTGACTTGGTTGTGGATATGAGTCAGTTCTATCAGCAATACAAAGCGGTTGATCCATGGTTGGTGCGTGAAGATCCAATGCCTGAGCAAGAGATTCTTCAATCGCCTGAAGATCGCGATAAGTTGGATGGTTTGTACGAGTGCATCATGTGTGGTTGTTGTTCAACCTCATGTCCTTCGTTCTGGTGGAACCCTGAGAAGTTCCATGGTCCACAGGCCTTGTTAAGCGCATGGCGCTTCTTGGCGGATAGTCGTGACCAAGCGACTGATGAGCGTTTGGATAAGCTTGAAGGCCCTTACAAGCTGTTCCGTTGTCACACCATCATGAACTGCGTTGAGGTTTGTCCAAAAGGCTTGAATCCAACGCAAGCGATCGGCAACATCAAGAATTTGATGTTGAAGAAAGCAATCTAAGTGGACAATGATATTGAGCGTCTCCGCTGGCAGTGCCGGCGGGGACTTTTAGAACTCGACTACCTCTTCGCTGATTATCTCGATCAGCAATATGCCAAGGCTTCCGCTGAAGAACAGGCGGCTTTTCGCGCCTTGCTCGATCAACAAGACCCTGATTTGCAGCATTGGTTGATTAATACCGATGAGCTGCCTCCTGAGCCAGAGATGGCTTCCCTCGTAAAGAAACTGAGACAACGTTAAATGTCGACTTATCGTATTGCGGTCATCCCGGGTGATGGCATTGGCACTGAAGTGATGCCTGAAGGTTTGCGTGCCTTAGAAGCGGTAGCAAAAAAGTTTGATCTCACGCTGCAGTTTGATCATTTTGATTTTTCATCATGGGATTACTACGAGCGTCACGGCAAGATGCTGCCAGATGACTGGAAAGAGCAGATCGGTGGTCACGATGCGATCTTCTTTGGCGCAGTCGGTTGGCCCGATAAAGTGCCAGACCATATTTCTCTCTGGGGCTCTTTACTTAAGTTTCGTCGTGAGTTCGATCAGTACATCAATTTGCGTCCTGCGCGTTTGATGCCGGGTGTGCCTTCACCTTTGGCAAATCGTCAGCCAGGTGAGATCGATATGTGGATTGTGCGCGAGAACACCGAAGGTGAGTACTCATCGGTCGGTGGCAAGATGTACGAGGGCACTGAGCGCGAGATCGTCATGCAAGAGACGGTGATGAGTCGTCATGGTGTTGATCGCGTTTTACGTTACGCCTTTGAGTTGGCTAAAAAGACCAAACGCCAAAAGCTCACCTCGGCAACCAAATCAAATGGTATTTCGATCACTATGCCGTATTGGGATGAGCGTGTTGAAGCGATGGCGAAAGATTATCCCGAGGTCGATGTAGACAAATATCACATCGATATCCTGACCGCCCAGTTTGTGATGAACCCGGATCGTTTTGATGTGGTGGTTGCGTCTAATTTGTTTGGCGACATCCTTTCTGATTTGGCACCTGCCTGTACGGGTACCATTGGTATTGCGCCATCGGCGAATATCAATCCAGATGGCACCTTCCCATCCTTGTTTGAGCCTGTGCATGGCTCAGCACCGGATATCGCGGGTAAGGGGATAGCTAACCCAATCGGTCAGGTGTGGTCGGGTGCGATGATGCTAGATCATCTCGGTCACGCAGATGCCGCTGCCTGCATCCTTGAGGCAATCGAAAAGGTTTTGGCTGACCCGGCAAATCGCACAGCCGATTTGGGTGGTCAGGCGAATACCGTGCAATGTGGTAGTGCAATAGTTGTAGCAATCGAAGCACTTTAAGCAGCTTTTTTATACCGAATTGGTTCAGCCGTAAGGTCGTATCCGAGCTCGCCCATAACAGCGGTATAGGTCGCTTTGGCAAGTGATTTGCGATCTTTAGTCAGTGGTTGGCAGAAGACTTTGATCACCGATATAAGGTGCGTCCAAATCAATCTGTCCGTTGGGTTGCTGATAGCGAATACCAACAGGAGCAATGGCAAGCTTATTATCGATGCTCACAGCAAAGAGACGGGCAAAGAATTGTCGAACGAAGTGCCATCAGTTGTTGTGCCTTCAGGGAACAAGGTTAGAAGATTGCCTTGTTTTATAAAGTTGCCAATGGAGTGACTTAGAGTGATGATGTTTCTCCGCCGCCGCGTTTAATAAAGAGAGTGCCTGCGCGACTTGCTAGCCATCCAATCACGGGCCATTTTGCGACATCGTCTTTGGATAAGAAGCCTGTCTGCATGGTGGCGCCAAGTACCATGATATCTAACCAAGAGATATGGTTTGAGACAACTAAGCAAGGTGCTTCAGGGATAGTACCTTTTGTTGTGACTTTTACATTGAGGATGCGTAATAAACGTGCATGCCACCAGTGAGTGATGCGTTTGTTTGTGCGCAATACGCCATCATCGTCTTTTGTAGAAACAAGAGGGGTTAAAAGAACACCTGCAAGGATATGCAGAATGATCAATACGCCACGATAGATGAGACGAAGATTATTCATTATGCGTTACTGACACGATCTAAGAAGTGGCGTGTATATGCGCTATCCATTTCATCAACCTTCACCAAGACGAAAAGATCAGCGCAATTAAAGTCAGCGTCGTAATAGGCCTCACCACAAATGCGCGCACCTAAGCGAAGGTAAGCTTTTAGAAGAGGGGGCAAGGGTGCAGATAAAACATCTTCAGCGCCTGCAGGTATGGCGGGTAGTTCTACCTTTGGAGTAACACGCCACTGATCATCGGAAAATGCATGTTGGCGAACCCGCTTCATGATCGCTTGCGCTTGCATACCACCATCTTCCATCGCAATAGAAGCGCAGCCAAACAAGTAATCAATTTTGAATTGCGTAATAAAGTCTGCAAGACCTGACCATAAAACAGCAATAGCAGCCCCTGCACGATAATTGGGGTCTACACAAGTGCGGCCAATTTCAACAACACGTCCGGGCAGATCATGCAGCTGAGACATTTCAAATTCACTCTCAGAGTAGTAGCCGCCTGCTTTTGCTGCTTGTTTATTAGTCAGTAATCGTGTGGAGGCAATGATGGCCCCCGTTTTGCTATCTTTAACTAACAAGTGTTGGCAGTAAGGGTCGAAGTGGTCCTGGTCTAGATTACCTTCGCCTTTAAGTTGAGCGCCCATTTCACCAGCAAAGACTCGATAACGAAGTTCTTGAGATGCACGAATATCAGCTAGCGTGCTCGCTAGCTCAAAATGCATGCGTTTTGGTTTTTCTTCCTGAAGGTGGGCTGGGTTAAGCAATGCGCTCATAGCTGTCACTCATTCGATTGTTACGATTGAGTCATATTAGGCAGTGAATATGACAGGGCATTGTCACTTTGGTGACAGTTTTATGACTTAAGCGATACCAAGCGTGTGATTAACTCTCTGGCGTAGCGCAGATGGGGATTCAGAGATGATTTCAGAAGGGACCCCGATCTTTTGAGTGAGGCGTTCATAATCTTCAAAACCATATGACACCATGAACGGGTGAATGCCTGTTTCTATGCAGGCTAAAAAATCTTTCTTTTCGTCGCCGCAGGCATAAGACAAAGCTGGGTTGATTGAATATTTCTCACGAACAAGCCGAAATGCAGCTGTTTTGCTTTTCTTCAAAGGGAGGTGAAGTAGAAAGTCAAATCGACTGACATCGACGCCATGTCGCTCAAGAAGTAACTTTATAGTTTCCGTTGCATCTCTCGTAACGTTTCGGGTGATCATGCCAACACGAAGACCCTCAAGACTCGTTAGCTGATTCATCCAATCTGCCATGCCTTCATAAAGTCTAGCCTCATGACGGTAGACCTCAGTGAGTGTGTCAATAAGTCGCTCTCGTTTTGACTTACTGACCTGGTTCGCAAGATTTGCTGGAAACTCTTTCAATCCGCCAATGTATTTAAAAAGATGGCGTCTTTTTTGAAATCTTTCCAAATCGCCCAAATTAAGTTTATTAGCCTGAAAAGCAGTCTCCATAGCACTGAATGCATCGATGGTTGTGCCGTCGGCATCGAGAATTAGAAGTTTGTCTTGGCAATACATAAGCGTCTCTTGAAAACGCTAACCTAGCTTTTTTATATGACAAAAAGATGACCAGTTAAGTTACAAATTTGTCACATTATTGCCATATCAACTCGATAAGTTATCTGCTTTCAAGGAGTGGCTTATGCGTATATTGATGGTTTCAGATGTTTTTTTTCCACGGATCAATGGTGTTTCAACATCTATTCAGACCTTTGTTGAAGCATTTTTATCAATGGGTCATGAGGTAACCTTGATTGCACCGGACTACCCTGAGGTAGATAAAGAGCCTTTCGACATTATTCGTATTCCATCACGTCAGCTGCCTTTTGATCCTGAAGACCGACTGATGTCATTAAGAAAGATTAAAAAGCTTGTTCCTGGCTTGCGACAACAGGAGTTCGATATCGTCCATATACACACTCCATTTGTTGCTCATTATGCGGGCATTTATTTGGGTAAAGCATTGGGCTTAAAGGTGGTGACAAGCTACCACACTTTTTTTGAGGCCTATTTTGAAAAGTATTTGCCTCGCTTGCCTAAGGGTTTGCTGCGTGCGATCGCACGTAAATTCTCAAAGAGTCAATGTAATGCTGTAGATGGTGTGATTTCTCCATCGCGCCAGATGAGCGACAAACTGCGTGAGTATGGCGTGGTACAACGCATAGATATTGTTCCGACTGGACTGCCATCAATTTGTTTTGAAAGGCGAGATACAACAGGCTTTAGATCGCGTTACAAGATTCCCGATAGTGCATTTCTATTGCTTTATGTTGGGCGTGTTGCGTTTGAAAAAAATATAGGTTTTCTGATTGAGATGTTTGAGCAAGTGGTTGCAGCAGCACCTCATGCGCATTTCTTAGTAACAGGGGAAGGTCCTGCTCTCAAATCGTTAAAGAAGCAGGCTGGTGAAGCTGTGTGTTCTCAACATATTCATTTCGCCGGTTATCTAGATCGTTCTACGCAACTACTTTCATGTTACCAAGCGAGTGATTGTTTCGTGTTTGCCTCGGAAACTGAAACACAAGGTTTGGTTTTGCTTGAAGCAATGGCATCCAGTATTCCTGTTGTGTCAGTCGCTAGCATGGGTTCTAAGGATGTTTTAGTTGAAGGTGAGGGTTGTCATATAGCCGAGCTAGATCATGAAGCTTTTGCATCAAAGGTCATTCAGCTAGCCAATCATCCTGAGAAAGCAAGATCTTTGTCTGAAAAGGGTCGGGCTTATGCCGAGTCTTGGAGTGCTATAGCGAAGGCGAACGAAATGCTAACGTTTTATCAAAACATCATTAATGTTGATGTTGAAGGTGAGTTGGCATGAGATTATTGCTTGCTACAGATGCATGGTTTCCTCAAATTAATGGTGTCGTAACGACTTTGAGTACCATGGTTAAAAAGCTTGAGGCGATGGGGCATGTAGTTGAGGTGGTTTCTCATCAGGGTTATCCCACTATTGCGCTCCCGTCCTATGAAGAGATTCGTATTGCTTACCGGTTGCCGGGTATTGAGAAGCGCATTGATGATTTTTCACCCGATGCCATTCACATCGCTACGGAAGGGCCAATTGGCTATAAAGTCAAAGCCTACTGTAATAAAAAAGGCTATAAATTCACGACATCCTTTCATACGCGATTTCCTGAGTATATTCGTGAGCGTTTTCCTATACCGCTCAACTGGACATACCCCATTGTGCGAAAGTTTCATAACCAAGCCGTAAAGACGTTAGTCCCTACAAAAACAATTTGTGAACAACTGGTTGAGCGTGGTTTTGAGGGATTAGAAGTCTGGGGCAGGGGTGTGGATACCTCTTTATTTAATCCGCTGCATCGAGGTCAGCTTAAATTTGAGGGACCTGTGTACGTTAATGTGGGTCGAGTAGCGCCTGAGAAGAACTTAACTGCCTTTTTGGATCTGGATCTGCCAGGTACAAAAGTGGTTGTAGGCGATGGTCCATCACTTGATGAATACAAGCGTCGTTATCCTTATGTACTTTTTCCTGGTGCTAAAAAAGGCATTGAATTGGCCCAATATTTCGCAGCAGCTGATGTGTTTGTATTTCCATCTCTCACAGATACATTCGGTTTAGTAATGCTAGAGGCGAACGCGTGTGGTGTACCTGTCGCAGCATTTCCAGTACCGGGACCATTGGATGTTATAGAGAAGGGGGTCAATGGTTGCATGCATGAGAATTTATCAACGGCTATTGCATCTGCCATCATGTTAGATAGAAATGTATGTCGAAATCATGCGTTAACCAAAACTTGGGATAGAATAGCGATTCAATTTTTACGGGCATTAAGTCCGGTCTTACAAGAACGCGCAAGAACCATAAAGGAAGCACAATGGGCAAGCCAGGCAACACCGGTTTAACACGTATTATCAAAGCGGGGGGCTATTCTTTTCTTGGTCTCAAAGCTGCTTGGAAATACGAATCTGCTTTTCGCCAAGAGGTTTTGCTCGCAGCAGCGATGATTCCTGGGGCTGTTTGGCTGGGTCGCACTGCGGACGAAATTGGCCTTTTAATTGGAACGGTTATGTTGGTCGTTATTGTCGAATTGCTCAATTCGGCGGTAGAAGCAGTGGTTGACCGAATCGGTGATGAGCCACATAAGCTATCTGGTCGTGCAAAAGATATGGGATCAGCAGCGGTTTTCATCAGTTTGTTGTTGGTGTTGGTGATATGGGGCGCTATCGCTCTGGATAGGTTTGCTCCTGGTCTGATCTGAAATGACATTTCAGTCATTAGATTGTCATTAAACTGACGCAAAATCTTGGGGTCTGATAATGAGAAAGGCCCATGAAAGTCAAAAAACATCGTGCAATATGGATCTCTGATGTCCATCTCGGTACCCGCGGCTGTAAAGCAGACTTTCTTCTTGAATTCCTTAGATGATCAGTCGTATCAGGTGGTGCGAGTTAACGAGATCTCAACCGATGCTACAGGTTCTGCGCATTTGCTTAAATTTGATTCAGTGCACGGTACATGGCATCAATCAGTGTCTGCATCTGGCAACACGATGGATGTTGAAGGTGCGCAGATCGCGCATACCTCGAATAAAGAGATTCATGAGACCGATTGGTCTGATTGCGACATCGTGATTGAAGCAACCGGCAAACATCATAAAAAGCCCGAGACGCTACAGAACTATTTTGATCAAGGTGTTAAGAAGGTCATCGTTGCCGCACCGACAGAGGGTGCGCTGAATATCGTCTACGGTGTTAATCATCATCTTTATTCGGCAAATGAACATCACTTAGTGACAGCAGCCTCTTGTACAACGAACTGCTTGGCACCGGTGGTTAAAGTGATGCACGAAAAGGTGGGCATTAAGCATGGCAGCATGACCACCATCCATAACATCACCAATACGCAGACCATTATCGATAAAGGTCATAAGGATCTTCGTCGTGCGCGCTCATGTGGCACTTCCTTGATACCCACTACGACAGGCTCTGCGAAAGCGATCACTAAAATCTTCCCTGAGCTTGAGGGAAAGTTGAACGGTCATGCGGTACGGGTACCTCTCACCAATGCCTCACTGACAGACTTTGTGTTTGAAGCAGAGCGTGCAGTAACGGTTGAAGAGTTAAATGCGTTATTTAAACAAGCCGCTGAGGGTGAGTTGGCCGGTATCTTGGGCTACGAAGAGCGACCTTTGGTTTCGATTGATTATCTGAATGATCCGAGATCATCAATTGTCGATGCTTTGTCGACTATGGTGATAAACGACACTCAAGTGAAGATCTATGCCTGGTATGACAATGAGTGGGGCTATGTGAATCGAATGATGAACATCACCGATATGGTAGCTCGCTCAATAAGCTAATCGACGCGCATAAAAAAGCCGCCGTTCGGCGGCTTTTTCGATTAAGGCATCATAAAGCCTCGTAAGGTGAAGTAGAGGAAGGCGGCCATCGTGCCAGAGGCTGGTACGGTAATCAGCCAAGCTGCGATGATTTTCTTAAACGCTGAACGTTTAACCAACTCATTCTTATAAACCTTCTTCAAGCTCTTACGCTCTTTCTTAGAAAGCTCAGCTTCGCTCTTTCTTTGCTTTCATCTCTTTCAGCATGATGCCTTTTTGGATGACAGATGCTTTAGTGAAGCGCTCTAGGAATGCATTGACATCAGCTTCATCTTCACCTTGATGGTGCTCACGGATCTCATCGAGCATCTTCTGGTAGCTACGCTTGAGGTATTCGCGCAGGAAGCCAACGCCAAATACAGCACCAACTGCAATGTGCGTTGATGACACGGGCAGGCCAAGCTGGCTTGCAATAATGACGGTGATCGCCGCTGCCATCGCAATTGAGAAGGCGCGCATTTGATCCAGTTCAGTGATTTCACTACCAACGGTTTTGATCAGTTTAGGGCCATATAAAGCTAGACCGATCGCAATACCAACAGCGCCAACCAGCATTACCCAAAGTGGGATAGCTGCTTTACTGTGGTAGCCGCCATGTAACAAGGCGTCATTGATCGCAGCGAGTGGGCCAACGGCATTAGCCACATCGTTTGCACCGTGAGCAAAGCTCAATAGTGCTGCTGCGAAGATCAGAGGCGCAGTGAACAATGCATTAACGCCAGCTTTCGAACTTTCAAGTCCTTCGCCTTGTTGTGCAATCTTTACGCGGGTAAAGAAGTAAACAAGTACGGCAATACCAAAACCAATCAGCGCTGCTGTGGTGAAATCAAGCTTGATCAGCTTCTTCACACCCTTGAGTGCTAAATAGGTCGAAAACGCCCATGCCATCAACGCGAGCAGAATAGGCACAACTTTGAGCGCAGCGGCTCGCATATCGTCTTTATAGGTAATTGAGCGTTTGATAACGATCAAGAAGGTTGCCGCAATAATGCCACCTAAGACAGGTGAGATAACCCAGCTGGCTGCGATAGCACCCATGGTGCCCCAGTTAGCGATACCCATACCGCCAGCCGCAATACCTGCACCTAAAACGCCACCGACAATAGAGTGGGTTGTTGAAACAGGTGCGCCAAGCGCGGTAGCAATGTTTAGCCAAATCGCACCGGCTAGAAGGGCGGCCATCATTAACCAGATGAAGGCATTCGGGTCGCCGATCACGGATGGATCGATGATGCCTTTCTTAATGGTGCTAACCACATCACCACCGGCAATGATCGCGCCAGAGGCTTCGAAGATGGCAGCAATGATAATGGCAGTTGTTAATGTCATGGCACGTGAGCCCACCGCGGGGCCAACGTTATTGGCCACATCATTTGCGCCAATGTTCATTGCCATATAGCCACCGATCATTGCGGCGGCAACCAGCATGTAATGTTGGTTAATGGTGTCTAGGGTAATGCTGGCGAACAGCATGATCGCCACAATGAAAAGTGTCGCAATGCCGATTCGAACGACTTCGTTTGAACTAAAGCGTGCTGCATCTTCAATTTGATTGATGTTCTTTAAATCCATGTCTAAAGGGTCTTAAGTTGCTAAATAATGTAGGCAGTCTACACATCTGAGTGACAATGTCAGCCTTAATTAGATCTAGTGGTGGAAGAGTCTGCTAAGGTAAATAAAAATATTTAAAAACAATAGCTTAAATATCAAGTATTAGCTAATAGACAAGGTGAAATTGAGCTTTTCCCAAGCTGAAATTTCTGAATTTAATTCCGCTTCATTAAGGGGATGTTCGCTGAGCCAGTTTTCAGGGAATGTGAGGCTGATATTTTCCTTATCGATTTTTCGTAATATCGACTTCGATTTTCGTATCGGGTGTTCGACTACGATGAAGAATAATGGCTAAGCGCAGTAGCAAGATGAGCTTCTTGGTTGAGTCGCGGTGATATTTAGGCAGTTCTTTGATCGCGGTTGAGCTGATTTTGCGACGTTGAAAACGAACGATTGTTGAAAGCTGTTGTTTCTGTTGGTTGGTGAAGCCTGTGAGATCCGCATTCGACAGAATGTAAGCACTGTGTTTGTGGAAGCTGTTGTGCGAAAGGCTCAAACCAATTTCGTGCGTAGCAGCAGCCCAACGCAACAACTTGGCATCTTGACGCTCGTCGAGTTTCCAGTCACTGGCGATTTGTGAGAATAGACGCATCGCCAAATTGGTGACTTGCTTTGCATGAGCAACATCAACTGCAAAACGTTGCTGCAGTGATTCAATCGTGGTTTCACGAACATCGGTGCGGCTTATTTCACCAATTAGCTCATATAAAAGACCTTCGCGGAGGGCAAAGCTAGAGACGTGAAGTTCTTCAATACCCAAGCTATTAAATACAGCACTCAATACAGCAACGCCGCCAACAAATACGGGTCTACGCTCATCTGATAGACCTTCAAAGTCGAGAGCATCAATGCTGCCGATTTTTATCATGCGCTTGCGAAGCTTTTTAAGGCAGCTAGCGCTTATGACTTCACCCTCACAGCCCATGGCATTCATGACTTTTAAAATGGCTTTGATGGTGCCGGAGCTACCAATCGCCATATCCCAGTTGCCTGGCTGATAGCTTTCACGCACAGCACGGATCTCTAATGCGCCACGCAAAATGGCTGAGTTCATGCGTTGCTCGGTAATCTCACCTGAGCCAAAGAAGGTTTGCGTCATCGTGACGCAACCCATGTTGAGGCTGTCACGCTGTCCGGCGGTCTTGTTTTTACCCAATATGACTTCGGTGCTACCGCCACCGATATCAACTACAAGACGACGTTTTTCTTCGGAAGCAAGACCATGGGCAACGCCGAGATAAACTAAGCGCGCTTCTTCTGAGCCAGAAATCACATCGATTTCGTAGCCAAGCGCTTCGGTCGCACGGGTAAAGAATTTGTGATCAGGCGGCAGCTGTCTAAGGGTGTTGGTGCCGACAACGCGCACTTGGTGTGCAGGAATGCCAGCTAAGCGCTGACCAAAACGCGCTAAGCATTCAATCGCGCGATCTTGTACATGTGGCAACAGATCTTTTTTGACTAAGCCTTCGCTTAAGCGAACGGCTTCACGCATCCGATCGACAACAACAAGCTGGCCGTTCTCTTGGCGGCCAATGATCATGTGGAAGCTATTGGAGCCTAGATCGATTGAGGCAAAGGTTAAGTCTTCAATCGTTTCTAGTAGGGTGGTGTTATCTGACATAAAGCGTTTTGAAATTATTTTGCGTGATCGTAATCGCAAACATCGATTGGGTACACCCAATCATGACAAAAAAGTTACACAATCGTAATTAATGTAGTGGGGAGATACTGAAGCTAATAAAATAATGCTAGTATGGTCAATAACACATTGTTATCCAATAACTTTTCCAGAGCGCTATAAATGCCAATTGAGTTAGATTCGCACGAGTTTTTCTTGAATCGAGAGCTGACCTGGCTGTCGTTTAACTCGCGCGTGCTTAATGAGGCTGCTGATGAGCGTAATCCGCTTTTAGAGCGTTTAAAGTTCTTAGCGATCGTAAGTTCAAACCTCGATGAGTTTTTCATGAAACGCATCGGTAGCCTTAAGCGTAAGGTTGCGGCCGGTATTCAAGATAAGTCAGCGGATGGTTTAACTGCGCAGCAACAAATTGATGCTTGCTATAACGCTATTCGCGAACAAGAGTTGCGACAACGTGAGCTATTAAAAATTCTGCGCGAACAGTTGGTGACACATAACATTAAGATTGTGTCATATGACGATGTCACCACCGATCAAGGTATTTGGTTACGTGAGTATTTCTACAGCGAAGTGTTTCCGCTGATTACACCGCAGTCCTTTGATCCAAGTCATCCGTTCCCCTTTATTTCAAATTACTCGCTTAATTTGCTGGTTAAAGTGAAGAAGCAGGGTGAGTCATCAGCAGATTCGTTTGCCTACACGCGTATCAAGATGCCATTAGGTGAGGGCCTGCCACGTTTTGTGCAAATACCCGACACCTTTCATTTTCTTCCGTTGGAAGAGTTAGTGAAAAAGCATCTCTATATGTTGATGCCGCAGGTTGAGATTGAAAATGCAGCCTTGTTTCGAGTCACAAGAAACATTCAAGCCGCGCGCGATGTAGATGAAACGGATGACTTGCTAGCGATGATCCAAAGTGAGCTGCGTGATCGTCATTTTGCGTCGATCGTACGTGTTCAAGTTCAAGATGAAATTGATAGTACGGCACGTGGCATGTTGGCGGCTGAGCTTGGTCTTGATGAGCAATCTGATGTATTTAGTACCGGCTCAAGCTTGATGGCGTTGCGTGATCTTTTTGAGATTGCCGGCATTGATCGACCTGAGCTGCAAGAGAAACCTTTTAAGCCGCTCGATCCACCACAGTTTTCGCAAGCGACGAATATCTTTCATGCGATTCGTAATGATGGTCCTTTCATGGTTCATCATCCGTATGATTCTTTTAAGACCTCGGTTGAGCGTTTCTTAAAAGAAGCAGCGCATGACCCTAAGGTGAAAGCGATCAAGATGACCTTGTATCGCACCTCAAGTGATACCAAGGTCGTTGATTACCTGATTCAAGCGGCACAAAACCGTAAACAGGTTGCTGTGGTGGTGGAGTTAAAGGCAAGTTTTGACGAAGCAGCCAATATCCGTTGGGCAACACGCTTAGAAGAAGCGGGGGTACACGTTACTTACGGTGTAGTTGGCCTTAAAACACATTCAAAAATTATTCTTGTAGTGCGTAAAGACTTTAACGGCTTGCAACGCTATCTGCATATCGGAACCGGTAACTATCATGCGGGTACTGCGCGTGTGTATTCTGATCTTGGGATTCTGACCAATGATAAGCAGATGGGGATAGATGCCACTGAATTGTTTAACTACCTAACAACCGGCTTTACGCCAGATCGTTTCTATCGCGAGTTACTACCTGCGCCTAAGGTGCTTAAAACGGCTTTGCTGGCGCGCATTGAGCGAGAGATTAAGCATCACACAATAGAATCGCCAGGCTTGATTCAGTTTAAGGTGAATGCCCTAGAAGATGCTGACATCACAAAAGCGCTATACCGAGCATGTCAGGCTGGCGTTCAAGTGGATCTAATTGTGCGTGACAGCTGTCGTTTCTTGCCAGGCATTCCGGGTGTGTCTGAAAACGCCACGGTGATCAGTGTTGTTGGTCGTTTCCTTGAGCATGCGCGAATCTATTACTTCAAAAATAATGGTGATGAGGAATACCTCATCGGATCTGCCGATGCGATGCAGCGTAATCTTGAAAGCCGTGTTGAGGTGGTTGCGCCGGTTAAAGCGCCAAAGCTTCGTGAGGAGCTGCGCTTTATTCTTGATACACAGTTAAACGATTATCGCCAAGCGTGGGAAATGCGAGTGGATGGGACTTATGTGCAACGTCAACCTAGAAATAAAGACGAAGAGGTTGGCTGCCATCAGCGCATGATTGATCGCTATACCGAGCGCAATAAAAAAGCCAAACGTTTCCAAACCGGTAAAACGCTTAAAAAGGTTGGCTCGGTTAAAGAGTAACTACACTTTGTGATTCGATAGCTTGAGGTAAACCGCAGGCACCACAAACAGCGTAAATAGGGTGCCAATACCTAATCCAGTGATGATCACCAAGCCAATGCCGTAACGACTTTCTGAGAAAGGACCTGTTGCCCAGAGTAGTGGCACCATCGCAACAAGCATTGAAACGGTGGTCATGAGGATAGGGCGTAGGCGTACCTTTGCCGCTTCTTCAATCGCTTCTCGTTTTTGCATGCCTTTTGTTGCGATCAGTTGGTTAGCAAACTCCACAACCAAGATGCCATTTTTCGCGATAAGCCCGATCAGTGTGATCAAGCCCACTTGGGTAAAGATGTTGATGCTGGCAAAGCCGGTGGTGATAAAGATCATTGCTCCCGCTATCGACATAGGCACTGATACAAGAATGATTAACGGGTCTCGCCAGCTCTCAAATTGCGCAGCCAAGACCAAGTAAATAATGACCAAGTGACAAGAAGAAGGTGGTGACCAGTGCGCTACCTTGCTGCATGAATTGGCGAGATTGGCCATCAAAGTCCCAGCGTACGTTATCAGGGAGTACTTCGCTGCCAAGTTGTTCTAGATAAGCTAAGGCATCACCCATGCTGAGTGTTGGGAACATAATGCCCTCAAGCGTCAGACTGTTCATTTGATTGAACTGGGTGCGCTTACTTGGGTTGATGGTCTGTTTAAAGCTAATCAACGTAGACAGTGGAACAAGCTGACCACTGCTCGATCGAACGGTGTAGCGACCAATTGATTCAGGATCGTTAAGGAATTCGCGATCGGCTTGTGGAATAACTTTGTAGCTGCGTCCATCAATCGTAAAGCGATTGGCGTAGTTTTCACCCATCAGACCTGAAAGTGCATCACCAATGTCTTTCATCGAAACGCCCATGGTGGCCGCCAGATCACGATTGATCTCAATATTCGTGTTGGGGCGAGTGAAATCGAGGCTTTTACGTAAGAAGATGAAATTGCCACTTTTCATGGCTTTACCAATCATCTGTCCGGCAAGTGAGTCGAGTGTCTTGAGGTCGGCATCCGAGGTTAAGACAAACTGAATCGGCAGTCCGCGTGCGCTACCCGGTAACGTGGGGCGAGGGAACACGGCAGTTTGGAAGCCGGCTATTTTGGCAAGCTTTCCCTGGATCTCTGGTTGAACTTCGGATTGACTGCGCTTTCGTTCATTTGGCTTACCCATCTTAAAGCCACCAAAGGTCACGCTAGGATCACCACGGAAGCCAATCAAGATAAAGCTTTTATCGTACTCAGGTACGGATTCAAATTTAGCCAGAATATCTTTTACGTATAGCTCGTTATATTCACGCGTAGCAGTTTGTGGTGCTTTCGCTTGGAAAAACAAAATACTTTGGTCTTCAGTCGGTGCAAGTTCCTGCTTACTGGTGATGAACATCGCATAGATGCTGAGCAGGATGACTAAGCCAAAGGTCAAAATGACTGCAGGGGTATCGAGAAGGCTATGTAATAAGCGTTGGTAGCTATCAGAAAGTCGATCAAAGAAATGCTCAACGGCAGTTTCAAAGCGACCTTTGTTGCCACTGGACTTAAGCACATAAGCGCTAACCATGGGTGAGAGCGTTAATGCAACCACGCCTGAGATAAGAACAGCACCCGCAAGCGAGAAGGCAAATTCGGTAAAGAGGGTGCCGACTAAGCCACCCATAAATCCAATCGGTGCATAAACCGCAACCAATGTGGTTGTCATCGCAATAATAGGGAGTCCCAATTCGCGTGCGCCAAGGATCGCTGCATCGAGTTTGGATTTTCCTTCTTCGATATGACGGTGCACGTTTTCAACAACCACGATGGCATCATCCACCACCAAGCCAATGGCAAGCACCATTGCAAGTAGGGTCAATAGGTTGATCGAGAAGCCCATGGAGAGCATTAAGAAAGCGCCACCGATAAGTGATAGCGGTACCGCGAGTGCGGGGATTAATGCTGCTCTAAAGGTGCCTAAGGTTAGGAAGATAACAATCAAAACGATGATCACAGCCTCGGCAATCGTGCCAAAGACTTCATCAATTGAGTCTTGAATGAAGACGCTCGCATCATAAGGCAGCGCGTAGGACAGTCCTTCAGGGAACTGTTTTTCTAATTCTGGTAGTAAACCGTGAACACGTTTGGCGACATCAAGTGGGTTTTCTCCTGGCGCAGGTTCGATGCCGATAAAGATCGAAGGAATGCCACGATAAAGCGTCATGCTGTCGTAGTCTTCTGTGCCTAACTCAATTCGTGTGACATCAGATAAACGCACAAGACGGTCACCTTGATTAACAACAACCAGATTTTTGAAATCGTTGATGTCATTAATGGTGGTGTCGGCGCTCACATCGATGCGGACGTTATCACCCTTCAAATTGCCTGGAGACGACAGCACATTATTGCGACGTAAAGCCGCCACCACTTCATTGGTTGAGATGTTGTGCGCTTGCATCTGTTCGGGATTCAGCCAGATGCGCGCGGCGTAATATTTGTTACCAATTGGGCGTGCTTTGGCGATACCTTTGAGTGCTTGTAGTTGCGGCTGAGCAACACGAACTAAAAAGTCAGTGATTTGGGGTAGGGACATGCTTTTACTGTGGAAAGCGATGTACATCAAAGAAGTGGGGTCGCCAACTTTAGCTTCTATGATCGGATCTTCAGCCTCAGAGGGTAGTTCGCGTTTTTTACTTGATACCTTGGCTTGGATATCCGCGAGTGCGGCATTGGCATCGATACCTAATCGCATTTGCGCTTCTATGGTTGATTTGCCGGTAACGCTCGTCGATAGAATAAAGTCGATGCCTTCCGCTTCAGCGACCGCTTGCTGCAAAGGCTGGGTGATAAAACCTTGAATCAGTTCGCTGCTGGCGCCTGGGTATACCGTAGAGACTGTAACGGTCGTATTAGTAAGCTTGGGAAATTGGCGTGTCTCTAAAGCAAAGATGGAGCGAATGCCAACCACTAAGATCAGCAAGCTGATCACACTAGAGAGAACAGGGCGACGAATAAAGATGTCGGTAAAGCGCATGATGCTTACTTCTTAGTCGCAGGTTTTAACGTGTTATCAATGGTTACTGCCATACCTTGACGAAGTTTGACATGACCTGTCAGTACAACTTGGTCATCCGCTTTTAAGCCGTCTTTAATGATGATCTTGTCGCCAATCACATCGCCGGTGGTAACAGCTTTCTGAGTCACGCTTAGCTTGTCGTCCTTTTTAGTGATTAAAAAGACTGAGTCACCATAGGGTGCATAAGAGATGGCTAAGCGAGGGAGGGTAAGTACATTTGAAGGTGTGCCTTGCGCAATGCTGAGTTGAGCAGACATGCCTGTCTTTAATGCGCCATTCGGATTGTCGAAAGACGCGCGTACGCGCACTAAACGTGTAGCTGAATCTAATGCGCTATCAATTGCATCTATCTTGCCGGTGTATTCCTTCCCGAGGCTGGTTGCACTAACACTAGTGCCTTGAGAAAGAAGTTGTGCGTCCGCTGCATTCACATTGAAATCAAGATAGATGGGATTGCTATCTTGAAGTTGGACGATTTCAGTACCAACGGGGAGATATTGGCCAACGCTGACGTTACGAATACCAGCTTTGCCTGAGAACGGCGCACTGATGGCTTTTTGCGCTAATCGAACTTGTTGTGAAGTGATCTGTGCATTGGCACTAGCAAGCTTGGCTTCGGCTATATCAATCTGAGCTTGTGAAACAACTTGTGACTGACGTAATTTTGAGAATCGATCAAAATCGAGTTTTGCAAGTTTTTGTGCTGCGTTTAATTCTACAAGCTTTGCTTGGTCTTCAGTGTCATCAAGCTGAATGAGAATATCGCCTTTCTTTACCGAGCTGCCCGACGTAAAGGCAATGCTTTTGACAGTTCCTGGCAGTTCATTGCGGATAACGACATTCTGATTGGCATAAAAAGTGCCGACTGTTTTTAACGTGGGTTGCCAGGATTGAAGAGTTGCTTGTGTGCTCGTAACAACAGCGGGAGGTGGTGCTTTCTTAGCCGCGCTCATGCTTTTAATTTGTTGTGATTTTACAAATGCGATGCCGCCAAATAGAACCACTAAGGCTATGGCAAGAATGGCAAAACGTTTCAGCATGGCGGGCTCCCCGGTACGCATCGCAATAAGCTAAAAAAACGTAACTAGATTACTGGCTTTGATGGTTTAGGAATAGGGGTTTGAGCACAAAAAAGCCCGCTTCAAGCGGGCTTTGATGAGCTTTAGATGATTTACCAGCCGAGTCGGAATTGACCGTCTTTTGAATCCATCTTCATGCCATCTGTTTTTATCCTTCATTCCGCCTGAATGATTCATGCCGTGCTCAGCCATCAGGTTTTTTACCGGAATGCTCAAGAATTGGGTGGCACCGTTGCTGAAGCGAAGATCGACTTTAATGTGCATACCTTCACGAAGCGGTTCCTTAAGGCCAAGTAGCATCACATGAAGACCACCTGGCTTTAGTTCGGTTGAGCCATGACCTGCCACATCAATCGCATCAACTTGACGCATACGCATCACGCCCATGTGGTGTTCGTGATTATGTAGTTCGACAACATCCGCTGCTGAGCTACTTGCGCTAACTAATTTGATCGCCTCTGCGCCATCGTTATGAATGGTCATGAAGGCAGCGCTGTTGATCGCGCCGGGCGGGGTAGCTCTGGCGTAAGCATTCTCAACAAGAACATCTGCGTATGAAGAAAAGGACAGGATGGCGAATGCCAAAAGAGATAACAGGCGCATTTAGTACTCCAAGCGTGTGTTTCAATGTGGAATATATCACGGACTTAATTGTCCTGGATGAGCCTAATTCGACCCAAGTTCAACTATACTTTTTAATAAATTTTTCAATAAGTTATAGAATAATCATTATATTTTTAATAGAAAATTGTCGACAGTTTTTAAAGCTAAAGTAATTTCTCAAATTAACCACTAAATAATTGATATTAAACAATTTACTATGTATTTATCATTAACCGACATATTGCTTACTGCGACAGTCATGGACTTGAATGAATGTCTAATCAGAAACGTACATATCCATTCATTTTAATTTTCTCGCTAATGCCGATTCATTGTTATGCGGAAAAAGTGTTGATAGGCGACTTCTCAATTGATCGATATGAAGTCACGGTTGGTTCATTTATGGAATATGCCAAAAGAAAAGGCATAAAAACTCAAGCTGAAATCCAAGGTGGTGGTTTTGAATGGGGATTTGGCTGGGAGCGACGTAAAGGTTGGAGCTATAAGGCGCCCCAGGGTGCTAATGCTAGTGTTGATGAGCCCGCTGTTCATATTACATGGTCAGAAGCCAATGAATTCTGTTTGGACAAAGGTGGCAGGCTTCCAAATCAAAAGGAATGGTCCTTAGCTGCGTATACTGAACTGAGAGATATCCCAACTGATGGCTTTGAGACCGGAAGAACATATCCGTATCCGGTTGGTGATTCACCTTTAGGCATGAATAACAACCAATCAAATCATTTATCTGTTGGCTCCACAAAAAAAGGCGTTAACGGTTTGTACGACATGGGTGCAAATGTTTGGGAGTGGTTGTCTGATCGGAATGATCATGACGCATTAACAGCAGGTGGAAGTTGGTGGTATGGACCGCATAAGACCCGATTAGAAGGTATGCAATATAAACCAGCGTCTTTTTATGCTGTTTATATTGGGTTTCGATGTGTCTATTGAGGACCTTGTGATTATATATTAGTGCGCATAATACATATTATGTTAAATCATATATCTAGCTATTCAGGCCTTTAAGTAAAGTAACCCTCTTATCTCAAATCGACCTTAACGTTGAGAAAGCGCACGAATCTCAAGTCGACGCATAAATTCCCCAAGGACCTCTCTGTAAAGCTGGTCTTTGAGGTATTTGTCCTCTACGCCTGAGTCCAAATTAGGATTGTCATTAACTTCAATGATCACAGGACCCTTAGCGGTTTGTTTCATATCAACACCGTACAAGCCATCGCCAATCAGGTTTGCAGCCGCTAATGCTGTGGCCACGACATCTGGAGGTGCCTGATCAACAGGCATGGTCGTGAATCCGCCTTCGATAAATTTTCCGTCAGCTTTATGCTCAACGATCTTCCAGTTCTTTTTGGACATAAAGTACTGACATGCAAATAATGGACGTCCATTGAGAATGCCAATACGCCAGTCGTATTCTGTATAAAGAAACTCTTGTGCCAATATGAGTTCCGATTGCTCAAAGAGCATCTTAGCGATGGTTTCGAGCTCTTCCCTATTGTTGGCTTTTTCTACACCGCGTGAAAATGAACCATCTGGAATCTTCAAAACCATTGGGTAGCCAATCATTTTCTCAGCTGAATTCAGGTCCTGTGGTCCTGCAATAACGGTTTTTGGTGTTGGAAGATGATTAAAGTTCAGCAGTTCGGCTAAGAAAACTTTATTTGTGCAGCGCAGGATCGATTGCGGGTCATCAATTACGACGAGTCCTTCGGCTTCAGCTTTTTTAGCAAAGCGGTAGGTGTAATGATTCAAGCCCGTAGTTTCACGAATAAATAAGGCATCAAATTCACTGATCCGTTGGTAGTCCTTTCGCTCGATGCGCTCAACATAAAGCCCCATGCTTTTACCAATGCGCTCAAATTTTTTGATCGCCCCTTCATCAGACGGCGCGAGTTTCTCCTCTGGATTAACAAGTATCGCTAGATCAAAACGTGCGGGCGCTTTTGTGCGAGTTTTTCGCTTACGTTGAGTTGTAAAGCGCGTTAAGCGCTCTATGAAGAATTGCTCTTCTTCTTTTGGCAGTTTTGCTAACGACATTAGACGTACGTCATCTAGTGCCCATTCTTTGGCGCTACGACGCTTAAAGATAACTTTCAGCATTGGCGCTGGGAATTCATCAAATGCGAGTCGAGCGATCTCATTAAGTTCTGAATAGATCGAGCCGCCAAAATACACATTCAATTCAAATCGGGTTTGCCCTTCAATCTTCAATGCTTGTGCATCTAGCAGCTTTTTAATTCGAGAGCTTTCAAGTAGCTCACTGCGCAATCGAATTAAGCCTTTGCGTGATACATCTAGCTGTGTACGAACAGAGGGTATATTTTTATGACCACGCGCTTCAGCAAGTAAGGATGCGTAGTAACCAATGCTCAAGTATTTGGAGCTGCGACATAAATTAATCACTTGGCTGTTTTTCTTGGCGCCATGTGCATTAGGACCTGTTAAGTAGTCATCAACATGAATAGCTTTAAAGCCATGCTTGTTTAACCAGTCGAGGTCTTTTTTCTCTTCAGCAAGAAAAATCCAGTTGCTCATTTAGGTGTCTCAAAAATTACAGGTTACGTTTTACGATTAAGGTAATACGGGTTTGGTCGCGGCCATATCGGCTCATTTTTTCAAAGTTGCGCAGCAAGACAGGAATATTTTCTCGATCAATTGCACTCTCGACTTTCTTTGCATCCACCCAGGGGTCATGAATATAGATGTGTTTATCATCAAAACCAGTCACCACAACCCAGTGTGGGACTTTTTCGTGGTAAAGCTGCCATGTGGAAATTAAAACGATCGGTATCGCGCCTGCTTCAACTGCTGCACGAAGATCATCTAGGGTTGGAATGGCTTCGCTGAGACAAATCCCCTCTTCTGCCATTTGTTTTAAATAGTCTTGCTCTGTGAGTGCGATAACCGCTTTTTTGTCTTCTGAGCGCACAGAGTTTTGAAACAAGGGGCGTGGTCCATTAACAAACACATCCACATCAAAGCCGCGTTGTTTGGCGGCAATCGCTAATCCAAATGGCGTTGTACCGCCATGACCCGAGGTCATAAAGACTGTCGTCGCTTCTCGCCATAAGCGCACTTCCAATTCGCGGTCTAACGGGATTGCCTTATTCAGTGCATGCATGGCCATTAATAAAGCAGCTGGGCCGCAGGTAAAAATGAGTGTTTGTTCGTAATAAGGAATTTTGTTTAACGCGACAGGATGGCTTGTGCGTAGACGTTTTTCCATACGCAGTGCTTCTGCGCCATCTTCGTAATAATCCGCTTTACGACCAATATCCTGATACCCCAGTGATCGATAAAGTGTGATCGCACTATCGTTATCAATTCGCACTTCAAGGCGCATGAAAAAGCTGCCTGATTCGGCTGCGGTTTTCTCAGCTTCGGCAATGAGTTGATTAGCTAGGCCTTGGCGACGAAAGTTAGGATCGATAGCCAATGAGTAGATTCTGGCAAGTGATGTGTTGCGATGAAGTAAGACGACAATGTCGCCAGCAATCTGTTTGTCCTTCTCAATCACCAAGACAATGGCGTGCCCTTTGGTGATCAGGTGCTTTAGCGAGCGTTTGGATAATTTATCACCACTAAAAGAACACTCTTCAATCTCAACGAGCCTGTCGAGGTCGGCGAGCGATGCGGCACGGATTGTAGCGGTCAAATGAGTGTCTCAACAGACAGGCGGTGATTAATGCGCCATTAGAACAGGAACAATCATTGACTCCAATAGTTTTCGGGTGACGCTACCAAATATTTTCTGCCGTAGACTTGGTGTGCCGTAGCCACCAATAACAACAAAATCGATACTGCGATCCACAATCTCATTTTGAATGACTGTCGATACGAGCGCGTCTCCTGGGGTCACACGAGAGACATCAATGCTGATGCCATGACGTCCAAGGTGCTTGGCAAGTTCATCCGTTTGGACATCGCTTTTGCTCTCTTTTTGTTTTTGGCTCTCTACAATAAGTACAGTTGTCTCTTTGGCGCGTTTCAGTAAAGGAATGGCGTCATGAATGGCTCGCGCAGATGCCGGTGTTCCGTCATAGGAGATCATGGCTTTATCCAAAGCGCCGCGTTTGGTGCCTATGTATGGCATAAACAATATGGGGCGACCGCTATACAGGATGACCTCTTCCGAGAAAGCCAGCATTTGAGTGTAATTGCGGCTGTCATGTCCTGGTTGAGGCAAGATGATGAGGTCGTTGTTGCGACCTAAGTGGGCCATTTTATTTGCGCTGGTGTCAGCGCTTCCCGGAATGGTAAACGCCTCAAAACTAATACCCGATGCTTCTGCAATAGGTTTAAATGACTCGATAAGCTCTTTTGCTTTTTCAATACACTCGGCTTGAATCTGTATCTCATTCGTCGTGATCATGTATTGCGGTTTGAGAGATTCAAGCGCTACAGCTGTGAGATGAGCGTTATGAGTTTTGGCGATAGTAATCGCCGTATTAATGCGGTCCGCATTACTTTTCCCGTCATCGAGAAGCAGCAGAATAGATTTATAACTCACAGACAAGCCCCCTATTTATTCTTGTGTGGGTTTAGGTAACAACTCCGGTGAAAAAACCTGTTTGATTTGATAAAGCTGTTCATCAGTGGCAGCTGTTAACGATGGTGATGCAGTTCGGTAAGCTGCTGGCGTCATCCAATCTGGAAGATACTCAACGGGAATAACGGCCTTTAGATAAATAAAAATCGCGACTGCAAGCAGTGTCCAAAAGAGGCCTTTTTTATATCGAGTCGCGGAGTTCATTATTTGAAAGAAGTTAACAGTAATCGGTAAACCCAAGCGACATGAGACTGCTCATCATCACCGGTATATTTAATTTGTAGCCAATCACCTTTGCGGCCGATGACGTGAACCTCGGTGGTTTTAGTCAGCTTGCCAACGATCTTTGATTTGGTGGATGGCTTTTCACGTACGTTAATTCGATCACGGGTCACCGTTGCTTGCCAGCCAAACCAGTCTTTATCGATGAGCTCAGGGTGAAGTTTTATCAGATCAACTCGAGAGTCTAAGTTGATTTTGGCAAGCATTTCACGCGAGTCTTCATGGCCGGCATCTGCCGCTTTAATAAATAAGTCAGTCGCTTCTTTGATGCTCTCACTATCTATGTCGCCAGAGACAATGGCAAAGGCTAAGGCGAACTGAGCATCATGATGATCTTGTGAAGCTGCAAGACGCCACCAGTAAGCAGCCATGGAAGGATCCACATGCATACCTAGGCCGTTGGCATAAAGCCATCCCAAGTTATATTGGGCATCAGCATCGCCACGTTTGGCGAGCGGCTTCCAATTACAGTAAGCCTCGGCGTAATGGCCTGACTGCATAGCCGCTGCCGCTTTGTCATCGTTAGGAAAGCTAAAGCTAAATGCATTAGCGGAGAGCAAGCAGCTAATTGCGAGTAATCGTTTGATCATGAGTGCAGGTTTCCTAGTAGGTTCACCACATGCTGCATACCACCCTCAAGATTGGCGTGGATCTCGTCCATGGTGATTTCTTCGTCGGTCAGGCCGGCGCCCCAGTTCACAACCAAGGAGAGATTCGCATAACGCATGCCCGCTTCTTTAGCTAAAGCTGCTTCTGGCATGCCGGTCATGCCCACAAGATCATTGCCATCGCGGATTAAGCGTTGCACTTCGGCTGCGGTTTCAAGGCGAGGTCCTTGAGTCGCGCCATAACAGCCAGTGGTCTCAACTGAAAGGCCAATGGCGTTGGCGGTGTCGATCAATCGTTGACGCAAATTTGCATCATAAGGATGAGTAAAGTCGATGTGCTCAACGCCCTCGCCCGGCTCTTGATGAAACGTATGCTCACGGCCATAGGTGTAATCAATCAATTGGTCAGCGACACAGATAACCTTAGGTCCCATTTTTTCTGTTAGGCCGCCAACTGCAGCAACACCAATCACGTCTTGGATGCCGATAGATTTAAGAGCCCAGATGTTGGCGCGGTAATTCACTTTGTGAGGCGGGAACTGATGTTGCTCGCCATGACGCGGTAAAAACACACAGTCAGTATTGCCCAGCTTTCCCCAAAGTAACTCAGCCGAGGGAGCACCATAAGGTGTGTCGATAGCCTCTTTTCGTGAAACAGTGAAGTCACTTAGCTTAGTGAGCCCTGTTCCACCAATGATGGCAAGTTGACTCACCCTTCCGCCACCGCATAGATAGCCGGAAGATTTCGCCAATAGCCTTTGTAATCCATACCGCAGCCAAAAACATAACGGTCTGGCACATCAACGCCGCAGTAAGTGACATCAGGTCGAGGACCACGGTCATGCAATTTGTTGGCTAATACCGCAGTGCTGACTGACTCAGGTTCTTGCGTTAGGCAGCAGCGTAGAATCGCTTCTAATGTGTAACCTTCATCGAGGATGTCATCAATAATGAGTACGTGGCGCCCTGTGAGGTCATAGGTTGGTGTGCGAGCCCACACGAGCTCACCGCCTTCGGTTTCGCCGCGGTAGCGTGTCGCATGCAGGTAGTCGAGCTGCATCGGCGCTGTAATGTGCGGTAACAGCAAGCCTGCTGGATAGAGGCCGCCGTTCATAACGGTGATAACCAGAGGATTCTTATCCGCAAGGTCTTGGCTAATCTGATCGCCCATGCGCTTTGCAGCGTCTCGAATCTCTTCTTCACTGACAACGCAATCAGCTGAAGCTTTTACAGCAAGTGCTTCATTGAGCATTTCATCAATCATGAATTAGTCCTGTATGGCGCAAATGGCGGCAGCGAGTTGACTGGCTTTCTGCCAGCGATCTTGTGTTTGTAGTTTATCCCAGCTGACACTTGCGCGCCCGAGCAGTCTGGCACAGCGCTCACTGGCGGTAGGATTGGCATATTCTTCTAAAGCAATGATGACTTCTTCGGCGGCCTCTGGGTTGTTACAGACCAATACCATGTCACAGCCTGCATTTAATGCAGCATTGGCGCGGCTTGGGTAATCACCCGTGTCGTCAGTCGCTTTCATGCTCAAATCATCACTGAAAATCACGCCATCAAAACCCAGTTCGTCACGTAATACGGTTTGAAGCCAAAAAGTTGAAAAACCAGCCAGGTCTTTATCGATCTGTGAATAGATCACATGTGCCGGCATGATGCCTTCAAGTCCTTGGTTAATCAGTTTGGCAAACGGTTGTATGTCTTGTTTAAAGAGCGTTTCTTTATCGCGCTCATCAATAGGTAATGCTAAATGCGAGTCAGCAACAACCGCTCCATGACCAGGAAAGTGCTTTCCGACACTGATCATGCCGGCATCACGTGCGCCGAGCATCCACGCTGATGCAATTGGATCTACTTGGTCAGGGGTATCGCCAAAGGCACGATCGCCGATCACCTCACTCACGCCATAATTTAAATCAAGAACCGGCGCAAAGCTAAAGTCCACACCTACTGTACGAAGCTCACTGGCCATAAGCCAACCCAACTCACGGGCATAAGTGGCCGCTTGTGCAATGTCATTGTTGGCGTAGCTTAGGATTGATCGAGCTGCGGGGAGTCGAGTAAAGCCTTCACGGAATCGCTGCACCCTGCCACCCTCTTGATCGACCGCAATGGGGAGCGGTGGATTTCGCACGTCATGAATCGCGTTAACTAGCTCGGTAACTTGTTCGCGTGATGTGAAGTTTCGTGCAAAAAGAATCACACCACCTGTAGAGGGATGAGTGAGTCGCGCAATGTCGGCTTCGGTAAGTTCCGTGCCAACCACATCTAGCATTACAGGTCCGTACATCAATATCTCGAGTTTGTTAGCGTTGCCGCTGGAATTTAACGTCTAATTTATCACGCATTGCATCACCAAGAACGTTGGCGCTAAGCACCACCAGTGATAAGGCAATGCCTGGTGCAAGTACTGCATGAGGTGCGACTAAAAGGTAGCGCACGCCCTCACGAATCATGTTGCCCCAAGAAGCTTGAGGTGGCTGTACGCCTAAGCCCAAAAATGAGAGACCGGCCTCTGCGATGATGGCGCCGGCAATGCCATAGCTGACTTCAATCCAAACCGGTGCTAGTGCTAATGGAATGATATGAAGACGAATAATACTCAGACTATCTCGCCCAAGGGCTAACGCAGAGGAAACGTGATCGCGGCTTCGGATGCTCAACACTTGGTTACGCATTAAGCGGGCATACCCTACCCACCCCATGATACTCAATGCGATGACAACATTACTTAAGCCGGGTCCGAGCATGCCGGCCAATGCGATGGCGAGCAGTAATCCTGGGAAGGCAAGAAAGATATCAATGACTCGCGATATTGCGCGATCTGTTCGACCACCGATGTAACCAGCTAAGGCGCCAATGAAAGTGCCAATCACCGCAGACAGCGTTACCGTGCTCAAAGCAACAAAGAGGGATACGCCGGCACCATCAATAAGGCGTAATACGAGTGAACGACCAAGCTCGTCGTATCCGAGTAAGCCATAAAGAGAATTCAGCGAAGGCGCTGCAAATATTTGCTCCAAATTAATCTGGTTGCTGTCTAAATCGACAGTCCATGCGATTAGGGCTAAGGCAAACCATGTGAGCATGATGATGCGTGCTAAAGAGATGATCATGCTTGCGTCTCGATACGAGGATCAATCCACCCTAGCAGCACATCTGTAACTAGGTTGATCACGATATAAAGAACCGCGATCACTAAAACGACGCCCTGTATTAATGGGTAGTCACGTTGTTGAATAGCATCAATTAATAGGCTGCCGATACCCGGCCAACTAAATACCACTTCAGTGATCACTGCACCGCTGAGTAAGGCACCTAGTTGCAAACTTAGCAAGGTGAGCACGGGGATCATGGCGTTAGGTACAGCATGTCGCCAAAACACCTGAGATTCTGCCCCGCCCTTGGCGCGAGCTGTGCGCATCCAATCCTGATGCAGAATTTCTAGCAGGCTGCTGCGAAGCATGCGAACCGCAATAGCGGTCATAGAGAACCCCAGTGTGACTGCAGGCAAAATAATATGCTGCCACGTCTCATTGCCTGAGATTGGTAGCCAGGCGAAATAAATAGAAAACAACAAGACCAACATAGGCCCTAGCCAAAAGTTAGGTATTGATTGTCCGAGTAAAGCGAAAACTGTTGCGGCATGATCGCCAAGTTGCTGATGTTTTCGCGCAGCATAACTACCGAGAGGTATGGCAATCGCGACCACAATGGCAAAGCTCAGAATGGCAAGTTGAAAGGTGGCGGGCAGTCTTTCTTGAATGAGATCCGTTACGGGGCGTTGCTTAAGTAGAGAATGACCCAAGTCGCCTTGCATAACATTCAACACATACGAAGACCAACGTTCGACTATGGGCTTATCGAGACCGAGACTGGCACGGAGTGCTTCTCGATCGGCTCCTGTGGCTCGCTCGCCGAGCATCACATCAACAGGATCACCCGGTACAAGCGCGGTGAGAAAAAAGACCAGTGTGATAACACCAAGCAGCACCCAAAAGCGATCGAGTAAGGCGCGTAACATCAGAGAATGATTTCGACTGGCGTGCCCTTTTTCGACACGATCAAAAAGTTCGACAAGGTCCTTGTTGCGCATGCGAATGCAGCCATGTGACTGTGGCTTACCCATGGGCTCAGAATCCGGCGTGCCATGGATATAGATAAAGCGTTTAAGCGTATCGACCTGACCGCCACGGTTAACGCCGCTTTCGCACCCGGTTAACCAAAGAATACGGGTGAGGATCCAATCGCGATTAGGTGACGATTCAGCCAGAGCACTATCGAATATCTCACCTGTGGGTCGGCGAGCCGTAAACACTGTGTTGATTGGGCAGTCTTTACCTATCTTTATGCGTACCTTGTGCAGCCCTAATGGGGTGCAGCCAGAGTTCTCAAGATTCCCTACTCCATTGAGTGCCGTTGAAATAGCAAAGCTTGCGGCAATCTGCTGATTTTCAATCAGGCGAAGTTCCTGTTGATTAACAGAGATAACAATCTGTGTTTGATCAGTGTTGACCAAAAGCCTGCTCCAGATACTGATAGCTGCCATGCTTATTAGGTTTTAGATCACCACGACGCGAGGCCACTATTTGGTCTTCATGCCATAAAGGCACATAGACAAGGTCGCGATGGATCTTTTCTTGGATTTTACGATAAAGCGGCAAGCTCTTCTCTAGGGGTAATTCTTCAGCTTGCTCTATGAGCTGATCGACTTCAGCTGATACATAGCGACCGCGATTGGCACCGCTCGGGGGCAAAGAGTCACTGTGATACACATAGCGGAAGACGTCAGGACTGCGAATGCCAACCCAACTCAAGCTATAAAGTTGAAAGCGCCCTGCTTTGATGTCGCCAAAAAATGAACCCCACTCATAGCTTTGTATCTTGAGATGAATACCGACCTCACGCAATTGCTGCTGAAATACTGCCGCAATACGAAGCCTGAAGGGATCCGTTGAGGTTTTGTATGAAAGCTCCAGTGGGTTGTCCTTGCTATAGCCTAACGTCGCGAGTAACTGTTTTGCTTTATCAGGACTGTACTCATATGCAGGCAAATCTGGATGGGCCGCCCAATGACCTGGCGCTAACAAGGTGTTTGCGAGCTTCGCATTACCTTGGAAAAGGTGTTTAACAATGTCCTGACGATTGATGGCATAAGCAATCGCTTGGCGAATTTCATCTTGCTTAAGAATCGGATCAGCCATATTGAAGCCGAGATAGCTAAAGGTGGTTCCCGGTGTTTGCGTAACCTGAATGTTTGGATCATCTATGAGAAGGCGATACATCTCGTGTGGTAAGTCGTTTTGCAAGATCGACGCCTCACCTTTCAGTAGCTTTAAAACACGCATCGTCGGGTCTTTATTCACCACAAAGCGGATCTCTTCAGCTGATCTTCGATGTCGAAGTGTCACACCGCCATCGCCCTGTGTCTTAACCCATTCAAAAGCACCTGATCCGACAGGACGCTGAGCTAATGTTTCATCCTCAAGTAGCATTTCTTTAGGTGCAACACTGATATGGAGCTTTTCTGCAAAGCGATAATCAGGCTTTTTTAGCGAAATCAAAATCGACTGCTCAGTTGTTTCGATAGAGTCAATATTGCTTAAGGTTTGCGCTTGAGGTGATCGCGGATGATGTCGAGCAAGATTGAGTGAGGCTGCCATATCTAACAGCGAAACATCTGTATTATTGCTAAAGCGATGCTTGGTTGAGCTCAAAACCAGTGAGTAATGTTGCGCATCATGTTGCGTGATATCCGCTAGACCCGATATAGGTCGATCATTCTCATCGAGTTCAATAATCGGTTGATAAATGAGTGCATTAATTCGCTCGGATGACGCATCGCTCGCCAGTATTGGGTGAAGACTGTTTGGCGCGTTACTGATTGCGAAGGTGGTGGTCTCTGCCACGACAAGTGTTGGGCAGCAGATAAGTATCAGCCAAAGGTATTTGATGATTGGCTGCTGAAATTCTCACTTAAGCCTTTTCCTCATCCGACCAATCTTCATAAGGGTGCGAAATAAGGTGTGAATTAAAGTATTTCATGTCCGTTGAGACCTCTTTGCCCAGCCAAGGGTGCTGAGGTACCGGGTGATCGGCAGAGGGTAATTCGATCTCAGCAACGATCAACCCAGCATTGTTGCCATGGAACTCATCAATCTCCCAGGTGAGATCGTCATCAACGATTAAGTGGCGTGTTTTATCAATGACGCCATCTTCTGCGGTTTGCTTCAGAATTTCTTCGGCATCTTTAACAGGAATGTCGTATTCAAACTCGTGACGATGGATACCATCTATGCTTTGTTTGATATTGATATGTGCTTGATCAGCAGCAATACGTACGCGAATCGCTTTAATTTCACTTCGACATAAGTAGCCTTGTGTCATTCGTGTGCTTTTAGAAACGAGTTGACGCCAATCTTCATTGATCAATAGGTATTTGCGTTCGATTTCAATAGCCATCTTATTTTTTAAATAAGGCAATCGATTCGACGTGACCGGTATGCGGGAACATATCCATCACGCCAGCAGAAACAAGCGTGTAACCCATTTCATTTACTAGCACGCCAGCATCTCGCGCCAGAGTGCCTGGGTAACATGAAATATAAAGTAGTGTTTCAATCCCCATCTTGTTAATCAGTGGCAGGATCTCAAGCGCACCAGAGCGTGGTGGATCAATCAATGCTTTAGTGAAAGTCTGATTTAACCAAGGTTGTGGCTTGAGCTCTTCATAAAGATTGGCTGCGTAAAAATCGACATTAGCGAGTTTATTTCGCTCGGCATTTGATTTGGCTCTCTGAACAAGACCTTCGTCACCCTCAACACCGACTACGGTGCCTGCTTGTGTTGCTAAAGGCAGTGTGAAGTTGCCCACGCCACAGAACAGGTCTAACACAGTGTCATTCTGATTAAGGTCGAGCATGTCGAGTGCGCGATTAATCATTTTGCGGTTTATGTCGGTGTTGACCTGAGTGAAGTCACCCGGCAAAAAACCAAGCTCAAGATCTTGATCCGGTAAGGCGTAATGCAAATCAGCCGGAATGCCGCTCAAGGGTACAACGGTGTCAGGGCCGCCGCGCTGTGTGTATGGAATGATGTCATGCGCTTCACCAAAAGCCTTAATTGCTACTGCGTCGGCGTCAGTGAGATCTTCAAGGATACGGAAGATAAGTACGCATTGGTCATCATCCATGGCGACCTCAACTTGAGGTAGCTTGGCATTGATTGAAAGCCCTTCGACTAACTCACTCAGCTGAGGTAAAAGCTCGCCAACACGAGGATGTAGAACAGGACAGAGGGTTAGATCTGCGACAAAGCTGCTCGCACGCTCACGAAAGCCAACCAGTACCTTGCCCTTCTTGGGAACATTTTTAACGCCTAGACGTGCTTTACGGCGATAACCCCAGACGCTGTCATTGGTTAATGGCGGCAATATCGATTGAGCTGACACCTTGCCGATATGCTCTAAGTTATCCAGTAACACTTGCTGCTTAGCTTCGATCTGCTTATCAGCATCGAGGTGCTGCAAACTGCAACCACCACAGATCTCATAGTGCGCGCATTTAGGTTGTACGCGATCAGGCGATGCCTCAATAACTGAGGTCACTAATCCTTCGTCGTAGCTCTTTTTACGATTGGTGTAGCGGAAAGTGATTTTTTCACCGGCTAAAGCACCTTGTATAAAAGTGGCCTTCTCATCAATCCGTGCGACACCTTTACCATCATGGCTTAGCGATTGGATGTGAGCTTCAAAATCACCCTGCGGAAGTTTTGGCTTACGAAAGCGTCGACCCATTGAACTTAGCCCTTCATGCCAAACGCACGGAACAAGCTATGCAAGGTCACTTCATCAATGTGGTCAGCGAGTGAGCGCACCGCTGTGTGTTTCTCATCGGTGCTTAAGGTGCCGTTGAAGTGATGTAGTCGTAAAGCTAGCAAATAACTATTAACAGCATGATCAATTGAAAAACGCGTGATCTCGGTCCAATGATCATTCACAAACGCATCCCACAGCGAATCACGCGTTTGTCCACGCAACCCGGGAAGTAGGAACTGCTTGGCTAGATCATCTAAAGACTGATCAGCATCACCTGCCATAGCAAAGCTGAGCTGCAAGTCTTCGGGAGTAAGATCAAAGGCATCAGGCCAAACTAAGCCGTGTTTCATTGCCCGATAGGTGATCAACGGCCAGGTAAAACTATCTGCGCCCCAGTTCATCAGATGTGTATCGAGATTTAGGCGTTGTTGGAGAAGTTCCAGGAGCGACTTTTCGTTACTGGTATCTAACGATTGAGTTGTTAACGTCACTTCACCTTGGTTGTAATCAATGCAGGTGATCGCAGCAATGCGTAATTGATGCCAAGGCAGAACTTCAGAGTCGCCGGTGCGTTGTTTGCGTTGATGAAACAACACATTGCCAACATCCTTATCGGATAGGCCATCTAAGTTGTGATTATGTCGAGCCGTCTCAATATCGGGTAAGACGCTGACTGAGAACGTACTAAAACGCATACTTCACTCAATTATTTATCGGGGAAAACACCTGTCGACAGGTAGCGGTCGCCACGGTCACAGATAATGGCAACAATCGTGGCATTGCGGACTTCTTTATCGAGTAGCAAGGCTGCCGCTACCGCTCCGCCCGAACTAACGCCTGCAAAGATACCCTCTTCAACGGCTAATCGACGTGTCATGTCTTCAGCTGTTGCTTGATCAATATCGATCTCACGATCGACTAATGAGGCGTCAAAAATCGTTGGGAGATATTCTTCTGGCCAACGACGAATACCTGGGATCGAAGCGCCTTCAGCTGGCTGAACACCAATGATCTGCACATCGGCATTCTGTTCTTTAAGGAAGCGAGCTGTGCCAGTAATGGTGCCCGTTGTCCCCATCGCGCTGACAAAATGTGTCACTTGATGATGGGTGTCTTCCCAAATCTCAGGGCCTGTACCGTAATAATGCGCTAGCGGATTATCATCATTACCAAATTGATTAAGCACCTTGCCCTCGCCGCGCGCTTCCATGGCTAAGGCAAGATCACGAGCACCTTCCATGCTCTCTTCTTTGGTTACCAGAATTAGCTTTGCACCATAGGCTCGCATCGCCGCGCGACGCTCAACACTGAGGTTATCTGGCATGATCAAAATCATTTTGTAGCCACGTATGGCTGCTGCCATGGCTAAAGCAATGCCAGTGTTGCCACTGGTCGCTTCGATAAGGGTATCGCCAGGCTTGATATCGCCGCGCGCTTCAGCACGCTCGATCATGGATAACGCAGGTCGGTCTTTTACAGAGCCAGCTGGGTTATTACCTTCGAGTTTGACCAAAATGGTATTGCTGGTCTCACCGGGAATGCGCTGAAGACGCACCAGAGGTGTCTTGCCAACAAAGTCTGCAATGGTTGGGTAGTTCATAGCCCTAGTTTACCTCAACCAGGGCTTAGATAGCCTTACGCTTCGTATTTACTTGAGCGTTGGATGAGGCGTTTCATATCCGCTACTGCCGCATGCAAACCGCTAAAAATTGCGCGGGCGACAATGGCGTGTCCGATGTTGAATTCGACAATCCCCTCTATCTGAGCAATGGCTTTGACATTGTGATAATCCAAGCCATGGCCGGCATTGACCTGTAGGCCAAGCTCATTGCCATAGCGAACAGCTTCAGTGATGCGTACAAGCTCTTTAGCGCGTTCAGCACTACCGTAGCCCGCATCAGCATAGTGACCGGTGTGAATCTCGATCACTGGGGCGCCGATCTCTTTGGCAGCTTCGAGCTGCTTGGGGTCTGCGTCAATAAAGAGAGATACGCGGATGCCCGCCTCGGCTAGCGTGCCACAATAATCTTTTAGGTAGTCGAGTTGACCTGCGGCATTTAACCCACCCTCGGTGGTGAGTTCTTCCCGACGTTCTGGCACCAAGCAGCAATCGGCTGGTTTGACTCCGGTCGCGATGGTCAGCATCTCTGGGGTTGCTGCCATTTCGAGGTTCATATGGGTCTGTAGCGCATTGTTAAAGAAGTGCACATCACGATCCTGAATATGGCGACGATCCTCACGCAAATGCAATGTGATTGAGTCGGCGCCAGCTTGCTCTGCCACCAGTGCCGCTTGAAGGGGCTCTGGGTAAGGCGTGCCACGAGCTTGGCGCAAGGTGGCAACGTGGTCGATATTCACGCCAAGTAGTCGCTCGTAATTCATGATGTTTCCTCGTTAGCGAAATAATTCGCGGCTTTTAAGTTCGGCGCCTTGAAGATGCCAATCAATCACGCGGCGCATCAATGCGCGTGCTTCTCGACGCTGCTCAAGTGAGTCAAAACGACCCTCATCTAGAGCTAAGAGTGTCGAACCCATAACAGCTGACTGGGCTTGATCCAAGCGTGGGCCTAATTCGATATCGTACTGATAGCGAAGATCGGACTGCAATGGCTTTCCGTCTTGATCATGCGTTAATGATAGCCCTAAGCCTAATTCATCGAGTAATAAACATTCAAAACGACGTAACACAGGCTCTAAAGCATCATTCGAGGGGTCAGCGTTGGCGAGAGCTTCAATGGATGAAGTGTAGCTTGCAAACAAGCGCTCATGAGCATCTTGTGGCTCTGTCATCTTCAAGATCAGCTCGTTGAGATACATGGCACAGTAGAGCGCTTTTCCCTTTAAAGAATGCGCTGTAGATGCGACATCGCAATGGGTTAAGGTTGGCAGCTGCCCTCTTCCTCGCCAATCAACTAACAAGGGAGTAAAGGGTTGTAACGAGCCACTGCGATTCGTTTTGCCACCGAGCGCACCTTTGGCAAGTACACCAATGCGCCCTTGGTTTGGCGTGAATAGCTCAACAATCAGGCTCGATTCTTGGTAGCGACGATGATGTAAAACAAACGCGGGCTTTAAAGAGGCGGCTTCGCTCAATCGGAGTACCCAAGTTTCGCTAGGCTGTTTTCATCAGATGACCAGCTCTTTTTCACTTTGATCCAAACATCAAGGTGAATGCGTGTTTCAAAAAACTGTGCCATTTGTAATCTGGCTGCACTAGCCGTTTCTTTCATCGCCTCACCTTGCTTGCCGAGCAAAATGCCTCGCTGACTTTCGCGCTCTACCCAGATGACTGCACCAATGATGTAGCGCTCAGGCTCTTCCTCAAAGGTTTCGATCTCAACGGTAATCGAGTAAGGAAGTTCTTTGTGGTAACGACGAATGATCTGTTCACGTAAAAGCTCGGCAGCAAAGAAACGAGCGGAGCGATCAGTGATCTGATCTTCTGCAAAAAGATACTCGCTTGCCGGCATCATGTTGTTAACTTCGGTTTGTAGCTGTTCTGCATTGATGCCGGATTTAGCTGAGACCGGAAGAATGGCTTTGAAGTTATGACGCTGTCCCAATTCAGCTAAGAAAGGCATGAGCTTTTCTTTCGGGTTGACGGTATCGACCTTGTTTACCACTGCAATACATGGTGTTCCTGCCGCCTCTATGGCTTTTAATACAGCGGCATCTTCTTTGGTCCATACCAAAGCCTGACAAACAAAGATCGCGACATTCACATCGAGTAGCGCGGTATGCGCCGTACGATTGAGATAGCGATTCATGGCTTTCTCACCGCGTTGATGAATGCCAGGTGTGTCGATATACACCACTTGAACATCGCCTTCGGTATAGATGCCTAAGATTTGATGGCGAGTAGTCTGCGGTTTATGTGAGGTGATCGCCATTTTCTGACCTAGCAAACGGTTCAGTAGCGTCGATTTACCCACATTCGGACGACCTACAATCGCTGCGTAGCCAGCTTTGGTGTTCGGTGTATCTAGACTCATGCTTTTTCAGGCTCAACATTCAGCATATCGAGCATAGCTTGAGCTGCTGCTTGCTCGGCTTTGCGACGACTTGAGCCCTTACCTTTTGCAACATCAGCTTGAGATTCGATCTGGCAGATGACGTAAAAAGTTTGCTTGTGTTGATCGCCGCTGATGTCATCAACCTCGTAACTGGGCAAAGCTAAGCCCTGAGACTGCAGATATTCTTGCAGCTGCGTTTTAGCGTCTTTTTGTTTAAGCGAAGTTGATGGATTGGCCAGACGGTCACCTAAAAAGTGGCGGACTAAGCTTCTTGCCGACTCCATGCCGCCATCGAGATATACCGCTGCAATAATCGCCTCAATGGCATCGGCAAGAATCGAGTCTCGATTTTGACCGCCAGATTTGAGCTCGCCTGTGCCAAGAAAAAGCAAATCACCTAAATTATATTCGCGGGCGATTTCAGCCAGGGTTTCACGCTTAACCAGATACGCACGCATTCGACTCAGCTGGCCTTCAGTCGCTTTCTCGTCGATCTGAAATAACTGGTCGGCAACCTCAAAACCCAGGATGGAGTCACCTAAAAACTCCAGGCGCTCATTATTTCTACTGCCCGCACTACGGTGTGTCAGTGCGTTGATGAGTAGGGATTCGTCTTGGAAGGTGTAGTTAAGTTGTCTTTGCAGACGTTCTAATTTCACTTAAGCGGTACCGATTCTTCGAAATTCAGCACAAAGCCAATGCCCGAGAAAATCTCAGGTTGGACTGTGTAGGCTAATTCTATCGAAGTTTCGCCATATCCACGCGTTAAGGTGATGTTTCGTAGATCAAAATCCTCGACTTGATTGATATCGAAGCGTTTTGCCGCCAATTTACGGATTTCTACTATGTTGGCAGTGCGTGCCGGTGTTTCTTCCGCGATTCCCTCGATGACTTCGGTCACGATGTAATGTTGGAGATAAGTCGGGATCACAGCAGTGACGGCAACAAACAGGCCGCCGAAGAGCACAATTGCGCCAATAAAGCCGAAAAAGCCCATGCCCTTCTGACGATGTGTTGATCTGCTGCTATGCATGTCGATGCCGATTAAATAAAAATGATAGTAATTATCGACACTTAGCGGTTTTATTTAATGATGGTTCCAATACGAGACCAGTCAACAAAACCCGGTGCTTCAGCATCAAAGTTGAGCCAAATGAAGAAGGCCTTACCAACGAGGTTTTCTTCAGGCACTAAGCCCCAGCAGCGACCGTCGTTACTGTCATCGCGGTTATCACCCACCATCAAATAGTAGCCATCAGGAATGACGATTTCTTTGTTGCGTAGGAAGTTACATCCACCGCTATAGTCAGGCGCACGTGGGTTGACTAATACCGAGTGTTGCACTCCTTTTAGGTCTTCCGTGCCATGGAAGTAGCCTTGAGCACGCATACCAGAGCCAACCGCTTGATAACGACCGACAGGTTCGATCATCACAGGCTCGCCATTAATGAACAGGTGTTTTTGTGAGTAGCTCACCTGATCACCCGGAAGGCCCACTAGACGCTTGATGTAATCCATACGAGGATTGAGCGGATAACGGAATACCACCACATCACCGCGTTCTGGTTGATTCAATTCGATGATCTTGGTCTTAGTTACGGGTAGTCGAATACCGTAATCAAACTTATTCACCAAGATAAAGTCGCCCACTAACAAGGTAGGCATCATCGAGCCTGATGGAATACGGAAAGGCTCTACGATAAAAGCGCGCAGCAATAGAACGATTAAAAAGATCGGCCAGAACGAACGTGCATACTCTGCATAAACCGGCAGGATGTCGCCTTTTTCATAGTCTTTATGATTTAAGCGATACAGCAACCAAACAACACCACTGATAACAGTGCCGACTGCCAAAGCATGCTCGATACCAAATTGCATGATGATCCAAACGAGGAATCCAAAAAAACCAATGACTGCGATCGATTGCATGCTGAAAAGTCCGTTAGTTGTCTTTGCCGACTTGTAGCACCGCAAGGAAAGCTTCTTGTGGAATCTCCACGCGCCCTACTTGTTTCATGCGTTTTTTACCGGCTTTTTGTTTTTCTAAAAGCTTACGTTTTCGAGAAGCGTCACCACCATAACACTTTGCGGTTACATTTTTGCGTAAAGCTTTCACTGATGAGCGCGCAATAATCTTAGCGCCAATAGCTGCTTGGATAGCCACTTCAAACATCTGACGCGGAATGATTTCTTTCATGCGGTCAGTTAAATCACGACCGCGAGATTCTGCGTAATCACGATGCACGATGATTGAAAGTGCATCGACCTTCTCGCTGTTAATCAGAATGTCGAGCTTAATCAGCTTAGCCTCTTGGAAGCGCTTAAATTCATATTCAAACGAGGCATAACCACGACTGACCGATTTAAGGCGATCAAAGAAGTCGAGTACAACTTCATTCATGGGCAAGTCGTAAGTTAATTGAACTTGGCCAGCAAGATATTGCATGTTCTTTTGAACGCCGCGCTTCTCAATACACAGATTGATCACGTTACCGAGGTAATCTTGAGGCACCAAAATATTCGCTTCGATAATGGGCTCACGGACTTCAGCAATGCGGCTCGGATCAGGTAGATCCGAAGGGTTACTGATTTTGATGATTTCACCGCTGTTTAAAGCAATCTCGTAAATAACGGTTGGTGCAGTAGTAATCAGGTCGAGATCAAACTCACGCTCTAAGCGTTCTTGAATGATCTCCATGTGCAACATGCCCAAAAAGCCACAACGAAAACCAAATCCAAGCGCTTGGGATGTTTCTGGCTCGTAGGCTAATGCGGCATCGTTGAGTTTTAGTTTCTGCAGTGATTCGCGGAATGACTCATAGTCATCTGAGCTCACAGGGTATAGGCCAGCAAAAACGCGCGGATGCATTTCCTTAAAACCCGGTAAAGGTTTGGCGGCCTGTTTATTTTCAATCGTTATGGTGTCACCGACTGGTGCGCCGTCGATATCTTTGATGCCCGCGATAACAAAGCCTACTTCACCGGTTGAAAGCACTTTTTTATCTAAGCGCTTAGGTGTGAACACGCCCACCTTTTCAACTTGGAATGTCCGGCCTGTCGACATGATGCGCATTTTATCTTTTGGTTTAATCTCACCATTAACAACGCGGATCAGTGAGATAACGCCAACGTAAGGGTCAAACCAAGAATCAATAATCAGAGCTTGCAGAGGATCTGATGCATCACCGGCTGGTGGAGGAATAAGTTTTATTAAGCTTTCAAGAAGATCCTCAATGCCAATGCCTGTCTTAGCACTCACTTCTAGTGCTTCTGTCGCATCGATACCAATGATCTCTTCGATCTCTTGTTTGACCTTATCTGGATCAGCTGATGGTAAATCGATCTTATTAAGGACAGGCACGACCTCTAAACCCTGCTCTATCGCGGTGTAACAGTTGGCCACACTTTGGGCTTCAACACCTTGTGCGGCATCAACGACCAACAAGGCGCCTTCACAGGCTGCCAGTGAGCGAGAGACCTCATAAGAGAAATCAACGTGCCCTGGGGTATCGATAAAGTTGAGCTGGTAAGTCTCACCATTCTGCGCGGTGTAATGCAGGGTGACAGACTGAGCTTTGATCGTAATGCCACGTTCACGCTCGATATCCATCGAATCGAGGACCTGAGCTGCCATTTCGCGCTCAGTAAGACCGCCGCAAATCTGTATAAAGCGGTCGGCAATAGTCGACTTTCCATGGTCGATGTGCGCGATGATGGAGAAGTTACGGATGTGACTTAAGTCAGTCATAGAGTCGTTACGCAAAAAATGGGGCTCCATCTGTCACAAGACATAAAAAACGGGACCCCCGTGAGAGGCCCCGTTTTGGGAGCAATCGTTAAACAAATTATAACGGATTCTGTGGGTCGCCGAAATGACTGATCAGTGCCTCAGAGGATGGAATTAGCTCGCAAATCAGAGTTTGATCGAGCATCAGGACGGGGACTCTGAGCCCATACTCGTCTTTCCACTGCGGATTCTGATCCACATCACACCATTCAAGATGATCTAGCCGATCCGGCCATCCCCGATGAAGCATGGAGACCATGTCTTCACAAAGGTGACAGCCTTCTCGGTAGAACAGCTTAAGCATTAGCGCCCAATGGTCAGTGCGACAAAGGCAGGATTGCCGTCACGAATAATTAATGCGGCGACGGTGCCTTTATTCATTGCCTCTTCCATCATCGATTGAAGCTGGTCTGCATTTTTCACAGATTGACGGTTAAACATCTTCACGATGTCGCCTGCTTTAAGCACGGTTGCTAAACGACTGCTTGGCGAGACCTCACGAATCACCGCGCCACCCTCTGACATGCCAGAAGCTTCACGCTCATCCGATGTCAGATCACTAATCTGAACACCTAGGGTATCAATCATCTTAGGTGCAGATGATGAGCTATTCGCTTGGATTCCATCTTTAGGTAACTGAGCAACCTTGATCGACTTGGTAATCGTTTTGCCGTTACGGATGATCTCAAGCTTATGTGTTTTATCAACTGCGGAGCGGCCAACGATTGGCGGTAATTCGCTAGAGTAACGAATATTGATACCGTTGAACTTGGTGATGATGTCACCGACTTCAAGACCTGCATCGCTCGCAGGTGTATTTGGAAGCACCTTGGATACCAAAGCGCCACGTGGCTTATCTAAACCAAAGCTGTCCGCAAGATTGTTATCAACATCTTGAATCAACACACCAAGGTAGCCACGAGAGACGCTGCCATTGCTGCGGATCTGATTAGCGACATCCATGGCAAGCTCGATTGGGATTGAGAACGACAGACCCATGAAGCCACCTGAGCGGCTGAAGATCTGTGAATTGATACCTACAACTTCACCATCGAGATTGAATAGAGGGCCGCCAGAGTTGCCAGGATTAATTGCAACATCGGTTTGAATGAAAGGCACATAGTTCTCACGAGGCAAGTTACGTCCTTTTGCACTAACGATGCCGGCTGTCACACTGTGGTCAAAACCAAACGGTGAACCAATCGCCAGCACCCACTCGCCTACGCGTAATTTGTCACTACTGCCAATTTTCACCACAGGAAGATTCTTCGCATCAATCTTGATGACTGCTACGTCAGTGTCTGGATCACTACCAATGAGTTCAGCTTCAAACACACGGCGATCGCTTAGACGCACTTCTATCGCATCAGCATCTTTGATGACGTGATTGTTTGTCATGATGTAGCCATCGTTACTTAAGATAAAACCCGAACCTAGTGATTGGGCATCACGGTTGCCAAGATCAGGAATGCCTTCTTCAAAGAACTTCTTAAACAATTCAGGCATTGGCATATTGTCTGGAAGATCGAATTGACGACGCATGGATTGACGCGGCGCTTTCATGTCATGACGAGTACTGATATTGACCACTGATGGACTGTTTTTTTCAGCGAGTTCAGCAAAATCAGGAAGATTTGCTGCGAATGATGATTGCGCAACAAAGGTCAACGCAAATAACCATGAAATAACAGACGCTCTATTAAACATGTTTGTATCCTTTTACTTTTAAGGCTTGGAATTTAATTGTTCAAAGGCAACCTGCACACCGGCAGGTTGCGTACTGACTTTGATAAGCGAAGTGTTGATAGGTTCCTTACGCTTAGCAGCTTTTAACCCCATCGCTAAACCTAGACATCCGCCGAGTAAGGCAAGGCCATCGTTAAATGCGCCTGGTCCAAATATCGCTATGGCTGCGGCATTACCCACAATTGCACCGACCATGAGCGCAAACAAAGGCAAGCCATATAAAGACCAAATGGATTTCGAGTAGGTGGATTCTGGAATTTTAAGCGTTACCGTTGAGCCCATCGTTGGGGTTGAATCGAATTGATCAATAAACAAATCAACTTCGTTCTCGGCACGATTTGGAAACCACTTGCCTATTGCTGCTGTACCACACCCTGCTTTTGCATCACATGAATGGCAGCCACTTTGGCGTTGAATGGCGACGCGAATAAGGTTTCCGCGAGAGGCAATGACAGTCGCTTGCTGTTCAATCATTGCTGAGCTGAATCACAAGCTAGAACTTGCTTAACAACACAGTTCTTATCTTTTTTGGCTTTTAAACTTTCTAAAGTTTCCCATTCGCCCACCTTGCTCAGGTCAAAACTTGAGCCATGCTGAACACGACCTTGTGACACGACCTCAAGACCATCTGGTGCGGCAATTGGAGGAGCGAACGCATATTGAGGAACGTTGGATGAAGGTTGATCAAACTGGCTGATTTGAGGGGCAACTAAAACCGCCATCATGGCGACTGTTGCTGCAATGGCTGTTCCGCTAACAAATCGAAGAACCGGTCTTTCATGCCAGCGACGAGGCGCTAAAACGGTAGGCTCATCATTAAGGCGTTGTGATACAGCCTGATGTGTCGAGCTAGCATCGATGGCCAGAGATTCATTGCGTAAGGCCGCGCCAATTTGCGAATAACGAGAAGCCGTTTTAGCTGTTTCGGTTGAACAATCGATCTTGTGGGAGCCGGCCTCCCCATCGAGGAAGGCGGATAGATTTTCGTCAGATGATTTTTGGTTTGTCATTCATCATGCCCCATCAAAGGTTTAATGGCTTTATCTACAGCTTCGCGAGCCCTAAAAATGCGAGATCGAACCGTGCCAATAGGACAATCCATGGCTTCTGCAATCTCGTCGTAACTCAATCCGTCGATCTCTCTGAGTGTTAAAGCGGTTTTAAGTTCCTCAGGCAGTTGATCTACTGCTTCCAGAATCACTGCTTTCAGATCCGCTTCCTCCGCAAGACGCTCAGGCGTTTCCTGTTCCTTTAGTCTTGTACCCATGTCCATTTGTTCCGCAATTTCCGCTTCAATATCGCCTTGAGGCGGCCTTCTGGATAAGGTCGCTAAGTGATTTTTGGCAGTATTGATGGCCACACGATAGAGCCAGGTGTAGAACTGACTATCGCCGCGGAAGTTGGGTAATGCCCGATAAGCCTTGATAAAGGCCTCCTGGGTCACGTCAAGAACCTCATCTTGATCGCGAATGAATCGAGAGATCAGATTAGCAATGCGCTGCTGATATTTAATAACGAGCGGATCAAAGGCTTTTTTGTCGCCTTTTTGGACTCGTTTGACCAAATCAATGTCAGATTGTGCGGTGTTAGTCATACTTCCCAGTGTTTATCTTCAACGGCGACTATCGCCACACGACGTGTAAATTCGTAACATAGCGCCACTTTAAATGAATTTGATGCTCGAGGTTGCGCCACGTCTAAGTTTTGACTGACGTGTTTCTCCATGGTTCCCCAGCTTTCTTGTGATGTGTTGATTATTGGCAGTGGTGCTGCAGGCTTAAGCACGGCCCTGCGCTTGCCTGAAAATCTTAATATTGTGGTTGTCGCTAAGCGTGAATTAGCCGAGGGCAACACTGTGTACGCGCAAGGCGGAATCTCGGCAGTATTGGATTCAGCTGACTCACTTGAATCTCATGTTGCTGACACGCTCTCTGCAGGCGCAGGCTTGGGTAACGAGGCGGTGATTCGACGCGTGGTTGAGCGAGGACCGGAAAATATTCGTTGGCTCGCAGAACTTGGCGTTCATTTCACCTCAACGCCCCCTACAGGTGACTCTAAACTTCACCTCACTCAAGAAGGTGGTCATAGTCACCGTCGTGTCGCTCACGTAGCTGATGCGACCGGTCGAGAGATGCAGACCACCTTGGTGGATGTGGTTCGCACTCGAAAAAATATTCAACTTCTTGAAAACCATATCGCTGTTGATTTGATTCTTCGCCCTAGTAAAGCCGGCGGCAAACGTTGTGTTGGCGCTTACTTGATGAATCTTGAATCAAATCAGGTCATGGGTGTTGGCTCACGCTGTGTTGTTTTGGCAACCGGTGGTGCTAGCAAAGCTTACCTTTATACAAGCAACCCTGATGTTGCGACAGGTGATGGTATTGCGATGGCTTGGCGCGCAGGTTGTCGTGTCAGCAATATGGAGTTCATTCAATTTCACCCTACTTGCTTATATCACCCGAATGCTAAGTCGTTTCTCGTCAGTGAAGCTGTGCGGGGTGAAGGCGGCCATTTATTGTTAGCTGATGGTGAGCGCTTCATGGATCAATTCGATCCACGTGGTGAGCTTGCCCCAAGAGATATTGTTGCTCGAGCCATAGACCATGAGATGAAGCGTTTAGGTAGCGATTGCGTCTATCTGGATATTAGCCATAAGCCGGCTGAATTTATTGAGCATCACTTCCCTACCATCTTAGAGCGCAGCCTATCGCTAGGCTTTGATATGCGTAAAGAACCTTTGCCGGTTGTTCCCGCGGCCCATTACACCTGCGGTGGTGTCAAAGTGAATGATGTGGGAGAAACTGATGTGGCAGGTTTATATGCCGTTGGTGAAACCGCCTACACAGGTCTTCATGGTGCCAATCGCATGGCCAGCAATTCACTTCTTGAGTGTTTGGTTTATGCCCAGCTTGCGGCTGAAGATATCGAATCCAAAATTGCGCACGTCTCTATGCCAAGTGACATCGAGGATTGGGACGATAGTCGTGTTACCGATGCTGATGAAGAAGTCGTTGTGTCGCACAACTGGGAAGAGTTGCGTCGCTTTATGTGGGATTACGTGGGAATTGTGAGAAGCAATAAGCGCCTCGCAAGAGCTCGACGAAGAGTTAACCTGCTTCGCCATGAAGTCGCTGAGTATTACGCTAATTTTAAAGTCACCAATGACTTGCTTGAGCTACGTAACTTATTGGATGTGGCTGACTTGATTATTCAATCTGCCCAGCGTCGTCGTGAAAGTCGTGGCTTACATTACACGCTAGATTTTCCACAAGTGGATGTTAATCAGTGTCAGCCTACAACGCTTATTCCGGACAATTACCGCCCGAAGGGTCAGAAGGTTTAAACGGCTGAATAAGCCAACGGCGTAACAACCAAAGGCCTTCTTCAGTGCAGTTTCTCTCAGTAGCCCACACGGTGTAGCGCTTACGCTTAGTTCTCAGTGTGACATGCGTCAGATTCTCAGTAAGGATCTTGACTGAGCGATCAATGATTGGCTCCATCGCATCCAGTCGAGTGCCTATTTTTGCCGTTTTACCCTCGAGATCGATAAAGGCTTCTTCAGCGCCGAGACCATTGGTTAAATGATCAGCCATCCAAACAAACATGGCGCTGATCACAATCAAGAAGAGTTTGAGCTGTAATGGCCATTGGATGGGCCATACAAGAAAAGCAATCAACATCACCAAGCTGGCAATAAATGCTCGGTGCATTGGATCTTTGCTGACTTTGACCAGTTGCGCTTGCATCTAAGCTCGATGTGCCGCGGAGAATAAACGATAGAAGTTATCGGTTGTTATACGACCGACCTCCTCAGACGTCATATTGCGCAGCTCGCCAATCTTTTCTGCGACATAACGTACATAGAGCGGCTGATTGGGTTTGCCACGATGCGGTACCGGCGCTAAATACGGCGAATCAGTTTCAATGAGCATGCGATCAAGCGGTACTTTCTGAGCAACTTCCTGTAGCTCAACGGCATTTTTAAACGTCACAATCCCAGAGAAAGAGATGTAGAACCCCATTTCCATGGCAGCTTGAGCCATATCCCACGTCTCGGTGAAGCAATGCATCACGCCGCCGACTTCGGCAGCACCTTCTTCTTGAAGAATACGAATAGTGTCTTCACGTGCTTCTCGGGTATGGATGATTAACGGTTTCTTAGCGATTTTTGCCGCACGAATATGGGTTCGAAAACGTTCGCGCTGCCACTCCAGATCACCTTCAACCCGGAAGTAATCAAGACCTGTTTCACCGATCGCGACGTTTTTAGGGTGTTTGGCTAGCTCAACAAGCTCATCTACCGTGGGTTCACGTCGGTCATCATCACAAGGATGCACGCCAACCGAAACGGACACGCCTTTTTGTGTCTCTACTGCTGCCAACATCTCAGGGTAGCTCTCAAGGTCGATAGAGACACACAGCATGTGACCAATATCTGCCTCATGTGCAGTATCAATAAGTTCAGATAAGTTATTGTTTTTAGATAGATCTAACCTATCTAAGTGGCAATGAGAATCAACCAGCATCAGATTACATAGTGTGAGTAAGACGGTCTGATTTTAAAGCACCGCCGAGGTATGCCTCAATCTTATTGCGCAGTGCGCTGCCCTCGTCACCTTGAAACTGCAGACCTACACCGGCTGATTTATTGCCCTCAGCACCCACAGGGGTAACCCAAACAACTTTGCCGGTGATGGCGATGGCATCAGGTTCATCCATTAATTGAAGAAGGAGGTAAACCTCGTCATCAAGCGAGAAAGTCTTGGAGGTAGGGATAAACAGACCACCGTTTTCCACAAATGCCATGTAATTGGCTTGTAACGAGGTCGTATCCTTAATGGAGAATTTTAAAAAATCGTGACGATCCGCTGGGCTCATGATGCCTTCCTTGGTCGAGTTAACGCTAACCAACTCACAATGAGTTTTTCATACATCATTTGTGCATTAAGGTTATGCGCTTGTTTCATGCGTAATGTCTGCATTTCATCAATAAAACGAAAAAGTGCGTCCTGCTCACAAACGGCCGCTATTTGTAAATAAGTAGACGAGCTATCGGGCAAATAGCGGAAATCTTCAACACCGGTAGCTAAATAGCGCGTTAAATCGGCAAATATTCTTGATAAGTCATCAAAAACGACTGAATTCTCCTCGCTAGACCAGTTTTCAGCGATAGATACAGGATTAGCGGCACGTTGAGCTACTTGAAGTAGGTTTTGTAACCTTTCGGAGGCTGCAGCGACGCGCTCAGAGTGCTCTAACGCCAACAATGGTGCGCCACCGGTGAAGGCTAAGGCCTGAGATGCGAGAGAAGCATCGAGTTGGGATTCCAGCCACTCTGAAGCCATCTCATTAGGTATTTGACGAAAATCTAAACGTTGGCAACGACTCAAAATGGTCGCGGGTAACCGTTTGAGTGCGTGAGTCACCATCAAGATTTGTGTCGATGGCACAGGCTCTTCAAGGGTCTTCAGTAAAGCATTTGCAGCTGCGCGATTCATGGCTTCTGCAGGAGAAATAATGACGACACGCTGTTTACCATTTTGCGTGGTCTTGCCTGACATCTCGATCAGATCACGGATGGCATCAATTTTGATCGCCTTGCCCTTCTCCTCAGGAGTAATCAGGATGATGTCGGGGTGCGTACCTGCTTGTTGCAACGAGCAGCTCTTACACATGCCACAGGGTGCATCAGCTATCGAAGACTGACAGGTGATCGCAGCGGCAAGATGCTCAGCAAAACGTTGTTTGCCTATACCTTCCGCCCCATTGAGCAACAAAGCATGCGGCATCGTGTCTTGCTGAATGCGCTTCACAATGTGATCCCATTGGGATTGTTGCCAAGGTAGCAGCGCGGTCATGCGTTTACGAAAGCCTCTATGGCCGTTTTTACTTGTGCTTGAACGTCAGGTAAGTCTTGTGAAGCATCGATAACTTTTACTCGAGATGGCTGTTCTGCAGCGATGCTGAGATAGCCTTGACGAATGCGCTCAAAAAAATCCCATGCTTCACTTTCAAAGCGATCCGGTGCTGAACGTTTACCCGCACGCTCCATACCGACCTCAACAGGTAAATCCATTAATAAGGTGAGATCTGGGCGTAATTTGCCTTGAACCCAATTCTCTAGGCCAGCAATCTTCTCTAAAGGAATTCCTCTGCCATAGCCCTGATAGGCATATGTTGCATCAGTAAAGCGATCACATAAAACCCACTTGCCATCATCCAACGCAGGCTGAATTTTTTGCGCAATATGCTCTGCACGTGCAGCAAACATCATGAGTAACTCAGCGTCATCACTCATGCCGGTATGTTTGTGACCTAAAAGCAGACTCCTGAGATCCTCGCCTAGATCTGTACCGCCAGGCTCACGGGTATGAATTGCATTGATGCCTTGATGCTCAATGACTTCCGTAACCACCTGCATACAGGTTGTTTTCCCAGCACCTTCAATGCCTTCAACAGTGATGAATTTTCCGGTCATTTTTTTAATTGGTATTTTCTGACAGCTTTATTGTGTTCTTCGAGGGTTGCAGAAAAAGCATGCTCGCCATTTCCCTTTGCAACAAAGTAGAGGGTATCACCTTGTTCGGGATTAACGGCAGCTAACAACGCGTCATATCCCGGTAGGCAGATCGGGGAAGGTGGCAGCCCTTTTTGTGTATAGGTATTGTATGGCGTTGGCGTTCGCAGATCCTTGCGGCGAATATTGCCTTTGTAGGCTTCTCCCATGCCATAAATTACCGTCGGATCAGTTTGCAGCTTCATATCTTTTTGAAGTCGACGGTGAAAAACACCTGATATCTGTCCACGCTCAAAAGCCTGACCGGTTTCTTTTTCAATAATTGAGGCTAAGGTCAATACTTCATACGGTGATTTAAGAATGATGTCGTCAGCGCGTGTCGACCATGCCTGCTTCAGCTTTTCTTGCATGCGTGAATACGCGCGTTTTAGTAGCTCAATATCTGACGTGCCTTTGGTGAAGTGGTAGGTATCTGGAAAGAACTGACCTTCAGGATGAATGCCCTCACCGGAAATGGTTTGCATGATGCTGTGATAGTTCACATCCGTTTGTTTGATCATTGGATGCGCTTTAACTGCTGCAATAAAGTCTTGAGTCGTGGAGCCTTCAACAATCGTTATCTGATGATCAATCACATCACCACGAACCATTTTTTCTGCAAGCTCGATTAAGTTGGATTTAGGCGATACCTGATATTCACCCGCATGAAGCTGGCGAGAGATGCCGCTAAGTCTTACGTACCAGTAAAACAGATCCGCATGTTCCGTAATGGCTTGTTCTTTGAGTTTAATTCGGATATCGCCGAGATGATCCCCGCGTGCAACCTCAATGGTAGTTGATGCGTTTAAAGGTTCATGCAGGGCTTGATACCACTGTGCAGCGCTTATGCTGATGGCAAGCAACAGTAAAGCGATAAACACCAAGAAGCGATTTTGTAAAAGCTGCATTAGAGAGCGATTTCTTGAGCGCGCTGCATCCAAGAAGGTAATTCAGGTGTAGTAAATGTCATCTCATCTATTGATTTAACAGCATGAACACCTATCAATGAATTTGTAATCCAAATAGCAGAAGCTTGCTTGAGTTGTTCCATAGTGATTGATGTTTCGGCAACGCTGACGCCAGCTTCAGTCGCTTGCGCGAGCACCTCAGTTCGCATAGCGCCCGCAATACCCGCTTTATCAAGCTTCGGTGTTAACCATTGATCGTTGAGGTGAATAAAGATATTGGCGCTTATGCACTCAACCACATTGCCATCAGTATCTAAAACAATGGCCTCGTCAAATTCATTGGGCAGCAAGCGCTTTGCCAAGACCTGCTCAAGGCGATTAAGGTGTTTCATGCCCGCAAGCATTGGCTGCTTAGCTAATTGAATTGAACTGACAGTCGCTTTGATTGCGTAATTGGAATCGTTATACAGCTCAGCAGATGGCCATTCATTGACTTGAAATATGACGTTGCTAGCAACCCCTGCTCTGGCATACCCCTGTGATGAGCTGCCTGCAGTCACAATCAGTTTGAGTACAGCTCTGTCTTGATTGATTTCGAGGGCATTGATGGATGCTTTGAGTTCTGCCTCGTCGGGACATGCGATGCCCAATCGCTCACAGCCATCTTGCAGGCGAAAAAAATGGCGCTCCCATAAACGTGGGACGCCATTTATAACGGCGATAGTTTCGAAAAGACCATCACCAAATTGAAGACCGCGATCCTTACTGAGGGTTGGATCAGCGGCTAGACCATTGATCCAGGTCTGAGTCATGGTGTAACTCAGTCCTTCCAGCGACGGAAAACGAGGCTGCCGTTAGTGCCACCAAAGCCGAATGAATTCGAGATGGCAACATCAAAGCTTGCATCACGTGCAGTATGAGGAACGTAATCGAGATCACATTGCTCATCTGGATTATCAAGATTGATTGTAGGTGGCATAACTTGATCACGAAGTGCCAACACAGTGAACAGTGCCTCTGCACCACCTGCTGCACCTAGCATGTGACCGGTCATTGATTTAGTTGAGCTCACACACAGCTTGTAAGCATGATCACCAAAGGCACGTTTTGCGGCCATGGTTTCAGCCACGTCGCCTGCAGGTGTCGATGTGCCGTGAGCATTGATATAGCCGACTTCTTCTTTGTTAACGCCAGCGTCTTCCAATGCCAACAGCATACATTCAGATGCGCCCTCACCGCCTGGCGATGGAGACGTCATGTGATATGCGTCAGAGTTCATTGCTGAACCGACTAACTCAGCGTAAATCTTTGCACCACGCGCTTTTGCATGCTCAAGCTCTTCAAGCATGACGACACCAGCACCATCAGATAATACGAAACCATCACGGTCACGATCCCATGGGCGGCTCGCTGCTTGTGGGTCATCATTACGTGTCGACAATGCGCGTGCTGCCGCGAAACCACCCAAGCCTGTTGGGGTTGTCGCAAACTCAGAACCACCAGCAACCATGGCATCAACAGTGCCGTACTGGATCATGCGCATTGCATCACCAATGTTATGAGCACCGGTAGAACATGCAGAAACGATAGAGATATTTGGACCTTTAAGACCAAACATGATCGACAAGTTACCCGCGACCATATTGATAATGTTGGCTGGTACAAAGAAAGGTGAAATCTTACGTGGGCCGCCATTCAAATAAGCGCCATAGCCGTTTTCAATACCACCAATACCACCGATGCCAGAGCCTACTGCAACGCCGATACGCTTTGCATTTTGCTCGGTAATCTCGATGCCACTGTCTTTAATTGCCTGAATGCCCGCAGCGATGCCGTAATGCTGGAATGGATCCATTTTCTTGGCATCTTTTTTCGAGATGTAATCTTCTAGTGGGAAGTCATAGATTGGACCACCGAAATGAACACTGAATGGTTCAATTTCCATGTGGGTGATTGGCTTAATGCCGCTCTTACCCTCTTTGATGTTATTCCAGCCTGTTTCGACATCGCAGCCGACAGGAGAAATAAGACCTAAGCCAGTTACGACAACTCTTCGTTGATTAGCGTAAGACATGGGAGATTACCCTTTTTGTTTTTTTAAATCGTATAAAAACGAAAGCCGCAGAGCTGAAAGTTCAACTCTTACGGCTTTGCTAGCATCAAACGTGATTAGCTGTTCGCATTCACGTAATCGATAGCTTGCTGAACGGTAGTGATAGTTTCAGCTTTGTCGTCTGGAATCTCAGTTTCAAATTCCTCTTCCAACGCCATTACCAATTCAACGGTATCCAGTGAGTCCGCGCCTAGATCGTCAACGAATGAAGCCTCATTGGTTACTTCGTCTTCTGCAACACCTAGCTGCTCAACTACAATCTTCTTTACGCGTTCTTCGATAGTGCTCATTTAAAAGTTTCCTCCAAAAGTGCGTAGCTTTAAATATTACGCATTAGGCACGTATTCTAATGGCAAAACGTCCATCTTCATAGGGTTTTGCTTAGATTACTTACCTCATTAAATAGATATTAAAAATCAGTGTCTTAGCGTGGCTTATGCCATGTACATGCCGCCATTCACATGAATGGTTTCACCAGTAATGTAGGCGGCTGCATCAGATGCTAAAAATCCAACCGTTGCCGCGATCTCATGTGCCTGACCTAAGCGTGCCATAGGGATGGCTGACAGCAATGCTTCTTTCTGAGCATCTGGCAGCTCTTTGGTCATATCAGTGTCAATAAAACCGGGTGCAACCGCGTTGACAGAGATGCCGCGTGAGCCAACTTCTTGAGCTAATGATTTAGTAAAGCCAACCATGCCAGCTTTAGCTGCAGAGTAGTTTGTTTGACCAGCATTACCGCTAGCACCAACAACCGAAGCGATGTTGATAATGCGACCTGTCTTTGCCTTCATCATTGGGCGCAAACAAGCTTTTACCACACGGTAAAGTGATGTCAGATTGGTATTGATGACTGCATCCCATTCGTCGGTTTTCATGCGCATCAATAAATTATCGCGAGTAATGCCAGCATTATTTACCAACACAGTAATGGCGCCGTATTCCGATGTGATTTTTTCGATAACAGACTCAACCGACGCGTCATCAGAGACATCAAGCATCATGCCCTGTCCCGGAATGCCGGCTTCTTTCATGTAAGCGGAGATCGCATCAGCACCACCCTCTGAGGTGGCTGTACCAATAACGGTCATGCCCTGTTTGCCTAATTGCTCGGCAATTGCCTTACCGATACCGCGGCTTGCGCCAGTTACTAATGCAATAGTTGAATCAGCCATTGATACTCTCCAATGCTTTTTCTAGAGACGCTGGGCACAACACCGGCAGCGCGCTTAAAGATTTATCGATACGTTTACACAAACCCGAAAGCACTTTGCCTGGACCTGCTTCAATAATAGTTTCTACACCTTCATCTGAGATGAACTCGATGGTTTCAACCCAACGCACCGGGCTATAGAGCTGCTCTGCTAGAGCATTTTGAATCGTTGGTATATCAGAGGTGCTTGTCACATTGACATTCTGGATGACCGGAATAGTCGGCGCATTGAAAGACATGCCACTCATCATGGCAGCTAACTGCTCCGCAGCTGGCTTCATCAGTGCGCAATGCGATGGTACAGACACATCAAGCGGTAATGCGCGTTTAGCGCCAGCTTCTGTTGCTAAATCAATAGCACGTGCGATCGCAGCTGCATTACCTGCAATAACCACCTGCCCTGGTGAATTAAAGTTTACTGCTGAAGCAACCTCGCCTTGTGCGGCTTGTTCACAAACGTCGCGAACTTGATCGTCGGTTAAACCTAAAATCGCTGCCATAGCCCCTTGGCCAGAAGGTACAGCGGTTTGCATGAACTCACCTCGCGCTGCGACAAGCTTTACCGCATCCGCAAAATCAATCACGCCACTTGCCACCATGGCGGTGTACTCACCTAAGCTGTGGCCTGCCAGCATTTCAGGGCGCTGATTGGTTTGTTCTTGCAGCACGCGCCAAACAGCAATGCCTGCGGTCAGCATGGCTGGCTGAGTGTTTGCAGTCATGTTGAGCTCTTCTGCAGGTCCTTCTTGCGACATCAACCAAAGGTTTTTGCCAAGCGCATCACTCGCCTCTTCAAACGTCGCTTTTACTAAAGGATAAGCTTCAGCCAAGTCAGCTAGCATGCCTACCGATTGAGAGCCTTGACCAGGGAACGTCACTGCAAAATTAGTCATAGTGAAAATCTTCGTGAATTAGAATTTAAGAAGAACCGAACCCCAGGTGAAACCACCACCAAAGGCTTCGAGTAAAACGGTTTCGCCGCGCTGAATACGTCCATCGCGTACCGCAACATCAAGCGCTAATGGCACAGACGCTGCAGATGTGTTGCCGTGTTTATCGACCGTCACAACCACGTTATCCATGCTCATGTTTAGCTTACGAGCAGTCGCATTAATAATGCGGATGTTCGCTTGGTGTGGCACCAGCCAATCGATGTCGGTTTTCTTCATCTGATTGGCTTTGAGCGTTTCATCAACGATACGGCCCAGTGTATTAACCGCCATCTTGAATACTTCGTTACCGCGCATATGCACCTTGTCAGCTTCGCCAAGGTCTAGTTCGATATCGTAGCCGCGAGATGGACCACCAGGCACATGCAATAAATTTTCGTAGGCACCATCAGCATGTAAATGCGTTGAGAGAATGCCAGTCTCTTCAGAGGCTTCTAAAACAACCGCGCCGGCGCCGTCACCAAACAAAATACAGGTGCCGCGATCAGTCCAATCAATTAAGCGTGAAAACGTTTCAGCACCGATGACCAATGCGCATTTATGCGTGCCGGATTTAATGAATTTTTCAGCTGTAGCGATGGCGTAAATAAAGCCTGTGCAGACCGCTTGGATATCAAACGCAGTGCAGCCATGAATATCTAAACGCTGTTGCAGCAAACACGCTGTACTGGGAAAAACTTTATCGGGTGATGTTGTGGCTAAAACAATGAGGTCAATATCTTCAGGCTTCTTACCTGAGGCTTCGATGGCTTTTAGTGCCGCTTGTTCTGCGAGATCGACAGTTGTTTCACCCTCTGCAGCAATGTGACGTTGCTTAATGCCGGTACGTTCAGTGATCCACTGGTCACTGGTATCCACCATCTTTTCGAGTTCGTGATTTGTACGAACATACTCGGGAAGGTAGCTGCCTGTTCCAGTGATTCGTGCGTACAACGTCATTCAGTAGACCTTATCCTTTAAGTCGCGCGCTGACCTGTTCTGAGATACGCGCCGCGACATTGGCTTCAACTTCTTTTCGAGCAATACCAATAGCGTTAGCAAATGATTTGGCATCCGCTCCACCGTGACTCTTAATAACGATTCCGTTGAGTCCCAGCAAACTTGCTCCATTGTACCTGCGTGGATCGATGCGTCGAGCTAAAGCTTTCAAAACCGGCATCGCAATGAGAGCTGAAATCTTGGTGAAAAGATTACGTTTAAACTCGACACCCAAGAAATGCTTAATCATTTTGGCAACGCCTTCCGCACTTTTCAGTGCCACATTGCCGATATAGCCATCACAAACGATCACATCAAACTCGCCGCTAGTGAAAATATCATCACCCTCGGCATAGCCTTTGTAGTTCAGATGACTCTGTTTTAGCAGCTCGTGAGCTTTTTTAACTTCTTCGATGCCCTTGATTTCTTCTTGGCCGATATTCAGAAGCGCAACACGAGGTGAGTCTTTACCCTCGAGAGCCGTCACTAGCTCAGAACCCATGACCGCAAATTCGTATAAATGCTGTGCGCTTGAATCAATATTTGCGCCCAAATCGAGCACGTGGCAATGACCACCTGTAGACGGTAGCGCACTACAAATTGCTGGGCGATCAACACCGTCAATCGTTTTCAAAACAAAGCGTGCTGTTGCCATTAACGCGCCGGTATTGCCCGCGCTCACGCAAGCGTCAGCCTCACCTTCTTTAACAAGGTTGATGGCAACACGCATAGAAGAGTCTTTTTTGCCGCGCAGCGCTTTAGATGGCAATTCATCCATCTCCACCACTTCGCTGGCTTGATGTAGTGAGATGCCTTCAGGCGCTTTGCCGCCAGGTAGATGTTGGCGGATCACCTCTTCCTTACCGACAAGAATCAAACGGCAAGAGGGATTTTTAGCGTGATAGGCAAGTGCGGCAGGGACAACGACGGGTGCGCCGTGGTCGCCGCCCATAGCATCCAGTGCAATTGTTATTGTTTTTGTCACTGTAGATAGCAAGAAGCCGGGGATGTGCAGTTATCCACACACCACTCCGGCATCTGAGTCGTATTACTTAGAAACGACTTTACGGCCGCGGTAAAAACCGTCAGGGCTTACGCTGTGACGCAAGTGAGTTTCACCAGAAGTTGGATCAACTGACAAAGTTTCTGACTTCAAACCGTCATGCGAACGACGCATGCCACGCTTAGAAGGAGTTTTACGGTTCTTTTGAACTGCCATTGTACTGTCCTCAAAGACTGCTTAATTTACATCCGATCCTTTGCCCTTCATTTGGGCAAGAACCGCGAACGGGTTGTCGGATGCTTCAGGTGCCTCAGTTTCCTCTTCTACCTCTTCTTGGTAGTCAGTTAACTGAACGGCACATTGATCCGGTTCATGTCGCGCGGCTGATGGCACTGCCAATATCAGCTCATCTTCAATCAGGTCACGAAGCACAATCGTGTCTTCTTCAACTAACAAAGGATCGTATTCCTCAGGTAGTTGTTCAGCCTGTTGAAACCCGGTTACCACGGCAAGTTGCCAATCTGAGTTGATGGGCAAAGGCATGGCGCCAAGACATCGCTGACAAACGATCTGCAATTCACCTTCCACATGACCTTCGATCACTCGGCGGCGATCAGCATCACGGGTAAAGAGAAGCGAATAACGCATTTCACCCTCAGTTGAGGCCAAAAAGGCACCTAATCGCTGCAAATCGTGCAGTTTTACAACCCCTTCAAACTGCCTATCTGACTCACAAAGTCGAATCGGATCAGCACGTTCTGGAAGCTGCGACAACATAAGCGCGCAATTCTATGAAAACACTAGAGAAATAGCAATATTTATAAGTGCTAATAGACGATATTGTGGTCCCTGCCCTCAAGGACCACAAATTAGGCTTAATTTCCGCCCACAACCGCGAGTAAAACACCCGCTGCAACCGCTGAGCCGATAACGCCAGCAACGTTTGGTCCCATCGCATGCATCAGCAAGAAATTGTGGTGATTGGCTTCAAGACCAACCTTATTCACCACGCGAGCCGCCATCGGAACCGCGGATACACCGGCAGCACCAATCAGTGGATTCACTTTACCGCCAGATAGTCGGTGCATCACTTTACCCATCATGATGCCCGCTGCTGTACCGACCGCAAATGCGATAGCGCCAAGCGCCAAAATGCCGAGTGTTTCGACACTTAAGAATTTGTCTGCTTGAAGCTTAGAGCCTACAGACAGGCCTAGGATGATGGTAACGGTATTGATGATCTCGTTTTGTGCCGCTTTGCTAAGACGATCAACCACACCTGATTCACGCAACAAGTTACCAAAGGTCAACATACCAATCAGTGGCGCAGCCGATGGCAAGAACAACACGCAAAGCATCAACACCATTAGCGGGAACATGATCTTTTCGGTTTTACTTACCGGACGAAGTTGCATCATTTCAACTTTACGTTCAGCTTCAGTCGTCAACAGCTTCATGATGGGTGGCTGAATGATCGGTACCAATGCCATGTAAGAATAAGCAGCAACGGCAATCGCACCTAAAAGATCAGGGGCTAACTTTGATGCCAAGAAGATGGCTGTAGGACCATCAGCACCACCAATGATCGCAATCGCTGAAGCGTCAGCTAAGGTGAAGTTAAAGCCAGGGATCACGTTTAGCGCCAATGCACCAATCAAAGTGAAGAAAATGCCGAACTGTGCAGCTGCACCGAGCAACAAGGTGCGCGGCATCGCAATCAACGCACTAAAGTCCGTTAGCGCACCAACACCCATGAAGATCAACAAAGGCGCAACACCAGAACCGATGGCAACCTGATAAAACATGTTCAACATGCCAGGAGTGAAACCTTGCTGCTCTGCCAGTTGATTGGCCGCATAGGCCTGCTCGGACGTCATATGCTTGACGGCATACTTCAGTTCCTCAACTGAAGAACCCAATGTGGTGGCAAGCATTTGCAGTTGTGCTTGCGTACCTTCCATCAATAGGTGGCCGATAGCATCATCAGCTAGCCCTGCAACTGGAATGTTGGCGAGAACACAGCCAAAACCGATGGGTAAAAGTAACAATGGCTCAAATCCACGGCGGATAGCCAAATACATCAGCAAACCACCAACAGCTATCATCAACGCTTGATCCCAAGCGAAGTTAGCTATACCCATCGATAGCCAAAGGGCCTCAAATCCTGCTTCCATGATGTAACCCTTAACCTAGAGTGATCAGCGTGTCGCCAACTTGAACCACGTCACCTTCCTTGACGTTGATCGCTTGAACAACGCCATCTGAAGGTGAGCGAATTTCTGTTTCCATCTTCATCGCTTCAAGCACCATGATGACATCACCTGATTTCACCATTTGCCCTGCAGCAGTATTGATCTTAAAGATGTTGCCAGCCAATGGTGAGGGAACAGCTTGACCTGCTCCACCGGCAGCAGGTGCTGGTGCTGCAACTGGAGCTGCGGGTGCTGCAGCCTGAATGTCAGCGACTTGACCACCAGGACCAACACTAACGTTATACGCATGGCCATCAACAACGACTGTGTAGGCTTCAGTTGAACCTGATGATGCAGGTGCAGTCGCTTCTGGCTCACCGGTAGGCACAGGTTCAAACGCAGATGGGTTGTCGCGGTTCTCGAGGAACTTCATACCAATTTGCGGGAACAAGGCATACGTCAGCACGTCATCAATTTGTTCATCAGCAACGCGCAATGATTTTTCTTTTGCCAATGTTTCGAATTCATCTGTCAGTGATTGCAATTCGTTTTCAAGTAAATCTGCAGGGCGACAGGTAATGGGCTCTTGGCCATCTTCGAGAACGCGCTGTTGAAGTTCTTTATCAACAGGTGCTGGAGTCGCGCCGTACTCACCTTTAAGAACGCCAGAAGTTTCTTTCGTAATACTTTTATAACGCTCACCAGTCAGTACATTTAACACGGCTTGCGTGCCAACGATTTGAGAGGTGGGTGTTACAAGTGGCAAATAACCGAGATCTTTACGAACACGAGGAATCTCTTCGAGCACTTCATCTAAACGATCAGCTGCACCCTGCTCTTTAAGCTGGCTTTCCATGTTGGTCAACATGCCGCCAGGGACTTGTGCAACCAAGATGCGTGAATCTGTACCACGTAAGAGAGCCTTCAAACTTCGCATACTTCTTGCGAACGTCACGGAAGTAAGCGGCGATTTCTTCAAGGGCTTTCATATTCAAGCCAGTGTCGCGCTCAGTACCTTCCAAAATTGATACCACCGCTTCAGTTGAAGAATGACCATAGGTCATCGACATTGAAGAGATAGCGGTATCCACCATATCAATACCTGCTTCTGCAGCTTTGATTAAGGTGGTTGTGCTTAAACCGGTTGTTGCGTGGCAATGCAAAGCGATAGGAATGTTAACCGTCGCTTTCAAGCGCTTAACCAACTCGTAAGCAACATAAGGCGTTAACAAGCCAGCCATGTCTTTAATCGCAATTGAGTGACAACCCATGTCCTCAAGCGATTTACCCATGTTGACCCAGTAATCAAGATCATGAACAGGGCTTACGGTGTAAGACAAAGTGCCTTGTGCGTGCTTATCAACTTTTAATGTTGCTTTAACCGATGTCTCAAGGTTGCGTAGGTCATTCATCGCATCAAAGATGCGGAATACATCGATGCCGTTTGTGGCACAACGCTCAACGAACTTTTCAACAACGTCATCAGCGTAATGGCGATAACCCAAAATGTTTTGCCCACGGAACAACATTTGCTGCGGTGTATTTGGCATCGCCTTTTTCAGCTCGCGTAAACGCTCCCATGGATCTTCACCCAAGTAACGAATACAAGAGTCAAATGTCGCGCCACCCCAAGACTCTAATGACCAGTAACCAATCTGATCGAGTTTCTCAGCAATAGGCAGCATGTCATCTAAACGAAGACGTGTTGCGAAGAGAGATTGATGGGCGTCGCGCAAAACGACATCAGTGATAGCAAGTTTTTGTTGAGTCATAGGAGGCTCTTAATTCTTATTAATAACGGGTTGTAACGATCAGCTGTTTTGAGCCGAACGATAACGAGCAATCGCTGCACCGATAACGGCAACGAGCTTAACGTTTGATGTTGGGGTGATAGCACCACCTGCGGCTGGCGCTCTGTTTTCAGGTACTGGATCTGGGAAACGAGCAGCAATCGCTGACATGACGCGCAGCGCCATAATGAGAACAGTTAGGAAAACAAACACCATTCCCATGCCGAGAATCATGAGCTCAAGGCCCACCATAAGTGCTGTTGTATCTAGTAAAGGATTCATCGCGCTCCCTCCCCTTGTTGGTTTAGTTGAACACCCGTCCGGCATGGTTGGCCTTTCCGGTGTGCGACGATAGGCGCGGCATTCTAATCTAAAAAATCCACAAATCGCAGCAAGGAAAACCCCTTTAACCAACATTTAACACCCAGTAGCAGCATGGACTTGCAAGATCGCAACATTTAGCGACATATCGACAAAAGATGTCGCATGGATAAGCATAAAATCTATTATTGCTTTTTCATGGTGGTTATTGGTTTTATTAATGGTCGTGCAGCAAGGCATCTCAAGGCATACTTGCGCCCCTGACTAGAGGTGATGTTTATGTCCTTGCCGTTGATCTTAGGTTCAACTTCCCCCTTCCGTGCTGAGATTCTGCAGAAGCTCTGCGTATCCTTTGATACCGCAGCGCCCGACATTGATGAATCCTCGCAGGATAATGAGACACCTACACAGCTTGTTGAGCGACTCTCGATCAGTAAAGCAAAGAAAGTAGCTGAAGCGCATCCGGCAGCACTCATAGTTGGTTCGGATCAAGTTGCCTGTGTGGAACAACAGATTCTTGGCAAACCCCACACACACGAAAAAGCTGTTGAGCAACTGCGTTTTTTATCGGGCAAGATAGTGAGCTTTCATACCGGCTTATGTTTGTTCAATAGCGAGACAGGTAATACGCAAAGTACGGTTGAAGTGTTTAAGGTGCATTTCCGCACGTTAAGTGATGACCAAATTGAACGTTATCTTCAAAACGAGCAGCCTTATAACTGTGCTGGTAGCTTTAAATCAGAAGCATTAGGCATCAGCTTATTTAAAAAGCTTGAAGGTGATGATCCAAACACACTGATTGGCTTACCACTTATACGACTTGTTGAATTCTTATCCAATGAAGGACTTCAGATCCCCTAATGATTAATGCGTTTCTCTATCCACTCTCAAGCATCACTTGGTTAGCCAAACGCGAACTTAGAAGCGCCGTTCTAATACCGCTACTCATAAACGTGGTGTTATTTGTTGCACTCGCCTGGCTTGGCTCTCACTACTTTGACGTCTTTTTGAATCAATGGTTGCCAGCAGATACTGGCTGGGCATGGTTGCGCCCCTTGCTATGGCTATTGGCCGTCATGATGTTTTTAGTCATGGGATTTTTTAGCTTTACCATTGTGGGTAATCTGATTGCATCGCCCTTTAATGCCTTATTGGCTGCACGTACTGAGTTATTAATGACAGGCAAAGCCAGTGAGCGTTTATCACAACCCTTTGCAGTTGTTGCTAAAGAAGCGATCAGCAGCGAGCTGTTTAAGCTGCGTTACCTGATAGTGCGATTGATACCCTTGCTTATACTGACACTGATCACCTCATGGATCCCGATGATCAACCTCTTTGTATCGAGCCTATGGTTAGTCTTTGGCGCTTGGTTTCTTGCCATTGAATATGTTGACTATCCGATGGCCAACAATCAGCTCAATGCAAAAGAACAACTTAATAAACTCAAGGCGAAACGATTACGCTCATTAAGCTTTGGCGCAGGCACAAGTGTGTTAATGATGTTTTTAGGTCCACTTGCCATGCCAAGCGCAACCATTGGCGCCACGCGTTATTGGGTCAATCAACTCAAAGACTAACGCAGCAACACCTGCAAGCGCCCTACTGCCTCATCAATGCGATCGATATCGGTGGTGTAGGCGAAACGAATATAGTCAGAGGTATCGTTAAAGCCGAAATCTGCGCCTGGCGTAATCGCAACATGTGCTTCATTTAAGGCACGTTCTGCAAAAGCGATGCCGTCATTTAAACCCTCAGGCAGCTTGGCATAAATATAAAATGCGCCACCGGGTTTAGACTCAGACAAGGTGAAAGCCCGCACTTTCAAGACCTGCATATAAACGGTCGCGTCGCTCATGTAATACATCACGACGACGTAACAATTCTGGGCGCACCTCATCAGTCAATGCCGCTAGAGCTGCATATTGAGCGGTTGTAGGTGGCGCAAGAAACAGGTTTTGCGCTAAGCGTTCAATCGGCTCGACGTAGGCTTCTGGCGCAACTAGCCAGCCAACACGAAAACCCGTCATACCAAAGAACTTTGAAAAACTATTAATCACAAACAGATCATCGTGATCAAAGCTCAATGCGGTTGTAGGTGATGAGTCGTATTGAAGCCCTTGATAAATCTCATCGACGATCGGCAAGGTGTTTGCTGAACGACAGGCGGTAATTAAGCTGCCAAGCTCAAATGCTGATAACACTTGTCCTGTTGGATTTGCGGGCGTGGCAACCAGCATCGCTTTTAAAGATGCCTGGGTAATCGCTTGAGCTGAGGCATCAACATTCAATAAAGCGTTATCACTTGGCAATGCTTGCGTCTCCCCGCCAAACATCGTGATCATGTGGCGATTGCAAGGATAACCGGGGTCTTGAACCCAAACCTTATCGCCAGGGTTAACCAAAACACCAAGAATGAGCTGCAACGCACCAGAGGCACCCGGTGTAATCACAATGCGCTTTGCACTAATCGATACGCCAAAGTGATCTGAATAATATTGTGCAATCGCTTCACGCAGCTGCGGCAACCCAGCGGCTGCGGTGTAATGTGTCTGCGCTTTTTGCAACGAAGCTTCGGCTGCTTTTAATACCTGTTTTGGCGCAGTAAAGTCCGGCTCGCCAACTTCCATATGAATCACATCAGCACCGCTTGCTTGCAAGGCTTTAGCGCGGCCAAGAATATCCATCACACGGAATGGTGCGATGTGATTTAAGCGATCAGCAAGTGACATAAAGAATTACAGGCTATTTAAAAACGCCAGTGTAACCGGAGTTGCAACATCAGGTCCTTGCATAGCGGGTAAAACAACTGTTGCACGATCAAAGTTTTGATTCACGGTGTAGTCATTCGTGGTAACCACAATGCGTGTAATGCCCGCATCAGCGGCTGAGGTAACGCCATGACCTGAGTCTTCAAAGCCGATAACCTCATCACCATTAAGACCCATTTGCTCAAGCACCCAAACAAAGATATCGGGCGCAGGCTTTTTCTTAGGCACGATATCGCCAGCGCCAATCTGATCAAACCACGCAATAGATTCGGCCCCTAAGGTACTTTCCAATAAGGAAGTTACGTTATCCATTGTGGTGGTGGTCGCAATCGACATCGGAACGCCAGCATCTCGCGCTTCGCGAATTAATGACTCAACACCAGGGCGCAAAGGAATCAGCCCTTCTTTCATCATTTGTTTGTAGTGTTCGGTTTTTTGCGCATGTAATCCGGCTACGAATGCATCAAAAGCATCTGGCTTAGTGAATGCCTGATTGAATTCATCAAGGTAGTATTTGATGCGCTCTTTACCGCCAGTCACTGACAGCAATTTGCCGTAAAGCTCAACATCCCAATCCCAGTCGAGACCGGCATCTTTAAATGCTCGGTTAAATGCCACGCGATGACCATCGCGCTCGGTATCTGCCAAGGTGCCATCAACATCAAAAATTAGTGCCTTGATCTCAGCCATGAGATTACGTCTCCGAAGATATAAAACAGCGCGTATTTAGCCAGAAATTTGTCCAATTTATCTGACAATTTAGACAGGGTTTCCTGCTCGCTGAAAGTAAAAATATGCGCTATTCTTAGACAAGAATTAGACGATTTATGGAAAAACCTTGTCATCGCAACCTTACATCGGACGTTTTGCGCCCTCACCCACTGGTGATCTGCATTTCGGCTCTCTCGTTACTGCGGTCGCTAGCTATTTAGAAGCCCGACATCATCAGGGCCAATGGCATTTGCGCATTGACGATCTCGATGAGCAGCGCTGTATTCCAGGCAAAGATAAAGAGCTCATCGAATCACTCGAGGCATTTGGCTTTCAGTGGAATGGTCAAATTGCTTATCAATCGAAAACGATTCCGCACTATCGAGCAGCCTTAGAGCATCTCAAAGAGCAAGGTTCTGTATACGCCTGTGATTGTTCGCGTAAACAGATTCAAGAGATTGGCGTTAAAGGCATTGAGGGTCCCGTTTATCCCGGCACCTGTAAAGATAAAGCGCTTTCACTTGATGGCAAGTTAGCCATTCGCGTTAAGGCGAATAAAAACCCTCTGGCCTTCTTTGATAAACGCTTTGGCCTACAAGCTCAAAACATCAAGCAAGAAGTGGGTGACTTTGTTGTTTATCGTGCGGATGGTTACTTCGCTTATCAGCTAGCTGTTGTTGTTGATGACTTTTTAGCTGGAATAACCCATGTGGTGCGTGGCGCAGATCTATTGAGTTCTACCGTTCGTCAGATCAGCTTGCAGCAGATGCTTGGACAACCGCAGTTAAACTACTTCCATGTGCCGCTCGTTCTGGGTAAGGACGGGAAAAAGCTTTCAAAAAGCGAAAACGGACCAAAGGTTAATCATCAAAAACCCATTCAGACTTTATTGGCAGCGTGGCATTATCTTGGGCAAGCAATGCCAGATGAGGCACCTAGCACGCTCGAAGAATTTTGGGCATGGGCATCATCAGAATGGCATTTCTCCGCAGTACCACGAGAAGGCACTCTGAATGAAGCAGTCAGCTGACCCAACACCCTACGACTTACTTGGCGGTGAAACTAAAGTTCGTGAGTTAGTCGATCGATTCTATGACTACATGGACTCGCTAAACGAGGTGTCACACATCCGTGACATGCATGCCAAGTCATTGCGCGCCTCTCGTGAAAAGCTATTTTTATTTTTAAGTGGTTGGTTAGGCGGGCCCGATTTATATATCCAAAAGTATGGTCACCCTCGTTTACGCATGCGCCACATGCCCTTTGCGATTGATACACAAGCCCGTGATCAATGGCTTCACTGCATGAATAAAGCAATCGATGATATGCAGCTGGATGACAGGTTAAGTGAGCACCTTAAACGTAGCTTTTATGCCACAGCAGATCACATGCGAAATAAAGCTGACCATCAGGCCAATGATCAACTAACGATTGTGGGTTCTGATCGGCTCAAATAACGCGTGTTCAGTACCTAGGGGCTAGTATTAACGATCGAAAAGCCTAAACTCGTGATATGAACGCGAAAGAATTTACTCAAAAGTTATTTGGTAACTCAGATTCAAAAAAATGGGGCGATGATCTTAAAGAGAGTCGTGAGCGAGCTTCATTCATTGTTAACACACTATCCAAAGAGCTTGGTAAGCGTGACTGGAATCTTGTGATGGATCTGTATGTCGATATGGATATTTTCAGTGATGTGCCAGAACATGAAGCCCATGCGTTGATTGACCAATCACCCTATCCAATCAATCTCAAAAACATGCTGCACGAGCTGTTTATTTTCTACTCAGAACAGAAGAAGAAAATCACTGGTGAAAAAGATCTCGCTCAGTATTTAAGTTATATGTTCGACGCCTATTAACAGGCAAAGAAAAAGCCCATCCGAAGATGGGCTTTTTTATTGATGGTGCGGGTACCCGGAGTCGAACCGGGACGGCCGTTAAGCCGAGGGATTTTAAGTCCCTTGTGTCTACCAATTTCACCATACCCGCAAACACGCGCTGCACTTTACCCTATCAAGCATCTCGATTAAATAAGCGATGCAAATCAGGCAAGAAAAAACCCAAGAGAGATAACCCTCTTGGGTTCTTAATCCACGATAAAGTGGAGGCGAGTGCCGGAGTCGAACCGGCCTACATGGATTTGCAATCCAGTCCATAGCCGCTTTGGTAACTCGCCATGTTTTCATTCAGCAGCTTTCCGGAGCCCCTGAATAAGAAACCCCGCTTGCGCGGGGTTGCTTAGATTTTGGAGCGGGAAACGAGATTCGAACTCGCGACCCCAACCTTGGCAAGGTTGTGCTCTACCAGCTGAGCTATTCCCGCCGAATGAGCGCGCTATTCTAGGGAAAAACGCCCTAGTGTCAAGCGTGATTTTCCTTCGTTAAGCCTCGTCGTCGTACTCATCAGCCGCCAAGCTAGGCCATGCTGCACGCAGATAAACGATCATTGACCATAAGGTCAAAACAACTGAGATCAACAACAAAGTGACACCGACGGTATACACCGGAATGCCCCACAGATCATCACGATAAACCAAGAAGCCCAACGCCAACATTTGTGCTGCCGTTTTAAACTTACCGATCATTGAGACGGCAACGGTGGCACGCGCGCCAACTTCTGCCATCCATTCACGTAAAGCAGAGATAGTGATCTCACGGCCGATGATCACCATCACAGAGACACCGATGACTAATTGAGGATCAGCAACGGCGATAGCAACCAGCGCGGTCGAAACCATCAACTTATCTGCAACCGGATCTAAGAAAGCACCTAGAGGGCTATGCAGCTCAAAACGTCGCGCCAAAAAGCCATCTAGCCAATCGGTAACGCCGGCAATAAACAAAATCACCGTAGCGACTAATCGCGCATTTTCAAAAGGCAAAAAGAACACCACGACAAAAACCGGTATCAACACGATACGCAGTAAGGTGAGTAAGTTCGGCAGTTGTTGCAGGTTAAAGGTCATGCTTCACCGTGAAATGCTTCGTAAATCTCTTTTGCCAATTTTTTGCTAATGCCTTCGACTTTAGCAATATCTTCAATGCCCGCTTTGGATAATCCTTGTAAGCCACCAAAGTGCTTCAATATTCGTTGTCGACGCTTAGGTCCAACACCTGCGATCTCTTCAAGCGGCGATGCTTTTTTAGCCGCAGCTCGTCGAGCTCGATGACCGGTGATCGCAAAACGATGCGCCTCATCACGGATGTGTTGCACCAGGTGTAACGCCGGTGAATGACTAGGCAGTATAAGTGGCAGATCATCACCCAACAAGAATAGGGTTTCTAAACCCGGCTTACGATCCACGCCTTTGGCAACACCAAGCAGTAACACATTCGTCACTCCCAAGCTCCTGCATCACCTCGGATGCCGAGCTCAACTGCCCTTTACCACCATCGATAAGCAAGATATCAGGCATCTGCCCTTCACCATTCACGAGGCGCTGATAGCGACGCGTTAAAGCTTGTTTCATCGCCGCATAGTCATCACCAGGCTGAATACCCTTGATGTTAAAGCGACGATAATCACGTTTATATGGCTCGCCATTCTCAAACACGACACATGACGCCACGGTTTGTTGGCCACTGGTGTGGCTGATGTCAAAACACTCCATTCTGACGGGCGCATCATCAAGCGCTAAAGCGTGTTGTAACGCCTCTACCCGCTTTTGGCTTGAAGCTGAGGTTGCTAAGCGTGCATCGACTGCCATTCGCGCATTCGTCTTGGCCATATCTAACCAACGAGAGCGCGCTCCACGAGGTGTTGTAGTGAAACTCACTTTACGGCCAGCTTGGGTAGATAAAGCATCTATCAGTACATCACTGTCATCCGGCATACAGCTGAGCAACAATTCGCTCGGCGCAGTGCGGTTTAGGTAATAACGCGCAATAAAGGCCGACATCAACGCCTCAAGTGGCTGGCCATCACCGTTGCTCGGATAGAGCGTTTTATTACCTAGATTATGTCCTTGGCGAATAAAGAAAATCTGCACGCAGGTAACGCCGGCTTTTTCCGCTATCGCGACAATATCTAAATCGCCACGCTCACCTGAGACATACTGACGTTCTTGCACCGTTCTCAGTGCAGAGATTTGATCACGTATCTTGGCGGCCTCTTCAAACTCGAGATTCTCAGAGGCGTTTTCCATCTTCGCAATCCACTGATCAACAATCTGTGATGCTTTGCCTTCTAGAAAAAGCTCAGATTCACGCACATCTTCTGCGTAACGCTCCTCAGAGACAAAACCCACGCAAGGCGCTGTACAGCGACCAATTTGATATTGCAGACAAGGTCGTGAGCGATTGTTGTAGTAACTGTCCTCACATTGTCGTACCGGAAATAGCTTTTGCAGTAACTTAAGGGTTTGTTTGACCGCAGTGCTGCTTGGGTAAGGCCCAAAGAAGCGCCCCTTCATGTCACGTGAGCCACGATAAAAACTCAAACGCGGATAGGCATCACTGGAAAGATAGATATAGGGATAACTTTTGTCATCGCGTAACAACACGTTATAACGTGGGCGATGTTCTTTGATGAGATTGTTCTCAAGAATCAGCGCTTCAGCTTCGGTATGTGTCACCGTGATCTGAATGTCTGCAATCTGGCTGACCATTGAGGCAATGCGTCGATTATGCGAACCGGTAAAGTACGTTGAGACGCGATTACTTAAATTCTTTGCCTTACCCACATACAACACCTTCCCATCAGCATTAAGCATGCGATAGACACCCGGCCGGGAGGTTAAGGTTTTTAGAAAGGCTTTCGCGTCAAACGCGTGGGTATCGCTCATCTACCCATTGTCGCGCGATTGCAAACACATGATCAAACATCTCGGGGGTTAAGCGTCCAGTTTGTGTGTTGTAACGGCTGCAATGATACGAATCGATTAAGGTTACTCCCTCACCCAGCTCATGCAGTGCGGCATGCGCGAAAACATAATCTTTTTGTTTCAGATTCATCGCGGCAATGATCGATTTATGCGCGATAGAGCCTAAAGCAAGCAGTAACAGCGGCTTAGAAATCGCTTTTATCTCTTCAACCAAGAAATCACGACAATTATTCACCTCTGCGCCAACGGGCTTATTTTGTGGCGGCAAGCACTTCACGGCATTGGTGATGCGACTTTGATAAAGCTGTAAATCATCATCTGCGGATATCGAGGCAGGCTGATTCGAAAAACCATGCTTATGAAGCATCTGATAGAGCAAGATACCGGCGGCATCACCTGTAAACGGGCGGCCGGTTGCATTAGCACCGTGCATGCCTGGCGCTAGCCCAACAATCAATAACGCAGGATCAGCATCCCCAAACGCAGGTACGGGCTGGCAGAAATAATCGGGATGTTGGTGTTTAACGTCTTTAAGAAAGGACGCTAATCGATCACAGCGCTGACAGGCTGGATCAAAGTCGACTGACATGAGAACTAAACGGTGACTAAGGCGTTGCGAATCGCAAAGTGAGTCAGCTCGACGTCGTTCTCAACACCAATCTTTTCATAAAGACGGTGACGGTAAGTTGAAACCGTTTTAGGACTGAGCTCCAGTACTTCAGAGATCTCTTGAGTGCCCTGCCCGTTAACAATCATCATCATGCATTGGAATTCACGTGCAGAAAGCTTCTTAACGCCTTCGATATCACCTGTATTTTTTGGGTCGCGTAACTTACCTAAGGCCAAGCTCTGTGCGACATCGCCAGATAGGAAAAGCTCATCATTAGCCGCAGCACTGATCGCAGCATTTAACTCATCAGCAGAACACCCTTTGCTGACATAACCGCGCGCGCCGGCATCTAACAACTTATTAGGAAATGGGGTTTCAATCATCGCGGTCACCGCAACAACTTTTGGTGGATTAGGCAATGCATTGATACGGCGTGTTGCTTCAATGCCACCCATGCCCGGCATGTTGACGTCCATTAAAACAACATCAACCTTGTTGTTCTCAAGAAACGCTAGCGCCTCTTCACCGGTTTCAGCCTCACCTACGATTTCAACATTCGCTGAGTTACGCAGGATCATCTGCAAGCCCGTACGGAATAAAGCGTGATCGTCAACAACAAGAATTGAATAGCTCATGTAAGCACCCATTTACAAGATAGTTCGACTTTATCTTGTACAGAGTGGGTTGTCATTCTTGCAATGCAACATGAAATCCGTCGATTTCAGGCATAAAAAAACCCAAACTTGCGTTTAGGTTTTTTAAATAGATTTGGTGGAGGGGGTGGGATTTGAACCCACGAAGGGCTATTAACCCTTGCCGGTTTTCAAGACCGGTGCATTCAGCCGCTCTGCCACCCCTCCGGGATGAGCGGGAAGCCGCGTAATATACCGATTTTTCCGCTAAAAACAACACCTGATTCAAGGCTTATCTGGGGTTGAGATGCTCTAGCGATACGTTATGCTTAGCCTTGAACTATTTGACTCAGCCCCAATCTAATAAGGGGTACAAACAGAGAGCCTCGGAGGGCTAATTTAGATGAATCAATTCAATTCAGTCGTTGCTACACGTCCTAATGCAGACGTTGCTAACAAAGTTCTGAAAAACACCTACATTCTACTGTCGGCGACCTTGGCCTTCAGTGCTGTGATGGCGCTGGTATCGATGTCATTAGCCGTACCACCGATCGCTTACATGATTTCTGTTATCGCATCGATGGTGCTGGGCATCTTTGTACTGCCACGTACAGCTAACTCTTCAACCGGTATTGGCGTGATCTTCTTGGTCACCGGCCTACTCGGCTTTGGCTTGGGTTCAATCCTATCGATGTACCTTGCACTACCTAAAGGTCCTCAGATCATTGCAACCGCAATGGGTGGTACCGGCATCATCTTCTTAGGCCTATCTGCCTACGCGATGACCACTAAGCGTGACTTTAGCTTCATGGGTGGTTTCTTGTTCGCCGGCATGATGGTGTTAGTGATTGCGATGTTGGCAAACATCTTCCTAGAGATGCCTGCACTGGCGATGGCTGTTTCTGGCGGCATCATCCTAGTGATGAGTGGTTTCATCTTGTTTGATACCTCTCGCATCATCAATGGTGGTGAAACCAACTACATCATGGCGACTTACGGTCTTTACCTCAGCATCTTCAACATCTTTATCAGCTTGTTGAACCTTCTGGGCATGATGAGTAACGACGACTAAGCGTTATCAATCAAAAAAGCCCGGTCTTGTTACCGGGCTTTTTTATGTCACTTATCGGAGCACATTCATGGAATGGGGAAAAATCTTAGCCTTTGTGGCTGGCATCATGATGCTGTTCTTTCTATGGCCAGCGTACAAACATCACCAACAAAACGGTAAACAAGCAGAGAAAGGCGATTGGAACGCCGCGATCTTTGCCATCGGCGGCGTTGTTCTCTTCGTGCTTTTACTGATTATGTCGGTGCGTTAAAGCGTCAACTCAGTGATGCCGCCCATGTAAGGCTGTAGCACCTCTGGCACTTTGATTGAGCCATCTGCCTGCTGATAATTTTCTAGTACAGCAACCAAGGTGCGTCCCACCGCCAAACCAGAACCATTCAAGGTGTTAGCCAACTCTGGCTTACCTGTTTCTGGATTACGCCAACGCGCTTGCAGACGACGGGCTTGGAAATCACCAAAGCAAGAGCATGATGAGATCTCGCGATACTTCGCTTGACCTGGTAGCCAGACCTCAATGTCGTAGGTTTTGGTTGATGAGAAACCGATATCACCCGTACACAAGGTGACTAAACGATATGGAAGGTTGAGTTTCTGCAGAATCTTCTCTGCATGACCGGTCAGCTCCTCAAGCATATCGAAAGCGTCTTCAGGCTTAACCACGCACACAAGCTCAACCTTGTCGAACTGGTGCTGACGAATCATGCCGCGCGTATCACGACCATAAGCACCCGCCTCTGAACGGAAACATGGCGTATGAGCAACGTACTTAACCGGCAGTTGATCGGCATCCAAAATCACATCACGAACTAAATTGGTCACAGGGACTTCTGCCGTTGGGATTAGGTAATAATCAGTTCCTTCTAACTTAAAGAGGTCTTCTTCAAACTTTGGTAACTGACCTGTGCCGCGCAAGCTGTCGCCATTCACGATATAAGGTACGTACACCTCGGTATAGCCGTGCTCAGCGATATGCGTATCCAACATGAACTGGGTTAGTGCGCGATGCAGACGCGCTAAACCACCCGACATAGAGACAAATCGAGAACCGGTAACCTTGGCTGCGGTATCAAAATCGAGTTGTTTTACACCCTCGCCCAGATCCACGTGGTCTTTGGGTTCAAAATCAAACGTCGGAATCTCACCCCAAGTGCGTTCTTCGCGATTATCTTCCTCGTCTTTACCATCTGGCACTGAGTCATGGGGTGTATTCGGCATCGACATCATCAATGCATGCAGCTCAGCTTGAACAGCATCACTTTTTTCTGACACCGCTTTGAGCTTATCGCCAAGACCTGCAACCTCATCCAATAAAGGCTGAACATCTTCACCTGCAGCTTTTGCCTTACCGATCGATTTCGATTTGGTGTTTCGTTCGTTTTGTAACTCTTGTTGCTCAATCTGAAGTGCTTTACGTTGCTCTTCGAGCGATTTCATTTTCTCGACATCAAGCTGATAACCACGGCGAGCGAGTTGCTCAGCCACCAGTTCAAGTTCTGCACGTAAACGTTTTGGATCTAACATAAGGTCTCAAGTATCGAGTTAAGTTAATGCACTACCACGTGCGATTAGCCAGCCAACATAGGTGGCGGCTAAGCACGCAATCAGACTAACACCGATATTCGCTAATGCTTTACCGGGTTCGCCTTGCTGTAAAAGTTGAATGGTTTCGAGAGAGAACGTCGAGAAGGTCGTAAAACCACCAAACACACCGATGATCAAAAACAATCGCCAAGTGTCACCAAAGGTCACGCGTTCGATCCAATGCACAGATGCCAAGCCAATCAGCAGGCAACCAATCACATTGACGGCCAAAGTGCCGTAAGGAAATGACTTTCCTACACTCTGGTAGATCGCTGTTGATAGTCCGTAGCGTGCGGTTGCGCCTATGGCACCACCTGCAGCGACGGCTAGCCACTGACTGAGCATGATGAAATGGATCTCAAAATCAAACTGGGCGCTAGTTTACCCGATTGGCGAGGACTCTTTTAGCCCTTGTGCTGCTTATCGAGCGCTCTTAGATGCGCAAGCTTTTCACGAATCTTGATCTCAAGGCCTCGATCTACGGGCTCATAGAAACGTGCGTCTGCAACTTCATCTGGCAGGTACTGTTCACCGGCCGCATAGCCTTCGGGTTCGTCATGCGCGTAACGATAGCCATCCCCATACCCCAGATCATCCATCAACGAGGTCGGCGCATTTCTCAGGTGCATGGGTACCTCTAACGAGCCTGTTTGTTTAGCGAGTGCTGTGGCTTGCTTGTAGGCGCTGTAAACCGCATTACTCTTTGGTGCGGCTGCTAGGTAGCAAATGGCTTGAGCGACCGCCAGCTCGCCTTCTGGGCTGCCTAAGCGTTGCTGCACATCCCAGGCATTTAAAGCGATCTCAAGCCCACGCGGGTCCGCATTGCCGATATCTTCAGATGCCATGCGCACCACTCGACGGGCGATATACAGCGGATCACAGCCACCATCGAGCATGCGACAGAACCAATATAAAGAGCCATCAACGGACGAACCACGGACTGATTTATGCAACGCTGAGATTTGGTCGTAAAACACATCGCCTTTGTTATCAAAGCGACGCACTTGCCCACTCAGCACCTCATTTAAATCACTGTCAGCAATGCGGCCATCAATCGCCAAATCCGCACTGATCTCAAGTAGGTTTAAACAGCGGCGTGCGTCGCCGTCGGCTGCCGTTGCGATTTGATGGATTTGCTCATCACTCAGAACCAGTTCGAGATCGGCTAAGCCTTTCTCCTTGTCTTCGAGCGTGCTGCGAATCAGTCCTTCGAGCTGCTCAACAGTTAATGACTTAAGTACATAAACACGCGCGCGTGATAACAACGCGTTGTTAAGCTCAAAAGATGGATTCTCGGTGGTGGCACCAACAAAAATCACTGTGCCATCTTCAACATGCGGTAAAAACGCATCTTGTTGCGATTTATTGAATCGATGCACCTCATCGATGAACAGCAAACTGCCCTGACCTGTTTGTTGTTGTATTGCTTTTGCTTGATCTACCGCTTGGCGAATATCTTTCACGCCGGATAAAACCGCTGACAAAGTTAAGAAATGCAAATTGGCATAGTTGGCCAGCAGGCGTGCCAAGGTGGTTTTACCCGTACCGGGCGGCCCCCAAAAAATCATTGAGTGTAGATGGCCACCTTCGATTGCTTTGCGTAATGGTTTATCAACACCAAGAATATGTTCCTGACCAAGATACCCTTCTAGCACTGTCGGGCGCATACGATCAGCTAAAGGCTGAGTCACATTATCGGGCGTGCCAAATAGATCAGACATTAATTGGACTGAAAAACGGAGAACTCATTGGGTGGCGTGTACTCAAAGAGCTCTTTATCTAAAGGCGGATTGCGATACGCCTCGGTGAAGACAAAGCGTGAGATCTGGCCAAACTTATCGACAAGCTCAAGGCGCTTAAACCGGTTCTCTTCAAACGCAATAAGAATGCGTACGATATCGCTATCTTCGTTTTTAGGGAGCAACTCCAGCCAGTCGAGCTCTTGGCGATGACCTAAATCAACCACCTTGAATGAGTCTTCAAGTGGCTTATTCGATAGCAAGATGACTGCAGCAGTATCACGTAATGCCCAACCTTGTGGGTATTGCGTGACTTGCTCGATATCTTCATCGATCATCCAAAGCGTCGAGCCATCAGCAATAATCTTACGTGGCTCTGGTAAGACATAATCCCAACGAAACTGCTCTGGACGATTGAGATAAAACTGGCCAAGAAAGATGCCCGTCTTAGCGTTATTGGTATCCAGTACCGATTGCTCAAAATTGGCGCGAAAGGTTTTTAGATCTTTAGTGAAGGCATCAAACGCCTCACGACCTGATGCCTGCGCTTGGCTAACAATGAACCAGTAATAAAAGGATCAGACGTAACATCAATCACGAATCGGTGGTGGCGCTAAGACTTCTCGGTTACCGCGATTATCCGGCTCAGTCACGATGCCCACGCGCTCCATCTCTTCCACCAGACGAGCGGCACGGTTGTAGCCGATCTTTAAGCGACGCTGTACACCTGAAATAGACGCGCGACGTGATTCGGTCACAATCTGAACGGCCTCATCGAATAATGGATCGGCATCTTCGGTATCAACACCTGATGCTTCTGCAGACAAACCTGGAATTGCTTCAGTTGGCTCATTGGTAATCTCGTCGATATAACGTGGCTCACCGAGAGATTTCACGTACTCAACCACAGCATGCACTTCGTGATCGTCAACAAAAGCACCGTGAGCACGTAATGGAATACTCGTGCCCGGTGGCATATACAACATATCACCGTGACCTAAGAGATGTTCTGCACCCATTTGATCAAGAATGGTTCGAGAGTCGATACGCGAGCTCACTTGGAACGCGATACGAGTCGGCACGTTTGCCTTAATCAAACCGGTAATAACATCAACCGATGGGCGCTGAGTCGCAAGTAGCAAGTGAATACCCGCTGCACGTGCCTTTTGTGCCAAGCGTGCGATCAGCTCTTCAACTTTTTTACCCACTACCATCATCATGTCAGCAAGCTCATCGATGATGACGACGATATACGGCATGGTGTTGAGCTCAGGTGGCGGTGGAATCTCACCGGTCACGATATCGGGCTCGCCTTTGTAAAGCGGATCAGTGATTGGCTGCCCTGCTTTCTTGGCATCTTTAATCTTCTTGTTATAACCCATCACGTTACGCACACCGAGTGCCGCCATGAGTCGATAACGACGCTCCATTTCAGCTACACACCAACGCAATGCGTTTTGTGCATCTTTCATGTCAGTCACAACGGGCGCTAACAGATGCGGAATACCTTCATACACTGAAAGCTCGAGCATCTTCGGGTCGACCATGATCATGCGCACATCTTCAGGCGTTGCTTTGTAAAGCAAGCTGAGAATCATGGTGTTAATCGCGACCGATTTACCAGAGCCTGTCGTACCTGCTATCAGCGCATGTGGCATCTTTGCCAAGTCAGCCACCACAGGCTCGCCGGCAATATCTTTACCTAGCGATAAAGTCAGCGGCGATTTAGAACTATCGTATTTCTCAGAACGCAGAATCTCGCTTAAGAACACCATCTCACGGTGCTCATTCGGTATCTCGATACCAATGGTTGGACGTCCCGGAATAACTTCAACCACACGCACAGAGCGCACAGACAATGCGCGCGCTAAGTCCGTCGATAAATTTGTGACCTTGCTAGCCTTTGTGCCTGGCGCAAGATTCAATTCATACAAAGCAACGACAGGACCTGGATGCACTGTCTCAACAGTCGCTTCGACATTAAAGTCAGCGAGCTTGCGCTCAACCAATCCTGACATCGCACGTAACTCTTCAGGTGAGAGCTTGTGACCACTCGGCTTTGGTGGATCGAGTAGATCCAATGAAGGCAATCCATCAGTAAAGACAGGATCGATCAAGGTCATCTGACGTTCTTTCTCAACGCGAACGCTTGGCTCAACCGCTTTTGGCTTCGGTGTTTCAATCACAACCGGCTGCTTACGGTTCTCAACACGCTTTTGCTCTTTGATGCGCACTTCTTTGCGTTGCTGCTTCATCTCGGTTGCTTTACGTTTTTCGATCAAGCCATCTTTGAGCGTCATTGCCTGATCAAACGCTTTGAGTGAAAAAGCACCTAAACGATCGATAACCAACAACCAAGAAATACCTGAGAACAAGGTAAAGCCGATCAAGAATGCTGCCAGCATGCCTAAAGTCGCCCCAGTTGAACTCAAAGCTGAGACGAGAACATCTGAGAATTCATGTCCAACAATGCCGCCAGGACCTTCAGGAAGCCCTTTACCACGGTGCATATGTAGTGCAGCGAGTGCTGTTGCGCCAATCAAGGTCAAGATAAAACCACCCCAACGTGCAACACCCATCATCGGATGAACGGGCTCGGCGTTATTACGATCTCGGAACATCAACCAACCTGCCCAGCCGACCATCAGCGGGAATAGATAGGCGATCACGCCAACCAGCGTGAATAACACTGAGGCAAACCAAGCACCCGCCGGACCACCCCAGTTCAGCGCTGTTGAGCGCGGACCCACATAGCCCCAACTCGGGTCTTCAGCGGAATAGCTGACCAACGACATCATGAAAAAGAGACTGATAGCGAGCAGCAGCAGAAAGCCGCCTTCTTTAACGCGTTTTTGCAGAGATTGGTTCAAGCGAATCCCGATAATGTAAAAATTTCAATGAGATAACAGCGAGTGTTAATGCTCACTCAATTATCGCATAGCAGCCCCATAAACTCACCGTTTGAGTGGCTTTTTTCTCAATTTCCAGACAACCCCAAAAAGGCTCGCTATCAAGGGTTCTTAGCCCTTGTTCTACCCGCCCCTCACTTATAGGATACCGCCCCAATAAAGAAACATGTTGTTAGGAGATTTCACACATGAGCGATGCAAAACACTGCGGTTTGTTGATTTTGGGATCGGGACCTGCGGGCTATACCGCGGCGGTCTACGCGGCTCGTGCAAATCTTAATCCTGTGCTGGTCACTGGCATGGAGCAAGGCGGTCAATTGATGACCACCACCGATGTCGATAACTGGCCGGGTGATAACAACGGCGTTATGGGTCCAGATCTCATGACTCGTATGCAACAACACGCTGAGCGTTTTGAAACCGAAATCATCTTTGACTACATCTCAGAAGTTGATTTCAGCGTGCGCCCATTCAAACTTAAAGGTGACAGCGCGCACTACACCGCTGATGCGATCATCATCGCCACAGGTGCTTCTGCGATGTACCTTGGTCTCGACTCAGAAGAAGCCTTTAAAGGCAAAGGTGTTTCAGCCTGTGCTACTTGTGATGGTTTCTTCTATCGCAATCAGAAAGTGGCTGTTATTGGTGGTGGTAACACCGCTGTTGAAGAGGCGCTTTACCTATCAAACATTGCCTCTGAAGTGGTTCTGGTCCACCGCCGTGACACCTTCCGCGCAGAAAAGATCTTGCAAGATCACCTGATGGATAAGGTTAACAACGGCAATATCACGCTAAAGACCAACTGCACGCTTGATGAAGTGTTGGGCGATAAAACCGGCGTGACCGGTATGCGCATTAAGAGCACCGAAGATGGCTCAACCGAAGATATCGAACTGCAAGGCATCTTTGTTGCGATTGGTCACAAGCCAAACACCGGCATCTTTGAAGGTCAGCTCGAGATGAATGGCGGCTACATCAAAGTGAAGAGTGGCACCGAAGGTAATGCGACCCAATCATCGGTTGAAGGTGTGTTTGCAGCGGGTGATGTTATGGATCACATCTACCGTCAAGCAATCACCTCAGCAGGTACCGGCTGCATGGCTGCACTGGATGCTGAACGTTACCTCGACGCTCTCGAGAAATGATCTGGACGGGCTGCACCTGTTGCAGCCCTAACACCCCATTCTTTAGCGTTTCTCTCGCACCACCTCACGATACACTCTGTGCATGTCAGCACAGGACGTTCACATCATCGCCGAGCTCTCAACCATTCCCGCCGAAGACTGGAATGCGTTGAGTCATGTCGCTGATTACCCTTATCTGCGCCACGAGTTTTTAGTCGCACTTGAGCAAACCGATTGCTTGGGTGAAAAGTTTGGTTGGTATCCCCAGCATTTGGCGATCTATGACGATGGCAAGCTCGTTGCTGCAGCTCCCATGTATGTCAAAACAAATTCTTACGGTGAGTTCGTATTTGATTGGTCATGGGCCAGTGCCTATGAGCGACAAGGCAAACGTTATTACCCAAAGCTGATCAGTGGCGCGCCCTACACGCCGGCAACTGGACCTAAGCTGCTTGTCGCATCCGGACAAGATGAACAAGCACTGCAGACACAGTTAGCGCATGCCGCTGTTGCACTGGCTAAAGCGCAAGAATGCTCATCGGTTCACTGGTTATTTACCCCTGAACAAGAAACAAGCCTGCTTACGAGCAACCGATATGAGCGCCGCATTGGTTGCCAGTTCCACTGGACCAATGAGGGCTATAAAGACTTTGATCATTACCTCTCGTTCTTTAGCTCATCAAAACGTAAAAACGTCAGAAAAGAGCGTAAAAAAGTCACCGATGCTGGCTTTACCTTTGAATGGCTGAACGGACATACCGCTACAGAGGCTGACTGGCAGGAATTTCACACGCTTTACGAAGATACCTTCGATAAATACGGTGGCTGGGCAACCCTATCTCTTGAGTTCTTTCAGCAGATAGCGAAAACCATGCCGGATAACGTTTTGCTCGTTCAAGCAAAGCTCGATGGCAAAGTGATCGCCACGGCCTTTAACCTGGTAGGTAAAGACACGCTGTATGGACGTCACTGGGGCTGCCATGCGGATTATCACAGTCTGCATTTCGAAGCGTGCTACTACCAAGGTTTGGAATATTGCATTCAGCATGGCTTAAAACGTTTTGAGCCAGGTGCTCAAGGTGAACATAAGATTGCGCGTGGCTTTTTACCGCAACAGACTGATTCGGCACATCTGATGCTCGATCCTGAGTTCGATGCGGCGATCAAAAACTTTCTCAAGCATGAAACCGAGCACATGTTTGAATATATTGATGAGATGCACACCCGCTCTCCTTTTAAGCAATCATGATCTACTCGCTTGATGGCACATCAACTCGCTCAGCGTTTCCGCATCCAAGCGAAGCTGAGACCGAACCTGATGGTTTACTGGCCGTTGGTGGTGATCTAACCATTCCACGTCTTATTACCGCGTATCAAAGTGGCATCTTCCCGTGGTACTCCAAAGGCCAACCGATCCTCTGGTGGTCACCTAATCCGCGCACTGTGTTTTATCCCGACACGCTGCATGTCTCACGCAGCTTGAGTAAAGAGATCAAACGCTCCGAGTTAACGCTGACAGTCGATAAAGCCTTCAGTCGCGTGATTAAGGCATGTGCTGAACCACGCGATGAACACGGCACTTGGATACTCCCTGAGATGCAGCGCGCCTATATTGATTTACATCTTGCGCGGGTAGCGCACTCCTTTGAGCTCTGGCGAGACGATGAATTGGTCGGTGGTCTTTATGGCGTGTCACTGGGTAAAGCGATCTTCGGCGAATCGATGTTTAGCCGTGTGCCGAATGCATCAAAAATAGTGTTGGTCTTTATTCGACAACTGATGAAAGACCATGGATTCCATTTCTTAGATGCGCAGGTGCATAACCCGCATTTGCAATCGATGGGTGCTGAACAAGTCGATCGCGAGCACTTTCTTGAGCAATTAGCCAACGCAACGCCGTTATCAGACACAGGCGATATTTGGAAAACACCGGCCACACAAGTTAACGAGCTAAGCTTATGAGTGACAACGGTGATCAGCTGAAGTTGTATTACACGCCGAATCATTCGTGCAGTTACTTTGATGATCGCGTGGCTCGCACCATAGTGGCAGATCCAGAAGCTGACATATCACCGGAGATCTTCACCCGTCTCTCTCAACTCGGTTTTCGTCGCTCATCCGATCAACTCTATCGACCCAATTGCGAAGAATGCTCGCAATGTATTTCCGTTCGAATTCCAGTGAATGAGTTCAAACCCAGTCGTCGCTTTCGTCGCGTGCTCAATACCAATAAGGATCTATCCGTCTCAGTTGTCTCTGATGAGTTTCGTGATGAGCATTACGCGCTGTACCTCGACTACCTTAGATCACGTCATCCCGATGGCAATATGAAAGAGATGGATGAAGATGACTATCAGGGTTTTATGCGCACGCAGTGGAGTCGCACCAAATTGATTGAGATCCGTGACAACCAGCAACTACTCGGTGTGGCGATTACCGATACCTTCAATGATGGTCTCTCCGCCATGTACACCTACTACCGCACGGATCTGCCAAAACGGTCTTTGGGGCACTTTGCGATTCTGCAGCAGATCGAACTGGCCAAATCCTTAGAACTACCCTACCTCTACCTCGGGTTTTGGATCGAAGACAGCCCTGAGATGCGTTATAAGCTCGATTACCGCCCAATTGAGCTGTTTGACGGCCAGCAATGGCATGCACTGGACAAAAACGAGGGTTTAGTCGTCGAGTAACTCATTGTTTTAGCCAGTGTATTAAGGTTTTGCTATACTCCGCGCCGACTTGCGCAAGAGCGCACTCTTTTTTGGAAATTTGAATGGCAAAAGAAGACGTAATTGAAATGGACGGCACCGTGGTGGACACGTTGCCAAATACGATGTTCCGCGTAGAGCTAGAAAACGGCCACGTGGTCACCGCACATATCTCAGGCAAGATGCGTAAGCACTACATCCGCATCCTGACTGGTGACAAAGTTAAAGTAGAAATGACGCCATACGACCTAACCAAAGGCCGTATCACTTTCCGCGAGCGTTAATCTTTAACTAACTGACCGGCGCTTTCCGGTCAGTGCACCAACGCACTCTCGATATCGAACGCTAACTCGTCATCCTTCACACGAATACGAACCTTTCCGCCGTTCGCGAGATCACCAAACAACAAATGTTCAGCTAAAGGCTTCTTGATCTTGTCTTTGATCAATCGTGCCATGGGTCGTGCACCCATCTGCACGTCATAACCATGTTCGGTTAACCAAGCGCGCGCATCTTTATTCACTTCAAGATCCACTTTCTTCTCAGCGAGCTGAGTTTCCAGTTCGAAGATGAACTTATCGACAACGCTACCAATCACCTCAGCCTGCAAGGCAGCGAACTGAATGATGCCGTCTAAACGATTACGGAACTCAGGCGTGAATAGCTTGTTAATCGCTTCCATACCATCGCTGGTGTGATCTTGATCGGTAAAGCCAATCGAGCGACGCGCCATATCAGTTGCGCCGGCATTGGTGGTCATGATGATGATCACATTACGGAAGTCAGCTTTACGACCGTTGTTATCAGTCAACGTACCGTGATCCATCACTTGCAGCAGCAAGTTAAACAGATCCGGATGCGCCTTCTCGATCTCGTCGAGCAATAGAACAGAATGCGGATGCTTGCTGATCTCTTCAGTGAGCAAACCACCTTGATCAAAACCGACATAACCTGGCGGCGCACCAATTAAACGCGATACCGCATGACGCTCCATGTACTCAGACATATCAAAGCGAATCAGCTTCATGCCCATGATGCGCGCTAGCTGACGAGTCACTTCGGTTTTACCCACGCCAGTAGGACCTGCGAATAAGAATGAACCCACAGGCTTCTCATCTGTACCTAAGCCAGAACGGTTCATCAAGATGGCTGATGACAGTGCATCAATCGCAGGATCTTGTCCGTAAACCACCATCTGCAAGTCACGGCTCAAGTGCTTCAACGATTCAGTATCCGAGGTAGACACCTTGCGCGGTGGAATACGTGCAATCTTCGCAACGATCGCTTCGATATCCGGCACACCAATGCTTTTCTTACGCTTAGATGGCGCTAGCAACTGATTAGCAGCACCCGCTTCATCGATCACATCGATCGCTTTATCTGGCATGTGACGATCGTTGATGTACTTACCCGCAAGCTCAGCGGCAGAGCGCAAGGCCTTTGCGGTGTACTTCACGTTGTGGTGATCTTCAAAGCGCTCTTTCAAACCCTTCAAGATCAAAATCGTATCTTCTACCGATGGCTCTTCGACATCGATCTTTTGGAAACGACGGCTTAATGCACGATCCTTTTCAAAGATGCCGCGATATTCTTGATAGGTGGTCGAACCAATACATTTGAGCTCACCTGATGCCAACATCGGCTTAATCAGATTAGAGGCATCCATCACGCCACCGGAAGCCGCACCTGCGCCTATCATGGTGTGAATCTCATCGATGAATAGCACCGCATCAGGTTGACGCTTAAGCTCGGCCAGAATCGCCTTCAAACGCTTCTCAAAGTCACCGCGATATTTGGTACCCGCAACTAAGCTGCCCAAATCTAACGAGTAGATAACCGCTGGCTGAAGCACCTCAGGCACCTCGCCATCTACGATGCGCTTAGCTAAGCCTTCTGCAATTGCCGTTTTACCCACACCTGCTTCACCCACAAGCAAAGGATTATTCTTGCGACGACGACACAGGATTTGAACCGTACGTTCAACTTCAGCTTGGCGACCAATCAACGGATCGATCTTACCTGCCGCTGCTCGCTCATTAAGATTGGTTGAGTACTTACCCAACGCTGACTGCGAACGTGATTCACCGTGTTCTTCTGCTTCATCTTCACTCAGTGGCACACGCTCACCCATCTCAGACTCGGCCAATTTAGAAATGCCGTGTGAGATGAAATTCACAACATCTAAACGAGAGATGTCGTGTTGATCTAAAAAGTAAACAGCTTGGGAATCTTGCTCACTGAAGATAGCAACCAGTACGTTGGCACCCGTTACCTCGTTACTCTCTGATGATTGCACGTGGAAAACCGCACGCTGCAACACGCGCTGGAAGCCGAGGGTTGGCTGAGTCTCACGCTCATCCTCTTCAGGGATTAGCGGTGTGCTCTCTTCGATGAACTGGGTGAGCTCGGTACGTAAGCCGCCCACATCCGCTGCACAAGCATTGAGCACCTGAAGCGCACTGTCGTTATCCAAAAGCGCCAAAAGCAGGTGCTCGACCGTCATAAATTCATGACGACGATCACGCGCATCTTGAAACGCTTGATGCAAGGTAACTTCTAATTCTGAGCTGAGCATTACTTATTCTCCATCATCAGCTTCTTCCATTTCACACAATAGCGGATGCTGATGTTGTCGTGAAAAGGTATTGACCTGTTCAACCTTAGTTTCGGCGACATCTTTAGTATAGACACCACAAACACCCACGCCTTTTGTGTGTACATGCAACATGACACGCGTCGCTTGCTCCCGATTCATACGGAAGAACTGCTCAAGTACCAAAATGACGAACTCCATCGGTGTGTAGTCATCATTTAAAAGCACGACGCGGTAGCGCGGCGGTCGTTTTAATTTGGGACGTGCTGGCGCGACTGCGAGGTCGCCATCATCACGATCTGGATCGTAATCGCTCATTACTGCTTCCAATTACTGTTATGGCTTTATTGTGACGAATCACTGCCCATCTGCAAACTGGTGGATGTCAGGGGCATCCGAACTCAAGTCCGATTCTGTATTAGTAAATAATAATTTATAGTTATTTTAAATCAACAACTTACGGTTCCACTGCTCATTTATTTTGGTTATAGTCAGCGCAACTGTTAAGACACCAACAACAAAAACAACGTCATAGCAGCTGTAGTAAAACCAAAGGAGGCAAATATGATCACTGGAGTAGTTAAGTGGTTTAACAACGCCAAAGGTTATGGCTTTGTAACCCCAGATCAAGGTGATCAGGATATCTTCGTACACTTCAGCGCAATCGAAATGGATGGGTATCGCACCCTGAAAGAAGGTATGCGCGTTGAGTTCGATGTGGAGGAAGGCCCAAAAGGCTTACACGCTATGAAGTTGCATGAGGCGCCTACCCCGGCCTAAATTCGCTTCGCACGATATCCCAATAAAAAAGCCCCGCATAACGGGGCTTTTTCGTTTTTATATATGAAGATGATTACATCTTCGCAATCATCGCATCGCCGAACTCAGAACAGCTCAATAGCTGCGCATCATCCATCAAACGCTCAAAGTCATAGGTGACAGTCTTCGCACTGATAGCATCTTCCATTGCTTTGATGATCAGATCAGCTGCTTCGGTCCAACCCATGTGACGCAACATCATTTCTGCTGACAAGATCAATGAACCTGGGTTCACTTTATCTTGGCCTGCGTACTTAGGTGCAGTGCCGTGAGTCGCTTCGAACATCGCTACGGTATCTGACAGGTTTGCACCTGGTGCAATACCAATACCACCAACCTGTGCAGCTAGTGCATCAGATACGTAGTCACCGTTAAGGTTCAAGGTTGCGATGACATCGTATTCACGAGGACGCAATAGAATCTGTTGCAAGAAGGCATCTGCGATCACGTCTTTTACAACGATCTCATTACCGGTCTTAGGGTTCTTGAAGGTACACCATGGGCCACCATCCAGTTCAGTTGCACCAAACTCAGATTTCGCAAGCTCATAGCCCCACTCTTTAAAGGCACCTTCGGTGAACTTCATGATGTTGCCTTTGTGAACCAAGGTCACAGAAGCGCGATCATTATCAATCGCATATTGAATCGCTTTACGAACCAAGCGCTCAGTACCGTCTTTAGAGACTGGCTTAACACCAATGCCTGAGGTCTCTGGGAAACGGATCTTGGTAACACCCATTTCTTTAATCAAGAAGTCGATAACCTTTTTCGCTTCTGGCGTACCTTCTTGATACTCAACACCTGCATAGATGTCTTCTGAGTTCTCACGGAAGATCACCATGTCGGTATCTTGTGGACGCAACAGTGGCGATGGTGTGCCGTTGAAGTAACGCACAGGGCGTAAGCACACATACAGGTCAAGCTCTTGGCGCAAGCTAACGTTCAATGAGCGGATACCGCCGCCTACTGGAGTTGTTAATGGGCCTTTGATCGAAACGACATAATCTTTAACCGCTTCTAAGGTCTCTTCAGGTAACCAAACACCTTCGCCATACACTTGGGTTGATTTCTCACCCGCGTAGATTTCCATCCACGAGATCTTGCGCTCGCCGTTGTATGACTTCTCAACCGCTGCATCGACAACTTTGATCATCACAGGAGAGATATCAACACCGATACCGTCACCTTCAATATAAGGAATGATTGGGTTGTTAGGTACGTTGATAGAGTTATCTGCGTTTACGGTGATTTTTTCCGCGCCGGCTGGAATTTCGATTTTGTCAAAAGCCATTTGGGTCCCACTTTCTGAGTGTTATTAAAATTATGCCCGTGATTTTAGCACTCAGACCGTACAATGTCCGGATGGCAAAGCTGGTTCTTTTTAATAAACCTTTCGATGTTCTGACCCAATTTACGGATAAAGAAGGTCGTAAGACATTAGCTGAATTTATCGATATTTCAGGGGTTTACCCTGCTGGCCGACTGGACCGTGATAGCGAAGGCCTGCTGTTACTCACCGATGATGGTGGCCTGGCCCATCAGCTCACGCACCCAAAAAAGAACACCTGGAAGACCTACTGGGTACAGGTTGAAGGTGAACCCTCTGAGCAGGCACTAGAACAGTTTCGCAAAGGTCTTGAGCTAAACGATGGCCCCACTAAGCCAGCGCAGATTAAACGCATCGATGAGCCTCAGAATTTATGGCAGCGTGATCCACCGATTCGGGTGCGCAAATCCATTCCTGATACCTGGCTTGAGGTGAAAATCACGGAAGGTCGCAATCGACAAGTAAGGCGCATGACGGCGGCGATTGGCCACCCTACACTGCGATTAATTCGCTCAGCGATCGGTGAATGGCAATTGGGTGATCTAGCGCTTGGCGAGTATCGCGTCGAAACCGTACCTGATATGCCCAAACCGCCGGCTAAGAAAAAGGTGTTTCGTAAACGCCAACGCTGAAACTCAGCGCTAGCTTGGGTATCCTTCTGTTTTATTCTTTCTAGAGATCTTTTGTGAGCTTAGGTCGCGTCATTGTCGGTTTATCAGGTGGTGTTGATTCATCCGTTGCCGCTTTCCGCCTCATCGAACAAGGCTATCAAGTCGAAGGCCTGTTCATGAAGAACTGGGAAGAAGATGACGATGCTGAATATTGCTCTGCTGCAGAAGACCTTGCCGATGCACAGCAAGTTGCTGACACCTTAGGTATTCATTTACACACGGTGAACTTTTCATCGGAATATTGGGATAACGTGTTTGCACATTTCTTAACTGAATACCAAGCAGGCCGCACCCCTAACCCGGATGTGTTGTGTAACCGCGAGATTAAGTTCAAAGCCTTTTTAGATTACGCCCTTGAGCTTGGCGCTGATTACATTGCTACTGGTCACTATGCCGGCATTGATCATCAGGCGGATATCTCACGACTGGTCAAAGCGGTCGATCACGATAAAGATCAAACCTACTTTCTTTATATGCTTGGGCAGAAGGCGTTAACCAAAGCCCTCTTCCCGCTACAAGATATGCCCAAGCCTCAGGTGCGCGCTCTGGCTGAGAAAGCTGGCTTTGCTAATTTTAAAAAGAAGGACTCAACCGGCATTTGTTTTATTGGTGAGCGTCGCTTTAAAGACTTTTTATCTAATTACTTGCCTGCTAATCCAGGTGAGATTCATTCATTAGATGGTGAGCTTCTCGGTGAGCATCAGGGTTTGATGTACTACACCATTGGTCAACGCCAAGGTCTTGGTATTGGTGGAACACACGAGCATGACAATGATCCGTGGTTTGTCGCACGCAAAGATCTCGAGAAAAACATTTTATATGTGGTGCAAGGCCATCAACACGAGTCACTGATGCGCGATAGCTTAATCGCTGAACAATTGCACTGGACTCGAGATGTAGCGCCTGCAACATCGTTTAGTTGCCAAGCACGCTGCCGTCATCGCCAACCCTTACAAGACTGCACTGTTGTGATCGAAGATGGTTTAGCCAGGGTGAGCTTCACAGATCCACAACGTGCGATAACACCGGGGCAGTCGATTGTGTTTTACCAAGGCGATGAATGTCTTGGCGGAGGAATTATTCAATGAGCTATACCGAAGAAGATCGCGTCATCGCGCTTGCCGGTATTTTTCAATCTGCGCGCATGGTGACTGATCTTGCGCATGATGGTCGTACTGATACATCTGCTTATGATGCGAGCTTGTTATCGTTGTTTGATCTCAACCCGCCTTCGGTGAGCGGCGTGTTTGGTAGTCAAGCAGGTGTTCAATTAGGACTCCATACCTTGTGGACACAATTAGAACGCCCTCGTGAGCGCGACATGGAGATCACTCGGTATGTCATCTCCATCATTCAGCTGTGCGACAAATTACTGAAAGATTCAAGAACCCTGAATCAGATTACCGATGCGATCGACAATCTCGCTGACCGCACCAAGGCATTTGAATTCTCACAGCAGGCACAAACCACTCAACTGGCGGAAACTTATTCGCAATTCGTCAGTCCGATACAACCGAAGATCATTGTTAAAGGTGATGGCCGTAATCTACAAAATACGGATACCGCAGCGATGATCAGAGCGTCACTTTTAGCCGGTATTCGTGCAGCTATCTTGTGGCGACAAACTGGTGGCAAACGCTGGCAGCTTTTACTTAATAGAAAAAAGATCGCGCAACTCGCGAATCAACTAAAAACCGTTATTTAACTTAAGGACACTTTTCATGAAAAACATTCTTGCCATCTCACTGGTTTTATTTAGCACCCTAGCGTTTGCAGATAACCATGCTGAAGAATCATCGCTAAGCAGCACTTTTAGCGGCTGGTGGGATAAGACCAAGGAGCTCGGAAGCGCCATCTGGTCTGAAACCAAGGAAACCACCGCTGAAACCGCTGAGAAAGTCGAAAACAGCGACACCTACCAGTCGGCAAAAACCAAAGGCGGCGAGATTGTGGACAAGGTGCAAAACAGCGAGACCTACCAATCAATCAAAACCGAGAGCAGCAATCTGTACGAAAAGGCCAAGCAGCAGTTTAGTAGCGAGCCTCGCACGGAGCCTGCACCGGTTAAGTGACTCGTCAGCATAGGCTGACACCTTTATAATATGGCGCTTAATCAATGATTCGGAGCCGAGATGGATTTAAGTACGCTAACTGCGATCTCACCAATGGATGGTCGCTATGGCAGCAAAACTGCTGATTTACGCCCAATTTTTAGTGAATTTGGCCTGATTAAGCAGCGCGTTACCGTCGAAATCCGCTGGCTCCAAGCGCTATCTGCGCACCCTCAAATCAAAGAGGTTCAGCCTTTCTCTGCTGAAACCAATGCCCTACTGAATGGCATTGTGGCCAACTTCAGCGAATCTGATGCACTTCGCGTTAAAGAGATCGAGGCAACCACCAATCACGACGTAAAAGCGGTCGAGTATCTGCTGAAAGAAAAGATTGCGGGCAATGCCGAGCTAGAAGCTGTTACTGAATTTATTCACTTTGCCTGCACCTCCGAAGACATCAACAACCTGTCTCATGCTTTGATGCTGCGTGAAGGACGTGCTGAGGTTTTCCTTAAGCAAGCGCAACAAATCATCGACGCCATTCGTGCACTCGCACACGAGCATGCTGATAAGCCGATGCTCTCTCGCACTCACGGACAAACCGCCTCACCAACCACCCTTAGGTAAAGAGATGGCGAACGTGGTGTACCGCCTAGAGCGTCAGAAAGATCAAATCGCCAACATTCCTTTGATGGGCAAGATCAATGGTGCTGTTGGTAACTACAACGCACATATCTCAGCTTATCCTGATATCGATTGGGAAGAGTTTGCTCAGGCTTTTGTCGAGTCACTTGGCCTGACATGGAACCCCTACACCATTCAAATTGAGCCACACGATTACATGGCAGAACTGTTTGATGGCATGGCGCGTTTCAACACCATCTTGATTGATTACTGTCGTGATATCTGGAGCTACATCTCGATCGGTTACTTCAAACAAAAGACCGTTGCGGGCGAAGTTGGCTCTTCAACGATGCCGCACAAAGTTAACCCTATCGATTTCGAAAACGGCGAAGGTAATTTTGGTATCGCAAATGCCATCTTTGGTCATTTAGCGAGCAAGCTTCCTGTCTCTCGTTGGCAGCGTGACCTAACTGACTCAACCGTTCTTAGAAACATGGGTGTAGGTATTGCGTATACCTCAGTCGCTATTCAGTCGGTTCTTAAAGGTATTAGTAAGTTAGAAGCAGATGCTAAGCGCCTAGCGGATGATCTGGATGCCAACTGGGAAGTCCTCGCCGAGCCGATTCAAACCGTGATGCGTCGCTACGGTATTGAAAAACCCTACGAGAAGTTAAAAGAACTCACCCGTGGTCATCGTGTTGATCAAGCGGGCATGCAGGCCTTTGTTGATGGTTTGGATTTACCTGATGACGCTAAAGCGGAGCTTAAAAAGCTGACACCTGGCACTTACATCGGTAATGCGATTGATCAGGCCAAGAAGATCTAACCTTTCTTCAAGCCATAAAAAAACCCGCAGATCGAAAGACCTGCGGGTTTTTTCGTTATGTGAGATTACTTAGTGCGAATCTCTACACGACGGTTTTGAGCACGACCAGCGTCTGTTGCGTTATCTGCAACTGGCTGAGTCTCACCCATGCCGCTGACAGACATGTTGTTCTTTACACCAAAGGTGCGCAAGAAGTCTGCAACCGCTTGAGCACGACGCTCAGATAGCTTCTGGTTGTATGCCTTAGAACCTTTTGAGTCGGTGTGACCAATGATTTCTAAGTTCTCTTTACCTGATAGCTTGCCAGCAACATCAATCAAGATGCCGCGGTGAGCTGAAGTCAGATCTGACTTATCAAACGCAAACTCAGCTGCAGTCGCATCAATCACTGCTAGCGGAGCAGGCGCTGGCGCAGGTTTAGCTGCCGGCGCTTCAGCCTTTGCTGGTGCTTCGGCTGCAGCAGGTGCTGCATCGCCACACTCTGGCAATGACATCAATGTGCCGCCTACAGGAGCAGTTACACAGCCACCAAAGCCGTCTTTAACTACATTACCTGCAGAATCAGTAACATATCTCTTCTCTGCTGAAGCAGTGCCTGCCATTACAAACAAGCCTGTCGCTACAACTAAACCTAAAATTGTTTTTCCTTTACCGTACATTCTGGCCTCCAAATGACCGTTTCATTTCCTGATGAGAGTTACCGAGCACCGTCCCTGCCCGAATTTGTGGACGTATTATCCTATTTAATGGCTTTATCGCAATAGCACTTCGTGAAAATTCACCTTTCTGACACAATCTCCTGATTCATATCAGAGCTATCACATGCAACATCATCGACTCTTTGCCGGCGCTCTTTACATCATATTGGCCGAATTATTCTTCGCCAGCATGGGTGCAAGCATCCGGTTTGTGTCTGAGGACCTCAATAACCCGATGGTTGTCTTTGCTCGAAACCTGGTCGGCTTATTAGTCCTCTTGCCTTGGCTATTACATGGGGACAAACGCTTTAAAACACAAGTGCCTCATTTGCATCTGCTTCGAGGTCTCGCTGGCGTGTCCGCCATGTACTGCTTTTTCTATGCCATTGCGAACTTACCGCTCGCAAATGCCATGTTATTGAAGCTCACCGCGCCACTATTTATTCCATTCGTTGCCCTTTTTTGGCTAAAAGAGCAATTTACATGGCATGTCATCGCGGCACTGGTGATCGGCTTTACAGGCGTGGCGATTATGCTGGGGCCAGAGATCGATACTCAATTGGGCATATCCCTGATCGCAATGGCAGGTGGCGCTTTTGCCGCGATTGCTAAAGTGACGGTGCGTCGCTTATCAAAATCAGAATCAGCCAATCTCACGGTGTTTTATTTTGCCTTTGTGGGTTTGATCGTTTCGATCATCCCTTTAATTTGGTATTGGCAAACACCTACGCTTAATCAAGTGAGTTGGCTAATCATTCTTGGCGTCTTCGCCACCGCTGGACAGTTAAGCATGACCCGAGGTTTTGCCTGCGCACCTGCAGCTCGACTCGGGCCCTTTGCCTTTTTCTCTGTCCTATTTGGCGCTTACTTTGGCTGGTTATTCTGGGACGAGATGGTCACGATCGCCACAGCGATTGGCGCATTGCTTATCATGCTCTCAGGCGTCCTGACTGGGCGTGGCCGCAAACAACATGAGTTAACTAATGCCACACGTTGAATTCCGCTTTCCTAAAGATCTGCCCAAAGAAGCCTTCTTTGCTGAGTATTGGCAAAAAAAGCCGTATCTCTTCCGCCAAGCGATCGATCCAGACTGCCTGACTTTTCCTGCTGAAGAGCTTGCTGGTCTATCGTTAGAAAGTGAGATTGAATCGCGCATCATCATCCAGTCTCAAGATGACGAGTACACCTTGCACCATGGACCTTTTGCTGAAGAGTTCTTTGGTGAGCTGCCCGAGAACAAATGGACGCTGCTTGTTCAAGATTGCGACAAATGGATTGATGATGTTTCAAACGTACTTAACGCGTTTGATTTCCTACCCAGCTGGCGACTTGATGACATCATGATCAGCTATGCATCTACCGGTGGCAGCGTTGGCCCACACACTGATAACTATGATGTCTTTCTTATTCAATCTTCTGGTCAACGACACTGGCAGCTAGATGCAAACGCTAAAGAAACCTTTAGAGAGCACCCTCAGCTGAAGTTGCTGGCTGAATTCAAAACAACTGATGAATGGACTCTCGAGCCCGGTGACGTGCTCTATTTGCCACCTAAGCTCGCTCATTGGGGTGTTGCTGTGGATGATCAATGCATGACCTGGAGCGTTGGCATGCGCGGCCCCAGTAGCGAAGAGATTCTCGATGCATGGGTGCAGCATGCAGCACAGCACCACCCGATTGCACACCTGACCGATCAGCTCAATAAACACTACGATCATCCCAATATGTTGACTCAGAGTGAGATCAAGCAAAGCGTTGCTATCACTGAGCAAACTCTCAATCTTGGCGCACTAAAGAATGGTCCATGGCTAGGCGAGTTTTTAACCGAGCCAAAGCTGAATTTTGATATTCCTGCAGATGAGCAAGCAGTAACACCCGAAGAGCTTGAGGATATCGATAATCTGCAACGTCACCCTTGGTTACGAACAGCCATCATTGTTGATGAAGAACGCGCTTATTTCTGTGCACAAGGTGCTTCATTTAGCTTCAACGCTGATTTATATGAATGGGCTGAAGCACTGTCTCGAATGCCCTTATTGGAAAAATCATTTATTAGTCATGCACTAAACGATTCACATAAAACTAAACTGCTCTGCGAACTTGTGCGTCGTAATTGGTGGGTTGTTGATGAGTGAAAACATACAACGAACGACCTGGCAGAAAGATAAAGAGCTTTTAAGCAACATTCGTTACCAGGTCTTTGTTGATGAGCAGAAAGTCCCTATCGAATTAGAAATTGATGACGACGATCCACTCGCAGCTCATGTTTTATGTCTTGTGGATGGTCAACCAGTAGGCACAGGTCGGATTCTTCTTGATGGGCATATTGGACGACTCGCAGTATTACAAGCACATCGCAAACAAGGCTACGGCAACAAAATACTCGATCATCTTGAATTAATCGCGCAAGAGAATGAACTTACTGAGGTGTTCTTAAACGCACAGGTCACCGCAATCCCTTTTTATGAAAAGCGCGGGTATACAGTCATCAGCGATGTATTTGACGATGCAGGCATTCCGCATCAAACAATGCGAAAAACGCTATAACCAGCGCTGATTAAGTTCATCTAGATTTATCTGCAGCCACTGCAACGCAATAATAATGCTTGTGGAATTGAGCTCTTTAAATAACTGACTCACAGCAGCTTCGCGAGGAATCACTAGAGGTCTTATCTCTTCCCCTTCATGTGCAAGCCCATGAACTCCTGAAACCTTAGCGCTATCAACACAACCCACAAATACGGTTATGCGCTCTGTGGAGCTGCCTGGACTCACAAAGAATTCACCGACTTCAATGAGATCTTGGAGCTCGCAGCCAGTTTCCTCAACGACTTCACGAGCGGCAACCTCATGAGGCTGCTCATGTGCAATGTCACAAAACCCAGAAACCGTCTCTATGCTCCATGAGCGATCAGCAACACCCATCAAGCCAATGCGGAACTGCTCGACACACACAATCGCATCCTTACGAGGATCAAAAAGTAATATAGATACGGCCGTTTTACCTTCTAGGCGCTCACGCACAACAGCAGGACAATCACCCTCTAGAAAACTGCTGTGTTTAACTTTGTATTGCTTTAACGTGAAAAAATGCTCGCTGAGCACGGACTCATCGAGAATTTCTACGTCATATTTCATGACAAGGCTGAATTAACCTCAGCATTGATCGCTATCAAAGATTCCAACGGGTTTTCAGCTGCGGTTATAGGTCGCCCAACCACTAGGAAATCAGAACCTGCACGCATTGCATCACCTGGTGTCATAACGCGAGTTTGATCATCCATAGAAGCGGTTGCCGGACGCACACCTGGCGTCACAAGACGAAAGTCTGCGCTTCGCTCACCTCTCAACACACCTGCTTCTAATGGCGAACACACGACGCCGTCTAATCCACTCGATTCAGTCAGTGCCGCAAAACGACTGACATTCTCTTGCGGTGACCCTGGATAACCAATTTCAGCCACTTCATCGGCGCTCAAGCTGGTCAGAATGGTTACTGCAATGAGCAAAGGTCGTGACTGAAGCTTTGCCAAACGATTCGCTGCGGTCTCCATCATCTTACGACCACCTGCAGCGTGAACATTCATCATCCAGACACCTAAATCCGCACCCGCTTCACAAGCTGCTGCCACTGTATTTGGAATGTCGTGATACTTAAGGTCGAGAAAAACATCAAAGCCCTTATCAATGACTTTGCGCACGAAATCAGGACCCAAACGGGTAAACATCTCTTTACCAATTTTCAGGCGACACATCTTGGCATCGAGTTGATCAATCAATTGCCATGCTGAGGCCTCATTGGGGTAATCCAAAGCAATGATGATGCGAGGTCCAAGATCCGTCATAAAACTTCCTTCACGGTTTTAATTTGATTGTCAGCTTCAATTAATGAGCGGCGTTTAATTGTGCTCCACGAGTCGCAGCTAGGACATTGCCAATGCAACTGTTTAGCTTCAAAGCCACATTTCTGACATTGATAGTTGATACGTTCTGCCATCAAACGATGCAAATGTGCACGCACGTTATAAAGCAAATGATCGTTACCCATTGACGGCATCGTACATTGCAGCTCAACCAAGCGAATCAAGCCTGGCATCGATGGATTTTTTGCAATGTATTCACCTAAGAAACGTGTTGCCTCTGCATCACCCGATTGCTGACGAATAATTTCAGCTAAGAATAACTCTGTACCCTGATTTGGGTGGCGCTTTACCTGATCTTCAAGGAATGCACGAACACCTCTCATATCGCCTTCACTGCGATAGATATCCACGATCTCACGGATAATTTCAGGCAAATACTCAGGAGCGCGTTCAGCCGCATCAAGTAATTTCACCAGCGCATCTTTACGTTTGTTTTCCTGAATATCGATACGAGCCAGTAAATGCGTCGCACGAACACACCCTTTGTAGACATTTAATGCGCGCTTTAGATAGATTCGCGCAACTTCATTATCGCCATCTGCACGAGATTTATTGGCCATCTCGCAGAAGTAATGTGATTTCTGTAGATCGTGTGTCTCACCACTTTCAATATCGAGTGCTTCAATGGTTTTTAAGCAGGCATCCCAGTCTTTTTCTTGTTGATAAATCTTTACCAAGTTACGCAACACGGGCACGACGTACTGGCGACCTTGTTTAAGTTCTAAAAGTAACTGCTCTGCACGGTCGTATAAACCTGAGCGCATGTAATCTTGTGCCAACTCCAAAACAGCTTGTGCACGTTGCTCACGCGATAAAGCAGGTCGCGCAATCAGGTTTTGGTGGATACGAATCGCTCGCTCAACCTCGCCGCGGCGACGGAAAAGATTACCTAAGGCAAGATGAGTCTCAATGGTGTCCGCATCGACCTCTAACATCTCCAAGAAGACATCAATCGCTTTATCGGGCTCTTCGTTAAGAAGGTAGTTCAGACCTTGGAAATAAACCGGGTTTGCTTCTCGCTCTGACTTTGCTGATTCTTTACGCGCAGCACGAGACGCTGCAAACCAGCCCGAGGCTGCAGCTAGTGGTAAAAGAAGAATGAGCCATTCAATCTGCATGCTTACTGATTACTCAAACGAGGCGCTGAAGAGGCTTGCTGCTGCTCAACAATCTTACGCTGACGCTTTAACGCGATATTTTCGCGCTTGAAACGAAGGTAATAGACACTGCTCGCAAGGCCGCCAAGGATGAGTCCAACACCCAAGGAGAGCAGTAACAAAACACTCAAAGGTGCTGTGGGTCGATAAAGCCCTAAATCAATCTGAACAGCAGCACTATTCGCCACGGCAAAAGCTGCGCCAAGCGCTGCCAAGATAATCACGATCAAAAACTTTAAAAAGCCCAGCATGTGAACCCCTCTTAATGATGAAGCCATCATACCAATTCATTGAAGAATAGGCAGTTTTAGTCATCTCGCCCTAATACCGCACAGCTAACCTGAATTTGCGGCTTTGAATGCCCTCCTCAACCCGTTAGGCTAAGCAAAACTTATTAAGCAGGATTCATCATGGGACAGTTTCAAGATCAAATCGTCGTTATCACCGGTGGCGTGGGTAATGTAGGTAAAGCCACAGCAGCAGCGTTTGCTGATCAGGGCGCTACTGTAGTGCTGCTGGACTACAACGAAGATGGCTTAAAAGCGGCGCTTGATGGCTTGAACACAAACAATAAAGACGGCTTTACAGTGAATTTGCTCGAAGCTGAAAGCGTCAATTCAGTCATTGCAGAGATTCAGAAAAAGTATGGCCGGATCGATGTGCTTGCCAATATCGCGGGTGGTTTCACTATGGGTCCAGGCATTGATGAAACACCAGACAAAGATTGGGAATTCATGATGAATCTCAACGCACGATCTGTTTTCTATGCAAGTCGTGCCGCCCTACCTGACATGATCAAAAAAGCCTCAGGTCGCATTATTAATGTTTCAGCACGTGCCGCCCTACATGGCGCTGCCAATATGGGTCCTTACTGTGCCTCTAAAGCGGCGGTAAAAACATTGACCGAATCACTCGCTAATGAAACCAAAGATAAAGGCATTACAGTTAACTGCATCATGCCAGGCACTGTGGATACCCCAGAAAATCGAGAAAGCATGCCAGATGCGAATCACAGCTCGTGGGTACCGACTAGCGGGCTGGCCGATGTCATTATGTTTTTAGCTTCAGATGCAGCCACCTACGTCACTGGTGCTGCGATTCCGGTTTACGGACAAAGTTAATGGCAGACAAAACCTTTGCGATCGCGGTATCGCAAAGCCAAGCACGTAAGATTGCTGAAGCGATAGAAGTCTATGCACATGCGGCTTATCCCATTGGCGGCTCCGATTGTGCTCAGGTATCGCGCGACGCCTTATTAGATTCAGCCAAAGCCTTCTCGAGTTTAGAAACAGATGGGATTGTGCAGGTGCGTAAACGACAACGCCGCCCATTAAAGGCGGCGGTCGATTGGTATTTCAGCTTGGAAGGTCCCGGCGATCACACCTTAGGCCCAGAATTAAGCGATCTCTTTGGGCGTTAACGCAGACCTAACACGTCTTGCATATCGAATAGCCCCGCATCTTTGCTTTCTAACCATGCTGCAGCACGTGCCGCGCCTTTAGCAAAGGTCATACGACTAGAAGCTTTGTGCGTTATCTCGACGCGCTCGCCTTCTGTGGCAAACCAAACAGTATGCTCACCAACGACATCACCGGCACGAATCGTTTCAAAACCGATGGTCTCGCGGTCACGCTCTCCGGTTTGACCTTCACGACCGTAAACCGCCACTTTAGCTAAGTCACGCCCAAGTGCATCGGCAACAACCTCACCCATACGCACAGCGGTACCTGATGGCGCATCTAATTTATGACGGTGATGCGCTTCAATGATTTCGATATCACAGTCATCACCCATCACGCGTGCTGCCATATCTAGTAATTTAAAACATAGGTTCACACCCACGCTCATATTCGGCGCGAATACCACGCCGATGTCTTTTGAGGCATCAGCAATTTGAGCTTTCTGCGCATCATCAAAACCGGTTGTACCAATCACGATCTTTTTGCCATGCTCACGACAAATCGAGAGGTGATTAAGGGTTGGCGCAAGGCCCGTGAAGTCGATCACCACATCAAAGTCATTCACAACCGCGGCTAAATCAGCTGCAATTGTGACGCCTAATTTGCCAACACCGGCCACTTCACCGGCATCAGCACCGATTAAACTTGAGTCTGGATGCTCAGTCGCAGCGGTCAACTCAAGGCCTTTGGTCATACCAACGGCCTCAATTAAGTTTTTACCCATACGCCCGGCGGCGCCTACTACTGCTACTCGCATTTTGTACTCTCGTGCTGTGTCTTAGAGACCAACGTCTTTAAAGAAACCTTTTACCTTATCGAGCCATCCATGTGCGTTCGGATTATGGGTGCTACCACCACCGCGCAATGACTCATCAAGTTGCATAATAAGGTCTCGCTGCTCTCCCGTCAGCTTTACTGGCGTCTCAATGATCACTCGACAGATCAAATCGCCTTGAGGGCCTCCACGTACAGGCTTTACGCCCTTATTGCGCAGACGGAACATCTTGCCGGTCTGAGTACCTTCAGGAATCTTCAGCTTTACCTTTCCGGTCAGCGTGGGCACCTCAATCTCGCCGCCCAATGCCGCATCCGCAAACGACACCGGCATATCGCAATACAAATGGCTATCTTCACGCTCAAAGATAGGATGTGCTTTAACCGCCACTTGAACGTAAAGATCACCTGCAGGACCACCATTAGCACCTGCTTCACCTTCACCTGATAGGCGAATACGGTCACCGGTATCAACACCCGCAGGCACCTTCACAGAGAGCGTTTTGGTTTCTTGTACACGGCCTTGGCCATGACAGCTACCACACGGATCATCAATCACGGTACCGCGACCTTGGCAGGTCGGACAGGTTTGCTGCACAGAGAAGAAGCCCTGAGACATACGTACTTGGCCAGCGCCACCACAGGTACCACACTGCTTTGGTGATGAGCCTTTCTTAGCGCCTGTGCCATCACAGGTTTTACAGTTGACCATGGTGGGTACTTTGATTTTTACCTCAGTACCTGCAACGGCTTCTTCAAGTGATAGCTCTAAGTTGTAACGAAGATCTGCGCCACGCTGAACGCTTGATCTACCGCCACCACCGCGGCGACCTCCACCGAAGATATCGCCGAACACATCACCAAAGATATCGCCAAAATCAGCACCACCGCCGTGGAAGCCACCTGCGCCACCACCCATTGATGGATCAACACCTGCGTGACCAAACTGATCGTAAGCTGCACGCTTTTGACCATCGGTTAGTACTTCGTAGGCTTCTTTCGCTTCTTTGAATTTCTTTTCAGCATCTTTCGCCTCATCACCGGTATTACGGTCAGGGTGATACTTCATCGCTAGACGACGATAAGCCTTTTTTAGTTCAGCCTCAGATGCATTCTTTTGCACTCCAAGGACTTCGTAATAATCTCGTTTTGACATAGCGCTTGCTCTTTACAGCTACCGATATTCACATCCGGCTAAATACAAGAAAACGTGCGACCTCTTTCAAAGCCGCACGTTCAGCTAGTGACCCAGCGAAAGGCGACAATTACTTGTCGTCTTTCACCTCTTCAAACTCCGCATCAACAACGTCGTCATCAGACGAGGCCTCAGCGCCAGCGGCTCCGGCCGCACCTGCAGCTGCAGCCGCTGCTGCGGCAGCATCGCCACCTTGGCCATACAGACGCTCAGCCATCTTTGCAGAAGCTTCCGCCAATGCTTTGGTTTTCTCTTCGATAACCGCAACATCAGAACCTTTAACCGCTTCTTCTAGATCAGCGATCGCTGCTTCAATCGCTTCCTTCTCGCCAGCTTCAAGCTTGTCATCGCCAAGCTCTTCCATTGACTTCTTGGTTGCGTGAATCATGCCATCTGCTTGGTTACGTGCAGTGACTAGCTCGTGGAACTTTTTATCCTCTTCAGCATGCGCTTCCGCATCCTTAACCATTTTTTCGATCTCATCATCCGACAAACCAGATGAGGCTGTGATCTTGATCGATTGCTCTTTACCTGTTGCTTTATCTTTAGCTGACACGTTCAAGATGCCGTTAGCGTCAATATCGAAGCTAACCTCAATCTGAGGCACACCGCGTGGTGCTGGCGGAATATCGCTCAAATCGAAACGGCCGAGTGACTTGTTGCCAGCTGCTTGCTCACGCTCACCTTGTAACACGTGAACGGTAACCGCTGTTTGGTTGTCATCTGCGGTTGAGAACACTTGTGATGCATTGGTTGGAATCGTGGTGTTCTTCTCGATCAACTTGGTCATCACGCCACCCATGGTTTCGATGCCCAGTGACAATGGTGTTACGTCGAGCAACAACACGTCTTTTACGTCGCCGCCTAAAACACCACCTTGAATCGCCGCACCCATCGCTACCGCTTCGTCAGGGTTCACGTCTTTACGTGGCTCTTTGCCGAAGAAATCAGTAACGGTCTTTTGCACCATTGGCATACGGGTCTGACCACCGACCAAAATCACGTCATCAATATCAGAAGCTGATAGGCCCGCATCTTTCAAAGCTGTCTTACATGGATCAAGCGTGCGCTTAACCAAGTCTTCAACCAATGACTCAAGCTTAGAACGGCTCAATTTGATGTTCATGTGCTTAGGGCCAGAGGCGTCAGCTGTGACGTATGGCAGATTGATATCAGTTTGCTGACCGTTAGACAGCTCGATCTTTGCTTTCTCAGCAGCCTCTTTTAAACGCTGCAGCGCTAATGGATCGTTCTTAAGATCAACACCTTGGTCTTTCTTAAACTCTGACACCAAGAAATCGATGATGCGCATATCGAAGTCTTCACCACCAAGGAAAGTGTCACCATTGGTTGCCAATACTTCGAACTGATACTCACCATCAACTTCTGCAACTTCGATGATTGATACGTCGAAGGTACCGCCACCCAAGTCATAAACTGCTAGCTTCTTATCGCCATTCGACTTATCTAAGCCGTAAGCCAATGCCGCTGCAGTTGGCTCGTTGATGATGCGCTTAACATCCAAGCCTGCAATCTTGCCCGCATCTTTGGTTGCTTGACGCTGAGAATCGTTAAAGTAAGCAGGAACAGTAATAACTGCTTCGGTTACTGGCTCGCCAAGATAGTCTTCAGCGGTTTTCTTCATCTTCTGAAGAACCTTTGCCGAGATTTCAGGCGGCGCCATTTTCTTGTCGTTAACCTCAACCCATGCATCACCGTTATCAGCACCTACAATCTTGTAAGGCACGATATCTTGGTCACGCTTTACGACATCGTCAGTGAAGCGACGACCGATCAAACGCTTAATCGCGAACAAGGTGTTTTTTGGGTTAGTAACAGCCTGGCGCTTTGCGCTCTGACCAACTAGCACCTCACCGTCCTGGGTGTACGCAATGATTGATGGGGTTGTGCGGTCGCCTTCGCTGTTCTCAATAACACGCGCCGTTTTGCCGTCCATCACTGACACACACGAGTTGGTTGTACCTAAGTCAATACCAATAATTTTGCCCATCGGGGTTCTCCGTAAAAACTGGTTTAATTTTGATTAATGTATAAGTGGGGACTGAAATTGGTGTTTCAAGCCCCTGATCTGATTATTTATTCCGCCGCTTCTGGCATCGCCTGAGAGACAACCACCATGGCTGGTCGGATCAAACGTCCATTCAATGAAACGCCCTTCTGCATGACTGCCATCACGGTGTTTGGCGCCATCTCGGCATTTGGAACCATCGACATGGCTTGATGGAATTCAGGATTGAAAGCCTCTCCCTCAGGATTGATGCGCTCAACGTTGAATTTCTCCATCACATCGCCAAACATTTTGACGGTGAGCTCAGTGCCTTCACGCAATGACGCCACATCCGCCTCATCGTTTTGCGCGGCTTGAAGTCCAAGCTCCAAGCTATCCCAAATGGTCAACAACTCACCCACGAACTTATCGAGTGCATATTTGTGCGCTTTTTCGAGCTCCTGAGTGTGGCGACGCTTGAGGTTTTCGATTTCTGCGTGAGCGCGAACCAGTTGGTCATAGTGTTCATCAGCTTTCTTTTGCAGTGCTGCGAGCTCAGAAGACATCGCATCTGCATCACCCTCACTGGCTGAAATCTCTTCTTCCAACACCGCTTCGACGTTTTCTACCGTCTCTTCGACTGGGTTTTCATTCTTCTCATCGCTCATGAAAAAGACCTGCTAAGCTATTGATAAATAATAATAAGTTTCTCAGCTAAGTCGCTGATTAACCTAAACTTTGCAGGTAGATGGGGGTGATTAGCGGGTTTTCAAGGCTGCGCCGAATAATTTCGCAGTGATATCGACAATGGGAATGACGCGGTCGTAATTAATTCGAGTTGGGCCAATCACACCCAAAACACCGATCACCTCATTATCGACCTCATAAGGTGCGGTGATCACACTGCAATCTCGCAGCGTGGTGTAGCCAGATTCTTCACCAATAAAGATCTGCAGACCATCTGCGTCGAGCGCTCGGTCTAGTAGATGGAGAATCTCTTGTTTCTCAGTGAAGGCGTTAAATAAGCCACGCAGACGGTCCATCTGAGCAAGCTCATCGAAATCCATCAGATTGGTCTGGCCAGACACAATCATGTCGGCAGGCACATCATCACCCGAGCCAAATGCTTGCTCTGCCATTGAGAGCGCATCTGCCATCAATTTATCCATATGCTGGCGATCTGCCTGCATTTGCTCAAAGACGCGTTTACGCACGCCCTCAAGGTGGGTGTTGGCATATTGCTGGGTAACGATCTTGCTGAATTGCTCCAGCTCACTGCGAGTGAATTCGCGTGAGGTTTCAATCAAACGATTCAATATCTCACCCGCTGAGGTGACGATAACAGTCAAAACACGCGTGCCAGACAAGGGCACAAACTCAATCTGACGAATCGTCTCAGAGTTACGTTTTGGCACCATCACCACACCAGCAAGATGCGTCATATTCGAGAGCAGCTCAGAGGTGGAGTGAATAATGTCACCGCCCTTCTTGTCTGAAACCTGAAACTCTTGGCTGATTGAGGACAGTAGCTTCTGATCAACGTTCTGAGAAGCAATCAACGAATCAACAAACATGCGATAGCCATTCGCTGTGGGAATGCGACCCGCAGAGGTATGCGGCGAAACAATGAGACCGGCATCTTCGAGATCAGCCATCACATTTCGAATGGTTGCCGGTGATAAATCGAGCCCTGAATCCTTAGCTAGGGTTCTCGAACCGACAGGCTGACCATCACGAATATAACGCTCAATCAACACACGTAAAAAGTGCTGCGCTCGTTCGTTTATCGATGTTTCTGGCAAACCGGGCAAAAGAGTGATCCGTCTTAGTTGATACAAGCATTATCCGAACGAGCAAAAAGCGCTGTCAAGGTGAACAAATGTTCTTTTACCTTAACTGCCCTCGTGCTAGCTTTAGTCAGACTAAATTGGACCCTCACGTGTCGAAATCATCTGCTTTTAAAACCATTGCTATTGTTGGCAAACCCGATGTTTCAGATCAGCTCGTTCAGACGCTGAGTGAACTTCATGCGTGCCTTAAAGAGCATCAATGTGAGGTGCTGTTTGATAAGGCTGCGGGGCCGTTGGTTAATGAGCCCGGCAGTGATGACCTTTGCGCTCTCGCGGAGAAAAGCGATCTGGTGATCGTGGTGGGTGGTGATGGCACTCTACTGCATTGTGCACGTGAAATTGTTCCTACCAGCACACCTATTCTTGGCATCAATCTTGGGCGCCTCGGATTCCTTGTTGATATTTCACCGACCAATGTATGCGAGGTTGTCTCTAGCGTTCTCGCTGGTCATTACGAAGCCGATGACCGCACTTTGCTAGAGTGCCAAGTAGGTAATCAAAAGCCACAACTCGCCATGAACGATGTGGTGCTACAGAAATGGAATGTGGCGCGCATGATCGAGTTTGAAACTTGGATCAATGGCAGCTCAATCGATTCACAACGATCTGATGGCATCGTTATCTCTACACCTACCGGTTCGACAGCTTATGCACTGTCAGGTGGTGGTCCTTTGCTTTCCCCTAGCCTAGACGCGATATCACTTGTGCCGATTTGCCCTCATACGCTGAGTAATCGCCCGATCGTGGTGCCCGGGAATACCGAGATTCAAATTGGCGTTTGCGGCAAAACTGATCCTCAAGAGGTTCGCGTCAGCTGTGATGGCCAAGAGATGCTCGAACTAAAATCGAATGAGAAAGTCACCATTCGAAAGTTCGATAAACCACTACGTTTATTGCACCCTGCAGGCCATGATCACTACAAGGTTCTGCGCACCAAACTTGGCTGGGGAAGCCACCCCAAGACACTCTGATGCTGACCCATATCTCGATCAAAGATCTTGTCATTGTTAAGCAACTAGAACTCGAGTTTCATGCGGGCATGCATGCCATGACCGGTGAAACAGGTGCAGGTAAATCCATACTGATCGACGCCCTTGGCTTAGCGCTTGGCGATAAAGCCGACGCCAAACTGATAAGACAAGGCGCAGATAAGGCTGAGGTCAGCGCTATTTTTGATATCAGCGATTGCAGCAAAGCCCAGCAATGGCTCGAAGAGAATGATTTAGCGGATGATGGTCAGCTCGTGTTACGCCGCGTGCTAGTGAAGGAAGGCCGTTCACGCGCTTACATCAATGGCAGCCCTGCACCACAGGCATCGCTGCAAACCTTAGCGAATATGATCATCGCTATTCACGGTCAGCATGCGCATCAAGGCTTGCTCAGAAAATCACATCAACGCGCCCTGCTGGATGCTTATGCCAATCACCCTCAGCTTCTGGAAGAAACAGCCAAAAGCTTTGATCATTGGCAACGGGCACAGCAATCACTGGATTCACTGAAATCGAATCTAGCTGAAGGTGCTGCTCGACTCGACTATCTCAATTTCCAAGTGAGCGAGTTAGAACCCATTCAAGAGATAGCAAAGTCGTTTGATCAGATCGAACAAACACACAAACGACTCAGCCATGCTGAATCCCTGTTGGCGCAGACACAATCCATCACACAACAACTCGACAATGATGAAATCGATATCAGTCGATTACTCACCCGTCTCAGCCAGCAAGTCAGCGCTCTCGCTGAAATTGATACAAGCCTTAAAGACACCGCCTCTTTACTCGAATCAGCTTCGATTCAGGTAGATGAAGCATCCCAGTCACTTAATCACTACGCCGATAGTATTGAACTGGATCCGGAGCAGTTATCGCAGCTTGATCAACAGATCGCTCAATGCCATAACGCCTCACGCAAGCATCATATCGAGATCGATCAATTACCTGAATTATTCAACACCTTAAGCGTGAGCTAGAACAGCTACAGCACGCAGACAGCAACATTGATAAACAAGAGACTCAGGTTAAACAGGCACTAGATACCTATCTAGCCGCATCAGACAAACTGCATAAAAGTCGTCAAAAGGCCGCGAAAAAACTCAGTCAAGAAGTGACTCAAAGCATGCACACCCTCGGCATGGAGCAAGGACAATTCACTGTCGAGCTAAGCGCGCAAGATCATCACAGCAAACATGGCGACGATCTCATTCAATTTATGGTGCAAACCAATGCCGGACAAGTGGCTAGCGCATTAGATGAAACCGCATCCGGTGGTGAGCTTTCGCGAATCTCATTAGCGATTCAAGTGGCCACTGCAAGCTGCACCGAATTGCCGACGCTCATTTTCGACGAAGTCGATGTCGGTATCGGTGGTGCAGTTGCTGAGGTTGTGGGTAAACTTTTAAGAGAGCTGGGTAAAACGCGACAAGTGCTCTGCGTCACACACTTAGCTCAAGTGGCTGCACAATCAAACCATCACTACCTTGTTAAGAAGACCAGCAAGTCTTCATCTACAGAAACACATATCACTGCTTTGGATAATGAAACGCGCACCCAAGAAATTGCACGCATGATGGGTGGCGTGGAAATCACAGAAAGTACGCTTAACCATGCAGCAGAGATGATTCAGCGCGCTAGCGCTTAAAGCATTGGAATGATATCCACCAATTTTGAAACGCGATTCGCGATGGATTGATGCTTATCATTCGGGTCGTATAAAACGCTCAACTTCACACCAGCAGCATCACCCGCTTCCACATCTTTAACGCTATCACCAAACATTATTGATTGCGTAAGGTCGATTTGATGCTCGTTTGCCGCATCTAACAACATGCCCGGATGCGGCTTACGACAAGGCATATCCTTTTTGTAATCACCTTCTGCTGAAGTTGGATGATAAGGACAGAAATACACATCTTTAATCAGAACGCCATTCTGCTTAAATTGTTCAACCATCCAGTCGGATATGGCATGAAAGTCAGCTTCAGTGTAATAGCCACGACCAATACCTGACTGATTCGTCACAACAATCAGCTGGTAGCCTTTATCTTGGGCAGCTCGGCAGACCTCAAAGATTCCATCTACGAAATCGAAATCTTCTTGGCGGTAAACATACGCATGGTCGATATTAATCAAACCATCTCGGTCTAGAAAAAGTGCTTTATGCATCTAAATTAGGACAATTTTTGCGTTTGCAGCGACCATAAATAATTAACGAGTGGTCACTGATATCAAAGCCCTTAGATGCTGCAATCTGGTGCTGATGCTTCTCAATGGTTTCATCAATGAACTCTTCGACATGGCCACACTGCTCACAAACAATATGGTCGTGGTGAGAACCACTATCTAGCTCAAAAACGGCCTGACCGCCTTCAAAGTGATGTCGCACCAAAAGACCTGCAGTAACAAATTGGGTAAGCACACGATAAACCGTCGCCAATCCGATTTCTTCGCCACGCTCCATCAGGAGCTTGTACACATCTTCAGCCGTCATATGAGCGTCAGGCTCGGACTCAAAAACCTCAAGGATCTTTACTCGAGGCAAGGTCACTTTTAGGCCAGCTTTCTTAATGTCAGTATCTTGCACAAAGGCTCCGTTACGGCTGATTTTGGCCGCCGAATTCGCTATCATTCGCCCATAGTTTACCTTATTTAATGCGAATCATTCTTGTATGCGAAAGTCTCTCATTAGCATTTGCGCTACCTTATCTTTGCTCACCGCAGGCTGCAGCACCTTTGATGATATTGGCGATAGCGTCGATTCAGCTGCAAACGTGATTCCTGAGGCATTGGACTCAGCCGGTTTGATTTACCGCCCGACCATTATTCAAGGGAATATCGTGACTCAGGAGCAAGTGAATGGACTTAAACCTGGCATGTCTCGTCGACAAGTACGCTTTGTGCTCGGTTCGCCCACCCTGCGCGATGTCTTTCATGATGATCGCTGGGACTACCCTTACACCGAGGGCGTAGGCAGCAACCCTGATGAATACAAATACCTATCGATCTATTTTGAAGGTGACAAGCTTGTTCGCGTAACCGGCGATCTTCATCCACAACCTGAGAGCCAACAGGAAACCAAACCTAAGGCGTCGGTTGTCACTGTGCCCGATTACGAGGGTTATGAATCTAAAGGTGATGAGAAATCTTGGTGGCAAAAAACCAAGAGCTGGATAATGGATTAACTATCCGATTCTTCATTAAGGGCCTTAGCGCCCTTTTTCATTGTCTTGCCTTCGGCCGCGCGCTTCTTACGGGCTTCTTTTGGATCAGCAATCAACGGACGATAAATCTCAATCCGATCTCCCGGATTTAATGTCGCATCGAGTTTCGCCAATTTTCCAAATATCCCGACCTTAGGCGCATCCATATCGATCTCAGGAAAATGATCATCAATATGGCTAAGTTTGATCGCCTCAGCAATGGTCGCAGACGCAGGCACCTCGACAACCAGAATTAACTGCTCATCAGGGTTTGCGTAGGCAACTTCAATCGAAATAGTCTCAGACATGCCTTTATTTTCTCAGAAAGCCCTCTTAGCGTCACCTTATCAACCGAGCTGCTGAGAACTACGATAAAATTAAAGCCATGGGCAAAGCTAAGAAGTCTTCGGGCAACGACAATACAATCGCGCTAAACAAAAAAGCGCGGCATGACTACACCATCAATGAAACCATTGAGGCTGGTGTGTCGCTCGAAGGTTGGGAAGTCAAAAGCTTGCGTGATAAACGCGTCAACCTGACTGATGCCTATGTCATGCTGCAAGGCCAAGAGGTTTTTCTGATCGGCGCCCTAATCACGCCATTACTCAGCGCATCCACCCATGTTTCTCCGACCCCAATGCGTGCACGCAAGCTGCTACTGCATCGTGAAGAAATCAATAAGCTAATTGGCTTTGTCGAGCGTAAAGGATTTACCTTGGTTCCTATGACGCTTTACTGGAAACGTGGTCGCGCCAAGTTACAAGTTGGCCTGGGTAAAGGTAAAAAGATGCACGACAAACGTGCCGACCTGAAAGAGAAAGATTGGAAGCGCGATCAAGAGCGCATCATGAAGAACAACCGCGTTTAGTCGGTATAGACCTCTTTCGCACGAGCAACAAACGACTCCACCATCGTATTCGCAATCTGCTCAAAGACTTTGCCAAATGCGGCACTTATCAACTTGCCGGCAAACTCAAACTCCAAGATAAGAATCACTTTGCAAGCCGAGTCATTCAATGCCTCAAATCGCCATTCACCATCTAATTTTGAGAAAGGTCCATCTTTAAGCCGTAGAGTCATACGTGAAGGCGCATCACAATGGTTACAGGTGGTAAAGGACTGACGGATGCCTAATCGCTCAACATCAATTCGCCCACACAGCTCATTACCTTCTTGAGAAATCACTTCTGAATCAGCACACCAAGGCAGGAAGTTTTTGTAGCTTCCCACATCACTGACCAAATCAAACATTCTTTGGTCACTAAACATAACCAAAGCCGATTTCTCGACACGTGCCACTTAGAGCAAACCTACCGCATTCAAGAAGATGATCGCGACACCTAAGGGCGCAACGAAACGAATCGCCAACCAAAACAAGTTAAAGAGTGCCACTGGATAGATTGAGCTCATCTTTCGACATCGATGCTTTCGCTGCCCAGCCAACAAACAAGGCAATCAACAAGCCACCCAAAGGCAACATGATGTTCGAAGCCAGATAATCTTTGAGATCAAAGAAGGTTTTACCCATCACCTTGTATTCATCACCCGACCAAAGATTGAATGACAGCACGGTACCAATACCTAAAATCCAGCTGAACAAACCAATCATCCAGCTCGCTTTAGCGCGCGACATAATGTCACGCTCTGATAACCATGCGACGGCAGGCTCAACCAGAGAAATAGCCGACGACCACGCCGCGATCACCAGCAGAACAAAAAAGACTGTGCCGAAGAACTGTCCACCCGGCATTGCGCCAAAGGCTGTTGGCAAGGTAACAAAAACCAAACCAGGGCCTGCGCCTGGCTCTAAGCCATTTGCAAACACCAAGGGGAAGATCGCCAAACCTGCAAGCAAAGCCACAACAGTATCCGCAATAGCAATCATCAAAACGGAACTACCGATCGATGTGTTCTTTTGCATGTAAGAGCCATAGACCATGATCGCACCCATACCCAAACTTAAGGTAAAGAAGGCATGCCCCATAGCAACAATAATCGAATCGGTTGAAAGCTTACTGAAATCAAAGGAGAACAAATATGCCAAGCCACGACCAAACTCACCCGAGTTAAATGCGTAAGCGACCAAGATCAACAGCATGACAAGCAACAGTGGCATCAAGATCACCACGAGCTTTTCAATGCCCGCACGGACACCACGTGCAACCACTGCGACCGTCATGATCATAAACAGGGTATGCCAGATCATCAGGCGTTGCGGATCACCAATAAGCCCGCCAAACACATCACCAGAACCATCTCCGCTGATGGCATTAAAGGTACCGCTGGCCGATTCAATGACATATGCCATCGCCCAACCCGCGATCACGCTATAGAAAGATAGGATTAAGAAGCCGGCGAATACACCGCTCCAGCCAATAATCTGCCAAAAGCCAGAAGCGCCCTGCTCTTTAGCAAGGACTTGCATGGTTGAAATAGGACTGCGTTGCGCACGGCGACCGAGCATCACCTCTGCAATCATCACAGGGATACCGATTAGCGCAATACAAAGGAGATAAACAAGAACAAATGCGCCACCACCATTTTCACCAGTGATGTACGGGAACTTCCAAACGTTACCTAAACCGACAGCCGAACCAATGGCTGCCAACATAAACGCTAGGCGCGTTGACCATTGAGCGTGTACCGACATGACTCCCCCTCGTTATTGTTATATCGGGCTGAATCATCAGCCCGATCATATTTGGTGGAGGCGGCGGGAGTTGAACCCGCGTCCGCAAGCCCTCTGCCATCGGCTCTACATGCTTAGTCATGTCAATTATCTTTAACTGAGCACTGCCCGACTGACAGGGCGCGTGGTTCAGCGATTCCGTTAGGATTTAGCAAATCAGGTCCGGACGCCCGTCATCACGATCTTGTGAGATATGACGCCTGAGTGTCCCGAAGGACGCTGGACGCACAAGCACGGCTCCAGTCAGACGGCACCCTACTGGGTATTAAGCAGCGAGTGCGTAGTTGTCGTCGTTTGCAACTATAAGTTTGCAGTGGTTTTCGAGGTAACTGCACCTCGGCATGCACCTCAGGTTTCGCAACCCACGTCGAATGCCGTGTCGCCCCCAAAGGTCTAGCTACTATAGCAAACGCGCTTGAACTACGCTTTAGAATGATTTCCAGCCAGGGTATGTAGAACCGACGAGCGGAATTCACGACGATACAGGACCCATACCACCAGAGCCGTTGCGCCCATAAAGACCCAGCTATTGATAAACCAAGTAATCACTGCCAAGGCAAAATAATAGGTCCGAATACCAAAATTGAAGTGATGCCCCGCCATCGATACAACGCGAGCAATCCGCTCCGCCGCATCTTTTTCTTCTTGAGTTGAAAGCTCTTCTCGATGCCCCTGAGGTGCACCCGCAATAATCACAGCGGCAAAACTGGTTTGGCGCATTGCCCAGGAAAACTTAAAGAAAGCGTAGACAAACATGGCAATTAAGATCGCTATCTTCAGCTCCAACTGAGCCAAGTTTTGATCAATCGCAAACGGGATATGCGCAAACAGATTCACTGCTTGATTGGTATTGCCCAGCAAAGTGAGTAGACCCGCAATAATGATCAATGCACTCGACCCCAAAAAGGCCATATTGCGTTCAAAGGTCATGATGACTGAAATATCCGCGATGCGGTTTTCACGCGACATCAGCGCCTTAGCCCACTGCACTCGATATAAATGCATTACGCTGGCTAAACACACATCAGTGGCTGATCGCTTTTTTGCAAAGCTCGCGTAGCCTGCCCAAAGCAGTACAAAAAAGACAAACGCAAAGATATCCAGCCACAATGGCTCGATGGTCATACGGATAATGCCTTCTGATGGAGATACTCAGCGTACTCCTCAAGATCCCGCGGACGTGTTGCCACACCAGACTCCATCGCTGCCTTTGCGACAGCCCACGGCATACATTCACGCAAGCGACGATCAAACGGCTTCGGCAAAAGATAATCAGGTCCAAACTGGAATGCCTGACCGCCATAGACAGCTTTCACCTCGGCACTGACCTCTTGTTGAGTCAACTCAGCCAAAGCGGTCACTGCAGCACGCTTCATTTCAATATTGATGGTGGTAGCACCCACATCCAATGCGCCACGGAATAAGAACGGGAAGCACAATACGTTATTTACTTGATTGGGATAATCCGAACGCCCCGTAGCGATGATCGCATCAGGACGCTGCGCTTTAGCTTCTTCAGGGTCAATCTCAGGATTCGGATTCGCCAACGCCATGATAATTGGCTTATCAGCCATCTTAGACAGCCATTCAGCTTTAAGCACACCCTTGGCAGATAAACCTAAGAAGATATCTGCACCTTCAATCGCATCACCTAAGGTTCGATGTGGGGTATCTACCGCGAATGCACCTTTGTAAGGGTCCATCTCTTCAGTGCGGCCTTCATAAACCACACCAACGATGTCACATACGGTGATGTTTTCTTTCTTAAGGCCAAGCTCAACGAGCAAATTAAGACACGCTATTGCTGCAGCACCTGCACCTGCCGTCACCAAGCGAACCTGATCAATCGGCTTATCGACAAGTTTTAGTCCATTCAAAATGGCTGCAGCCACCACGATTGCCGTACCGTGCTGATCATCATGAAAGACAGGGATCTTCATGCGCTTCTTGAGGCCTTCTTCAATCTCAAAGCACTCAGGCGCTTTAATATCCTCAAGATTGATACCGCCAAAGGTCGGCTCTAATCGTGCAACCGTTTTAATAAACTCTTGCGGGTCTAGCTCATCAACTTCCAAATCAAAAACGTCGATATCCGCAAAGCGTTTAAAAAGAACCGCCTTGCCTTCCATCACTGGCTTAGAGGCCAATGCACCGATGGCACCTAAACCTAATACCGCCGTTCCATTGGTAACAACGGCAACCAAGTTATTACGTGCCGTGTAGTCAGCAGCAGCTAGAGGATTTTCAACAATTGCTTCACATGGATGAGCAACACCTGGCGAGTAAGCCAGCGCAAGATCTGCTGCCGTACTCATAGGCTTTGTCGCACGAATCTCTAGCTTTCCAGGCTTTGATCCCTTGTGATAGTTCAGCGCACGATCACGCATCTCAGTTGAGGTTGGCATGAGCTATCTACCTAATGAATCGTTATGACTTCAGGTCCCATCAACATCGTTGGGATGAATGTTGAGAGCCATGGGATGTAGGTGATCATGATGAGGAACACGAACAAAATCGCCAGCCAAGGCATTGCCGCCTTAACCACATCCCACATCGCCATTTTCGCCACACCGGATGTCACAAACAGATTGAGGCCTACCGGCGGTGTAATCATGCCGATCTCCATGTTGACCACCATGATGATGCCGAGGTGAATTGGATCAATGCCTAGCTTCATGGCGATTGGGAATACTAACGGCGCCACAATAATGATCAGACCCGAAGGCTCCATAAACTGACCACCGATCAGAAGGATCACATTCACAAGAATCAAGAACATGATTGGGCCAAAGCCTGCATCCAACATCGCACGCGCGATATCTTGCGGTATCTGCTCTTCAGTCAGTACGTGTTTCAAGATCAATGCGTTGGCAATGATGAACAACAGCATGATGGTGAGACGACCACCTTCAAGTAGTGTCTTTTTATGATCCTTGTGGAATAAAGCCGGAACCAGATAAACCACAAAGTCAAAAACGCCCTTAACGAAAGCCGCAACTCGCGACTCACCCGACTGACGCTTAGAACGATTCTTCAACGGCCCCATATCTCGATAGATAAAGTTCGCAATAAAGAAGGCGTAAACCGAGGCCACTGCAGCCGCTTCAGTTGGGGTAAAGATGCCGCCGTATATACCACCTAAGATAATAACGATTAGGAACAAGCCCCAACCCGCATCAACAGCTGCAAGGTAAATCTCTTTCCAACCTGCCCAAGGTTGTGCTGGAAGGTTTTTATAACGTGCAACGACATAGATGCCGATCATCAACATCACGCCAGCTAGCAAGCCTGGAATAACGCCCGCTAAGAACATACGACCTACGGATACGTCTGTTGCTGCCGCATAGACCACCATCACAATAGAAGGCGGAATCAAAATACCTAAGGTGCCCGCATTACAAATAACGCCGGCTGCAAATTCTTTCTTATAGCCAACCTTGACCATACCCGCGATAACCAAGGTACCAATTGCCACAACCGTTGCAGGTGATGAACCAGACAAGGCTGCAAACAACATACACGCAAAAACGCCCGCAATCGCTAAGCCACCCTTGACGTGACCTACAGCCGCGATAGCAAAACGAATAATCCGTTTTGCCACACCGCCAGTCGACATATACGACGAAGCAAGAATAAAGAATGGAATAGCTAATAAGGTGTAATGCCCTTCAAAGGCATCAAACATCGTTTGCGCCATAGAAGATAGCGAGCCGTCTGAAAACATAAGCAGAAACAGCACACTCGACAAACCAAGTGCAACCGCAATTGGCACACCAATAACGAGAAGACCAATTACTAGTACAAAGAGTAATAACGCTTCCATGATTTACCCCTTGTTCTCTGAGTCAGTCATTTCATCCATCATGTCTTCTGCTTCATGACTCGCAATGACCATATCTTTTCTATCAGTCCAGATAAGCCAGCCGACCTCTAAGAAACGTAATGCCATCAGTGCAAAACCAAATGGCAAAATAAAATAAGGGATAAAACGTGGGATGTTTTCGTACTTAGCCTCGCCATTTTCGACAAGTCCCACTAGTGATTGGATGATCACTGGAAATGGCACATCTTCAGACTCCAGGAATGACATCTTGCTGAAGAATCGCCACCAATATTCGATACTGCCAACTAGCAACAAGCCAGCAAACAATAAACAAGCTGCAACTGACAACAAGCCAAGCGCTTTCTTAACACCTGGTGACTGTCTATTCACAACCACATCAACACCCAAATGCGCTGATGTTTTCACCGCATAGCTCATGCCAAACAGCACCAACCACGCGAAAAGATAAACCGTAGCCTCTAGCGCCCACAAAATATTGTCATTAAAAACGTAACGTGCGATCACATTCGCAAAGGTTAAACCTGTCATTGCAGCCAAAATCAGTGCAATAAAGTTTTCTTCGAGATTATTAATGAACCGAGAGATAGGACCTGTTGGCGTGTAACTCATAATTATTATCTAGTGTTGAGTTAAATTAAAAAGGGCCGGCAATGCCGGCCCCTCTCTACGACTCAAAATTACATTTGATTCGCTTTTTGTGCTGCATTGATCATGTCAGCACCAATGTCACCTGCGAATTTATCCCATACAGGCTTCATCGCATTTACCCAAGCTGAACGCTGAGCTGGAGACAAAGTACGAACCTCTTTGCCAGACTCAACAACTTTTTGACGGTTAGCCGCATTGATCTCTGTAGATACTGCATTTGCTTCTGCAGTCACTTCATCGATGATCTTTTTAAGCTGCGAACGAGTATCGCCGTCTAAAGAGTTCCAGAACTCAGTTGAGGTAACCAACAAGTAATCCAACACACCATGGTTAGACTCAGTTACACCATCCTGAACTTCGAAGAATTTCTTGGTGAAGATGTTTGACCAGGTATTTTCCTGACCATCGATAACGCCAGTCTGAAGACCACCGTAAACTTCTTTAAATGACATCTTCTGAGGATTTGCATTCAACGCTTCAAATTGCGCCTGCAACACATCAGAGGTCATGATGCGGAACTTCAAGCCTTCTGCATCGCTTGGGTTAACCAATGCTTTGTTTGCAGACAACTGCTTCATACCGTTGTGCCAATAGCCAAGACCTTGAAGACCTTTGCTTTGCATCGAATCCAACAACTGCTGACCAGAGTCAGAGTTTTGGAAACGGTCTACTGCATTGATGTCGTTAAACATGAATGGCAGGTCAAAAATACGGAACTTTTTGGTGAACTTTTCAAACTTTGACAACGAAGGTGCTGCTAGCTGAACGTCGTTACCCAACATTGCTTCAAGCACTTTCTTATCATCGTATAACTGAGAGTTAGGGAAGACTTGCATACAAACCTTGCCATCCATCTCTTTGTTAACACGCTCAGCCAACTTCTCAGCTGCTTCACCTTTAGGGTGACCTTTTGCTGCAGTTACGTGACTGAACTTAATAACGGTTTCGCCACTTTGACATTCATCAGCTGCTTGCGCAGAACCGAATGCGAGGACCAACGACATAGCGGTCGCCAATTTGGTCATTGCTTTCATCCAACTTCTCCTTGGTTAAAGTTGTTATCTTGTAATTTATAATTAGGGGTGTGTGAACACACTGTGTAAACAACGTTGCAATTCTAGACGTGCAGCCTAGGTTTTGAAAGGTAAAAAGCCTGAACAAAGCGCACATTAGAATATGACTAATCGGTAATTTTCTTTACTGGAAATCAGCAAAAGATCCGCAAGAATTTTTTCCTAGATCAAGCCATCATTTTTTGATTAACGCATCGAATTTGGCGGTGGCAAACGACTCAAATTCCTCACCCTCTTGAGCCTTGATCAAAAAGTACGCTGCCAGATCATGATGCTTAGCGAATTCCACCCCTTTCTTATCGCCCATCACCATTAGAGCAGTTGCCAACGCATCCGCATCAGCGCAGCTAGGGTGTAAAACCGTGACCGAAACCAAAGCATGTTTTATAGGAGCTCCGGTCAGCGGGTTAATGGTGTGGGAGTAACGCACACCATTCTCTTCAAAATAATTTCGGTAATCGCCAGAGGTTGCCATCGCAATATTGCTGATTGGCAATACGTGTTGTGCGGCACGCTCAGTAGTTAATGGAGCTTCAATCGCAATTCTCCATGACTCGCCGTTAGGCTTATTCCCTGAGAGTTTTATCTCCCCACCGATCTCTACTAGATAATTGTTGATGCCCTTGCCCACTAAAAGTGACGCCAGCTGATCGACGGCATACCCCTTTGCTATCGCAGACAGGTCTACCTGAAGGTTGGTTGCTTTTGTTAACAAAGGGGGATTCTGACTAACACCGAGTTTTTGATATCCCACACGAGTGCGTAACGATGCAATCTTGTCGCCACTTGGCGTGGAGACAACCCTACCCTCGGGACCAAAACCCCACAGGTTCACCAAAGGACCCACGGTAATATCAAAAGCACCGCCGGTTTGCTCACTTATGGCTTGTGATCGCTGAACTAGACCCGCCAACTCGGCCGACACAAGCATCTCACCTGAACTCAATGCATTAAAGCGCGAGACCTCACTCTCCGGGATATAGGTCGACATCTGCTGATTGATAAGCGCAAGGCGCTCTTCGACCGCTTGCTGAATCTCCGCTACCTGACGATCATCTTTAGCTACCCAGCGGAGTGAATAGCTGGTTCCCATGGTTGAGCCGTCAAAGCCCACAAGCTGCTCTTTTGCTGAATCACTACAGCCTACTAAAACAAAAACGGCTAGTAGCCAGACTACTAACCGTTTTGTTGGATTGATCGATCGATGAGACATGCTCAACAGTATATCGTTTTAGAAAGCATCACCCGGAATACGCACAAAACCTTCCATCAAGATACGCGCACTTCGACCCATCGAAACCTTTTCAACGATCCAGCGACCATCAACTTCAGAAGCCGTTGCGCCAACCTTCAACGTACCGGATGGATGACCGAAGGTAACGGTATCGCGCTCGCCACCGCCGGCTGCTTCATTAACCAAGGTGCCAGGAATCGCTGCCGCAGTACCAATTGCCACAGCCGCTGTACCCATCATTGCGTGATGCAACTTACCCATGGATAAGGCACGCACATTCAAATCGATATCACCCTCACCGATCGCTTTACCGCTTGACGAGCTATACGCTGCAGGCGGTGCCACAAACGCCACCTTTGGCGTGTGCTGACGTGCTGCAGCTTCTGAGATATCACTGATCAATCCCATTTTTACTGCACCATAAGCGCGAATAGTTTCGAAACGCTCTAGCGCTGCATCATCACCGTTAATCGCATCTTGAAGCTCTGTACCGGTGTATCCAATATCTGCTGCGCGCAAGAAAATGGTCGGAATACCCGAGCTGATCATGGTTGCCTCAAAGGTTCCAACACCCGGGACTTCAAGCTGATCAACCAAGTTGCCTGTTGGGAACATGTCTTCAGAAGGATCTACTGGGCTGACAAAATCGATCTGCACTTCTGCAGATGGGAATGTCACACCATCAAGCTCGAAATCACCGGTCTCTTGAACCTCACCATTGGTGATTGGCACATGGGCAATAATTGTCTTACCAATGTTCTTCTGCCAAATACGCACCACTGCAATGCCATTCTCAGGCACACGGCTTGGATCAACCAAACCACTTGCCACAGCAAAAGACCCAACCGCAGAGGTGAGATTGCCGCAGTTACCACTCCAATCGACAAAGGCACGATCGATAGCCACCTGGCCGAATAAATAATCCACATCGTGATCAGGTTGATCACTCTTAGCCAAGATAACCGTCTTACTGGTACTTGATGTTGCACCACCCATGCCATCGGTATGCTTACCGTATGGATCAGGACTACCAATCACGCGTAACAAAATATTGTCACGCACCTCGCCCGGCACCTGTGCCGCTTGCGGCAGATCTTCTAACTTAAAGAAAACACCTTTAGAGGTGCCACCACGCATATAGGTGGCTGCAATTTTGATTTGTGGAGCATGTGCCATATCGAATCCTTACGCAGCCGATGACTCAAGGAAGTCTTGAGCAAAGCGTTGCAATACACCGCCCGCTGCATAGACAGTCACTTCTTCAGCGGTATCTAAACGACACGTCACAATAATGTTGGTTGATGTGCCATCACGACGCGTCATCTCAACAACCAAATCACAGCGAGGTGAAATATCACCCAATACCGTGAAGGTCTCAGTACCATCGATATTGAAACTCTCGCGGGTCTCGCCCTCTTTAAACTCTAACGGCAACACGCCCATGCCAACCAAGTTGGTGCGGTGAATACGCTCAAAGCCTTCAGCAATAATCGCTTCAACACCTGCCAAACGCACACCCTTAGCTGCCCAGTCACGCGATGAACCCTGACCATAGTCAGCGCCAGCGACAATACATAACGGTTGTTTACGATTCATGTAGGTCTCAATAGCTTCCCACATGCGCATCTGCTGACCTTCCGGCTCAACACGCGCCAATGAACCTTGAATGACTTCACCATTCTCATCACGACACATTTCATTGAGCAGCTTAGGATTCGCAAAGGTGGCACGCTGGGCGGTCAAGTGATCGCCACGGTGGGTTGCATACGAATTGAAGTCTTCTTCTGGCAGACCCATCTTGGCTAAATACTCACCCGCTGCAGAACTTGCCAAGATCGCATTCGATGGTGACAAGTGATCGGTTGTGATGTTGTCACCCAAGACTGCCAAAGGACGCATATCTTTCATCGTACGCTCACCGGCTAGCGCACCTTCCCAATAAGGAGGACGGCGGATGTAGGTACTCATCTCACGCCAATCATAAAGTGGGCTCTTCGCCTCTTCGATAGCACCGAGATCAAACATTGGCTCGTAGATCGCACGGAACTGTTCTGGCTTAACGAACTCAGAAACGATCGCATCAATCTCTTCATCTGATGGCCAAATATCTTGCAGACGAATCTCGTTACCACTCGCATCTTTACCAAGAACATCGTTCTCAATATCAAAACGCATCGTGCCCGCGATGGCATACGCGACAACCAGTGGTGGCGAGGCAAGAAACGCTTGCTTCGCATAGGGATGAATACGGCCATCGAAGTTACGGTTACCTGACAACACCGCCGTTGCATAAAGATCACGATCAATGATCTCTTGTTGAATCTTTGGATCCAACGCACCACTCATGCCGTTACAGGTTGTACAAGCATAAGCCACGATGCCAAAGCCCATCTTTTCCAGTTCAGGTAACAAACCTGACTCTTCGAGATACAGCTTTGCAACTTTAGAACCAGGCGCAAAAGAAGATTTAACCCAAGGCTTACGAATCAAACCTAACTCATTGGCTTTTTTAGCCACCAAGCCTGCCGCAACCACGTTACGAGGATTTGATGTATTGGTACATGAGGTAATCGCTGCAATGATGACTGCACCATCTGGCATCAAGCCTTCTGCTTCCTCTGCTTGAGCTTTATCTAGATTAACGGCGATCTCACGCTCACCGAGTGCTGTTGTTGGCAAGCGGCGATGTGGGTTTGATGGACCGGCCATATTACGCACAACCGATGATAGATCGAACTCGAGCACACGCTCGTAATGCGCCTCAGCTAAATCATCTGCCCAAAGCCCAACAGTCTTGGCATAGTTTTCAACCAACTGAACTTGCTGTGGATCACGACCTGTCAACTTTAAGTAATCGATGGTCTGCTCATCGATATAGAACATACCGGCTGAAGCACCATACTCAGGCGTCATATTCGAAATCGTCGCACGGTCACCAATGGTTAGCTTCTTTGCACCTTCGCCAAAGAACTCGACATAAGATGAAACCACACGCTCTTGACGTAAAAACTCAGTGATCGCCAATACGATATCGGTAGCCGTAATACCTGGCTTACGCTCACCCACAAGGCGAACACCCACAATCTCTGGCAAACGCATCATGGATGCGCGACCTAGCATCACGTTCTCAGCTTCAAGACCACCCACACCAATCGCAATAACACCTAAAGCATCAACGTGCGGCGTGTGCGAGTCAGTGCCCACACAGGTATCCGGGAAAGCCAAGCCGTCACGGTTTTGAATAACCGGCGACATCTTCTCCAGATTGATCTGGTGCATGATGCCGTTACCCGCAGGGATAACATCGACGTTTTTAAAGGCTGTCTTTGTCCATTCAATAAAGTGGAAACGATCTTCGTTACGACGATCTTCAATCGCACGATTCTTCTCGAACGCTTCTGGATCAAAACCTGGTGCTTCAACTGCCAATGAGTGATCTACGATCAATTGGGTTGGTACAACAGGATTAACCTTTGACGGATCACCGCCCTTATCTGCAATCGCATCACGCAAACCCGCCAAATCAACTAACGCTGTTTGACCCAAGATGTCATGACATACCACGCGCGCCGGATACCACGGGAAATCCAAATCACGCTTAAAGCCAATGATCTGCTTCAAACACGCATCTAATGACTCAGGATCACAACGACGCACCAACTGCTCTGCCAAGACACGCGAGGTGTATGGCAACTTGGCATAGGCGCCCTTTTCAATTGACTCGACTGCCTCGATCACATCGTAGTAATCAAGATCAGTACCAGGAAGAGGTTTACGAAATGCAGTATTGCTCATGTTTTTAATCCAACAATTATGAGCGCTTGTTCAATGGAACAAACTTAAGGTTTTCAGGGCCGGTGTAATTCGCTGACGGACGAATAATTTTGCCGTCTTGGCGCTGCTCGATAACGTGAGCGCCCCAGCCAGTTACGCGTGCAATAACAAACAACGGTGTGAACATATCTGTTGGCACACCCATCTGGTTATAAGACACCGCAGAGAACCAATCCAAATTCGGGAACATCTTTTTGATCTCCCACATCACACTTTCTAAACGCTCAGCCACGTCGTACATCTTGGTATCGCCTTGCTCATCAGAAAGCGATTTAGCAACACGCTTGATGACGTCGTTACGTGGATCGCCTACGGTATAAACCGGGTGACCAAAACCAATCACAATCTCTTTACGACCAACACGTTCACGAATGTCTGCCTCGGCTGTATCCGGATCGTTATAACGCGATTGAATACGGAAAGCCTCTTCGTTAGCACCACCGTGCTTTGGACCACGTAAGGCACCGATTGAACCGGTAATTGATGAATACAAATCTGAGTTTGTGCCCGCAATAACACGACCGGTAAAGGTCGACGCATTGAATTCATGTTCTGCATAAGAGAATCAATGAGGTGTGCATCGCGCGCACCCATGAATCAGATGGCGCTTCACCGTGCAACAAATGCAAGAAGTGACCACCCACTGAATCATCATCGGTTTCCACTTCAATACGCTTACCGTTAACCGCAAAGTGATACCAGTACAGCAACATTGAACCAAAGCTCGCCATCAAGCGATCAATGATGTCGCGTGCTTCAGCTTCAGGATGCGATTCATTCTCTGGCATACAACAACCGAGAACTGATGCACCGGTACGCATCACATCCATCGGGTGAGCTGATGCCGGCAACGCTTCAAGCGCTTGCTTAACCGCTTGCGGTAAACCACGCATCGACTTCAAACGCTTCTTGTAGCTTTTGAGCTCAGCTGCATTTGGCAATTTACCGTGAACAATAAGGTGTGCCACCTCTTCAAACTCACAGGTCTCTGCAAGATCCAGGATGTCATAACCACGATAATGTAGATCGTTACCGGTGCGACCGACGGTACAAATCGCGGTATTACCCGCAGCAGTACCTGATAAGGCAACGGATTTTTTGGCTTTTGGTAAAACTTGTTCGCCCATAGTTATGCTCCTTATTTATCGTCTTCACAGCTTGTAAACAGCGCATCGAGCTTCTGCTCAAAGTCGTGATAACCAAGGTAATCGTAAAGATCCATACGTGTCTGCATAGTGTCGATAACACCTGCCTGAGAACCGGTCTCTCGCAAATTTTTATAAACATTTAACGCAGCCGCATTGGCTGCACGGAAAGCACTTAATGGATACAACGCAATACTGACACCAACACTTGCCAACTCATCAGTGGTAAACAATGGCGTTGAACCAAATTCAGTGATGTTTGCCAATACAGGCACATCAACATGCTTAATGAACTCTTCGTATTGCGAAAGCTCTGTCATCGCTTCTGGGAAGATTGCATCCGCGCCCGCTTCAACACAGGCACATGCACGATCAATCGCTGACTGCATGCCTTCCACTGCTAACGCATCGGTACGTGCCATCAAGACAAAATCAGGATCGTATTTCGCATCAACCGCCGCCTTAATACGATCAACCATCTCACCTTGTGAAACGACTGCTTTATTCGGACGGTGACCACAACGCTTTTGCGCCACCTGATCTTCAATATGTACAGCTGCTGCGCCACCTTTAATCATGCTGCGAACCGTGCGCGCAATATTAAAAGCACCACCCCAGCCGGTATCGATATCCACCATGACTGGCAAGGTGGTGACATCGGTAATACGGCGTAAGTCGATCAATACATCTTCCATGGTGGTGATACCCAAATCAGGGATACCGCATGATCCGGCTGCAACACCGCCACCTGAGATATACAGTGATTTATAGCCACTCGCCTCGGCTAAACGTGCGTGATAAGCGGTAGTTGCACCAACGCATTGCAATGGCTTTTCTTCTGCCATTGCTTGTCTAAATTTAGCGCCTGCTGATTCAATCGACATTGTTTCTTTCCTTCTCAAAAGTCATCTCGCTTCTTGTGAAAGCGAATGAGGTTTGGACTACTCAATTCTGTTGTGTAAGTAATCGTTCTACGTTTTCACGAGACGCACGTATGTGCGATCGCATTAAGAGCTCAGCCATCTCGCCATCACCTCTGGCAATCGCTTCAGCGATATTGCGATGTTCAACAATCGCAATCGGCCCACGCTTGCTGCGCATACCAAATTGATATCGATACAAACGCACGAGGTAATACAGGTCGTTACACAGCAACTTGATCAAATGATCACTGCCGCTCCCCATCACCACTTGATAGTGAAAATCGAGATCGCCTGACTCTTGAAAATAGTTATTGCCCGCATCTTCATTGATCGTTTCGCCGTGCTGATCAAGTGTCTCCATTAAGGTCTGAACTTGCTCAGGCGTCATCTTGGCTGCAGCTAAACGTGCCGCCATGCCTTCAAGCGCTTCGCGCACACGGAAGATATCGAGCAAATGGTCGCTGCTCATTTGAATCACACGCGCACCCACATTGGCACGACGTTCAACCAAGCCCATTGCCGCAAGCTGACTAATCGCTTCACGCAAAGGACCACGGCTTATGCCATAGGTTTGCGCAAGCTCAGCCTCGCTGATCTTGGTACCTGCCGGAATCGTGCCTTCAACAATTGCTTCACGCAGCTGTTGGAATACCCGCTCCGGTATGGTTTTCAAATGTTCAACGCTAACAGCCATTTACTTGGCGTAACCTAAACCCTGAAGTGCTTCGGTAATCTCATCAAGGATCGCAGGATCATCGATGGTCGCAGGCATCTTCCACTCAGTACCGTCAGCAATGCTCGACATGGTGCCACGTAAAATCTTGCCCGAACGCGTCTTTGGCAAACGCTTAACAACCGTAACGAGCTTAAACGCAGCAACAGGACCAATCAGATCGCGCACGCGCTGAATCAACTCTTTGCGAAGCTCATCCATGTCGCGATCGACACCAGCTTTAAGCACAACCATACCCAAAGGCATCTGGCCTTTAAGCGCATCAGCAACGCCGATAACCGCACATTCAGCGATATCCGCATGACCTGCGAGAACCTCTTCCATCGCACCCGTTGATAGACGGTGACCAGCAACGTTAATCACGTCGTCAGTACGCGACATGATCCATAGGTAGCCATCTTCATCTTTAAATCCAGCATCACCGGTTAGGTAGTAGCCTGGGTATTTAGATAGGTACGAATCGATAAAGCGTTGATCGTTATTCCACAGTGTTGGCAAACACGATGGTGGCATTGGCAACTTAACCACGATGTTACCCATATCGCCCGCTGCCTTTTCGTTACCCTCTTCGTCCAACACTTGAACGTCATAACCCGGCATCGCAACGGTTGGTGAACCCGGCTTAACTTCCATTGGCTCAATACCTAATGGATTCGCCGCAATACCCCAGCCGGTTTCTGTCTGCCACCAGTGGTCAACAACTGGCTTACCGAGTTTGTCGCGCGCCCAGAATAAAGTGTCAGGATCACAACGCTCACCTGCAAGGAACAACGAATCCATGCAAGAGAGATCATATTTCTTCATGTATTCCGCATCCGGATCTTCTTTCTTGATTGCGCGGAATGCGGTTGGTGCCGTGAACAACACTTTGACTTTGTATTGTTCAATCACTCGCCAGAAAGCACCTGGATCAGGTGTACCAACAGGTTTACCTTCATACATCACGGTCGTACAACCTGCGAGTAATGGTGCATAAACAATGTAGCTGTGACCAACAACCCAACCTACGTCAGAAGCTGCCCAGTAAACATCACCCGGCTCAACGTTATAGATACCTTTCATGGTCCAGTGCATCGCAACCGCGTGGCCACCGTTATCACGCACTACACCTTTAGGCTGACCCGTTGTACCTGAGGTATACAAAATATAGAGCGGATCAGTTGCATCAACTGGCACACACTCGGTTGGCTCTGCTGACTCAACTGCAGTCATCCAATCAATGTCGCGACCTTCGATCAATGGTGCTTCAGCTTGTGGACGCGCATAAATCACGCAGCTTGAAGGCTTGTGAGTTGAAAGCTCGATTGCCTCATCAAGCAATGGCTTGTACTCAACAACACGGTTTGGCTCGATACCACAAGACGCACTCACAATCGCTTTTGGTTGTGCATCATTGATACGCGTCGCTAACTCATTAGCCGCAAAGCCACCAAATACAACTGAGTGAATCGCACCTAAACGCGCACAAGCGAGCATCGCGATAGCCGCTTCTGGAATCATTGGCATATAAACCAAAACGCGATCACCTTTCTCAACACCTTGAGCTCGAAGCACGCCAGCAAACTTAGCAACTGCGTCACGCAATTCACTGTAGGTATAGGTCTTTGCATTGCCCGTGACGGGTGAATCGTAGATCAACGCATTGCGGTCACCATTGCCCGCTTCGACATGACGATCCAACGCGTTATGACAGGTATTGAACTTGCCACCAACAAACCAGCGCGGAACCGGCTTGGCATCCATATCCAAAATCTTGTCAGCTGGCTTGAACCATTCGAGATGACTCGCCGCTTCACCCCAAAAGGCTTCTGGGTCATTGATGGATTGCTGATAGAGCTCCTGATAGGTCGACATGGTTATCTCCCGGTGTTTTTGTTGATGACTACAATTTAATTGTCGACAATTTTAGCGGTTGAACCGGCTTTTTTCCGATTTATACCCATTTAATCTTTCAATATTGTCAACAATATTAGAATTTGCTGATAAAAAAATGGTCCGAATCCCGAGGGAGACGAACCATTTTTCTTTAGGCTTTTTAAGCGTTTACGACTGCTCTGCCAAATGCAGCCAGGTATCGATAACCGTATCCGGATTCAACGAAACGCTTTCGATGCCCTGATCCAACAACCACTTGGCCAGATCTGGATGATCCGAAGGACCCTGACCACAAATACCAATGTACTTATTGGCTTTGCGTGCCGCTTGAATGGCCATCGACAACATCTTCAATACCGCAGGGTTACGCTCATCGAAGCTGTGTGCGATCAATGCCGAGTCACGGTCAAGACCCAGAGTCAGCTGCGTCATATCGTTCGAACCGATTGAGAAACCATCAAAGTACTCAAGGAACTCATCGGCAAGCACGGCATTCGATGGCAACTCGCACATCATGATGATCTTCAGACCATTCTCACCACGCTTCAGACCGTTCTTGCCTAACAGTTCGATAACTTGCTGTGCTTCATCCAAAGTACGTACGAATGGGATCATCACCTGCAGATTGGTCAGCCCCATGGTTTCGCGAACGAAACGAATCGCTTCACACTCCATCTCGAAGCATTCACGGAAGCTGTCAGAGATATAACGCGATGCACCACGGAAACCAATCATTGGGTTTTCTTCTTCTGGCTCGTACAAGGTACCGCCGATCAAGTTTGCATATTCATTCGACTTAAAGTCAGACATACGCAAAATGACAGGACCTGGCGCAAATGCCGCTGCCAAAGTAGAAACACCTTCAATTACGCGCTTCACAAAGTAATCGCGTGGCGCACCGTACGCTTCAATACGCTTACCAATAGTTGCCTTAAGATCAGCATCTGTCAGCTTATCGAAGTCCAACAAGGCTTTAGGGTGAACACCCACCATGTTGTTAATCACAAATTCCAAACGCGCCAAGCCAACACCCGCATTCGGGATTTGAGCAAAGCTAAAGGCACGCTCTGGGTTGCCCACGTTCATCATTATCTTAAGAGGCACATCAGGCATGCTATCGAGCTCAACGCGGTTGATCTCGAAAGGAATCTCGCCTTCGTAAACGAAACCAGTATCACCTTCTGCACAAGACACTGTGACTGGCGCACCATCGGTCACGGTTTCAGTAACATCACCACAACCCACAACCGCAGGCACACCCAGCTCACGCGCAATGATTGCTGCGTGACAGGTACGACCACCACGATTGGTCACAATCGCTGCGGCACGTTTCATGATCGGCTCCCAGTCTGGGTCGGTCATGTCGGTAATCAAAACGTCACCTGGCTGGATCTTATCCATGTCATCCAAGCTGTGGATGATCTTGGCAACACCTGAACCAATACGCGCACCGATTGAACGACCTTCTGAAAGCACCTTGCCAGTACCTTTCAACGCATAGCGCTCAAGGACATTACCGGTACGACTTTGAACTGTTTCTGGACGTGCTTGAACGATGTAAAGCTGACCATCGCCACCATCAAGCGCCCACTCGATATCCATAGGACGCTCGTAGTGTTTCTCAATCGCCACTGCCTGACGTGATAACTCTTCTACTTGCTCATCGGTAATACAGAACAAGCCACGTTGTGCTTCATCGACATTCACAATCTCAACCGGCTTAGGACCGCCGTTTGAGTAAATCATTTTGATCGCTTTACCACCGACATTACGACGCAGTACCGCTGGCTTGCCCGCAGCTAAGGTTGGCTTGTGAACATAAAATTCATCTGGGTTAACCGCACCCTGCACCACCATTTCACCAAGACCGTAACTACCGGTAACAAACACGGCATCGCGGAAACCACTTTCGGTATCGAGGGTGAACATAACGCCACTAGCACCGATATCAGAACGAATCATCTTCTGTACGCCAGCTGATAGTGCCACCAAAGAATGATCAAACCCTTGGTGAACGCGATAAGCGATCGCGCGGTCGTTGAACAACGAGGCAAATACCTCATGCACACATTCTTTAATGTGCGCCAAACCTTTTACATTAAGAACCGTTTCTTGCTGACCCGCGAAAGAGGCATCGGGTAAGTCTTCTGCCGTCGCCGATGAGCGAACTGCCCAGCTAACGTCAGTGCCGTATTCTTTTTCAAGTTCTGCGTAAGCTGATTCCAGTGCAGACTCAAACGCTGGTGGGAATGGTGTATCCATAACCCAACCACGAATTTGCGCACCCACTTCCGCAAGACGCTTTACATCATCAACATCGAGCTCATCTAACGCTTTATTAATACGATCAGCCAAACCCTCGTGCGCTAAAAACTCACGATACGCGTGAGCTGTTGTCGCAAAACCACCTGGCACTTTGACCTGACCATCCATTGTTAGGTTGCGAATCATTTCACCGAGAGAAGCGTTCTTACCACCTACTCGATCGACGTCGCTCATTTGCACTTCGTGCAAACCCAGTATGTATTCGTTCATCCTTTTCCTCGAAGGGTTACGGTTATGACAATCACAATTGTCGACAATGGGAGTTTATGGGCAAAGGCGGCTCAACCATAGAGGTCTAGCCCCGAGAAATTTCAATACTTAAAAGAAACCTAGCTTATGTAACCAAACGCTAATTAACTAATACGATTCAGCCCGTACAACGCTGCCACGCGATAGGCTTCCGCCATGGTGGGGTAATTGAAGGTCGTCTCAGCAAAATACTTCACTGTATTCGCCTCTCCCTGTTGCGACATGATGGCCTGACCGATGTGCACAATTTCAGACGCCTGCGCACCAAAACAATGAATACCCAACAGCTCTAGCGTATCGCGGTGGAACAACAGCTTTAGCATGCCGACCTTTCTGTTCTGGATTTGCGCACGAGAGAGATTCTTAAACTCAGCGCGCCCTACTTCGTAAGGAATGTTTTTCTCTGTGAGCTCCGCTTCAGTCATGCCAATCGAGCTGATCTCTGGGTTGGTGTAGATACCGTTAGGAACATCATCAATCAGACGCCAATCAGACTTACCATTAGAAATAATCTGACCAACAAAGCGTCCTTGATCATAAGACGCACTGGCTAAGGCAGGCGGCCCCGCCACATCACCCACTGCAAAGATATGTGGACACTTAGTTTGGAACTGCTCGTTCACATCAAACTGGCCACGTGAGTTAACCGTTAGATCAATAGCACCAAGATTGAGGTTTTCGGTGTTACCGCTTCGACCATTGGCCCAGAACAACAAATCCGATTGCACCTCTTTGCCTGATTTGAGCTTCAACGTGACCGAGCCAGGATGCTCCTCAACCGAATCAAACTGTTCGTTATGCATGATCACCACGCCCTGATCACGTAAGTGATAGCTCAAGGCATCGGTAATCTCGTCATCTAAAAACGACAGCAGACGATCTCGCGTATCAACCAAATTTACCTTTACATCGAGATTGGCAAAGATCGATGCATACTCACAACCAATAACACCGGCACCATAAATGGTGACGCGACGCGGTGTACGTTGCAGCTCTAGAACTGTGTCGCTATCGACAATACAAGGGTGATCAAAATTGACTTCCGGTGGACGGTAAGGACGTGAGCCTGTCGCGATGATGATGTGCTCCGCTTTGAGTTCTAACTGCTCATCATCATGACCCTTTACACCCACCGTATGCTCATCGATGAAATAGCCTTCGCCGCTAAAGACTTCAACATTGTTACGCGAATAAAAACGTTCGCGCATGGTGACGTGCTTTTCAATCACACGATTAGAGCTGCGCAATAGATCAGGCCATGAGATATCCATCCGATTGATGCATTTCTCAAACAATGGGTTTTGGCGGTATTCAGCCACCATTTGAATCGAGTGACGTAAGGCCTTACTGGGGATGGTGCCTTTATGCGTACAGTTACCGCCAAGCTGAGGAAATGATTCGATAATTGCGACACGCTTATCCTGCTTAGCTAGCTGCATTGCTGCACCTTCACCACCAGGCCCTGATCCGATAACAATCACATCAAAAGACTGTGCCACTTATTTCCCCCTGAAATAAAAAAGCGATAACTCATTTTTATCAGCCGTTACTATAGAGGCATCAGTAAGCAAGACAGTATTTGCATCATCAATGACGACCGACTTCTTTTCACCCGATATCCGCCTCGAAGAGCTGCAAATTGATGATCAAATCACCTTGAATGATCACTCAGAGCACGAGATTGTCGACTTGATTGAACAGTGGGCAGCCAAGCATCCATCAGATCGAACCTTATTAATCCGTTTTGCACCCGCATCGGATGTCAGCAAAGGTCATTTCCCGATCGTCGCCAAAACGGCACTCGCACTTAAAAAAGCTAACACGCTCAAACACTGCATCCCCCTGCTCCAGCACTTCAGCTTTTATTTAGTTAAAGCCTAATTAAACGCTAGACGCGTTCTGTTTTTGTTCTATAATGTAGAACAAATTGAGAACTCGATCCCATGGAGCACGCCATGTCACAGCCGAAACTCACCCGCCGTCAGCAGGAAATCTACGATTACCTCAAAGACAATCTGCCGGATATGCCGCATCCACCAACACTGGATGAACTCTGTACAGCACTGGGTTTGAAGTCACGTGGCTCTTTGCACAAACAACTGCATGCCTTGATCGAAGCCGGCCTGATCGAACCGATGAATAATTTACGCCGCGGTGTTCGTCTGACCTCAAGCGAAGACAGCACCGTTGAGCTTGAACCGAGCTTTGCAGCGAATGACGAAGATGAGCTGCCCTTTTACGGTCGTATCGCAGCGGGTCAACCGATCTCCGCTATCGCCGGCCACGAGACCATGTCTGTACCACCTGCACTTCGTTCATCAGGTCCATGTTATGTGCTTGAGGTAAAAGGTGACTCAATGATTGAGGAAGGCATCTTTGATGGCGACTGGGTTGTCATTGAACAACGCGTCACCGCACGCAATGGCGAAATTGTTGTCGCACTCGTTGATGATGAAGATGCAACGCTCAAACGCTTTGAGAAAAATGGTGCTGAAATCATCCTGCATCCTGCGAATAGCAGCATGTCGCCCATGCACTACCCCGCAGAGATGGTTCAAGTTCAAGGTGTTCTTGTCGGACAGATGCGTCGCTATCACTAAGCCGTTGCAATCATGACGGCGCGCATGGGTGATGGATAGCCTTCCACTGTTTTAAGTGGATCATTTGGATCAAGAAAGTCACTGAGCGAATCAAACGACATCCATTCTGTGGAGCGCTGCTCATCGGTCGTCGTAATATTTACGTCAACGCAGCGAACATCTGAGAAGCCTACGCGCTGCATATATAACGTTAATTGCTCAACACTCGGGATAAACCAAACATTTCGCATTTGCGCATAACGATCTTCAGGGATCAAACAGGCTTGCGCATCCCCTTCAATTACCAACGTCTCTAAGACAAGCTCGCCGCCCGGCTTTAAGGTTTTCTTAAGCGATTGTAAAAAGTCGATAGGTGATCGACGGTGATACAAAACACCCATTGAAAAAACCGTATCAAAAGACTCAAGTCCATCCGGCACCGCTTCAAAGCCGACCGGAATCATCAGGGTATTGTTTGCGAGGTCAGCGCGACCTGCATCAGCAATCAGTTTTTTGACGGCATGGAACTGCACGGTAAATAAAGGACTGGGATCAATACCCACAACAAGCGCTGGATCTTCTTGGCGCATTCGCCAACAGTGATAACCATTACCACAACCCACATCCAAGACTTTGCGATGCTTTAGCGATTGAATGTGCGGTAAGACGCGATCCCACTTCCAATCAGAACGCCATTCTGTATCGATAGTCGTATCACCCAATTGAAATGGCCCTTTACGCCAAGGGCGTAAGCCTTCTAAAGCTGATTGAAGCTTCGATTGCTCTTCAGCTGAAAGCTTGGCATTGACTGTAATTGGACCTACAGACAGATCAACATCACCAGATTGAATAACGGGTAACCCATCAAGCGCCGACTGCCATCGAGCCAAATCGCCATGTGGATTCTCTTGCTGATACGTAAGAATTGGCGCTAAGTGATCTGCCCACTGATTCAGCTCATGCTCGCGCAGCACGGCAAGTGTGTTTTCAATATCGATCACACGCGCGCAACCATAGAAACGAAGTTAAAACATTGGAACCAACAATCTACCGACGTAAAGCCAACATCTTTTAGACGCTGCGTATGGGTACTCAGCTTTTCAGGCAATAAAACATTTTCCAGCGCAGAACGTTTTTGACTGACTTCCAACTCTGAATAACCTTGAGATCGCTTAAAGGCGTGATGCATTTCAATTAAACGCTCATCTTCTTCCGGTGTTTCAGCCTGAATTTTTTCAGACAGAATCAAGATGCCGCCAGGCTGTAAGCCTTTCGCGATTTTCCCAAGTAGCTCTGCACGTTCTTCGCGTGGCAAAAATTGCAGTGTGAAATTAAGCACCACTAACGACGCATTCTGGATATCGACTTCGCGAATATCACCAAGTTCAAACTGAATGCGGCTAGCATTTAGGGATGAGTTGGCTGTGGCTTTGTCCAACATCGCTTGTGAATTATCTACCGCGATGATGCGACAGTCCTTATCACCCAAGCCATTGGCCATAGCATTAGCTGAAGCACCCAAGGAACAACCCAAGTCATAAAGATGCGTATTTGGTTGAGCATGCAACTCGGTCAAGATAGCGATCATGTTGATGATAGCGGCATAGCCAGGCACCGAGCGCTGGATCATGTCTGGAAAGACATTAGCGACCGACGCATCAAAAACAAAATCACCTAGCGTAGGCTGAGGTGATTGGTAGATGGTGTCGGTTTTATTTGATGAATCAGTCAAACTCAGACTCTTGATAATCAAAGGTGAGCTCTTCATCTTTTTTAATGTTGCGGCGAGCGTAAAGATCAAATTCCTCGAACTCACAATTACCGGGCACCGAATGATTCAAAAAGCGCAACAGGTTACGCCCAGATCTACCCACTGCTGATTCTTCTGTCTCACCCTCGTATACCCATAACACGTACATGCCGTTACGCTTGGCCTCAGGTCCCCAGTAGGTACCAATGTACTCACCTTTCTTGATGGCTTTTTTGGCAAATAAACCGGTGCCATGAATGGCGGACTTTTTTGAATAAACCCAATCTGTTAATTGAGAATTTAAAACGCGGGCTAGATGAGACATTCAGCTCTCCTAAAAATCTTAGGGGGGAAGTATACGGAGAGTGAGTAAGAGTTAAAGGTGATTAAGAAACGGAACAAGTGCCTTCGTAGACTGACATAACCGATTTAAGTTCGACTAAGACCGCTGCTCGCTGGCCTTCATCAAGACCTTCTGCCTCAGGAATTGCTCGACCTGCTTCGAGTGCTTCGATATCACTCCATACCGAGCTACAACCTTTTTGACAGACTTGCTCGATACAATGATCAACTGAATGTGTTTGCGCCATATTCCCGATACCTAATCGTTAACGGATCTGTGTTTAGCCAAACTTCGGCAGATATTCATATTAGCTTACCCTAATATTGATTTGATTTCATCCCTTTCCTTCAGTCTGCATGTTCAGTGCAAATTGTTCTTGCTTTGTTCTCTTAAATAACTATAATAGAGAACATAAAGAAAACATTGAAGAGGAGAATTCAATGAATACAACAACTTACGTAATGCGTGACCAGGTGAAAAATGTTGTCCCACTGATGATGACACTTGATCCTAAAGGCGAAAATAAGCCCAATCGCATGACTGAGCTAGCCACCGTAGCCTGCCTGGCGATCGGCTATCTCACCATTATGACACTCGTTGCCTGAACTCCCGCGAACTGACCGCTGGAGAGCGGTCTTGGACGAAATCCAACAACGCTAACCGTGGCGTTGTTGGATATCCCCTTCTCGTTATACTCCTCAAAATAATAAAAAATCACTGAGGAGGCTGGGCATGCAATCGGATGCCTTTAGTACATTTAATCGCTGGCTGCTGTTTATTGGCGTCCTTATCGCAGGACTCGCCCTAGCGCATCATTACGATCTGATACGTACACTTATCCAAAGCGATGCCAGCTATCTCTCTGTCGCTATTCTTGCCTTTTTCTTCGCTGCCACGCTGCATGTTGGATGGCTTTCCTGGCAATTAGGCAAAGAGGTCAATAAAACCGCCCAGCTCACACAGTCTGCTCGTCAGAGTGATTCATTATTTGAATCAGCCAAGGGACAGGTACATTTTGCTAACGACTCTACAGAGCCATCTGTCGCAAAAGAACACATCACCCTGCTCGCTGAAAAAGTTATCACCTGTGGCGCCCTAACAGGTCATGAAGCCCTTCTGGATCGTTTGGATAATAAACTCCGCCGAGGACATGAAACCGGCTGGTTCATCGCTGATCTCTTAGTCCGCTTAGGTCTTCTTGGAACCGTGATTGGCTTTATCTTGATGCTGGGTTCTTTATCCACTGTCAGCAGTATCGATCTCCAAGCGCTTCAGCAATTACTCACACGCATGACAGAAGGTATGCAGATCGCGCTTTACACCACGCTATCAGGTTTAACTGCCGGCATTCTGCTGAGCTTTCAGTATCAATTGCTCGACCAAGGCGCCAATCGCCTTCTTGCTGACATTATCGAGTTATCCGAGGTTCACGTCCTTCGTCACTTAAAAGCCTTGCGTGAGATCAATCAGTGAGACGCAGTCGTTTTATCCAACGCCGCATAGGATCAGATCCGTTTGTTGATCTGCTCTTTAATGCGCTATTGGGTTTTACCTTTCTGTTTTTGATTGCCCTGATGTTTATCAACCCACAGGCACGCAAAGGTCGTATTGACCTAAAAGCGGAATACATCATTTCTGTCACTTGGCCCGACCAACTCGCGGATGATATTGATCTATGGGTTCAAGACCCGCTTGGTGAGACAGCGTCCTACTTGCGCAAAGATGCCGGCTGGCTGCACCTTGATCGTGATGATCGTGGTGAGATCAATGACACCATCATCGTCGATGGTAAGCAGGTGATTTATCCAATTAACCAAGAAGTGGTCACTATTCGCGGCATCATCAGCGGTGAGTACACAGTTAATCTTTATTACTACACGCAAAAATCACAGCAGCCATTTGAAGCATTAGTCAAAGTGGAGCGTGTTAATCCAACACTGCAAACGGCTTTTGTCAAAAAGGTCGTCATGGCGAAACAAGACCAGGAAACAACCGTTGTCCGTTTCTCTTTAGATCAACAAGGCAATCTCAGTGATGTGAACGACCTACCCGTCACACTTACGCCTTATAACTTAGAACCGAATTACGACAACCTAGAGAATCCCTATGGATAAGCTGTGGCTCATATTACAAATCAGTTTATATGTCGTGCCGCTGGTGCTTATTGGTTTGTGGCTAAGCAAAAGCAACCTTACTCAGCGCAGTAAGACCTTTTTACTGATCGCCTTACCACTGTTGTATGTCGCGCATTACGTTTCCACAAACGCTTTAACGGGATGGCCAAGCACATCCAGCATGCCAGAAGACTTCACGCTGATTAGTCATCACATTGATGAACCTGACAAACAGAAAGGTGACGAAGGTCGCATCTATCTATGGATCAACCAAGATGACAATCTTGTGCCGCGCAGTTTTGAGCTTGCTTACGATAAAGAACTGCACCAAAAACTTGTCGACACCAAATCTATTCGTACCGATGGCCAACAAGTCCAAGGCCGCCAAACGGCAACATCTAGCTCTTCAACGAATAAATCGACTGGTAACGCCACTCTGTCTTTCTCAGAAAAGAAAAAGAAAGCGCCACCCGCTAAAGCCTCATCTGATCGATAGGCACAAAAAAGCCGACTTACGTCGGCTAATTTGCTGAACATCATCTTATGGACGCTTAACCCTCTGGGTCATATTTTGCGTTCACTCGCTCACGAAGCTCTTTACCTGGCTTAAAGTGTGGAACGTACTTACCACTCAATGCTACAGAATCACCGGTCTTAGGGTTGCGACCCATACGCGGTGGACGGTAGTGCAAAGAGAAGCTGCCGAATCCACGAATCTCGATACGATCACCAGTCGATAAGGCATGACTCATTTGTTCAATCATGCACTTTACTGCTAGCTCGACATCGCGATACGCCAAATGGCTTTGCTCACGAGCAATGACTTCTATCAATTCAGATTTGGTCATTTAGATTATTCCGTTTAAGCAGCCACTAAACCGAAGTTTAGTGGCTAGTGAGGATTACTTATCCATTTGCTCTTTCAACAGGTCTGCCATTGAGGTAGTACCTGCTGAAGCTGCATCGCTGTTATACGCAGCGATAGCTGACTTCTCATCATCGAAGTCTTTCGCTTTGATAGACAAGCTAATGGTGCGGTTCTTACGATCAACGCCAACAAACTTAGCTTCGATCTCATCACCCTCTTTCAACACGCTGCGTGCATCATCAACACGGTCACGCGCCAAGTCTGAAGAACGGATGTAACCTTCAACACCATCATCAGAAAGAGTAACAACTGCGCCCTTAGCATCAACTTCAGCTACGGTGCCTTTAACGATAGAACCTTTCTCATTCATCGCAATGAAGTTACCAAACGGATCAGAATCCATTTGCTTCAAGCCTAGAGAGATACGCTCGCGCTCTGGGTCAACTGCCAATACAACAGTCTCAAGCTCGTCGCCTTTCTTGAAGTTGCGAATAGCATCGTCGCCTTCGCCTTCCCAAGTGATGTCTGACAAGTGAACCAAGCCATCAATGCCGCCATCAAGACCGATGAAGATACCGAAGTCAGTGATTGACTTGATAGTACCGGTGACTTGATCGCCCTTCTTGAACTTCTCACCGAAGTCTTCCCAAGGATTGTTCTGACATTGCTTCATGCCGAGAGAGATACGACGACGCTCTTCGTCGATATCCAACACAACCACTTCAACTTCGTCGCCCAAGTTAACAACTTTGCTTGGGTGTACGTTCTTGTTGGTCCAATCCATTTCAGAAACGTGAACCAAACCTTCAACGCCGTCTTCGATTTCAACGAAAGCACCGTAGTCTGCGATGTTGGTGATCTTACCGAACAAGCGCTGACCTTCTGGGTAACGGCGAGTGATGTTTGCCCATGGATCTTCACCCATTTGCTTCAGACCCAGTGATACGCGGTTCTTATCGCGATCGAACTTCAAGATCTTCACATCAACTTCATCACCAATCTCTACAACTTCAGATGGGTGCTTAACACGCTTCCAAGCCATATCAGTGATGTGCAACAGACCATCGATACCACCGAGGTCTACGAACGCACCGTAGTCAGTCAAGTTCTTAACAACGCCCTTAACTTCTTGGCCTTCAACCAAGTTCTCAAGCAACTTATCACGCTCTTCGCTGTACTCTTGTTCAACAACAGCACGACGAGAAACAACAACGTTGTTGCGCTTCTGGTCTAACTTGATAACTTTAAATTCGAGTTCCTTACCTTCAAGGTAAGCTGTGTCGCGAACAGGACGAACGTCAACCAGTGAACCTGGCAAGAACGCACGAATCTGCTCGAGTTCAACAGTGAAGCCACCTTTGACTTTTCCGTTGATACGACCAGTAACAATTTCTTCTGCTTCGAAAGCTTTCTCGAGCTTTTTCCACGCGTGGTGACGCTTAGCCTTCTCACGAGACAGACGGGTAGCACCCCAACCATCTTCAACAGCATCAAGCGCAACTTCCACTTGATCACCCACTGCACATTCAACGTTACCGTCGAAATCAGTGAATTGTGATACTGGGATAACGCCTTCAGACTTGAGGCCAGCATTTACGATTACGTTGTCACCTTCGATGGCTACAACAGTACCGATTACGATAGAACCGGTTTGGAGATTAGTGTCGACAAGGCTCTGTTCAAAGAGCTCGGCAAAACTTTCAGACATGATTGATAAAACCCAGACCTCTAGGAGGTCACCACCCCTTTTTGATGAATCAAATCAGGGACTTGTTAAGTTAAAAGATCGCAACACTTAGTGTGCTGCACCTGTGCCACATCAGTGGCTTTCTTTAGCTTCGGTCAGACCAAAGCGTCAGAATTTGTTGCACCACTTCATCAATAGAAAGCGATGTTGAATCGATTACGATTGCATCATCAGCAGGCACCAATGGAGAGGTTGCTCGCGTCCGGTCACGCTCATCACGTTCGGCGATCTCGGCAGCAAGGGCGGCGATACTACTGGATATCCCTTTTTCATTCAACTGCTTATGACGTCTTTGCGCTCTTTCTTCGGCGCTCGCCGTAAGGAAAATCTTAAGTGGCGCCTGAGGGAAAACGGTGGTGCCCATATCTCGGCCATCAGCGATCAATCCAGGCATCTTGGCGAAGGCCTTTTGCCAGTCCAAAAGTGCTGCACGAACCGCCGGCATCGCAGCGACCTTGGAGGCATCATTTCCCGCAGATTCGGTGCGAATCGCCAAAGAAACGTCCTCACCATTCAAAATAACGCCATCAGCCGTGAACTCGACCTGCATCGAGGACGCGAGCTCAGCTGCCTGAGCCTCATTATCAAAGCCATTTCCGGCACGATTCACCAAAAGACCGGTCAAGCGGTACAAGGCACCTGAGTCGAGAATTTTAAACTTCAGCTGCTCAGCGAGCAGTTTGGCGACCGTACCCTTGCCTGCGCCACTGGGGCCGTCAACGGTAATAACCGGAACAGCACTCACGCGACCGACACCTTTAAACCGACTGAAGCGGCTAACTCGACAAAGCCAGGGAATGAGGTGTTCACATTGGCGCAATCATCAATCGAGATATCACCTGTTGCGCGCAATGCTGCCATGGCAAACGACATCGCAATACGGTGATCACCATGACTGTCCACAGAGCCGCCGCCAATAGAGCCACCCTGAATGACAATGCCATCTGGCGTTGGTTTGGCATCAACACCTAGTGCAATCAGACCATCAGCCATCACCTGAATACGATCAGATTCCTTTACCCGTAATTCTTCCGCGCCGGTGAGAACCGTCTCGCCTTCAGCACAGGCAGCGGCAACAAACAGTGCCGGGAATTCATCGATAGCCAGCGGCACCTGATCTTCAGGGATCTGAATACCTTTGAGCTTGGCAGAGCGAACACGCAGATCAGCCACTGGCTCACCGCCGATAACACGCTCATTACTCACTTCGATATCCGCACCCATCAATCGAAGTATGTTGATCACGCCATCACGCGTGGGATTCATGCCAACGTGCTGAAGTGTCAGATCAGAACCTTCGGCAATACTTGCACCAACCAAGAAGAAGGCCGCAGATGAAATATCGGCTGGCACATCAATGTCGCACGCAGTCAGCTTGCCGCCACCTTTAACACCGCGACGCGGGCCATCTTGCATCACCTCGTAACCAAAGCCTTGCAACATGCGCTCTGTGTGATCGCGAGTTGGTGCAGGTTCAGTTACCCAGGTTTCACCCTCGGCATAAAGGCCAGCAAGTAATAAGCAGGACTTAACCTGCGCACTTGCCATTGGCATGTCGTAATCAATGCCTTTTAAAGCAGCTACAGGTGAGATGTTAAGTGGAGAGGTGCCCGTCTCAGTCGTTTCAATCTTCGCACCCATCAGTGCTAATGGATCGGTCACTCGCTTCATTGGACGCTTCGTCAACGACTCATCGCCAATCAGTGTTGTAGAAAACGCCTGACCCGCCAACAATCCCGACATTAAGCGCATCGAAGTACCAGAATTACCCACATCGAGAGAAGCCTGAGGTTGCTGCAAGCCCTGCATACCCACACCGTGCACAACCACTTTGCCATTGTCAGGACCTTCGATTTTCACACCCATGGCTTTAAACGCATTTAAGGTCGCAAGCGCATCCTCACCTTCGAGAAAACCACTGACATGCGTCGTGCCTTCAGCTAATGAGCCCATCATGATGGAGCGATGAGAAATGGATTTATCGCCAGCTACTCGAATAGCACCCTTCAGGGCACCGCCAGGCTGGACATGGAAACGAATCGAATCAGACACGAGGTTGGGTCTCTAAAATACTGCAAATAAAGACCGCGAAGGCTATCGATTTAAGGCAAAAAACTCAAGCAAAACCAACGTTTAGCGTGAAGTTTTAGGGGGATATCGCTTATTTGTCGTCTAGACCGTCGACGTAAGCATCACGCGCTGATTTCGCATTCTCAAAAATCTCGAGCAATGACTCGCCCTCACCCTGCTCGATCAGCTCACCAATCGACTGCAACTCTTCTGCAAATGAGAAAACCAACTCACTAACTGCCCGACGATTCGCTACACAGATATCACGCCACATCACCGGGTTGCTTGATGCGATTCGTGTGAAATCACGAAAACCGCCAGCCGCGTATTTAAAGATGTCATCGTGCTCATCGAGGTTAGCCAACATATCCACCAACCCAAATGCCAGCATGTGTGGCAAATGACTTGTCGCCGCTAATACTTCATCGTGATGTTCTACACCCATCTCGATAACCTCGGCACCACAGGCTTGCCACATCTCGGTGATGACAACCTGAGCATCAGCGGAAGTTTGTTCCATAGGCGTAATAATGATGCGGCGGTTGTTATAAAGCGTTGCGAATGACGCCTCGACACCATTGTTCTCGGTACCTGCAATCGGATGACCAGGCACAAACTGAGCCGCATACTCAGGGCACGCCTGCATAAAATCTTCAATAACAGTTGCTTTAGCACTACCGCCATCGGTGATCACACAATCTGGTTTGATGTGACCTTTGAACGCTTCAAACACAGAGGCCATAGCACCTAGCGGTACTGAAACAAACACTACATCTGCATCACTGACCGCTTCAGCAACATCATGCGTGAAGCTATCAATCACACCCAACTCAACACCTTTCTCAAGGTTTGCAGCCGAGCGACCACAGCCGACAACATGCTCAACCATGCCGGCATCGCGCAGCGCACGCGCCAAAGAACCACCAATCAAACCAAGGCCTATGATCGCGAGTCGCTTAATCGGCTTCACAAGACCTTCTCCAACGCAGTAAGCGCGCGAGCATTCTCACTTTGCAGACCCACACTGATACGCAAGTGATGTTGCAAACCATAATTTTCGACAGGACGAGTGATCACCCCTTCCATCAACAGCGCTTTATCAACCTCTGCCACCGGGCGACCCACATTGACTGAAATGAAATTACCCACTGATGGAATATAGGTAAGACCTAACTTATCCAATCCCTCGCTTAACTGAACTAGCCCTTCATCGTTCACACGAATTGATTCAGCTAAATATTCAGCATCGTCTAGCGCAGCAAGCGCACCGGCTTGCGCAAATGAATTCACATTAAATGGCTGTCGAACACGATTTAATAAATCGGCAACATCTGGATGACTCACGCTGTAGCCAACGCGCAAAGCAGCCAAGCCAAAGGCTTTTGAAAATGTACGTGTGACGATCACATTAGGGAATCGCGTTATCCATTGCGTAGCATCTGGATAATCATCAAGACGCACATACTCCGAATACGCTTCATCGATAACAATGATGACATCCGATGGCACTTGCTCAACAAAATGCAGCAACTCAGCTTCATTCAACCAAGTGCCTGTTGGATTGTTGGGATTCGCAATCCAAACCACGCGCGTTTTATCAGTGATCGCATTGAGCATGGCATGTAAATCATGGCCAAATTCAACGGCAGGCACAGCGACCAAGTCCGCACCTACAGACATCGACGCAATCGGATAAACCGCAAAGGCATGCTGAGAAAAAACAGACTGATAACCCGGTGATAAGAACACGCGAGCGATCATATCGAGCACATCATTGGAACCATTACCAATGGTGATCTGCTTAGATGTGACACCATGGCGATTCGCTAAGGCTTCACGCAAAGCAAAACCAGCACCGTCTGGATAGCGCGCTAATTCTGCAAACTCAGACTGCAACACATCTTTGACGCGCTGACTAACCGCAATCGGGTTCTCGTTAGACGCCAATTTAATCGAGTTACAAATACCCAGTTCACGCTCTAATTCAGAAACAGGCTTGCCTGGTTTGTATGGCTGAATAGATGCAATACCTGGAGAGGCAATGTGCAGAAACGCATTACTCACGTTAATACCTTTTAATACTCAAAGCACCGCGCGCGGGTATGAGCCTAGAACCTTAAACATACCTGCGGACTTACGCAGCTCTTCAATCGCCTTTGCCATGTGCGGGTCGCTAGCATGACCATTCACATCCACAAAGAACACATAATCCCAATTCTCACGGCGCGATGGACGTGATTCGATACGCGTCATGCTGACACCATGATCTGCCAATGGGCGTAGCATCTTATAAAGACCACCAGCTTCGTTGGGCGCACTCATCATTAAACTCGTTTTGTCATCACCCGAAGGTGGTGTCGCTTGACGACCAATGACTAAAAAGCGCGTGGTGTTACCTGCTTCGTCTTCAATGTTTTCAGATAGCGTATCCAAACCATAAAGCTCGGCAGCCATCTCACCGGCAATAGCGGCGGCATTCGGCGTTTCAGCAGCCAGCTTAGCGGCCTCTGCATTACTGCCGACTGGGACACGATCAACGAACGGCAGATGACGATCTAACCAACCACGACACTGCGCCAATGACTGCTGATGCGAGAACACTGTTTTCAATTCCGACAAAGGCTGACCTTTGCCAAGTAAGTTGTGATGAATGCGAATACTCACCTCACCACAAATCTGAAGCGGTGATTTCAAGAAGGTATCGAGCGTGTGATTCACGACACCTTCGGTTGAGTTCTCAACAGGCACAACACCGTAATCAGCTTTACCTGATTCCACATCTAAGAAGACATCTGGAATGCTGCCGAGCGACTCTGTGCGCACTGAATGACCGAAATGCTTTAACGCTGCCGCTTGAGTAAATGTACCTGCAGGCCCCAAGTAAGCAATTTGCAAAGGTCGCTCTAATGCCAAACAGGCCGACATGATTTCGCGGAACAAACGCGCGACTTCTTCATCATCAAGCGGACCTTGATTACGCTCTTGCACCATACGAAGCACTTGCGCTTCACGCTCTGGTCGATAGAACACCGCATTTGGATCAGCCGAAAGCTTAATGCGCGCAACTTCCATTGCCGCTTCAGCTCGCTGATTCAGCAATTGATGCACTTGCTCATCAATCGCATCGATACGATCTCGAATCTTGCCTAATTGTTCTGCATCACTCATCGGTATTCCTTAGTTAACCGTGTGTACGCTCAAACTCAGCCATAAAATCGACTAAAGCCTCAACGCCCTCATAGGGCATCGCGTTATAAATACTGGCTCGCATGCCACCAACTTCTTTATGGCCTTTCAACGCCAACAAGCCAGCTGCATGACTCTGCTCTAAAAATAACGCATCTAAAGCAGTATCAGCCAGTGTAAATGGCACATTCATGATCGAACGATAGGCAGAATTGACCGGATTGGCGTAAAAACCGCTCTTATCAATCGCTGAGTACAACAATTTCGCCTTACGTTGGTTGATGTCCGCCATAACCGAAAGACCACCCTGTTCTTTCAGCCACTCAAACACCAAGCCTGCCAAATACCAGCTGTAGGTAGGTGGCGTGTTGTACATTGAGTCATTGTCAGCTTGTGATTGGTAATTCAGCATAGCCGGCGTTTGCGGCAACGCATGACCAATCAAATCCTCACGAACAATCGCGATAGTTAAGCCTGCCGGTCCAATATTTTTTTGCGCACCGGCATAAATAATGCCGAACTTAGAGACATCAATCGGCTGTGACAGGATGTTAGATGACATATCAGCAACCAATGGCACACCACCGGTCTCTGGCACATAACTAAACTCTAAGCCGTGAATTGTTTCATTTGGCGTGTAATGCACAAAAGCTGCGTTATCCGAAACGGGAATACTGCCTTCATCCGGCAGCGTGGTGAAATTATTCGCCGACATATCGCCAACAACATTAATCTCACCATAACGTTTAGCTTCTGCAATCGCCTTACGTGACCAAGTACCCGTGTAGTAATAATCAGCGGCCTGCTTTTGACCCATTAGATTTAACGGCACCGAGGCAAACTGTGATGAAGCGCCACCTTGTAAAAACAATACGCTGTAATTGTCGGGGATCGACATCAGCTCACGTAAATCAGCCTCAGCTTTTTGCGCAAGCGCCATGAACGGCTTTCCACGATGACTAAGCTCCATCACAGAGCAGCCAAGGTTTTGCCAATCGAGCATTTCTGCCTGTGCACGCTCCAATACGGGCGTTGGAAGCGCCGCTGGACCTGCACTGAAGTTAAACAATCGAGACATAGGTTTGTCGTTATCCAAAAGGATTTAAAGGCGCACAAGGCGCCTTCGTTAAGTTTTTAACAGCTGATGATCAGCCTTCGTCGCTAGGTGGCGCGTCTTCTACCGCTGGCTCTTCACCCTCAGGCAGCGCCACACCCTCTTCAACTTCAAGCGCTTCAATACGCTCGATACCAATCAACTTTTCATCGTTACGCAAGCTGATCAAACGAACGCCCTGGGTATCACGACTCATCTGAGAAATATCCGCCACACTGGTACGCACTAAGGTGCCGCCATCGGTGATCAACATGATTTCATCATCACCAGTCACGCGGACCGCACCAACCTGCTCGCCATTTCGCTCACTGGTCTTGATTGATTTCACACCCATGCCAGCACGGCCTTTTACTGGATATTGCTCTATTGGCGTGCGCTTGCCGTAACCATTTTCGGTTGCGGTAAGAACATCTCCATCGGTACCTACAATCAGAGAGATCACTCGCTGACCTTCACCCAGCTTCACGCCGCGAACACCACATGCCGTACGACCCATCGCACGAACTGTCGATTCATCAAAACGAACCGCTTTACCCGCAGAGGTGAACAACATGATGCTCTGCTCACCGTCGGTAAGATCCACACCAATCAACTGATCATCATCACGCAAATCAACCGCAATGATGCCGCTGCTACGAGGACGAGAGAAATCGGTTAACGGTGTCTTTTTAACCGTGCCTGATGCCGTTGCCATAAAGATGAATTTATCTTCGCTGTACTCCCGAATAGGCAAGATCGCATTAATACGTTCATCTTGCTCAAGCGGCAGCAAGTTAACCATTGGGCGGCCACGTGCATTACGACCCGCCTGTGGCAATTCATACACTTTCAGCCAGTAACATTTACCGCGACTCGAGAAACACAAGATCGTATCGTGGGTGTTAGCCACAAACAGTTTCTCAATAAAGTCTTCGTCTTTAGTTGACGTTGCTGTCTTGCCCTTGCCGCCACGACGCTGTGCTTGATACACATCAATAGGCTGAGCTTTGGCGTAGCCTTCGTGAGAAAGCGTCACAACAACATCTTCCTCACTGATCAAATCTTCAAGCGTGAGATCAACTTGAGTATGAACAATTTCAGAGCGACGCTCGTCACCAAACTGGTCACGAATCTCATTCAATTCACCACGGATCACTTCCATCAAACGATCTGGATTCGACAAAATCTCAAGCAACTCAGCAATGCGCTGCAGGATCTCTTCAAACTCGGTAATGATCTTGTCTTGCTCAAGGCCGGTCAGTTTCTGCAAACGCAAATCAAGGATTGCTTGAGCTTGCGTTTCGGTTAAGCGATAGCCGTCAGACGTTAAACCAAATTCTGCAGGCAAGCCTTCTGGACGCGACGCATCTGCACCCGCCGCAGCCAACATGGTTTCAACCGTGCCCGACTTCCACAACTTTTCTGTTAACTGACGCTTTGCTTCCGCTGGATTTGGTGCCGCTTTAATCAATGCGATCACTTCATCGATGTTTGCAAGCGCAACCGCCAAGCCTTCTAAGATATGTGCACGATCACGTGCTTTACGTAACTCAAATACGGTACGACGAGTCACAACATCACGACGGTGGCGAATAAAGTACTCAAGCAGTTGCTTGAGGTTAAGCGTACGTGGCTGACCATCAACCAAGGCCACCATATTGATGCCGAACACGCTCTGCATCTGGGTTTGCTTGTAAAGATTATTCAGCACAACTTCAGCAACTTCGCCGCGGCGCAGCTCAATGACCATACGCATGCCGTCTTTATCAGACTCATCACGCAGCTCAGAGATGCCTTCGAGTTTTTTCTCTTTAACCAGTTCTGCGATCTTTTCTAATAATCGCGCCTTGTTTACCTGATATGGCAATTCAGTAACAACAATACGCTGACGACCGTTATCCAATTCTTCAACAGATGAGCGCGCACGGATATACACCTTGCCACGACCTGTGCGATAAGCATCACGTACACCCGCAATACCATTAATGATGCCTGCGGTTGGGAAATCAGGCGCAGGCACGATCTCCATTAAGGCTTGAAGATCGGTTGCTGGCTCATCAATCAGTGCAATACACGCATTGATAACTTCAGTCAGGTTGTGTGGCGGAATATTGGTCGCCATGCCCACCGCGATACCTGATGAACCATTAATAAGCAGGTTAGGAATACGCGCCGGTAAAACAGCAGGCTCTGATTCTGATTCGTCGTAGTTAGGGACAAAGTCGACGGTATCTTTATCGATATCGGCAAGTAACTCATGCGCAATCTTCGACATACGCACTTCGGTGTAACGCATAGCAGCTGGCGAATCACCATCTACCGAACCGAAGTTACCTTGACCATCCACCAACATGTAACGCAGTGAGAATGGCTGAGCCATACGGACGATCGTGTCGTAAACCGCAGTATCACCGTGTGGGTGATATTTACCAATTACGTCACCGACGATACGTGCTGATTTTTTATAAGGCTTATTGAAGTCGTTACCTAATTCGCCCATCGCAAACAGTGCGCGACGGTGTACCGGTTTTAAGCCATCTCGAACATCGGGTAATGCGCGTCCAACAATTACGGACATCGCGTACTCGAGATAGGATGATTGCATCTCATCTTCGAGACTGATCGGGAGGACTTCCTTAGCGAATTCGGTCATAGACTTTTCCTTGTAGCCACCTTCAAAAAGGCGGCATTTGGGCAACATTTTGCGACCAGCAAAATGCCTTAAAAATTATGGGAAAAGTGTATCACAGGCGACCGGCATAATTTGGCAAAAATCGCTCAGAATCGATTACAGCGCCGCTGAGAGAATTTTTACCCTTTGAGCCTTATAAAATAGGCGTTTAGCCAAGCGGCAAAATTCAGCTCGCCATATGTGCCGCGATCTTGTCTCGATCTGGATTCAAAATAATGCCCTTTTCGGTCACGATTGCATCCACCAAACTGGCGGGCGTGACATCAAAAACAGGGTTCCAAGCTCCCGCTTTTTCTGGCGCAACCAACTTACCGCCACAGCCTAAAAGCTCACTCGGATCACGCGTTTCAATCTCGATATCTGCGCCAGATACTGTCTGCAAATCGATAGTTGATGTTGGCGCTGCAACCATAAATTTCACGCCATGATATTTCGCCGCTACCGCTAAGTTATAGGTGCCAATTTTGTTTGCCACATCACCATTCGCTGCAATGCGATCAGATCCGACAATCGCCCAAGTAATACCGCCTGCCGCCATACGCGCCGCACAAGCACCATCGGTCATCAACTTAACCGGAATGTTTTCTTGCACTAACTCCCACGCAGTCAGTCGCGCACCTTGCAGCCAAGGACGGGTTTCATCGGCATAGACTTCATTGATTTTTCCTTGCGCAAACGCTGATCGAATCACACCTAATGCTGTACCGTGACCACCAGTCGCCAAACCACCGGTATTGCAGTGAGTGATAACCGATGAGCATCCTTCTAATAAAGAGGCTCCAAACTCACCCATCGTTTTGTTATCAGCACGATCTTTTGCATGCAGCTCAAGCGCAAAGTTAAGTAGCGTTGAGTACGCGTTATCTGATGATAGTGATGGCAACATCGCTGAGCATTGATCAATAGCCCACATTAAATTGACTGCAGTAGGACGTGCCGCTCTTAGATGCGCAAAATCGGCAGCAACCTTTTCCTGCCAGTTACCCGCATCAGCTAATCGCTGCCTAACTGCTAAAGCACAACCATAGGCGGCGGTCACGCCAATCGCAGGTGCGCCACGCACCACCATCGCCGTTATAGCTTCAGCTGTTTCAGCCGCATCGTCAACACTGAATAAAGACAGATTGATGCGGCAATAATCGCTGATCGAGCAGATACAAATGCTCATCCTGCCAAACCATCGCTTCGTTAGCCGTGACCTTGATATTAAGCTCAACCGTACGCATGAAATTCTCTGTGATTCTTCAAAGCGCGTTATTCTACGCTAAACATCATTTTAAACTGCGACTCATGGAGTCATTGCTGTGCATACCGAAACACTGATTCACGCCAAATGGATAATTCCTGTTGAACCGCATGAAGTGGTGCTTGAGAACCATAGCCTGGCAATTGCAGACAACAAAATCAAAGCGATTTTGCCGACAGCACAAGCACGTGAAGAGATTGATGCGGAACACATTGTCGAGCTACCCAATCACGCATTGATCCCAGGTCTTGTAAATACGCATACACATGCCGCCATGTCACTGTTTCGTGGTCTCGCCGACGACCTACCTCTGATGACTTGGCTCAATGACCACATCTGGCCAGCTGAGCAAAAATGGGTTCACGAAGAATTTGTTGCAGATGGCACGCGTTTAGCGATAGCCGAGATGCTCAAGTCAGGCACCACCTGTTTTAACGACATGTATTTCTTCCCTGACATCACAGCGCGAGTTGCTCAGCAAATCGGCATGCGCAGCAGTGTGGGCCTGATAGTGATCGACTTTCCTTCAGCCTGGGCGGATAACGCTGATCATTACATTCATAAAGCCGTCGAGCTGCATGATGCTTTACGTAACGAACCGCTTATCTCGACCTGCTTCGCGCCACACGCGCCCTACACTGTCTCTGACCAACCGTTAAAACAACTGGTTACATTGGCAAATGAACTCGACATACCCGTTCATATGCACATCCACGAAACACAGGATGAGATTAATGGCAGTGTCGAGCAGTATAAAAAGCGTCCACTCGAACGACTCAAAGATCTTGGCCTGTTATCGCCATCTCTCATTGGTGTGCACATGACCCAGTGGACCGATGATGAGATGTCGAACTACGCACGAAGCAACGCGCATGTTGTGCATTGCCCTGAATCCAACTTAAAACTTGCCTCAGGGTTCTGCCCGGTTAAGCAACTACAAGACCATGGCATCAATGTCGCTTTAGGTACCGATGGCGCTGCAAGCAACAACGATTTAGACATGCTGGGCGAGATGCGCACGGCCGCGCTATTAGCGAAAGGTGTCGCACAGGATGCTAGCGCCCTACCTGCCGCTCAAGCTTTACGTATGGCAACACTTAACGGCGCAACAGCACTAGGCTTACAAGAACACATTGGCTCGCTCGAAGTTGGTAAAGAAGCCGACGTTGTCGCAATCGATTTAGGGCATATCAATACACTGCCTGTTTTCAATCCTTTATCGCACATTGTGTATGCCGCAGGCAGAGAACAAGTCAGCGACGTCTGGGTAGCTGGCAAGCGACAAATCGCTAACGGCAAGCACACCACACTCGATGTCCAACGCATTCAAACCAACTGTCAGCAATGGCAAGCTAAATTATCCGGAAATCAGGCAAGTTCAGACTGATATACTGCGTTCATTGTTACGTAGGAAAGCCGCATGTCTAGCGTTAACGTTGATCACGCCGAAGTCAGTAAGTTCGAAGCTCTTGCCAGCCGTTGGTGGGATCCGAACAGCGAATTTAAGCCTCTACATGAGATTAACCCACTTCGATTGAATTACATCGATGCGATGGTGTCTTTGTCTGGCAAGCGTGTATTGGATGTCGGTTGCGGCGGCGGCATCTTGTCCGAATCAATGGCAGCACGTGGCGCTGATGTTACTGGCATCGACATGGGTGAAGCGCCACTCGAAGTCGCCAAGCTTCACCTGCTTGAATCGGGCGAAAAGGTCGACTATCGCAAGATACCCGTTGAAGAACTCGCGGCTGAACAGCCTGCCAGTTTTGATGTCGTCACCTGTATGGAAATGCTCGAACACGTCCCAGATCCATCGTCGATTATTCAAGCTTGTGCGACCTTGGTTAAACCTGGTGGCCACGTGTTCTTCTCAACACTTAATCGTAATCCCAAGTCCTATTTATTCGCGATAGTGGGTGCTGAATACATTCTTAATCTTCTACCTAAAGGCACGCATGAATACGCCAAGTTCATACGTCCTTCAGAATTAGTGCAATGGGCACGCGAGGCAACATTAACAACGCATGACATGTGCGGCTTGGTCTACAACCCGTTCACCAAGGTTTACAAACTTCACCCAACCGATGTTGATGTGAACTACATGATTGCAACCACGCGACCTGCTGAGTAATGCTCAAAAAACCTACCGGCATACTGTTTGACCTTGATGGCACTTTTGCCGACACCGCACCAGACCTTGCCTACGCGCTCAATCAAACGTTAATTGATTACCAGCAAGAAACATTGCCCTTTGATCAAATACGCCCCGTGGTCTCTCATGGTGGAAAAGCACTGATCAAACTAGGCTTTGATTTGCCTGAGGATAGCCAAGCTTTCGAAGAACGCCGCCAACATCTACTGCAGGTCTATCTCAACAATCTCAGTCGCGAGACCACTTTATTTGAAGGCATAGAAGATGTTCTAGGGCATATCGAAGGTCATAACATTGCATGGGGAATTGTGACCAACAAGCCTGACTGGCTAACCGATCCGCTTATGCAAGAAATGGGCTTTAGTCATCGCACAAAGGCGATTGTGAGCGGCAATACATGTGCACGCGCCAAGCCACATCCTGATTCAATTTTGCACGCCTGCTCTCTTTTAGAGATTGACCCAAAAACCACTTGGTATGTCGGCGATGCCGGTCGTGACATGCAAGCGGGCCGCAGCGCTGGCAATCAAACCATCGGTGCAACCTATGGCTACATCTATGATGACGATCCGATAGAACATTGGGATGCAGACGCCCTGATCGATCAACCTGTCGACTTGATCGAACTGATCAATAACGCCGATGCCTAACTTAGCCTTTCCCAATGCCGCCACACCGATTGGCAGCATTCCTTACTATGCCATTCGCTTTAGTTCTGCTGAACAACGTAATGGACTGGCTGCACGATATAGCTGGTTACATGAAATCGACCGCATTATCAGCACCATAAAAGATCCCGGCGTCGCACGACTCAAACTGGACTGGTGGCATAAAGAATGGACGCAAGCACTCAGTGGCTCAGCAACACATCCCATCACGATCGCTTGCGAAGAAACGCTGCCAAGTAACGCGGCCAATATGATCGACGGCATCATTAAGTTTAGTGAGAAAGCCATCCTCGGCTTCAACGCAGTTAACGATCAGGATTGGTTAGCCAGCGATGCGCCAACGGGCTTATCTGCAATTCGCGTTTCTCAGCTCCGACGAACTGGCACAGAACAGCATCGACTTTGCCATGCGCAGTCAATTAGCGCATTGGCTCTTTTCACTGCCAGAGCAACTCTCTATCGGCCGCATGCCTTTTCCACAATCGCATATTAAAGATGCGCAAGAGGCATTGCACTCGGTTGAGCATCTCAATTTTTGGCTAAACACACCTTTGTGGCACACGCTGACTGAACCGCTTGAACATCAGCATGAGCACAAACTGATTGACCGTTTTCTCAAGCAACAAGAAGCTGATCTGAAACGACTTCGTAAAGTCGGTTTTTCTTCTTCACGAGCTGTTGCCTATCCAGTGATTCGCTTAATTCGCGCATGGCAAGCGCGAGATGTTTGATAAAATAACGTTTTCCACGATTTATAAACGCTTACATGAAGTACCCAGCTGACTATCAAGCCAAACCAAACCTTCTTGCCAATAAAGTCATTCTGGTGACTGGTGCTGGCGATGGTATTGGCAAAGCCACGGCGATTACGGCAGCTGAACATGGCGCAACAGTGGTGCTTGTTGGCAAAACCATCAGTAAGCTTGAAGCCACCTACGACGAGATTGAAAAACTGGGCGCACCAACACCAGCGATATATCCCATCAATCTCGAAGGCGCTTCTCCGCAAGATTACGATCAGTTAGCTCAAACACTGCGCGATAATTTCTCGCGACTCGATGGCATTGTGCATAACGCGGTACAGATGCCCTATCTCTCTCGCTTGAAAGATTACGAAGCCACCGATTGGGTTAAGGTCATGCATGTGAATGTCACTGCTGCATTCATGCTCACGCAAGCCTGCCTGGAATTGCTAGAAGAAACAGGTAACAGCAGCGTTATCTTTAGTACTGATGACGTTGGTCACAGCATTAAACCTTTTTACGGCGCTTATGCGGCAAGCAAACATGCCATAGAAAGCCTTGCGCTGACATGGGCTGAAGAAATGAGCCACACATCGGTTCGATTCAACTTGCTCAATCCCGGCATCACGTTAACTCCCATGCGCAAACGCCTCTTTCCCGGAGAAGATAACGCCGCTCTCACACCGCCTGCGGAACGTGCAAAAGCCTATCTCTGGCTACTCAGTGATGACACTCAGGGTATTTCCGGAACCTTGGTCAACTGCGATTAACCAAATCCCCTGATTTCCGCTACTATGCCCCCTGAAGACACCGCAAGAGTGTCTCAATAAAAACCAAGGGGGCACACAATGAAACTTGAATCACTCGCGCTGCATCACGGCTATACCTCAGAGGCGACCACAAAAGCAGCTGCTGTTCCGATTTACCAAACCACCTCATTTACCTTTGATGACACTCAGCATGGCGCTGATCTGTTTGACCTAAAGGTTCCAGGCAACATTTACACCCGCATCATGAACCCAACTCAAGATGTGTTGGAGCAACGTGTTGCGGCTATGGAAGGTGGTATCGCAGCACTTGCGCTTGCGTCTGGTATGTCTGCAATCACCTATGCGATTCAAACCATCACACAAGCCGGTGACAACATTGTCAGTACGAGCCAACTGTATGGTGGCACCTACAACCTATTTGCACACAGCTTGCCTAAGCAAGGCGTCGAAGTGCGCATGGCATCGTTTGATGATTTCGAGAAAATGGAATCACTCATTGATGACAAAACCAAAGCCGTATTTTGTGAATCGATTGGTAACCCCGCAGGCAACGTTGTTGATCTTCAACGTCTCTCAGAGATCGCACATAAACATGGCGTACCACTAATTGTTGATAACACCGTTGCGACACCTTATTTATGTAAGCCTTTCGAGCATGGCGCTGACATCGTGGTTCACTCTCTGACTAAATACATTGGTGGCCATGGCACAAGCATTGGCGGCATCATTGTTGACTCAGGCGGTTTTGACTGGGCGGGTAATAAAGATCGCTTCCCGATGTTGAACGAACCTGATCCTTCATATCATGGCGTGGTCTACACCGAGGCGCTTGGCCCGGCTGCATATATCGGTCGTGCACGTGTTGTTCCGTTACGAAACACTGGCGCCGCCATTTCACCTCATAACGCCTTCTTGATCATGCAAGGTCTTGAGACCTTAGGTCTCCGTATGGAACGTCACTGTGAGAATGCTGAGAAAGTTGCAGCACACTTAAAAGCTCACCCTAAAGTCTCTTGGGTGAACTACGCCGCACTACCCGAAAGCCCACACAACGCGACTGCGAAAAAAATCACCGGCGGTAAAGCGTCAGGCATTTTGAGCTTTGGCATCAAAGGTGGTTTAGCGGCGGGCACGCAATTTATCGATGCGCTGCAAATGATCTTACGCTTGGTCAACATCGGTGATGCGAAATCACTGGCCTGTCATCCTGCATCAACCACTCACCGCCAACTAAGCCCAGAAGAGCTTGCAACAGCTGGCGTTTCAGAAGACTTAGTGCGCATTTCTGTTGGCATTGAGCACGTTGACGATATCATTGCAGATATTGATCAGGCGCTTGATCAGGTTAAATAAATTCAGGGCGCGATGCGCCCTACACTCAAGGAACTCTTATGTCAGATCTCGGTAAACTCATCCTTAGATTGAACATTGGCATTCTGATGCTTTTTCACGGACTCCATAAACTCGGTGATGGAAAATTGGATGGCATAATGGGCAAGCTTGTAGAAGTAAATCTTCCTGAATCTCTCGCTTTCGGCGTTTATGCCGGTGAGATTCTGGCACCGCTCATGCTGATCTTTGGTGTATTTACCCGTCTAGGTGCATTGATGATTGTGGTGAATATGCTCTTCGCTATCGGATTGATGCACATGGCAGACTTAAACGCTTTCACACCTTATGGCGGATGGAAGCTTGAACTTCAAGCCTTCTACCTCTTTGGCGCATTAACTGTAGTCTTTTTAGGCTCTGGGCGGATAGCACTGACTCGCAACTAAAATAAAAAGCCCCGTCACCGGGGCTTTTTTATATCTCTCTTGCTAGCGATGATCGCTGCTGCTTGTATAAAACCCTTCCTGCTATCACAACAGACAAACCAACAATACCCACCATGATAGTTGCTAGCGCATTGATCTCTGGACTCACCCCAAGTCTGACGCTGGAATAAACAACCATTGGCAAGGTTGTTGATCCTGGCCCAGAAACAAAACTGGCCACAATCAAGTCATCCATAGATAAGGTAAAGGCTAACAACCAACCCGCCATTAATGAGGGCGCAATGATGGGCATAGTGATTAAGAAAAAGACTTTAAGCGGATGTGCGCCCAAGTCCATTGCCGCCTCCTCAAGCGATTGATCCATATGGGCCAGACGACTTCTCACAACGACCGTTATATAAGCCATTGCAAACGTTGAATGTGCAATGGTGATTGTCGTTTGCCCCCGTCCAGCGGGCCAGCCAATCAATTGCTCAATGGAAATAAACAGCAGTAAGAGCGACAGGCCAATAATCACTTCTGGCATGACCAATGGAGCGGCCACTACGGTATCAAGCGCAATACGCATTCGACTTTGTTTGAATCTAACCAGAACCAGTGCGGTCAACGTGCCAAGCATTGTCGCAATAGTTGCACTTACAGCCGCTATCTCAATACTCAACCAAGCAGCAGATAAAATTTGTTCATTATGTAAAAGCTCGCCATACCATTTAGTACTAAATCCAGACCATACCGTGACTAAACGACTGTCGTTAAAAGAATAAACAATCAGACTGACAATAGGTCCATATAGAAACGCATACCCTAGGATCATGGCACTGATAAGAAAGGGAGATCGCTTCACTGGTCCATCTCCTCGTGCTTACGCTCCATATGACGGAGCAAGGCAAAAGGCACCACCAACACCATCAATAAAATAGCTGCTAAGGAAGACGCCAAGGGCCAATCTTTATTCGAGAAAAACTCGGTCCACATTAACTTTCCGATCATCAGGCTATCAGGCCCACCCAATAGATCAGGCACCACAAATTCACCCATGACCGGTATAAATACCAGCATCGCACCGGCTATTAAGCCAGGCAAGGACAGAGGCAGAGTCACCAATAAGAACTGTCGAATCGGCGGGCAACCTAAATCAGCCGCCGCCTCCAATAATGACTCATCGAGTCGAACCAAGGTCGCATACAACGGCAAGACAATAAACGGCAAGTAGCTATAAACGATGCCAATGTAAACTGCTGTTGGGGTATAAAGAATTTCCAGAGGTGCATCTATAACACCCAATCCCATCAACGCCTGATTAAGAAGACCGTTGCCTTTTAATATGCCAATCCAAGCATATACACGAATCAGGAAAGACGTCCAAAAAGGCAGAATGATCAGCATCAGAAGCGGCAAGCGCCAATGCGTAGGAGCACGCGCGATACCATAGGCCATCGGATAACCAATCAATATGGCGAAGCCGGTTGATATAGCTGCCACTTTGATCGAACTAAGCAATGCATTGATATACAGCGAATCTTCAAGCAGTAATTGGTAGTTGCCAAAGTTCAACACCAAGGTCACTACACCATCACTCACCTCACGAATAAGATCTTGATATGGCGGCTGCGCAAGCTGAGGTTCTGCTAGGCTGATTTTTAAAACAAACAAAAAAGGCAGAATAAAAAATAGCCCAAGCCAGAGCCAAGGCACAGCTGCAACAAGGGTCTTACCCCAATTTGCATTTTCAAAGCGTTGCATCATTCTGTTAGCACAGTTGCAGCATGAGGCTGCCATGTAAGTGTGACCATTTGCCCCCAATCAAAAGGCTGCTCAGCCAATGGCTGTGAATTTGATTGAGTAAATTGAATGCGTTTACCCGTTGGCAGATCAATGTGATACGTCGACATATCGCCTAAGTAGGCAATCTCAGCAATAACTCCTTGGAGCATATTTGGTCCATCAATCACTTCAGGAATGAGGCGTAATTTCTCTGGTCTTACTGCGATGGTGACATCAGTTCCTATCGCCAATGGATGACTATGTGTGACTTGCAAGGCAGCTCCAGCTTCCTCACTGTAAACATTGACCGCATCATCCAATTGATCAGTGACAGTTCCAGAGAAAAGATTAATGGAGCCAAAGAAAGAGGCCGCGTAACGCGAACGTGGGAACTCATAGATCATCCGAGGCGTATCAATTTGCTCAATTCGGCCATCACGCATCAAAGCCACACGATTCGACATCGTCATCGCTTCTTCTTGGTCATGCGTTACAACAATAAAGGTGATGCCTAAACTCTGTTGGATATTCACCAGCTCGAACTGTGTTTTCTCGCGCAACTTTTTATCTAGAGCGCCCAAAGGCTCATCCAGCAGTAGAATTCGGGGGTGTTTGGCCAAGGCCCGCGCTAATGCGACTCGTTGACGCTGACCGCCAGAAAGCTGGTGTGGTTTACGCTGCTTAAATTGAGTGACTTGCACTAATTCCAGCATTTCATCAACGCGCTCTTTAATGCCCTCTGCGGGCATCCCTTCTTGTTTCAGACCAAATGCAATGTTGTCCTCTACGGTCATATGCGGGAAAAGTGCATATGACTGGAACATCATATTGATTGGTCTTCTATAGGGAGGCACATCGGTTATATCTTTTCCATCGATATAAATACGTCCTTGAGTAGGCGCTTCAAAGCCAGCCAGCATACGTAGAAGAGTTGTTTTGCCACAACCCGAGCCACCTAGCAGAGAGAAAAACTCGCCACGATAGATCTGAAGATTGATGTCATCGACCGCATAGACAGAGCCAAAGCTTTTGGTCACACCCTCAATCTTTACGATAGGCTCCTCATCGAGCACAAGATTGCTAACCACTTGATTCATCGAAGCTGCCCTAATCGATTAAAAAGCAGTGCACGAAGGCACACCAATGCAGATCATTGACCCGTCTTAACACGCGTCCAAGCACGAGAGATATTTCGAACCTCTTTGTCAGATGGCGTTTTAAGTGTAATCAACTTTGCTCTAACCTCAGCTGATGGGTAGATGCCCGGATCATTACGGACCGCTTCATCCACTAAAGTCTCAGCTTTAGCATTCGCATTCGCGTAAGCCACAAAATTACTAATGCCCGCGATAACCTCAGGACGCATTAAGTAATTAACAAAGACATGAGCTTCTTCAACATGCGGCGCATCAGCTAATAGCGCAGCAACGTCGGTCCAAACAACTGCACCCTCGCTTGGCACCACATAAATAATATTCACGCCATTTTTTGCTTCAGCTGCACGATCACGAGCTTGCAAAATATCGCCGCTATAACCATGAGCGACACAGAGATCACCATTGGCCATGTCATTAATGTATTGCGAGCTATGGAAATAGCGGATACTCGGACGCACTGCATTGACGACATCAGATGCCTGCTTAATACCTGCCTTAGAGTTGTCATTAGGTTTGCCGCCAATATACGCACGCGCAGCAACGAACACCTCTGTCGAATCATCCATTAAGGAAACGCCACAGCTAGAAAGCTTTGCCACTGTCTTCGGGTCAAATAACAGCGACCAAGAATCTAATTTGGCATCTTTTCCTAAGATGGCCCTAACCTTATCAACATTGATACCAATGCCCGTGGTTCCCCACATGTAAGGTATTAAGTGCGCATTATTCGGATCGATATCAGCAAGTGTACTGAGAATATTTTTATCTAGATTGGCGTGATTACTCAGCTTGGATTTGTCATATGCCTGATAGAGCTTTGCTTTAATATGCCTATCCGCAAAAGGGCGTGCTGTTGGGAAAACGATGTCATAGCCACTCTTACCCGCGAGCAACTTCGCTTCTAAGACTTCATTTGAGTCGTAAACATCGTATACAACCTTAATACCCGTTTCTTTTTGGAAACTCTCTATCGTGTCTTCAGCAATGTAATCCGACCAGTTATAAATATTAACTGAACGGCCTTCAGCAAAAGATTGAACCGAAAAACTGAAAAATGCAGCAGTGATATAGGCTGCAAAAAGAGTGCGCTTTGCCATGGTCTGTTTGGATCTCCACAGAATACGCCACGCAACAGTTGCGTAACCGCGCGACTATGGATAAAAAATCTCAAAAAAACCAGAAAAATTTCAGCTCCCAGGCGGGTTGCTCGCGCCCTAACTTAGCGCATCAGATCAACCTCGAACCCTCGAGCATGCAATGCATCCGTTCGGTGCTGTAAAAAACGCTGGAAATTCGGCTGATACTGGTAAGCACCTGTCGCCACATAGTCCATAGCGCCATGCACATGGAAGGTTTTCAGGTAAGCCCCGGTACGGAACACCTCTTGCCCCTTGGGGTCAAAAAACACCATGCTAGGCGCATGCTTCACACCCAGTTCTGCCACCCATTTATCCATGGTTAAACTACGACCATCCGGTGTTTCAATCGGCTCTTTTGACCACATATCCACGACCGCAACATCAAAGTTAGTCAAGGCATTCGCTACCGCTTCTCGCTTAAACACATCGGCATGCAGCTCATCACATTCTTGACACACCTTTTGCTCAAACATAACCAATAACGGTCTATAGCTGTCTTCACGCCCAGACTTAAACTTAAACGGTGCAGGAAGACTAGCCGCTAGTTCAGGCAATTTACCGGTTGCGGGTTGCGGCAATATCTTTGCGTAATAATCTCGGAAGCCAAGCGTCTTTTCATGCTTACCCGAAACAAAATCCAATGCCACATCAAATTTATGTGGCGCAAAATAGCCATTGATACGTAACAACACATCCCCACCCTCATTGAGCATTAATAAGGTTGGCGTATATTGCACACGAAGCTTTTCAGCAAACTGCTTTTCAGTCGTTAGATCGCCAGCAAAGTCGGTGACTTCACGATCTCCCCACATGTTGATCGCAATCACATCAAAATGCTGCTGAGTTTTTTCTGCAATCTTTCGATTCCCGAAGTTATCGTTAAGTAGCTTTGCGCAGTATGGGCAACCATCTTGATAGAAATACAATATGACGCGCTTATTGGCATCAGTGGCTTCAGCCACATCTTCACGGATATCAAGGAAGGATGATTTAAACCAGTCCGGTTTTTCATGGTAGCCAGGATTGACCATCCCCTGGCCTAAGCCCTCGTTTTTTTCAGCCGCCTGTGCAGCGCCGAATATCATCAAACCAATAAGTAGGTATCGAAACATGATGTCCCCCAACATCCTGATCTTTGACATGTTTAAGAATAGACGACTTGCTGCTGCGATGCAGGACTTAAGCCCCTAGAGAAATCAGATGATTTGGGGGCACGTCTCTTTGAGTGCACATGACTCACAGAGTGGCTTTTTACGGCATGAAACCTTAGCGTGCTCAACGATCAGCGCGTGATATTGCTTAAACAATGACGCATCTTCGGGGAGTTGCTGATGGAATGCCGCCTGTAGTACTGAGTACTTGAGTTTTGCGCTATACAAGCCAAAACGTTCTAACAAACGACGCGTATAGGTATCGATTACAAACGATGGAATATCCAAAGCATATAGAACAATGTCATCCGCCGTCTCTGGCCCCACTCCTTTCACGCTCAGCAAACGCTCTCTTGCTTGATCACGTCCCATCTTTTTAAGCGCATCAAAACTATTCAATTGCAGGAATTCACATAACTGCTTCAACCGATCTGCCTTCATGCGGAAATAGCCTGAAGGACGCACTAGCATTTCTAATTGATCAGTAGGCGTTTCAAGGATCGCTTCAATGGATAAAGCGTTAGCGCTTTTGAGATTACCCAACGCTTTCTCAACATTTCGCCAATCGGTATTTTGGGTGAGGATTGCACCAACAGCGATCTCGAAGGCTGAATCAGCAGGCCACCATGCAAGGTCGCCGTAGTGCGCATTTAATGAGTGATATAACGCCAACAAAGGCGAATCAGTCACGATTATTGCGCTTCCATAATTGCTTAACGCGGCGTGATGAGCCGTAAACTTTCTTCTCAGCTAATCGCGTGCCGGGCTTAAATAACTTACCCCAAGGACGATCTTTACCACTGATACCAACTGCATCTAACAAAGCTTTGCGCTCGTCTTTTTCAAGCTCGCGCCACTGACCTGCTTTAACTGCACTGTTTAAAAAGATGGGCCCATATCGCACACGCTTAAGGCGTGAGACTGTGACGCCAACCGCTTCCCACAGGCGACGCACCTCGCGCTTGCGACCTTCCATAATGGCCACATGGAACCAGCGATTTTGGCCATCCGCATCGCCACCAGAATCAACAACATCCTCAAAGCGAGCATCGCCATCTTCAAGCTTGATACCACTGACGAGCTGATGAACCATTTCCTTGGTGACTTCGCCATGAACACGCACCGCATACTCACGATCAATCTCATAACGTGGATGCATCAAACGATTAGCTAATTCACCATCATTGGTCAATAAGATGAGCCCGGAAGTGTTGATATCTAAACGACCGACAGTTACCCAACGACCATTCGGCGGCTTGGGCAATCGATCAAAAATAGTTTTACGACCACCCGGGTCATTGCGCGTAACAATCTCACCTTCAGGCTTGTTATAGATAATGGCGTAACGCTCATTACCACCTAGACGTTTGGATGAAATAGGTCGGCCATTCACTGACAAGGCATCTGATGGAAAGGCACGATCACCCAAAGTCGCGACCTTGCCGTTAACCGTTACCTTGCCGTCAATAATCCATTGCTCGATCTCACGACGAGAACCGAGACCTGCGTTCGCCAACAATTTTTGTAGGCGCTCGCCTTGTGATTCAGCCATTCTGTGGATCTACCGGTTCTTGAACTTCATCATTCTCAACAACTGATTCATCATCAGCAGTAGTTGCAGCATCCTGATCGACAGCGTCATCCTGATCATCTGCTTCAGGATCCATAGTGAAATCGGTATTTACCTCACCCAAGGCTTCGTAAAGCGCATCGATGTCTTCAATTCGCTCATCATCACCGGCAAGCTGCTCATCAATAGTGACGTGCTCTTCACCGTCATCACTATCAGCGGCAATAGCTTCATCGGCAGACTCAGTTGATGGCACGTTATCGTCGCTCGCTTTATCCGTATCATTAAGATCCAAGCTACGATTGATCTCATCAAGATCACGAATTTCAGCTAGCGGAGGCAACTCATCGAGCGTCTTAAGGTTGAAGTAATCCAAGAACTCTCGGGTGGTGCCATAAAGTGACGGCTTACCTGGTACATCACGTGTACCCACAACACGCACCCACTCGCGCTCAAGCAAGGTCTTGATGATATTGGTGCTCACTGAGACACCACGAATATCTTCAATATCACCACGTGTAATGGGTTGGCGATAAGCAATAAGCGCCAATGTTTCCATTAAAGCGCGCGAATAACGCGGAGCACGCTCTGTCCACAAACGAGATACCCACAACGACACCTCTTCGACGACTTGAATACGCCAACCGCTACCCACTTCAACTACTTCGATACCACGACCTTCGTAGTCTTGTTTCAGCTGCTCGAGCACTTCGCGTAGCTCTTTCTTTTCTGGCTGCTCCTCATCAAGGAACAAGGTCAGCATCATGTCGAGTGATAAAGGTCCGCCTGCGGCAAGCAAGGCTGCTTCAATAATATTTTTTAGCTTTTCGGGCGCTGCCATCTCAGCCTCTCGCCTTAACATGAATAGTGCCGAATGATTCGTTCTGCACCAGTTCAATCAGTTGTTGTTTAATTAATTCCAAGGTCGCCATAAACGTCACGACAACACCAGGTCGACCTTCAGCCAGATCAAACAGATCAGTAAAGTCAGTAAAGGTCGAGCTATTCACTGTTTCAAGAACACGACTCATACGCTCACGCAAAGAGAGCGGCTCTTGCTGAATGTGGTGACTGGTAAACATGTCCGCACGATTCATGACATCTTTGAGTGCCAACAAGATCTCTTTCAAATCGACATCTGGTGGCGGTAAATCTAAATTCTTGTGTGGTGCATCGACTTTGACACTATGCACATCACGGCCAAGCTGAGGAAGCTCATCAAGATCTTCTGCCGCTTGTTTAAAGCGTTCGTATTCTTGCAAACGACGAATCAACTCAGCGCGTGGATCACCCTCTTCGTCTTCTTCATCGACATTCACACGAGGCAATAACATGCGAGACTTAATCTCAGCCAACATCGCAGCCATCAGCAAGTACTCAGCCGCTAACTCGAAGCGCATGTCCTGCATCATTTGGATGTAGTTAATATATTGCTCTGTGATATCCGCAATAGGGATATCCAAAATATCCAAGTTCTGACGACGAATCAGATACAACAGCAGATCAAGCGGCCCTTCGAACGCCTCAAGGATGACCTCTAGCGCATCAGGTGGAATATAAAGATCCTTTGGAAGCTGATACTGCGGCTCACCCAAGACAACTGCAAAAGGCATTTCCTCTTGCTGTGGCTTCGGTGGCGGCGCAGATGCCGCTTCAGGTGTTACTTGCTGCTCATCGGTCATTGATTAATCATCCAGCGACATCACGTGACGCACTTCATCCATGGTTTCACGAGCAACTTCACGCGCAGCCTCACAACCTTCGTTAATGATGTTTTTCACCAAATCAGGTTGCTCTTCGTATTCTTTGGCACGCGCTTGTATCGGTTTCAATTCATGCAAAACCGCTTCAATGATAGGCCCCTTACATTCAACACAACCGATACCGGCCGTGGTGCAGCCTTCACGCACCCAGTTTTGAGTACGTTCGTCTGAGTAAACCTCATGGAACTGCCACACAGGGCACTTCGCTGGATCACCCGGATCGTTACGACGAACGCGAGCAGGATCAGTTGGCATCGTACGAAGCTGTTTCTCAACTTCATCCGGCTGAGCATTCAACGGAATCGTGTTGTTATACGACTTCGACATTTTTTGACCATCAAGACCTGGCATCTTTGATGCCTTGGTCAGCAGTGGCTGCGGCTCAGGCAACACAACTTTACCGCCGCCCTCGATGTAACCAAACAAACGGTCACGATCTGATACGCCAATATTTTGTTGTGATTCGAGAAGCGCACGCGCATTCGCAAGCGCTTCGTCATCGCCCTGCTCTTGGTAAGCCTTTTTGTAAGAATTAAACAGCTTGGCTGCCTTCTTACCCATCTTCTTGACCGCCTCTTCTGCCTTCTCTTCAAAGCCAGGTTCGCGACCATAGATATGATTGAATCGACGAGCTACTTCACGGGTTAGCTCAACGTGAACAACTTGATCCTCACCCACTGGCACCATGCCGGCGCGATAAACCAAGATGTCTGCCGCTTGCAGCAAGGGGTAACCCAAGAATCCGTAGGTAGAGAGATCTTTCTCGCGTAATTTTTCTTGCTGATCTTTATAGGTTGGTACTCGCTCCAACCAGCTCAACGGCGTAATCATCGACAGCAACAAATGGAGTTCTGCATGCTCAGGGACACGGGACTGCACAAAGATCGTCGACTCACCTGGGTTAACCCCCGCAGCCAACCAATCGATAACCATGTCCCAAGTCGATTGAGGAATATTACTCGGGTCGTCGTAGTTGGTGGTCAGGGCATGCCAATCGGCAACAAAAAACAGACACTGGTACTCATGCTGCAGTTCAACCCAATTTTTCAACACGCCATGGTAATGACCCAAGTGCAGACGACCGGTCGGTCGCATACCTGACAAAACTCGCGCGTGCTGCGCCGCTACAACGCTCAAAGGAGACTCCTAAGGTAATAAAACAGGCAGTATACCGAAGACAAGCTCGGTACCTGGCAATAGATTGATGCCGCCAAAGATAACCGGCGTGAGCACCTGGCCCAACACGCCCGCCACCAGCAAACCGACAATAATGAAAAAGCCAAATGGCTCGATTCGGGCATACAGACGAGCGATCGCTTGCGGCAAAATACCGGCCAAAACGCGACCGCCATCCAAAGGCAGAATTGGCAATAAATTCAATGCCATAAGAATCAAATTGATGAAAACACCTGCAACCGCCATCGCGGCAAGCGGCAGCACCATCCACTCTGGCATCGCAGGCATCTCAGTCGCTAACAGTGCCAAGCTCCACAAAATAGCCATCAGCAGGTTCGCACCAGGCCCTGCTAACGCCACCCAGACCATATCGCGTCTCGGATTACGTAAATGCGCCATATTGACGGGCACAGGCTTTGCCCAGCCAAACAAGAAGCCCGTAAAAGCCATCATCAGCATGGGCAGCAAAATGGTGCCAAACCAGTCGATGTGACGAATTGGATTCAGCGTAATCCGACCAAGTCGACGAGCGGTGCTATCGCCAAGTTTATCGGCAACCCAACCGTGTGCTGCCTCGTGCAAGGTCACTGCAAAAATCAGTGGCAACACAATCGCCGCCATTTTTTGAACGAGCGTAAAACCTTCCATTAGGTTTTCTCAAACAGGGATACATCACCCTTACCTTCACGAACAATTTCAGGCTCATCATCTTCAAGTGAAATCACCGAAGTGGCTTCATAACCACAATAGCCTCCATCGATGATGCAATCGACGGCATGTCCAATGGTGTCACGCATGTCATACGGATCCATCATCGGCGCTTCGTCACCCGGCAAGATCAAGGTGGTACTCATCAATGGCTCACCTAATTCTTCACACAGCGCTAGTGCAATTTTGTTATCTGGAATACGTATACCTATGGTCTTACGTTTGGCATGCATCAAACGCTTTGGGACCAGCTTTGTTGCAGTCAAAATAAAGGTGTAAGGACCTGGGGTTAAATTCTTAATCCAACGATGCGCCTGATTACCCAATTTGGTGTAAGCCGATAACTCACTCAGGCTTCGACCCACCAAGGTGAAATTATGGCGGTCATCTACGCGACGGATTTCTCGCAAACGATCCATCGCATGCTTATCACCAATGTGGCAACCCAATGCATAACTGGAATCGGTTGGATAGATAATCACACCGCCCTGACGAACAATATCGACAGCTTGCTTAATGAGTCGGGGTTGCGGGTTATCGGGATGAATCTGGAAGAACTGCGACATAAACCATCAATGCCAATCATGCCAAACTGGCTTTAAGCCCTGCGGAATAGGCGCTAACTGGCCAAGATTCACCCAAGGGTTTTCTGGACCATGAAAATCGGAACCCGCAGACGCCAATAAATCAAAATCACGCGCGTGCTGCGCCATGGTGTTCACATCATCTTTGCTATGACTGCCTGAGCACACCTCAAAACCTTCACCACCAAGTTCTTTAAAGTCCGCAATCAATTGGCGGAGCTTAGTGCGCGTCATGTCATAACGTGCCGGATGCGCAATGATGGCTCGGCCACCCGCTTCTCGAATCCACTTCACCACATCGCTAAGCTCAGCCCAAGCCCCTGGCACAAAACCCGGCTTACCGCCGACTAAAAACTTCTTAAAAACAGCACCAACGGTATCAGCGTGACCTGCTGCGACCAAAGCACGTGCGAAATGCACTCGCCCGATCAAGCGACCGTTTGAATAAGCCTTCGCTTTTTCGTACATGTCTGGATAACCGGCCTTTTCTAATCGACGACCAATCTCTTCAGCACGCCACTGACGAAAATCCATGAGTTTTTTGATGCCCGCTTGCATCGGCTCGCTATGCTCATCAATACCCAAGCCGACAATGTGTACCGTGCGATTGTTCCAGGTCACTGAAAGCTCAATCCCCGGGATAAATTCCATGCCTAACTGAGTAGCCGCATCACGCGCTTCGGCGATACCGGCTGTCGTATCGTGGTCCGTCAGCGCCATCACATTCACACCTGCGGCATGCGCATGCTGCATCAGCTCCGCAGGCGATAAAGTGCCATCTGAAGCAGTCGAATGTGCATGAAGATCGTAGATAATGGACATAGCCAAATTCTACCTGAGAGCGACGCCCAAAGCTCGGTAAAGTCGCAGCAAAAACCTTGGTTTCATGCGACCATTAGGGCATGAAAATGCTTACTGATTTGTTGCCTGTTATCGCCTTTGTGGTGATTTATCAGCTGTACGACATCTATATCGCCACAGCAGCACTGATGGTGCTACTGATCGCTCAAATTGCCTTCTTCAAGCTCACCGGCAAACCCGTGGAAAAAATGCACTGGATTACCCTCTGGCTTGTTCTGTTCTTTGGCACTTTGACCCTAGTTTTACATGACCCTGTTTTCATCATGTGGAAACCAACAGTCATCAACTGGGCCTTTGCAGCGGCACTGTTAGTGAGTCATTGGTTTATGAAACGTGGCTTAATCGCTCGCATGCTCGATGCCGTTGCCAGCTTTCCTGATCTAATTATCCAGCGCCTCACATACGCATGGACTTTCTTCCTCATCGGTTTAGGCGCTTTAAATCTGTATGTTGCCTTTAATTTTGATGAGGCAACCTGGGTTAACTTCAAACTTTTTGGCCTAATGGGCTTAACGCTAGTCTTTGCTCTTGGGCAAGGCCTTTACTTAGCGCGCCACATGCCAGAAAACCAACAATCTTAAATGTAAGGATCACTCATGTTATTTGCCATTGTTAGCCAAGACGTTGAAAACAGCCTGCCACTGCGCAAACAAGCACGCCCAGCTCACATCGCGCGTCTAGAAGCACTCAAAGAAGAAGGACGCCTTGTACTTGCCGGCCCAAATCCAGCCATTGAAAGTGACGATCCAGGTGAAGCAGGCTTTACCGGCAGCGTTGTTATCGCTGAATTTAACTCGCTAGCCGATGCGCAAAGCTGGGCTGACACTGATCCTTATGTTGATGCTGGTGTTTACGCGAGTGTTAGCGTTAAACCTTTCAAGAAGGTACTTCCATGAAGCTGCGCACCCTATTCGCCGCCATTTTGCTAAGCAGCTCTGCCTTAGCTGAAGAACCCAAAGTTATTGTTGAGGTTGATAACTTTAATCTCAACACCATGCACTTCGCTTACTTTGCCGCCAAACAAACACCCGATGGCGAACCTTCGGCAGAACAACAAATCAAACTGCTTAACGAGTTAGTTAATACGTTCATTTTATCTAACTCAGCAGAGGGCCAAGCATTAGCTCAGCAACCTGATCTTGCTGCAGCGATTGATGTCTCGCGTGCTCGCTTAATTACCCAAGCGTTAATTGAAAACACGCTAGAGAACTCACCTGTCACCGATGATGAGATCAAAGCGATTTACGATGAACAATACGCTGGCAAAACCAAACAAGAATTCAAAGCTCGTCACATCTTGGTAAAAACTGAAGATGAAGCTAAAGCCTTAATCAAACAACTTGATGGTGGTGCTGACTTTGCTCAACTCGCAAAGGAGCATTCCACCGGACCAAGCAGTAGCGCCGGCGGCGACTTAGGTTGGTTTGAAAAAGATATGATGGTGAAGCCATTTGCCGATGCGGTTGCCTCAATGTCAAACGGCACTCACTCAAGTTCACCTGTGAATACACAATTCGGCTGGCACATCATTTTGCGTGAAGATGCAAAAGACTTAGGGGCTGTGGAATTAGCGCAGGTCAAAGATGACATCATCAGCTCACTTCGTACACAAAAGCTAAGAGCACTGATTAATAAACTACGTGAAAACGCGAAGGTCGAAGTTAAACAGCCTTAAAACAAAAAGCCCGGGGAACCGGGCTTTTTTATCATTCTTCGTTTTGTTTGTTCTTTTTCTTTATCGAACTGATTGAAACGACCTCTGCTGACGGCTTCTCATCAGTGAAGTACGGCTTCTCCATAGCGATACCCGCATCTTCAGCAAGTTCACGCTCACGCACAGAGATCAAACCCAACACATTACGAACATCTTCAATGGTTGTATCTTTAAGAGGATGTTTCATCGCGCGACTAGGCGGCGTTGTATCTTTGATAATTTGCGCCAAAACTTTGCGCATGATCATCAGGATTTCACGTTCTTTTTTACTGCCGTCGCTCATGAATATGTCCAATTTGGAAGTTTAAGCGGGCATCATAGACGAAAAACCCATCGACTTACCATTCCGAGGACACGGTTACCCGAGGACGTTTTCGCTCGTATAACCGTCGTTTTCGAGAATATGACGTAAGCGTTTCAGGGCATCCATTTGGATCTGACGAACGCGCTCACGCGTCACACCCAGCTCACCAGCCACCTGCTCTAACGTCGCATTATCAAAACCATGTAGACCAAAGCGCCGCTCAATTACCGAGCGCTGTTTATCATTCAGCTGGTTCAGCCATTCGTCTAAATGACCATTCACCGCATCGCTTTGCAGAAGCTCTGAGGGGTCATCAACATTTTCATCCGCCACCATGTCGACTAAGGGGCGATCACTGTCTTTACCGTAAGCCACATCCATCGATGGCGTGCGCTCATTGAGACCCATCAGTCGTTTCACATCTTGAACATCAACATTTAGCGCTTCTGCCACCTCTTCTGCAGAAGGCTCATGGTCCAAAGATTGCGCAAGTTCTCGTGACTTACGTAGGTAGGCATTGATCTCTTTAACCACATGAATCGGCAAACGAATGGTGCGCGTTTGATTCATGATGCCGCGCTCGATGGTTTGACGTATCCACCAAGTCGCATAGGTTGAAAAACGAAAGCCGCGCTCAGGATCAAATTTTTCAACCGCGCGAATCAAGCCAAGGTTACCTTCCTCAACCAAATCAAGCAGTGCTAAACCTCGATTCAAGTAACGACGCGAAATCTTCACCACAAGGCGTAAGTTACACACGATCATCTTACGTCGCGCAGACTCATCACCTTTTTGCGCAAGGCGCGCATATTTCACTTCTTCTTCAGCAGTAAGTAAGGGAGAAGCGCCAATCTCGCTGAGGTATAAACTGGTTGCATCTAGCTCGCGCTCGATACTCGCCTCAAGACGGCCAGTTAATGATTCTTCATCATCATTACTATCATCAGACGCCTCATCAACGACATCCTCAACCAAGGTGTCATCGAGTTCCTCATCGGTGGCATCGGATTGTTCGCTCATTCAAACCCCATCCGCTGCACGCAGTCTGATTAACGTGGCAGCAATTTCATCGGATCAACAGGTCTGCCGTTGCGCCGAATCTCAAAATGTAATCCCGCTTGAGCATCATTGATCCGCCCCATTTGCGCGATTGTTTGTCCTTTGGTGATCGCTTGCCCTTGTTCGACAAGCAGTGCCTTGTTGTGCCCGTAAGCACTCAAGTAGTTCTCGTTATGTTTAATGATGATAAGCCTGCCATAGCCCACCAGTCCACTGCCCGCGTATACAACACGACCAGCTTCAGTTGCCACAATATCAGAGCCTTCTTTGCCACTGATCTTGAGACCTTTTCGTTGCGGATCACGCGCATTGAAAGTACTGATTACACGCCCTTTACTAGGCCACAACCATCGGGGATTACCCACAGAAACCTTATCAAGCTCAACCGGTTTACGTGGCTTTGGCTTCACGCGAGTTGGTGTTGAAGATCGTGTATTACTCGAACGCTGAATCGCTTGTGTTTTAGCGACTTTCTTTGGCGGTGTTAGACGCAGCTCCTGACCCGAATAAATCACATAAGGTGAATCGATCTCATTCCAATCCGCGAGCTCTTTGAAATCGGTATTTGTGCGCCATGAAATGGCATACAAGGTGTCGCCACGCTGTACTTGATAGGTATCGCTGTTGGGCATCACATTGGCAGTCTCATAAGCCTTAGGTGAAGGCTCACCAATACGCTTACCGCCAGATCGCGTTTCGAGAGGCGCCTGCCAGCTAGAGGTACAGCTACTCAGCAGAACCGCCAAAATCACAATGATGTTTTTGAGTGCCAAGCCTCGCAAACCAAACCTATCCTCTTAAATAAACAATCGCCGCTATCACGAGAACCACAACAGCCCAACCTAAGCCATCAACCCAGCGATTAAGTTTCTCTTCCATGGCAGGACCACCCCATGCCATCAAGAGTGCGACCAGATAAAAACGCGCGCCCCGCCCAATCACAGATGCGATCACAAAAGGCAAAAAAGCCATACCAACAACACCGGCAGTGATGGTGAAAATCTTATAGGGAATAGGCGAAAAACCTGCAATCAAGATTGCCCACACACCATAGTCAGCAAACCACTGAGTAGCTGACTCGTAAGCTGCAGAATAACGTGCTGACTCGGCAATCATTGGTTGAATCATATCGAAGGCGAACACACCAATCAGGTAGCCCGCCATACCGCCAAGCACTGAAGTGATGGTGGTTAGCGTTGCAAACCAAATCGCTGACGTTGGTTTTGCCATACTCATTGGCGCCAACATCACATCGGGCGGAATAGGAAAGAAGGAAGATTCAGCGAAACTTAAGCCGCCCAAAAACCATGGCGCCTTGTCATGTCGCGACCACTGCATCACACGTCGATATAAAGGTGAAAATAAACGCATTACTTCACCCCATCCAATAAGGGTACAAAACTTGCCGCTTCCAGCATCTCAATGTCATGACTATCTTCAGTCTTTGTGACTCGAACCAAGGCTTGTTTATCTTTATCACCCACAGGCAAGCACCATACGACCACCGACGCGTAATTGCTGCACAAGCGCTAACGGCACACCCAAAGGCGCTGCTGTGACAATAATGCCATCGAATGGCGCATATTGTGGCCAACCTAAGCCACCATCGGTATGGCGTGTACGGATATTAATCAAACGCAATTGATGAAAGCGTGAGCGTGCTTGAGATAACAAGCTTTCAATTCGCTCAGTGGTATAAACGCGACGCACGAGCGGCGATAAAATCGCTGTCTGATAGCCTGAACCGGTACCCACTTCGAGGACATTTTCCAAAGGTCCGTGTTCTAAAAGCGCTTCGGTCATTCTCGCAACAATGTATGGCTGAGAAATGGTTTGGCTTTTACCGATTGGAAGCGCCGTATCTTCATAGGCTCGGCTCGATAAAGCTTCATCAATAAACAGATGTCGTGGCGTATTGAGGATCTGTGATAACACTTTTTCATCACGCACACCTTGCGCTCGAATACGCTCTATCAAGCGTTCGCGCGTGCGCTGAGATGTCATACCGATACCCGAATGACTCATTTATCCAACCAATGCGCTAAATCATCAAGCACTGCATGTCGTGTTAAATCGACTTGCACCGGTGTGATTGATACAAAGCCTTCGCGAATCGCATGAAAGTCAGTGCCCTCGCCTGCATCTGCCTCAGGCCCTGCGGCACCCACCCAATAAATCGGACGACCTCTTGGGTCCTCACCTTTAACGACAGGTTCCGCTTTATGACGATGACCTAAGCGCGTGCTTTTAAAACCTGCGAGTTGCGCATAAGGCACGTCAGGCACATTGACGTTCAAAATGATTTTGTCACCCATTGGGTGCGGCTCATTCATTAGACGTGTAACAAGCTCAGCGGCCACCTGCGCACCGGTTTCGTAATACTGAGGATCATGTGCGGCAGACGCCATTGAGATAGCAATTGCCGGCAAGCCCATAAAACGACCTTCCGTCGCTGCAGCCACCGTACCGGAATAGATCACGTCATCACCCATATTGGGGCCTGAGTTGATGCCCGACACAACAATATCCGGTTCCTCATCGAGTAAACCGGTGATCGCTAAGTGCACACAATCGGTGGGCGTGCCTTCAACACGATAAACATCGTCTTCCAACGCACGTGCACGGATCGGCATTTCCAAGGTCAATGAGTTGCTGGCACCACTACGATCACGATCTGGCGCCACCACGACAGTCTGCCCTAGGGGGCGCAAAGCCTCTCGTAAAGCGAGCAAGCCCGGGGCCGCATAACCGTCATCGTTACTGAGCAAAATGCGCATATAAAAGCTAAAAAAGCATTCCTTGAAATCAGTGTTTGATTATCCCTGAAATCGACGCTCAACGTCAGGGGAAAGCGTTATTTAGATCCGAAATACAGGTCTTCAGGGTAATTTTCATTGTTTACCGAGTCGCATACCCCGTTACTATCGCCCACATGTTTTTTTCATCCAAAGTAAACCCTGGAAAACGTGATTTCTGGTTTCTACCACTCGGTGGAACCGGTGAGATCGGCATGAATATGAACCTCTACGGTCATAACGATCAGTGGTTGATGGTCGACTGCGGGGTGATGTTTGATAAAACAAACCCGCAGGCTGATGGCAGCAACAGTGTTGTCTCTGCTGATCCAAGCTTCATAGCTTCTCGACGACATCAGTTAGTCGGCTTGGTGATTACGCATGCGCATGAAGACCACATCGGCGCTGTACCTTACTTATGGCAAGAACTTCAGTGCCCGGTCTACACCACACCCTTTTCTGCAGAGATCTTGCGTCGAAAATTGTCTGAAACCGACCTGATCCATCAAGTACCGATCATTGAAGTGCAATCAGGTGACATCACAAATATTGGTCACTTTGAAGTGCAATGGATGAATATCACGCATTCCATTCCAGAACCCAATGCACTGGTGATCAGCGCTGGTGATAGTAAGGTATTCCATACCGCTGACTGGAAGATCGATGCCGACCCTGTACTCGGCAAGCCCTTCGATAAATATCAATTCAAAGCACTCGCTGATCAAAACATCACCGCGATGGTATGTGATTCAACTAACGCGACTGTTGCTGGTCACAGCATCTCTGAAGGTGATTGCTACGATGGACTTCTACCCTTGATCAAAAAAGCCGAGGGCCGCGTTATTGTCGCGTGCTTTGGTAGCAACCTCGCTCGCTTAATCACCTTATGCAAGATTGCTCTGAAAACTGGACGCTATGGCGCTGTCTACGGACGCTCAATGCGCAACATGTATTCCGCCGCACGACGCACAGGCATATGGCCGGATAATTTATCCCTCGCGGATGGCCGTCATCTGGGCTACCTACCGCGAAACGAGGTCCTTGGCATTGCAACCGGCAGTCAGGGTGAATTTGGCGCCGCCCTACGCCGCATGGCTAATGGAACTTTCCGAGATCTTGAGTTGGAACCGGGTGATACCGTTATCTTTAGCTCGAAAGTGATACCGGGCAATGAAAAGGACGTAGCCTCGCTGGTTGAACAACTCCGCAACCGAGGGGTTAACGTTATCGAATCAGCCGATGTTGATGGCGCGCCGATCCACGCCTCAGGCCACCCCTGCCAAGACGAATTAAGAGAGCTTTACCGTTTGGTTCAGCCAAAAATTGCTTTACCTGTTCACGGTACACCCATCCATATCAACGCCAATGCAGCGATTGCTAAAGAAATAGGCATTCCTACTCAAATGCGTGGCGAAAATGGAGACCTATACAAACTCTCACCACTACCCACACTCAAGCGCAAAGCCGTAAAAGTTGGGCGCATCACTCACGATCGCGATTGAACCGATCGTTAATTCAAGGTCAAATTGACGCATGAGTGAGGATGACGACTTAGCCGCTTTTCGCAAAGCCATGTCCGACGTACAAACCCTTGATGATGATCATGAGGGGCTTTTTCGTGAACGCAAAAAACCAGTACCACTTAATTTAGGTGATGGCTCCAACGAGGAAGATGATCTTGCAGATCTGAGTGTTGATGTTCCCGACTTCTTTGAATTCCGTCGTCCGGGCATTCAGATACGTGTATTTCAGGATCTACAACGCGGCGTCATACCACCTGAAGAAAAATTAGATCTGCATGGTATGCGAGTGAAAGAAGCGAAATCTGCTTTTACTCGGTTTATGCAGCAATCCATCGCCAAGCAACGGCGTTGCATCTGCATTATTCATGGCAAAGGCTTAGGCTCGGAGAATAACCAGCCAGTTATCAAACAAAAGACGTATCACTGGTTGATCCAAAAAGAATTTGTGCTCGCATTTGCGACAGCTCCCAGTTGGGATGGTGGATCTGGCGCAACCTATGTCTTACTGTCGCGTAAATATCGCAATGACTAAATCGTCACCATCTCCCGTAAGACGGAAGTCGCAAAAGCGCCACTGACCAAGCTGAAGTTCACCTTTAAGCTGGCAGCATCTAACCATTCGTATGAGACATTCTCTGGCATCACACGTAATGCACGGCGGTCACGTTCAATTCTTCGCTGTCTTAATTGCTCTATCCAGAAATGCGCCAATGCATCGTTAAGCGCATTCTCTTCAAGCGCCAAAGCGTCACCTTCTGGCCACTTTGCTCGACTTTCATCACCCGGCATTGGTCCCGATAAACGCACATCATCGAGCGCAATACGAGATGGCAACTCTTCATCATTCGCTTCGACATGAAACTGGGCGCGCGAGTTAGCCAACAAGGCCACATCGCCAACCAAAGGGGTATTCCAATTCCCCTGCTCCACACGCGCAGCAAGAACTTGATTAAACAAATAGCTGCGCACCGCAGAAACCATCATCTTGGCCTGCTCTTGCTTAGGTCGCCGACCATCACCTTTGAACCATGCATCTGCTTTTGTCAGGTTTGATGAAAACCGACCAAAGCGTTGCGCGCCAAAGTAGTTGGGTACGCCATGTTGCTGAATCTGAGAGAGCCTTTGCTCAATTAACTCTTTAGCTGCATCGATATCGCGAAGCACTAAGGAAAAAGCATTGCCCCTTAACGTACCGCGACGAATCTTTTTATTATGTTTTGTTATTGAAACGATCCTCAATGAATCAGATTCAATCACGGACCAATCAAGATCCGGTTTTCCGGGCAAATGCACACTAAATGATTGCGTTGTCACAGCAACACGATCCTTAAGTCCTGCAAAGCCAACTGCCATGCGTTTTACATTGGCGTATTTGGCAAGCGTTTGCACAACATCGAGGGTGTTTAACTCACGTTTTTCAATAGTGAGAATGACGTGCTCACCTTCACCCGAGAAGGCATAACCCAAATCTTCGATAACAATAAAGTCTTCGGGCGTCGAACGTATTGTTGCTGCACTTAAAGGCTCGCCATGCGCTCTGGGCAATACCTCGGTGACATCATCAGGAAAGGTCATTGTGGCTGCATCAATACAACCGCATGCGCAGAGATACCTTCGCCGCGACCGGTATAGCCCATCTTCTCAGTTGTCGTCGCTTTGACATTGACTGCATCAACCTCAACATTGAGCAATCCAGCGAGCTTTGTTTGCATCGCAGAAATATGTGCGCCAAGACGCGGCGCCTGCGCAATCACGGTGCAATCGAGATTTCCAACGACATAGCCCTTTTTGTTAGCCGATTGCATGACACTTTTAAGTAATTCGGCACTATCAATATTTTTGAACGCAGGATCGTTATCAGGGAAATGCTTTCCAATATCTCCAAGCGCCATCGCGCCAAGGATCGCATCGCAAATCGCATGGATCAGAACATCGCCATCAGAATGAGCAATTAAACCCTGGCTGTGAGGGATAGAAATACCGCCAATGGTGACCGAGTCACCCTCACCAAAACGATGTGCATCAAAGCCGTGGCCAATTCGCATACTGATCTCCAGAATCCTTTGCCCAATAATACCGTTAAACTAATGACATGAGGTTGTTTGATACACATTGCCATCTCGATATTGAGGACTTCGATCACGATCGTGATCAAGTTATCGCTGATGCTTTGAGCAATGGCGTTACCTACGTTTTGATTCCAGCGATTGCGAAATCCAACTTTTCAGCGGTACAAACGCTATGTCGAACTCATGCTGGCTTCTATCCTGCGCTCGGTTTACATCCTGTGTTTATCGATCAGCATCATGATGAGCATTTAGATCACCTTAGCAACGCAATAACCCAAGAGCGACCCACTGCCATTGGTGAGATCGGATTAGACTTTGCGATTAAGACGCTCGATAAAACTCGTCAAATAAGCTTCTTTACCGCTCAACTCGATATCGCCGCTGAACATCAACTACCAGTGATTCTGCATGCGCGAAAATCACATGATGAGATTCTTAAACACCTTAAGGCACAAAGCCTCACGGGCGGGATCTGCCATGCCTTCAATGGTGATATCAATCAAGCACATCGCTATCTCGATCTCGGCTTCAAATTAGGCTTTGGCGGCATGTTGACCTATGAGCGATCGACAAAGCTTCGTGCGCTTGCCAAAGCCCTACCCGATGAAGCCTTTGTTTTAGAGACTGACGCGCCTGATCTGACTGGTGCTGAACACCAGTATTCGCGCAACAGTCCAGCATACCTTCCTGAAGTTGCCAAAAGCCTGGCAGAGATTAAAGGCATAAGTGTCGAAGAGATCGCTGCGATAACCACCGCCAATGCGATGCAGGTGCTTAGCTTGACTGCTGATTGAGATAAAAAGACGCCAACGCCAGATCACTAGGCCGCGTCACTTTAAGGTTATCCGAATGACCTTCCACCATTTGCACTGGCACACCCATCGCTTCCAAAGCACTTGCCTCATCGGTGACAACAACCTCTGCAATCGACGCGCGCATCAAGGCATCACGAAGGACACCTAATCTGGCCATCTGTGGCGTATAGGCATGCCATAACTGATCCCGAGATACGGTTGATTGAATACATTCATTTGGATCCACACGCTTCATCGTGTCATGTACCGGCACACCTAAAATCGCTGCCATATCATGCTTTTCGGCTGCAACAATCAGCTTAGCGATGTCGTCACGACGCACACATGGCCGCGCAGCATCATGTACCAACACCCAATCATGATCATCTGCTCGAGATGACAACGCATTAAGTGCATTCAATACAGAATCAGCACGCTGAGAGCCACCCTCAACACGCACAAGATCCGGATGATCAGAGAACTCAGAGTCAGCCCAATACGCATCATCTGCAGACAAAGCCACATAGCACCCGTCTATACCCGGATGTGTCAGGCAACGCTCAATGGTGTGATCAATGAGATAGCGCTCATTCAACTGAAGATATTGCTTTGGTATATCCGACTGCATACGCGATCCAACGCCCGCCGCTGGAATCACTACCCAACGCCTTACATCAGTCACGTTTATCGCCTTCTTCATTAACGATTTGGAAATAGGTTTCGTCTTTTTTAATCAGACCCAAATCATTACGTGCTTTAGCTTCAATCGCAGAGGCATCATTTTTTAAGCTATCCACCTCGATTTGAAGCGCCTGATTGGTCTGGCGTAAGCGATCCAATTGGCGTTCTTGGTGAGCAATTTGTTGCTTAAGCGCACGCACTTCAGCCCAACTACCTTCACCTACCCACAGGCGATATTGCAGACCTAAAAAGATCAGCACCAAAACGATTAACACACTGCGGTATTGCCAATTCATCTCAACAATCACAAAAGAAAATGCCTCTTGCATCACTCACGTCACAACGCGAGGACACAAGAGGCATGATACCGGCTAACGGCTTAATTAAAAGCAGGGAAAAGCCGACTTACCTGGCCAGATAGCCTCTTCACCTAACACGTCTTCAATACGCATTAATTGGTTGTATTTAGCCACGCGATCAGAACGAGACAATGAACCTGTCTTAATCTGACCAGTGCCTGTTGCTACTGCAAGGTCAGCAATCGTGGTGTCTTCAGTTTCACCCGAGCGATGAGACATGACCGCGCTATAACCCGCCTCATGTGCCATACGAATCGCTGCTTGAGTCTCTGATAAGGTGCCAATCTGATTAAATTTGATCAGGATCGAGTTCGCGATGTTCTTATCAATGCCTTCCTTAAGGATCTTGGTATTGGTTACGAACAAATCATCACCTACCAACTGCACACGCTTAGCAAGCTTATCGGTCAGAATCTTCCAACCATCCCAGTCACCCTCATCCATACCATCTTCAATTGAGATAATGGGATATTGATCAACCCAGTTTGTTAAGAAGTCTGCAAAGCCTGCTGAATCAAAGCTCTTACCTTCAGAAGCAAGAACATATTTACCGTCTTTATAAAACTCAGAACTTGCTGCATCTAGACCAAGATAAATATCTTCACCTGCTTTAAAGCCTGCTTTAGTGATCGCTTCAAGAATCACTTCGATAGCTTCTTCGTTAGAACGCAAATCAGGTGCAAAACCACCCTCATCGCCAACCGTTGTCGCTAACTTCTTAGAACCCAAAACCGACTTCAGTGCATGGAATACTTCAGCGCCGTAACGCACAGCCTCACGAACAGAGCCCGCATTCACTGGCAAAATCATGAACTCTTGAAGATCAACACTGTTATCAGCGTGCTCACCGCCGTTAATGATATTCATCATTGGGACTGGCATTTTGTATGAGCCATTACCCAAGTATTGATACAAAGGCATCATTTGCTCTTGCGCTGCCGCATGAGCTGCCGCAAGCGATACCGCCAAGGTCGCATTTGCGCCTAAGCGAGATTTATTCTCGGTGCCATCCAACTTGATCATGGCAGCATCAATATCCGCTTGCGCGGTGACATCCATACCGGTCACAAGATCAGCGATCTCACCATTCGCATTGGAAACAGCCTTCTGCACACCTTTACCAAGGTAGCGTGACTTATCACCATCGCGCAGCTCTAAAGCTTCGCGTGAACCTGTAGAAGCGCCTGATGGCGCTACCGCGCGACCAATCGCACCTTCTGCGGTGAATACATCGGCTTCGATTGTTGGGTTGCCGCGCGAATCGAGGATCTCTCTGGCGCGAACTTTAATAATTTCTGACATTCCTACTCCATTTACTCGCAGGCTTTTGGCCTGCTTTACTTACAACGAGCTTTCGATAAACCCGCTTTGCTTTACGGCGTCATCTAAGTTTTTCAACACCGTCAATAATTCTTTTAATCGTCCTAATGGCCATGAGTTCGGACCATCTGACAAGGCACAATCTGGATCTGGGTGCGTTTCCATAAACAAGCCTGAGATACCTGCAGCGACTGCAGCACGCGCAAGCACAGGAACGTGTTGACGCTCACCACCACTCTTATCACCTTGACCGCCAGGCTGTTGCACCGAATGCGTTGCATCAAACACCACAGGACAACCGGTGTTACGCATAACCGCAAGGCCGCGCATATCCGACACCAAGGTGTTGTATCCAAAGCTCACGCCACGGTCACAAACCATAATGTTTTGGTTACCCGTCGCGAGCGCTTTATCTGCTACGTTCTTCATATCATGAGGCGCTAGAAACTGACCCTTTTTGATATTCACCGGCAAACCGGTCTTAGCCACGTTCTGAATAAAGTTCGTTTGGCGACACAAGAATGCAGGTGTCTGTAGCACATCCACCACATCCGCCACTTCATCAAGCGGGGTATCTTCATGCACATCGGTCAATACCGGTAAGCCCGTTTCTTCTTTCACCTTACGCAAAATACGTAAGCCTTCCTCAAGGCCTGGGCCACGATAGCTGTTATGCGAAGAACGATTGGCCTTATCAAAAGATGACTTGTAGATAAACGGAATACCTAAGTCATCAGTGATCTGTTTAAGCTGCGTTGAGACTTCCATCGCAGACTTCTCACTTTCGATCACACAGGTACCTGCGATCAAAAAGATCGGTTTATCAAGACCTACTTCATAGCCGCACAAATTCATGTCATTTATCCTTTTTCAGCGCGGTGCTTAACCGCTGCATCGACAAAGCCACTAAACAAAGGGTGGCCATATCGTGGTGTTGAAGTGAACTCAGGGTGGAACTGACAAGCCACAAACCATGGATGATCTGGGATCTCGACAATTTCAATTAACTTGCCGTCAATTGAGGTGCCCGCAAATTTCAAACCCTTTTCACTTAGCGCATCACGATAAGAATTATTAAATTCATAGCGATGACGATGACGTTCTTCAATAACATCTTCGCCATAAAGATCACGACAGATGCTATCGGAAGCCAACTGACACTGCTGTGCACCTAAACGCATCGTGCCACCAATATCTGTATTCTCATCGCGCTGTTCAACCGAACCATCGGCATTCAACCACTCGGTAATCAATGCGATAACGGGATGACCTGTCGTCTTATTGAATTCAGTACTGTGCGCATCGCTCATGCCCGCCATATTGCGTGCATATTCGATAACCGCTACTTGCATACCTAAACAGATACCCAAGTATGGAATCTTATTTTCACGCGCATAGCGAACCGCTTGAATCTTTCCTTCAACACCGCGCTCGCCAAAGCCACCTGGGACCAAGATAGCGTCCATTGAATCGAGTGCCGATAAATCACCCGACTCAAAATTTTCAGAATCAAAGTAATGAATTCGAACTTTTTGGTGCGCTTTAATACCTGCGTGAATCAATGCTTCGTTGAGCGATTTATACGATTCGGTCAATTCAACATACTTACCCACCATGGCGATATTCACTTCGCCCGTGGTGTTCTCAAGACCATCAACAACCGCTTGCCATTCAGTTAAGTCAGCTGGTGGAACATCTAAGCGGAGCTGATCAACAACGATGTCGTCCAAGAATTGCTCACGCAACATCAACGGAATGCGGTAAATCGAATCCGCATCGATGGCAGAGATAACCGCACGCTCTGGCACATTGGTGAACAACGCAATCTTCTTGCGCTCACCATCGGGCACTGGGCGATCCGCACGGCAAATCAAAATATCAGGCTGAATACCAATCGAACGTAATTCTTTAACCGAGTGCTGAGTCGGCTTGGTTTTCACCTCACCCGAGGTTGGGATGTAAGGCACCAAAGTGAGGTGTACAAACATGGCATTTTCACGCCCCATCTCGACACCCATCTGACGAATCGCTTCAAGGAACGGTAACGATTCAATGTCGCCCACCGTACCGCCGATTTCGACAAGCGCGACATCAGCATCGCCTGCACCTTTAATCGCAGAATCTTTAATCTCATTGGTGATATGCGGAATAACCTGAACGGTACCGCCTAAGTATTCACCACGACGCTCCTTACGGATGACCTGATCGTAGATTTGACCCGTCGTGAAGTTATTCGATTTACCCATGGTGGTACGAATAAAGCGCTCGTAATGGCCTAAATCGAGATCGGTTTCAGCGCCGTCAGCCGTCACAAAGACTTCGCCGTGCTGGAATGGACTCATGGTGCCAGGATCCACATTGATATAAGGATCTAGCTTTATCATGGTGACTTTAAGGCCACGCGCTTCTAATAAAGCGCCCAATGAAGCTGCGGCAATACCCTTGCCCAAGGACGAAACTACGCCGCCCGTAATAAATACAAATTTAGTCATTGAAGCCTTGCTTTGCGTCAACGTGAGAAGATGTTCGGACGGGCGACAATTGTACTAGACGCTCCCCGAGTACTCAATCTAAGAGCCGGCTTTTTGATGAATTTTTCATCTGAGCCACACCCACCTCAAAGCCCTTGAAAGTGCTAGCTTTTTCTGCCAATTCGTCTATAAAGGAAGATAGGTGAAGGCGGTTTTGAGTCACCCATCGGCCACTTTGGATATCTTAGGGGGAACCATGTACCGATCGATCTCACTCAGCATTCTGTTTGCTGGCATTTTGTTGCTATTCGGTTTGATCTTTAGCAGCGCATCCAGTGCCAATAACTTTGCGCCTTGGGGCTATGGCAATGGCCAAGGTCATAACAACGCACAGCAATATGGAAATGCAAACAGCGAGGGACAAAGCCAGTTCGGTATGGACATGCGCGGCAGAGGTAACTCTGTAGGCGACTTCCGCGGTAACAGCGCTAACAACTATTACCAGCAGATGGAACAACAAGCGCAGCAATACGCCTACCCCTATGCGCCTCCACAAACTAGCAATCAAATGCCCTATCCAATGCCAGGCCAAATGCCGAACCAAATGCCTTATGGCCCACCGACAATGCCATACAACGGCATGCCACCGTGGGGAGCGCCACCAAAGCGCGGTTTTGATTTCGATCGATTTAACCCCTTCCGTTGATTCATAAGTAGCCGCTTTTGCGGCTATTTTTTTACACGGGAAAAAGGTGAAATGGTAAGTTACACAAAACAATAAACACCTTTGTTCCATGTCTGACACATCCTTTTCACTTCGAAACATCAAAATTGCCTGCTCAAACTGCTCTTTGGGCGCACTCTGCTTGCCCTACGGGTTGGATGGCGAGGATGTTGATCGTCTCGACGAGATCATTAAGCGTAACCACCCCTACCAACGCAACGAGTTCTTATTCTCGCCGGAGCAGAGCTTTAAAAATCTGTATGTGGTTAAAACCGGTGCCGTAAAAACCTACGTTCAAGATGATGAGGGGCAAGAGCGTGTGATTGGCTTCCATCTACCCGGGGAGATCTTGGGCCTAGATGCGATCGAATCGAATAAACATAGCTGTTTTGCGAAAGCCCTAGAAACCACCGCTGTCTGCGAAATGCCTTTTGAGCGCCTTGAAGATCTGTCAAAGGACCTTCCTAGTCTTCAACATCAAATGCTGCGTCTGATGAGCCGCGAAGTGAGTAACGAATCGCAAATGATCGCCCTGCTCAACCACAGCACTGCTGAAGAGCGACTCGCATCATTCATTGTGAGCTTGGCTGAACGCTTCCAACGTCGCGGATTCTCATCGACTGATTTCTTTTTACCGATGTCACGCCAAGATATCGGTAGCTATCTCGGCCTTGCACTTGAAACAGTGAGTCGCCTGTTTACTCGATTCCAAGAACTCAACCTACTCAAGGTTGAAAGAAAACACATCGAGATATTGGATATGGAAGCCTTAAAAGGCGTGATCAGCCATAAGACTGAATGTCAGTCTGTCAAAGCATCCTGACGCCACACGGGCGATGTTCCAGAAGACGCCATCGCATCCAGTCTTTCTTCGTGTGCTGCCAGTTCATCTGCGTTAGCTTTTAACACCCTGAGCGACAAACCTTCACGATTTACTCGACGGATACCTTTGGTATTCGAATCACCCTCTTTGTCGTCATCGGCTTCCCAACCTAACGACTTCTGGCCACCTGTCATTGCAAGGTAAACATCCGCAAGAATCTCGGAGTCGAGCAATGCGCCGTGCTTAGTACGATGTTTATTATCTACATCATATCGACCACATAAGGCATCCAAGCTATTACGCTGACCTGGGTGCATCTCGCGCGCCATCACCAAGGTATCGATCACCTCACAAAGCGATTCCATGGTGAGTCCATTTTCCATACGCTGGTATTCAGCATCGATAAAGCCGACGTCGAACGGCGCGTTATGAATAATGACTTCCGCGCCACGAAGATAATCAGCAAGCTCTTGCGCAATATCTTCAAAGCGAGGTTTGTCGGCCAGGAATTCATTCGTGATGCCGTGCACCTCAATCGCGCCAGCATCAATTTCACGATCGGGCTGCAAATAGATATGAAAGTTATTGCCCGTAAGACGGCGATCGATCATTTCGACCACACCAATTTCAATGATGCGGTGACCTTGTGAGGGCTCAAGACCGGTCGTCTCAGTATCCAGTACTAATTGGCGTTTTAACTCATCCATCAATCCAATTCCTCTATGCCACGATTCGCCAATTCATCTGCGCGTTCATTCTCTTCATGCCCAGCGTGACCTTTAACCCATTGCCAAGTCACTTGGTGTTTAGCGACCATATCATCCAATTCGCGCCACAGGTCCTCATTCTTTACTGGCTTTTTTGCAGCTGTTTTCCAGCCATTACGCTTCCAATTGTGAATCCATTCAGTAATGCCATTTTTTACATACTTAGAATCGGTCGTGACCGTAACTGCAGAGGCACGATTTAGCGCCTCTAAGCCCTTTATCACCGCCATTAACTCCATTCGATTGTTGGTTGTATCTTGCTCTCCACCAAACAATTCTTTTTCTGCATCACCGTAGCGCAATAAAGCACCCCAACCGCCTCGACCCGGGTTGCCTTTACAAGCGCCATCAGTGAATAACTCAACCTGTGTGTTCATTTCGCTTTTCTATCACGCTTTGACTGCCTATGGGGGATGTTGCTCGCGAAGGACGCAAGACGCGCAAACCTCGCCATGGCATTTTAATCGGTCTGACCGTTGATACGCGCTTAACCGCTCGAATCGCATAAACACCCGCAAACATTGGCCATATGCGTCGACCCAGTGTTTCAAACCACGTCATTTTCTCTGCCCAGCTATCTCGCTTAAGTGGGGGTGAAAATGCCGCGACATCCGATTGCTCTACATCAAAACCCAATACCGCTAGCCAATCCACAACACGACGATAAGAAACAAAATGACCACACCAAGGCACCTTGTGTTGCCAACGCAATACCAAGCGCCAAAGGCCCCATAGGCTGATGGGATTAAATCCCACAACAATCACTCGTCCCTCGGGGATCAGCACGCGCTCCACCTCACGCACCACACTGTAGGGATCGATCGCGAAGTCCAAGCTATGAGGCAATAACACTAAATCAATCGAGTCTGTCGCTACGGGTAACTGCTCGCCAAGCGCCAACATGGCTGAATGCTCGCTGCTACTCAAATCCAGCACCCAACGTCGCTTGACCGGACAATCTTCGAGTAAGGCTTCTCCCGCACCAAAATCATGCACCTGAATGGCTTGATAACCAAAGACATCCTGCGAAAGACGCATGATCATCCGACGCTCCATGATCGCCAAGCGTTGACCTGCAGGCCCTGAAAACCAGTCCCTTAAGGCTGATACCAAGGATTTAAGAGGGCGACGGCAATGGGCTGCGGGCTGTTTCAACCTAGAGACTCTTTCCGGTTTTACGTAAAATGATGCACCATGATTATGACTCACTTTGCCAAAAAAGCCGGTCTCTTCCAAGCTGTCCTTTTCAGCTTGTTATTCAGTGGCTGTAACACCCTCGATATCAAATCCAGCTCGATTGACTCAGAGCCAAAAGAGCCGGTTGTCGCAACCACTGTTGCTCAACCTGAGATAATTTTGCCTCCTGCAGATATCTGGGAACGCTTACGTCGTTCTTTCTCTCTCGCAGAATCCGATCACCCTCGTGTAAAGAAAGAGATCAAACGACTACAAAACAGCCCCGAGGCATTTAAAGCGCTGACTAAACGCGCTCAGCCCTACTTGTTTTATATCGCCGAAGAGGTTGAGAAAAACCAACTTCCCGCTGAACTTGTATTACTCCCAGCAGTCGAGAGTGGCTTTAAACCTTTTGCCTATTCACGTGATGGCGCTGCAGGTCTTTGGCAATTCATGCCAGCGACCGGTCGTATGTTAGGCATGAAGAAAGATTGGTGGGGTGAGCCACGTCGTAGCATTACCGATTCGACTGAAGCTGCGCTCGCTTACCTCGGTACACTTAATAAACAATTTGAAGGCGACTGGCTGCATACGCTTGCCGCTTACAACGCAGGCCATGGTCGCGTCAGTCGTTCAATCAAACGCGCAGCCAAGAAGAACAAGCCTACCGACTTCTGGAGCTTAGACCTACCACGCGAAACGGACATGTATGTGCCCCGTCTGATCGCTCTGATTACTGTGATTAAGAACCCTGAACAGTATGGTCTTGAGCTGCCCGCCATTCCCAATGAGCCCTACTTTGAAAAAGTCATTGTCGATGGCCAAATTGATTTAAAGATTGCATCTGATCTGATTGAAGAACCCGTTGAAGATTTGATCATGCTGAACCCAGAACATAACCGCTGGGCCACCTCACCTGATGAGTCGCACGAACTTTTAATACCGATTGCAAAAGCAGCAGACTTTAAAGAAGCGCTTGCCAATCTCCCCGAAGACAAACGCATACGTTGGACTCAACATAAGATCAAAGAAGGTGAAACCTTAGGTCATATCGCTAAGAAACATGATGTGTCTGTCAAAGCGATCCAACGTACGAACAAGTTAAAGAATCATATTATTCGTACTGGCAAAACACTCATCATCCCGCTATCAGATTCTGTTGCCGTAGCCTCTATGGGCAAAACCATTGAGCTACCTCGCATTCGCCGTAACTACACGGTACGCCGCGGTGATTCTTTATACAAAATCGCAAAGCAATTTGATGTGAAGATCAAAGATTTGAAACGCTGGAACAGCGTTGGTCGTTACATCAAGCCAGGTCAAAACCTAACGGTATACGTAAAACCTTATTCGTGATCATTTAAGCGCCAACAGGCTGCTTTATGCCCTTCGCCTAAATCAACAGTGACGGGATAACGCTCTCGACACTTCGCATCAGCCAGCGGGCAACGTTCATGAAAATGACAACCCGCAGGTGGATTCGATGGCGAAGGCAAATCCCCTTCTAAACGAATCACATTGCGCTCTCTGCTTGGGTCTGCGACTGGCACGGCCGTAAGCAATGCTTGCGTGTAAGGATGCTGTGGCGCCTGCAACACTTGCTGCACCGAGCCATATTCAACGATACGCCCCAAATACATCACCGCCACTTCATCAGCGAGATATGCCACAACAGAGATGTTATGCGTGATGAATAAATAGCTAAGCGAAAGATCACGTTGCAACTGCTTAAGCAAATTAAGTACTTGCGCCTGAACGCTGACATCTAAAGCACTAGTTGGCTCATCACACACAATAAACTTTGGCGATACAGCCAATGCACGCGCTATCGCAATACGTTGACGCTGACCGCCTGAGAACTCATGTGGATAACGCAATAAAGCAGATTCAGGCAAACCTACTTGGTTCAGTAGCTCAATAACGCGCTGTCGTCGTGCGGCGCGATCAGGCTCAATATTTTGCGCAATCAAACCTTCCGCAACAATATCTTCGACCAGCATGCGCGGATTCATAGATGAGGCTGGGTCTTGGAAAATAATTTGAAACTCGCGGCGCAGCTTTCTGAGAGTCTCACCGCTCAGCGACATCAAATCATGGCCATCAAAGTTAACCTCACCCTCTGCTACATCTAACAGCTGCAATAGCGCTTTACCAACGGTTGTTTTGCCGCAACCAGATTCACCAACTAATGCTACGGTGGACCCTTTCTTTATCGAGAGATCAACACCATCGACGGCTTTAACATGCCCAACAGTGCGTCGAAGCACGCCTTTACGAATAGGGAAATGAACTTTCAACTGTCGAATATCAACTAAGGCCGCAGCTGCATTTTCAACCCTCGGCGCATCTATCTGAGCACTCGATACAGGCAGCTGCGTGTCACCAACAAGATGACAACGATAGCCTGTCGATGCATCTCCCTGCCAAGCAGGCAGTTCGTTATCGCAGCGCGGCTCTCTCAAGGCGCAACGTTCTGCAAAACGGCAGCCAGAAAAATGTTGGTTCAGCGCGGGCACGATGCCCGGAATGATTTCTAAGGACTCCGCACGCTTATCGTTGCTTGGCAATGATCTAAATAACTTTTGACTGTAGGGATGCTTAGGTGAGGCAAAAAAATCTTTTACAGAGGCTCGCTCAATCAACTGACCGGCATACATAACGCCAACTTCATCCGCCATCTCTGCCACGACCCCCAAGTCGTGCGTGATCATTAGAATCGCCATACCTGTTTGACGCTGCACATCACGTAGTACCTCAAGTACCTGAGCTTGAATCGTGACATCGAGTGCGGTCGTGGGCTCATCTGCAATCAAAACCTCAGGCCGACCCGCGAGCGCCATCGCAATCATGACGCGCTGCTTCATACCACCAGAAAGCTGATGAGGATATTCGTTAACGCGACGCTCCGGCTCAGGAATGCCTACAGAGCGGAATAACTCAACTACACGTGCATTCATCGCAGAGACAGAATCGGGGTCATGCAGCTTTACCGCTTCAAGCACCTGATCACCCACGCGCATTACTGGATTGAGCGATGTCATTGGCTCCTGAAAAATCATGCCAATACCACCGCCACGCTGCTTTCGCATAGCTTCTTCAGAGAGATCGAGTAAAGACGTTCCATTGAGCTTAACCTCACCACCAACGATTCGGCCTGACGGTGGCAACAAACGCATCAGTGATAAGGCAATCATAGATTTACCGCAGCCTGACTCACCCACAAGTACAAACGTCTTGCCGCGTTGCAGCTCAAAACTAACATCGCTGACAGCATTCACAGGCTGAGCTGCATCACCGAGCTGGGTTGAGAGATTCTCTACCTGTAAAACACTATCTGAATTCATGACTGATCCTTTAAGCGCGGATCAAAAGCATCACGCACTGCATCGGCAAGCAAGTTTGCTGCCAGCACCAAAATAAACATAAAGACAAAGGCGCCCAACAATGACCACCAGACGACTGGCTCACGCGCCAACTCTAAACGCGCACTATTGATCATATTGCCCCAGCTATGTGTACTGGGATCGACACCGATATTGATATAGGACAACACAGCTTCGGCTAACACTAAGCCACTAAAGTCGAGCACGATCACAATCAAAACAATATGCATCACATTCGGCGTGATGTGGCGCAAAAGAATTCGCCAGTCACTCACGCCAAACGCTTTTGCAGCTTGAACATATTCCAACTGACCTAATTTAAGGGTTTCACCACGCAATAAACGACACAAGCCCGTCCAGCTAGTAATACCTAAAATCAAACATAAAAAGAACAAACGCATATCTGAGCGCTCAAGCACCGTATTAAACTCAGCCTGATTGTTCGACATATAGACCTGCATCATCAACACAGCCGCAGCGATGAGCAATACGCCAGGCACGGAGCTTAACGTTGTATAAAGGTACTGAATCACATCATCTACCCAACCCCTGAAGTAGCCCGCCATGATGCCCAAGATGATGGCTGCCGGTAGCATCACCAAGGTGGTCAAACTACCAATCACAACACCTGTACGGATACTTTTAATCGCTTGGTATAAAACATCCTCACCGACTTTATCCGTACCCAGAACATGATAATTCTGAGATAGCCAAAGCAAGGCAACCAACGAACTCATCAGCACTGTTAATGTCAGCCAAACAACTCGATGGGAACCTACGCCCCTCTGAGACCAACGCTCTCTAGCCGAAAACCTGTAGACCAAAAGGTAGAGTAAAACTGTCAGTGCGATACCTAATGCTGCGCTTTTGATTAAGGTCACTAAAACATCTGCAGCAACCGTTTCACCTTCTCCAAGATGTGCACCACCATAAACTAGCCGCGGATAATCACGCTGCGTTCCGCTTAGCGTCTCAATGGTTTCTTTACTGTAAAGATGTGTAGCGAAAGGTGCTGAATAGGTCTTTTCCTTTTGCTCACGCAGTTGCGTTAAAGCTAAATCCAACACGCTCAATACTTTGGTGTCGTACTGGATCTTATTGTCTGCATTCTCCGCGAGGGGGCGAAAGTGCATTGAATCTAAAACACCAATCACCACATAAAACAGCAATACAACAGCGGCAGACATCGCCACCTTGCGCTGCCCTACTTGGCGCCATGCTTCAAGTAAATGCTCGTGTCTGCGCACATGCCACACCAAGAAGCCCGCCATGATGAGCAGTAAAAAGATGAATGCATCAGTAAGCAAGATGACTGGCTGAAACGGCATCAATCCAACCTCACTCGCGGATCAGCCAAGGTATAGGAAATATCGGTAAGCAATAAACCCACGATATAAAGCACAGCACCCAGGAACACCATTGCACGAACAATGGCGAAGTCTTGCGACTGAATTGCATCAATGGTGTAACTACCCAAGCCTGGAATACCAAAGAATGATTCCAGCAACAGACTACCCATAAACAAAGTCGGCAGCACAACAACAACGCCTGTCAAAATAGGTATTAAGGCATTTCTGAACACGTGCTTAGCCAACACCAATGCTTCAGATAAGCCTTTTGCACGCGCAGAACGAACAAAGTCTTTGTTGATCTCTTCCAAGAACAAGGTGCGATACCAACGCGATCCCGATCCAATCGCACTGACCACGCCGATCAATGCCGGCAAGACCAGAAACTTTGCAGCATTCGATCCAACGTCATACCCAGATATTGGGAACAGACTCCACAACTTCCCAAGCAAGACCTGTCCGCCAATGATGTAGAAAAGACCCGAGATAGACATCATCGCCACACACAAGACAACCCCCCAGAAATCCAAAGGCGACCCTCTAAAGAATGCCAAGATCAATGAGAAGGTGATATTCACCGCAAGCCCAACAATCATGATGGGAATGGCTAATGCCAAACTTGGCCACATCCGCTGACTGATGTCGTAGCCAATATGACGCCCGCTATCTGACGACCCAAAGTCAAAGGCAAATAACTTCACTGACTTTTGATAAAAAATTGTATCGGTTAGTGCATCCATGCCACTCGCTTGAGAGTTCCACACTAACGGCTTGTCATATCCACGCTCAGCCTTCCATTCCGTAATAGCGGCATCCGTAACTCGCTTGTTACCAAGGTGAAGTCGCGCCATATCGTCAGCTGAGTTCACCACAAAGAAAAGCACAAAGGTCAACAAATTAACGCCGATCAAAATAGGGATCGCGTAAAACATACGACGAATCAAATACGCCATCATCGCGCTGCTCTCCTCTGTCGCGCACGGTAATCACGTACCGCTGGATATAAAACAAGGATCAGCAACCCGAGCAGAACAAGGAGCGGCCAAATCACCGGTTGATTCCACGCTAGCTGTTGTTGTGAACGAAGATCACCATCGATACGTTTATATTTGAGCGTGTTATTTGCCATCAGATGCGGCAATGCATTGCGATACCACGCATGATGCAAACTGTAGGCTCTTGGGAAAAAGCCAAACAGCCAAGGAGATTCTTCACGCAAGATCTCAACCATACGGTCAATCACCTGCTGTCGCTCTTCTGTGTTTGGCATGCTTTTCATCTGATCGAACAGACGATCAAATTCTGCATTGGAGAAGTTCGCTGCATTCTCCCCTTTTGCATCAACCTTGCCATTTGGCCCATGCAGTAAGAAGAAGAAATTCTCAGGATCCGGGTAGTCCGCATTCCAACCCCAACTAAAGATCTGCGCCGATCCTTTCATCATTTTTTCTTGGAATCGGTTGTAATCACTTGATCGAATGATCAACTCAATACCAAGCTTTTCAAACTGATTGCGGTACCACTGCAATAAGGACTTAGCACCCGGTCCAGATTGTGTTGTGTCGTAATACAAGATCAACGCGCTACCCGTCGAAGGATCACGACCCTCTGGATAACCCGCTTCTGCAAGCAACTGCTTTGCTTGGTCTATTGATTTTCGTTTAGCTGATCCATTTCGCCATTCGTAGAGTTGGCGATTCAGGCCAGCCTCACCCTCTTTATAACCGAAGATACCTGGCGGCAAGGGACCATGGGCTATCTCACCTCGACCGTTTAGGAAGATCGAGATGTATTCTTCCCAATCAAATGCCATGGCAATCGCTCTGCGTAATTTTTGTGCGCGGCGTTGATCAGCTAGATCATCAGGATTCCCACCGACGACCGGATCTTTCATGTTAAAGCCCATGTAAAAGATCGAGGTTTCAACCGCGGTACTGAGCTGAATTCCCTTCTCTGCCATCGCATCAGTCAAATTAGCATCACCCGATGCGCCAAATTGAATGGCTTGATCAAAGCTATCTGAAGCAATGCCAGAGTTATCGTAATAACCTTGCAAGAATTTATTCCAGCGCGGGATAGCCTCTTTCTCTAAGCTATAAATTGCCTTATCGATAAAAGGCATCACCTTACCCGCATCATCAAGCATGCCAGATTGACGATCGATCACTGAACCCACCGTCGGGTAACGCTCACCATGGAAATTAGGATTCTTACTGAGCACCATACGTAGGTTTGGATTGTTTTCTGTCAGCACAAAAGGACCAGTCCCCACTGGGTACCAGTTAAGAGTGATGTTGCGCGACTCCATACCGGGCTGCTGATAAAAACGCTCTACTTCCCATGCCATCGGTGCGAAAAAATTCATCGCTAACCAATATTCAAACTGCGGATAGGTTTTATGAATACGAATGCGCCAGGTATAGCGATCAACCAAGGTAACGCCCTCGATAGATTGATCACGCAAATCCACCCAGCCTTGCTGGTTTGGCTTTAGATCTTTAGAAGATTTCATAAAGTCCGCAAATCCCACGATATGCTCAGACATCAATCCAGCGACCGGTGAGTGATTAGGCGCATATGCCAAACGTTTTATCTGATAAACATAATCGTCGGCCGTCAGTTCCCTATCGCCCTGCTCTTTAAAATCATCCAGGGTGTACTTATCCGTCAACTCAGATTCAGACATTGGCCAATAGCGATAGCCATCTTGATTTTTAGCAAACGCAGGGTGCGGCTGAAATCGAATACCCGGCTTAAGCGATAATTCATATTCGGTATACACGGCTTGCTGTGCACTTACCTGATCTCCCTTGCCATCCAAGTAGGTCACTTTTGGCATCGCTTTAAGCGTCAGCGGTTCGAGCGCATAGGGGCGCTTTAAAAAGTGATACTGCAGAGGTGGCTCATAGATCTGCGAGATAAATGCCCACTCATTTGAGCTATAAGAGCGTGCAGGATCAAGATGCTTGGGGCGCTCGGTAAAAGAGCTGTAAAAAATAGATTGTTTCGGAGCATCTGCCGGATATGGCGAATTCAGTACAGCGTTATCACAAGCGGACAAAAAACCTGCCGCGATAATTAATGCTAATGGCGGCCAGAGCAGTCTTATTTTTCTCTGTATGTCTTTGATCAAGATGCTGCTTTCAGGTAAGTTACAGGCTTCGGGATGGCAGCCATGGCCGCCACGAGTTGCTTCAATCATCGTACCAAACCAATTGATTGTCAGCTGCTTTTATCCCCCTTACATTAGCTTCCTAGACATAAGGGTATTCGAATGGGTTTTTTGGCCGGCAAAAAGGCACTGATCGTTGGTGTCGCAAGTAGTAAATCAATCGCTTACGGCGTAGCACAAGCCATGCACCGTGAAGGCGCCGAACTCGCTTTCACCTATCAAGGCGAAAAATTAGAAAAGCGTGTGCGCGGTTTTGCTGAAGAATTTGGCTCAGATATCGTTATCCCAATGGATGTTGCAAACGATGATGAAATCACCTCGGCATTTGCTGCCTTAGGCGAGCGTTGGGACGGTCTTGACTGTTTGATCCACTCGGTAGGCTTTGCACCTCGAGAGCAACTTGAAGGCACTTATATCGATGCCGTTACTCGCGAAGGCTTCCAAGTCGCGCATGACATTAGTTCATACAGCCTTGCTGCATTAGCGAAAGCTGGACGCCCCATGATGCAAGGTCGCAATGGTTCAATTGTCACTATGAGCTACCTTGGCGCTGTGCGTACCGTACCTAACTACAATGTCATGGGTATTGCTAAAGCTTCACTCGAAGCCAACGTGCGCTACCTAGCAGACAGCATGGGCCCAGAAGGTGTTCGTGTGAATGCCGTTTCTGCCGGCCCTATCCGCACCTTGGCAGCTTCTGGCATTTCTGGCTTCCGCGGCATGTTGGCTGAAGCAGAAGCAAAAACACCACTGCGTCGTAATGTCACCATTGAAGAGGTTGGTAATGCGACTGCCTTCTTATGCTCTGATCTTGCATCAGGCATTACAGGTGATGTGATGTACGTTGACTCGGGTTACCACATCGTTGGCATGGCCTAATCGAAAAAGCAAAAAGAACCCCGCCTAGGCGGGGTTTTTTATTTATGCAACTACAGCTTCTGCTGTATCAGTTGCTGCAACTCTTCAAACTCGGCATTAAAATTTTTCAACACGTCTTCAACTTGATCATCTTGCTTGGCAGCTAACTCAAGGGCATAACAAGCCTCGCCAAATCGCTCCGCTTTAATCATCCGAGAAGATCCCTTCAGGGTATGCGCATCTTTTTTTAGCGCATCTAAGTCTTTTGACTCTGCATGTTGCTGAATTGAAGCATGCAAGCGTTGCGCATCTGGCCAATAAGACGCTAGCAACTGCTTCGCAACGTCTTCGCTACCGCCCATTAACTCCATCAAAGCTGCAAAATCTAAAACTTGCATCAGTCGTATTACTTAGCCAGTGTGATCTTAGCGCCTGAACGATCACGTAATGCATCCGTTAACGCGGTGAATTGTGCATCAGATGCTTGGCGCTCGAGCGCTTCAGCTAGGACCTTGAGCTCATCGGCTTTCATCGCATCAACATTGCCATCAGTCGCTTTCTTTAATGCGATGACATAGAAGTCACCTTCAGCTGAAACCACATTTGTTATTGATCTTGTCATAGCGAAAGCCGCATCTACGACTTCAACGGGTAAATTGGCATCTCGACGCGTTAACGAAAGACTCTTGAGCGATTTATTCGCCGCTTTAGCTTTGCCTGCGATATCGTTTTGAGCATCATTAACAAAAGCTTCGCCCGCCTCTTTAGCCAGTTGCGAAGCCATCTCGCTAGCGGCCTGAGCTTTCACTTTTTCAGCAACGGCATCCAGAGACTGAATTGATTCAGGCTCATGCTTAGCGACACGAACAACCACCGCATCAGTAGGACCTAACTCAATCACTTCACTGTTATTACCACGCTGCAAGACGTCTTCGGAAAAAGCAGCATTCAGCACCTTTGCTTGATTGATTTCTGCTGGCAATTTGCCCTCACGAGAAACCCATTCAGTTTGCTTAACCTTAAGACCCAATGCTTCTGCAGCAGGCAGCAAACTATCAGGCGTTTCGTAAGCAAGGTCAGCTAGACGCTCATATTGGTTATAGAACAAGTCATCGGCTTGACGTTGGCGAAAGGCCTTAGCGACCTTTTCTTTCTGCGAATTAAAGTCCGCATCACCACCACGAATATCCGTCACTTGAATGACGTGATAGCCAAATTGAGATTTCACTGGCTCACTGATGACGTTTTTATTCAATGCAAAACCGGCATCCTCAAACTCAGGCACCATCACACCGCGCGACACCCAACCAAGGTCACCACCCAAGTCAGCAGAACCTGGATCTTCAGAATACTTTTTAGCTAAGGCAGCAAAATCACCACCTGCGTTTAACTCTGATACCAACTTTTCAGCTGCCGCTAACTGTTGAGCTTCGTTTTCCGGGCTAGCCATCAATAAAATGTGGCGCATCTTGCGCTCTTCAGGCGCGACAAACTGGTCACGATTCTGCTCATAAAAGTCGCGAAGCTCATCGTCACTTACATTGACTGTTGCCGTTAAGACATCCGGGCTTAAGCGCACATAAGACAGCTTTACGCGCTCAGGAACGACGTAGTTCGATTTATTTTTTTCATAAAAATCAGCAATTTGCTGCTGGCTTAGCTTTGCAGGGTCTTTAAAGTCAGCTGCCTTAAAAACGACCACATCAACATCACGTTTCTGCTCGTTTAAACGTACACGCTCACGCAAAGTCGACTGCGTCTCCCATGCAGAATCCATGATGCCGGCTTGGAACTGTTGCAGCACAATCTCTTGACGAACGAGTTCTTCAAAACCCGCGCTCGACATACCACGACTGCGAACTGCACTTTCATATAAAGCCTGATCAAAACGACCGTCAGTTTGTAGTCCGGGAATTTGGTGGATGTAATTAACTACCTGCTGATCGCTAGCACGAAGGTTCCAATCGGCTTGCAGCCTCTTCAACCACCGCCTGAGTCAACATACGACCCAATGTCTGACGCTCAACCAAAGGACCCTCAAACATATCCGCGCGGTAGGCAGAACCCAAACGGTCTCGCATGTTTTGTCTTAATTCGCGCAGTTGCTCATCTAACTGGCTTCGTTTGATATCCACACCCGCAACTTCAGCAACGACTGGATCGGAATCTGTGCCTAAATATTCTTGAATACCAAAGAGTGCAAAAGGAATACTAATCAGAATGACAATGACCCAAGCTATCCAGCCCTGAGCCTTTTCACGGATTGACATCAACATAAGAAAACAACTGTTGTAGTGTTAAAAAAACCAGCCGGAATAATAACTAGTTTTAGAGGTTTTCGCTGCGCAAAAGCTCAGTTTCCAAGCTAAACATGTCGTGTAAATCGTGAAAAACAGGCAATAAAAAACCCAAGTTCAAATGAACTTGGGCTCTCTATTTTGGCGGAGTGGACGGGACTCGAACCCGCGACCCCCGGCGTGACAGGCCGGTATTCTAACCAACTGAACTACCACTCCATTTCGTGGTGGGTGCTGCAGGGATCGAACCTGCGACCCTCGCCTTGTAAGGGCGATGCTCTCCCAGCTGAGCTAAGCACCCGAAATTTCAGGAGCGGTTAATTTACAGCATCCTTGAATGCTTTACCAGCTTTAAATTTAGGTGACTTAGATGCTTTGATTTGAATCTCTTCACCAGTCTTTGGATTACGACCTTTACGTGCCGCACGCTCGCTCAATGCGAAAGTACCGAAACCGATAATTGATACAGTGTCGTTAGATTTTACTGCACCGGTGATCGCATCAATCATACCGTCTAATGCACGACCTGCTGCTGCTTTTGAGATATCTGCTGCTTCAGCCATTGCATCGATCAGTTCTGTTTTATTCATTATTGGATCTCCCCTTTGGTGATAATCGACCGAACTAAAACTCGATCGTAAAAATATTTATTGAAACGAAATGACCCTGCTCCAATGTGCTTATTTTACTCGAATAGACTGGGTATAGGTCAAGCATAAAAAAGCCCGAAAGCCTTTATTTATAAGGCTTTCGGGCTAATTTATTAAGACTTTCCTAATGTGCTCGAGTCTTACCTTTGCTAGCTTTTAGAGCTTTTAGACGCTTTTGGCGCATCTTTGACCTCTTCAGCGTCAACTCGAGGAGTTGGCTGCATGGTTAACGCCACTTCTAACACCTCATCGATCCACTGGACCGGACGAATCTCAAGACCTTCTTTGATGTTATCTGGCATCTCAACCAAATCACGTTCGTTATCTTTTGGAATTAAAACAGTCTTAATGCCGCCTCGAAGTGCCGCCAATAATTTCTCTTTTAATCCACCAATCGGAAGCACCTCACCGCGCAAGGTAATCTCACCCGTCATCGCAACATCCGCACGCACTGGAATATTGGTTAGCGCCGAGACCAAAGCAGTACACATACCGATACCGGCACTTGGACCATCTTTTGGTGTAGCACCCTCTGGTACGTGAATATGCACATCCAACTTCTCGTAAAAGTCTTCATTCAAGCCCAATGCTTGAGAGCGACTTCTTACAACAGTCATTGCCGCTTGGATGGACTCTTTCATCACATCGCCCAACTGGCCCGTATGGGTTAAACGACCTTTACCTGGGGCTAAGCCTGTTTCGATACGTAGCAACTCGCCACCTACCTCAGTCCATGCCAAACCAGTTACCTGACCAATCTGATCTTCTTCATCTGCTAAGCCATAACGGAAACGCTTAACACCTAAGTATTCCTCAAGCTCTTTAGCTGAGACTTTGATTTTTGGCTTCTTCTTAGCTGTGCTCATCAAGATATTCTTGACGACCTTGCGGCAAATCTTCGATACATCACGCTCTAAGCCACGCACACCCGCCTCGCGAGTGTAAAAACGCACGATATCTCGTAAAGCATCTTCAGTGATTGTCAGCTCACCATCCTGCAAACCGTTATTTTCAATCTGCTTAGGCACTAAGTAGTTTTGAGCAATACTTACCTTCTCATCTTCGGTGTAGCCCGACAGACGAATCACTTCCATACGATCCAATAAAGGACCTGGAATATTCATACTGTTCGAAGTCGCCACAAACATGATGTCGGATAAATCAAAATCCACCTCAAGATAGTGATCTTGGAAGGTGTGATTTTGCTCAGGGTCAAGAACCTCAAGTAACGCTGATGCTGGATCACCGCGGAAGTCCATTGCCATCTTGTCTATCTCATCAAGCAAGAACAACGGATTGCGTGTACCAACCTTAGTCAAGCTCTGCACAATCTTGCCTGGCATCGCGCCAATATAGGTCTTACGGTGACCACGAATTTCAGCTTCATCACGCACGCCGCCAAGCGCCATGCGCACAAACTTGCGGTTAGTCGCCTTAGCGATTGACTGACCCAATGAGGTTTTACCCACACCAGGAGGACCTACCAAGCACAAGATTGGACCTTTCAGCTTTCGAACACGTTGTTGAACAGCCAAATATTCCAAGATGCGTTCTTTAACTTTTTCTAAACCAAAGTGATCCGCATCTAACACTTCCTCTGCTTTAGGAATGTCATTACGAACTTTGGTTTTCTTTTTCCAAGGCACGCCAACTAAAGCGTCAATGTAGTTACGCACCACCGTCGCTTCTGCAGACATTGGTGACATCAACTTGAGCTTATTCAACTCAGCAGTTGCTTTGGTCTTTGCCTCTTTGGACATACCCGCCTTTTCGATCTTGGCGGTCAGTTCTTCAATTTCGTTTGGTGCATCTTCCAACTCACCCAGTTCTTTCTGGATAGCCTTCATTTGCTCATTGAGATAGTACTCGCGCTGGTTCTTTTCCATCTGACGCTTTACGCGACCACGAATACGTTTCTCCATTTGCAGAATATCGTTCTCGCCTTCCATTAAGCTCATAAGATGCTCAAGACGCTCACGCACATTGATCATTTCAAGGACGTGCTGCTTTTCTTCAAGCTTAAGGGCCATGTGAGCAGCCATGGTGTCAGCTAAACGTGAACCTTCATCGATACTTGCCAGTGAGGTCAAAACCTCAGGTGGCACTTTCTTGTTGAGTTTCACATATTGATCAAAAAGATCAGTCGCCGAGCGCATCAAGATTTCCATCTCGCGCTCTGGAAGCTCTTCATTTTCATCTTGCGCTTCGATCTCAGCGGTAAAGAACTCTTCACCATCAAGAAACTTTTTCAAACGCGCACGCTTTGACCCTTCGACCAACACCTTCACCGTGCCGTCAGGCAGCTTTAGTAGTTGAAGAATGCTCGCCAAAGTACCTACTTCATAAAGGTCTTTCTCAGCTGGCTCATCGATATCAGCACTACGCTGCGCCGAAAGAAGAATCTGTTTGTTATCAGCCATTGCAGCATCAAGCGCTTTAATCGACTTATCTCGACCGACAAAAAGCGGAATGACCATATAGGGATAAACAACCACATCACGCAGCGGCAACACCGGTACAACTAAAGGTTGGGTATCTGGATTCACTTCTTGTCCCATCGGGATCTCCTAAATATTGTTGCCACTGTCATGAATGGCTTTTTAATCATCTTGGGGCAGAAATCATTTTTTCAAGCCTAAGACGAAAAATGCCCGGTCAGGCCGGGCACTTGGATTAATTTTCAGACGCTGCCTTCGGGCGTTCTGCATTCTCGTAAATGACCAATGGGTCTGATTCTCCACGGATCACACTGCCATCAACCACGACCTTACTGACGTTATCCTGAGATGGTAAGTCATACATGGTGTCTAACAAGGTTTGTTCTAGAATTGTGCGTAATCCACGAGCACCGGTTTTACGGGCGATCGCTTTTTTAGCCACTTCAGATAGCGCGTCTTCACGAATATCGAGACCTGCATCTTCCATTTCAAACAAGCGCTGGTATTGCTTAACCAAGGCATTCTTTGGCTCGGTCAAAATACGAATCAACGCTTCCTCATCAAGTTCCTCGAGCGTTGCAACAACAGGCAAACGACCAACAAACTCAGGAATCAAGCCGTAGGAGATTAAATCCTCAGCTTCAAGGTCCAAGAAAATCTGACCCACATTACGCGTGTCATCTTTGCTTCTGACTTCAGCGCCAAAACCAATGCCGCCTTTTTCTGAGCGGTTACGGATAACTTTATCTAATCCAGCGAATGCGCCACCGACGATAAACAGGATGTTAGAGGTATCGACCTGTAAGAATTCCTGCTGTGGATGCTTACGACCACCTTGAGGAGGCACAGAAGCAACCGTACCTTCAATGAGCTTCAGCAAGGCTTGTTGTACACCCTCACCTGAAACGTCACGTGTAATAGATGGGTTATCTGACTTGCGAGAAATCTTGTCGATCTCATCGATGTACACAATGCCTGTCTGGGCTTTTTCTACATCGTAATCACACTTCTGCAAGAGCTTCTGAATAATGTTCTCAACGTCTTCACCCACATAGCCCGCTTCGGTCAAAGTGGTTGCATCTGCAATGGTGAAAGGAACGTTTAAAAGACGCGCCAGCGTCTCAGCCAATAAGGTCTTACCGGAACCTGTAGGACCGATTAGCAAAATATTACTTTTCGAAATCTCGACTTCGTCTTTTCCTTTAGACGCACGCAGACGTTTGTAATGGTTATATACCGCAACAGAAAGAACGCGCTTTGCACGAGCCTGACCAATAACGTATTCATCGAGGGCTGCATTTAGCTCATGTGGCTTTGGCAATGCATCACCATCATCCGAGCTGCTCTCTTGCATCTCTTCACGAATAATGTCGTTACATAGCTCTACGCATTCATCACAAATAAAAACTGAAGGGCCCGCAATCAGCTTACGAACTTCATGCTGGCTCTTGCCGCAAAATGAGCAGTACAGCAATTTGCCGTCATCGTTTTTATCGTCTTTCTTATCACTCATACATGAAACCTCTAAAGGGGCGATATGCCTAGATCTATCGACCTAAAACAAAATGCCTAAACTGCATAATACCCTTAGATTAGGTAGGAACAAGTCACGAAAACCTGCGGTATTACCCATGAATTTGGGCAAATCGCTCAAAAAATTAGCTGTTTTCTTTATTACGCTTTCCAACAACTTCGTCAATGAGGCCGTAAGTCACTGAATCTTGGGCACTCATGAAGTTGTCGCGATCGGTATCGTGCTTAATCTTTTCGAGATCTTGTCCTGAATGATCCGCCAAAATTTTGTTCAATTTTTCACGAATCAATAGGATTTCTTTGGCGTGAATCTCAAAATCACTTGCTTGGCCCTGAAAACCACCCAATGGCTGGTGGATCATCACACGAGAATTTGGCAATGCAAAACGCTTACCCTTTTCACCCGCTGCCAACAAAACTGCACCCATACTCGCCGCCTGGCCGATACACATGGTGCTCACATTTGGCTTAATAAATTGCATGGTGTCGTAGATCGCCAAACCAGCGGTTACAGAACCACCTGGTGAGTTGATATACAAATGAATGTCTTTATCAGGATTCTCAGATTCCAAGAACAACAACTGGGCAACAATTAAGTTAGCCATGTGGTCTTCGACTTGACCGACACAAAAGATAACGCGCTCTTTTAACAGGCGTGAATAAATGTCGTAAGAACGCTCGCCACGTGACGATTGTTCAATGACCATTGGGATCAAACCCAAATTTTGCGTATCCAGTGCTGACATAGCCACTCTCTCTTTATTTTTAGAAGTTATCTGAAATCGGCAGCGCTCTGAAAGAACTTACTGACCAGGATTCATCACTTCTGAGAAAGTACGCGATTCTTCAGCAACATCCAACTGGGAAACCACCCAATCGTTAACCTTATTTTCCAAAACAAGGTTCTCAAGCATTGAGCGCTGCTGCTCATTATTCATGTAGAAATCGATGACTTCCTGAGGATCCTCATAAGAACCCGACATCTTGGTGATAGTGTCACGCACTTCATCTTCAGTCGCTTTCAACTCTTGACCATCGATAATCTCAGCTACCAAAAGGCCTAAATGAACGCGTGTCTTTGCTTGTTCTTCGAAGATTGAAGCCGGCAAATCAACCGATACCTGCTGACCACGCTGAGCCATCTCTTGAATAGCTTGTTGCTTCATGCGCTCAGCTTCTTGAGTAACCATCGACTTAGGAATGTCTAGCTCATTTGATTCACGAAGAATCTTCATAGATTCGTCTTTCAACATACCCTGAAGTTTTTGCTCAAGTTCAGCCTTCATATTTGAAGAGACCTCTGCACGCAATGCAGCTTCAGTACCTTCTTTAACACCGAACTCTTTACAGAACTCTTCATCAATCTCAGGAAGTTTTGGCTCAGCAACTTTAGAAACCTTCACTTCAAATGTTGCTGGCTTACCCGCCAAGTTTTCAGCACGGTAATCTTCTGGGAAGTTAACTTCGAAAGAACGCTCATCACCAGCACTTGCGCCTAGCAAAGCGGCTTCGAAACCTTCGATCATTGAACCTGAACCTAATACAAGAGGAACGTTCTCAGCTGAACCACCATCAAATGCTTCACCATCGATGAAACCTTTGAAGTCGATATGTACTTGATCGCCATCTTGAGCTGCGCGCTCAACATCACTGAAAGTCGTACGCTGCTCACGCAACTTGTTGATCATGTCGTCAACGTCAGCATCAGTAACTTCAGCAGTCACCTTGGTGATTGACTTGCCTTTCATGTCAGCAAGTTCAATTTTAGGCATTACCTCAAAGGTAGCGGTATAGCTAAAACCACCCTCTTCAGTTGCATCACGGAATTCGATGCTAGGGTCACCAACGGGCATCACTTTCTTTTCAGATAGTGCTTCGTAATACGTTTCTTGAATCAATGCGCCGTAGACATCGTGACGAACTGCTTCACCGTACTGCTGCTTAACAACACGTAGCGGTGCCTTACCAGGACGGAAACCGTTCATCTTGACGGTCTTAGCAACCTCGGCCAGTTTTTTATCAACGGCTTCGTTAACACGATCCGCTGGCAGATCAACCAACAGACGCTTTTCTAAACCTTCGCCAGACTCAACAGAAACTTGCATGAAACATACTCCGACAGCACTTGCCGTCTTGAAACTTTATTCAACTTGGAAAAACCCGCCCAAGGGATACTTGGGCACGTTCTTATATGAATGGTGCGAGCGGAGAGACTCGAACTCTCACACCAAAGGCACCAGAACCTAAATCTGGCGTGTCTACCAATTCCACCACGCTCGCAAAACCGTGTTTTCGGGTGTCCTACCCGAATTAGGCGGCGCATTCTAGCGCGATGAATGGCCTGCTGTTAACCCTGTTTTCACAGTTTTTTAGGTAGAATGTGATCACTTTCAAGGTTATTTGGCTAAAAACACCAAAATGCGAGCTTTTTTCCTCTTCATCGGCCTCATCCTGCTCGCCCTTTTTTTAAGTGCCGCAGTCAACTACCCGCTTTTCAGTCTGGTTCAAGAAAGCATCAACAAGGGCCCCGAAAAGCTCATCACGATTGTCGGAAAGCTGTTTGCCATACCAGGCTTCATCTGGATTTTGTATCGTCTCAACATCGCGAATAAACGCGATCTGGGTTATCAGTTAAGCAAACCCGCGTTTCTAGCTGAATTATTGCGTGGACTCGGAATGGGTCTTGCGCTGCTTGGATTGCTCGCTGTTGTATTGAGCTTCCTCGAAATTCGTCCAGTCCGCAGCTGGGATGTGATCGCGCCTGAACTTGGCAAAATCGTACTCGTCGCCTTGATCACAGGTTTAATCATTGGCTTTATCGAAGAAACCTTCTTCCGTGGCGGGCTGTTTGCCGGCATTCGACAATCACACGGCTTTTGGACAACTGCCATTTTGTCGAGTTTGTTTTATGCCTGGATGCACTTCATTAACCCACCGGCATTACCGGCCGGAGAATCAGCAAGCTTTGCGAATAGCTTTTGGATTTTGAGCCATACCTTTGACGATTACGCTAAAGGCGGAATCTGGGATGGCTTTATCGCCTTGTTCTTACTTGGGATGTACCTTGCGTTGATTCGTGAGCGCACAGGCAACATCGCTTATGTCATTGGCGTTCACGCAGGCATGGTGGCTGTCATCAAAGGCTTTAAAGACATCGCCCCCACTAATCACAGCAGCGATCTGATCTGGCTAATCAGCGATTATGATCGAACAATTGGTCTGCTATCTGCAGCCGGCATGGCAATTCACCTTATCGTGACTTACTACACGTGGAGAAAGCCAAAGACGGCTAGTTAATGCCGCGCTCTACCTCACCTTCTTTACGCAGCTCGCGCTTAAGGATTTTGCCACTCGCATTCTTGGGCAGCCCATCTCTAATCTCGACACGTCTTGGCAGTTGATGCTGACCTAATCGCTCTTTACAGAACTGTTTAATCTCAGCTTCTGTTAACGAATGACCTTCAGCTGGAACCACATAAGCAACCACGATTTCACCGTGTGATGCATGCGGTTGACCCACAACAGCAGCTTCTAAAACAGCCTCATGCTGATGCAACACTTCCTCGATCTGACGCGGGTACACATTCATACCATTCACAATGATCATGTCTTTGATGCGGTCAACCATGAAGATATAGCCATCCTCATCGATGTAACCCAAGTCACCGGTACGTAGCCATTCGCCAAAGAACGTCTCAGCAGTGGCTTCTGGTAACTCCCAGTAACCTTTCATGACATTCGGACCTGCGACACAGATCTCCCCCATCTCGCCGGTAGCAACTTCTTGTCCTTCAAGATCACGGATAGTCATGCGCACATTAGGCACCGGCAAACCGACAGATCCCGCTTTACGCTCACCATCAAAGGGGTTCACACAAGTCACAGGTGAACACTCCGTTGGACCATCGCCCTCTAAGACTGGAATGCCGTATCGCGATTCAAACGACTTGAGCAACTCAACCGGCATGGCCGCACCACCCGCTACGCCAAATCGAATCGTTTTAAATTTTGCCGCTTGCTCATCAGGTAGGCGGTTAACAACCGCATACATCGAAGGAACACCTAAGAAGATCGTAGCCCCACTCGCTGCAATCATGTCGCTCACTAAGGCCGGATCAAACTTCGGCACAGGCGTTATCGACAACCCATGCAAACACGGCGTGAGAATGCCAACAGTCGCTGCAAAAGAATGAAACATCGGCAATACAACGAGCAGTCGATCCTTACCTGGCTGCAATCCCAGTGCTTGCTTAACACTGTGCGTATTAGAGACAAGGTTGTGATGAGTCAGCATCGCACCTTTAGGATTACCGGTCGTGCCAGAGGTATACAGAATTGCCGCAACATCTTCTTCAGGATTCAAACTTAAAGAAGGCGCAGCAGCCTCTACTGAAAGCCAATCTGCAAAACTGTCAGCTTGAATTTCAGGATGAGCATCACCAATCACAGCTGTTGCTTTCAAGCCTTCTAATTGGCCTTTAACGGCCACCGCCTTTTCGGTCATCGCTGCGTGATAAATAAATGCACTGATCTTGGCATTACCCAAGACATACGCCACCTCATCAACGCCAATGAGTAAATTAACTGGCACCACAACACATCCCGCTTTTTGAATGCCGAGGTATGCCTGAACAAAGGTTTTATCGTTGATCGCATACAGCGCCACGCGATCTCCTTGCTGCAATCCACGTGCATGTAAGGCGGCCGCGACTCGATCAGAATCTTGATCAAGCTGCGCAAAGGTCAATGGAGATTCAGGATGCCAAACGATGGTTTGGTCGGGATGCTGCTTAGCTGCAGCACGAAAAGCTTCAGGGATAGACTGTGACATTGTTCTTCTACTCGTTCGTCAATCAATAACAACCGAGTATACGAGAGTCACCCTAGGGTTCAAATGGCACGTGAGAATCGGTGCTGAGCTTCAGGCAAATACCTATCGAACACCATACATATATTCCGAATGAGTAGTCGCCCAGGCCGAGTCACCTGCAATCCATCGCCTGATATCACCAATAGCCCATCTTTTTGCATTTGATCGAGCGCAATCAATTCATTCGCAAAATAATCACTACTTTGAATGTGCCAAGCTTGATCTATCTGTTTGAAGTTAAGCGCAAACTGACAAATCAGCTGTGTAATGACATCCTGACGAATCAAATCATCACGATTCAGTACCAACCCTCGCTCAATCGGCAAGGTGTTCTTTTCGATTGCAGCGTAATACTCATCCAGTGTTTTCACATTCTGTGAAAAGGTATTTCCCACATTACCAATCGACGACACCCCAAACGCCAACAAGTCACAGTGCGCATGCGTTGTGTAACCCTGAAAATTTCGATGCAGATGCCCTTCTTTCTGCGCAAGCGCTAACTCATCGCCTGGTAAGGCAAAGTGATCCATACCAATATAGACATAACCTGCCGCCTGCAATTTCTCACCTGCCTTATGCATGATCTCCAATTTTTCTGCAGAACTGGGTAAGTCTGCTTCATTGATACGACGCTGCGGCTTAAATCGGGTTGGCATATGCGCATAGTTAAAGACCGACAAGCGATCAGGTCGCGCTTCAATCACTTTTTCGAGCGTTTTCTCGAATGACACCCATGATTGATGCGGCAACCCATAAATCAAATCCAAGCTGACTGACTTAAAACCAAGCTCTCGGGCCTGCTGCATCACGCCAAAGGTCAATTCCGCAGATTGCACACGATTTACCGCTATTTGCACTCGCTCATCGAGATCCTGTAGACCCAAGCTCAATCGATTAAAGCCGATCTCTCGCAATGTTCTCAACGTCGTTGACGACACCTCTCGCGGATCAATCTCGATCGAGTACTGACCCTCGTCGTTATCCAACACATTGAATAACGATTTCGTTCGACTCATGAGCCAAACCATCTGTTCATCGGACAAAAACGTCGGCGTACCACCACCCCAATGCAATTGTTCGACGGGACGCTGCCAATCAAGCAAGTTCGCTTGCATGATCATCTCTTGCTCAAGCGCTTTTAAATAAGGCTCCGTCTTTGAACGGTCTTTAGTCGCAATCTTGTTACACGCACAGTAAAAGCACACCGTGTCGCAAAAAGGTATATGGAAGTACAAGGACAACGCTTTGCTATGACCCTCTGCCTTGAGAAGATCACGCGTCGTGAACTCGTTATGAAATTCAACCGCTGTTGGATAGCTGGTATATCGCGGACCTGCGCGGTCGTAGCGATTGATTAACTCTTGGTCAAAAACAAAATTATCCGTCATGCAGCAGCATTCTAGAGAGCGCTACTGAGATCTTCCCTGACGCAGGTCAATGAGATGACCGAATCAACGCATCTCGATATTCAACAAGCTGTTCAGCCGTGATTGCAAACACACCATCACCGCCAAATTCAAAATCAATCCACATAAAGGGCACGTTCGGATAACGCTCCATGAGCAAATCAGCACTTGCGCCAACCTCAACAATCAACAAACCATCATCGGTTAGATAATTTGGCGCCTGCAATAAGATCTGACTAACGATATCCATACCATCATCACCCGCCTCGAGCGCCAACTCTGGCTCTGCCAGATATTCAGCAGGCAGCTCTTCCATCTCTTGCGAACTAACATAAGGCGGATTGGAAACAATCAGCTCATAACGCTCATCACTCAAGCCTGAGAACACGTCTGATTGAATAGCAGAGACACGATCTGACAGATGGTGTTTATCGATATTCTGTTGCGCAATATCGAGGGCACTGGGTGAGATATCCAAAAGATCCACTTCAGCATCAGGGAAAGCTTCTGCCATCGCGATGCCGATACAGCCACTACCCGTGCACAAATCCATCGCACGATTAACCTCAACACCACCTAACCACGGCTCAAATTGATCATTAATCAACTCTGCGATCGGTGAACGAGGAATCAGCACATTCTCGTTAACAATGAATTCCAAACCATAAAAGTAAGCACGGCCGGTTAGGTAAGCGGTTGGAATGCGATCCTCAATACGCTTTTCGAAGGCTTTTAGAAGGCGATCTCGCTCTGCTGAAGTCACTCGAGCATCTAGATAGTCAGAGGATAATGAATGATCGAGGTGCAACACACCCAATACCAATTCAAGTGCATCATCTAATGCGTTATCTGTGCCGTGACCAAAAAACACCTTGTGCTCAGTCATGGCACTTGCGCCCCAGCGCACCCAATCACGCAAAGTGATTAATTCATCGTGAGGAACCACAGCTCGCTCCGTTACAAAAGATTATGGGATATACGATACCGCAGAAAGCAAAAACCGAGGAACTTAGCCTCGGTTTTTTTATTAACGTGATGCCATTAGATCATCGGCTTTAACCGAGCTCGGCTCATGATCCTGTCGTTCGGAAACCTGCTTTATCGCGCGACGTTCCATCAGCTCACCCAAGCTAATATTACTGAGGTAATCGTGGATACGATCACTCAAGTCGTGCCACAAGTCATGAGTGAGACATTCTTGGTTATCTTGGCAGTTGTGCTTACCGCCACAACGGGTGGTATCAACATTTTCATCAACCGCCAAAATCACTTCGGCAACAAAAATTTCTTTCGCGCCACGCGCTAAGGTGTAACCACCACCCGGGCCACGCACACTACTCACGAGCTGCTGCTTACGTAATCGCGAAAACAACTGTTCGAGGTAAGAAAGAGAGATGCCTTGGCGAGTCGCAATATCTGACAAAGTAATTGGGCCTTTGTCTTGATGAATCGCGAGATCTAGCATCGCAGTGACGGCATAACGGCCTTTAGTAGTTAAACGCACAACTCAACCCTAAATAAATCAATAAGCGCAGACTAAGATTCCTGACTAATTCAGTCAACATTGGCCAAGCCGGTAGTTTTTGCGGTTTATTGGGATTTATTTTTCGTCCGACTCATCGAGATGCATTTTCTTCATCTCATCTGACGTGGAAATAATCTCGCAGGTAGGCAACTCAGGCAGATCAGAGCCTTCAGGCGCCTCGATCCCCATCTCTTTCATCGCCTCACACATCATCTTCATGCGCGTCTCGTAGACGTGCATGTGATCCAGCATGCAGTTAATCGCATGTGCCACCGGGTCAGGCGCGTCTTCGGTTGCGCCATAGGCATCAAAGCCCATTTTTGAGGCCATATCGACACGGTGCTTAGAGTCACTCTCTTCTGCCTTTTGCACCAAACGCCCAGGGATACCGACAACGGTACTCGCCGCAGGAACAGGCTTAACAACCACCGCATTCGAGCCAATACGAGCGCCCTCGCCGATCTCAATCGGTCCGAGCACCTTTGCGCCAGCACCGACAACCACGTTGTTCCCCAAGGTTGGGTGACGCTTACCCTTTTGCCAGCTAGTACCACCTAAGGTCACGCCGTGATAAAGCGTGACATCATCACCAATTACTGCAGTCTCACCAATCACCACACCCATACCATGGTCGATAAACAAACGACGTCCGATCGTTGCCGCCGGATGAATCTCAATACCGGTTAACCAACGACTCAAATGCGAGATCCAACGCGCTAACCACTTAGCACCTAGATTCCAAATCCAATGTGCAAGGCGATGAAATAGAACCGCATGCACACCTGGATAGGTTGTCAGGATTTCAAAGCGATTACGTGCCGCCGGGTCACGCTCAAAAACAATCGCTAGATCTTCATTGATCTGTTTAAACATAATTTTCTACAAAGTTAAGTTTGTTTATTACTGGCATTCGATCGCATGGATTTAACGCCCTGTGCCGCACTCAATATGCCACGCAAAATATTAATCTCTTTGTCATCCGGACTCGCCCGGTGAAAGAATCTGCGCAATTTTTGCATCATCTTTCCATCCTGCTCCGAATGCATAAAGCCGATATCTTGTAACGCTTGCTGCAAATGCGCAAACAGCCCTTCCATCTTTTCGACTGTCGCTGCCGGCAAAACCTGAGATTCAGATGCTGACGATACGGGAACATGAGAAGCCATGCGCAACTCATACGCCATCACCTGTACCGCCATCGCAATATTCAACGAGGTGTATTCAGGATTCGACGGGATGTGCATCAAGTGTGTACATCGATCGAGCTCCGCTTTAGTCAGCCCCGAACTCTCTCGCCCAAAGACCAGTGAGACTGGCGCAGTCTGACTTTGCTCCAAGGTTAAAGCTGCGCATTGTCGCGGATCGAGCTCTTGCCACAGCTCAGCATCACGTTGGCGAGCGCTCGCACCAATCACCAACTTACAGTCACCCACCGCCTCCTCTAACGAGGTCACGACACGAGCAGAGTCGAGGATATCTGTTGCACCCGAAGAGCGAGCGATTGCCTCTTCATCAGGAAAGCGCTTTGGACTGACCAACACCAGTTCCGTCAGACACATATTTTTCATTGCCCGCGCAACCGCTCCGATATTGCCCGGATGCGACGTCTCGACAAGCACAATGCGTATATTTTGCATCGACTTATCTTATCAGCTGCTCACCAAAGAAAACGTGATTTAAAGTAGCTAGATAACCCCTTTTGCCGTATCCTCGCGCGCCATGAATCCAACGACTAACATTGCTATTCGCGCCGCTCGTGCAGCTGGCAGCATCATCATGCGCTCATTCTCACGCCTAGACTCTTTGCGTGTGAGCGAGAAAAACACCAATGACTTTGTTAGCGATGTTGATCGATCAGCTGAAGCCATCATTATCGATACCATTCGTAAGGCTTACCCTAGCCATGCAATTCTGGCTGAAGAATCAGGCAGCCATGCGGGTGATGACTATCAATGGATCATTGACCCACTCGACGGCACAACCAACTTTTTACATGGCTTTCCGCAGTTCGCCGTATCGATTGCCATGCAGTATCGCGGTCAACTCGAAAGCGCAGTTGTTTACGACCCTGTTCGCGACGAGATGTTTACCGCAAGCCATGGTCAAGGCGCTCAGCTTAACGATCGTCGTCTTCGCGTAACCGATCAGAAGACGCTCAAAGGCGCTCTGATTGGCACCGGCATTCCTTTTCGCGATCAGCGTTACATTGATGCCTATCTGGCGATCATGAAAGACATGGTGAAAGACACTGCGGGCATTCGTCGCCCAGGCTCAGCCGCTTTAGATATGGCCTATGTTGCCGCCGGTCGAACTGATGGCTTCTGGGAACTGGGTCTCTCTAGCTGGGATTTTGCTGCGGGCGCACTGATTGTGCGAGAAGCTGGTGGCACCGTCACCGATATTCGCGGGGGCGATCGCTACCTCGAGTCAGGCAATGTGATTGCGGGCGGAATTCGCGTTCATGGCGAAATGGTTAAGCGAATAAAGCCTAACTTGCCGGATTCCTTAGCTTTTTAGTTTTTGCTGTAATAAAAAATACTTGTGCAAAATAGTGCAATCACCACTTGCACAGCCCTCAATCAACATGATGTTATCGCTCTAAGCCACTCATACAATTAAAAAAATGTGGCCCTAGAGGAGGACTCATGCGTCTTAAAAGCATATTAATGTCAATTGTTGCGCCACCTGTCGGTGCTTGTAAGTACGGCTGTGGTACTAACTGTGCTGCCCCAATTTCTGTGTTTTGGCTGTTCGGCATGATCTCTGTGATCTATGGCTTTATGGGCGGCCCTTCTCAACTAGCGCATACAAGCTGGGAGACAGTAGGTCTTGGTGTTGCCATGTGGGCGATTGCTGCTACTTGGACGATCCTAACGGCTGACGGTGTTGAGGCAGATCGCTGCCATGATCTATGGAGCCCAAAAGATCACCATGTTGATGCTAAAGAAGATGAAGCTGACCCACTTGATGAGATCAACAAGTTCACTTCAGCAAGATAAGTAAAGTTAAATAAAAAAGCCCCGCTAAGCGGGGCTTTTTTATGCTCGTAAGATAGTTAAACGCTTAATCGTGTATTCGTGTGATCACATGCAATCTTAAGATCAAACGCACTACTCATATCCGCAGGGAAGTCTTGCGCCACAATCCAAACCTGACTCATCTCACCGCTCACCTGACGCAACGCATCGAGCGCTTGGCGAGTACGTTGTTCATCAAAGAACGCAAATGGCTCATCCAAGAAGGCAAACTGATTACCCGTAACCTTGCGCCCTAAGAGCTTCTGCGAGAGCGATAAGCGTAGTGCCAACATCACCTGACGCTGGGTACCACTTGAAACTTCATCAAGATCCATGAAGTCGCGCTTTTGACCTGAGAACAAACGAACATTCAAGTTCTCATCAAGCTGCAAGTGTTCATAACGACCATCGGTAAACTTAGGCAGCATACGACCTACCAGATCTTTGATGTCGCGATTAAAGTGCGTCGATGCTTCTAGTATTGCGCCCTGCACCAACTCATTCGCACGACGACGAATCTGAAGATCAGCCAAGTGCTGACTGCGACGCTGCATCACTTCTTCAAAGTCACTCTGAATACGTGCTGCTTCTTCTCTGCGTTGAGTCTCTTCCCCAATTGCATGTTCAAGCTGAGCCACTTCCGCATCAAACAACTCAGAGACATGACTTAACCAGTGCAATTCAGCTTTTGCGTAATCGCGTACTTCCCTGGTGCTTGCAGTGCCCGCATCCACATGCGCCAACAACGCATTGAAAACATCATCACTTGGGCGTGATGGCAACGCATCAACCGCCACTTCTTCAAACTCTTCGCCTTCTTCTTGACCTTCGAAAACCGGCATTGGCTCATCAAAAGCCACTTGGATATGGCGCGCATCACGTAAGACAAATGCCAGGCGTGCCGCTTCTTCGCGCAGCATGTTGATCTGTTTGGTTTTGCCTGATCGATTCACAATCGTCAGTAAGAAGAAAGCACCTGCAGAGATTGCTAAGTACATCATGTTAGTGGTTGAGACCTGACGCCAGTCTGGATACGTTTTATCTAAAAACGCCAACCATTGTGCTGCTTCTGAGGTATGCGCCAAAGGATCGAGCGTAGCCCAAGTCCCAGCTAAAAGAACCGTCAACACAAACAAAATAAATTGCAGAAGCCCTACGCGGCTTTTCTTTTGTGATACCGCATCGATATTTTGCGTATTTTCACAATAATGCTCGATACCTTCGTTGAGCTCTTTAGTTAATTGACCAACTTTCGATGATTGCTCAGAGACTTCTTTGTGATCAGCCTTTAGCTGCTCCAAAAGACCTTCATCTAACGCGAGATCAGCAAGCTCTTGATCCATCGCATCGCTTTCGGTCTGAATGTCTTCGAGAAAATCAAACTGCTCAGCCATCTCATGTTCAATTTCCCACGAGACGCTTTCTAACGGCGAGATACCCGCCATGATCTTCACCGCTTCACTATGAGGATGCGGTGTCGTGATTTCACGCTGAGCCAAATAAAACGATTCGACAAATTGTTCGTACTCAAAACCTAATAGCTCGGTTAAGTACTGATCTACCTGCTCTATGCCACGCGCAACGGGATCATAATCCGGCTCTTTCATCAGCTTTGCGCTATGTGAACCATTGCGCTCTAGGTAACGAGATAACTCGTAGGTATCGTTGCCCACTTTAAATCGCAGAGTGACCATGCAATGGTTATCACCCCAACGGATCACTTTCTGCAGATGATCATCATCAATCGAAAAGGTACGGCCAAAGAGCGCAAAGCAAATTGCTTCACCAATCGTACTTTTACCTGATTCATTTGGACCGCTAATCGCGATCATGCCACTCTCAGGAATCGTTAAGGATAGCGACTCATACTTAAGCAGGTTCGTCGCTTCAAGATGAGTAATGATCATGCCTTACCCTCCTGCTGACGTAACTTCTGCAAGACAAGCTTCATAGCGTCTTCATAGACTTCGCGCTCAAACTGACCACCATCATTAGCTCGACGATTAAATTCAGCTTCACAAAATGCGATGAACTCGCGCTCAGAAATGGACTGCTCAGTATCAGATGACATGCCTGTTCCTTTGGTACAAATCGGGCCTTAAGGCCTCTCTAAGCTCAGTATACAACCTGAGGCTTACAGGTCACATTCAGTTTAGTGACAGGACCTGAAAAAACGCCTCTTGCGTGGTCAAATCAATCTCACGCGCTTTCAACGTAACTGACTGATCTAAGGTCATTTCCTCTTGGCGACGCACTTTTACCTCCATCGCCAGCTCAGGAATCAGCACAACCACTTTACGCTCCTCAAGCGCGACAACAATCGCCTCACCTTGCCAATCACCTAACCGCTGCAACATAACCAGCTTCCAATGCAGATTCGATTGACGCTCAGTACGACGCACCTTTCCAGAAACCGAATCCACACCTGCCAGCCGCTCAGCCACCTGATCACCGGTCAATGTTGGTTTATCTGTCAGAAATGCTCGGATTTGCTGATGCACCAAAAGATCGGAATAACGACGCAACGGACTGGTCGCTCGGGTATAACGATCCAAGCCCAAACCAAAATGACGTCCGGGCTGTAATGCCGTCTGGCTTGGCTTAAATAAACGACGGTAAGCACACATCTCAGAGAGTGTTTGCGGATCACGCAGCTCTTCAGGTTGTGGTTGCACCACATACGGAATCGCAATGTCGTTTTGCTCAGCAAACAACGAGACCGCCTCACCCGCCATCAACATGGCATCGGTCACCATATCGCGGCTCGCTAAAGCTTCGAGTGGTTTGAGCACCACCTCACCCTCAATCAATCGAACCGAGCGTTCAGGTAGATCAAGACGTGCTGCATCATTTGCATGGCGTCGCTCACGGAATGCCGTGGTCATCGCCGCAATTGAGGCAAAAGGCTCCTGGTCCATGCGCTCGTTAACTGCCGAATAACTATCACGCGTCACCTTGATCGACGACAGACAGATCTCAACATCCTCAACCTGCCCTTCATTCACTCGAAAGCCGATACTCAATGCCGGTGAAATAGGCTGCAAACCCAAACCTAATTGCTCGGTCAGCTTCCACGGCAGCATGGTTTTCACACCTTCGGGCAAATACAGGTTGGCGCCACGTTCACGCGCTGCCAAATCTAAATGTCCATCTACTCGAACTAAGAGATGCGACATCTGCGATATGTACCCACAACTTGCCATCGACCAAGCTGATCGCATCATCCGGATCTTTGCTGCCTTCATCATCGATCGCCCAAGCCTCGATATCTGTCATGTCGACACGAGATTCATCAGGCAGATCTGGCACGCCTATCTCAAGCTCATCCCAATCCAAGCCATTGCGTTGCGGCCAAGGGTTGTATTCCGCATGCCAATAACCACAGCGAATCAAAAAGGTATGCGCGTTCTCTTTACTCGCATCCACATTGAACTGCTTCAATAACGCACTGTTCTCGTTAACGCCAAGTGCGACACGTTCAACCTCAGCTAAACGCGGGCGATCCTCTTCGGTAATCGCTCCCTGCTCCACGCGTTGTATAAAAGCTTCATGCGCGGCTTTTTCAGCCTCAGCGGCATGACGCTGCTCTAGCTGCTCAGCAACATACGCTGGCGTATTGATCTGAACGGATTCGGTATCACCGGAGAAATGCAGCCCTGCTTGCAGTAGCTGCCAGGTCTGCCATGCCGTCTTCGGGGTGAACTCACCCAAAACAATCTCAGCTAGCTCAGAGAAGCTTGGCGACTCTCCTTGCAGCAACTCCCATTCTTCTTCGACATCACCAATCGTGGCATCTAAATCAGAAAAGCTAGAAAACGGCCCCTCATGGAGCACCACAAAATCTTTCGGGCGGACTTTTTTGCTCGACCCATCAGCCAAGGACAGCTCTATCTTGTCAGCCACCGAAACCACTTTGGCTGGCTGAGATTTATACAACACGAGAGCGCCTTCTCGGGCAGAGGGCATCGACATAAAACTTCCTGAAATCCTGCAAGGACGTTATGAGTGGGTTTTGTTTATGATACCCCGATGAACAGAGCGGCGTACGACCGTCTCTCAGGAGAACACCATGTCAGACTGGCTAGACTTTATCGAAAAACAAACCATCAACGATGGCGCGCTTGCAGATAATGCGAAAACCGCACTCACGCAGTTCGGCGTCATTAAAGTAACCGGAGATGATCGCCTCACCTTTTTGCAAGGTCAGCTCACTAACGACATCAACAAAACATCAGAAGGCAATAGCCAACTGAGTGCCTACTGCAGCCCTAAAGGTCGCATCCTCACAAGCTTCCGCATCATTCCAATAAAAGATGGCTTGCTGATGGTGCTAGCAAAAGATCGACTCGACGAAACGCTAAAGCGTTTACGCATGTTCGTCTTAATGTCGAAAGTCGTACTCGAAGATATCAGTGATGAGCTTTTCATCGTTGAATACAGTGGCCAGAACGCTACCGACGGTTTAGGTCTTTCGTTACCTGACCTACCGAATCAAACCATCGAAGACAATGACATCATCACTGTTCGTATCCCAGGTGATCGTCATCGCGCATGGGTAATTGCCAATAGCACAACCTCGCGTACGCTCTGGCAAACCAGTGTGGCGAATGCCAGTTCGATCGAGCAATGGCAGCTACTCGACATACGCGCAGGCATCCCAACTATTTACCAAGCAACCAGTGATGCCTTTGTGCCACAAATGGTTAACCTTCAATTGATCGAAGGCGTGAGCTTCACCAAAGGCTGCTACACCGGCCAAGAAGTCGTCGCCCGTATGCAATATCTCGGTAAGTTAAAACGCCGCATGTATCGCGCTGTGATTGATGGCGATACACCTGAAGCAGGTACCGAGCTTTTCTCAGCCTCAACCGACTCAGGCCAAGGCGCTGGCAAGGTGGTCAATGCCGCGATGAATGATGAAGGCAAAACCGAAATGCTTATCGTCACACCGATCAGTGCGATCGAAGCTGATGACCTACATGTCGGCAGTCCTGATGGACCAAAGCTAACGGCACTTGATCTGCCCTATGCTTATGCTGAGTAAATAAAAAAGCCCGCTTTCGCGGGCTTTCTTTTGCTTAGTCGTTTGACTCAGGTCGCATATGCGGGAAGAGCAAGACATCGCGGATAGATGGCGCATCGGTGAATAACATCACCAAGCGGTCAATACCGATACCCTCGCCGGCTGTTGGCGGTAAGCCATGCTCCAGAGCACGAATGTAATCTGCATCAAAGTGCATTGCCTCGGCATCACCCGCTTCTTTTTCTTCTACCTGCTTACGGAAGCGCTCAGCTTGGTCTTCAGCGTCGTTAAGCTCCGAGAAACCATTCGCAATCTCACGACCACCGACAAAGAATTCAAAGCGATCGGTAACAAATGGGTCTGCATCATTACGACGCGCCAATGGCGATACTTCGGTTGGATACGCTGTGATAAAGGTTGGTTGAATCAAGCGATGCTCAGCGGTCTCTTCAAAGATCTCAATTTGCACCTTACCTAATCCATAGGTCGGCTTAACCTCGATCTTCAATGACTCTGCAATCGCAGTAGCTGACGCGAGATCTTCGAGCTGCTCAGCTTTAATCTCAGGGTTAAAGTGCAAGATCGCTTCTTTAACCGTCATGCGTGCAAACGGCTTACCAAAGTCGAACTCTTCACCTTGATAGGTGATCACTTCACTACCCACAACATCTTTCGCAATGCCACGGAACAAGGCTTCGGTGCGATCCATCAAGTCATTGTGATCTGCATAGGCCTCATAGAATTCAATCATGGTGAATTCTGGGTTATGGCGTGTTGAGAGACCTTCGTTACGGAAGTTACGGTTGATCTCAAACACTCGCTCAAAGCCACCGACAACCAAACGCTTGAGGTAAAGCTCTGGCGCGATACGCAAGAACAATGACATATCCAAGGCATTGTGATGCGTCTCAAACGGACGTGCACTCGCACCACCCGGAATGACATGCATCATGGGTGTTTCAACTTCAAGGAAGTCTTCACCGGCAAAATACTGACGGATGTAATGAATGATTTGTGAACGTAATTGGAAAGTCTTGCGCGTCTCTTCACTCACAATCAAATCCACATAACGCTGACGATAACGTTGCTCTTGATCAGACAAGCCGTGCCATTTCTCAGGCAATGGGCGTAGCGATTTGGTCAACATCTCGACCTTATCGACATGAACATATAAGTCGCCTTTACCTGACTTACTGATTGGACCTTCACCACCGACGATATCGCCAATGTCCCAGGTCTTAATGTCTGCATTGATCTCTTCAGATAGCGCTTTTTTATCGATGTAAAACTGAATGCGGCCCGACATATCCTGAATCACGAGGAATGGACCACGCTTTGCCATGATGCGGCCAGCAATACTTGCGCGCTGATTGATCTCAGCCAGCTCTTCTTTCGACTTATCGCCAAAACGATCTTGCAACTCACTTGCGAGTGCATCACGACGGAAGCTATTCGGGAAAGCAACGCCCTTCTCACGGATCGCGGCGAGCTTTTCACGTCGCTGTGCGATGAGCTTGTTTTCGTCTTGTTGCTGGTCAGTCATGTTTAACCCTTACAAACCACTTTTTAAACTTGCTTGGATGAACATATCTAAGTTGCCATCCAATACTGATTGCGTATTACCTGTCTCAACACCGGTGCGCAGATCTTTGATGCGCGACTGGTCGAGAACATACGAACGAATCTGACTACCCCAACCGATATCCGACTTGGTGTCTTCTAACGCTTGCGCTGACTCGTTACGTTTTTGAATTTCGAGCTCGTACAACTTCGCCTTCAACTGCTTCCACGCTTGGTCGCGGTTTTTGTGTTGCGAACGATCGTTCTGACACTGCACCACGATACCTGTTGGCTCGTGGGTCAAACGAATCGCTGAGTCTGTTTTGTTAACGTGCTGACCACCTGCACCCGATGCACGGTAGGTATCAGTACGAACATCTGCCGGATTGATATCGATCTCAATCGAATCATCAACCTCTGGTGAAACAAACACCGAACTGAATGAAGTATGGCGACGACCACCTGAGTCGAATGGTGATTTACGCACTAGACGGTGCACACCGGTCTCAGTACGGAGCCAACCAAAGGCATATTCACCTTGGAAACTGATGGTGGCAGATTTAATACCGGCCACATCACCAGCTGACGCTTCCATCAACTCGGTTTTAAAGCCGTGAGCTTCACCCCAACGCAGGTACATGCGCAGCAGCATCTCAGCCCAATCTTGCGCTTCAGTACCACCGGAACCTGCTTGGATATCAAGGAAGGCATTGTTCGCATCCATCTCGCCAGAGAACATGCGACGGAATTCAAGGGTTTCGACTTGTTTGGTATACGACTCGACATCATCAGCAATCGAATCGACGGTTTCTTCATCACCCTCTTCGACCGCCATCTCGAGAAGGTCTGCACCATCAGCAAGACCTGAGGTCAGCTGATCTAAACCGAGTACGACATCTTCTAAGCTTGAGCGCTCACGACCTAAGGCTTGAGCACGGTCTGGCTCATTCCAGACAGCAGGATCTTCAAGCTCACCCAGCACCTCTTCTAGGCGCTCTTTCTTGACCTCATAGTCAAAGATACCCCCTAAGCGCTGTAACACGCTCACGGAGATCCGCGAAAGCATTCTTAATGGGGTTGATGTCCTGCATAGATACCTCAGAAATTAAGCCCGAGATTCTAGCGCAGATCAGAAAAAAACGTAGGTTTTATTGGGCCTTAACCCTTATGTGTGCCCATCCAATTGGATACCAGCATGGTCAGAATGACGCTTGCCGCAAAAGCATAGATTCCCAGCTCGACATTCACCTGCGCTAAGGCACCTAATTTGACTGAGACCACCAACAAGGCCACCACAAACACATCGAGCATCGACCATTTGCTGTAAGTCGCAAGCCACTTCAGATGCTTCGCGTGTTTAGCGGTTTTTGCTGGCTCATTGGCAATCACAATCAACAAGCTCACCTTGATCATTGGAAACAGCACACTAAAGGCACCCACTAGCGCAAACAAACCCCAGTCGTTTTGATTCGCAAGCTGCTCGAGCGCTGAAAGCAGGCTGACCTCGTTACCAAAAATATAAAACTTCTCGAGCGAGAGAATCGGCTGACTCAAACCAATGACGAGCAAAGCCATTGCAAGGAGCAACAACAGATTAATTACTGCTCGATTCATGCCCAGTCTGACTCCCATTGAAACTCAATAGCTTGATCTTCAGCCAAGCCTGATGGCGCACTCACACGGTGATTACCAATCGCCCACAGCGAGCCATCTACCATGACCAATGGCTGCAACATGCGTGACCACGATGGAATACCAAGCTCTTGGCACAGCTGTTTAAAGCGACGCTCACCCTCTCTACCGAGCAAACGATAACGACAGCCTTCTGCATGATGGTGAATACTCACCCGCCCTTCATCACATGCGGCTTTAGGGATGCCATCTTTAGCAGCGCACGCCACTAATCGACCTTCTTCAAGATCGATTTGATCATTAGCCGATCGAACAACATGCGGCACACTGTTAACTGCAGGTAATTCTCTTGGCGTAATCCATAGCTGCTGCGCATAGCGCCTGACACACAGTTCAGACCAGCACACCTCACCTGAATCCGTTTCGCTCAGCGCAAGCTTTTCGCAGCTACTCAAGCGAGACGCATCCGGCAAATCGCATGCACTTAAGCGCAACCATTCGCGCAGCAACTGACGTCGCGCAAACGAATCAACTCAGCAAATGACTCAACAGAGAAACAGCGCTGATTCACGCGGGCATGTAACTGCTCTGATAACTGGGCACTAATGAAATGTCGCCCCTCACCTAACAAGCTTGCTGACTTCGCCATCGTTTGTGCAGCATGCGGCCAACGTTGTTTGAGTAAAGGCATAACCTGATGTCGAAGGTAGTTACGGTCATACGCATCGGATGCATTACTCGGATCATCGATCCATTGCAGCTGATGCGATTTGGCATAGTCCATCACCGCATCTTGAGAAAACTCTAGCAAAGGTCGCGCAAGCCACCCTCGGGCAAACTCACGGCACAGCGGCATTGACGCTAAGCCATCAACACCCGCACCACGCAATAATTGCAGCATCAATGTTTCAGCTTGATCATCTTGATGTTGCGCTGTCAGTAACATCGCCTCAGCTGGCATCACATCACCAATCAAACGATAACGTTGTTCGCGCGCAAAGGCTTCGATACTTTGATTGGCCGCGGGTTTGTCGCTTACCTGTAAAGTGACTAGCTCAATACCCAAATCATCACAGACTGCTTGAGCATGTAACGCCCACTTAGCGGCATCTTCTTGTAAGCCATGATTCACATGCACCGCTTTAATCGGTACTGACAAGTCATCGCGACATTGAGAGAGCAAATGTAATAAAGCATGCGAGTCGACACCCGCACTATAGGCAACCCAGTATTCTGAAGGAGCTGGAAGAGTCGCTAATACACGCTGGAGGTCAGCGCACTGCATCACTTATTCGACAACGACGCCGTAAGACATCAGACGTTGATAACGTGAATCGAGCAAACGATCCGTTGCAACATCGCCAAGGCTGTTAATTGCTTCGAGTAATGAGGCCTTAAGGTTACGCGCAGCTGCTTTTGGATCACGATGGGCACCGCCTAATGGCTCAGGTACGATCTCATCAATCAGCTCATGGCCTTTGAGATCTTTCGAGGTAATCGACATCGCTTCTGCTGCAATCGAGGCCTTCTCTGCACTCTTCCATAAGATAGAGGCACAACCTTCTGGCGAGATAACTGAATAGGTGCTGTACTGCATCATCATCACGCGATCGGCCACACCAATAGCTAAGGCACCGCCTGAACCACCTTCACCGATGACAGTCGCAATGATTGGCGTACGAAGACCCGCCATCTCAAACAAGTTACGCGCAATCGCTTCACTCTGACCACGCTCTTCTGCACCAATGCCAGGATAAGCGCCTGGGGTATCGATAAAGGTAATCACTGGCAAATTGAAACGCTCTGCCATCTTCATCAAACGCAACGCTTTACGGTAGCCCTCAGGACGAGGCATACCAAAGTTACGATGGATCTTTTCTTTTGTATCACGACCTTTCTGGTGACCGATGACAACAACGGCTTTATCACCAATTCGACCTAAGCCGCCGATGATGGCGTGATCATCCGCATACGCACGATCACCGTGCAGCTCTTCAAAATCATCAACAATCGCATCGATGTAATCCTGCGTATAAGGACGCAGCGGGTGACGAGAGAGTTGAGAGATTTGCCAAGGGGTTAATTTGGCAAAGATAGATTCGGTGAGCTTGTGACTTTTCGAGGTCAGCTTATCGATTTCGTCTTGGATATTGATCTCAGCATCCGATCCCACCAAACGAAGCTCTTCAATCTTGGCTTCAAGCTCGGCAATAGGCTGTTCGAAATCTAGAAAATCTAAGTTCATTAGACGAAACTCTATGAGTACTGATAATGCATCGATTATAACGCAAAGTGACCCTATCTGCGCTCAAATGCAATCTACTTTTTACTGATCCTTTAGGCCATTTCCGGTTCCGGCGAGGTCGTGATCTCGGTACCAGGGACCCCCATACGGATCTTCACCGCCTCTTCTCCCAACCATTTACGCAATTGGCGTAAAAGATCGTGATTCACCTTGAGACTCCACTGATCACCCAGGCGTAATCTCACTGAGGCATCCATGCGCTGGTACGAAACGGTGACGCGACAGGTACCACCCGCATAAGGAGAAAGATGCTCTTTAAGCTGATTGATGACATCCATTGAGGTAATGCCCTGACTTCGCATCATCGACTCATTAATCTCAATCAACATACCTTGGCAACTCGCTTGCCAATAGTCATCTAGTGATTCGACAGTATCGACACGCAAGGACAAACCACCGCGGTATTCATCTGGCACTAAGGAGCCTTCGACGACTAGCAAAGCATCCGTACCGATCGCATCACGATAGCGCTCATAGGTCTCGCTAAACAACGTCGATTCAATGCGGCCCGATTTATCATCTAAGTAACACCGAAGCCATCTGACCACGCTGCGTATTACGTCGCGCTACCGCTACAACCAAACCAGCAATTTTGACCTTCTTGCCGCCACGACGATTACGTGTGCCCGACACATCATCTAGAGAAAGCTTGGCAATTCGACTACTCACCAAACCACTCAAGTCAGGAATATAACGATCCATCGGATGACCGGTGAGGAATAGACCGAGCGTTTCTTTTTCGCCTTGCAGGCGAATTTGTTCATCCCACTCTTCAAGCTCTTCGAGCTCTACTCCCAGAGTCGGATCAGGTTCTGCGACAGCATCACCAAACATATCCATGATGCCGGCTGCTTGGTCGGCTTCGTGTTTTTCAGCCACCTTAAGTGCGAGTGGCAGCTGCGCCATCAAGCTTGCACGGTTCACACCAATCCGATCGAGTGCACCGGCGCGAATGAGCGATTCAAGGGTACGGCGGTTAGCACGCTTTAGATCAATTCGACGACACAGATCAAAGATATCTTTGAACTCACCTGATTGACGTGCTTCAACAAAGCCCTCAATCGCGCCCTCGCCGACACCTTTGATGGCACCTAAGCCATAAACCACTGTGGCATCACCATCTACCGTAAAGCGATAGAAAGAACGATTCACATCGGGCGGCTGAACCTCGAGACCCATTGAGCGACATTCCTCAATGAAGTTAACTACCTTGTCGGTGTTCTCCATATCAGATGACAACACAGCCGCCATGAAGGCCGCCGGATAATGCGTCTTAAGCCAAAGTGTTTGATATGACACCAGAGCATAGGCTGCAGAGTGCGATTTGTTAAAACCATAACCTGCAAACTTTTCTACCAAGTCGAAGATCTTCATCGCCAGGTTAGGATCGATATCGTTATCTTTGGAACCTTCCTCAAAGACCGCACGCTGCTTTGCCATCTCTTCAGGTTTTTTCTTACCCATCGCTCGACGTAGCAAGTCAGCACCACCCAAGCTGTAACCTGCCATCACCTGAGCGATCTGCATAACCTGCTCTTGATACAAGATAACGCCATAGGTCGATTCAAGAATCGGCTTTAAACAATCATGTTGATAATGCACATCAGGATATGAGACTTCTTCACGACCGTGCTTTCGGTTAATAAAGTTATCCACCATGCCAGATTGCAATGGACCCGGACGGAATAAAGCAACCAATGCGATGATGTCGTCAAAGCAGTCTGGCTGAAGCTTACTAATCAGCTGCTTCATACCATCCGATTCAAGCTGGAAGACCGCAGTGGTTTCAGCACTCTTCAGTAGATCAAAACATTTAGGGTCATCTAGCGGGATACGATCAATCTCGATAATTGACTCACCCTTTTGTTGTCGCTCGCGGTTAATCGTCTCAAGCGCCCAATCGATAATCGTTAAGGTACGTAGACCCAAGAAGTCGAACTTAACCAGGCCAGCAGCTTCAACATCATCCTTGTCATATTGGGTAACCAGGTTAGTGCCATCCGCTTCGCAGTAGAGTGGCGAAAAATCTGTCAGGTTACCGGGTGAAATAACAACGCCACCGGCGTGCTTACCCGCATTACGCGCTAAACCCTCAAGCTGTAGCGCCATATCAATGAGCTGGGTGACCTCTTCATCATCTTTGTAGGCTGCCGCAAGGTCTTCAGATTCTTCTAAGGCCTTAGTTAGCGTCATACCAAGATCGGGTGGAATCATTTTCGCAACGCGATCGGTAAAGCCATAAGGGTGGCCCAACACACGACCCACATCTCGCACCACCGCTTTTGCTGCCATCGAGCCAAAGGTGATGATTTGCGATACCGAATCACGTCCGTAAGTACGCGCAACATAGCTGATAACTTGGTCTCGCTTATCCATGCAGAAGTCGACGTCAAAGTCAGGCATAGAGACACGCTCTGGATTCAAGAATCGCTCAAAGAGCAAATCTAACTCGAGCGGATCAAGGTCGGTAATCTTCAATGCATAGGCAACCAAAGATCCCGCGCCAGAGCCACGACCGGGACCCACTGGCACGGCATTGTCTTTAGCCCATCGAATGAAGTCCGCAACGATCAGGAAGTAACCCGGGAATCCCATGCCGTTGATTACATCGAGTTCAATTTCCAAGCGCTCACGATAAGGTTTTGCTTTCTCTTCAAAGTCATCAGCCTTTGGATCAAAGATTCGCTGCAAACGCCAATCGAGACCTTTACGCGACTCTTGCGCTAAGAAATCGCCAATACTCATGCCATCTGGCACTGGATAATCTGGCAAGAAGTTTTTGCCTAGCACTAAGTCCAAAGTGCATCGCTTAGCGATCTCAACCGTGTTTTCAATAGCTTCTGGAATATCGTCGAACAGCGCGATCATCTCTTCGGGCGAGCGCAAATATTGTTCTTCAGAATAAAGATGGGGACGACGTGGATCATCTAACGCACGGCCATCACGAATACATACACGCACTTCATGCGCATTGAAATCATCTGCTCTTAGGAAACACACCGCATTGGTTGCCACCACTGGAAGAGATAAGGCATCAGCCAACGCAACACTTTGATGCAAGCATTCTTCTTCATCAGCACGACCTGTGCGTACCAATTGTAAGTAATAGCGATCGTCAAAAATGGATGCCCAGTGTTTAGCACGTGATTTAGCGAGCGCTTGATTACCTGCCAACAAGGCAACGCCAACATCGCCACGGGACGAGCCAGACAAAGCAATCAAACCATCACAGCTTTCTTTAGTTAGCCAATCCATATCAACCATTGGCAAACCAAGATGTTGCCCTTCGCGATAACTACGCGACACCAACTCAGTCAGGCGTCGATAACCGGTAGCGTTTTGAATCAGTAAGACCAACTGGAAAGGTTTGTTGGCATCATCCGGATTACGAATCAGTAAATCCACGCCGCAAATCGGCTTAACACCTGCATTTACCGCCGCTTTAAAAAAGCGCACTAGAGCAAACATGTTGGATTGATCGGTGAGCGCAATCGCTGGCATCCCCTGCTTTGCCACCTCTGCAACCAAGGGTTTTATACGAGCGACACCATCGACCAGTGAGAACTCGGAATGGACATGAAGATGGACGAACTGCGCGGACATAGACGGAGGATACCGACCTCTGATCTAGCCTTCCAGTAAACGCTTCACCGGACCAAAAGATCGACGATGAATGTCGCTAACCCCTTGATTTTTAAGTGCCTCAATATGCACCTTGGTTGGGTAGCCTTTGTGCTTTTCGAGCCCATAACCTGGATACTTTTTAGCCAACTCGACCATCTCTCGATCTCGGGTCACTTTGGCCAAAATTGATGCTGCCGCAATACAGGCTTCTGAGTCATCACCACCGACAATCGCTTCCGCAGGACATGCCAATCCCGGTGGGATTTTATTGCCATCAATTAAGGCTTTATCAGGGGTTAAAGGCAAAGCCTCAACTGCTCGACGCATCGCCAGAAATGTCGCTTGTAAAATGTTGAGCTGATCGATCTCTTCCACTTCAGCGCGACCAATGGCCCAGGCTTTTGCTTTAGCTTGGATCTCATCAAACAAACGATCACGTTTCTTCTCGCTGAGCTTTTTTGAATCTGCCAAACCTTCAATCGGGTTATCAGGATCGAGAATGACCGCCGCCGTGACCACCGCTCCCGCCAATGGACCTCGACCGACTTCATCAACACCACAAACCCACATTACGTATTTACCTTTGGCTGCAACACATCATCAACCGCATCGGCGATTAAACGATCGGTATCCACCATCATTTCTCGATGAATATCGGCATAACGTTGTGCAATGACCTGGCGCAGGTTTTCATCTTTAAAGAAACGCATCACTTCATTAGCTAAAGCATTAGGGGTGCAGTCATCTTGAATAAGCTCAGGCGCCAACACCTCACCACTAATGATATTGGCTAAGGCATAGTGCTTAATCTTCATTAATTTGAACCATTTGATAATCGCGAAGGTTAGCCAATGCAACTTATATCCAATCACCATTGGCCGCTTCGATAACAAACCCTCAAGCGTTGCCGTACCCGATGCACATAACACAACATCAGCTGCCGCAAGCGCGCTCTGCGTATCTTGCAAAATAACGTTAGCCTGCAGGCCATGCTGAATGAGCTTTTCCTCTATCAAGCGCTGAAGCGTTTGATTTGCAGCCGGTATGACAAACTGCAATCCCTGAATATCTTCTTGGCATTGCTGGGCAGCATTCAAAAACGGTTGTAATAACTTTGAAACCTCACTTCTCCGACTGCCCGGCAAGATAGCGAGCACTGGCGCATCTTGAGATAAGCCACAGACTGACCTTGCCGCAGCTTGATTAGGCTCTAAAGGCATCGATTGCGCCAAGGTATGACCCACATAGGTTGCATTCACATCATGCTTAGCTAAAAAGGCAGGCTCAAAAGGCAATATAGCTAGCAAACCATCAACCGCTGCTTTGATTTTTTTAACGCGTTTCTCTCGCCAAGCCCACACCGTCGGACAAACGTAATGTAATGTTTTGATGCCCTTCGCTTTTAAGGCTGTTTCTAAACCAAGATTGAAGTCCGGCGCATCGATACCAATGAAAAGATCGGGCGGATTAGAAAGCCATCGTTGAACAAGACGCTTACGGAGTTTAAGTAATCTTGGTAAATGTTTGAGAACCTCAACCAAACCCATCACCGACAGGCTTTCAAGCGGCTCCAAGGATTCGATACCTTCTTGCAGCATCTGAGAACCACCAACACCCTCGAAGGAAACATTCGGATGTCGAGCTTTAATGGCACGCATCAGTCCTGCGCCCAACAAATCTCCTGAGGGCTCAGCTGCAACAATCGCTATTCGCAGCCCTGATGACATAATTAACGCACGATAGTGCGATCACTCAGATCTATAAAGTCCAAAAATGGCTTGAGTGCTGACTCATTAGCCGCCATCTCACGCAAGACTTCAGTGGCCTCACTCAAGCGCAGGCCTTTTGTATACAAGGTTTTATAGGCGCGCTTGATTGCAAGAATCTGCTCATCAGAAAAATCACGGCGCTTAAGGCCTTCACTATTAATGCCGTGTGGCTTAACCGGCTGACCATTGACCATCACATAAGGCGGAACATCTTTATTGATGACACTTCCCATGCCACAGAAAGCATGCGCTCCAATTCGACCAAACTGATGCACCATCGAGAAGCCACCTAAGATAGCCCAATCGCCTATATGTACATGCCCACCCAGAGAAGCGGCATTCGCCATAATGATGTGGTCACCGATATGACAATCATGTGCCACATGCGTGTAAGCCATAAAAAGATTATCACTGCCAATTGAGGTCACGCCGCCATCTTGGGTTGTGCCGCGATTAACGGTACAAAACTCACGAAAGACATTGTTATCACCAATGGTTAAATAGGTGACCTCGCCAGCATATTTTTTATCTTGAGGATTCTCACCGATGGATGAGAACTGAAAGAAACGGTTATCACGACCGATCGTCGTTTCACCTTTAATCACAACGTGCGAACCAATATTGGTTCCAGCACCTATACGAACACCCGGACCAATCACAGTGAAAGGACCGATGGTAACGTTTTCATCTATTTCCGCAGCGGGGTCAATCACCGCTTTTGGATCGATCATCTTAGAGATCTCGAGCGGTACACATGATCTCGGCCGAAGCGCAAACCTGGCCATCGACGGTACCTTTACCGCTGAATGTCCAAATACCTCGGCGCTGTTTTAGTACTTCTACTTCAAGCATCAACTGGTCACCAGGGACAACTGGACGCTTAAAGCGTGCTTTATCCACGCCCACCAAGTAGTAGATTGCTTTACCGGCAACATCTTCACTTTCCATCGCTAGCAAACCTGTTGCTTGAGCTAAGGCTTCAATAATAAGTACGCCAGGCATGACTGGCTTTTCAGGGAAGTGCCCCTGGAAGAATGGCTCATTAATGGTGACATTTTTGTAACCCAAGAGGCGCTGACCAGGCTCAACTTCAACCACACGATCCACCAATAAGAATGGGTAACGATGCGGCAATAAGCTCGTAATCTTTTTGATATCCATTGTTCCAGTCAAACTCCTCAAGGCATCACGCGTGATGCAGGTTTAGTCTTTATCAGCTAACGCCTTTTCAAGGGCTTTGATACGTCGAGCCATATCATCTAGCTGTTTCAGTCGAGCGACATTTTTGCGCCACTCGTCATGATTTTGGACAGGAATAGTACCAGTGTATGCCCCTGCCTTGCGAATACTCTTAGTGACCGTGCTAGTAGCCGACACATGTGTACCATCTGCTATCTCCAGATGGCCAATAATTCCTACCATGCCGGCTATCGTGCAGTTCGCACCGATTTTGGTCGAACCCGCGATGCCCGTATTAGCCGCAATCGCGGTGTTCTCGCCAATCACGCAGTTGTGTGCAACATGGATATGATTATCCAGCTTCACACCATCATGGATCTGTGTGTCATCTAAAGCGCCACAATCAATGGCGCAACAGGCACCGATTTCTACATCATTGCCTATCATCACGCGACCGAGTTGCGGGATTTTTACCCAACGCTGCCCATCGCGGACATTACCAAAGCCATCGCTGCCAATGACCGAGCCAGGGTGAACTAAGCAACGCTGACCCAGCTGCGATTTTGAGACAATCGTGACCGAAGCCACCAGATGCGTATTAGCACCAATGACAACATCATCATCCAACACGCAGTTCGGACCAATTACAGCACTTGCGCCAATCGATACACGCTCACCGATACTGACATTCGCTGCAATATGAGCAGATGGATGAATGTCTGCCGAGTCAGCAATCACCGCTGATGGGTGAATGCCTTGGGAAAACTGTTGCTCAGTCATTCTTTGGGCGATCAATGCATACGCTAAATGCGGCTGCGCAACCTCAATGACATTACCGGAACACTGTTCTACCAAAGAACCTGATGTGACGATAACTCCAGCACTAGATTGGGCCACAAGATCGGCATACTTAACATCAGAGTAAAAGGCGAGATCGGATTGCGTCGCTTTTTCTAAGCTCGCGATTGATGAAACTTGATGCGACGCATCACCCTTGACTACCCCATCAACCCATTCGGCAATTTGAGATAGGGAATAAGCCATTACTTTTGTGGCTGAGCCACCGGCTTAGCAATCGATTGCAGTTGCTGCATAACATCATCGGTAATATCAATTCGTTCAGAGCGCCACAAAACACCGGCTTTCGCCGAAAGAATAATCTCCAACGATTTACTTTTACCGACTTGGGCGATGACTTCATCGATCACACGAAAAACGCGATTACGCTCTTCATTTGTACGCAACTGTTTGTCTTGCAGAAATTCATCTTTGTTGTAGTTATAGCGTAACTCGCGAGACTTGATGTCACGCTCTAATCGGCGACGCTCATCAGTGCCCATTGAGCGCTTTTCCTTGTCTAGCTTCTCTTGAAGGGCAGCAATCTGATCACGCATTTCAATAATTACAGATAATGTAAATAAGCACTATCATTTTTCAATAAATGAAAGACTAGATATAATTAATAATTCTCTATTTAAAGATTTAAAATTAAATAAAAAAAAAATTAAAATTATTAGTTTTGATAATCTAACAATAGATCTTTGTAAAAAATTTAAAGCTAATACTATAATCAGAGGTTTAAGAGCAGTTTCAGATTTTGAGTATGAATTTCAATTAGCTGGAATGAACAAAAAACTTAATTCTAAAATAGAAACTATGTTTTTAATGTCAGATGTTGAAAATCAAATTATTTCTTCTAAATTTGTAAAAGAAATTGCAAGTCTAGGAGGAAATATTAATAGATTTGTGACGAAATCAACTGTAAAAATGTTAAAAAATAAAATTTAATGAAGAAATTTTTTTATTTATTTATACTAATTTTTAGTTTATCTGCTAGTTTATCAGCGAAAGCAAATATTATGATTTTAAAATTAACATACGGTGACGTTGAAATAGAACTTTATCCAGAAAAAGCTCCTAATCACGTAAAACGATTTAAAGAATTAGCTGACTCTGGAAAATATGATGGAGTAGTTTTTCACAGAGTAATAGATGGCTTCATGGCACAAACAGGTGATGTAAAGTTTGGTAACACTAACAGTCCAGATTTTAATCTATCTTTAGCCGGCACCGGAGGATCAGATCTGCCAAATTTAAAAGCAGAGTTTACCGATATAGCTCACACTAGAGGAATTTTATCTGCCGCTAGATCTGCAGACCCTGATAGCGCTAATAGCCAATTTTTTATTTGTTTCGACTCGGCTCCACATTTAGATAGACAATATTCTGCTTTTGGAAAAGTAATTAAAGGTATGGAATTTATTGATATGATAAAAAAAGGCGACCCTAATAGTGGTGCTGTTCCAGATCCTGATAAAATAATTTCTTTAAAATCAAAATAGTTTAAATGCTCAAAAAAGAATTTTCTTTTGAGTTAATTACTCAAGACGATAAAGCTCGTTTAGGTAAAATAAATACTCCAAGAGGTGAAATTGATACACCAGCTTTTATGCCAGTTGGCACTCAAGGTACAGTAAAAGGAGTATTCACTGATGATATTTTAAAGACAAACACTCAAATTATTTTAGGTAACACATATCATCTTTTACTCAGACCAGGTATCGAAATACTAAATCAATTTAATGGAATTCATAATTTTATGAATTGGAACAAACCTGTTCTTACAGACTCAGGTGGCTATCAAATAATGTCCTTATCTAAGTTTAATAAAATTGATGAAAATTTAGGAGCTATATTTTCTTCACACTTAGATGGAAAAAAAATAATATTAAGTCCAGAAAAAAGCATACAAGTTCAAAAAAGTATAAATTCAGATATATTAATGGTTCTTGATGAATGTCCTAAATTAACTTTAGATAAAAAATTTTATCCAGCAGGCTTACGTATTAACTCAGCGAAAATCACCATTGCACAGCCTTAATCAAGGCAACGCGTAATGCTAACGATGGTATTTCACTTGTTCAATTGGCCGAAGGCGCCATGGATGAGATGAGCACCATGCTAACCCGCATGAAAGAGCTGGCAACGCAAGCGATCAACGGTACTTATTCAGCCGCTGACCGTGCGAACTTGAATCTTGAGTTTAAGCAACTGTCAAATGAGATCACCCGTATCTCTGAGAATACGTTCTTTAATGGCATCAATGTCATTAACAGCACTGCTCAATTAGCTTCCAGGTTGGTGATACAGCTTCAGATACGATCAGCACAACATTGCAGCGTATGGGTTCGGCCTATCTTGGTGAGACATCACCAACAGTTGCGTCAATCTGCAACGCGTACAATGGATGATGCTTTTTACACATCCGAAGCAATTGCGATGGTAATTATTCAAATGGTCAACGCCAGTAAGATTGTAGGTGGGTGATCAATTACGCCTTCGAATTGGCAATAGAACCTTCACGCAAGATTTTGTTGAAGGTGGTACTGCAGCTGATGACCACAAAGCAACGCTTAATGCATTAAAGGCACAGGTGGATGCTGTTTTCGGTACTGGTAGATATTGACGGTTAGTCATGATACTGAGATTACAGCGGGCAGGCGTTTAGATGGTGACTCGTTTATTGTTGTTGATCTTCCTACAGGGTTTATTGCATCCGAGTGTCATCTGTGGAAAAGTATTCTCAGTCATCAACGACAACAAATCTGGCAAGTCAAGATATCACCACAGCTACTCAAGCTGGCGAATCGCTTTACGTCTATCAATAAAGCGATTGCAGATGTGGATAGCTACCGTGCAACGTTAGGTGCCGTAGCTAACCGCATGGAGCATGCAGCGAATAACTTGATGTCACGTGTTGAACACCAGCAGTCTGCTCGTTCGCGCATTCAAGATGCTGACTATGCAGTGGAATCAGCCAATCTGGCAAAAGCGCAAGTGCTTCAGCAAGCGGGAACCGCAATGCTGGCTCAAGCAAATGCATCCTCTCAAAACATTTTGTCACTTCTGAAGTAAGTGCGGAATTGAGTGATTAAGGAGATTAACCCATGAGTATGGTAATCAACACAAATATTAGCTCGATCACGGCACAACGTCATTTGGCGCAAAGTCGTTTAGAGATGGAAGAAGCAATGGAGCGTTTGTCTTCAGGCTTACGTATTAACTCAGCGATGGACGATGCCGCAGGCCTCACCATTGCACACAGCTTAGATAGCAAAATCACAAGCCTTAACCAGGCAACGCGTAATGCTAACGATGGTATTTCACTTGTTCAATTGGCCGAAGGCGCCATGGATGAGATGAGCACCATGCTAACCCGCATGAAAGAGCTAGCAACGCAAGCGATCAACGGCACCTATTCAGCCGCTGATTTGCCAATTTGAATAAAGAGTTTCCAGCAACTGACAAATGAGATCACTCGTATCTCTGAGAATACGTTTTTAATGGCATCAATGTCATGGATTCACTCACTGAAATTAGCTTCCAGGTTGGTGGATCAATCTACTGACAAATCTCAGTTTTGCGCGTATGGGTACAAATTAGGAAACTTGAATCACGAATCTGCCTGGTGTTGATGCGGATTTAACGAGCAACGACAACCGACGCAACTGAATGGTGCATTGTTGATCTTAAGTTATGGCGGCAGGTGATCATCTGAAATTCGAATGGTTTAACGTACAGCAAGATTTTCGATGGTGCAGCTGATCAAAGCAACGATTACTGCGTTGCAACAGGTAATTGTTTGCGGTACTGGTGCGACTGACGGTTAGTCATGAAACTGAAGTGCCGTAGGCGTTGATGGTGGTTTAAAAATTTGATCTTCCACATGGCTGCTGACTTGTCATCTTTGGAAAATATTTCAAGGAACGACAACAAATCTTGCGGTCGATTGATACGGCATCGAATGCTGGCAATCGCTTTAGCATCAATTGATCGTGCAATCGCGAAGATCGATTCTTACCGCGCAACGTTAGGTGCAGTAGCAAACCGTACGCTGGAGCATGCGCGAGCAACTTGATGTCGTGTTGAGCACCAGCAGTCTGCTCGTTCGCGCATTCAAGATGCTGACTATGCAGTGGAATCAGCCAATTTGGCAAAAGCGCAAGTGCTTCAGCAAGCGGGAACCGCGATGCTGGCGCAAGCTAATGCGTCATCACAGAACATACTCTCACTTTTAAAGTAAGAACTTTTTAAGAAAGTTATGTTCATGGGTAGGTCCTCAGAGTGTCAAAGCTCTGGGGGCTCACTAAAAAATTTGATAAAGACCAGGGGTCACTATGGGTATGGTAATTAATACCAATGTCAGTTCATTGACGGCACAGCGCCATCTATCGAACTCACGAGCAGAGATGGAGACAGTCGATGGAGCGTCTCTCTTCTGGTCTTCGAATTAATTCAGCGATGGATGATGCAGCTGGTTTAACTATTCGCATTCAGTTTGGATAGTAAAATTGCCAGTCTTTCTCAGGCCGTGCGTAATGCAAATGATGGTATTGCACTAGTGCAATTAGCTGAGGGTGCGTTAGATGAAGTCAGTGCGATGCTGACTCGTATGAAAGAGCTAGCAACACAGTCATAAATGGAACCTATTCATCAGCTGATAGAAGTGAATCTTGATAAAGAAGTTTCAAGCGCTTAAGTGCTGAAATAGATCGAATTTCTGAAAATACTTTTTAATGGCCAATCAGTAATTAATAGTGCTTCAGGCTATTCCAGGTTGGTGATACATCTTCAGATCGAAATTAGTTTACTATCAAAAAATGGGATCTGGCTCATATTGGTTCTTTAGGAACTGTTTACTAATGATCATAGTGTCACTGCTGATAACGGGAGTAATGCACATACCTTAAATACGTTCGCAGGATTTAATACGGGTGAAACTGACTCAGTTTATCGATCAATTCCAAATCATTGGTGATGTAACTTTTACAAGACTTGAACGGGTGCAATTGATGATACACTATGATGATCTTGGATCAGGTAAATCTCTTATTTTGGTGCAGTGAACTTATCAATACAGTAACCAAGGGATGATTAACTATTACCGGTGCAAGTTTCGCTAAACAGGTTTCAGAAATTGATTTTGAAGAGTACTCATCTGGAATATCTGCTTACCTGTCTATTCAGGCGTAAATACTTCTGGGAGGGCGAGTGACGCATTAACTGTCATCAATCGAGCAATTGAAGATGTCGATTCTTATCGTGCGACACTGGCGCACGGCAAATCGAATGGAACATGCGGCAAATAATTTTAATGTCTCACGAGTAGAGCATCAGTCTGCTGCTCGATCACGAATTCAAGATGCTGATTATGCGGTTGAATCAGCCAATCTTGCCAAATCACAAGTTCTGCAACAGGCCGGTACGGCGATGCTGGCACAAGCCAATGCGTCAACGCAGAACATTCTGTCGCTATTGAAGTGATGGAGTAACCGAATTGCCTTTGTTCATGGGCAATTTCCCAGGGTGTCAAAGCCCTGGGGATTTTTAACAAAAAGTTCAATTACGATATGTAATTGAAGGGGTCATTATGGGTATGGTGATTAATACGAACGTAAGTTCGCTTACAGCGCAGCGGCACTTAGCTGAGTCGCGCGGCGATATGGAGCAGGCGATGGAGCGATTGTCTTCGGGACAGCGCATTAATTCGGCAATGGATGATGCAGCAGGTCTGACGATTGCGCATAGCTTAGACAGTAAAATCACCAGTTTAAACCAAGCCATTCGTAATGCTAATGATGGTATTGCGTTAGTTCAACTTGCAGAAGGTGCTTTAGATGAAGTGAGTGCCATGCTGACTCGAATGAAAGAGCTAGCGACTCAAGCACTCAATGGTACTTATTCTGATACAGATCTTACTAATCTGAATAAAGAATATCTTGCCATGGCTGATGAAATTGAACGTATTTGTGAAAATACTAAATTCAACGGCATCTCAGTGTTGAACTCAACTGATTCAATCAGTTTTCAAGTGGGTGATACATCAAGTGATGTAATTTCAACAACACTTGCCAGGATGGGTCAGCTTATATTGGTGGCAACTGGTGCATTTACATCCCTTTCAAGCAATACCCAAGGAGCAGGTCCGGGATGGGGCGAGTTAACCGGTACTGCAATCACTGAAAATGATGTGCTTAATGGTACAGGCTTCAGATTGCGTCTTGGTGAAGCTTCTTTTGTTTCAACAACAAAACAAGGATTAATTGATAAGGTCAATGCCTACTTTGGTGCAACTGCGGCCCAAGATAATGACACTCCTGGATTTTCTGAATTTCATATCGATTATGTACCTTCAGGTACGGTTATGAAACTGAGTCATTCATGCAGACGACACAGGTGTTTTGGCGTCTAGTTCAATTATTGCTGGTAACGAAGCTAATGCTTTAACCATCCTTAATAATGCAATTAAAGATATTGATTCTCATAGGGCTACGCTCGGTGCTATCGCCAATCGAATGGAGCATGCATCGAGTAACTTGATGTCTCGTGTTGAGCATCAGTCTTCAGCTCGCTCTCGCATCCAAGATGCGGATTATGCGGTTGAGTCTGCCAACCTGGCTAAAGCACAAGTGTTGCAACAAGCCGGTACAGCGATGTTGGCGCAAGCTAATGCAAGTACGCAAAACATCTTGTCGTTACTGAAATAACAATTAGCCCAAAAGGGCAAATAAGTCACCACACCTAATAATAATCGTGGGGCTTTTAACAAATTGGCTCAGGCCTGGTGTCAGGGTAAACAACACCGTAGTGGTCTCCACACTGAGCCTCAATCCTATAGCGATATAGGCAAAACTTGGAGAATTATTATGTCTGGAATGGTCATAAATACGAATGTGTCTTCATTGACAGCTCAGCGTTACCTTAACTGAGTCGCGTGGGGATATGGAACAAGCTATGGAGCGTTTGTCATCAGGTAAACGCATTAACTCAGCGATGGATGATGCTGCTGGCTTGACTATTTCTCATAGTCTTGACAGTAAAATTGCAAGTCTTGGTCAAGCAGTCCGTAATGCAAATGATGGCATTGCGCTTGGTTAACTTGGCTGAAGGTGCGATGGATGAAATCAGCTCGATGCTGACTCGTATGAAAGAGTTGGCAACGCAAGCCATCAATGGAACATATAACAACACTGATATTGACTCATTGACCTTGAGTATCAAGCATTGTAGATGAAATTACACGTATAGCATGAAAATACGAAATTCAATACGGTGGCATTTCCCAGAATTGTTCAGTGCTGGTACCATCTATTAGTTTTCAACTTGGTGATTCAACTGCTGACACGATTTCGGTAACGTTTGAGTCTGATATGGATATCGAATTGCGTTATAGTTCTGAGCCTTCCATAACGACTAATGGATTTTACATGGATGATCAGACAATCTTGCGGGTAATGCGGTTGAAACATTTCAAGATTGATGCCGCAATTGCTGAAGTTGATACATTATCGTGCTACATTGGGTGCTGTTGCTAATCGTATGGAGCATGCGGCGGCTAACCTGATGTCTCGTGTTGAAAATCAATCGGCAGCACGTTCGCGTATTCAAGATGCGGACTATGCGGTTGAATCAGCTAATTTGGCTAAGTCACAAGTGCTGCAACAGGCAGGTTCGGCCATGTTGGCACAAGCGAATGCTTCAACAGCGAATATTCTTTCGTTATTGAAGTAATTGGTTTGGTTGCATAGTTAATGGAGATTGATTATGAGTAACGGAATCGAAGCAGTTGCTGCCTCTACCGTACGGTCTCTAGAACCTATGCCGCGTCCAACCTCAGGGGAAGAGACCCAAGCGGCTGCAGCGCCTAAAGATGCGGTGCAGCCAATGGAGTCTACTTTCGAAATGAATGAAAAGACGGTCATCTCGGCTGATGATTTAAAGGCGGCGATTGTGTCACTCAATCAAAACCTGCAAAAAATGAATCGGAATGTTCACTTTTCAATTGATGCGGCTAGCGGTAAAGATGTTGTGAGAGTCACGAATCGCAACACCGGTGAGACTGTGCGCCAACTGCCCAGTGAGGAGACGCTGCAGTTCTTGCGTAATCTCGACAATATGATGGGTATTATCTTTGACCAGAAAACCTAATGAGGTTTCAGGGAGACAAAACGCCCCGCAGGTGACTGTGGGGCGTTTTTTTATGCGGCAAAAATGTGCCGAAATGCCCTGAAAACAGTAATAAATTTTTATCAATTAAAACAATAGGTTAGGTTTTTATAATCTGGCACGTTTTCTGCTCCTATTACTGACAAGAAAAAGAGTCCGTCAAAAGCGGATTCTGTTTGCCGCTGCGCTGCAATTTAATAGGAAAAGGAAACGTCATTATGGCTACTGACTACCTTAACGCATTGGGTGTGGGTTCAGGCTTAGATACCAAGCAGTTGGTGACTGCATTGGTGGATGCCGAAGTTGCACCCAAACAAAGTAGCATTGAAAAGCGACTCGCAGATGCGGAGCTGCAGATCTCTGGGTTAGCGAAACTCAAGTCATCTATGCAAACGTTACAAACAGCGTTTGCATCGCTAAATGATGCAAGAGAGTTTAGTTTTACGTCTCTCTCTAACTCTAATACCTCTGCTTTAACGGCCACGTTAAATGGTGGTGCGACGGTGAATGGTAGTCAGTCGATTACCGTTGATCAGTTAGCTAAACCGTCAATCATGACATCATCCTCAGTGGCGGATAAAACCGCTAACTTAAGTGCGGCTGGTGAAGTGTTTGCCTTTACAGTAAATGGTACGCAAACCAGTATTACGTTGGCAGACGGGGATTCACTCGAGGATTTAGCAACCATGATTAATGATGCCGATAATGGCGCAACGGCGAGAGTGGTTGAAGTCGCTAGTGGCTCATTTTCATTGTTTTTGCAGGCAGATGAGCCGGGTTCGGATAATGCGGTCACTATTGATGATGACTTTTTGGATATTGGGGTTAACGAGGTCCAAACAGCACAGAATGCTTTAGTAACGTATAACGGCGTATCAATATCGCGCAGTAGTAACGTTATTACCGATCTTGTGCCTGGCGTGACACTGAACTTACAAAATGTCAGTCTTGATAGCGCTAATATTGAAGTTACACGAGATGATTCTGCAGCGGCCGATGCAATTAAGAATCTGGTGACGTCGTTTAATGACTTTAGCGCCTTGATGGATGAGTTAACAGCTGTGGGTTCTGAGGGTGCCGAAGGTGGTGCCTTTGCGAGCGATCCGACGATACGCAATATTTTGACGCAAGCTAAAGAGCTCTTTTTTGCTGAAGGATCTAGTGCTGGCACAAATATCAAGCGAATGAGTGATTTGGGTGTCTCAATTGATCGTAATGGAACCTATCAAGTGGATGAGACTAAGTTGGCCAGTGCGTTGACGAATCACTTCGATGAAATTAAGACCTATTTCACGGCAGATACTGACGATCAAAGCATGTATGGAACTGCGAATCGCGGCTTTGCGGGCGATTTGCTCAAGCAGATGGAAGATTATTTAGGATTTAACGGCTTGATCCAAACGCGTGAGACCAGTAATCAGGGAAAAGTCGCTGATTTGACCGAAGATCAGAAGGCTTTAGAAGCGAAAAGGGCGGCTTCAGAGGAGCGTTACACACGTCAGTTCACCACAATGAACAAGATCATCAGTGAAATGAACTCGCTCAAAGATTATCTCGATAACCAATTGAATAATATGCCATTTACGGCCAAAAACGACTAGTAGTCAGTGAGGTTGGCTTAAGTTTTTCGACTTTTTGACGATACCTTAGGGTGAAAACGTTAATAAAAACGTTGCATAAAGAAGAATAACTGGAGTCCATGAACATGATCGTCACTAAACGTGCGCTACACAATTACGAGACCGTTGATAAAGACGCTCAAGCAGCTTTTGCGAGTCCTTATGAACTCACTAAGATGCTGTTTGCAGGTGCGTTGAAATCGTTGGCGCTTATTCCTGTATTAATGGAGCGTAAAGAGCATGCTGAATGCTCAAAAGAAGTGACGCGTTCGGTTGGCATTATTAATGGCCTGCGAGATTCCCTGGATTTATCGCAAGGCGAGATTGCTGAAAATCTCTATCAGTTATACAGCTATATGACGCGTGAATTATTGCGTGCGCATCGTGCTCGTGAACAAGAAGCGGTTCGTGCAGTTCGAATGCTACTTAAAGAAATTGATGATGCGTGGGATCAGATCCCTCAGGACATGCGTGGCTGATACGTAGCGTGTTTGCAATGCTGAGCTATCATTCAGTTATGCCAACACACAAACAACTCCGCAAAAAACCGTTTCGGCACCGTTTAGGTGCTGCAGCGGTTTTTTTCTTTGTGGTTCCATCAATGGTGAATGCTTGGGAGATATCAACCTCGCCAGGCGCTGTTGATTCACTATCGACTGCAGAAACGCGTTACGAATGGAAAACTTCAACCCATCCATTTGCTTTAACGCAAACACCACCAGAGGCGCCAGCTGCGCCAACACCACCACCCATTGTTTTGCCACAGGTGATCACACCTGATGCGCTGCCTAAATTGCCTTATGGTGTGGCGATAGATTTAGGTGGAGGTAGTTTTTTGACCTCAGAAGGCGTCTATAAAAAATTAGAAAATGGCGCTTATCTCACGCCCGATGGTTTGATGATTCATACCGATAACGGGGCGCTTATTAATTTACAGCCTGGGTCAGGGGATCCGCGGTAGGTTTATAAATTAATTTTTCAGCATCTCCATGACCAATGATGATTTTAGGTCATGGAGTTGATTGGCTACCGAATAGCCAGCTTTCGACAACACTTGGTTCTTTGTCAGTACGGCCATTTCTTTGGCGTAATCAGCATCCATAATGCGAGAACGTGAGCTAGCAAATTCATCGTTTGCATTCAGTAAGTCATCCGACACGTTTGCCATGCGGCTTTGTGTCGCACCTATCTTGGCGCGCGCATGTAAAACTTGATCAAGTGCTTTATCGACTCGACCTTCGTTTTTCCATGTCAATATGCGATCAACATCTGAGGTGATGCCAGAATATAAATCGAGAATAAGATTTTCAAAGGCGCCAATATTTAAGCTGACTTTCTCGTTACCCGTGCTACCGATTTGGAAGTTAAAGTTATTTTCTTCAAATGAAGCGGGCTTATCAAAATCATAATCAATCTGAATATCAATCGTGTTGCCAGTGAATTCAAGATTATCGAAGTCTATGTTGATCTTATTGAATCCATCATAAGAGAAGCCATTCAAGCCAATTGGGGTGTCGCTGCCATTGACATAAATACGAATGTCTTCTTTCTTGAAATCACCAATCAGCAGATGAGGCATTAGCTCGATAATGCGATCGGGAATTTGTGATTGAAGGTCAAAGTCTAGCGTGATCGGATTTGGAATATTTGAGTAATACGACACGCTAAAGTTTTGCGGGTTAAGCAGCGTACCTTTTGCTGAATAAGCGCCTTTGAGTTGCACCTTGTTATTCTCATCAAGGTAATAGCCATTGCCATTATTGCTATCTGCAAGCGGCACACTAATGCCATCTAAAAGGACTTCTTTTGTGGTTGAGCCATTAGGAATTGAGGCATTGATGCACTTGGCATGCCCAAATATACATTAGTGTTTGTGGTTGCTAGGTTAATTTGATTAACGGTGGTTGATTTATTAATCGTAACCCCGCTGCTTATAGCACCAGATTTATTACTTAGTAAGCTGATTTCATTAAAAGCAGATGATGAGATGATCTCAGCAATACTGATAAAACGTTGTTCTATCTCATAGAGCAAAATATTTTGTGCATCTTCAGTGTAAATGCCATCTCCCGCCTTGAACGAGTAGTTCGCTTACACGAATGAGATTGCTTTCAATTTCTTCAAGACCATCTTCTGCAACATGCCCCATGGAGATGCCATCGTTTACATTGGTTACCGCTTGTTTGAATGATGAAATTAACGAATCAATATGATTGCTAGCAGCAAGACCGGCAGAATCATCTTTTGCAGAGTTAACGCGTACACCAGAGCTCAAGCGTTCCATTGCCTCCGCCGCTTTGGCCTCGGCCTTTGCGATCCCAGCATATGTTCCACCAGCAGTAGCGTTATTAATCGTTGTCATAGTTTGACGGCTTTTGCACCACCTTGGGTGATGGTGGCGCTCAGCTTTTTTACCCTGAATTTTTTACACAGCGAGGGCGGCAAAAAATTGCCAGCTCTTGCTGTTTTTTATTTACCCAATAGGTGTTCAGCAAAGGGTGTGCCAACTTTTATTCAGGGTATGGCAAGAGGGGTATAAGCGGCTTTCAATCTGTTTTAGATTGGATGAGATTTCTTTTCCTAAATGTCGATAAGCTGTTGGTTAAACAAGAAATAACCGAATTTTTACGCCTTAAAAATTAAGAAAAAGCGGTAGTGAGATAGGTGGTTTCAAGGTGATGTTTTCTAAATCAATCACTTAATTCTTGAGTAAAAGAGTTGGTTTTGCGATGCAAAAAAAAGTTTCTCTTTTAGAACAATGGTTTAACTGTAATTCAGACAATCCTTACATCTTTTTTACTTGACCTGCTGACAAAGTGTCATTAATTTGGCGTTTCGTTAGATGGTGGTCTAACGTTTCTCAAATTCGATGAATCTGATTTCCGATTCGGACATCATTTCGTCAAAAACTCGACTTAACGTGCTGGCACGTTAATAGAATAACGATAAGAAAGAGAGGAAACGATGTCGGTGGATCAGTTGCGTACGATGCTGATTGGCTCTTCCGAGATCATGGAAGATCTTCGTAAGCAGATCGCTCAAGTGGCGAATACTCCTGCAACCGTTCTGGTTTGGGGTGAGTCAGGCACCGGTAAAGAGCTAGTGGCTCGCGGTATACATTCCCTCTCATCTCGCTTTGCTAAGCATCTTGTTCCTCTCAACTGTGGCGCTATCCCAAAAGAATTATTTGAAAGTGAACTTTTCGGCCATGAAAAGGGCGCTTTCTCAGGTGCGATCGCGGCTCGGACGGGTCGTTTTGAGTTAGCCCATGAAGGCACCTTGTTCCTCGATGAAATTGGTGAAATGCCAATGGATATGCAGGTCAAAATGCTTCGCGCACTCCAGGAGCGAGTCATCGAGCGCGTGGGTGGCGGTATGCCGCATCCGGTTGACGTACGTATTGTTGCAGCGACTAACCGTTGTTTGGAAACGGCCATCACTGAAGGCTTATTCCGTGAAGATCTTTTCTATCGCTTAAATGTGTATCCGATCATTGTTCCGCCTTTACGTGAACGTGGTGAGGATGTGATCGAGCTGTTTAATCATTTAGCGGAAGGTTTTGCGTTAGACGGATACGAGCCAATTACGCTCAGTGGTTATGCACGCATAGAGTTACTGGCACGCAATTGGCCGGGTAATGTGCGTGAGTTGAGCAACTTAGTTGAACAGATGTCGATTCGTTATCCAGGTGAAGAAATTACGCTAGAAATGTTACCGCCTGCGAGTCGTCGCCAGGTGCAATCGATCAATTGTTCACCTTCACATATGGCGCCAAGCAATTTTGATCCAGCAAGTGGTGCGCAGTTGAGTGATGCGACCTCAAGTGCAGAGCAAGCCGCTTTGTGGGCAATTTCGTCTGATTCAGACTCAGCATTATCGGCGCCTTCAGACGCTGATTTGGAAGAAGGTATCGATCTAAAAGAGCACCTTCGTCAGGTTGAAGTTGGCTTTATTGAGCGTGCGCTTCACTTGAATACAGGTAATGTCACCAGTGCGGCAAAATTACTGGGCCTGCGTCGTACGACTTTGATCGAGAAGATTAAAAAGCACGAAATTTCCTATTCTGACGGCGCTGTTTCTGGCGCTTTAGCTCGCGTTTAATCGCCAAAGACCGTCATCTTTCCCTGTGGATAATTCTGTGGATAAATTGCCGCTTTGACGGTTTTCCGTCATTTTTGAGCCTCTAATATCCCCACTGTCGTGTTCATCTCACAGCAATATAAAAGACTTTAATTTCAATAAATTCAATGATTTAAATTCCATTTTGCCACTATAGCGGCAAGAAAATTCCGCTTTGGCATATCTATTGCATAACCCTACCGAAATAGAAGGTCGTTGGAACCGACGACACACGTTTAGGGTAAGTTGGATGTCACAACATAAAGTCTGTATCGCACTGTTGGATTCGCAGCCGTCGGCTAAATCAAATCTTGCGTCCATATTGAGTGATGAGCGCATTAAGACGCTAGCGCTTGATGATGTGCGTGCGTTACATGAGGCGGCTAGCCAAGAAACTATCGATATGGTGATGTTGCACCTCGGTGATGATGCGCGCTTTATGGAAGCGGTTGTCCATCAGATGCAACTCACGTTGCTCGATTGTCCTGTTATTGCGGTCGTGGGTCAGGGTGAGGTTCAAGCTGCAATTGATGCAATGCGCATGGGGGCTCGACATGTGTTGCCATTGCCAATCCAAATCGATGCCCTAGAAGATGCCTTGAATGATGTTTTTGCGGTAAATGACAACTCAGGTTTTACCTGTGAAGCAGAGCAGTCAAGACAGTTGCTCGCGTTAGCAGATCGTGTCGCACAAACCGACGTTACAGTATTGATTAACGGTGAGTCTGGCACGGGTAAAGAAGTGTTGGCACAACATGTTCATGCGCATTCACCTCGTGCTGGGAAACCTTTCATTGCGGTTAACTGTGCCTCAATACCAGAGAGCATGTTGGAAGACATGTTGTTTGGTCATGAGAAGGGTGCCTTTACGGGTGCACATCAGCGACATGAAGGGTTATTTGAACAGGCTCATCGAGGCACGATCTTTTTGGATGAGATTGGTGAGATGCCTTTGGTTCTTCAAGCCAAGATTCTGCGTGTTTTGCAGGAGCGTGAGCTACGTCGTTTAGGTGGTAGTGAGATCGTTAAGTTAGATGTACGTGTAGTTACTGCAACAAATCGAGATTTAGCCGAGCGTGTTGCGGATAAAGAATTTCGTGAAGATTTGTACTACCGCTTAAATGTTTTTCCGCTAAAGATCGCACCTTTGCGTGAACGTGAAGAAGACATCATGCCGATTGCTAAAGCTTTACTTAAAAAGCATCAAGGTGTTGTTGGGCGGAGATGTAAGTTATCTAAAGCTACTGAGCAGTTCCTTAAGGCATATCCATGGCCAGGTAATGTACGAGAGCTTGAGAATGTGATTCAACGTGCCATGGTATTGGCCTTTGACGGCAAAATTGAGATTGAACATCTCTTATTGGAGCAAGCCAAGCCAGTTATCAATAAGCCGTCGTTAACTCCAGAATCGCCTTCTGTGAATACATCGCCATACATTGAAAAAGTCATTCATGCTGAAGAGATTCCCGCACCTGTTGCTGAAGCCGCTGACGATGCTGGTTTGAGTGACCTTACTTGGAAAAGCGAGTCACGTGTGATTTTGGATACCTTGACGCGCTTTAGCGGTAATCGAAAGAACACGGCAGAGAAGTTGGGCATAAGTCCACGCACCCTACGTTACAAATTAGCCAAATTGAAAGAAGAAGGTGTTGCGATTCCATAAGGAAGCGCGACTTTTTTGTGTGAGAACAAACAATGACTGATGCGATTTCAACAGCAAATATGCAATCAATGATCACTCGGATGCGCATGATGGCGAATCAAATCTCGCCAGATGCAGCCAGTGGTATGCCGCAAGCGCAAGGTGCATCTTTTGGTGAGAGTTTAAAAGCCTCGCTGGATAAGGTGAATGAATTGCAATCGATTGCTAAAGATAAAGCGAGTGCATTTGAAATGGGTGAAGACATCGCTATCACTGAGGTGATGTTGGCTAAAGAGAAAGCGGGTATCGCGTTTGAGGCCACACTTCAGATAAGAAATAAAGTGTTGTCGGCTTACCAAGAAATCATGCAGATGCCTGTGTGATTAGTTGCATTAAGTTATAGATCATTATTGAGATAAGCGAATCATGGCAGAACAAGAACTTGCAATGGCACAAGGTACTGATACGGCAGCTGCGAGAGCTACTGATCTAGCGGCGACCGATCAAGCAAAGCCATCAACCGGACTTACAGAGAAGGCCGAAAGTACTGCTGAAAAGGTTGCAGATAAGGCCTTGAAGGTTTCTGATTTTATGGCGCAACCTGCGGTGCAGCGGGCAATACCTGCCATTATCGCATTGGCTATTTTGGTGGTTTCGTTAGTGATTTATTCGGTGTATACCGGTAGCTCACATCGCCCGTTGTATGAAAACCTGAGTGAGGAGGATCGCTCGGCTGTTTATGCGGCTTTACAAGAAGCGGGTATTGATGCGCGCATTCAACAAAGTAACGGCATGATCACCGTGTCTGATGAAGATTATCATCGCGCCAAAATGATGCTGGCATCACAAGGTTTGCCACAAGGTTCGGCGACTGGCGGCTTCGAGATGATACGTGGTGAACAATCATTGGGTACCAGTCAGTTCATGGAGCAGATGCGTTATCGATTAGCGATTGAAGAAGAGTTGGCAGCTTCGATTTCCACGATTAATTCAATTAAAAAAGCTCGCGTCCATCTGGCTATTCCAAAACAGTCTGTTTTTATTCGTGACCGAGAAAAGCCAAAAGCCTCGGTTGTTGTTTGGCCGCATGGTGGACGCGTAGTTTCTGACAGCCAAGTGCAAGCAATTGTCAATATGGTGGCTTCAAGCGTTCCCTTTATGGATGCTGAGGCAGTTTCGGTTGTTGATCGTTTTGGTAATTTATTACATTCAAGTACCAACTCACCAGAGATGAAAATGAGTAACGAGAAAATGCGTTACCGTCGTTCTTTGGAAGAGATGTACCGTAGCCGAATTGTGGCTTTGTTGACGCCTTTTATGGGTCAAGAAAACATTCATGTTGAGGTGAATGCAGAGGTGGACTTCACGAGTGTCGAGAGTATGAGTGAGTCATACCCAGGCCAGTCTGCTGTGCGAAGTGAGCAACTTTCAGAACGTCGCAATGCAAATAAAGAAGCGGTTGGTATTCCAGGTGCGATGTCAAATCAACCACCAGCAGATGCGCAGCTTGTTAATACCGGAGAGGCGAATGCGCAGGCTAATGGTTAGAAGCCAATTCAGAGACAACTGCTGCAGTTAATCATAACTCAACGCGTAATTACGAAGTTGATCGTACGATTCGTCATGAAAAGAAAGTGGCCGGCCATCTCACTAAATTGACTGTTGCGATGGTTCTGGATCAACCTAAGCCTGCTGAAGGTGAAGAGGCGAAGCCACAAAAATCAATTGAAGAATTAGAGACCTTAATTAAGGGTGCGATTGGCTTTAATGAAGCACGAGGCGACTCAGTCGTGGTGATGTCGACTGCCTTTGAAGAATTGCCACAAGCTGAAGAGATTCCATTGTGGAAAGACCCTGATATGCAATCGATTGCTCGACAGATGCTTGTGGTGATTGCATTTATCTTGCTCGTGTTATTCGTGTTCCGTCCTTTAATTCGCAATGTGGTCAATCCTGGCACGATGGTGAGTGGTCAGCAGGTTGCAATTGGTCCAGATGGTCAGCCAATTGCTATTGGTGAGGATGGCTTGCCGCACGATGAAAATATGATGCGAGAGGGTGAGACACTTGAAGAGATGAAGCAGCGCTTGCGTCCAAAGAAAAAATCATCAATCTCGGCAGATATGTTGGATACAGCGAATACTTATGATGACAAGGTTGCCTTGGTGCGCATGTTGGTATCTGAAGATTCGCGCCGTGTGGCTAACGTAATGCGTGGCTGGTTAAAGCGTGATATTGGTTAAGGGGATTCGTAATGGCTGAAGCTGCATTAATGGACGATCAACAAGAACATTCTATCGAGCTCGAAGAAGAGCTGCGTCTTTTATCGCCGACGCAAAAGACTGCATTATTGATGATGCTGCTTGGTGAGGAAGAGGCTGCCAGTATCTTGACGCACCTGGAGCCACGTGAGGTACAACACTTAGGCGCAGCAATGGTTTCCATTCAGGAGATCTCGCAAGAGGCGGTTAGTGCAGTACTCGATGAGTTTGTGGCAACAATTAAGCACCAAACGAGCTTGGGATTTGGAACGTCAGATTACGTTGAAACGGTTCTCGTAAAAGCGTTGGGTGAAGATAAGGCGTCGAGTGTCATGGGTCGGATCATGCCGCGTAAAAGTACGGGTGGACTTGAGATTTTACGTTGGATGGATGCGCGTTCTATCTCCGAGATGATTCGTGGTGAACATCCGCAAATTATCGCCATTATTTTAGCGTTCTTGGATTACTCCCTAGCTGCCGACGTGTTGAGCTATTTAGACGAAGCCATTCGTCCTGAAGTAATGATGCGTGTGGCGAATCTCGAAACCATTCAGCCAGAAGCACTCGATGAACTTGAAGTGATCATGAAGCAGCAGTTCTCAAATAATTCTGCGGTGAAATCATCAAGCGTCGGTGGTGTGGTTGCTGCAGCGAAGATCATGAACTTCACTAAGACAGAGATTGAAGGCGCGATCATGGGCTCAATGGAGACTGCGGATGAAGATCTTGCGCAGCGTATTCAAGACAACATGTTTGTCTTTGATAACTTGGTGGGCATTGATAATAAGAGTATCCAAGTACTCATGCGTAATATTGAAACCGATGATTTGATGACCGCATTGAAGGGTGCTGACGAAGAAGTTAAAGACAAGTTCCTCGAAAATATGTCTAAACGTGCAGCTGAAATGTTCTTGGATGATATGGAAGCGAAAGGTCCTATTCGTCTCTCTGAGGCAGAAGAAGCGCAGAAGCAGATTCTGCGTAAAGCACGTAAGTTATCGGATGCTGGTGAGATTGTTCTAGCGGGTCGCGGCGATGATTTTGTCTAAGATCTGTAAATCGGGTCAGTGTGATGATGGGATAACCCATTGGGATCAAAATCTGAGTTCATGGATTCTTGAGCACGCTGAAGAGAGTGAAGAGTTTCGACCATTTTTTGCATTGTCATCAGAATCAGATGCGCCACCTGTAAAGGATCAATTTAATCCTGCAGAGGAGGGGGTTTCGAGTACTCGAGCGAATAAGGATCAGTGGAAGCCTATGCGACCTGAGTCTCTTAGTAAGCCCGAGCAAGCTACATCCGATTTTGAAGCCGCTAATGATGTGATAACCGAAGGTGAAGAGCGCATCACTGAGTCTGATTCACAGGCACCAAAAGAAGATGAAAATGATGTTGATCATTTAGAAGCCGCAGACGAGCAGGCGCTTGAAGATGAGCCTGTTCTAACCTATGAAGAGGGACTACAAGTAGGTATTCAGCAAGGCGTTGAGCAAGGTCGACGTGATGCAGAACGCTTGGCTGAAGAAAAAGTCAGTCTGTTAAGACAAAAAATTGATTCGGTTATTCAAGCAATGACTGAGTCGCGTCAAATGGCTCTAGAAGAACTCGATGATGATTTGGCGCGTTTATCTATGCATATAGCTCGTCAAATTTTACGGGCCGAGTTGTCGCTTTCGCCGGTAGCGATTCAAAAGTTAGTGGCGGTGTCACTTGAAAACTTTTCTCCCGATGATGCCCCTCGAGTGTGTTTAAACCCAAGTGATTTAGACATGATGCGAGAGGTTCAGTCCCCCTTATTTGAAAAAGTAACTTGGGTGGCAGATGAAAACCTGAGTTCAGGTAGTGTGAGAGTTGAATGTGGTGAACGTCGTACCGAAGATCTTGTTGAGGAGCGATTATCTGCGGTAGCGAACAAATTACTAAAAGACGTTGATGCTATCTTTTTAAAGCCGGTTACTTCACTCGATCAAGTTACTGATCAGGATTCTGCTGATGGACATGAGGCGGAAAAGGACGATTGATGGGTAGCTTTGCCGCACGTGTAGATCGTTGGGTTGAAGATATTCAGCTTCCACCGCCACCGGCACAAGGTGTGCTTACGCGTGTGGTTGGTTTTAACCCTAGAGGCGAGTGGCATAAATGCTTCAATTGGCTCTCGATGCGATGTGATTGCCCCTGATGGCAAGAGGGTTCAAGCGGAAGTCGTTGGGTTTTCTGATGGACGTTTATTGTTAATGCCATTTGAGCGGACTCGAGGCATTGCTCCTGGGTTTAGGGTGGTTGTTCGGTCAACGGGAAGTAACTTTGGTTTTAGCGAGTCCATGTTAGGACGTGTCTTTGATGGTATGGGTATGCCATTAGATGATGGTGATCCGATTACGCCGACTGCGTTTCGTTCAATCAATACTGATCCTATTAATCCATTATCTCGTCGCCCAATAAATGAGCCACTTGATGTTGGTGTGCGCGCGATTAATTCATTGTTAACGGTTGGTCGTGGTCAGCGACTTGGTTTAATGGCTGGTAGTGGTGTGGGCAAGAGTGTTTTGCTCGGGATGATGACGCGTTACACCAAAGCTGATGTGGTGGTTATTGGTTTGATCGGTGAGCGTGGTCGAGAAGTCCATGAGTTTGTTCGCGATACGCTAGGTGAAGAGGGTATGCGACGCGCAGTAGTTATTGCTGCGCCGGGTGATACGTCGCCAGTCTCTCGTTTGCATGGCGCATCATTAGCGACAGCTGTTGCGGAGTATTTTCGCGACCAAGGTAAGCATGTCTTGTTGTTAATGGATTCGCTAACACGTGTAGCTCATGCGCAACGTGAGATCGGCCTTGCGGTGGGTGAGCCGCCAACGACGAAAGGTTATCCACCTTCGGTATTTACATTGATGCCATCACTCATCGAACGAGCAGGTAATACCAACGTAGCCAATGGCTCAATTACTGCTTTTTATACTGTTTTGGCGGAAGGTGATGATCAGCAAGATCCGATTGTTGATGCAGCGAGAGCGATCCTTGATGGCCACATTGTTTTAACGCGTGAATTGGCCGCACAAGGGCATTTCCCAGCAATCGATATTTTGCAGTCAGTCAGTCGTTTGATGCCGCAATTAGCAAAGCGTCAGCATCAAGAAGCAGCAAAAGAATTTAGACGAGTCTATTCTGCTTATCAGGAGCACCGAGATCTCATCAGTGTGGGTGCTTATCAGCGTGGAGCTAATGCAGATGTTGATCAGGCGATTCGTCAACTACCGTTTATTAAAAACTTTTTACAACAGGATATGAGTTCAGCTGTGAGCTTTTCAGAGTCTTTGGATCAGCTTCAGAACATTCCCGAAGAAGTGGATGATGCTAATGAAAACAGAGGTCGCAAGTTAAAGATGGGGAAAGCATCTACACCTAATGAAAGTGAGGTGATGAATGGCCAGTACTAAGTGGGAAACATTAAAAGATCTGCGACAACGCAAAGTCGATCATGCTCATGCCTTATTACTTGAAACTGAAAAGCGGAAAAAGGAGGCTGTTCAGTCTTTGAACCAAGTACTTGGTTACATAAAAGAATATCGAGCGAAAATTAAAGCGGACGAAAATGCAACGGTATCTGTCACCAATTTGTCCCGATCTCGTCATTTTTTGCAGCAGTTGATTCAAT
>JAYQSI010000018.1:0-4981 GCA_038146785.1 Gammaproteobacteria bacterium
CAAATTAACGGAAGGCGACTGTGTCTGAGAGGATCTTTGGCGTGATGAAAATCAACAGCTCGTTAGTTTCATCCACGATGTATTCATTTTTAAACATGAAGCCTACATAAGGCAGATCGCCAAAGAATGGGATGCGGCCTTGCGAGCGCGATTCTTCTTTTTCAAATACGCCGCCGAGTACAACGGTCTCACCATTTTTAACAAGAACCGTTGTTTGTAATTCACGTGAATCGATTGGACGCTCTGATACGCCAGTCACCGCAGCGCCTAAGCTATCTTTTGAAATGATGAGATCCATCATCACTCGATCATCCGGCGTAATTTGTGGTGTGACCTCAAGCTTCAACTTTGCTTCTTTAAAAGAAACCGTTGTACCGCCATTTTCAGCTGATGACTGGTAAGGCACCTCAAGACCTTGCTCGATTGACGCTTTGGTCTGATTAGAGGTTAACAATCGAGGTGATGAAACAACTTCACCGCGACCCTCTTGCTGCATGGCAGAAAGCTCAAGGCGCAAAAGATGTGAGCCTAGCTGACCTAAAACCACATTAGCCACGCCCCCTGATAAATTTGCTGCACCTAAATTAACAAGCAAATCATCATTAGCAACTGTGCCTGGTTCACCACTCAACGTGTTTGAGGTGCTATTGCCACTAAAGTTAATAATTTGATCACCCGCTCTAATTGGTGCGCTAGCGCCCAAACGGACACCCAAGTCACGTGCAAAGTCATTGGTCGCAATAACAATGCGTGATTCGATCAACACCTGACGCACAGGAATGTCTAGCTTTTCAACTAAAGCGCGAATCTCATCAATCTTTTTGCGCGTATCTTGAACGAGCAATGTATTGGTACGCTCATCAACTGTGACATTGCCACGCTCTGACATGAGCTTATTTTCTTTATTCTTCAAAAGGCCCGATAGCGTTGCCGCTTTTGCATAGCTAACGCTGATCAATTCTGATTCGATAGGCTCAAGCGTTTGCTTCTTAAGCTCAGCTTCAAGTTCTTGCTGTTCGCGTGCTGCGATCTCTTCACTTGGCGCAATGAACATCACACTATCTTGGCGACGCATTGAGAGACCTTTGGTACGCAAAATAATGTCGAGCGCTTGATCCCATGGCACATCTTTTAAGCGCAATGTAATGCCGCCTGTTACTGAATCTGAAACCACTAAGTTTGAATTCGTAAAGTCTGCCAACATCTGCAGAACCGCACGCACTTCGATATCTTGGAAATTCAAGGTGAGCTTTTCGCCCTCGAATTTAATCTCGCCTTTTGCCTGCTTCTCTTCTTCTACAACCGCAGGCTTAAATTCAATGATGTACTGCTTCTCTTGTTGATAGGTGACAGGCTCAAATGCCGCGCCACTAATCACAAATTGAGAACCATTTTTTGTTTCTGCGGTTGTGATTAGTGATACCGGCGTCGCAAAGTCTGTGACTTCAAATTCTTTCAACCAGCCTTCTGGGATTTGCACACCCGCCATGTTGACGGTCAAGCCACCATTACGCTTACGGATAGATGCGGCGTACTCATCACTGCTCAATGAGATTTCAAGACGGCCTGCGCCGGTGTCTGTGCGACGGAAATCAATGTTCGTGATACTGGTTGGCTCTGCAACAGCAGCAGATACAACTGGCGCGGCTTGAGTAGCCTCGCCTGAAATCGTTACTACCACGTTATTTTGGTTCGTCGTTACTTGGTAAGGACGTGCAGAAAGCAATTTAATAATTGCACGCGTGCGAGATTTACCTTGAACAGCCGTGACACTGTCAACAAAACCTAAGCCAACATCTGTTTTGGGTTCAGTAGTAGCGTTCTGAGTGTCCGGTAGGTCAATCACAATGGAGTCAGGTGAGGTGGTCACAAAACTACTTGGTTGGCTTACCTGTTCAGCATGCTCAAAGGTTAGCTGTACGCCATTGCCTGGCAAGCTTTGATAATCAATCGCTTTAAGCGTGTTTGCGATAACTTGCGAGCTCAAACTCAACAAGGCAACAGTCATTGACTGCACAAAAATCTTTTTCATATTCACCATCTTAAATTTCCTTATTTGCCTGCATCATTAAGCGCGAGCGACGCTTCTTGTTCTTTGTACATTTCACCAACCTTGATTAACTCGGTCAGCACAATTTCATTTAGCTTCACATCTGTAATGTGTCCGTGGTTCTGCCCCATGTAGGCGCCTTTGCTTACGCGATGGATTGCCCCGTCTTGCGCGCGAATCAATCCCCAGCGTGTACCTTGCTGCTCAAGGACGCCGACCATGCGCATAGTGTCTAGTGGGAATTGCTCAAGGTATTCGCGCACACGATTCTTATCGGGTGATGGACCTGCTTGAATACCACCCAATACCAATGTTCTATCAGGAATTGGGTCAAAAGGATTGCGGCGCCCAGCTGGGTCATACGCCAAACGCATTACCTCGGGAATCATTGGTAGCGGCTCAAGCTTTTTAGGCATTCTTGCTTTGGTATCTTCAACAAACTTCTCAAGATCGGATGTGCTTGAGCTAAAGCATCCTGATAAAAAAGCACTCATTGCTGTTAAGGCTAATAACTTTTTGATCATTTCTTCGCTCCCTCTAATGAGTAGCGATAGGTTTTCGCCAGCGCATCCATCGTTAGCTGCGAAGTGTTGCCTTTAGCTGCGGTAATTTTGATGTCATGCAATGTCACGATGCGAGGCAATGCAGCTAAGCCACCGGCAAATACACCCATTTCATGAAACCCACCCACAACACGTAATCGAATAGGTAGCTCGGTATAGAAGTCCTGCGGCACCTCTGCTTGTGGTTGGAACAACTCAAACTCTAATCCTGATGCTAAGCCGGTTTGTGATACGTCAACCAACAGGCTTGCCACTTCCGCTTGGTCAGGCAACTGGCGGACTAAGTCGCCAAGTGACTTTTCCATTTCCGCAAGTTGTTCTTGATACTGTTCTAGAAGTGACGCCTGCGCTTCTTTTTCCATGAACTCGACTTTTAGTTTCGCTTCAGTCTGGCGTAGCTTTTCTAATGACTCGTATTTCGTCGTCATGAAGCCGTAATAGGCGCCAACCAAAAGCAAGATGCCGACGATGGCAGCCAGCGCTTGCTTAACCGCTGCTGGCCACTCCCCTGCTTCTGAGATATCAAGATTCACATTGATGTTATTGATGTCTTGCCAGTTCATTTCTTCTTCCGCTTAGTTTTTGCGGGCGCCTTTGCAGCCACCATTGCTTCTGCATGCTTTTGTTCTGCAATTACCGAGAACTGTTGCAAGCCAGCTTGTGTTTTTCCTTGCTGCTGAACCACCTGTAAGGTTGGAATACGCAGATCTTTGCTTTGATCAATGTTGTCCATCAGGTTCGACACACGGCCGTGTGACTCAGCATTACCATTTAGCGTCACGTTGTAGTTGGCTGTACTAAGCGACGTCAGTTGTATGCCCTCTGGCACCGCATCAACAAGTTGGTCAAAGAAACGAACCGTGCTTGAACGCTCTTCTTGAAGAGCAACGATGACGTTAATCCGATCAGTAAGGTTTTGTTTTTTCTCTTTGAGTTTTTTCACTTCGCCGAGTCGAACATCTAACGCAGCGATTTCTTTACTGAGAAAGTTGTTACGGTCGTTCTGAGTAGAAATTGTTGAACTCAGAATGGTGAACCAGATACCAATGATGATGACGCCAACGCCGGCACCAAAACCCAACAGCAAATAGAACTGCTTTAATCTTTCGGCTTTGGCTTTCTCACGCCAGGGAAGAAGATTTATTTTAGTCATTTATAAATCCCTCATCGCCAAGCCTGCCGCGACCATCATCGCGGGCGAATCTTTTAATAAGGCGTTGATATCCACATTTTTTCCAATCGCCATCGTTTCAAATGGGCGGGCTACCTTAGTTGGAATACCTAAACGCTCAGAGACCAGATCCTCAATCCCTTCCATCATGGCGCAGCCACCAGACAGAACGAGGACATCAATCTCTTTAACTTGTTTAGCGGTGTAAAAAAATTGCACTGCGCGATTGATTTGCTGCACCAATGAATCTTTAAAGGGCGAGAGCAACTCCATTTCATAATCTTCTGGCAAGCCGCCAAGCTTTTTTGCTGCGCCTGCTTCTTCCTTGCTCATGCCATATCGAGATTGAATTTGCTCAGTCAGCATTGAGCCACCGAAGTTTTGCTCTCGGGTATAGATAGCTCGACCATCTTGCAGAACATCCAGTGTCATTGTGGTCGCACCAATGTCTGCCATGGCAATCACAGATGGATTAACACCGAAGCTTGAAAAATCGAGCAGCTGCGCAGCACGTTCAACGGCATACGCTTCGATATCGACAACCTCGCACTCAAGCCCCGCTCCTTCAACCGCTTGCATCAGTGAATCGACGGTTTCTTTTCGCGATGCAACAATCAGCACGTCCATCAGTTCTTCACTATGGTCTGACGGACCGAGAATGTCGTAATCGAAACGGACTTCATTGAGCGGGTAAGGAATATGTTGCTCAACGGCAATATGGATCTGTGCATCAAGCTCTGCGCGAGTCAGTGATGCTGGCAAAGAAATCACCTTATTAATCACTGAGCTACCGGCCACAGCGACTACGGCATGCTTGGTGCGCACCTTGGTTTTCTCTAGCGCTGACTCGATTGCTTCCATAACCGCTTCAACGTCGGCAACCGACTTTTCCACAATGGCATTGGTTGGCAGCGGCACAACGGCGTAATTGAGAATGCGATAACGCGGCTCGTTATCGACGAGTTCTTTACCAAATTCTAATAACTTAACCGCGGTAGAGCTGACATCCAGTCCAATATTGCTTGTCCGATTTTTCGTGAAAATTCCCATTTCTTGCTCTGTAATCGTCTTTCGGAGACCTAATAGCGGCCTATTACCTAAATTTTGGAGCTCTTTTTCGGCAGGAATTAACTTCTTCTTTAATCGGCTGTTAACATGTGCCCTCTTTTAAGGATTGTTACTTTTCAAAGAAATGGA
>JAYQSI010000019.1:0-249865 GCA_038146785.1 Gammaproteobacteria bacterium
TGCCAGCTGAGGTGCCAGTCGCCGTTGGCTTGTTCGATAACATCAAAGACCCAAGGTGTGTCTTTGTTCGCCCATTGGATATTTAGCTTACTTACGCCATCAACCCACCAAGTGCCGTAACGAAACTTTTTATCGTTAAAGGTATAGCGTTCGACATCGCCATTCTTGGCGAAATAGGTATCGCAGTCAGTGTTGTCTTTGGTTTTGATGCAATGTGCGGTTTTGCCACTCAATCTTTCGATGAGCACATCATTAGCGACCAGTGCGGGCGCTGAGCTATCAGCGCCAACAAAGATAAAGACAATGAGTGCGAAGAGGTAAGCCAAAACGTTAGGCGATCATTTCTTCATGTCAGCAATTTTGACTGACCATTCAGCAGGGCCGGTGATGTGTGCTGAAATACCGGTGCTATCTACGGCTACTGTGACGGGCATATCGACTACATCAAATTCGTAGATCGCTTCCATGCCAAGATCTTCAAACGCTAAGACTTTGGCGCTCTTAATCGCTTGGGAGACCAAGTACGCTGCGCCACCAACGGCCATTAGATACGCCGCCTTGTGTTTCTTGATTGATTCAATCGCCACTGGGCCGCGCTCTGCTTTACCGACCATGCCGATCAAGACCAGTTTGGCTCAGCATCATCTCGGTGAACTTATCCATGCGTGTTGAGGTAGTAGGGCCTGCAGGGCCAACAGCTTCATCACGCACAGGATCGACAGGGCCTACGTAGTAGATCAGGCGATTAGTGAAGTCGACATTCTCAGGTAAGTCCTTCGCCGCTTTCGAGTAGCTCTTGGATGCGCTTGTGGGCTGCATCACGACCGGTGAGTAGCTTGCCGTTAAGCAATAAGGTTTCACCTGGCTTCCAGCTCGCCACTTCTTCTGGCGTTAAGTTATTCAGATCAACACGCTTAGATTCGGTAGAAGCGGTCCATGTGACATCTGGCCAGTCTTCAAGCTTAGGTGGCTCGAGTACGGCAGGGCCTGATCCATCGAGTTCGAATTCGACGTGACGAGTCGCGGCACAGTTAGGAATCATCGCTACCGGTAGTGAGGCAGCATGCGTTGGGTAGGTGTTGATTTTGACATCCACGACAGTGGTTAAGCCGCCAAGACCTTGTGCGCCGATACCGAGATCGTTAACGCGGTTGTAGATCTCAAGACGAAGCTCTTCGATCTCATCTTTAGGGCCGCGCTCTTGAATCTCGTGCATGTCGATGTGTGACATCAGTGATTCTTTGGCGAGCAGCATGGCTTTCTCAGCAGTGCCGCCAATACCAATACCTAAGATACCCGGCGGACACCAACCGGCGCCCATGGTCGGTAAGGTTTTAACCACCCAGTCGACCAAGCTGTCGCTTGGGTTCATCACGGTGAACTTTGATTTGTTTTCAGAGCCACCGCCTTTGGCTGCTAAACCGATCTCAACTTTATTGCCCGGTACCAGCTCGTGATAAATGATCGCTGGGGTGTTATCGCGAGTATTCACGCGCTTACCGATCGGTGGATTCACCATAGAGGCGCGTAGTTTGTTATCAGGGTGCATGTAGGCCTGACGCACACCTTCATTAATCATGTCATTTAGTGACATATTGCCTTCAAAGCGACATTCCATACCAATCTTTACAAACGCAACTACGGCACCTGTGTCTTGGCAGATCGGACGATGACCTTCTGCACACATGCGTGAGTTGGTAATGATCTGCGCTAAGGCATCTTTTGCAGCAGGTGATTGCTCACGATCATACGCACGCCCAACAGCTTGGATGTAATCCACAGAGTGGTAGTACGAGATGTATTGCAGGGCATCAGCGACGCTTTGAATCAGATCGTCTTGCTTAATGGTAGTCATAGTTATGTTCTCTAAAGACAAGACGGCCTCACAAGGAGGCCGTAGAAAGACTGCTTAAATAGGATTTTACACTTGAAGCATCAGGCGTGCCGGATCTTCGAGTAGCTCCTTAATGGTGACCAGTGTTTGCACTGACTCGCGACCGTCGATGATGCGATGGTCGTATGACAGCGCGAGATACATCATCGGACGAATCACGATCTCACCATTGACCACGACTGGACGCTCAACAATGTTGTGCATGCCTAAGATCGCGCTTTGAGGTGGATTAAGAATAGGGGTCGAGAGCATCGAGCCGTACACACCACCATTCGAAATGGTGAAGGTGCCGCCGGTCAGGTCGTCATAGCTCAAGCTGCCATCACGGGCTTTCTCGCCATATTCACGAATGCGCGCTTCGATCTCTGCAAAACTCATCTGGTCAGCATCACGCAAGATCGGAACGACCAAGCCACGTGGTGAGCCCACCGCGATGCCGATATCAAAGTAGTTGTGATACACGATCTCATCGCCATCAATCGACGCATTCACTGCTGGGAATTTCTTCAACGCTTCGACAGCCGCTTTGACGAAGAACGACATAAAGCCTAGGCGGGTATCGTGTTGTTTTTCGAACTGATCTTTGTACTTCTTACGGAGCTCGATCACGTTTTGCAGATCGACTTCGTTAAAGGTAGTCAGAATCGCTGCATTGGCTTGTGCTTCGAGCAAACGCTCAGCGACACGTGCACGTAAACGACTCATTGGCACACGCTTCTCATCACGAGGGCCCAAGGGCGATGTCATCCGGTGCTGCGCTAGCGGCCGCTTTGGCTTCTTTCGCTTCAGCAGGTTGATTCTTTTGCTCGTCGAGATAACGCATCACATCTGATTTGAGGATGCGACCTTCTTTACCGGTGCCGGTAACTTGTGAAGGGTCGATCTTCATCTCTTTAACTAAGCGACGAACCGCAGGCGTGAGGATAGGGTCATCGTCTGACTCTGCGGGCGTTTCTGCAGCGGGTTCACTAGCAGCAGGCGCTGCAGCGGCAACCGCACCTTCGGTCAGAATCGCAAGGATGTCATCTGACGTGACCACTGCGCCTTCTTCGGCTTTGATCTCGGTGAGTACGCCATCGATAGGTGATGGAACTTCAAGCACCACCTTGTCGGTTTCTAGATCGAGTAGGTTTTCATCACGGGATACAGGATCACCGGGTTTCTTGTGCCAAGTAAGTACCGTTGCGTCGGTTACTGATTCAGGCAGGGTAGGTACGCGAACATCAGTCATGTTTATCCTCTCAGGTCCATTTCGCGATTAACTTCGCCGGTGAGTGCGTCGTCGATCAGTTGATCTTGTTCTTCTTGGTGAACTTTTGAATAGCCGGTTGCCGGTGCTGCTGCAGATTTACGACCTGCATATTGCGCACGCAGACCACGCTCATGCAGCCATGCAAAACGGTGTTTGATTTGATCCCAAGCACCTTGGTTTTGTGGCTCTTCTTGGCACCAAATGAATTGCTCGGCATTGATGTATTGACCAACGACTTCAGCCACACGGTCATGTGGGAAGGGGTAAAGCTGTTCGATACGAACAATAGCGACGTGTTGTAACTCGCGGCTGCGGCGCGCTTGCAGTAGGTCGTAGTACACCTTGCCGCTACACATCACCACACGAGTGACCTCTTCTGCTTCGATAGGATCAATCTCATCGATAACGGTCTCGAATTCACCATGGCTCAAGCTTTCCAAAGGCGAGGTGGCCAATGGATTACGCAAAATACTCTTTGGTGAAAAAACGATTAGCGGATGACGGAAGGGTCGAATCATCTGACGCATCAACAGGTGGAAGATTTGTGCTGGCGTACTTGGAATGCATACTTGCATGTTGTGCTCAGCACACAGCTGCATGTAACGCTCGATACGTGCTGATGAGTGCTCTGGACCTTGGCCTTCGTAACCGTGAGGTAGCAACATGGTCAAACCACAGTACAAGCCCCACTTGGCGCCAGCTGAGCTAATGAATTGATCGATCACGACTTGTGCGCCGTTCGCGAAGTCACCGAACTGAGCTTCCCAGATAGTCAGTGTGTTGGGCTCAGCGGTTGCATAGCCATATTCAAAGGCGAGTACGGCTTCTTCAGAGAGCACAGAATCGATAACAGTGAAATTAGGTTGGTCTTCGCGGATCTCACGCAATGAGACATAGCTTTCACCGGTCTCTTGATTACGCCACATCGCATGACGGTGGAAGAAGGTGCCGCGGCGACAGTCTTGGCCGGATAAGCGAACGGGATAGCCCATATCAAGCAAGCAGGCATAGGCCATATTCTCAGCAAAACCCCAGTCGATCAGCTTGTCACCGTTCGCCATGGCTTGACGATCGGAAAGAATCTTTTCAACACGAGGGTGCAATGGGAAGCCGGCAGGCGGTGTGAAGATCTTTCCAGCTAATGCAGTAATACGTGCGTTTTTAACCGCGGTTTTTGCAGGAGACTCCCAAGTGGCGCCTTTATATTTTTCCCAATCAACCAAGATACGACCTTCAAGGTCATCTTCGGTAGCGCGGCCAACACATTCGCCGGCTTCAAAACGTTCGCGAAGGTCGCTGACTTTCTTTTGCGCAAAATCAGCATCGATAACACCTTTGCTCAGTAGCTTGTTGGCATACAAGGCACGGGTGGTTTCGCGGCTGCGGATGTTTTTATACATGCTGGGTTGAGTCACCGCAGGCTCGTCTGCTTCGTTGTGACCATGGCGGCGATAACAGACTAAGTCGATAACCACGTCTTTATGGAAGCGCTTGCGATAGTCGAAGGCGAGGCGAGTGACAAAGATCACCGCTTCTGGATCGTCACCATTCACGTGGAAGATCGGTGCTTGAACCATCTTGGCGACATCGGTGCAGTAATGCGTCGAGCGGCTATCAAAGGCGTTCGAGGTGGTGAAGCCGATTTGGTTATTCACCACGATATGAATGGTGCCGCCAACGGCATAGCCACGTACCTGCGACATGTTGAAGGTTTCCATCACCACGCCTTGACCTGCGAAGGCAGCATCACCGTGGATGCTGATTGGGATAATCATGTCGCCTTCTTTGTCGCCGTAGCGTTGTTGGCGTGCACGCGCACTACCGATCATAACGGGGCTAATAATTTCGAGGTGCGATGGGTTAAAACCCAGTGTGACGTGAACCAGACCATTACCGGTATCTAAGTCACTGGAGAAACCTTTGTGGTATTTCACATCGCCTGAGCTCAGCACGCTGCGCTCGTTATGTTCGTGACGTTGACCTTCGAACTCTTTAAAGATGCTAGCAGGTGGCTTACCTAAAATATTACTCAAGACGTTTAAGCGACCTCGGTGAGCCATACCAATCAACACCTCTTCGGCACCGTTATTACCTGCGCGGAAGATCAGTTCATCAAGGATAGGAATCAGCGATTCACCACCTTCGAGTGAGAAACGTTTTTGACCGACGAAGCGAGCATGCATGTACTTCTCAATACCTTCTGCTGCAGTCAGCATATGAAGTAACCACTTTTGCTTCTCGTGATCCATCTCAGGCTTTGCACGGTAGGTTTCAAGGCGTTGCTGGATCCAACGCTTTTCATCCGTATCAGTGATGTGCATGTACTCAGAGCCTACGGTTGAGGTGTAGGTCTCGCGGAGTAGGTCAAGGATTTCGCCCAGTGGCATTTGTTCAGCGGCAAACAACGAGCCGGTGTTAAACACCTCTTTCATGTCGGCTTGGGTAAAGCCGTAATACTCTGGCTTAAGCTCTTCTAGAGGTACGGTTTTGTGAAGCTCAAGTGGATCGAGCTTTGCGTTTTGATGACCACGTACCCGATAAGCGTTGATTAGCTGTAATACTTTGGTTTGGCGCTCTGCAGCTTCGGCACTCATGCCACCTGAAAGTACAACCGCACGGCGACCTTGGGCTTTCTTCGCGAACTGGGCTTGGATATCGCGATGTGACTCTTCGATATGCTCGGGACCAAAGCCATTCACTTGGGGAAGGTTGTCGAAATGCTCGCGCCATTTTTCAGGGACGCTTGCTGGATCTTTTAGATAACTTTCGTAAAGATCCTCGACATAAGGTGCATTGACGCCATGGTAGGCGGATGATTTTTGAAGTCGATCAAGATAATCTGACATTTTAGGACGCTCAACCTAAAAAAGAGTGCAAAAATTCGCTAAATACTTGTTTCATTTAGCCTAGCACTTTTTTTTTAGAACACCATGACGATTTTTAATAAAAGACAATTGTCCTAAATTAGAAAATTAGTCGTTTTTTATTTGGTTTTAGGAAAGAAGCGTTCTTGAAGCTCGTTTTGGATCGCGTACATCGCGGGGATCAGGTAAAGCACCACTAAAAAGCCCATGATGGTGCCGAAGCTGAGCGCGATGGCCATTGGGATAAGGAAGCGCGCTTGCACTGATGTCTCGAAAAGAATCGGTGCTAAACCCAATGTGGTGGTGAGTGTGGTCAATAAAATCGGGCGGAAACGGCTAACAGCAGCTTGATGAATAGCCTGGAGAGCAGGCAAATCTTTCAGTTCATTGAGACGTACGGTGAGTACCAGCGAGCCATTCACGACCAGTCCGCCGAGCGCAATCATGCCGTAAATACTCACTGAGCTCATGCCGTGACCCATCACGATATGGCCAAAAATACTGCCAGCAACCGCAAAGGGAATGGTCAACATGACAATAACGCCTTGGCTATAGCTTCGGAACAGCGCGGCCATCAAGGCAAAAATTAATACTGCAGACCACAGAAGGCCATCAAAGATGTATTTGAAGGTACGTGTTTGGTCTCGACGACCACCGCCGAACTTCCATTTGAGTTCGGGATGATTAGCGATGAGCTCCGGTAAGAAGCTCTTTTGCACCAAGGCTCGTATCTGACGTGAATTAGCGTGTGCTTTATCGATACTGGCGGTGATCTGAATGATGCGTCGCCCGTCTTCACGTTTAATAGTGCTGTAGGCGCGACTGGTTTCGATGATGGCCGCTTCTGTTAAGGGGATGAGACCGCCGTTGGGAGTACGAATCAGCATCTCACGCAGATCAGCTAATGACTGACGATGATCACGTGATAGTCGCACCATCACTTTTACTTCTTTACCACCACGCAGAATACGCTCGACCTCAGCGCCGTAGAAAGAGTCTCGAATCTGCTGACCGAGTGATTGTTCGGTTAAACCCAGTGCACGACCCACAGGGCTTAAGTTAAACACCCATTGGTTTTTACCTTGTCCAATACCATCGCTAACATCGGTGACGCCTTGTAGCTCACCAAGCTTGGTCGCTAGCTCACGAGCGCTTGCTTCAAGGACTTGGGTGTCGGTATGTGACAGGTTAACGACGAACTCTTTATTGCCACCTGGACCTACCATGTACTCGAAGAAGATCGATTTGGCTTCGGGTACTTCACCCATTTCTTTACGCCACTCACGTAAGAAGTCTTCTTGATTGAAGGGACGCTGATCATCGGGCACAAGATACATATTCACATCGCCATAATCAGGGCGATTCCAACCTGCACGAGTAAACCAGCTAGATAGGTATTGTTTTCCGCCGAGATTCTCAATGGCGCGAAGACCTGCCGCTTCCACCTTGCGCACAGTGGCTTGAGTTTGTTTAACTGATGCATCCACTGGCATGTCGATTTCCGCATCAACGCGATTACCGGGGATGCTTGGGCGCCATGTGAGATCGATACGACCCGCTTCGTACCACGCAATGATAATCGCTAGAAAGCCACCAAAAATAATGAGCACAAGATAACGATGTTTAAGTGTCCAGTTAAGTTGGTTGGCATAAGTCACATCACGTAAACGATCTAAACCATCGGTCATCGCATCGTGGAAACGCTTAACCCGAGCAAAGGGAGCGTAGAGTTTTGCTGCTTTGCCTTCTTTGATTTTGTGATTGAGGTGTGAGGGGAGAACCAGTAGTGCTTCCATTAAGGAGATGGCAAATACAATCGAAGCCACAACCGGCAAGGACTTCATGAATTGACCTGTAGAGCCAGGCACCAATAGCAGCGGAATAAAGGCAATGATGTTGGTTCCTACCGCATAGATAACGGGAACTAGCATTTCACGAACGCCTTGTTGTACGGCGTCGCTTGGTTTAAGCCCTTGTTGTAGTTTGGTGTAGATGTGTTCGCCGACGATGATGGCGTCATCGACCACGATGCCGACCGCCAAGATAAAGGCAAACATCGAGATCATGTTTAAGGTGATACCGGCATAGGGTAAGAAGCTGAAGCTGCCAATGAATACCACTGGAATTGAAACGGCGACCCAGAAGGCAAGGCGAGCATTTAAGAACAAGCCTAATGCAATGACGACTAAGGCGAGGCCGGCAAGACCATTACTGATTAAGATATTGCTTCGCTCGTAATAACGTTCTGAGCGGTCGTTTTGAATACTCAGTTCAACGGTTTTAGGTAGGTCTTTTTGTAGTTTCTTTATGGTTTGTTTAACACGGCCGGCAAGCTCAATCGGACGAACGCTTTCACCGTGATAGACATCAAGGCGCATACCGGGCTTACCGTTAAACTCGAAGATCTGTGTGCTGTCTTCAAAGCCATCATTTACCTTTGCGATGTCCCTAAGTAATAGTTGAGTGCCATCGTTACGGGTTTTGATTGGAATGTCACCAAACGCCTTAGCGTCTTCACGACGACCTAAAGTGCGAAGCACGACATCACCATCTTGGGTTTCTACGCGGCCACCGGGTACGTCGCGTACTGCGTCATATAAGACGTCTGAGATATCGCCAATGGTCAGTGATTGCTCGAGTAGACGAGCTGGATCAATCTCAATGCTGATCTCAGGGGCGAGAGCGCCAACTTGTTCTACGCGTGACACGCCTTTCACATCAAGTAGAGTGCGGCGCATGCGTTCGCTCAGTTCATACAGCTCGGTTTGTGCAAGCTCTGCAGCCACGCCAATACTGATGATGGAGAACTCGCGTCCTTTTAACGTAACCTTGGCTTGTTCGGCTTCAACAGGGAAAGAGTTAATGCGTGCAACTGCATTGCGGATGTCCTGCAGTAATTGTTGGCGATCAACGCCGTTTTCTAACTTGGCAAAGACCTCGCCTTGGTTTTCAGACGCATTGGCGGTGAGCTGGTCGATACCTGGCATGCCATTAAGTTCTTGCTCAATCGGTAGGATGACGCCTTTCTCAACTTCCTCAGGACTCGCGCCACTGTAGTTAACCGATACTGTGACCTGATCGGCTTCATAGGTGGGAAGGTATTGTTGCTTAACATCCATGAAGCCCAAAACGCCGCCCAAGATGAGCGCAAGCATCAGGATATTGGCGGCGACTGAGTTAGTCGCAAACCATTCGACAATGCCTTTACGTTGAGTACTCATATTGATTACTTAACGTTGACCTTGGTGCCAGGAACGAGTGTTTTTAAGCTGTTAGTGACGATGTAATCCAAGCCTTTGGGTGCGCTTATGTAAGCAGATTGGCTATCCATATCAATCAACTGTACCGCTTCCACTTGAAGCAAGCCTTTGTTGTCCACACCCCAAACACGACTATCACTGGTCAGTGCTTCGCGAGGCAGTTTTACCGCATTGTTGATTGGTTGCTGCATGATTTTCGCTTCAACATAAGTGCCCAGCAGAAGAGGGCGGCTTGATTGCGTTAGCGGTTGATTAATCTCAACGATCACTTTTGCTAAACGGCTATCGCTATCGATCTGGGGGTGAATACGAATGAGCTCACCTTGGTAATCAATACCGTTGGCCTTCAGCTTAACTTGCGAGCCTTTTGAATTGGTACGTGGCTGTATCTTAGCGATACGATCGGTGGGGAGTCGTAACTCCACCCAGTAACGATCAGCACGTGCCACGCTGCCAATTTCATCACCGATGGAAACGGTATCGCCGATTACTTTCTTACGCTCAACCACAACCACATTGGTTTCGATTTGGCGTTGGGTGTGCGATAGATCGAGCTGAGCTTGTTTAAGCTGACGTTGTGCGCTTGCTAGTGCAGCTTCCGCTTGGCGTTGTTGCGGTAGACGCAGGGCTAACTGCTTAGACTCGTCAGATAGCTGCATGCGCTTACTTAGAATCTCTAAATCCTTCTCAGCAACTTTTCGTTGCGCGGCTTCCATTGCGATATCAGCTTGTGCTTTTTTCAAAGCTGCATTGGCTGCATCGACATTTAATTGATATTCACGGTCATCGATGGAATAGAGTGTTTCGCCACGCGCAATCTGACCGCCTGGTTCAAAGTCACGGTGCAGAGCAATCAGCTGACCTTTTGCCTGTGCTTCGAGTGTGATCAACTCGGCGGGCATCACGCTGCCATAAGCGAGCAACTCTAAAGCATGGTTGCCGGCTTCGTTTTTAATCGCAGTAACGCTTGGGTAACGGGCTTAGCTTTTGGCTTCTTCTTAGGCGGCTCTGTCTGCATGACCCAGTAAGTCAAAACAACAAAAACCGCTATCAATACCGCTCCAAGTTGGAAGCGTTTTGAGGACAACATAATTTCTCCGCGATAGCGCGTTTAGATAGCGTTATTACCGCTCAGATGTATCAGAAAAACAATAGCTTAATGATAAAGGCGACTAGGGCGATGTTAAGTGTCCAGCGAATCCAATTTTCACCCTTGGTGATAGTGGTTTGGGCGCCTAAATAACCGCCAACAGCGTTACCCAGTGCTAACGATAGTCCGACAAACCATTCAAGCTGTAACTGGCTGGCAAATACCGCTAAAGCGACAAAGGTGTAGATCAAGATCACAAACACCTTATAAACGTTGGTCAGAACAAGATTTAGCCCCATCACGCGGTGCAGAATCGGCATCAAGATAAAGCCAACACCAATTTGAATAAAACCACCCCAGAAGCCCGCACCAATCATCAAGATGTGACCTAGCACGAGGCGTTGTGGTTCTTCGCCACCTTGTTTTTTGTCACCTTTGCCGAAATTACCTTTCCACATGATGATCATCATGCCGGCCATGATGATTGCCAGAATGCGGTTGAACCATTCACCATCGAGAGATACGCCAACTTGTGCACCGAATACCGCGCCTATCGAGGCGGCAACGGAGAGTGACAAGCTGAGCTTAAAATTATGGAAACCTTTTTTTGCAAACGTCGCCACAGCGGTGATGTTTTGCAGAATGATCGCTAAACGGTTTGTGCCATTCGCTACAGGTCCTGGCATGCCCATAAAGATCATGATGGGCACGGTGAGCATTGAGCCTCCACCCGCTAAAACGTTCAGCCAACCAGCAACGATACCGACCAAGCTCAGTACAACGATTTCCCAGATTTCCATGAATCCCCTAGATGATGGCTAACGTGATGTCAGACCATAGGAATGGGCAAAGAGAGTGTTAATCCTCGAGCGGCGTGGTTCGAGAATGAATGACCTTTTCCGGTGCGCGCTCAAGCTCGCTTTGGTTTTGGTTTAAGGCTTGCACGTATTCAGCAAAGCCGACCAAATCGACACGGGGGTAAGGAATAGTGATGCTCGAGGCGTCAAAGGCTTTCTTAATGTCTTCGAGGACTTCAAGTGTTGAGGCTTTAGCGGTGCCTTGTTCAACCCAGAAGCGAACCAAGATATTCACGCCGTATTCACCAAAGCTTTCGACGCCCACTAGGTAGCCTTCATCAGAGAGAACGCGCTGTGAGTTATCAAGCACCTTTTCGATAACCGATTTAGCGTTATCGAGATCATCTTCATAAGCGATCGAAACAATCAGATCGAGGCGGCGCTTATCAAAGACCGAGTAGTTGATCAGGTTTGAACCAAATACCGTGCTATTAGGTAGCGTCACACGACGGCTATCGAAGGTTTTAATCGTTGTGGTGAATAGACCAATCTTTTCGACATAGCCCGCGACATCGCCCACTTCGATATGGTCGCCTTTGCGGAAGAGGTGATTTACCGCAATCAAAATGCCTGAAGCTAACGCGCTTAGCGAGTCTTTTAGGGCAAGACCAATGGCTAAACCAATCGCACCGACAGCAGCGATAAGCGCAGAGGTGTCCACACCGGCTGCACTGAGTAAACCAATAACAATGAAAGCGTAGATAAAGAGCTTTACTGAGGTGGCGAGGAAGTCAGTGACGATCTCGTCCATCTTGAACTTGCGCTGCATCAGCGCAGCACGTGATTTGATAAAGCGGGGGAGTGCCCAGCTCAGTACCACCAAGATGCCGATGACGATACCGGTCTCGCCTAAACGAATCAGAGTCTCTTCAGGGATGCTGTCGAAATTGAAACCAAACATGGGCTGATCTCTTGATGGGAAAAACAGTGACATAACTTTAGCACTTAAGGAATTCGAGGCGAAAAAAAACTGCACCGCCCGAAAGCAGTGCAGTTTGGATTAGCGAGAGATCGCTACGCTAAGAATTAGATTTTCTTAGCTGCTGATACCATGCCTTCGCCGGTAACAGTCAAAGTCACTTCATCACCTGGGTTCAAACCTTCCAAAGCTTTCTCGTCGTCTGCTTCGTACTCAGTTTTCACAGAGTTTTCGATTAGGGTGATCTTGCCAGCGTCAGCATCCACTTCGTGGATTTTTCCAGTGTGTGCAACATCCGCTGCGAAAGCAGAACCTGCAAACAAAGCAGTAGCCAATACAAATGCAATTGAAGAACGTTTCATGATGTTTTCCTTTTGGAAAAGTGAGCCGAAGCTCGTGGTTGTTTCGATGTACTCATGGCAAGCGTCAGCGTTTCCATAAACACCGGAGGAGTGAACAACACAGACACTCGTACAGGGGTTGTTGTTGGCGTGGAATCGCATACCAATGAATGGGGGTAGCGTCATCGTGATTAGGCGGCACAGTGCAGCGCCTGCTAAACGAGCAGAGTTAAGACTCGACATGAGAGAGCTCTTTTTACGCGCGAGTAGTCAGTCGAAGATCGACTGCGATGACGAAAGAAGTAACCGGTGAATGCTCAGAAATGTCAGATGGAAAAGCTGAGGCAAAAGTCGCCAGAGCCGTCGTAGGGATGTTTACGAAGAGCGCGAAAGTCAGCAGATAAACCGAATAACGCTTGAGCACAGGGTACTCCTTAAAAAGCGGCGCTAATGTACGTCCGCGCGAGAAAAACTGTCAATAGATTTTCAGCACACAACGAAAATATTTTTAAACGCGCTTTATTTAACTGAGCGGGCGTTGATTTGATAGGTCGCGCTTCGAGGGGTGCCGGTGCGTGAGATCAGCTCGAGTGACTCCAAGGCACGCAAGCTTTTATAAAACTGTGCGCGAGAAATGACTAAACCTTCCTCGCTGATCAACTCGTTCAATTCATCATAGGTGACCTTAGTTAGCCCCTTTTTAGAGGTCTCTACCAGCAGCATATAAATCATCCGATCGGATTCGGTGAGGGATTGAAGATTGAGCTCTTTGGTGGCATCCCAGAGAAGGCGAACAAGTTTGGCGTAAGTGGACATTTCTGTAATTATGAATTATTAGTTATTGTTGTGACGCCCATTATCGGGAGTTAAGTCACTGTTTCAAGAGCTTTTATCAAAAAAATGACACAAAATTTTTTGGCCGAATTTTTACTGAGAATTACGCCTGTCCTAGTTTTTGATAAAAGCAGACTTAGCCTCAAGGTCTACGCTTATATTGCGGCGCAATAGCGCCACTTAAGTGCACCTAAGGAGATCCGGTTATGTTTTTAAAAGAAGAATTGCTCGAAGAGCTAGAAGCAGCCAAGCATTGCATTGAGATGGCTGAAATGAATATTAGTCACGCCAAAACACGCGACGCGATCCTCGCGGTTTTAAATAAACGTATCTTGGAGTTGCAAGCCGATGTTGATGCAACGCTCGCGGCCAAAGAGTTTGGTGATGACATGATGATGGATGTGGCCTAGGGGAAGGCAAAAAATTAAAGCGGCCACTGGCCGCTTTTTTATTGTCCGCAACAACTGTTGTTGTCTTCTTGAATAGGTGGACAGGGAACATCGCCATAAGAACAGAAAACACAGCAGTCACCTTTTAATGGCTTAAGTAGAGTTCCACAAAAGGTGCACTCATAAAACCACATGCACACATCAGTCGGCACCATTTTCCTTGGTACACCTTAGGTAACCCGCTGAATTCATTAAGAATTCTTTTAGTCATGCTATTTGATTGATTTCGCCGCCTGAATATCACCCTTGTGAATACAGAAGTGCCAAGGAGAGTTTCTTCGAATTAGTTCTGAATTAGCCTGAAGGGTAATTTTTGTTCCCGTTGAACCGAAGAGAACATTTCGTAGCTTCTGATTTCTTGCTTCAAAGTTTTCAGGGTGTTTAGATTTTAGCTCATCTATATACGAATGAATTTTTTGTTCAAGTTGAAATTTTGAAGCAGGTGAAACTGATGCGCCACTAACAACTTGTACGGCTAATAGTGAGTGGTAAGCAGCAATCCCGGCAATTTCATGACGTTTTGGAATTAACGATTTGGTTTTGATTACTCTCCAAACTAAGAATAATAAAACAAGCGAAATTACTAATGACGTTTGCACCGGTATCCCCAAGATAGCGAATTAAATAAAGTTTATATCCTCTATCGAGTGGGGTAAGCAACTTTTTTAAGTTTTAGTTTGAACCATTTTAAGCATCCACTCATATTTAATTCGGAATGGATATCCCTCCCCATACCTCTCACCAACACTAGACTTACTCCATCCACCCAATTCATTTATGAGTTCTGAGGGGCATTGAATTGCTCTTAAACGGTCTCTAAAGCTATGCCTTAAAGAATGGATAACGTAATCTGTGCTTAGATTTCTTTTTAACCATGTATTCAATGCGGCGCTTGCTGAGTTAGATTTTGTAGTTGATGAATTACAGTAAGAGGGGAATAGGTAATCACTTGTGGACAGTATCAATGCCTTACGTCCGACCTGCCCCTTAGGAGGGGGCTGCTCTATCCAGCTGAGCTACTAGGGCGTGTAAGTAAGAAAATGCCTTTAAACTAATATATCTAATTGTCTTGGTTTTTATAACACTTCTTTTAAAGCAAAACACAACTGAATTTAAAACAGCTTCTATCTATTAATTCTCTATCAGCACTTTTCAAGGGGGAATATGACTTCCTAATTAGCTACTACTATTCATTCTCTATCAGCACTTTCTCAAGGGGGGAACTATGAGTGCAATCGTTAAAGAAGTAGAAGCAGCAAATGCCGATTATGTAGCAAATTTCGGTGATAAAGGTGAGCTTCCAATGCCACCAGGTCGCCATTTTGCCATCCTAACTTGTATGGATGCTCGGTTAGATCCGGCCAAATACGCAGGTTTGGCAGAGGGTGATGCACACGTGATTAGAAATGCTGGTGGTCGTGCAAGTGATGACGCGATTCGCTCACTAGTCATCTCTTATAAGTTGCTTGGTACCCGAGAATGGTTTGTTATTCATCACACTGATTGCGGTATGGAAACCTTCACCAGTGAAATCATGGGTGATTTGTTATCAGGTAGTCTGAAAACCTCATCAGTTGACGAAAGCGGTTGGCACGACTGTAATTGTGGTGGTGGCACAAATGATGGAAAGTACATTAACTGGCTGACAATCTCTGACAATGCGAAGAGTGTTGTTGAAGATGTTCAACGGATTCGCAGTAATTCAATGGTTCCATCGGATATCCCTATCTATGGTTACATCTACGACTGTAAGACCGGTAAGTTAGTTGAGGTGCCTGAGGCTACGGCTGCCGGAAAAGCATCTTAATTATTGAGAGGACTCAATCGGACCCCGTCAACTGACGGGGTTTTTTGTGCTTTTTATTTAATTAGAAGCCTAACAAGGGCGGTATAGTGAAGTATGCGCATTGCTTGTTTCACACTGTTACTTTTACTGCTGAGCCAGGTGTCTGCTGAGACATCAGTAGAAGCCTATCGCGTGAATATCGCGAGTCATCAAAATGGCCTTTACACCTTAACCGATGGCTCGGTTGTGGCACGCGATGTGTTGGATGATGTGTGTTATCTCACTCGAAACGAGCAAGCGATTCTTTATAAGGATGAAAAGGGTTGGCGCTTGTGTGTCGATCATGCGAATTATGCGGTTGAGTTTGTTCGCCAACTCAGCGGGTATGCTGCACATCCCTTAAGCGTAAATTCATTATCTGAGGTGGAATCCCTCGATATGTGTCACTGAGTTGTAGATCGATGCTTGATACCCGCGACCGATTATTCCCAGGAACCTTTCCTACTATTCAGCGTAGTGATTTGACGACCTTGCAGGTCAATTTGGGTTACTTGTGTAATCAGCAATGTCAGCACTGCCATGTGAATGCGGGACCGAAACGCACTGAGTTGATGACAGCTGAAACGATTGAGGTTGTGAAAGCAGCCCTAAATCACCCAGGTATTCAAACCTTGGACCTCACTGGTGGTGCGCCGGAGATGAATCCTCATTTTCGTGAGCTTGTGAGTTATGCCCGTGGCTTGGGTGTAACGGTGCTTGATCGTTGCAACCTGACTATTTTGAGCGAGCCGGGATACGAAGATTTGGCTGAGTTCTTAGCGGAGCAGCAGGTGCAGGTGGTGGCGTCTTTGCCGTGTTACCTGCAAGAGAACGTTGATACACAACGTGGCAAAGGTGTCTTTGATGGCAGCATGATCGGGCTGCAAAAACTCAATGCACTCGGTTATGGCAAAGCAAACAGTGAGCTGACGCTAAGTTTGGTCTACAACCCGATAGGTGCACATTTACCGCCACCGCAAGCTGCGCTTGAAAAGGACTACCGAGAAAAGCTCGCTGAGCATGCCATTGAGTTCACGCAATTGCTCACGATTGCCAATATGCCGATTCAACGCTTTGGCAGTATGTTGGCCTCCAAAGGTGAGTTCGAGAGCTATCTCGATACGCTTAAGATGGCGCATCAGGATGCCAACTTAGACGCGGTGATGTGTCGCAGCTTGATCAGTATTGATTGGCAAGGTTATGTGTATGACTGCGACTTCAATCAGATGTTAGATCTTCCACTGGCTGCGCAAGCTAAGCGTCACCTGCGTGACCTTCAGTTAGATCAGTTAAAGGATTTGCCGATTGCGATCGCTGATCATTGTTATGGATGTACAGCCGGTCAGGGCAGTAGTTGCGGCGGCGCCTTGAGTGATTGATGAAGCTTTCAATCATTATTCCTACTTTAAATGAAGCCTCAAACATCGAGTCATTACTCGCACAGCTATCAGGTGAAGATATTGAGCTGATCGTGGTGGATGGCGGAAGCGATGACCAAACAGTTCAGCGTGCTAGCGCACATGCCAAGCTTGTTCACAGCTCAGCGGGTCGAGCGATTCAAATGAATGCGGGTGCTGCAGCTGCAAGCGGTGATTGGCTATGGTTTTTACATGCCGACACACAACTCACAGAACCTGTATCGAGTTACTACTCGGTGATCACGCAAAGCCCATCGGTTTGGGGGCGCTTTGCGGTCAGATTGGATGATTCGCGATTTGTGTTTCGTGTGATTGAGCGTTTGATGAATGCACGTTCATGTTTTACCTCGGTGGCTACCGGTGACCAAGGGTTGTTTGTTGATCGTCGATTGTTTGATGAGCTCGGCGGTTATCCCGAGCTTCCTTTGATGGAAGATGTTGCGCTCTCAAAACGCTTACGCAAGGTCATGCCAGTGAATTGCAGTGCCTTGCCTTTGATTACCTCAGCCAGACGTTGGCAGCAGCGCGGCGTGTTGAAAACAATCCTGTTGATGTGGTGGCTGCGCTTGGCGTATGTCTTAGGTGTTTCGCCTGCGCGATTGCGTCAGTGGTATCGCTAATGCGTTTTCCGGATTCTCGATTACTTGTTTTTGCTAAAGCACCGGTACTGGGCAAGGTGAAAACGCGCTTAGTTCCCTTGCTAGGTGAGCAGGGGGCTTTGGATTTTCATGTTGCCTCGATACGTTTTGCTCTTGAGCAACGCGCAGCAATGCAGCTGTCACCTGTGGTGCTGTATATAAAAGGTCAGGCGCCAGCATGGTTAACTGAGCTTTGTCAGCGACTGTCGATTGATGTGGTTCAGCAGCAAGGTGATAACTTAGGTGAGCGTATGTTGCATGCGGCGACTGAGCAGTTAAGCCAAGCGCGACATGTGGTGTTAACCGGCACCGACTGTCTAACCCTCACGCCGGATCGGCTAACGCAGCTTTATCAAGCCTTGGAAGAGAATGATGCGGTAATTATTGGTGCTGAGGATGGGGGTTATGTTGCGCTCGGTTTAACGCAACTGTCTGCAGCACTCTTTACACAGTTCCCGTTTGGGAATGCTCAGGTTTATCAGAAGACGGTTGATGCCATGCGCACACTCGATTGGCGTTATGCCGAGCTGGCTAAAACCTGGGATGTGGATCGGCCTGAGGATATCCAAAGATGGATCAAAAGCACGCTGCCACAAGGTGAAAATGCCTGGTATGAGGCGATAAAGGCCATTTGCTAGGCGGCTGTATTGCGCTTGCTCGCAGCGGTACAATACGCGCAAGAAGTTTTTTGGATCGTGGTATGTCCAACACCGTAGAAGTTGTAAAAACGCTGCTGCAAGAGCGCCTTAATCTGGGTGATGCTGCCTCAGCGCTAACCGCAGATAGTTTAATCATGGGTGTCATGCCTGAGTTTGACTCGATGGCGGTGGTGAATGTGATTGCCGGTCTTGAAGCGATTGTGGGTAAAACAATCGCCGATGATGAAATAACAACAGAGATGTTCGAAAGCGTGGGGTCGTTGGCTCATTTTATTGAGACCTATCAGGCTTAAAACGCTTAGGGGGAGCGGATGCGATTTTTGATGATCTTATGTGCCTTAGCGATGTCATCGCTAAGCCTGGCGAACGAGCGCGAGATTCCTAACGCCGAAGACATCGTCACAAAGTATGCCGATCTCGGTGATCCGCAAGCGCAATTTGTGTTGGCGCGGATGTACGCCGATGGTCGTGGTGTTCCGCAAAGTGATGACTTAGCGATCATGTGGTACGAGCGTTCTGCACGAGGTGGTTTTACTGAAGCGCAGCATCGTATGGGTACCAATCATCTCAAAGGTCGTTTTGGCTTGATCGAAGATCCGGGTGAAGCCTTCTCTTGGTATATCTTGGCTGCTGAGCGTGAGCACAAGGTCTCGCAATACTATGTCGGTAATCTGATGCTCAAAGGCGAAGGTGTCGAACAAGATGTTGTTGAAGGCTTGAACTGGCTAGAACGTGCTGCAGGTAATAACTGTAAGCGGGCCAAGGCACGTTTAGGTCAGGTTTATGAATTAGGTATTGGCGGTATCCCCGTGGATAACGCGATTGCGCTGGAGTGGTATCTGCAAGCCGCTAAACATGACATGTCCTTTGCGCAACGTGCTTTAGGTCGTCTTTATCGTAACGGTAAAGGTGTTGAGAAAAACACCACAGAAGCGGCCAAGTGGTATCGCTTGGCAGCAGAAAAGGGCAAGGTTGATGCTCAGTTAGCATTGGCTGAAATGCTCGAGTCGGGCGAGGGTGGTTTAGCGCCCAATCAAACAGAAGCGTCTTACTGGCGTCAGCGTGCGAATAATCGTGGATTTGCACCGGGTAAGTTGCACTGATCTTAGATAAGGAGACAAAGGATGCGTAAATTATTGATGGCCAGCATGGCGCTTATTGCAGCACCTGCTATGGCATTTAATTTTGGTATGAGCGACCAAGGTACCTCATTCGGCCCGAATAACTGGGGCAATGGCAATAATGGCTGGAACAATGGTCCATCATTTGGTTGGGGTAACAACCGTAGCTGGGGTAATGGCCCTCAACCGAATTGGAATGGCTCAACGCCGTCGATGCAGTGGGGCTCACAACAAGCACCTACGGCACCTGCACCACAAGCTGCCGCTCCAGCGCAGCAGCCACCGGTTGCGGCACCTCGTGATAATCGCGGTATGAATATCGATCGTGATCAAACCATGAAGTTTGATCGTTCGACTTTTTCTTGGGGTAATGGCTGGAGCCCACGTACCGGAAGTGGTTGGGGTCCTAGTTGGGGCAATGGTCCTTCAATGAATATGATGCCGGGGTGGAATAATAATTATGCGCCTCGTTATCCTTACCCGCCGGTGCCGCAGCAGAGAGCTCCTGCACCTGCGCAAAAATGAGAAAAAGCCCGATCAGTGATCGGGCTTTTTTTATGACGTCAGTTTAATAATGTTGACCGGCTGATCTGGCTGGGCGAGCTTTTCTTTATGCCGTTGTTTGTCGATGTACATATGACGATCGGCATGTCGCATCAATTCGGTCAGTGTGGTGCCATGCGTTGAGTAATGCGCCGAGCCGAAGCTGGCTTTGACCTCAAGATCATTTAGATTTCTCATCGGCTCTTTGATGATCTCGTCAAGTTTTTCGATGATGTCTGATGGGGGTGGGCGTGAATCGGTTACTTCTGATAACACAATAAATTCATCGCCACCGATACGCGCAATGGTGTCAGATGCTCTTACGTGTGATTGCAATCGGTCGGCAACCTCCTTGAGCACTTTGTCGCCTACGGTGTGACCCAGGGTATCGTTGATCTCTTTGAAATTATTGAGATCGATATAAATCAGGTGAAATCCAATGTGTTGACGTTTCGCTTGTGCAACGAGTTGTCGAAAACGATCGTTTAGTAAGCGACGGTTGGGCAGGTTGGTGAGGTGATCGTAAAGTGCTAGATCACGATTTTTTTTGTGACTGACCAAAAGGCGATTGACCAAATAGGCAATCAATAGCGCAACGATAATGCCAGTGGCGTCGAGCATGATGATGTTGGTTGATGATGATCTTTGTTTTTCTCTTGTTCCGATGTACCAAGTTTCTGAAGGTAAGTTAACTTTTTTAAAATTATATTTCTCAGTATCACCTTCTAAGGTGCTGAAGATGCTTTCGGTTTGCCCACTATCTGAATTGAAAATATGCCACTGAAATTCATAGTCTTTGGCATAAGTGTGATTGGAAAGGAAGTTGGTTAGGTCTGAAAAATTAATCAGCAGTGAGGCGATACCCCAATAAGTCTTCAGGCCGTTTTCTTCATTAGTAAAGAAAACCGGGCGGCGCAGAATGAAGGCTTTACCCCCTTGTACAAGATCAATGGGGCCGGCGATATTTGGTTGGCGTTCGCGGATGAGGCGTTCGACAGCATCTTTTTGTTTAGCATTTTTCATGTAATCCAAACCCAATGCTTTTTTATTCTCCTCGTAGGGATAGACATGGGTGATGACATTGTCTTTTGCCAAACTTAGGCTGCGAATGAAAGGTGAAGCTTCAACCATGGCACTCGAAAAGCGCGAAAGTTGTTTTTGAGTGACCTCAGGTGTTGCTGCCACATAGGCAGAAAGAGCTGATGAAAAAGCCCACACATTGGTGATTTCTCTTTCGAAATCAGTCGCTATCTCTTCGGCAGCGTGTTCGGCATGTTCACGATCAAGCGCGTTACGATTTTCTGATTCGTAGTTGTGAATTAACAACGTGAAGCCGATACCCGCGAGAAATGTCAGCAGGGTGAAGAAGGGAATACGTAGCTTGCTGTTCCAGTGCTTAAGCAGGGCCATTGGGCTGTCGTCCTTGGTCTTTATTTTGAATTTATGTCAGTGATTCCCCTTAACGTCGCTTTTCTGAGTTACTTGATGATTTTAGGAATTAAACGATTATTTTCGTCTTAATTCGGTTACTTGATCGAAGCCGATACCCCAGTTGTCGGTATTTACTTCGTCTATAACCACAACGGTGGTCGCTGGGTTCTTATTCAGCACATCGACCAATAATTGGGTGGCGCCTTTGATAAGTGCATGTTTTTGCTCTTTGGTGACACCTTCGTCGGTAATTTTGATATTCACGTACGGCATGATTTTGCTCCTTAGAATCAAAAACGGGGCCTGTTGGCCCCGCTGTGTGTGTCATCGATTGATGATTATTTGTTTTCGCGATTCGCGATCAGATCATCCACAACACTTGGGTCTGCCAAGGTTGAGGTATCACCCAAACCATCGATCTCGTTTGCTGCGATCTTGCGCAGAATACGACGCATGATCTTGCCTGAACGGGTCTTTGGTAGGCCAGGTGCCCATTGGATGATGTTGATCTTAGCGATCGGGCCGATTTCTTTACGTACCAAACCAACCAACTCGGCTTTGAGCTCGTCGCTTGGTTCAACGCCATTCATTAGCGTGACGTAAGCGTAGATGCCTTGACCGGTGATCTCGTGTGGGTAGCCAACCACTGCCGCTTCTGCGACGTTTTCGTGGAGTACTAAGCCTGATTCGATTTCAGCAGTACCTAAACGGTGACCTGACACGTTGAGTACGTCATCCACACGACCGGTAATCCAGTAGTGACCATCGGCGTCACGACGTGCACCGTCACCAGTGAAGTAGTAACCCTTGTACATGGCGAAGTAGGTTTCGTAGAAACGCTTGTGATCGCCGTATACGGTACGCATCTGTGAAGGCCATGGGTGCTTAATCGCCAAGTTACCTTCTGCAGGATTGCCTTCGATCTCGTTACCTTGATCGTCAAGCAACACAGGCTGAACACCAAAGAATGGCTGCATCGCTGAACCTGGCTTCAATGGGGTTGCGCCTGGAAGCGGGGTTAGCATGTGTGCGCCGGTCTCGGTCTGCCACCAGGTATCGACGATAGGGCAGCGCTCTTCGCCAACCACCTTGTGATACCACTCCCATGCTTCTGGGTTGATTGGCTCACCAACGGTGCCGAGCAAGCGTAAGCTCTTGCGGCTAGTTGAGGTGACAGGATCATTACCTTGTGCCATCAATGCACGGATCGCCGTTGGTGCTGTGTAGAACGAAGCAACATTGTGCTTGTCACACGCTTGCCAGAAACGACCTGCATCTGGGTAAGTTGGTACGCCTTCAAACATCATTGAGATAGCACCATTGGTTAATGGGCCATAAACGATGTAACTGTGACCGGTTACCCAGCCGATATCAGCGGTACACCAGTAGACTTCGCCGTCTTTGTAATCAAATACGGTTTTGTGCGTCATCGCAGCTTGTAGCAAGTAACCTGCGGTAGTGTGTAGTACGCCTTTTGGCTTACCGGTAGAACCTGAGGTGTAAAGGATGAACAATGGATCTTCTGCATCCATGTGCTCTGGTTCGCAAACCGCATCTGCAGAAGCAATCGCCTCATGCATCCAAACGTCGCGACTATCATTCCAATCACAGCTGCCATCGCCACGCTTAGCGACAAAACAGGTGTGTACGTTGGGGCACTGCTCGATCGCTTTGTCAGCATTCGCTTTGAGTGGCAGTGCTTTACCGGTACGGACTGAGACATCAGCAGTAATGACTACTTGGCAGTCTGAGTCTTGAATACGGCTAGCCAGTGCATCGGGTGAGAAGGCACTGAATACGATTGAGTGAACGGCACCGATACGGGTACACGCCAACATCGCAACCACAGCCTCTGGAATCATTGGCATGTAGATAGAGACGCGGTCGCCTTTCTTTACGCCGCGCGCTTTCAGTGCGTTAGCGAATTTGTTTACGTCAGCGTGTAGCTCGTTATAGGTAACGTTACGTGATTCGTTTGGATCATCGCCTTCCCACAAGATGGCGGTTTGATCGCCACGGGTATCGAGGTGACGGTCAAGGCAGTTGTATGACACGTTAAGTGTTGCGCCTTTGAACCAGTTCACATGGAGATCATCTTCCATGTAAGACCAGTCGAGAACTTTGTCCCACTTCTTAAAGAAGCTGAGGTAGTTGTCAGCTTGTTCTCCCCAGAAGCCTTCCGGATCATCGACCGACTGCTTGTACATCGCTGCGTACTGTTCTGCTGATACGTTGGCTTGCGCCGCGAAGTCCGCAGGAACGGGATATGTCTTAACCTCTGACATCTCTGGCCTCCTTAGGGTGTAGATGACTGTATTTTTTGTAAATTTTTTTCAGGCTAGGCGCGTAAAAATAGCAAATTTAGCCGTCTTATTGTGTTGAACCGAGCCACAATAAAGCAGGTTGGTCGCCTTCGCCGATAGTCTTTTTCAATATTACCGAACCATGATTTACCTTCCATTGCAGGACAGGATCGGCATGTACCGAGTCACGGGTGGCTTCGAGGGCGTTGAGGGGTTGCCCGATGGTCTCAATTAGCTGTGAAATCAATGCGTTATGGTAATGATCGCGATAGACGATCTGAATGGCACTGAGCTGTTTTCCAGCGAAATACAGGAAGGCGCGCTCAGCGGGTAGCTCGTTGAAAGCGCCGATCAATGAATTACAGGCGTAGTCGCCAAAATTAGACTGGGCGGCACCGCATTTCCAATCGATCTTTTCGTAGACCTTTTTGATCTCGTCCTCGGTGAAGGTATTACTCGCCTGATTCAGATCGAGTCGGAATTCTTCGCGATCAAATAGCCACAACACCGCGTTATCTGAGACGCGATTACCTTCCTCGGTGAAGAGCAGGAAGTAGGGTGGAACGAAAACGATCAGTAGGGCGAGGAGGGTTTTGTGGAGTTTCTTTTTCATTCTTATTGACTCAAAAAACGCTTCAAGGGTGCATCGCGCTTTGGCGCTATGTCGTCAGACAAGGCGAGCAATAGCTCAGCGGTGGCCATCGCATCGGTTAATGCGTTGTGCGCACGATAACGAGGCAAATTGTACCGCGGTCTGAGGTTGAATAGGCGTAAATCGGTCGCTTGAATGGTGTGATTACGCAGCTCAAAGAGACGCTGTCCGAGCTGCAATGTGTCGATAATCGGCATCACAAAGGGGGTGCCGTAGACGCGGCGACATGCGGCATCGAGAAATTGTTGTTCGACACCTTGGTAATGCACCAGCATCACCTTGCCTGCAAGGCGCTTGAGCAGCTGTGGTAGCACATGGGTGAGGCTTTGTCCTTTGCGTAGTTCATCGTCGGTGATGTTGTGAATCACGACCGATTCGCTGGGGAGTTCTTTATCTGTCCGAACCAGTTGATGCCAAGCGGTGTTGAGGCGGATCTTTCGATGCTGCATTTCGATCAAACCTAAGCTGATGATTTGATCTTTCTCTGCATTCAGTCCAGTGGTTTCAAAATCCAAGGCGACAATCGGTACTTCATCGAGCAGTTTGTTTTTGCTCACTGGAGGCTGGGCGTAAAAATCACGAATCGGTCCTGCCACCGCCGTATTTGCAGCGGCTTGATGGCGCCATTCCAGCGAGCGATAACGGTCAAGCCAGCTCATCGTAGGTTATCGGCTCCAAAGCGCTTGATCATGATGTCTTGCTGCATCTTGATGACTTGGAAAGCTTGTTTGAGATGCGAGCGCTCAAGACCCGATAGATCATCCGGGTCGAGGAAGTTATCGGCTTTCTCGCCCGCAGCGATCTGTACAGATTGATGACGTACCCGCAGACCAGCGATTAAGGTCAGTGCATCCTCAAGGTTCTCTGCCATCTCTTCAGAGATCAGCTTGGCTTTCGCCGCTTCACGTAGACGCTCGAGCGTATTCACTGCCGTGATGCCGCCACTGAGTGCCAGCATACGGGCAATGTCAGTCACCGGAACAATGCCAGTATGTTTGAGATCGAGCGTGTCATTGTGTTGGCCGTCATGCACCAATACAAACTGACGGAAGAAGCCAAGGGGTGGGCGATGGGTTGCGGCATTCGCCATCATGTAAGTTAAGAAGATCTTGTTGTTCTTAGCCAAGCTAAGAACATTGCGTTGCAGTTGTTCAAAAGAGACTGAAGTCGCCATGAACGGGGCGAAGATCAAACCAGATGCTCGATAGCATTAAGGCCATGGGCTCTGGGGTGCGAATCCACTTGGTGAAATGATTTGTCCAACCACTGACGGGCTGTCGCCAATCGGGGTTGCTTGCCATTGCATTACCTGGGCAGTAGATATAACCGCAGAGGTTAAGGCCATCAGTAACGCGTTTAGCGAGTGTGGCGAAGTAAGCGTCATGCTCGGGTCGCATGCTGTTATCAATGAGCAATGCATTATCTTGATCGGAATGTGAGCTTTGCTCGAGTCGACCTTGTGAGCCACCAGCAAGCCATACAAAGGGAACTGGAGCTGGACCTAATTCATCTTCGGCTAACTTGATCAGTCGCGCGGTAATGGCATCGGTCATGTGCGAGAGCGTTTTGCCAATTTGTTCAACGCTAGCGCCACTGCTGACCAATTGATGATGCAGTAAAGGAATACGTTGGCTGGTGTTAATCAGATCATCAACATTTTGTGCGCGAGAAATCTCAGAGGTTAAGTAAGCTGCGCTACCACCTTGGTTCTTTACGATGTCGGTTGAGGTGAACATGCCAACGACTTGGCCATCATCTATAACCGGTAAGTGGTGGATGCCTAATTGCGTCATGACTAACAAAGCATCGCTGATGGTTGTGTTTGGGTTAATGGTGTGAGGTTTGGCTGACATGATGCTGCTGATCGGTTCAGTAACAGCAATGCCTTGAGCCACACAGCGTTCGCGTATGTCGCGATCGGTGACCAGGCCAGCAAGTTGTTTATCCAATGTGATGATCATTGAGCCAACGCGCTTTTCGCTCATGATTTGCGCAGCGGTTTGAATACTTTGCTTACCATCCATACAGACGGGCTTCATGCGGATGAGATCGCCAACACGCTGATGATTAAGCGCTTCGGTTGGTGACTCTAAGGTCAGTGCGGCAACGCCTTGTTTGAGTCGCTCATTGATACTGGCGGTAAAGAACTGGCCAAACTGTCGGGTTTGTTCACTGAGTTGGTAAAGCAGTTGGCAGGTGCCTACATAGAGTAGGGTGTCTTCAATGGCTTTAGCTTTCTTGTCATTACCTAAAGAGAATAAAGAACAACCACAGGCATAGATGCCGCCTTCATCGAGTTGTTCGCAGATCTTTTCATCATCAGCGCAGACTTCTAATGCGCCGGAGCGAATCACAAAGAATTTGTTTTCAAAGTCAGTTAGCTCACTGCCACGCCGCAGATAAGTTACTTCGAGTTGTTCAGGGAGTTCTGCGAGCTGTTCCTCGCTTAAAAGATCAAAAGGATGATGTTCAGCAAGAAAGTGCTGTATTTCGAGTAATTCAACTTCCATGCATCACATCCTAAATCGGTGAGAAACGTATCTTAGTGATCAAGGTCAGTTTAATCGGTTTTTAGGCATAAAAAAGCCCCGATTGAGCTCGGGGCTGTGAGTTTAAAGTGGCTTGATTACGCCGGTAAAAGACGAACGCTTAGGACGCCTTCAATCCCGCGCAATTGATCTAACACGCCATCGGAAACATCGCCTGAGACATCAACCAAGTTGTACGCTAATTCGCCACGAGAGCGGTTGAGCATGTCATCAATGTTGATACCCGCATCCGCAAGCACCGATGAGATCTGACCGACCATGTTGGGCACATTGCTATTGGCAATTGCAATGCGTGGTCCGCCTGCGCGTGGCATCTGCATCTCGGGGAAGTTAACCGAGTTGAGGATGTTGCCATTCTCAAGATAGTCACGTACTTGATCAGCAACCATGATGGCGCAATTGGTTTCTGCTTCACCGGTTGAGGCGCCTAAGTGAGGCAGCACAATGACGCGTGGATGGTTTTTGTTCTCGTTGCTTGGGAAGTCGGAGATGTAGGCATAGACCTTGCCATCATCTAACGCCTTAAGTACTGCAGCATCGTCCACGATGCCATCTCGGGCAAAGTTTAAGATCACCACGTTATCTTTCATGCGCTGCAATCGATCTGCATTGATCATGTTACGTGTCGCATCAATCAGCGGTACGTGGAAGGTCACAAAGTCCGCTTTGCTGAGCAGCTCATCAATGCTGTTTGCGCGTTCTGCATCAGCGGATAGTTTCCAAGCGCTTTGAATGGTGACTGATGGGTCAAAGCCAATCACTTTCATGCCAAGTGCAATCGCTGCGTTAGCGATTTGAACGCCGATAGCACCTAAACCAACAACACCGAGTGTGCGGCCAGGTAATTCAAAGCCGACATATTTTTTCTTACCGGCTTCGACGTCTTTACCGATTTGCGCATCATCACCTTCAAGGTTGCTTGCGTAGTCCCATGCTTGTGCAATGTTTCGTGAGGCCATCAACATGCCGGCGATAACCAATTCCTTAACCGCATTGGCGTTTGCGCCAGGCGCGTTAAAGACGGGAATGCCTTTCTCGGTCATCTTGTCGACTGGGATGTTATTGGTACCTGCGCCAGCACGACCTACCGCGCGTAGCGTGTCTGGGATCGCCATGTCATGCATCTTGTATGAACGCAGCAAGATGGCATCTGGGTGACCAATTTCCGAAGCGATTTCGTAGTTATCGCGCGGTAAGCGATCAAGGCCTTCGGTCGCAATGTTATTAAGGGTAAGAACTTTATACTTCGACATCCTGCTTTTACCCCTTGGTGCGTTCAAATTCAGCCATGAAGCTCACGAGCGTGTCGACACCTTCTTCTGGCATCGCGTTATAGATACTCGCACGCATGCCACCAACAGAGCGGTGACCTTTTAGCGTTAAAAGACCGGCATTCTTTGCGCCGGCTAAGAAGTCAGCATCAAGATCAGCGTTTGCCAGCGTGAACGGAACGTTCATCCATGAGCGAGCAGATGTCTCAACGGGGTTGGCGTAAAAGTCTGAGCCATCAATCGCGGCATATAACTTTTCAGCTTTACGTTGATTGGTTTGGCCCATTGCTTCTAGGCCACCGTTTTGACGTAACCAGTCAAAGACCAGACCTGCCATATACCAGCTGTAGGTCGGAGGGGTGTTATACATCGACTCATTTTCAGCCGGTGTTTTGTAATCCAGGGTGATTGGCGTGCCTTCTTTTGCGTGGCCAATCAGATCATCACGAATAATCACGATGGTCAGACCGGCAGGGCCAATGTTCTTTTGTGCGCCTGCGTAGATCATGCCGAACTTGGTTACATCAATAGGACGCGACAAGATGGTTGATGACATATCAGCAATCAGCGGTGAGTTGCCTGTGTCAGGGATGTAAGGGAACTCAACACCACCGATGGTTTCATTCGGGGTGTAATGCACGTAAGCCGCATTGCTATCGAGGTTTAATGCATCCGCTGCAGGTACGGTAGTGAAGTTGGTGTCTTCAGTGCTTGCCGCGACGCGAACATCACCTAAACGTTTCGCCTCTCCAATCGCTTTTTTAGACCACATACCGGTGTTGATGTAGTCGGCGCTCTTGCCACGCATCAGATTGAGTGGGATCGCTGAGAATTGCTGAGAAGCCCCGCCTTGTAAGAACAGCACTTTGTAGTTATCTGGAATATTCATCAGTGCGCGCAGATCAGTTTCGGCTTGAGCTGCGATGCTCATGTATTCCTTGCCGCGATGGCTCATTTCCATCACAGACATACCTGATCCATTCCAATCAGCCATCTCGGCTTGTGCTCGTTCGATTACTGCTGTCGGCAACATGGCTGGGCCAGCGCTGAAATTAAATGCACGTGACATTCTGATACTCCTAAGAATTGTTATTTTTTCATTGTAAAAAAAAGCCCCGCTGGTGCGGGGCTTAAAAGGGTTGTTTTAGATATTAGTGAGCTGACGCTGCACCCGCACCTTTAGGTACGCGAATATCTTCAACAAGGTCTTGGATATGCTGTGGTGGTGGCGCAGTCATTTTAGAAACAACGATTGCCACAATGAAGTTCACCAGTGCACCGATTGCGCCGAAGGCGTTAACCGAAATACCCATAAACCAGCTCTTTGTGTAGCCTTCCCACTGCAGGATTTCTGCGGTGCCAGGGATGAAGAGGATACCCTTTTCCTGGAACACGTAGAACATGGTTACGCTGATACCAGCGATCATGCCTGCGATAGCACCTTGACGGTTCATACCTTTGTTAAAGATACCCATCATCAGTACTGGGAAGATTGAAGAGGCTGCAAGACCGAACGCGATCGCTACCGTACCAGCCGCGAAGCCAGGAGGGTGTAGACCGAAGTAACCAGCCAATGCGATCGCACCAACCATCGACAGACGAGAAGCCATCAATTCGTTCTTCTCGGAAATCTCTGGGTTGATCATGCCTTTGATAACGTCGTGTGATACCGCAGATGCGATTGCCAACAACAGACCTGCTGCTGTAGACAGTGCCGCTGCCAAACCACCTGCAACAACGATCGCGATTACCCAGTTAGGGAGACCAGCGATTTCTGGGTTAGCCAATACCATGATGTCACGGTCGACTTTAACCATTTCGTTGCCTTTCCAGCCGAATGCTTCAGCTTTAGCAGCCATTTCTGGGTTCTTGTCGTTGTAGTACTGGATACGACCGTCGCCGTTCTTATCTTCATACTTCAACAAACCAGTTTTTTCCCAGTTGTGGAACCATGCTGGAGCTTTTGCATACTCGAGGTTTGCAGTTGCTTCACCAACAGGACCGGTTTGGATGGTGTTCATTAGGTTCAAACGAGCCATAGAACCTACTGCAGGAGCAGTGGTGTAAAGGATCGCGATGAAGACCAATGCCCACGCAGCAGATGCACGAGCGTCTGCAACCTTAGGTACGGTGAAGAAACGGATGATTACGTGTGGCAAGCCAGCAGTACCGATCATCAATGAAACGGTGTAAACAAACATGTTCAGTTTGCTACCCATCAATTGAGTTGAGTACTCTTTAAAGCCGAGGTCGGTAACCACCATGTCGAGCTTATCCATCATAGAGATACCAGAGCCATCAGCCATGGTGCCAATCAAACCCAACTGAGGTAGTGGGTTGCCAGTGATGTTCATAGAGATGAACACAGCTGGGATGGTGTAAGCGAAGATCAATACGATGTACTGAGCGATCTGAGTATAAGTAATACCTTTCATACCACCCAATACTGCGTAGATGAATACGATACCCATACCGATGAACAGGCCTTGCTCATATGTAGTCTCGAGGAAGCGAGAGAACGCAACACCGATACCTTTCATCTGACCGATTACGTAAGTAACCGAAGCCAAGATCAAACAGATAACCGCTACAAGACGTGCACCCTTAGAGTAGAAGCGCTCGCCGATGAACTCAGGCACGGTGAACTTACCGAACTTACGTAGGTAAGGTGCTAGCAACATTGCCAACAATACGTAACCACCGGTCCAGCCCATCAAGAATACTGATGCACCGTAGCCGTTGAACGCAATCAAGCCTGCCATTGAGATAAATGATGCTGCTGACATCCAGTCCGCCGCAGTTGCCATACCGTTAGCTACTGGGTGAACGCCTTTGCCTGCAACGTAGAATTCGCCGGTGCTTCCCGCACGTGCCCAAATCGCAATACCGATGTAGAGCAAGAAGGTCGCGCCAACGACAACGTATGTAAGTGTACTTAGATCCATGGTTTGCTCCTATTAATCTTCAGACACGCCAAACTGTTTATCCAGTTTGTTCATCTGAGATGCGTAGTAGAAACACAGACCTAGGAACACATAAATTGAACCGTTCTGTGCAAACCAGAAACCGAGACCCACGCCGCCAATTTTTATGGCATTGAGAGGCTCAGCGAGGATGATCCCGAAGCCGTATGAAACGACAAACCAGATCACCAACAAGATGCTGACAAGACGAACATTCGCTTGCCAATATTTGGATGCATTATTATCCATATCTCGATCGCTCCGCAGTTGGTAGTTAGTAGTTATTCTGTTTAAGGGGAACCAATTTGAAAATGTCTGTTGCTTTTATTATTCAGACAAACTCAATACATCTGATCCAACTTAGACAGCGTTGATTATTCAACATGCGAATTGTTGTTGGTATTTATACTAATGTCAAAGTTTTATAGGCAAATAAGATATCGCTTATGTTCTAACTTACTTGTTAACAACTAAGCGTTTTTGATGACCTAACCACAACACAATTGCACCAGAGATGATTAATAACGCGCCAATCATAAAGCCGGTTGTTAATGCATCATCAAAAATAAAGCTACTAAACAAAGCAGCAGCAAAGATTTGTGTGTTAAGTAATGGTGATAACGATGAAGCATCACCAAAGTTATAGGCCTTGATGATACAAAAGTGTCCTGATGCGCCAAGTACACCTAAGCTGATCAATATCAGCCATTGTTCGATCGTAGGTGTGTGCCAATAAGGCAGCACAACAAGACTCATCACAACACTACCAATGAGTGTTGCGTTGAGTAAGGTCTTAAGGTTGTGATCACGTCCTCGTAGGTAGCGCGTCATGAGTAAATAGAAGGCGTAAAAAAAGGCAGCAACTAAGGCGAGGTAGAGATAAGGGTTGGTGTTTTCGATGCCAGGTTGAGTGATTGCGATAACGCCACTAAAACCCAATAGTGCGGCAAGCCAATGCCACCACAACACTTTTTCTTTTAGCAGCCAGCCAGCAAGTAATGTAACGATCAGGGGTGCAAGCAGCATGATTGCGGTAGCTTCACCGATTGGTGCATGTTTAAAAGCGTTATATGCGCATAGAGTCATTGCCAGAAGGCTAAGTCCCCTGAAAAACTGTATCCAAGGGTGAGCTGACCGCTTAAACAGCACATCGCGTTGCGGTAGCAGAACCAATAACACCAAAAGCGTGTGAAATGAGTAACGCGCCCAGACCACTTGAATGGCTGGAAGGCCTTCGCGCATCAAGATTTTGCCTAAATTATCCATGCCGGCGAGCAAGAAGCAGGCAAGCACGCTAAGGCTGATAGCAAAAATCCAGTCGCGAGAGGTTTGGGGCAAGGCGAGCTCCTAATCAAAGTCGCTGCACTATATATAAAGTATGTCGGATTTGGCGAGAACGTAATTTGGGGTGATTTTTTATTCGATTTCTATAGAATCGTCGCTTCTAGAAAAAAGCTCACCGTGATTTCACAGAGTGAAGCCTACAAATTCAGTCCTTGAGGAAACATTGATGAAGAAGTTAATTACAGCTGCATTGGTTGCATTAGCGATGGTGACTTCAGCTCACGCTGATCATCACGGTAAGAAAAAACAAGAAGTGAAGGCGCCTGCTTTCGATAAGGCTGTTGCACAGCAAATGATCGAAAACAGCATCCAGCGTTTTAAGTTGGTTGAAGGCGTAACCCTTGATGATGCGATCGAAGGCATGAAATCACGCGCGACCGCGTTGAACTTCAAGCTGGTTGCTGAGCTGCCATTGAGTAAAGACGTTGAAGCAAAAACCGGTAAGCCAGGTCGTAAGATGCACATCTTGGCGTTCTGTGACTCACTGATTGCTAAAGAGATGGTTGAGTACAACATGATCTTTGCGGGCTTCTTGCCTTGTCGTATCGCGGCGATTGAAGACGCAGAAGGTAATGGCTGGTTGGTCACCATGAATATGGACATGATGTTGCACGCAGTTGAGTTGACTCCTCAGCTAACTAAGTTGGCGAAGAAAGTTCGTGATGACATCTACAGCATCGTAGAGGCAGGCGTTAACGGCGATTTCTAATCGTTTAACGACCTAAATCTCAAAAAAGCCGGCTTTTGCCGGCTTTTTTATGTCTAAAGCCTTAAACCTGTTGCAAAAAGAGGGATTTCCCTAAGATAATCTTGCGACTAAACACCCGCTAACGGTGTGGATAAAAAGACGGGATCTCAATCTCGCTAATCAATAACTTTTTAAGGAGTCTGCCAATGGCACATATTGTTGTCTTAGGAGCGGGTACTGGCGGTATGCCAGCTGCATACGAATTGCGTGACGAATTGGGCCGTGAGCACCAAATTACTGTCGTCAGCGAAAATCCATATTTCCAGTTTGTGCCATCAAACCCATGGGTTGGTGTGGGCTGGCGTGATCGTGGTGATATCACTTTTGATATCGCGCCTCGTTTAGAGCGTCGCGGTATTAACTTCATTGCTAAGCGTTGCGAAAAGATCGATGCGCCAAATTCAAAGTTGATTTTGGATGGCGGCGATGTCGTTGATTACGACTACTTGGTTATCACTACTGGTCCTCGTTTGGCATTCGAAGAGGTTGAAGGTTCAGGTCCTGCGGGTCATACCCATTCGATCTGTACGATTGATCACGCAGAAGGCGTTTATAGCGATTATCAAAAGCTTCTTGAGAAAGGTAGCGGCACCATTGTGGTTGGTGCGATGCCATTTGCCTCATGTTTCGGTCCAGCTTATGAGTTTGCGTTCATTCTGGATGCTGACCTGCGTAAGCGTAAGATGCGTGACAAGGTAAAGATTAAGTATGTGTCTTCTGAGCCATACATCGGCCACTTAGGTTTAGGCGGCGTGGGCGACTCTAAAGGTATGCTCGAGTCTGCAATGCGTAACCACCATATGGAATGGGTAACTAACGCAAAGACCACTAAGGTTGAAGAAGGTAAGTTGCACGTTGAGCAATACAGCGAGCACGGCGAAAAGATCAAAGACCTTGAGATCGACTTTGACATGGCAATGATGTTGCCAGCGTTTAAAGGTGTTCAGTGTGTCGTTGATGTGCCTGAGTTGTGTAACCCACGTGGTTTCGTCTTTGTTGATGAGCATCAGCGTAACCCAACCTACAAAAACATCTATTCAGCAGGTGTGTGTATTGCAATCCCACCGGTTGAAGCAACACCAGTACCAACTGGCGCACCTAAGACCGGCTACATGATCGAGTCGATGGTGACTGCATTGGTTCATAACATCCACAATGAGTTGGAAGGCAAAGAGCCATCAGAGAAAGGTACTTGGAACGCAATTTGTTTGGCGGACATGGGTGATACCGGTGCGGCATTCGTTGCCTTGCCTCAGATCCCACCACGTAACGTGGCATGGTTTAAGTCGGGCAAGTGGGTTCACTTAGCGAAGATCGCTTTCGAGAAATACTTCTTACGTAAGATGAAGAAAGGCACCTCTGAGCCTATCTATGAAAAGTACATTTTGAGCTTGATGGGTATTAACCGTCTGAAAAAATAAGCTTAAAAGGCTGAATCAACCCGATATCGTGATTGCGGTATCGGGTTTTTTTTTGCTCCGGTACACTGCGCCCATTGGTTAAATTTCAAAGCAGTTTCATGAAAACAACGATTCAACGTCATAAAACGCATTGTGTGCAGGTCGGGCATGTCCGCGTCGGTGGAGATGCGCCGGTGGTAGTTCAGTCGATGACCAACACGGATACCGCAGACATTGCAGGTACGGTTGCGCAGATTATTGATTTGGCGCGAGCGGGTTCTGAGTTGGTGCGCATCACGGTGAACAATGAAGAATCGGCTGCTGCCGTTGCGCAGATTCGTCAGCAGCTCGATGCGCAAGGTTGTGATGTACCACTGGTTGGTGACTTTCATTTCAATGGTCATCGCTTGCTTGAAGACTATCCAGAGTGTGCGCAAGCACTCGCAAAATATCGTATCAACCCGGGCAATGTGGGTAGTGGTGAAAAGCGTGATGCGCAGTTCGCCAGCATGATTGAAGCAGCGATTAAATACGATAAAGCGGTACGTATTGGTGTGAACTGGGGCTCGCTTGATAAAGGTTTAGTGGCATCGATGATGGATGCGAATGCCAAAGCTGATGAGCCATTAGATGCCGAATCGATCATGAGTGAAATCATGGTGACCTCTGCGCTGCAAAGTGCTGATAAGGCAGTCGAGATTGGTTTGCCGAAAGACAAGATCGTGCTCTCGTGCAAGATGAGTGGTGTGCAAGATCTGATTCGTGTGTATGAAAAGCTCGCACAGCGTTGTGATTACGCATTGCATTTAGGGCTTACTGAAGCGGGTATGGGTTCGAAAGGTATTGTGGCTTCGACGGCGGCTTTATCGGTGCTTTTGCAAGAAGGTATTGGCGACACTATCCGTATTTCACTCACGCCAGAGCCGGGCGGTGATCGCACTCAAGAGGTGCGTGTAGGCCAAGAGATTTTGCAGTCGATGGGCTTACGAGCCTTTATGCCGCAAGTGATTGCGTGTCCTGGCTGTGGTCGTACAACGAGCACCTATTTCCAACAGTTAGCGCAAGACATTCAGTCTTATTTAAGAAATCAGATGCCGATTTGGCGTCAGAAATACCCTGGTGTTGAAGCGTTGAATGTCGCGGTCATGGGTTGTGTAGTTAACGGGCCAGGTGAGAGTAAACATGCTGATATAGGCATCAGTTTACCGGGCACCGGTGAGCGACCTGCCGCACCTGTCTTCATTGATGGGGAAAAGGCAGTGACCTTAAAAGGCGACAAGATTGCCGAAGAGTTTCAGCAGTTGGTCAACGATTACGTTGAGCGACGTTATAGCTAATAAATTCCAGGGGGAGATGAAATGAATATAAAGCAGTTGATTGCAGCAACCGCGCTGACCGCATTGAGCACGGTGACATTGGCGGAAGAGCCAATGATGGTGAACGTGAAGCGTATGTCTTTGGAGACGGCGCAGAAGATTGCCCAAGGTGCGATTGAGGCGTGCCGCAAAGAAGGTATCCAGATTGGTGTCACCGTGGTGGATCGTGATGGCATTGCACAAGTTGTGATGCGTGACACGATTGCGCCAACCATTACCTTGCCAATCAGCCAAGGCAAAGCTTATGCGGCTGTGATGTTTAATGTCGCTACCTCGGGTTTGAATGACCGTGCGAATACACCGATTGGTCGTGCGCCGGGTGTGGTGATGTCGCCAGGTGGTGTGCCTATTCAGGCGGCAGGCTCACTGATTGGTGGTGTCGGTGTTTCTGGTGCGCCAAGTGGTGAAACCGATGAGATGTGTGCTCTGAAGGGTGTAGAGCAGGTTCAAGACGATCTCGACATGAGCTAATTCATTCTGCTGAAAAATCAGCCGGCGTCTCGTTTGGGATGCCGGCTTTTTTGTGCCCGAAAGGGGAAAACAATTTCGCTCAGACCCCTTGAATACGTTAGAATTTGCGGCTTAATCAGTGGTGGAGCACAACATGATTCGTGGCAGTCTTGTCGCCTTAGTAACCCCGATGACCGATGACGGCGCAGTCGATCAGGTGGCGCTTGAGCGTTTGGTTGAGTGGCATATCGCAGAAGGTACCGACGCAATTGTGGCGGTGGGTACGACGGGTGAGTCAGCGACGCTGGATGAGGAAGAGCACTGTCATACGATCCGTCGTGTGGTTGAGATCGCTAACGGTCGTATTCCTGTGATTGCGGGCACTGGCGCTAACAGCACCTCTGAAGCCATTAGTTTGACCCAATGTGCCAAAGAAGCAGGCGCAGATGCATGCTTGCTAGTCACCCCTTATTACAACAAGCCAACGCAAGAAGGTTTGTATCAGCACCACAAAGCAATTGCTGACGCGGTGGATATTCCCCAAATTCTTTATAACGTACCGGGTCGTACAGCGGTTGATATGCAGCCTGAAACGATCGTGCGCCTATCGAGCATCTCCAACATCATTGGTGTGAAAGAAGCGACCGGTGATCTATCGCGTATCGAAAAGTTACGTGCCGAAGTGCCTGCTGATTTTGCGCTTTACAGTGGTGATGATGCGACAGCACGTGAAGCGATCTTGCTTGGTGCAGATGGTGACATTTCGGTGACTGCAAACGTTGCACCTAAAGCGATGCATGAGATGTGTCAGGCGGCGCTGAATAAAGATGCCGATGCGGCAGCAAAGATTGATGCGAACTTATCGGGTTTGCACAAGTCTCTATTCGTTGAGTCGAATCCAATTCCGGTTAAGTGGGCATTGGGTGCGATGGGTATGATGGGTTTTGGTATTCGTCTGCCTCTCACTCGTTTGTCAGCAAATGCTGAAGCGCCAGTGCGTGATGCGTTGGCTCAAGCGGGCATTGAAACGAAATAACAACAAAGGTTTTTCATGAAGTACGGTTACATCATCGCAGGCTTAGCTATTTCACTGGCAGGTTGCAGCAGCTTAGATACAGACGGTCTTATCCCTGATAAGCAGGTTGAGTATAAACGTGAGCAACAAGCTGAGAAGAACCTTGAGCTTCCACCGGATCTGACTTCATCGCGTGTTAATGACCGTATGGCGGTGCCTGATAACTTTGCGGGTGTTGGCACTAACTACTCAGAATATGTCGTCGATCGTAACCTTCGTGGCCAGGGTGGTGCGATGCGTACTGGCGGTAGTGTGTTACCAGCGAATCCAGATATGCGTATCGAGCGTGATGGTGATGTGCGTTGGTTAACCATCAAAGCTGATCCAGATGCGCTTTGGGATCGTGTACTCGACTTCTGGCAAGACCAAGGTGTGATTGCTAAAGAGCAGGATCCTGAAGCAGGCATCATGCTGACAAGCTGGTTGGAAAACAGAGCAAATTTCAAATGACATTATTACTCGAAACATTGAGTTCTGTTTTGATGGTTTGTATGAAACCGGTTTCCGAGATGCTTATCGTTTGCGTTTCGAACGTTCTGGTGATCAAACCGAGATCTTCATGACCCATTACGGTATGGAAGAGAAATATTCAGGTACTGAGACTGATCGTAACCGTGGTGTTATTTGGGAAACACGTGCGCGCGACCCAGAACTTGAGATCGTGATGCTGCGTCGCTTAATGATCTTCTTGGGTGCGGCGGAAGACCGTGCGAGTGCTCAGCTAGCAGCGGCAAGTAAATACAAAAAGCCTCGTGCAACGCTGATGCAAGACGAGAAGGGCGCTAAGCTTCTCATTTCAGAAGAGTTCCAACGTGCATGGCGTTTCACAGGTTTAGCGTTAGACCGAATTGGTTTTGCGGTTGAAGACCGTAACCGTCAGGCCGGTATCTACTACGTAACTTATAACGACCCTGCGGCTAGCAAGAGTGCGACCGGTTTCTTAGAGTCACTCAAATTCTGGAGTGATGAAGAGCAGAACAACAAATACGAGATTCATGTGAAGACCGAAGATGCAGTTAGCAGTGTGTCTGTTCATGATGACAAAGGTGTTGTGCTGAATACCGATACCGCTAAGCGTATGTTGAACTTGCTGCAACAGCAGTTGCGATAACGCTATCGAGAGATGTTTCGATTTGCCTCACTAGGCAGCGGTAGTCGCGGCAATGCGACCTTGATTCAAGCCGGTGATCAGCTTGTGTGTATCGATAATGGATATGCCGTAAAAGAGCTGATCGCACGTGCTGAAAAATGTTCTATCGATCTTTCTAAGCTAACCGCTATCTGCGTGACCCATGAACATGGTGATCACGCACGTGGCGTGGGTGTCTTGGCGCGTAAGTTTGATGTGCCGGTGTATATGACCCATGGCACTTATCAGGGTGCGGATTACGGCAAGTTAGATCAGGTGACGCTTTTCTATCCGCATGATGGTGCTGTGCAATTGGGTGAGTTGTCAGTTGATCCTGTAACAGTGCCGCACGATGCGCGTGAGCCAACCCAATATGTTTTCGAGTATCAAGGGAAGCGCTTAGGGATTTTGACGGATTTAGGTTGCCCAACGCCGCATGTGATCGAGCGCTACAAAAATCTCGATGCATTTTTGCTGGAATGTAATCACGACCCTCAAATGCTACGTGAAGGACCTTATCCGCCGAGCTTGCAAGCACGTGTGGGTGGCGATTATGGCCATCTTCGAAACGAGCAGGCAGGTGAAATACTCTCGCGTGTGGTGCATGACGGCCTGCAGTTTGTGGTGGCCGCGCACCTAAGCGAGAAAAATAACGCCCCAGAATTAGCTGAGCAGGCGCTCAGGGCGGTTGTGCCAGACCTTGGCGATCGCCTACGGATTCTGAAGCAGGATGAACCTAGCATGTGGTTCGAAATTCACTGAGATTTCGCCTGAATCCGACGCCATCAAGGTGACGCCTGCGGTACAATTCACGCTTTGAAAATTCTGTCCGAGGGACACTCATGCTCAGCTTGCGTGGCGCACCGGCGCTGTCTGAATTTCGCGCTCAAAAACTCTCTGAAAAAGTCTCTTTAGTGATCGGTCGATCACTGCAGATCTACGCTGAATTCATGCATTTTGTGCAGCTTGATGAAGAGCTGACTGAGCAACAAAAGTCGACCCTTAGCCAAATCCTGCGTTACGGCCCTGCCATCCCAAGTCACGAGCCTAATGGTCAGCTGTTCTTGGTTGTGCCACGTCCTGGCACTATCTCTCCTTGGTCATCCAAAGCGACAGATATCGCGCATAACTGCGGCTTGGATGTGATCAATCGTATCGAGCGCGGCATAGCCTATTACGTTGAGGGTGCTGAGCTATCAGAACAAGAAACCGCAACGGTATTGAGCTTCATTCACGATCGCATGACAGAGCGCGTGTTAAGTGAATTTGATCAAGCCTCGCAACTTTTCATGCAGGCATCACCGGCTGAGCTACGTAGCGTTGATGTGATGGGTGGTGGTCGTGAGGCTCTTGTTGCAGCGAATTCAGACTGGGGCTTGGCGCTCTCAGATGATGAGATTGATTATCTGGTGAATAGCTTCACGCAGTTGGGTCGTAATCCACATGACGTTGAGTTGATGATGTTTGCACAAGCGAACTCAGAACATTGTCGTCACAAGATTTTTAATGCCGATTGGATCATTGATGGTGAGGTTCAGATGAACTCGCTGTTCGGCATGATTCGTAACACGACTAATACGTCACCTACTGATGTGTTGTCAGCTTACAAAGATAACGCTTCAGTTATCACCGGTCATAAGGGTAAGCGTTTCTTCCCAAATGCGGATGGCGGTGTGTATCAAGGTAACGAAGAAGATATTCATATCTTGATGAAGGTCGAAACGCATAACCACCCAACCGCTATCTCGCCTGATCCAGGTGCTGCAACCGGTAGTGGTGGTGAGATTCGTGATGAAGGCGCAACCGGTAAAGGCTCAAAGCCTAAAGCAGGTTTGTGTGGCTTCTCAGTTTCCGATTTACGTATTCCTGGTAGCGAGCAGCCATGGGAAGAGGACTTCGGTAAGCCAGAGCGTATCGTCTCTGCGCTAGATATCATGCTTGAAGGTCCGATTGGTGCAGCGGCATTCAATAACGAATTTGGTCGTCCCAATCTGTGTGGTTACTTCCGTACCTACGAAGAACAAGTTGGCGATGAGCTGCGTGGTTATCACAAGCCAATCATGTTGGCCGGTGGTCTTGGAAACATTCGCGCGGAACATATCGAGAAAGGTGCATTCCCTGCAGGTACGCCGTTGATCGTATTGGGTGGTCCTGCGATGTTGATTGGTCTTGGGGGCGGTGCAGCTTCCTCAATGGCATCAGGCGCATCAGCGGAAGATCTCGACTTTGCTTCTGTACAGCGTGCGAACCCTGAGATGGAGCGTCGTTGCCAAGAGGTTATCGATCGTTGTTGGCAGCGCGGTGATAACAATCCGATTTTATTTATCCATGACGTTGGTGCTGGTGGTGTATCGAATGCCTTACCAGAACTTGTTAACGATGGCGGTAAAGGTGGTGCATTTGAGCTGCGCAAGCTGCCAAATGATGATTTGGGTATGTCGCCGATGGAGATCTGGTGTAACGAGTCGCAAGAGCGTTACGTCATGGCGGTTGATGCGAATCGTCTGGAAGAATTTAAAGCCATCTGTGAGCGTGAGCGTTGTCCTTATGCGGTAGTCGGTGAAGCAACCGATGAGCTTAAGCTGACTTTGAGTGATGAGCATTTCGGTAATCAACCGATCGACATGCCTTTGTCACTGTTGTTGGGTAAGCCACCTAAGATGTCGCGTGATGTCACGCGTAAAGCATCACAAACCAATCAATTACCGTCTGATCAAATCGCACTGGCCGATGCGGCTGAGCGCGTCTTGCGTTTGCCGACCGTAGCGAATAAAACGTTCTTGATCAGCATTGGTGACCGTTCAATTACCGGCATGGTCAATCGCGATCAGATGGTTGGTCCTTGGCAGGTGCCTGTTGCGGATGTCGCGGTCACTGTGAGTGATTACGATGGCTATACCGGCGAGGCGATGGCTATGGGTGAGCGTACGCCGCTTGCATTGTTAGATGCGCCTGCATCGGGTCGTATGGCAATTGGTGAGGCAATTACCAATTTAGCTGCAGCAAAGATAAATAAGATCAGTGATATCAAGTTATCGGCTAACTGGATGGCGGCGGCAGGTCATGCCGGTGAAGATGCTCGCCTATACGACACCGTAAAAACAGTGGGCATGGATGTGTGTCCTGAGCTCGGTATTGCGATCCCAGTCGGTAAAGACTCGATGTCGATGAAGACCGTGTGGCAGCAAGATAATCAAACACGTGAGATGACAGCTCCTCTGTCATTGATCATCTCAGGTTTTGCGCCAGTCAGTGATGTTCGCCATACGCTCACACCACAGCTACGCACCGATAAAGGCGACACTCAGCTGCTTCTGATTGACCTGGGTGAAGGGCATAACCGCTTAGGCGCGACGGCACTTGCACAGGTTTATCGTGCGATTGGTGAGCAGGGTGCTGACCTAGTATCCAGTGCTGCACTTAAAGGCTTCTTTGATGCGATCCAGTCGCTCAATGCAGCAGGCAAGTTGATGGCTTATCACGACCGTTCAGACGGTGGTCTTTGGGCAACCTTGTGTGAGATGGCGTTCGCTGGTCGTTGTGGCTTAGATATCCATTTGCCTGAAGGTGATGCGATAGCTCAGTTATTCAATGAGGAGCTCGGTGCAGTCATCCAAGTGGCTTCAAGTGATGTGGATGCGGTTAAGGCTGCATTTGCACAAGCTAACCTTGCTGACCACGTACATGCAGTTGCAGTAATTAACGGCGATCAAACGATTCGCGTCTCTCAAGCAGGTGAAACCCTGTTAGAGCAATCGCGTACGCACTATCAGCAGGTATGGTCAGAGGTGACGCGTGAGATGCAAGCACTGCGTGATAACCCAGATTGTGCGGCAGAAGAGTTTGCTCGGATTGCAGCGGATGACCCAGGTTTAAGTGTAAAGCTGAGCTTTGATCAGAATGATGATATTGCTGCGCCTTACATTAATAGCGCAAAGCCACGCATGGCGATTCTGCGAGAGCAGGGTGTTAACGGCCAAGTTGAGATGGCAGCCTCATTTGATAAGGCAGGTTTCGAAGCCGTTGACGTGCACATGTCAGACATCTTGTCAGGCCGAGTGAAGCTTGATGACTTCCGTGGCTTAGTGGCCTGTGGTGGCTTTAGCTACGGTGACGTACTTGGCGCAGGTGAGGGTTGGGCAAAATCTATTTTGTTTAACGACCGTGCGCGTGATCAATTCGAAGGCTTCTTCAATCGCGAGGATAGTTTTGCACTCGGTATCTGTAATGGTTGTCAGATGCTATCGAACCTAAAGTCATTGATTCCAGGCACTGAGCATTGGCCACACTTTGTGCGTAATCGCTCAGAGCAGTTTGAAGCGCGCTTTGTCATGGTTGAGGTGCAAGAAAGCTCATCGGTTTTACTTGATGGTATGGCAGGTTCGCGCATGCCGATCGCCGTGGCACACGGTGAGGGTCGTGCTGAGTTTGCATCAGCGGATGCGATTAAAACTGCATCACCTGAGGTGGCAATCCGTTATATCGAAAACAATGGTGAGATTGCATCGCGTTATCCCGCAAACCCTAATGGCTCGCCAGAGGGTATTGCCGGTCTGAGTAATGCTGATGGTCGCGTGACGATTATGATGCCGCACCCAGAGCGCGTGATCCGTACGGTGACTAACTCATGGCATCCAGATGATTGGCAAGAATCAGCGCCTTGGATGCGTTTATTCCGTAACGCACGTCGTTGGGTTAACTGATGTCTGATGAGCTGATTGCGCTGCAGGAGAAGGTGGCTCATCAAGAAGCCTCCATCGATGAGCTGACTCGTCAGGTCTTGCTGCAAGAGCGCAAGATCGCTGAATTAATTCAGCATGTGAAGAAACTGCAAGAGCAATTACAGTCTTTGGCGGAAAATAATGCCGGTGTCGAGATCATTGATACACCGCCACCGCATTATTAAGCCTTCGTAACGGGAATCTTTGTCCGATAATGTTGTCCTAAAGTTCGAGGGGGCATCATGATCATCAAAACTCGCAAAGCCTCAGATGTGCGTTCATCTGAGATCACGCCAGAGCACTTTTTTCAGCAGCGTCGTTCAATTATCAAAGCCGCGATGGCGAGCATGGCGGCATGGCAGCTTCCTGCGCATGCCTTGGTGGAGCCTCAAGGTGATCTTCCCGCTATCCCTAATCTAAAAGATTCCGGTATTGGTGGCGGTTTATCGCCCACTGAGTACAAGCATGTCACCAGCTATAACAACTTTTATGAGTTTGGCACAGGAAAGGATGATCCGAAGAAGAACTCAGGTGCTTTTAAATCACGACCTTGGACGATTAGTGTCGAAGGTGAATGTGATGCGCCGGGTGAGATCGGTATCGAAGATATCTTTAAGCTGATTGATCAAGAAGAGCGTGTTTATCGTTTTCGTTGTGTCGAGGCGTGGGCAATGGTCGTGCCTTGGGCGGGCTTTTCATTATCCACATTGCTCAAGCGCTTCAAGCCGAACTCAAAAGCCAAGTATGTTGTGTTTGAAACCCTCGTTGATAAAGAAATGATGCCCGGTACGCGCCGTAAGATTCTTGATTGGCCATATCAAGAAGGATTACGTATCGATGAGGCAATGCATCCGCTGAGCATGTTAGTCACCGGTGTGTATGGCAAGGAGCTGCCCGCACAAAATGGTGCGCCATTACGATTGATGGTGCCTTGGAAGTATGGCTTTAAGAGCATTAAATCGATCGTCAAAATTAAGTTTGTAGAAAAACAGCCAGCAACAACGTGGGAAACCATGGCAGCTAACGAATACGGTTTTTATGCCAATGTGAATCCGATGGTCGATCATCCGCGTTGGACACAGGCCTTCCATCGCAACATCGGTGAGGGTTTATTTGCCTCGCGAGATGAAACGCTGATGTTTAACGGTTATTCAGATGAAGTCGCTGATCTGTATCGTGGCATGGATTTAACTAAGTACTATTGATGCCTTGGTGGATTAGAAAATCAATTGCATGGGTGCTATTAGGTTCACCTGCGCTTTATGCGACCTATCTAATCGCGATTAATGATCTTGGCGCTAATCCCCTTGAAACCCTGACAGATCACACTGGCCAATGGACGCTGCGATTCTTATTGCTTGGATTGCTGATAACGCCGCTGCGCCAACTGACAGGTTGGGTAAGTTTGATTCGTTACCGACGCTTGATTGGCTTATTTGCTGCTTTTTACGCCACAACACATATGTCGCTATGGCTATTTATTGATCAGCAATTGGATTGGGGCTTATTGGTTGAGGATGTGCTTGATCGCCCATACATCACATTTGGCTTTATTGGATGGCTGCTTTTGTTGCCGCTAGTCGCGACCTCAACAAAAGGAATGATCAAAAAGTTGGGTGGGTCATGGCGCAAGCTGCATCGTGCTGTGTACATCATTCCAGTGCTTGGCATCGTGCACTACACGATGTCACTGAAGGCCGATTTCAGTTTGCCCATTCTTTATGGCGTGATCTTAGCTGTGCTGCTCGGCTTCCGCGTTTGGATGCGACAAGCTCGCTGAAGCAGCGTGCTTTGCGCCCATCTTGTACAAGATCGCATATCCGACAAAACCAGCAATTAAAGAGGCACTCAAAATACCAATCTTTGCTTGAGTGATCAGTGCGGCATTACCGACATAGGCGAGCTCAGCGATAAAGATCGACATGGTAAAGCCAATGCCGCCTAGTAAAGCTGTGCCAGCTAACTGCGCATGATTAGCGCCAGTTGGTAAAACAGATACGCCAAGCTTAATCGCAATAAAGCTAAAGCCTGCTATGCCAATGAATTTGCCAATGATCAGACCTGAGCTAACACCCAGAGTGACGCTGTTATTGAATAGGGTGGTGAACTCAGAGAAATTGATGGCAACACCGGCATTAAAGATCGCAAAGATCGGCAAAATAAAGAAAGCCACAGGCGTGTGCATGGTGGTTTCTAGGCGGCTTAGTGGCGTTTGGATACCGTTTAAGCCGTTCTTAAGTGTGCTCACGACAGCACACATCTCATTGTTACCTAGCAAGCCTTGATCCGGCTTAATGGTCGAATCAAAGTGAACCAGCGTGTCGCGCATACGACGACTAAAAGTGTGTGGATCAAAGCGTGAGAGCGTTGGTACACAGAAGGCGGTGATAACGCCGGCTAAGGTCGCGTGTACACCTGATTTAAGAAGCGCGAGCCACAAGAACCAACCAACGAAGATATACATGCCAGGTCGACGTACACCAGAAAGGTTCATCATGATCATAAAGCCGGTAACAACAGCAGCGAGTATCAAGTAAGTGATCTTGAGTTCTTCGGTATAGAAAAGCGCAATCACTAAGACAGCGCCTAAGTCATCCACAATCGCCAATGCAACAAGGAAGGTGATCAAAGATTTAGGAACGCGTTTGGCCAATAGGGCGATGACACCGAGGGCGAAAGCGATATCGGTTGCCATGGGGATGCCCCAGCCTTTCACCGCCTCACCTTCAGGGTTCATGCTGTAAAAAATCAGTGCTGGAACAATCATGCCGCCAATTGCCGCAATGATCGGTAGAGAAGCTTGTTTGATATCCGCGAGTTCACCAACTAACAGCTCACGCTTGAGCTCTAAGCCAACCACCAAGAAGAAGATGGTCATCAAGCCGTCATTCACCCAATGGTGTAACGATTTATTTAGCTCCCAATCACCAAAGTGAAAACCAAAGCTAATGTGTTGTAGGTGGAAGTAATCTTCAGCAATCCAGCTATTGGCTAACACTAGCGCAATCAGCGCTGCGGCCATCAAAATAAAGCCGGTCGTCGTTTCGCGTTGAACGAATTGTTCAAACGGAGTGAGTATCCGATCAAAGCGCTTTTCCCAAGGCGCCAAGATCACTCTGTCATGCTGCTTGATGAACGGTAATTTAATCGCCATGAACTCCCCCAAGTTCGAAAGCTTTTACCGAGAATAGCAAAAGGGAAATTGGTGTCATATAGAAAACACCAATGATCAGAATGTGCTTTTTTACTTATAGCTCAAGCGCTAAAAAACGGTAGGGGATCTCTTCACCATTCTGTTGAACAGCTTGAAAGCCAAACTGGCGGTAGAGTTTATCTGCGTGAGGGTTGTCTTCACGTACCTCAAGCGTGACCTTGCAGCAGCCTTCTGCTTGGGCGTAGTCGCTGATTGTCTTAAGCAGCTGTGTCGCAATGCCTTGTCGGCGATGTGATGGAATCACCGCGATATCATGAATATTCCACAGCGGCTTAGCGCGAAAGGTCGAGTAACCCGCAAAGCATGTAGCAAATCCAACGGGTGTCTTCTGGTCGTATGCAACAAAAGCAATGGCATGTGGCAGGGTGGCAAGATCAGCGGCGGTTTGATGCAACACATCATCTTCAAGTGGTTTGCCTTGACCTAAGGGATCTTCGCTATAAGCACGCAGCATGGCGATGTAATCCAAGCGTTGTTGATGATCGTAAAGGTCAATCTTGCGTATCTGTATCGACATGTTGCAATTGTAACAGGCAATAAAAAAGCCCCGACCAGCGGGGCTTTGTTTAAGCAGTGATGCTTAGTTGGTGCGTTGGATATAAACCGGCTGATCTGAGCCTTGGCCTTGAGCATTGGTATTGGTGCTGCCATTACCTTTGACATCACCCGCGCCTCTGCCTTTACCAGAGAAGTTCATTGAGAAGTTAGCTTCACCTTCACCAGAACCATTACCTGCAACGTCAGCTTTGCCGTCATTTTTACCAGAGCCGCTGCCATTGCCTGAGTCCATTGCAGCGAATGCAACAGATGTGAAAAGTACTAAACCTAAAGCGATGAGTTTTTTCATGTGGATTTCCTTATAGCTGTTATCTAGATAAAGCATCGTGCGATACAAAGGGGCATACAGCATTCAGGCCACCCTAATTCCATGAACTTATCTTAAACAGAATGATTAACCTTTGGTAGAAAAGGTTTTTATGGCTGATAAGTTATTGAAAGGCAATAAAAAAGCGCCCCGTAGGGCGCTGTTTTTAAGCGTCGATCTTCTTATATTTTATACGTTGAGGATTAACGGCATCGTCACCTAAGCGACGCTTTTTATCTTCTTCGTAGTCGGCAAAGTTACCTTCAAACCAGACCACTTCTGAGTCGCCTTCAAACGCCAAGATATGCGTTGCGATACGGTCAAGGAACCAACGGTCGTGCGAGATCACTACCGCACAACCTGGGAAGGCAAGAATAGCTTCTTCAAGAGCACGTAATGTTTCAACGTCAAGATCGTTGGTTGGTTCGTCGAGTAACAGAACGTTACCACCTGACTTAAGCATCTTGGCTAGATGAACACGGTTACGCTCACCACCGGATAGATCACCGATCTTCTTCTGTTGATCTGAGCCTTTAAAGTTAAAGCGTGAGCAGTAAGCGCGCGACTGTACGGTGTAGTTACCTACGGTGATGATATCTTGATCATCAGAGATTTCTTGCCACACAGTGTTTTTATCATTGAGTGCATCACGACTTTGATCAACGGATGCAACCTGAACGGTGTCACCAACACGTAATTCACCTGCATCAGGTGTTTCACCACCGGTTAGCATGCGGAATAAGGTGGTCTTACCCGCGCCGTTAGGGCCGATGATGCCGACGATGCCACCTTTCGGTAGGTTGAACGACATATCTTTATACAGCAGCTTGTCACCAAACGACTTCTGTAAGCCTTTGGCTTCGATAACCAAGTCGCCTAAGCGTTCACCTGGTGGGATATAGATCTCGTTGGTTTCATTACGCTTCTGGAAGTCAGAGTTTTGTAACTCATCAAAGCGTGCCAAACGTGCCTTACTCTTCGCTTGACGACCTTTTGGATTAGAACGAACCCATTCCAATTCCTCTTTCATCGCCTTCATGCGGCCAGCTTCAGCTTTCTCTTCTTGTTGCAGGCGCTTTTCTTTCTGCTCTAACCAAGATGAGTAGTTGCCTTCATAAGGAATACCATGGCCACGGTCGAGTTCGAGAATCCAGCCAGCAACGTTATCGAGGAAGTAACGGTCGTGGGTAACAGCCACAACAGTACCTTGATAGTCGTGCAGGAAGCGCTCAAGCCATGCGACAGATTCAGCGTCCAAGTGGTTGGTCGGCTCGTCGAGTAGCAACATGTCTGGCTTTGATAACAACAAGCGACATAACGCAACACGACGACGCTCACCACCTGAGAGTTTGGTGACATCCGCATCCCAAGGTGGAAGGCGTAATGCATCAGCAGCCACTTCAAGTTGGCGTTCCATGTTGTGACCATCAGCGGCTTGAATGATGTTTTCAAGCTCTGCTTGTTTGGCAGCTAAGGCATCAAAGTCAGCATCAGGCTCAGCATAGGCGGCATACACTTTTTCAAGTTCATCCATGGCTTCTTTAACTTCACCAAGGGCTTCTTCAATGTTGCCGCGAACGTCTTTATTTGGATCAAGCTGAGGCTCCTGCGGTAAGTAACCGACGCGAATGCCTGCTTGTGGACGTGCTTCACCTTCAATGTCGGTGTCCACGCCAGCCATGATGCGTAGCAAAGATGATTTACCTGCACCATTCAAACCTAGTACGCCAATCTTTGCGCCAGGGAAGAAGGAGAGGGAGATGTCACGCAGGATCTGACGCTTCGGCGGCACGATCTTGCTAACGCGGTTCATGGTGTAAATATATTGAGCCATGGTGTTCTCTAAAAAACGGTTAAATAAAAATTAGTTTTGGGTGTGCAAACTTGCAGCTTGTAATGTGTTCTCAAGCAGCGTCGCAATGGTCATAGGACCAACGCCACCCGGTACCGGTGTGATGAAGCTTGCGACTTCTTTAGCTGAGTCGTAGTCGACATCGCCACACAGTGAGCCATCGTCGAGACGGTTAATGCCCACATCGATAACTACTGCGCCAGGTTTGATCCATTCGCCTTTTACAAACTTAGGTACGCCAACCGCTGCCACTACGATGTCAGCGTTACGAATCTTCTCTTCAAGGTCTTTGGTTTTGCTGTGACACACCATGGGTGTGCAGCGAGCCATCAGTAGCTCGAGAAACATGGGACGACCAACGATGTTTGATTGACCAATGATGACCGCATCTTTGCCTGCTAGCTCCATGCCGGTGCGTTCCAACATGGTCATCACACCCGCAGGGGTACAAGGGCGTAGTAGTGGCATGCGCAGTGTTAAACGACCAATGTTATAAGGATGGAAACCATCCACATCTTTAGTCGGCAGGATGCGTTCGGTTACGGTGTCTTCATCGATCTGCTTAGGTAGTGGTAGTTGTACCAAGATGCCATCGACATCATCACGACCATTCAATGTGTCGATCAGCTCAAGCAATTCATCTTGCGTGGTGGTATCGGGTAAGCGAACCAGCTCAGACATGAAACCGACCTTTTCACAGGCGATTTGTTTATTGCGCACATACACCTGAGATGCAGGATTTTCTCCGACTAAGACAACCACTAAACCGGGTGCGCGCTGACCTTTGGCAAGGCGCTCATCAACCTTAGCTTTGATGGTTTCGCGGATGTCTTCTGCAATGGCTTTGCCGTCGAGGATCTGGGCGCTCATGTGCGTGTCCTAAGCTGATTTTAAGAGGGGTGCGATGATACCAAAGACAATGCGTTGCTTGGTGTTTGAGGCGTGTTCTTCAGGTTTTCACCCTCTCGCAGAAAAAATCAGGCATATTGATGGGGGAGAGTTGACCTCATTGTCCGAGGAGCTTAAACTTCGCGCCCTCTAGCCATATTGGCAGAGTCATCGGGGTATAGCGCAGTCTGGTAGCGCGCCTGCTTTGGGAGCAGGATGTCGGGGGTTCGAATCCCTCTACCCCGACCAGTTTTAAGCCTGGGCAGCAAGTTATGCGCCCGTAGCTCAGTTGGATAGAGCAACGGCCTTCTAAGCCGTGGGTCGCAGGTTCGAATCCTGCCGGGCGCGCCATATTTGGCAAACGGTTAATGGTGGGTGTAGCTCAGTTGGTAGAGCCCCGGATTGTGATTCCGGTCGTCGTGGGTTCGAGTCCCATCATCCACCCCAATATCCACGATTTAAGGGATGCCCTAGGGCGTCCCTTTTTCGTTTCAGCCCGTGCTCGGTGTAGAATTAGGGCAATTCTTACTCTTTTTGATTTTTTGAGGCAGTGAACCATGTTTGATAAGTCGATGAATATCGCCGGTTATGACGATGATGTAATGGCGGCAATTACCGCAGAAGAGCATCGTCAGGAAGAACACATCGAGCTAATCGCATCAGAAAACTACACCAGCCCGCGTGTTATGCAGGCTCAGGGATCTGCGCTTACTAATAAGTATGCGGAAGGTTACCCAGGTAAGCGTTACTACGGTGGTTGTGAGCATGTCGACGTGGTCGAGCAGTTGGCGATTGATCGCGCTAAGGCGTTGTTCAAAGCGGACTATGCAAACGTGCAGCCTCACGCGGGTTCTCAAGCGAACACTGCAGTCTATGCGGCATTGGTTCAGCCAGGTGATACCGTTTTGGGTATGGCATTGGCGCATGGTGGTCACTTAACCCACGGTGCAAAGCCTAACTTCTCGGGCAAGATTTATAACGCGGTTCAATATGGTTTGAATCCTGAAACCGGCGAGATTGATTACGACGAAGTTGATCGTCTTAGCGCGTGAGCACAAGCCAAAGATGATCGTTGCAGGTTTCTCTGCCTACTCTCGTGTGGTTGATTGGCAGCGCTTCCGTGATATCGCGGATGAGGTTGGTGCTTATCTATTAGTTGATATGGCGCATATTGCAGGTTTGGTTGCGGCAGGTGTTTACCCAAGCCCTGTGGGCATTGCAGACGTAACCACTACAACGACTCACAAAACCTTACGTGGTCCACGTTCAGGTTTGATCTTGGCGAAAGCGAATCCAGAGATCGAAAAGAAACTGAACTCTGCGGTATTCCCAGGTAATCAGGGTGGTCCTTTGATGCACGTGATCGCAGCGAAGGCGGTCGCATTTAAAGAAGCGATGGAGCCTGAGTTTGTTGAATATCAAAAGCAGGTAATCAAGAACGCACAAGCGATGGCTAAGGTGTTTATGGATCGCGGCTACGATGTTGTGTCTAAAGGTACCGATGACCACTTGTTCTTGGTGAGCTTCATTGAAGCGGGCTTAACCGGTAAAGATGTTGATGCTTGGTTAGGTTCAGCAAATATCACTGTGAACATGAATGCAGTACCGAATGATCCGCAATCACCGTTTATTACTTCAGGTATTCGCGTTGGTACACCAGCAGTTACTACGCGTGGCTTTGGCGAGAAAGAGTGTGTCGAGCTTGCGGGCTGGATGTGCGATGTTATCGACGCTAAAGGCGATCAAGCAGCGGTTGATGCAGCGAAAGCTAAGGTGCTTGATGTCTGCGCCAAGTTCCCTGTGTACAAGGGTTAATCGGGATAACTAATGCGTTGTCCGTTCTGCGGCGCTCAAGATACTAAGGTCGTGGACTCACGACTGCATGGTGATGGCGATCAGGTTCGTCGTCGCCGTGAGTGCACTGTTTGTCACGAACGATTCACAACCTACGAAGGTGCAGAGCTTAATCTGCCGCGGGTCATCAAAAGCGACGGCCGTCGCGTGCCGTTTGATGGTCGTAATTTGCGTGCCGGTATTGAGCGAGCTGCAGAAAAACGTCCTGTCTCTACCGAAGCTATTGATGCAGCGATAAATCACATCACGCGTAAATTAATGGCGCGTGGTGAAGGTGAAGTTTCAGCGCGTGTGATTGGTGACCTGGTGATGGAAGAGCTTAAGAGCTTAGATCAGGTGGCTTATGTACGCTTCGCTTCCGTCTATCGTCAGTTCCAAGACGTACAAGCCTTCAGTGAAGAGATCGAAAAGCTTCGACTCGAGCCTACAGAAGAGTCACGTCGCAACCAAATGAATCTTCTCGACGACTAAGCTATGTCTAGCCAACATCACCAATGGATGGCTAAAGCTCTGCAGCTTGCACGTCGCGGTTTATACACCACTGATCCTAATCCGCGTGTTGGTTGCGTGTTAGTTAAAGATGGTCAGCTAGTGGGGCAGGGTTTTCATCATCGCTATGGTGAGCCGCATGCAGAGCGTATGGCGCTTGCTGATGCCGGTGAAAAGGCGAAAGGTGCAACGGCGTACGTCACTCTTGAGCCTTGTTGTCACACAGGTAAAACACCCCCATGTAGCGATGGCTTGATAGAAGCCGGTGTTACTGAGGTGGTTGTTGCGATGACTGACCCTAATCCATTGGTCGCTGGTAAAGGTATTGCGCAATTACGTGCTGCGGGCATCAATGTGATTGAAGATGTACTCAGCTCAGATGCACAAGCGATCAACCCCGGTTTTATCAAACGTATGGCTGAGCAAAAGCCTTATGTGCGTTTAAAGCTGGGTATGAGTTTAGATGCGCGCACCGCCATGGCGAGTGGTGAGAGTCAGTGGATAACCGGTGATGCTGCACGACATGATGTGCAGAAGCTGCGTGCGAGAAGTTCTTGTGTGCTGACAGGTGTCAGTACAGTGTTTGCCGATGATCCAAGTTTGAATGTTCGATTAACCGAACAAGAACTTGATTTGGCTGAATCACCGGTACGTCAACCACGCCCGGTTATTTTAGATACGCATGCGCGCATGCCGCGTGAGGCTAAGCTACTGAGTTTGGGTAATTCACCGATCATTATCGTTGGTGAGGGTGCATCTAAAGATACGGTGACGGCATTAGAAGACTCAGGTGCCACGGTGCATTCAGTAGGCTTGAAGAATGATCGTGTTGATCTTGAAGCGGCCCTAGCTGTGTTGGCGAGTGAACAAATCAATGAAGTGTTGATCGAGTCTGGCCCAACGTTAGCCGGTGCTTTTGTTCAGCAGCAGCTGGTAGATGAGTTAGTTATCTACATGGCGCCAAGTCTATTAGGTGATCAAGCGCGTGGCTTGATGAGTCTGCCTGGCTTGGATGTCTTAGCCGATCGAGAGCAGTGGCAGTGGCGCGATGTGCGCCAAGTCGGCAATGATTTACGCCTGACATTAACGAGGTAAGCGATGTTTACAGGCATTATTGAATCGATCGGCAAGATCGCAAAGATGGAAAAACGCGGTGGTGATGTGCGTCTGCATATCGCGACCGGAAAGTTGGATCTTTCTGATGTTGCTTTGGGTGACAGTATTGCTGTGAATGGCGTATGCCTGACCGCTGTGGTTTTGCCTGGTGATGGTTTTGTTGCTGATGTGTCGAATGAAACCTTGTCGCTAACTAGCTTGGGTCAGTTAAGTACGGGCAGCCCGGTGAATCTTGAAAAAGCACTCACCATGAGCACACGTTTAGGCGGCCATCTTGTTTCAGGTCACGTTGATGGTTTGGGTGAAGTGATCGCTAAGTCAGAAGATGCGCGTTCGATTCGTTTCACTGTAAAAGCCCCAGATGAACTCGCAAAGTACATCGCGCATAAAGGGTCTATCACTGTTGATGGTACGAGCCTGACGGTGAATGCGGTAAAAGGTGCTGAGTTTGAACTGAATATTGTGCCGCATACTGCTCAAGAGACGATCATGTCGGAATATGAAGTCGGTCGAAAAGTAAATTTAGAAGTTGATTTGGTTGCGCGTTATTTAGAGCGTCTATTGTTAGGTGATAAAGCCGCGGATGCTTATGCTGAAGGCGGGCTGAATATGCAAAAGCTCATGGAAGCGGGTTTCGTGAAATAAAAAAAGGGGCGTTAAGCCCCTTTAGTTTTATGTACGAGGTGTTATTTAAACATCTCTTTATAGCCATGCCAGGTGGCGAATCCCAGGATTGGGAATATCACGATAAAGGCGACGAAGTAGGTTGCCATTCCTACGATCGTTAACGCCGCGACAATGCCGCCCCAGATGAGTGTGGTACCTAAGCGTTCCATAACCGCTTTTACGCTGCTAACTACGGCAGTAGCAATATCAGTGCGGTCATCGACAATCATCGGTAGTGACCATGCGCTAAGTGCAAACATGATCAAAGCGAAGACGCCGCCAACGCCGAGTAAGGTAAAGACAAAGCCTCGACCGCCTTCGGTCGCCATCGCAGAACTTAAAGATTGCAAGGTGCCAACAAAGGATGTGCTGCTTAATACTTCAGATGAATAAAGCGCGACAACAATGCCTGAGATGCGAATCCAAGCAATCATCACCACGGCGAGCAGTACGCTAAAGATCAAGGTCATTTTGATGTTGTTAAACAACAAGCGGCTACAGGATTGCATGCTGGGGGCTGAGCCATCTTCGACGCGCTTTGCCATGCGATAGAGTACGGTGGCGAACATTGGGCCGACCAATAAGAAGCCACTCCAAAAGGCAAAGACAAACTGTGGTGTTTGAATCGCTGCATTGGTAATCGCAAGACCGATAGAAGCGAAGATCAAACCAAAGATCGTGGCTTGAACGGGTATTTTTAAATAGGTTTGTAAACCGTGAGCTAGCCACTGAAAAGGTGCTGTCGCAGAGACCTTTTGGCTATGCACCACGTGGATGGGATCGTAATGAACGACCGGTGGTTGAGACGTTGCCATCTTTAAATTCCCCTCTAACGTAAAGACTTACATACTTATATAAGTCACATCAATGGGGAATCAACTAGGGGAAATGCCTTAATTGCTCAGCTTTTTTCCATGATTTGTACGACTTTTTGGCCGGTTTGAGCCATATTTTCGGAAAAAAACAAAATTCCGTCTTCGTGGCCACCCATTCGAATGCAGCCTAAATCACGCACCTTGGGGTCTTTGAGTAATTCGGCGACAGCTTCGGCCATCTCGGGTGTGCCGTAGGCAATCTCTGGCGACGTCGAGGGAAGATCTCGTGCCCACAGCTCTGGACTATGTACATGGATGATGGCCTGAATCGCAGAGTCCGCATCGTATAACGTTGAATGAGTCATCGACTCTGATGAAGGTTTGATCGGTCCTTCTGAGTACACCTGATTGTTTGAAGCATCGACCTGAGTGACCCAACACAGTTGCTCATCATTGATCTCATCGAGCCCCGAGACTTGAGTGCCTGTAATGATGAAACCTTGATCAAGCTTTTGGCTGATGTTGCCGTAAGCGGCGCCGTCATATCGGTCAGGGTCTTGGCCAAGCAGATTGTATTCACGGCACACTTTGAACCAGTGTTTAAGTTCAGATGAGTCGACTTCAATCAGCGGTGCGGTAACGTGATGAAGTGAATATTTGATGACGCCGTCGAGAATCATGGATGTCTAAAAGGTTAGTGAGATTGTTGGGAAGTCTACGCCAAAAGCTGTCTTAGAAATGCCGTTTCTGAGCTGACTGAAATTGGCGGGTAGTTGACCTAATGTTGGCAGGGTCATTGATGGTTAGCAAAATCGCGATGAAGTGCTGATTCCGTGCTATACAGTCATCACCTAATTCATAATTACGGGCAAACAATGAGTTGTCCACACCAAAGGAGAGTTCACCCATGTTGAAGAAGAGCTTGATTGCAGGCGCAATCATCGGAAGCTTTGTTGTTGGCGATGTCATGGCGGCAACAGAGTGGAATGTATCGTTATGGGGTAAGCGTCGTGCGTTTACCGAAAACGTTGAGAAGTTAGCTGAGTTGGTTGAGAAGAAAACCAACGGTGACTTTAAATTGAATATTTCTTATGGCGGTCTTTCAAAGTCAAAAGAAAACCTCGATGGTATTTCGATTGGCGCGTTTGAAATGGCGCAGTTCTGTTCTTTCTATCATAAGGATAAGAACCCAACGATTACGGTTACTGAATTGCCATTCTCTAAGGATGTATCACTCGGTCGTATGACTGAGATTCTGCAAAAGGTGCATGAGCATCCAATCGTTAAAAAAGATTTAGCCCGTTGGAATGCAACCTTGTTGATGCCAACACCGTTACCTCAGTACAGCATCTCAGGTAAAGGTAAAGCGATTGAAAAGCTCGAAGACTTCGATGGTGTTCGTGTTCGTGGTCCAGGTGGTATTACAAACGTACTCGGAAAGTTAGGTGCTAAAGCTACCAGTGTTCCTTTCGCTGAGGTTCGTCAGTCTATGGATAGTGGTGTCATCGATGCAGCTGCATTCGCACCACACGCACATTTATCAACTAAGACTTATGCGGTAGCAAATTGGTCAACCACTAACCTGAACTTGGGTACAGCTAACTGCCCTGTGGTTGTTAACACTGATGCGCTTAATGCGTTGAAACCAGCACATCGTGCAGCCTTATTAGGTTCGGTTGACGAAGCTTTGGCTTTCTATGTTGATAACTACAACAACAAAACCACTGGTGCCTATGCTGCTGAGGAAAAGAAAGCAGGTTTAACCATGGTGACCTTTACACCTGCTCAAACGGCTCAATTGTTAGACCTTGCTGAGTCAGTTCGTGCAGAGTGGGTGACTTCAAACGCAAAAGATTTTGATTCGAAAGCGTTGTTTGATTTCACCAAAGGTTTGTTTAACCAATAACCACTATAGCGCGGGCAATGCCCGCGCTTTTTCTTTATGGCTTTAGATCCCACCATCTTGTCGGATGACTCACGTCTGAGTCGCCTCGATCGGTTTTATCATCACGCAGAAACTTGGTTGTCGCTCGCGGGCGGCGTTGTCATTTTTCTTTTGGTGTTGCTGGCGAGCATGAACGTTTTAGGACGTTGGCTTTTCAGTATGCCAGTAGATGGGTATATCGATTGGGTAGAGCAGGCGATGGCGGGTATTGCCTTTTTAGGTATCGCTTATACCCAACGGCTAGGCGGACATATCCGAATGGATATTTTTGTTGGTGCTTTACGCGGCCGTTGGTTATGGCTCACTGAATTTATTTCGACCAGTGTGATGTTGCTTGTCACACTAGTAATGATCTACGGATCCTATTTTCACTTCCTTCGTGCTTACCAGATAGGTGACTCATCGGTGGATATTAATCTGCCCACTTGGCCAGCTAAATTTATTGTGCCGTTCGCACTGAGTGTGCTGGCGCTACGTTTGATGTTGCAGTTGTGGGGTTTTGCTCGGGCTTTCAAACGCAATCAAGATCGTCCTGTCGCAGTACCGCTGGTTGAAGATGCAGCGACGATTGCGGCACGTGAAGCGGAAGCGCTCGGGAGTGATAAATGACCGAACTCTTCCAAGCGATGGGTCAGATGGACAACATGACCATTGGCCTGTGGATTACCGGCTTGATGTTGCTGTTGGTGATTCTGGGTCTGCGTGTTGCGTTTGCAGCAGCAGTCGCGGGCTTCTTGGGATTGGTTTGGATTTTCTCGGCGAAGCTGGGCTTTGAAAAAGGCTTCATTGTTGCGGCCAAGATGGCGGGCACGATTCCACATTCCAAAGTTTCTTCAGTGGCATTGTCATTGATACCCACCTTTATCTTGATTGGCTTTTTGGCGTATCACGCAGGCCTAACTAAAGCGCTTTTTGAAGCGGCTAAGCGATGGGTCGGTTGGTTGCCCGGTGGTATGGGTGTTGCAACGGTATTCTCAACAGCAGGCTTTGCTGCTGTATCAGGTGCTTCAGTTGCGACCTCAGCAGTGTTTGCTCGCATCGCTGTGCCAGAGATGCTCAAGCTTGGATATAACAAACGCTTTGCTGCCGGTGTGGTGGCGGCCGGTGGAACGTTGGCGTCTTTGATTCCACCATCGGCGATCTTGGTTATCTACGCGATCATTGTTGAGCAAGATGTCGGCGCCTTGTTGATGGCAGGTTTCTTGCCCGGTGCGGTCTCTGCAATTATCTATGCGATGTTGGTGGTGTTCCTTGCCAAGATAAATAAAAACTTTGGCCCGCCTGTGACTGGCTACAGTTGGGCTGAGCGGTGGTCGAGCTTGCCCGGTGCACTGCCGATCTTTGTGGTGATCGGCATTATCGTGGTGTGTATCTACGGGGGTGTGGGTACACCAACTGAAGCAGGTTCGTTAGGTGCCTTTGTGATTCTGCTACTCGCTTTGTTTAAGGGCATGAAGTGGGGTCAGCTAAAAGGCTCTCTGATGGAAACCGCTAAGCTGACGGTGATGATCTTCTCGATCATTTGGGGTGTGCTGATCTATGTGCGCTTCCTTGGCTTTGCCGATCTGCCGCATGCCTTTGCCGATTGGCTGACCAGTCTCGATCAAAGTCCGATGATCACCTTGATCTTTATCCTGCTTGCCTACGCTGTGCTCGGCATGTTCATGGATGCCATTGGCATGTTGTTGCTGACGCTGCCTGTGGTTTATCCGGCGATCATTGCACTCAATGGTGGCGTGGGTGTCTCACCGGCGGATTCAGCCTTCGGCATGTCGGATGTGGGTGTGTCGATCTGGTTCGGCATCATTGCGGTGAAGATGGCGGAGGTCTGCCTGATCACGCCACCAATAGGCTTGAACTGCTTTGTGGTTGCTGGGGTGCGCCCAGAGTGCTCGGTAGGTGATGTGTTCAAGGGGGTGGCGCCATTTTTCGTCGCCGATGTGATCACCATTGCTGTCCTGATCGCAGCGCCGCAGATCATTCTCTGGTTGCCGGGTAAGATGGGCTTCATGTAAGCCAATGTTTTTATAACAAAATTAGCGTAAAAGCTGGCTTCCTGTTACTATCCGCGTCCGCTTGGCCCTGTGGGTATTGGGCCTAAGCATTTTGATTCAAGACTTTGAAACACTATGGCTCTTAACAGCACCGACGAAATTATCGATGACCTGAAAAACGGCAAGATGGTCATCATTATGGACGACGAAGATCGCGAGAACGAAGGCGATCTTGTCATGGCTTCTGAGAAGGTGACTGCGCAAGCGATTAACTTTATGGCGCGTTATGGCCGTGGTCTGATTTGTATGACCATGACCAAAGAGCATTGTCGCCAGTTGCGTTTGCCTTTGATGGTCAACACCGACAATCAACTCGAGTCGACCAACTTTACCGTATCAATTGAAGCGGCAGAGGGTGTCACTACTGGTATCTCTGCAGCTGACCGTGCAACAACAGTATTAGCTGCGGTCGCACCGAATGCTCAACCTCAAGATTTAGCGCAACCTGGTCACGTGTTTCCTTTGATGGCACAACCTGGTGGTGTGTTAGTGCGCGCAGGTCATACCGAAGCAGGTTGTGATTTAGCGCGCTTGGCAGGTTTAACCGCATCTTCTGTGATCGTTGAGATTTTGAATGAAGATGGCAGCATGGCGCGCCGTCCAGATTTGGAAAAGTTTGCGCAAGAGCACGATCTGAAGATTGGCACGATTGCAGATTTGATTCAGTACCGTATTCGTAACGAGAAAACGGTTGAAGAGGTCAGTGATTGCATCTTGCCGACTAAGCATGGCGACTTCCGTTTATATGCCTTCCAAGATGTTGTCGGTAACGATATTCATTTGGCCTTAGTAATGGGCAATATTGATCCTGAGCGTCCAGCGCTGGTTCGTGTTCACGTACAGAACTCACTGTGCGACCTGTTTGAATCAACTAATAAGTGTGGTTGGCCTTTGCGTGAGGCGATGGATAGCGTCGCTAAAGAAGGTGAGGGCGTCATCATTGTGTTGCGTAACTACGACACCGCTCGCGAGATCATTAATCAGATCGAAACCATCAAGCATGGCGAGCAGATGGAAAAGAAAAGTTTAAAAGCATCAGCTAACGATGAAGAGCTACGCACCATTGGTGTGGGTGCTCAAATGTTGACTGAGCTTGGCGTGCGTAAGATGCGCGTCATGAGTGCGCCAAAGCATCTGCATGCCTTGGCGGGTTTTGGCCTAGAGGTCACCGAATTTGTGAATACAGAGAATGAGGCTTAATCGATGAGCGTTAAAACAATTGAAGGCGGAATGACAGTTAGCAATGCACGTTTTTGTGTTGTGGTTGCGCGTTGGAATAGCTTTGTTGTCGATAGTTTAGAAGCAGGCGCGATTGATACCTTGAAGCGTCATGGCGCACGTGAAGAAGACATCACTGTTGTGCGTTTGCCTGGTGCATTCGAGATGCCATTGGTATTGGATAAAGTGGCTGCTAAGGGTGAATACGATGCGATCGTTGCGTTGGGCGCCGTGATCCGTGGTGGCACACCTCACTTTGAATATGTTGCAGGCGAGTGCGTTAAAGGTATGTCGCAAGTTACCTTGAACCACGGTGTGCCAATCGCGTTTGGTGTGTTGACTGTAGATACCATTGAGCAAGCGATTGAGCGTGCAGGTACCAAAGCAGGTAACAAAGGTGGTGAAGCTGCAGCTACCGCGATTGAAATGGTTAACCTGTTGAAGGAAATTGGGTGAGCAAGCCAGCTAGCCGGGGTCGCTCGCTCGCACGTAGCTTAGCGGTTCAGGCTTTATATCAATGGCAAGTTGGCGGCCAACCGGTCGTTAGCATCGTGCCTCATATGTTGACTGATCATGCGGAACCTAAAACTGACGCTGCGTTTTTCACGCTGCTCGTTGAAGGTGTGGCAGAGCATGTGAATGAGCTCGATGAAGCGCTTCGTCCACATGTCGATCGCTCTTTAGAGAGTATCGATCCAGTTGAGCGTGCCATTCTTCGTTTGGGCGCTTATGAATTAAAGATGCATCAAGAAACGCCTTATCGCGTTGTGATTAACGAGTCGATTGAGCTGGCGAAAGTTTTTGGTGCAGAGCAGGGCCATAAGTACGTTAACGGCGTGCTAGATAAAGCGGCGAAAGATTTGCGTCCGTTTGAAATGGCTGCTGAGAAGAAGACCTCATAGAGTTTCTGATGGCTGGCGAATTTGATCTGATTCGCGATTACTTCCGTGATGCGACGGCGCAACGTGATGATGTTGTGCTAGGTATCGGTGATGACTGTGCACTGTTAGAGGTGCCGGCCGGTAAGCAGCTTGCGGTTAGCATGGATACCTTGGTGGTTGGTCGACACTTCGTTGCGGATGTTGATCCGCAGTCTCTTGGCTACAAAGCGCTGGCAGTTAACTTGAGTGACTTGGCAGCAATGGGTGCTACACCTGCCTGGGCAACCTTGAGTGTGACCTTGCCGGATGCAGACGCTGACTGGATTAAACGCTTTATGGCAGGTTTTATTGAACTGGCTAAAAAGCATCAGCTCACTCTGGTGGGTGGTGATACTACCCGTGGTCCTTTATCGATCACGGTGCAGGTGCATGGTTTTGTCGAGCCGACAAACAGCATGCGACGCAATGCAGCGCGTGTTGGTGATCTGATTTATGTCAGCGGTCAACTCGGTGATGCAGGTTTGGCTTTACTGGCGCAACAAGGTCTTTATGTGAAGCAAGGCAGCTTGGCTTCCTTAAAGCAGCGATTAGATCGTCCTGAGCCTCGTATTGAGTTAGGACTGATGGCGGCAACGCATTCTCGCTGCGCGATAGATTTATCTGATGGTCTCGGTAGTGACCTTGGACATATCTGCGAAGAGAGTGATGTCGGTGCTTTGATCTATTTGGATAAGCTGCCAATGTCTGATGCAGTTGCTGAGTATGTTGCTGAGTCAGGTGATTGGTCTCTACCGCTATCGGCGGGTGATGATTATGAGTTGTGCATGACGGTACCCGCACAACATCAAGCTGCGTTCGAGGCGGCGATGCAGCAACAAGATGTGCCCGTGACATGGATTGGCATGATTGAACAAGGCGAGCAAGTTCGTGCTATGTCACCTAATGGTGATGTTGATGCCTACGTGGCTCGCGGTTATGACCACTTTGCGAATTAACAATGACGAAACACAGTGATTTACCCAAGCCGGATATGACCCCCATTAATTTTATGGCGTTTGGTTTTGGCTCAGGCTGTACGCCAAAAGCGCCCGGCACCATGGGTACCTTATTTGCTGTTGGTCTTTACCTGCCGCTCTCGCATCTGCCCTTAGAGTGGTATATCGCAATGACAGTAGCGGTATCGCTACTCGGTATATTTATTTGTGGTTGGTCAGCGAAAGATCTGGGTGTACACGATCATCCGGGTATTGTGTGGGATGAGTTTGCCGGTTACTTCATCACAATGATTGCAGCGCCGACGGGGTGGCAATGGATAGTGATTGGTTTTGTGCTGTTCCGTTTCTTCGACATCCTTAAGCCTTGGCCAATTTCACTGGCCGATAAAAAGCTCAAAGGTGGGTTCGGCATTATGTTCGATGACATCTTGGCAGGCTTTGCTGCATTAGGTTGCATGCAGTTACTTGCGCACTTTCTGCCCGGATTAGGCGCATAAAAAAGCCCGGCTTAAGCCGGGCTTTTTTGTTAAGCACGTTTATCGTGTTCGATCAGTGCGTAAGCGGAGTGATTGTGAATCGACTCGAAGTTTTCTGATTCGACGATATAGGCAGAGATGCGATCATCAGCGTTTAAGCGAGCAGCAACGTCACGCACCATATCTTCAACAAACTTTGGATTGTCGTAAGCGCGCTCGGTAACGTACTTTTCATCTGGACGCTTGAGTAGGCCAAACAATTCGCATGATGCTTCTGCTTCAACCAGATCAATCAACTCTTCGATCCAAACAAACTCATCCATGCGTACCGTTAAGGTGACGTGTGAGCGTTGGTTGTGAGCACCATAGTCTGAGATCTTCTTAGAGCATGGGCACAAGCTAGTAACAGGCACGATCACTTTGACCGAGATGTCAGACACGCCGTCTTTGATCTGACCTAAAAGTGTTACGTGGTAGTCGAGTAAGCTTTCAACACCAGAGATAGGTGCTTTCTTATTCACAAAGAACGGGAAGCTCATCTCGATATGACCTTCGGTCGATTCGAGTCGCTCAGCCATCTCTTCGAGCATGACTTTGAATGAGTCGAGAGTGATCTCGCGCTCGTGTGTATTCAGAATCTGCACGAAGCGTGACATGTGCGTGCCTTTGAAGTTATGAGGCAAATACACATACATGTTGAAGTTAGCGATTGTCGCTTGTTCACCCTCAGAGCGGTCTTTTACGCGCACTGGATGACGGATATCTTTGATACCGACCTTATTAATGGCGATCTGGCGCGTATCGGCGCTTGATTGCACGTCTGCGATGTCGGTTGAGGTGTTACTGCTTTGTGTCATGGATTCGTGGACGCTTTTCGTCGTCATTAATAGCTGAGTAATTTGCTCGGAATTATACCGTGGCGCCCAGCTTGGCCAAAATGGCCGTGCATTATGCCGATTTCAGGGCGTCTTAGCGAGTTAATGGTCGCGCTGAACGATGTATTTGGCCAGATCACGTAAGGGATCGGCTGAATCACCAAAATTCTCAAGCGCTTCAAGGGCTTGCTCGAGGAGTGCGTTGGCTTTATCCCGTGCGCCTTCAAGGCCTAAAAGCGCAGGGTAAGTAGGTTTGTTTGCCGCTGCATCTTTACCCTGAGTTTTTCCGAGGGTTTCGCTGCTCGCTTCGATGTCCAAAAGGTCATCTTTAACTTGGAATGCGAGACCGATGCATTTGGCATAGGTGATCAATTTGTCGAAATCGTCACTATCAAGCTTTGGGTTGGAAAGAGCGCCGAGAGCAACGCTGGCTTCGATCAAGGCGCCAGTTTTGAGGTTGTGCATGTGCTCGAGATGTTCAAGATCCAGTTCGACGTCAACCGATTGAATATCCAGTGCCTGACCACCCACCATGCCGGCGACTCCGCTCGCACGGGAAAGCCATTTCAGCATCTCAAGCTTGGTGCAATCGGCGAGATGCTCATCGTTAATAAGAACGTCGAAAGCCAGCGTTTGCAGCGCGTCACCGACCAGTACCGCAGTTCCTTCATCGAAAGCTTTGTGCACAGTGGCGCGACCACGGCGAAGATCATCATCATCCATTGCGGGTAGATCATCATGCACAAGCGAGTAGGCATGGATCAGCTCAACCGCGGCTGCCGCTGAATCGGAGGATGCATAATCTGAATAAACCGCTTGTGAGGCAGCATAGACCAGTAAAGGACGTACGCGTTTACCATCACCGAGTGCGGCATAGCGCATCGCCGTGTGTAAGCGCGAAGGTTCGCTAGCGACAGCCGGTAGAATGCCTTCGAGGGTGTTCTCGACACGCTTTTTAGTAAGAGAGAAAAGCTCAGCAAGCGCCGGTTCAAGCGTCATCGTCGAATGGCTCAGGCTCGCCATCAGCGCTAGTCAGTGTTTGGACTTTGAGTTCAGCTTCGCTAAGTGCTTTTTGGCACTGACGAGTGAGTGCTACGCCTTTTTCAAACGCGGCAAGTGACTGATCTAGTGAAAGATCACCGCTTTCCATTTGCTCAACCAGTGCTTCGAGCTCATTCAGCGCATCTTCAAAAGAACTTTGTTTGGCTTTTTTCGTCATAGAGAAATTCCTTCAATCTGCGCATTCTAACCGACAGTCGCGATGCTTGCGCAGTGACCTTTGAGAACAGGTAGAATTCCCGCTCATGAAAAAACTCCCTCTGCTTTTTTTGATCTTTTCAGCTCAGATTTTTGCTGTCGAGGCCTACGATCCTTATGCGCCCGTTGAGAATGGTTACGACCCTTCATTGGAAGTGCCTTGGGTAGAGATCGAGACGCAGGTCAATAAGTTGCCCCAAGAAGAAAACCTCAAGCAGCTGCGTGTCGACAAGCTTGATGCCATGCCATCGGGGATGCGTTTCTCGATGGATCTTGAGAATGTCACAGTGAGTGATAAAGACTATGTCACCCGGACGTGGTTTGTGGTGCGCTCTGATACTGCTTATAACGGTACCTATGAGGGGATTCGTTGTGCGACCGGTGAGTACAAGGTGTATGCCTACGCTAATCCCACTCGGTCAAAGCCTTTGCGTATTGTGAAGATGCCAACCTGGAAAAAGATCCGTGCGCGTACCTACCGAGCAGAAGTGGCACGCGATTACATTTGCGATGATGTCCGTCCAAAATCTGAGCATGCAGTAAAGCAACTGCGTTACTAAAAATTAAACGAGAAGTTTGTTAATGAGCAATTACGATGCGTCATCCATCGAGGTATTAAGTGGTCTTGAGCCAGTGCGTAAGCGCCCTGGTATGTACACCAATACCGATCGACCTAATCACCTTGCGCAAGAGGTTATTGATAACAGTGTCGACGAGGCGATGGCGGGTCATGCTAAGAAGATCGAAGTCACGCTCTTTAAAGACGGCTCTCTAGAAGTTGCCGATGATGGCCGTGGTATGCCGGTGGATATCCATCCTGAGCAAGGGCTCTCTGGCGTTGAATTGATTCTGACCAAGCTGCACGCCGGCGGTAAGTTTTCGAATGATAACTACCAGTTCTCAGGTGGTTTGCACGGTGTGGGCATCTCAGTTGTTAATGCCTTGTCCAAGCATCTTGAGGTTTGGGTAAAACGCGGTGGCGAAGAGTTCAATATCTCTTTCGCTAACAGTGAAAAGCGTTCTGAGCTCGAAGTGGTTGGTAAGGTCGGTAAAGCCAATACCGGTACTCGCGTTCGTTTTTGGCCAGATCCACAGTTCTTCGATAGCCCGAAGTTCAGCGTTAAACAGCTACAACATAATCTGCGTGCTAAAGCGGTGTTATGTCCCGGCTTAGAAATTCATTTCCATCAAGAAGGGCAAAAAGACTCGGATGTCTGGTGTTATGCCGATGGCTTACAAGATTATTTGATGGATGAGCTGCAAGGAACAACCACCTTGCCGGAAACACCTTTTATTGGAGCGATGGCGGGTAATGCAGAAGCTGCTGATTGGGCTGTGTTGTGGTTACCTGAAGGCGGCGAATCGGTTACTGAAAGTTATGTGAACCTAATCCCTACCGCTCAGGGTGGTACGCACGTTAATGGATTGCGTACTGGTTTGACCGATGCAGTACGTGAGTTCTGTGAGTTCCGTAATTTATTGCCGCGCGGCGTGAAGCTGGCGCCAGATGATGTCTGGAATAACGTGAGCTATATCTTGTCAGTGAAACTGGCTGATCCTCAGTTCTCAGGACAAACTAAAGAACGTTTGTCATCACGAGAGTGCGCAGCGTTCGTCTCAGGCGTGGTGAAGGATTCGTTTGGCCTTTGGTTAAACCAACATACCGATTTAGGTGAGCAGATTGCTGAGCTTGCGATTAATGCGGCGCAAGCACGTCAACGTGCAGGCAAAAAAGTCGCGCGTAAAAAGGTCAGCCAAGGCCCAGCCTTACCGGGTAAGTTGGCAGATTGTTTATCCGATGATCAAGAACGTACTGAGTTGTTCTTAGTAGAGGGTGACTCTGCAGGTGGTTCTGCTAAGCAGGCGCGCGATAAAAATTTCCAAGCGATCATGCCGCTGCGCGGAAAGATTCTGAATACCTGGGAAGTCGACCCTACTGAAGTCTTAGCTTCTCAAGAGGTACACGATATTTCAGTCGCGATTGGCGTTGAGCCAGGCTCTGATGATCTATCCAAGCTACGCTTCGGCAAGGTCTGTATCTTGGCTGATGCGGACTCAGATGGTGCGCACATTGCGACCTTGTTATGTGCGTTGTTTGTGCGTCACTTCCGCAAGTTGGTACAAGAAGGTCACGTGTATGTGGCAATGCCGCCTCTGTATCGTATTGATGTGGGTAAAGAGGTTTATTACGCACTCGATGAATCAGAGCGACAAGGTGTGCTGGATCGGATTGAAGCGGAAAAGATTCGCGGCAAGGTCTCAATTCAACGCTTTAAAGGCTTGGGTGAGATGAACCCAGCACAATTGCGTGAAACCACGATTCATCCTGATACGCGTCGCTTGGTGCAATTAACCATTGATGCTGGGGATAACACCAACCGTATTTTGGATATGCTGCTAGCAAAGAAGCGAGCAGGGGATCGCAAAGCATGGTTGCAAAAGAAAGGCGATTTAGCCGAGGTTTAAGCGGATTATGTTTAGGCCTGTTATTTAGTATTCAGGCCAGCGCTAAGCCACTGCCTATTTTTGATGTGCATACCCATTACAAATGGGATCAAGAAGAAGTTACCACCCCTGAGCAAGCTATTGAGATGCTCGATAAGGCCGGCGTTACCCATGTGGTAGTGATCGGCACGCCCGCTGATAACGCCCTTAAATTAAAAAAGCTCGCGCCTGAGCGTGTGATTACCTTTTGGAGCCCTTATCAATTTAGCGGCGACAAAATGGAATGGCAGTTTAAAAAGAAAAGTCTCGAGAAAGCTGAGCGAGATCTAGCGACAGGGCAATACCAGGGTATCGGTGAGTTACATCTGTTGGGTGGTTTTTCCGCGCGATGGAATAAAAGTCCAGTGATGGTCAAGCTGTTAGAACTTGGTCTTAAATACGATCTGCCATTGATGGTGCATAACGAGTTCTCAAAAAACATTCCCTCCATTCGTTTGTGTCGCGCGAACCCAGATAATCGTTTTTTGTTCGCGCATGCAGGGGCCATTCTCGATCCGGATGAGGTGGCTGAGATTTTAGAATCATGTCCGAATGTGATGATGGATTTGGCAGCGCGAGATCCATGGCGTTATGTCAGTCATCCGATCACCAATGAAGAAGGTCGATTGTTGCCAGATTGGGAAGCATTGATTTTGAAGTATGACGATCGCTTTGTGATCGGTTCTGACACGGTATGGCCTGTTGATCGTCATTCAATGTGGGATGAGCCAGATAGTGGTTGGCAAGAGTTGCCAAGGTTCATCAATTTTCATCGCCAATGGCTAAGCTTCTTGCCGGAAAGCACACAAATAAAATTATCAACGCAAAATGCAGAGCGATTCTTTCGGATGCATTGAGCTGACGCGCATCAAATGACAGTCAATTAACACTTGTCGCTGCGTTTGCTATCCTTAAACTGTTCCACATTGTTTCAGGAGTAAATAATGTTGCGACCTTTAGTCAGTCTGATTGCGCTGAGTTTATTTGTTATCTCATCCAGTGCATTCGCTGACGCTCGAGGTGAGATGTTGTTTGGACAACATTGTGTCGCTTGCCACCAATTTGGCGGCAAGGGAGGTATTGGTCTCCCGTTGACACCGAGAAAGATGGAGAACGTTGATGACCTCTATCTGATTCGTACCATTCAGCTTGGCCGCCCAGGTCGAGTCATGCCAGCCTTTACTGAACTGAATCTTGACGATGTGCGCTCGATCGTTGATTACATGCGATCCGCCTCGGATACAAAAAGTGTTGTGTTTGAAGCGTCGCACTTGTCGGGTAATCCGGTGCGTGGAGAAGGTCTTTATCATTTACATTGCGTGACCTGCCATGCCGAGGATGGGTCAGGTGCCGGCGAAGGTACGGGTGTCACACTTTCTCGCCATCGCGGCTTTATGGTGATGCCGCCTTCTATAACTAATCCGGGCTTTTTAGCTTCAGCGTCTGATCCGATCTTAGAATTTGCCATAAAGCATGGTCGTGAAGGATCTGGCATGTTGGGCTTTAAAGATGTTGGCTTATTAGATGACCAGGGTGTAGCTGATATCGTGGCGTATATCCGTCAGATGGGCTCGGATCAGCAGGTGGTGCCACCTTTGCCTGAAGATGAGCGCCCAACGATAACGATTGAGTCACCTTACGATTTTGATACCACGGTGAGTAACGTCAGACAGTCTCTAGTCGGTGCTAACTTCCGTATCTTCCCAGATCGTTACCTTGAGCAGGGTCTTCTGGATGAGTTCATGGTCAATAAGCGCCAAATAGGTATTCGTTTTTGTAACTTCAATGAGCTCTACGGCATGCTCGCGATTGAGCCTCGTGTCGGTACTGTCTTACCTTGCCGAATCACTATTCTTGAGCAAGAGGATGGAACAGTCTTGTTGGTGGCGCCTAACTTGAAGGTTGTTTCACGTTGGTTTAATAACGATAACCTTGTGCGTTTATGGGCAGCGATGAATGAAGGACTCACTAGCATCATGGAGGAAGCGTCATTATGAAAAAGGCATTATTGATTGCGCTCTTCTTGCTTGTAAGTTCAGCTCAAGCGATTACCAATGACATGATGATGGTGCGTATGCACATGAAAGCAGATGTGGCGATTGAGTACCTTAAGTCGGCACTGGAGCAGCGAGGCTACGCTATTGCGCATACGCAAAAGTGTGATGGTGGTATGCACAGTTTTGGCTACACCACTGACTTTTATCGATCGATCTTCTTTGGCAAAGGTGCAGAGGCGCGTGAGATCTCAAAAGCGCACCCCGATTTTGTGTCTTATATCCCGTTAAAGATGACGGTGGTCGCTGAGCGTGAAGAAACCGTGATGTCGATCGTCAATCCACATGTCTTCGATCGCTTTTATTCAGACGACCCTATGATGCTGCAACATTTTAAGAATTGGCATCACGATATCTTGTCGATTTTCAGTGACTTACGTGCGGCAGAAAGGTCACGACAAATCCGTTAGACCTCAGCTAAAAATAAAGCGGTAAGCCACATGCTGTGAGGGTCTCAGGCGTGTAAAATCGGTGCTTTGTTAGACGTTTCAATAGCATCCTATGTCACAAGAAATCCGCTATAGCGATGACGGCACCGAAAGCTTGCCGCTCAGCGAATTCACTGAAAAAGCCTATCTCGATTATTCCATGTACGTCATTTTGGACCGTGCGCTGCCATTCATTGGTGACGGTCTAAAGCCTGTACAGCGCCGCATCGTCTATGCGATGTCCGAATTGGGATTATCAGCTGCCGCGAAGTACAAAAAATCGGCGCGTACAGTCGGTGACGTGTTGGGTAAATTCCACCCGCACGGTGACTCTGCCTGTTATGAGGCGATGGTGCTGATGGCGCAGCCATTCTCCTATCGCTATCCGCTGATTGATGGTCAAGGTAACTGGGGTTCGCCGGATGATCCTAAGTCATTTGCGGCAATGCGTTACACCGAAGCGAAGCTGACTGCTTATTCTCAGGTGCTGTTATCTGAATTGGGCCAGGGCACTGTCAGCTGGCAGCCAAACTTTGATGGCACCTTGAATGAGCCAAAAACACTCCCAGCTCGTCTGCCGAATATCCTGCTTAACGGCGGTACTGGTATTGCAGTCGGTATGGCAACGGATATCCCTCCGCATAATCTGCGTGAGGTTGCTGCAGCCTGTATTCATCTTATCGATGAGCCGAAAGCGACAGTTCAAGATCTTTGTAAGCACGTTAAAGGACCAGACTTCCCGTCAGATGCTGAGATCATTTCATCACCGGCTGATCTGCAGTCGATATATGAAACCGGAAACGGTTCTATCCGTGTGCGTGCGAAGTGGGAAAAAGAAAACGGCAATATCGTATTAACCGGTTTGCCTTATCAGGTTTCAGGCTCAAAAGTCCTTGAGCAGATCGCTGCACAGATGAATGCGAAGAAGCTGCCGTGGGTTGAAGATCTACGTGATGAATCCGATCACGAAAATCCGATTCGTTTAGTGATTGTGCCGCGCTCTAACCGTGTAGATGTTGAGCGTGTGATGTTGCACTTGTGTGCGATTACTGATCTTGAGCGTACCTATCGTGTGAATCTCAACATGATTGGTTTAGATGGTCGTCCTGAAGTCAAAGATCTGCGTAAATTGCTTAAAGAGTGGATTAGTTTCCGCCTTGATACGGTGCGCAAGCGTCTTGAATATCGCTTAGAAAAAGTTAACAAGCGTTTGCATTTGCTCGATGGCTTGTTGGTAGCGTTCTTAAATCTCGATGAAGTGATTCACATCATTCGTACTGAGGATGAGCCGAAAGCGGTCTTGATGAAGCGCTTTAAGCTGACCGAGATGCAAGCGGACTACATCTTAGATACCAAGTTGCGCCAGTTAGCTCGTCTTGAAGAGATGAAAATCCGTGATGAGCAGAAGGCTTTAGATGCAGAGCGTAAAGATCTCGAAAAGACGCTAGGTTCACAAGCTCGTATGAAGACCTTGGTGAAGAAAGAGATCACTGCGGATGCAAAAGAGTTTGGTGATGACCGTCGTTCAGTGATTGTTCAGCGTGAAGCAGCCGAAGCAATGGATGAGACCGAGTTGACGCCTAGTGAGCCAGTGACGGTTGTCTTATCGCAGAAAGGTTGGGTGCGTGCGGCAAAAGGTCACGACATGAATCCAGCTGAACTCGGTGGCTATAAAGCGGGGGATGGCTTCCAGCATGCGGTTCGCTTGCGCAGTAATCAGCAAGCGACCTTCTTAGATAGTACAGGTCGAAGTTATTCGCTCTCAGCACATACCTTGCCATCTGCGCGAGGTCAGGGTGAGCCGCTGACAGGTCGTTTTAATCCGCCAGCAGGCGCAAGCTTTGTGGCGAGCTTAGGTGGTGATTTAGAAGCTTGGTGGTTGTTAGCGTCAGATGCAGGTTACGGTTTCCGCGTTCAAGCGAAAGATCTTGTGGCAAATAAAAAAGCCGGTAAAACCGCGTTGAGCTTACCTAAAGGTGCGCAAGTGGTACTGCCTTGCATGGTTGAAGATGCGGATAACGCACGTGTGGTTGCAGTGACTAAGCAGGGCCGTATGTTAGTCATTCCGGCAAATGACTTGCCAGCCATGTCGCGCGGCAAGGGTAATAAGATCATTGGCATCCCGGGTAAAGATGTTGAATCGCGCGAAGATCATTTGGTGGGTGTTTTGGCGGTTCCAGCAAATGGCAAAGTCCGTTTGAACTCGGGTAAGCGTCATTTGTCACTCAAGGCATCCGATCTCAATGCTTATGAGGGTGAGCGTGGTCGTCGCGGTAATAAATTACCTCGTGGTTTCCAAAAGGTTGATTCCATCGAACTGGAAGATTGAGGCGAGCTAGGCGATTAGATGCTGTTTAAACGAAAGCCTAGCCGCAAAAAAGTCACCCGTAAGAAAAAGACGGTGCGTAAAAAGGCGAGAACCACTAAATCATCTCGTTCTAAAACGAAACGCTCGCCAAAGCGTCAAGTAGGGCGATTGCGTCGTTGGTGGCGCGGCTTGCTTGCCGTTGGCTTACTCGGTCTGTTGCTGACCTTTGCCTATTCCATTCATTTAAGTCAAAGCGTTCGTGTTGCGTTTGATGGAAAACGTTGGTCGATTCCTGCACGTGTGTTTGCTCGTCCACTTGAGCTCTATGTTGGCGCGCAAATCAGTGATGAGCAATTACGCTATGAATTAGGTTTACTGGGTTACCGCGCCGTTTCTTCGGTATCTGATAATGCGCAATGGTCTGAGAGCAATGGCGTGTATCAGATTGCTTCACGTGCGTTTGAGTTCTGGGATGGACCTCAATGGGGTCAGAAGCTACGTGTGGTGCTGCGAAATGACCAAGTAGTTGAGTTGGATGAGGTTGGCTCACGTAAGCCATTAGATATTGTCCGCCTAGAGGCGCCATCCATTGGCAGTATTTATCCTGCACACCGTGAAGATCGCATCTTAGTGCGGCGCTCTGAGATTCCTGATCATCTGGTTGCTGCTTTGTTGGCGGTTGAAGATCGTCGCTTCTATGAGCATTGGGGTATTGATCCGCGTGGTCTTGCGCGAGCGATGTTTAACAACTTGCGCGCAGGTCGTGTGGTGCAGGGTGGCAGTACCTTAACGCAGCAGTTAGTGAAAAACTTTTTACTTAGCTCTGAGCGATCGATTACTCGTAAAGTTAACGAAGCCCTAATGGCTTTCATTGTTGAGTCGCGTTATAGCAAAGATGAAATTTTAGAAGCCTATGCCAATGAGATTTTCTTAGGGCAAGATCGTGAGCGTTCAATCCATGGCTTTGGTTTAGCGGCGCAATTTTATTTTAACCGCCCATTACATGAGCTACGTCTGCATGAGACCGCGTTGCTGGTTGGTATGGTGAAAGGCGCCTCCTATTACAATCCACGTCGTAATCCGGAGCGCGCTAAAACACGCCGTAATATTGTTCTGACCGCAATGGCGGATCAGCAATACATCACCCAAGAGCAAGCAGAAAGAGCAAAGAAAGCACCTTTAGGTGTCACTAAGCAAGGCAAGGTAAAGGATCACCGTTATCCAGCCTTTATACAGATGGTGCGTGATCAGCTACGTCGTGATTATCACGATGAAGACCTTACCTCTGAGGGTCTGCGGATCTTCACCACCTTAGATCCATGGGCGCAACGTCAAGCAAGCGTTTCAGCTAATGAGCAACTCAGTCTGATTGAGTCACAGCGTAAGATCAAAAAAGGCACGCTGGAGATGGCGATGGTGATGGTGTCACCGCAAGGCGGTGAGGTGAGAGCCTTGCTCGGATCGCGCAACCCAAGTTCGGCAGGTTTTAATCGTGCGTTGTTAGCTCAGCGCCCGATTGGTTCTTTGGTGAAGCCAGCGGTTTATCTCACCGCGTTGGCTCAGCCGGGGCGTTACTCATTGAGCACCATGCTGAATGACAAAGCAGTGGATATCAAAATGCCAAACGGATCGCGTTGGCAGCCAAAAAACTACGATAAAAAAGAATACGGCAATGTTCCCTTGTATCAGGGATTGATGCGTTCGCTAAACCTCTCAACGGTTGATCTTGGCTTAAGTGTTGGCCTTGAGAATGTAGTCGAGATGGTTGAGAAGCTAGGTATCACTGAAGATAAAGCGCAGCCTTATCCTTCTTTACTTTTGGGTGCAGTCTCTTTGTCGCCTGTTGAAGTCGCGCAGATGTATCAGACGATCGCGGCTGGTGGTTATCGAGCCCCTTTGCGTGCGATCCGTGAGGTGCTTGATGCCAAGAATCAGCCATTGCAACGATATGGCCTTGAGGTAACGCAAGTTGTCGATAATAAGCCGGTGTTTGTCCTCGAGTCAGCGATGAAGCAGGTCGTCGATCGAGGTACGGCACGCGGACTGAAACGTTACCTAGGTGAGAATCCAAACCTAGCGGGTAAGACCGGCACCACAGATGACCTTCGTGATAGCTGGTATGCCGGATTTGGGGGTGACCATGTTGCCGTCGTTTGGGTAGGGCGAGATGACAATAAGCCAACCGGTTTAACGGGCTCCTCTGGCGCGTTGCCGATTTACGGGCAAACACTGCGTCGTTTAGGTTACTCGCCGCTCATGCAAGAGCCGCCGAGTGGTGTGAGTTATGAATGGGTGGATGAGTCAGCCGATCTTCGTGCGGGGCCTAATTGCTCAGAATCGATTCGATTACCCTTTATTCAGGGTAGTGAGCCAAAGCGCTCTCGTGCCTGTGCCGGTGGTGGCTCTTCACGCTCAGGTTTACTGGATCGTTTATTCAATTAAGCAGATTCGGGTATTTGGCATGGGAAAAGCGCTCTAAGCTGCATACAATGCCTGAATGAGTTTTTTCAAAGCCATTTTCACTTTTAGTCTTATTAGCATTTTTTCATCGATGCTAAGTGGTTGTTTTAGCTCTGTAAAAGGTCCCGCACCGGTTGAAATTCGTGGTGACCAGCCAGCGCGTGTTTACCCTAGTCGAAAGTCTGATTTGAAAGTGCAGCCACTAGAGCGTCCAACCGGTGTGGCTATTGCTAAAGCACAGCCCAATCGAGCAGTAGAAGTCTTAGTCCGCCGAGCAGATGATCAAAAGCGAGATGGCGATCTCATGGGTGCCTCAGCCAGTCTTGAACGCGGTTTACGTATCGCGCCCAATGAGCCTGTTTTGTGGAATCGTTTAGCGGCGGTTCGCTTGATCAAAAGCGTTTCTCTCAAGTAGAGCAGTTGGCGAAGAAGTCGAATGATCTTAATCCCTCATCGCGTTTACGTGCAGATAATTGGGATTTGATTGCTAATGCACGCGAAGCTTTAGGTGATAAGCGTGGAGCACAAGCGGCGCGATCTAAAGCCACCACCATTCAATAAAATTTAGGAAGTAGTATGTCGATTAATTTATCAAACGAACTGATTGGTGATCTGCAAGATGCGGTGCTTAAGCAGGTGCCTAACGCTGATACAGGCGTGGTGTTACAGCATTTAGCTGCGGTGATCGGTTTTGCGCTAGGTCATGAGCCGATCTCTAAACAAGATAAAGATGCTTTTTTGGCGGAGCTCAGCGCGTTTGCTGCGCATGTCTGCAGTGATATCCATAGCAAGACACAAGAACAGCCTGCAACCCCACCGGCAGGTGATGCATTCGGTATTTGGGAACCGAAATAAGCGACTGAACTGACTTTATGTTGTCTCCGATACTTGAGGTGCTCGGACCGGATGGTGTGCTTGCCAAAACGGTTGAGGGTTATGCTGTCCGTGATCAGCAGTTGGAGATGGCTGAAGCGGTTGATGAGGCTATTGCAGACGGTAAAAATCTCATCGCGGAAGCTGGCACGGGTACAGGTAAAACCTTTGCCTACTTAGTACCTGCATTGCTGTCGCAACGTAAAACCATCATCTCGACCGGTACCCGTAATCTGCAAGATCAGCTGTTTTTACGTGATCTGCCGCGTCTGCGTGATGCAATGGCAAGTTCGGTCAAAGTCTCTTTGCTCAAAGGGCGGTCCAATTATCTTTGTATTCATCGCATGGAAAACGCCATGCATGATGCACGTGGTCACAGCAAAGAGATGCTCGCGTGGTTATTAGCTGTACGCGATTGGTCGCAGACCACACAGCGTGGCGATATCGCTGAGCTAGTCGATGTACCTGAAGATGCACAGATCTGGCCATTAGTGACTTCAACGACAGATAACTGCTTGGGGCAAGACTGTCCTTCATACAGTAAATGTCATTTGGTGGAAGCACGTCGTCAGGCACAAGAAGCCGATGTGGTTGTGGTGAATCATCATTTGCTGTGCGCCGACTTTGCAATTCGTGACACGGGTTTTGGTGAGCTACTGCCAGCGGCTGATGTTTTTATTATTGATGAAGCGCATCAGTTACCTGAAGTCGCTAGTAACTTCTTCGGAACCGTGTTGAGTTCACGCCAGCTCATGGAGCTCGTCACAGATACAACGACCGAGTATCACCGTGACATTGGTGATCTACCGAAGATCCTCGATCAACTCGAAAAACTGAAAAAGTCTTTTCTAGATCTTCGTTTGGCGTTTGGCACAACGCAGCGTCGAGAAGCGTGGATCGTGATTGAGGATGACAACAAGATCCAAGACGCGTTTGATCAGGCTGAGGTTGAGTTAGATGTTCTCAAGGGCATGCTTGAGGTCATCAAAGGGCGTAGTAAGGGCATTGATGCTTGCTTGGCGCGTTGTGAAACAACCCTTGAGGTCATCACTAAGCTTCGTCAGCCGGAAGAGCCTGATGAAGTGATTCGTTGGTTTGAAGTCTTTGGGCAAAGTGTTCGTTGGAATAGCACACCGATCGATATCGCTAAATTATTCGGTAGTCAGGTTTCTGCCCATGGCCAAAGCTGGGTCTTCACGTCGGCAACGCTCGCGGTGGGCGATAGTTTCGATCACTTTCAGCGTCAGCTAGGTATCTTCGAAAGTAATACCGGTCGTTGGGATAGCCCCTTTGATTATGCGCAGCAAGCGCTTTGGTATGTGCCTAAAGATATGCCTCAGCCCTCTGAGCGTGATTATGGCAAAGCGGTGCTTGAGCAAATGTTGCCATTGGTTAAAGCCAGTCGCGGTCGCGCTTTCTTGCTCTTTACCAGTCATCGAGCGATGAATGAAGCGGCTGACTGGTTGGATGAGCAAGGGCTTGAGTATCCGTTATTGGTGCAAGGTGATGCGCCAAAAGCAGAATTACTGAATAAATTTGTTGAGCACGGCAATGCCATCTTGTTGGGGACGTATAGCTTCTGGGAAGGTGTGGATGTTCGCGGCGATGCCTTATCGTTGGTGGTGATTGATAAGCTGCCGTTTGCATCACCGGGTGATCCTGTTCTGCAAGCGCGGCTTGATGCGATTAAGGCACGTGGCGGTAATCCCTTTATGCAATATCAGGTGCCGCAAGCAGCGATTGCGCTCAAGCAAGGTGCGGGTCGTTTGATACGGGATGTCACTGATCGTGGTGTGTTTGTGTTGTGTGATCCACGCTTATTGAAGAAATCTTACGGCTATACATTTTTAGGTGCGATGCCCGAGTTTGCGAGAACGCGTGATATCAACGACGCGCTAGCTTTTTTCGATAATCACTAACGTTTTTTGCGCGGCATAACCGCAAGCTCAAGTAAGCGTGCGGTGACGAGCTGCTCTTTATTTGCGCCAGAGACGGCAACCGGATGCATTCCACGAGCACGCAAGGTGCCAATAATCAGCGCTAAATCATCCGTCCCAAGTTCACTCGGGTAGGCGCTCAGGTCAATCACAAGAGGTGAAAGCGTCAGTAGCTCACCTAGCTTGGCGTGCTGCTCATCAAGATAGGCCTCGATGGCATGGATATTGTTATCACGCAGCACCAGGGTGGGTAGGTCATAAGCGTTAGCGGTCAGGGTAGATTGAGTCATATCGGTACGCGTAAAAGTTTTATCTATTGTAAGCCTTAGCTTTTCTCAGGTCAGTTCATCTTTGCACGCGTTACAATGCTTACATGAAATTATTAGCAATCGACACGACAGAATCTGGCTGTTCAGCTGCGCTGCATATCGAGGGTGAGAACCACGGTATCTTTGAGCTTGCGCCGCGTAAGCATTCGGAGCTGATTTTGCCGATGATCGATCGTGTTTTATCCGATTCTGGCATTAGCCAAAGCCAGCTTGATGCGGTGGCATTTTGTCGTGGCCCAGGGTCTTTTACCGGTGTCCGGATTGCCGCTTCTGTTGCTCAAGGTTTAGCCGTTGCGCAGGATTTGCCGATCGTGGCTATCTCCAGCCTGACGGCATTGGCGCAAGGATGTTATCGCCGTTTAGGTAAAACACAGGTGTTGGCCGGTCTTGATGCGCGTATGTCTGAGGTTTATTGGTCTGCATGTGAGCTGCGCGAAGGCGTGATGCAAGCGATCGATAATGAAGTTGTAGCGCGCATCGAAAATCTTGCACCAATCCAAGGTGATCAATGGTGGGGTGTGGGTTCTGCTTGGGATGAGTTTGAGTCCGAGCTGCATGCCCAATTTGCAGATCAAGTTCAGGGTGTTGAGAAGGGTCAAACTATCGATGCGCTCGATGTGGCGGCACTAGCAGCTGTGGCTTATGCAAAAGGTGAAACTGTCTCGATTGATCAGGCGGTGCCGATTTATCTTCGTGATGATGTGGCGGCTAAGCCCAAGGCTAAGCGTTAATCAAACACGCCTTAAGCGCATCTTCAATCGATGCTCTATCGAGTGGTTGACTATCGATCAGTTGTAGACCGGATACCTCAGTTTCATCGATAACATCAATCGCTTTTTCTGAGGCGGTGGCGTTAATGCTCCAGTTGCCGGACTGTGTTTTAAGCACGCCTTTTATGCGTTCTATCGGTAAGTTATCTAAGAACGCCCGAAGTCTTTGCTCATCAAAGACATGCTCACTGCTAATCCGAAAACCTAAGCGGTAGTAGTTATCAGTAAAGCCCTCAAAGGCGGTCCAATCTGAAGTGATCGGGGCTTCTTGTTTAGCCTCTTGGCTGAGTAGGAAAGCATGCGCCTCAGGAAACTGCGCTTGTCGCTCTGTGGCGCCCAGTGATAACAGTGCGATATCAATCTGTCCTTGAGTGGCTAGAGCAATGTGTTGTTTTGCGGGCTTTAGTCCAGCCATGTACTCAAGCAGGTTATCTTCATCATGCGCTGAATATTGATCCGCTTTGTTGGCGATCACGATGTCGGCGAGATGGATCTGATCGACAAAGGTTTGATGTTCGCGATGACGCTGTGAGCTTAGGTGGCGCGCATCAACAACACATAGCGTGGCTTGAATATCGATGATGGATGAATAGAGCGGGGTGCGCAGGGTGCTTAAGATTTGCGCGGGATGACCTAAGCCACTGGGTTCGATCAAAATGCGCTGCGGACGATATTGGCGAATCAGTTTATTCAGACCCACTGCAAATGCAGGGGCGCTAACGCAGCAGAGACAGCCGCCAGCGACTTCTTCAATCGCTACACCATCTTCATCGAGTAGTGCGCCATCAATACCGACCTCGCCAAACTCATTAACCAGTACTGCCCATGTTTCGTCTTTCGGGTGCTCTTTAAGCAGATGACGAATCAGGGTGGTTTTACCCACCCCTAAAAAGCCGGTAATGAGGTTGACGGCAATCATCGAAGCTTACTGCAGCAACTTAGGAATCTCGTCACGGAAGTAGTAGTCATACTCGCGGTGCAAGTGAGAAGTTAGCTCAAAGGCTTCGTTATAGGTCAGGCCAGCGTCCTCAGGGAAAATGATACGCACATACAGACCATTCTTTTGTTGCTCAGCAAGCTTGCTGAGTTGCTGATCTAATTCTGCGCGAGTGACATCATTGAAAGGACCGGTTTTAGCTTCACGCCAAGCCAGACGATAGTCGCCATCTTCTTTCCAGTAGCGCACTTCAACGTAGTAACGACCTTGAGGTGTACGCGCTGGACGAATCAGCTTGTTGTACTTCACCTGAAGCGTATCGAAGTCGCCACTGAGTACGTTGTACTTTCGCTGCATATCATCAGCGCTTTGGCGAGCAAGTTCGATCTCTTGGTTACGTTCCGTTAATTGCATCTGAAGATTCAGTGCAGTCTCTTGTGACTTCTCAAGATTGCTTTCGATTCCCGCCAAGCTTTGCTTGAGTAGGTCAATGTCAGAGCGAGCAGCAGTCAGTTCGAGTTCGCGGTTATCGAGCTTTTTGTTAGCGGTGGTTAAGGCCATCTTCTGACGATCCAACTCGGCATCCACTTTTTCTCGAGCCAGTTTCATCTGACCGATGGTGTCATTTAATGAATCACGCTTTGCAGTGATCGTACTGATCTGCTTTTTCTGGTCTGCAATAAGGGCTTCAGCTTCTTTTGCCTTGGCGTATAGGCGAGAAATTTCTAGCGCCATGTGTGAGGCTTGCTCTTCGGTGTTGTGTAGCGCCATCGCTAGGGTGTTCTTCTCTTCACCGGTAGCGCGTGCAAGTTCAGCAGCAATACGCTCAGCTTCCATTGTTGAGCGAAGTTTTTCCATCAGCTCAAGGTTGCGACCAATCAGTACCACCATGGCGATCAAAAAGATCATCACGACCGTGGTCATGATGTCGGTGAAAGATGGCCAGAAGCTCTCGTTAACTTGACCTTCTTGTTTGTTCAGACGAAGGTCGGTAAAGGCTTCGCCGTTCATTCCTCATCCCTCAAGCGGAAGCCATGGCTAAGCTGTTGCGAGATCTTCGCTAAGTACTTGTCCATACCATCCATCTTGTCGCGGTAGTAGTCGAGGGTCGATACCATTTGCTTTTCAGCATCGGCAAACGACTCTTGTGATTTGCGCATATCCAATACAAGACCTTGAAGTGAACGAACAAGACCGGTGAACTCATAAAGCGCGCTATCGGTTTGAACCTGATATTTCGGCATCAAATGAACCGTGGTGATTTCTTCAACGCCTGAGATCAGGTTGGTTTGTGCATCGGTTGTGCGCAGATAGAAGTAACCAAAGTACAAATAACACAGGATTGCAGTGATGGTGGTTGATAGCGCGGTCGACATGCCGTGAATCACCATGCTCATGCCGCCTTGGTTAACCGTGCTTTCTAAAGCATCAGATGCGCCAAGTAAGGCAATCGATAGTGAAACGATAGTGCCGAAGACACCCATCAAGATCAGGATGTTGTTAATAAACTTTGGCAAGCTGTTACGTGTGCTTTCTGATGCAACCAGAGTTGATGCCAATGCGTTCTGATGAATCGGGTTGTTACCTTCACTCAGTGCAACGATGGTGTTAAAGCGACGTGCGATTAAACTTTTAGCAGGCAAGCCTTTAAGTGGGTTCTCTGGATCCTTAACAATGTTCTTCGCAAAGTTAACCAGAGCGTGCTCTTCTTTAGAGAAGGCCATCAAGTTTGCTGCAAGGCGAAGTAAACCTAAGGTAAAGATGGCAACGATGGCGCCATTGATCACCCAGCCTAGCTTGGTGAGCTGATCTTGAAAATAAAACTCGTTAATCAGTTCCCAGTTGGCAAGCAGCAGGGCGGCGACGGCGAGTGCTGCGATGAGCATGCGGATGAGGGTATTGCGGCTGTAATGCAATTGAAAATTGATGCTGTCCAACGCGAACTCCTTAATGGTTGGCAAGGCGCACTCAGGAAGAGTGGGCGGTCGAAATTTTGCCGAGATATTAGCACAGCGATTGTGACGAAAATGCGGCGAAAAACAGGCTCAAAGGGGTTTTACTGTAGGCGATTTCTGATCCGTGAAATGCGAGAATAGGTGTCATGAAAAAGAACCTTCATGCCGCTGCTCATGCCTGCCTTGTCGAGACCTCAATCGAGGGGAAGCTCGCGCTTGCGGCACAAGCTTGGGCTGATTACCAGGCGGGTGAGCTTGAGATCGCACCGATTGAGCTTCCTGAGGTTGAACTAGCTGGGCGCCCTGAAAAACCTGAATTGGTGCCGCCTGCTGAGGTGATTCAGCGCAAGATTGGTACACCCGAAGGAAAAGCGGCGCTCATTCATGCGGTTGCGCACATTGAATTCAATGCGATCAATCTCGCCAGTGATGCGGCATGGCGTTTTCAAGACATGCCAGAGGCCTACTATGCGGATTGGCTGCAGATTGCTGCGGAAGAGGCGTATCACTTTTCTCTGCTGCAAGAACGACTTGGACAGCTTGGCTACACCTACGGCGATTTTCCGGCGCACAATGGACTTTGGGAGTTGGCGCAAAAGACCACAGACGACGCCTTAAAACGTATGGCCTTGGTGCCGCGTGTGATGGAAGCACGTGGGCTTGATGTCACACCGGGTATGAGTCGTCGTTTTGAAGCGGTTGGTGATGATCGTATGGTTGAGATCTTGGCGATCATCTTGCGTGACGAGGTAGGGCATGTCGAAGCTGGCTCGCGTTGGTATCACTATTTATGTGAGCAACGAGGTGTCGATGCCGATAGCCACTACATCGATTTGATGAATGAATATTTTGCGGGCGGATTGAAATGTCCGCTGCATAAACCCGCACGATTAAAAGCGGGCTTTAGTGAACAAGAATTGGAGCACTTAGAATCGCTATGCAAAAAATAGCTGTTAGTTTTTTATTGGTTTGTTTGAGTGGTTTGGCTGCAGCTAAGCCTGCTGATCTACTGGTGTACAAGGTCTATGAGCAAGGTGTGGAGCCTTACATCTCACGCATTCTGATTACAGATCAGCATATCCGTTTAGATGAAGGTGCAGAGCAAGGTAACTTTACGCTGTATAACCGAGCTGAAAAAACCGTCTACAGCATCGAGGCAACAGGCAAGACCATTCTCAAGCTCAAGCCAATGGCAACAGAAGTGCCGAGCAACAACGCATTGATTCTGACCGAAGAAAAGCAACGCGAATTAGATGCGCCAAAGATTGGCGACATCTCACCTTTGCATGTTGAGCTGCTTGCTAATGGCGAGCGTTGTACCTCAATGACAGTGGCGCCAGGTTTGATGACGAATGCGATGTCAGCGTTGCGCGAATTAAAAACCACACTGGCATTGATCGAAGCGGATGTGGTGGCGCAAGAGGGCGGTTTATTTAATAACGCCTGTGAGATGGCAAGTAACTTGTATGGCGCAACTCGAACAGCTGAGCATGGTTTGCCATTGAGTGAAACCTCAGGCCAGCGTCAGCAAGTGTTGCTCGACTTTTCTGAGCAACATGAGTTCGCGGATAGTTTGTTTGAATTGCCAAAAGACTATCGGATTGCTGATCCAAAGCCTTTGTTACAGTGATTTAGCTGAAGCTTTCTTGCTTTAGCTCACCATTGTGCTCAATCCATAAGTTGGCAGTGTTGCCATGCCATTCATCGAGCACGATACGCTTACCAGAGGTGCCATTCTTTAAGGTGTGCTGATGCACATTAGGTCGATGTGTATGGCCATGAATCAGTTGGCTCACCTGATAACGATTCATCACGCGAACCACTTCATCGCTATTCGCATCCATGATGTCAGCTGCAGTCATGCGTTTGTTTTCACCACTGCGCTTTCGGTAATCCGCCGCAATCTCACGACGCGTCGCCAAAGGTTTACGTAGGAAGAACCATTTAAACAAAACGCTACGCAGACGCTTGCGTGTTTTTATATAGGCATGATCATCAATACACAGGGTGTCACCATGCATCAGCAGGGTGGGCTCACCTGCAATGCGCGTCAGGTAGGGGTCTTTCAGTGGCAGTGCGCCAACAGCACGCATGAATTGTTTGCCTAATAAGAAGTCGCGGTTGCCGTGCTGAATAAACAGCTGAATGCCTCGATCTGAGCAAGCGCGTAAGGCCTGTTTGATCTCGGCGACAAAAGGCGAGTCGTCATCATCGCCAACCCAGACATCAAATAAGTCACCCAAGATATAAAGCTGATCGTTTTCCTTCAGGCGCTCACTGAGTAAACGCTTGAATAGCGATGCAGTCTCCGGATGCTCGGCGCTGAGATGCAGATCAGAGATGAAAACCTTGTCAGACATAGCGCCATTCTAAGCGAATAATCACCCGAAAAGGCTGTCATCCGGTATGCTGCGGCGATGTCGCAAGTCATCTCCATCATCTTTCCGATCTTCGCTATCGTTTTGGCGGGTTTTTTATATGCCCGTTATCGCGGTACCGACATGGTGGCGGCGAATCGACTGAATATCGAGATCTTCACGCCGGCGTTGATTTTTAGCATCCTCAGTAGCGAAGGCTTCGATCTTGTTCAGTATGCTGATCTTGCGATTGGTACGGCGATTGTGGTCTTGGGTACGGGCTTAATTGTGTGGCCTTTGACTCGACTGTTTAACTGGCCGCTGCCGGTGTTCTTGCCACCGATGATGTTCAATAACTCCGGCAACATGGGCTTGCCGTTAGCCTTGTTTGCTTTTGGTGAGAAGGCGCTACCTGCTGCGATGATTATGTTCTTGGTTGAGAACACGCTGCATTTCAGTGTGGGTAATGGCATCGTGACTAAATCGTTTAGTCCCTTAAAGCTGTTGCGCATGCCAATGCTCGTGGCGACCTTTGCGGGTATCGCGGTCAGTATGACGCAATTTCCTATCTGGTCACCGTTAGCTAAATCCATCGATTTGCTCGGTGAGATCTGTATTCCTTTGATGTTGTTCTCGCTTGGTGTTCGCATGACTGGCGTGAATTTAAAAGATTGGCAGATTGGTTTAACCGGCGCTGTGTTAGGTCCTGCGGTGAGTGTCGCGATTGCGGTTGCGATTCTGCCGTGGCTGAGTCTTTCTGCACTTGAAACAGCTCAGTTGATTGTTTTTGCTGCTTTGCCGCCAGCGGTACTGAATTACCTTGTTGCCGAGCGTTACGATATCGATCCGCCACGAGTGGCTGCCATCGTTTTGCTAGGCAATCTCGCCAGTGTGGTGATTATTCCGCTGGCGTTGCTCTGGGTTCTCTAAGGCGCTATGCCGGTATTCGACTCAGACCGGTTTCCGGTCCTTGCTTACGTTGATTTAGAAACTACCGGTACTCGTCCAAAGGGTGATCGAATCACCGAGATCGCCATTATTCGAATGGAACACGGTCAAGAAGTGGCGAGATGGTCATCTTTGGTTGATCCTGAAGTCCCGATACCTGAATACATTAAATCCTTAACCGGCATTGATGATGCGATGGTCAGATCAGCGCCTACTTTTGGTCAGCTGATAGATGACGTTCAAGGTCTCTTCAAGGACGCCACGGTAGTGGCGCACAACGCAAACTTTGATGCAGGTTTTTTACGGCATGCGTTTGAGCGACATGGACAACCGTTTGATTATCCTGTGCTCTGTACAGTGAAGCTATCGCGACGCTTATACCCATCGCTCAAGCGACATGGTTTAGATGCCTTGATGGCAATTCATGGCTTAGATGAAGAGGGTGATCGACATCGCGCGATGACCGATACAGCGTTGCTGCCGCAGCTGGTGCAATGCTGTGTCAATGAGCATGGTGTTGATCAGGTTGAAGCGGCTTTTGCTGCGCAAACGCAACGCGCAAGCTTGCCATCACATATTGATGAATCCTTGCTGAGCGAAATGCCGAAAAGCCCGGGTGTGTATCTTTTCTATGGCGATAAGAACAGCCTGTTGTATGTGGGTAAGAGCGTCGATATTCGCTCGCGTGTGATGTCGCACTTCAGTGATGCAAAGCGTAACGATAAAGAGCAGCGCTTATCTCAAGCGGTGCGCGATATTCAATGGCAGTCGACCTCAGGTGAGCTCAGCGCCTTATTGCTTGAGTCGAGGATGGTGAAAGAACTATCACCCATTTATAACCGTCGATTGCGTCGCCATAAGTCCTTGTTTAGTTGGTATTGGGCTTTCGATGACAAGGCGCCAAAGTTATTAGATCTCGCGAAAGATGAGCAGCATGACTTTGAGCATCAGTATGGTTTGTACCGAAACCCAAGCGCGGCAACCAAAGCGCTTCGTAGTGCGGCTGATGAGCATGAGCTGTGTAAAAAGGTCTTGGGTTTGGAAAAAGGTAAGGGCGCTTGTTTTGCCTATCAGTTAAAGAAATGCAAAGGCGCTTGTGTCGGTGATGAGCCGATCATGCAGCATAATTTGCGTGTGGCAGAAGTCTTGTTGCCAATGAAACTCGAAGGTTGGCCTTACGATGGCCCTATTGCGGTAGAAGAACACAATGTCGAGCAAGATCTACATCACTATCTTGTGTTTGATCAGTGGCGCTATATGGGGGAGTTTGATTGGGAGACTGATCGAGAATGCTATGCTGAATGCTGAGCCTGAACATATTCGGACCCATGGTGGATACCGAAGGGCCATGATTTGAACTGATTTTTTAATTGGTCAAGATCTTACCTGTACATATCGCTAGATTTAGATACCTATAAGATTTTGCGCAGCTATTTAAAAAAACACGCGCATCAGATTAAAAATCTTTAAGCATAAAAAAGCCCGCCAAAGCGGGCTTTTTGTTCAGCAGCTTAAGGATTAGCTTAAGGTCGCTGACTCGATGATCACTGGCTCAACAGGCACATCTGAGTGGCCCGCTGCATTACCGGTCGCCACATCTTTGATCTTGTTAACCACATCCATGCCATCGGTCACTTTACCGAATACACAGTAGCCCCAGCCGTCTTGGCCTGGGTAATCAAGGAAGCTGTTGTTGCTTACGTTGATGAAGAACTGAGCGGTTGCTGAGTGTGGAGCCATGGTGCGCGCCATTGCGATGGTACCAGCATCATTCTTCAAACCATTGTTTGCTTCGTTCTCAACAGGCTCACGTGTTTCTTTTTGATCCATATCTGGGGTGAAACCGCCACCTTGAATCATGAAGTTATTGATGACGCGGTGGAAGATAGTGCCGTCGAAGAAACCATCGGTGACATATTGCTCAAAGTTCGCAACGGTTTTAGGCGCTGCTGCTGCATCTAGCTCGATAACGATATCGCCGAAGTTGGTTTTTAAAGTAACCATGTGTGTGTCCTTTTATAAACGTGTAATTGATTGAATGAGGATTGGGGTAACCGGTACATCGCCGCGGCCATCTTTACGGGTGGTTCTTTCATTCGCGATGAAGTCCACCACGTCCATGCCATCGGTCACCATGCCGAAGACGGCATAGCCCCATTTGTTTTCAGCACCATTGAGAAAGTCATTGGTTTTATGATTGATAAAGAATTGCGAGGTCGCTGTATGTGGGCTGTTGGTGCGCGCCATGGCAATGCTGCCGCGAACATTCTTTAAGCCATTCTTTGACTCATTCTTAATAGAAGCGTTGGTTGTCTTCTTATCCATGTCAGGGGTAAGGCCGCCACCTTGGATCATGAAGTCACGGATCACGCGATGGAAAATCGTGCCGTTGTAAAAACCGCTATCCACATACTCAAGAAAGTTAGCTACTGAAAGCGGTGCTTTGTCGGCATTCAATGAGACAGTGATGTCACCCATGGTGGTTTTGATCAGCACCTTTGGGTTCTCATGATGCGCAGCTTGGGCGCTCATCATCAGCACAGCGGTAAGAAGAAGTGATTTCAGCAAAGCTTTCATCGCGGCAATTTTCCTAAATTCGAAAAGAGTACGCAGTGTACAGATTCAACCCCAATCAAAAAACCGGGAAAGTGCTGAAAATCCGGTAGAATTGCTGCCCAATTTGTACCTCAAGCCGTATTTCCATGTTGAAAATCTACAACGACCTCTCTCGCAGCAAAGAAACCTTTGAGCCGCTTCAGCCGGGCAAGGTGAATCTGTATGTCTGTGGCATGACGGTGTATGACCTGTGTCATTTGGGCCATGCGCGCGTGATGGTGGTATTCGACGTGGTCTATCGCTACCTCAAGGCCGTCGGTTATGACGTGACCTATATCCGAAACATCACGGATATCGACGACAAGATTATCAATCGTGCGAATGAGAATGGTGAGCCATTCCATGAGCTGACTGAGCGTTTCATTCAAGCGATGCACGAGGACTCAGATGCCTTAGGCATCATTCCACCGGATGCTGAGCCGAAAGCGACCGATCACATTGCTGAGATCATCAGCATGTGTGAAAAGTTGATCGAGAAAGGTCATGCCTATGTCGCAGATAACGGTGATGTGTATTACGACGTGTATAGCTTCCCAACCTACGGCAAGCTCTCAGGCAAGTCACTTGAAGATCTGCAAGCCGGTGCGCGTGTTGAGCCAGGTGATGTAAAACGTAACCCACTGGATTTCGCGCTATGGAAATCAGCTAAGCCAGATGAGCCTTCGTGGCAGTCACCTTGGGGTGATGGTCGTCCGGGCTGGCATATCGAGTGTTCAGCGATGTCGACCAAAGCACTTGGCGATACCTTTGATATCCACGGTGGCGGTGCTGACCTGACATTCCCGCATCACGAGAACGAGATCGCGCAATCTGAAGGCGCAACCGGTCATCCGTTTGTTAAGTATTGGATGCATAACGGCTTTGTGCGTATTAATGACGAGAAGATGTCGAAGTCGCTAGGTAACTTCTTTACCGTGCGTGAGATTCTCGAGCGTTACCAAGCGGAAGAGGTGCGTTACTTCATTTTGACCAGCCAGTACCGCAGCCCACTGAACTACAGTGATGAGCATCTGGATAACGCACGTAATGCCTTAACCCGTTTTTACACGGCACTACGTGGCTTGCCAGAAGCAACGCCAACCGCAGATACCCAGTTTGAAAAAGACTTCCATGCGGCAATGCAGGATGACTTCAATACGCCCGAGGCCTTAGCGACCTTATTTGAATTGGTGCGCGAGATTAATCGTGTGCGTGCTGAGGATGAGGCGGCAGCTGCGTCATTAGGTGCCTTGTTGCGTCAGCTAGGTGATCTGATCGGTATTCTGCAAAGTGATGCGGAGAGTTATCTGCGTGGTGGTGCGAGTGCAAACGATGGCGATGCTGAGATTGATGCCTTGGTTGCGCAACGTAATGAAGCGAAAGCCAATAAAGATTGGGGCACTGCGGATGAGATCCGTAACAAGCTACAAGAGATGGGTATCGTGTTAGAAGATGGTCCAAGTGGCACGACTTGGCGTCGAGGCTAAGCATGTCGAAGCACAGCGTGTTTAAGGTCTTCTATAAAGACTACGTCAACGATGTAGCGATCAAATCATCAGAGCCAGAAGAGCTGTCCGGTGATCGTATTGCGCCTTTAGCTGAGGTGTTGCTTCAGCATGCGGATAACTTCTTAGGCATTTATGACGGCAAAGATACCTTGCTGCAGGCTTATCTCGATGATGATGAGCAGACGGTGTTTCTTGAGCTGCAATATCACGAGCAACAAGGCTGCTTACAGTCAAAGCTACCTTGGGCGGATGCCTTTGATATTTTGGCGAGCTTGCCAGCTGAGTTTGGCGACGAGTTATTACCTGACGCGAAATATATCGGTTAGACCGTCGCGACCGGGCGTTGTGGATCGCGAATCCATTCACTCCACGAGCCTGCGTAGAGCAAAGCACCTTCAATACCCGCAACTTCCATTGCGAGAATGCTTTGGCAGGCCGTAATGCCTGAGCCACACATGCAGATGTGTGTGTTCTTATCCTTTACTGATGTCTCATAAAGCTTGCGCAGTGCTTCGGGGCTCTTAAATACGCCTTCACTGGTGGTGTTCTCAGTTAACGGAATATTCACAGCCGATGGGATATGCCCAGCAACCGGGTCTAAGGGTTCGATCTCACCTCGGAAACGTTCTGCAGCGCGCACATCAATTAAAACCGCATCACATTTTGTGAGTAGGGCGCTAACGGCTGAGGTGCTCAGCCACATCGCATCGTTTGGGGTCGCTTGATAGGTAGTGGGTGTGCACTCAGGCTCGATGCTCTCCATCAAACCATCAGCGTCTTGCCAGGCCTGCCAGCCACCATCGAGTACCGCCACTTTCTCGTGACCTAACCAACGCAAAAGCCACCATAAGCGCGCAGCAAAAGCGCCTTGTAGATCGTCATAAACCACCACAGAAGAATCGGGCGTGATGCCATGAGCACCAAGCCAGTTCATCAGATGTTGTGCATCGGGTAGGGGGTGGCGGCCACTGGTTTCAGTAATCGGAGAGGCGAGAACATCGTCCATGTGCGCATAGATGGCGCCAGCGATATGCAGCTTTTGATAGCGCTGAGGGCCTTTCTCGGGTTTGTTCAGGTCAAAGCGAACGTCAATGACGACATGCTCATTTAAGCTTTCTTGTAATGTTTGAACACTGATCAGTGGCGATGTCATAGGTTTTCCTTTTTCGCGCAGTGTTGGCGAGAATGGGTATTGAGTAAAGCGATTTTTAAATGCTGGGGGTAATGCATGTCGATTTCTTTAGTTGAACGGTTAAGAACCTATCCGGTCTTTCAACAAATTGAGAAGTTTCGTCGTGCCAAGCGCGAGAAGCAGGTCCGATCTGCCATCAGTAAGCGCTACCAAGGCCAGGGAGTTAAAGAGTCGGTTGTTAACCTGCTCGCGATCTCCGATAACTTGCTAACCAATTACTCTTCGCGCTCATGGACTCTGCATACCTTGGAGCGTATCCCGGAAAACTTCCGTCGGATTCGTAAAGATAATCCGTATACCTATGCGCTGAATCAAATCTCAAGTGATCTTGATCATGTGATCAATGAGCTTGCTATGGATGTCGCCTACCGCCGTGAACCGGTCGATGAAATGATCGCGGATCTGAATCGTGGCATTGAGAGCAGTATCAAATCGTTCCAAACCACCTATAGCGATCAATTAGCCGCATTTAGTCAGTGGTTGGTTCAGCAGAAACTCGTTGAAGCGAGTCAGTCTTAAAGCGTCTCTTTTTGTTAAGCTCCGTTCTGCAATTTTAGGAGCAAACATGTCGCAACTTCTTGTGGTTCTCGTGGATGATCAAGTTCTCATCGAATTTGATCACGCTAAGCCTGTGCCGGATAACCAGTTGAGCCTATCTCGATCAGATGGATCGCCGGATGGATGATGGTATTGAGCTGCAGGGTGAGTTCATTGCGGATCCAAATGAAGAGCAGCGTGCGAAGTTTGTGGCGCAAAACATGGCGATGCTACTGGGTGAAGGTCAAGATCAAGCCGCTGTCGCGATGTGTACCTATTTAGGTGTGCGTCGTCCGGCGTTAAAACAGGTCAAGATTAGTTCGACCAGTGCCGGTATCAGTGTCGATTTAGATCACGAAAATAGTTATGAAAAGCCTGCGCCAGAGCCACAAGTGGTGATGTTTAATCCCAAGCTGAACAGTTAGTTCGTCGCTTGTTCCGCCATATTCAAAAAGCTGGCTAAACGATCGGGATGAATCTCGCCATTTTCTGCAGCGGCTTGTACTGCGCAGTTCGGCTCATCGTGATGTGAGCAATTATTGAACTTGCACTGGCCAATCAAATCTCGAATCTCAGGATAACCAAGCTCTAAGGTGCGGCGATCAAATTCGGTCAGTCGAAAGCTGCGTACGCCCGGCGAGTCGATCATCTCACCGCCACTGGGTAAGTGATAAAGCGTGGCGGTCGAGGTGGTATGACGTCCATAGCCCGTTGCCTCTGAGATCTTGCCTTCTTCCGCGGTGTGCTCTGGCATCAAGGCATTGATCAGTGATGATTTACCCACACCTGATTGACCAACCAAGATATTGGTATGTCCATTCATCGCATCGTATAAAGGCTGCAAACCAAGCTCGGTTTTTGCACTGGCTTGAATGATCGGGTAACCCAGTTTGGGGTAGTGCGCGAAGCGATCAAAGAAGGCTTGGCGCTGCTCATCGGTCATCAGATCCGCTTTATTCAACACGATGGTCGCTTTAACGCCAATGCGCTCAGAGGTAATTAGATATTGATCAAGTAGATAGCCGCTCGGCTCAGGTTCGGGGGCGAGCACCACGAACAGTTGCGTGATGTTGGCGGCAATCGGTTTCTCACGGCCGCTGTAGTCCGGTCGAGCAAGGTTGTATCACGGGGTTCGACTGCGGTGACTACGCCTTGGCCATCTTCGGTGGCGTGCCATAACACGCGATCACCGCAGACGACATCGCCGAGGTTCTGACGAAATAAACACAGGACCTGCTCGCCTGCATCATTCTCAATGACCACGCTTTGGCCATGTCGAATGACTACGCGACCGGTGAGCGCCGCTGAATCCTCAGCATTCGCTAAGGCATCATCTGCTCTGGATTGGGCTTTAGCTCGACGCTGCTCTTGTATCTTGGCGATACGCGCTTTTTGTTGATCGGTGAGCTTGCGTCGAGCCATAGATTAGAACTTGTAGAAGTTCACGTTGAGGTATTTCACAACCGCATCGATATCTTCATCGAACAGGCCAGTGCCGACGTTCGCATCACAGCGACGTACTTGTGCAGCGAGTTTATCCAAGCTTTTTACGCGTGGATTAGGGCGGCTGTAGACCTCAGTGCCATGACAGCTTGAACATTTCTCAGCTAAGAAAGATTTTGCATCGAAGTCCTCAGCAGTAGCGGTGCTAGCCACTAAAGACAATGAAAGAGCGATAAAACCAAAACGCATTGTGTACTCCTATTGCGGTTCGATAAAAACTTGCCGACATTGTATCGGGCGCGACAAGCGGATGCATGTCACGCATACTGTGGTCTTTCTGAACATAAAAACCAAGAGGCAGTGGTATATGGCCATCAGCGACAGCAATCTCATCTGGATCGATCTCGAAATGACCGGTTTAGATACCCAAAATGACCAAATTATCGAGATTGCGACCATTGTCACCGACGCTAACCTCAAGGTGCTTGCTGAGGGCCCTATGCTGGCGATCCATCAGTCCGATGAGATTCTCAATGGCATGGATGAATGGAATACCAACCAACACGGTCAATCAGGTCTGACCGAACGTGTTCGTCAAAGCGATATCTCTGCGGAGCAAGCGGAGCAGGCGACCATTGATTTCTTGGCGCAATGGGTGCCGGCAGGTAAGTCGCCGATGTGCGGTAACTCAATTTGTCAGGATCGCCGTTTTATGGCGCGTTTAATGCCAAAGCTTGAGGCTTACTTTCATTACCGTAATTTAGATGTTTCTAGCTTGAAGGAGCTGGCAAGTCGTTGGGCGCCTGAGGTCTATGCAGGTTTTACCAAAGACTCATCCCATTTAGCCTTGGATGACATTAAAGATTCCATCGCTGAGCTTGAGTACTATCGCGATCATTTTCTAAAGCTCGATTAATTGCGTTAGATCAATTATTTCACCTCAAAATAAGATCATTTGAGCCGTTAGTAGTGCAGTTTTTCTGCACTCGGGCTCTGTATGCAATTCCGTAAATTCCGACTTTTTCTTGCCACGTTATTGTGTCTGAGTTCGTTGAGCGCACAGGCGTTTACCGAAGTCTCTTTGCAGCTCAAATGGTATCCACAGTGGCAATTCGCCGGTTACTACGTCGCGCAAGCTAAGGGCTTTTATCTTGAAGAAGGGCTCAAAGTCGATATTCGATCAGGCGGGCCCGGCATTAGCCCAGCTGATGAGGTGTCTTCAGGGCGTGCTGATTTTGGTATTGGCTCTAGCCATCTTGTCATTGATCGAATCCAGGGAAAGCCAGTAGTAGCGATCGCTGCCATTTTGCAGCAAACACCCGCAGCTTTTATGACGCTAATGGAATCAGAGCTAAAGAAGCCGGAAGACTTTGGCGGTAAGCGCGTGATGTTGATGAAGGGTAACAGTAGCTTTGAGTTGCTGGCGACCTTACAGAAAGCCGGTGTCTTAGATCAGATTGAGCGTGTTGATAGCTCGTTTGCGCCAGCTTCATTGCTCAATGGTCAGGCGGATGTCTTTAACGCCTACATTTCTAATGAGCCTTATGTATTTGAGCAGCAGGGTGTCCCTTATAACCTGATTACACCGGCCTCAGAAGGATTACAGTTTTATTCAGATGTGTTGTTTGCCGATCAGTCTGAGGTGGAATCTCGCTTAGAGGTGGTAAAAGCCTTTGAGCGTGCATCACTTAAGGGTTGGAAATATGCGTTAGAGCATCTCTCGGAAAGTATCGATATTGTGCATCGCATTGCACCTGAAAAATCGAAGGCGCATTTGCGTTTTGAGGCAGTAAGTTTAAGTTCGCATATGGCAAATAGTCTGCTGCCATTAGGTTATATGAGCGAAGAACGTTGGAACTCGATTTTATCCTCACTCAAATCAATTGGTTTAGCTGAGGCTGATGCCAGTATTAGTTACGACAAGTTCTTATTCGAAAGCTATAAGCAAGAATTTAACTGGGCTCATTATTGGCCACAGGTGTCAGCGGCGGTTTTGTTTTTTGTAGTGTTGTCTTTCATGTTGTTTGTCGCGCATAACCGATCGCGCCATGCTGAGCAACGATTGGCGCAAAGTTATTTCAATGCATCGCATGATCGAATGACAAAATTACTCAATCGTCCAGCGTTTGAAGAGCGTCTTGAAATTGTCTTAGGGAAAATGACCCGTCTTAAGATCACGCCATTATTGTTATTTGCAGATATCGATAATTTCAAAGCGATCAATGATCATTATGGTCATGCGAGTGGGGATAAGTTTTTGATCGCAATCGCTGAAGCCTTCAATGCATCTACACGTGGCACTGATGTTGTAGCGCGTTGGGGTGGTGATGAGTTCGTGTTCTTGTTCGAGGATATCTCGTCGCGCGACGAGAATGAGGTCATTAATCGTTTAGTTAAAGCGGTGAATGATCAGGTTAAAGAGCAAGGGTTGGCGCCATTGAATATCGCTATCTCACTCGGTGGTATTCGTTTAGATGTACCAGAGGGCTTGAGTAAGCGCGCTATTTTGAATGAGGCAGATAGTCGCATGTATGAAGCTAAGCGTGTGAAAGGTGCTGCGCATAAGATTGTTGATGCGAGCAAGCTGGCTATCAATGCTGCATCTAACGTGACCTTACGCTCGGTTTGATGAGTGCAATGATTCGATAGCCCAGTTGATATGCTCATTCACCATGGGCGAGGCGGCGCTTCTTTTATGTTTGAGTAGGGTGATCAGCTCATCTGAGTAGTCGCTGTTACCCAGGGCAACGGCAATATTGCGTTGCCACCGCTCAAAGCCAATGCGCCGAATGGCGCTACCTTCTGTTTTCTTCAAGAAGGTCTCTTCATCCCAGTCAAATAGTTCAATTAACGCAGCTTGATCAAGGCCATGTCGCGGCATGAAGTCGTTGAGCTCCGCAGGTTGTGCAAAGCGATTCCATGGGCAGCATTGTTGGCAGTCATCACAACCATAAATGCGATTCCCCATGGCTTTGCGAAATTCAATTGGAATGCTGTCTTTAAGCTCGATCGTCAGGTAAGAAATGCACCTGCGTGCATCGACTTGATAAGGGGCAACAATCGCTTGTGTCGGGCAGTGATCGATACACGCAGTACATTCACCGCAGTGATCAGTGAGTGGTGCATCAATCGGTAAAGGTAGATCGGTATAGAGCTCACCTAAAAAGAACCACGAGCCAGCATCGCGGCTGAGTAGATTGCTGTGTTTTCCAATCCAGCCTAAGCCGGCTTTTTCGGCGAGTGCTTTTTCCATCACCGGCGCTGAATCGACAAAGGCGCGATAACCAAACGGACCAATGTGATCGGCGATTTTATCGGCGAGTTTTTGTAAACGTTGGCGAAGCACCTTGTGGTAATCACGACCCAATGCATAACGAGAAATGAAGGCTTGTGTTGGCTCTTCAAGTAGATGTGTTGGGTCAGGCTCATCAGGTAAATAATTCATGCGCACACTGATCACGCGTAAGGTGCCTTCGACCAGCTGTTCTGGGTGAGTGCGCTTGCTGCCATGCGAGTGCATCCATGACATCTCGCCATGAAAGTCTTTTGATAACCAATTGTGCAGGTGACTTTCGGCTTCAGTCAGTTCAGTATCAGTGATGCCGACGGCATCAAAGCCTAACTCACGACCCCATTGCTTTAGGGTCGTTGCGAGTGCGCTGAAGTCGATGTCGTCACGAGATTGCATAGAGATACTTTAACCGATGCCTTACCGCGCGATGCCAAAAACCGATCGACTGCCTCAAGCGCTTTATCGCGCTGAGCAAGTGCAGCAATTTGATCGTTTGGCGATTGAACAATTTGGACTGCCGGCATCTTTGTTGATGCGGCGAGCGGCTGAGTCGGCGTTTGCTGCAGTTCAAGCTCGTTACCCAGAGGCAAAAAGTGCCGTGGTGTTTTGTGGTCCGGGGAATAACGGGGGCGATGGTTATGTCTTTGCTGCGTTAGCTGCGCGAGCGGGTTGGCAAGTCACAGTGATAGCGGTGGGTGATGTGCCGCGAGGTGAGGTGGCTCAAGATGCGCTCAAGCAATGGCTTGAGTTAGGTCATATCAATCAGCTGCCGTGTGAGGTGCCGCCTGCCGATGTCGTCGTTGATGCGCTATTGGGCGTTGGATTGCAGCGTGAGGTTGGTGGCGAGTTTGCCAAAGCGGTTGAGCTGATCAATCGTGCCTCAGGCAAAGTGATCGCGATGGATGTGCCGAGTGGGCTGTGTTCGGATACCGGACGTTGTTTAGGTTCTGCGGTTAAGGCGGATCTGACCTGCTGTTTTGTAGGTTTGAAGCAAGGCTTATTTACCGGCTCTGGGCCTGAGTATGCAGGTGAGGTGATCTACGATGCCTTGTCGATTCCGGCGCCAGTATTTGCATCGAGTATTTTGTCCTCTCGTCGATTAGATAGCGCTGCACTTGAGCATGTGTTCACGCCACGTTCACGTGCGAGCCACAAAGGTGACATGGGGCATGTGTTACTCATTGGTGGTGCTGCAGGCATGTCTGGCGCGATTGTTTTAGCCGCTGCGGCTGCTTTGCGATCTGGCGCGGGTTTGGTCAGTGTGGCGAGCTGTGCTGAATCGGTTGCTGCGTTAAATGCACGTTATCCAGAGGTCATGGCGCACGTTATCGAAACAGTTGATGAGCTGATGCCTTTAGTTGAACGTGCGGATGTGGTGGTGATTGGGCCGGGTTTAGGCCAAAGCGATTGGTCACAGTTGATGTTTAAAGCAGCGATGCACAGTCAAAAGCCACTCGTCATGGATGCCGATGCATTGAATCTGTTGAGCCACGATGTGGTGATGATCAATAGACCGTGTGTCATCACACCGCACCCAGGTGAGGCGGCGCGTTTGTTGGGCGTGTCATCGGCAGAAATCAATGCCGATCGTTTTGCTTCTGCGTTAAAGCTTCACCAAGCCACCTCAGCGACTGTGGTGTTGAAAGGTGCTGGAACGGTGGTGCAGGGCGTTCAGCAAAAACCACCTGCTGTGATTGATGCCGGTAATCCCGGTATGGCATCAGGTGGAATGGGTGATGTGCTCAGTGGTGTGATTGCTGCACTTATTGCGCAGGGTTTTGAGAGTGATGATGCGGCACAATATGGCGCGTTAGTACATTCAGTTGCTGCAGATCGCGCAGCTGAACAAGGTGAGCGAGGCATGACGGCAAGTGATGTCATCGCACAATTACGTGCAGTGGTTAATCCGTGAGTGAATGGTCTTTAGTTGATGAACAAGCGCAGGTCGCTTTTGGGCAACAGTTTGCGCAAGCGATAAAGCAGGGTGCTTTAGTTTTTCTGCACGGTAATTTAGGTGCGGGTAAAACCACCTTTGTGCGCGGTGTGATTCAGGGCTTGGGTCATCAAGGAAATGTGAAAAGCCCAACCTATACTTTGATTGAACCTTATGAGCATGTTGCGCCAGCGACCTATCATCTGGACCTGTATCGATTGGGTGATCCAGAAGAGCTGGAGTTTTTGGGTCTGCGTGAAATGTTGGCAGATGAGTCGCTGATGTTGATCGAGTGGCCAGAGCGGGCAGGTGACTGGTTGCCGGCGGCGGATATCGAGTGTTTTTTGACTTATCAGGAGCCGGGTCGGCAGATTCGTCTGCAAGCTAATACCGATAAGGGTCGAGAGATTCTTTCAAGACTTTCTGCTTGATATCTCGATAAGTTTCGAGGAAAGCGTGCTATCTCACGGTTTTTTTTGACATTTTTTTAAATCCTGTGCTAATTTTTCAGTATCTGAAGGGGAGTGGAAGCGGTTCCAGTGGTACTGATGCGGACTTTTTTGTTCACAATCATAGGTTTAGCACTGTTTGGGTGTGTTAATGCAGCGCAGTTAGAGCAATTGCGTGTGAGCACAGATGCGCAAAAGACGCGCCTTGTGTTCGATTTGAGCGACACAGCCACCTATAAAAGCTTCACCCTGAAAAATCCTGATCGCTTGGTTGTCGACTTTAAGAAGAGTCGAGTGGCGAAAAGCTTTGCGCCATCAACGTCAGACTCTCCTTTACTGCGTAATGTGCGTTTTGCAGAGCGCAATGATGGCAGCGTGCGTGTGGTCTTAGATCTGACCGCAGCGGTAAGTGAAAAAAGTTTCAAATTGGCACCGAAAGGTTCAGAAGGTCATCGCGTGGTGATGGATCTGAGCTCGGATGCGATTGTCGCCGAGGCGCCGAAAAAGGTTGCTGAGCCGAAAAAAGAATTACGCGATGTGGTGGTCGCGGTGGATGCAGGTCATGGTGGGAAAGATCCGGGTGCGATCGGTCTCCGTGGTAAAGCGCGCGAAAAGCACGTGACTCTGCAAATTGCACGTCGTGTTAAACGACTGATTGATGCGCAACCGGGTATGCGTGCAGTGCTCATCCGTTCGGGTGACTACTATGTCCCGTTGCGTAAGCGCACCCAAATTGCGCGTAAGCATGAAGCTGACTTGTTTGTCTCGATTCATGCGGATGCTTTCCGTAAAAGTCATGTGCATGGTGCATCGGTCTTCGTTGTATCCAATCGTGGCGCTAGCTCAGAGATGGCACGTTGGTTAGCTAATCGTGAAAACGCCTCTGATTTAGCAGGCGGTGTGGCGATTAATGATGTATCGGATGATGTGGCTAAGACCTTGTTGGATCTGTCACGTACTGGATCACAAGAGGCGAGCTACAAGGCAGCGGAAAAGGTTCATCAAGAGCTCGATAAGATTGGCAAGATGCACAGTCGTCGTGTTCAGAATGCGGGCTTTATGGTGTTGAAGTCACCGGATATTCCATCGATGTTGGTTGAGACCGGCTTTATCTCGAATCCTAATGAGGCGCGTCGCTTAACCAACGGTAAGCATCAAGAGAAGGTGGCTAAGTCGATCGTTAAAGGTGTGCGTGCTTACTTTGAAGAAACACCGCCACCCGATACCAAGATTGCTCAGCAAGTGCTTGAGGGTAAGCCTAAGCAGCATGTGATCTCGCGCGGCGATACCTTGTCAGAGATCGCTGATCGTTATGAGGTCAGCTTGAATGACCTGAAGTCGCACAATCGCATCTCTGATGCGCGACGAATCCGCATCGGACAGGTACTGCATATTCCACAGAGTTAAGTTGAAAGCCCGCTAAGCGGGCTTTTTGCTGAATGGCGTCGCGCCACATGGCAGAATGCGCAGCATGCCGAATCGAATCCATGCGCTCCCATCTCTTCTGGTTAACCAAATCGCTGCTGGCGAGGTGGTTGAACGTCCTGCGTCTGTGGTTAAAGAGTTGGTTGAGAACAGTTTGGATGCAGGTGCATCAAAGATTGATGTTGAGGTGATGCAGGGTGGTGTGAAGACGCTGCGCATTACCGATAACGGACATGGTCTCTATGCAGAAGATATTCCACTGGCGTTGTCACGCCACGCTACCAGTAAGGTGGGCTCGCTCGAGGATCTAGAACGTATCCAAAGCATGGGTTTCCGTGGTGAAGCTTTACCATCGATTGCGTCTGTCTCACGATTGATGCTGACCTCACGTGAGCAAACCGAAGAGCATGCATGGCAAGCCATGCCGGGTGCTGAAGAGCTTAAGCCGGCAGCGCATCCTGTCGGTACGACCATTGAGGTCAATGATCTTTTCTACAACACACCGGCGCGACGTAAGTTTTTAAAAACTGAAAAGACCGAGTTCTCACACATCGAGCAAGTGGTGCGTCGATTGGCATTAGCTCGCCCTGATGTGGCGTTTAGTCTGTCGCACAACGGACGGCAATCGTTTAAAGCCTTGGCAGCAACTGATCGCGCCTCTCAAGAGCGACGCATCAGTGGCTTGGTCGGTGATGCTTTCATTGAGAATGCGCTGCACTTTGAACACGAAGCTGCGGGCCTAAAGATGTATGGCTGGGTTGCTAAGCCAACCTTCTCGCGTAGCCAAGCAGATATGCAGCACTTTTATGTGAATGGCCGCATGGTGCGCGATAAGTTAGTGACGCATGCCGTTCGCCAAGCGTTTGCTGATGTGTTGTATCACGGTCGTCATCCGGCTTATGTGGTGTTTCTTGAATTGAATCCTGTGTTGGTGGATGTGAATGTGCATCCGACAAAACATGAAGTGCGTTTCCGTGAAGGTCGCATGGTGCATGACTTTATCTTCCGCACCTTGCATCAAGTGTTAGCCGATGTGCGTCCTGAGGCTGCGACTGCGCCGGGGGCGACAAGTTTTGTCGGTGATTCATCTGCAGCTGGCCAAAGTCCGTCGTATAACCTGAGTGCATCACCGCAACAAAGTGGTTTGCATTTAGGTGTTGCAGAGTCGCGTGCGCGATACGAGGCCTCATCGCAGTGGCAGCAGCCGAATGTGGCATCGGCTCCCATGCCTGAGCAAGCAGATGATGAGGTGCCGCCACTGGGTTTTGCTATTGCGCAACTTCATGGTGTGTATGTCTTAGCGCAAAACACTGATGGGCTGGTTTTAGTTGATATGCATGCCGCGCATGAGCGCATCACCTATGAGGCGTTTAAGTTAGCGATGGATGGTGATGGCATTACCAGTCAACCCTTGCTTGTACCGATCAGTGTGTCAGTGAGTTCGCGTGAAGCAGATCTTGCTGAGCAACAAAGTGAGATTTTTGATCAGTTGGGTTTGCAGGTTGATCGCTTATCCGATGCGAATGTCGTTGTGCGTTCTGTGCCCGCGTTGCTGCGTAATGCGGATGTCGAAAGATTGTTACGCGATGTGCTCTCTGATCTGGCGATGTATGGCGAGAGCTCGCGTATTCGTGAATCGCTCAATGAAGTGTTAGGCACCATGGCGTGTCATGGATCGGTAAGAGCCAACCGTCGCTTAACGATTGATGAGATGAATGCCTTGCTGCGTGATATCGAACGTACGGAACGAGCAGGGCAATGTAATCACGGTCGTCCGACATGGACGCAGTTGAGTATGACTGAGCTCGATAAACTGTTTTTGCGTGGCCGATGAGTAACGCGTTACCGCCTGCGATTTTTATCATGGGGCCAACGGCCTCAGGTAAGACAGCGCTTGCGATGGAGTTGTTTGACCAGCTGCCGGTTGAGTTGATCAGTGTCGACTCGGCGTTGATCTACCGTGATATGGATATCGGTACGGCAAAGCCGACTCCAGATGAGCTTGCACGCTACCCACATGCCTTGGTGGATATCTGTGATCCAAGTGAAGCCTATTCAGCTGAAAATTTTCGTCGTGATGCGCTGCAGTTGATGGGTGAGATCACTGAGCGCGGCAAGGTGCCATGCTTGGTCGGCGGCACCATGTTGTATTACCGCGCATTGCAGTATGGCTTATCGCGTTTACCGGCTTCCGATCCTGAGGTGCGTCAGCATTTTGCCGAGCGTGCGGAGAAAGAAGGTTTAGCGGTGTTACATGCTGAGCTTTGCAAGATTGATCCTGTGGCAGGTGAACGTATCCATGCGAATGATCCACAACGAACCTTGCGTGCGCTCGAGGTTTATCAGCAAACCGGTCAAACGCTGACTGAGTTGCAACAAGCCGAGCAGGGTGAGCCGATGCCATACCGTGCATTGAAGTTGGTGAAGTCTCCTGAGCGTCCAATTTTGCATGAGCGGATTGCACAGCGTTTCGAGCTGATGTTGGCGCAGGGCTTTGAGCAAGAAGTTGAAAAGTTGATGGCGCGAGGCGATCTGAATTTAGATATGCCATCGATGCGCTGCGTGGGCTATCGCCAGATGTGGGAATACCTCGACGGGCAGTGTGATCGGACTGCGATGGTCGAAAAAGGGGTCGCGGCTACTCGGCAGTTGGCGAAACGCCAGATTACTTGGCTGCGATCTGAGGAATCGGCGCACTGGTTGGATGAGCAGGATCAGCTTGCCGGAAAGCCAGTATTGGCGGCATGTCAGGACTTTTTAGAGAGCCGCTAAAAAACTCAAGCTATTGAAGTCATTAGAAAAAATAATGCTATTTGCGGTGGTTTTTTAATTAGCGCGGTGCTCTAATCGTCTCCTACAAGGTTAACGCCTTGCCAAACAAAAAGAACAACAGAGAAAAAGAACAATGGCAAAAGGTCAGACACTTCAAGATCCCTTTCTCAATGCACTGCGTAAAGAGCGTATTCCGGTCTCCATCTTCTTGGTGAACGGCATCAAGCTTCAAGGTACGGTCGATTCTTTCGATCAGTTTGTGGTGTTGTTGAAGAACAACGTCAGTCAGATGGTTTATAAGCATGCGATTTCGACTATCGTGCCTGCTCGTAACGTCAATATGCCGATTGACGAAGAATAATTTCTTTTTGCACGGGTTGTTGTTTGTCCGCGTGTAACCGCTTTTCTACCGTAAATCTCGATGTTTGATCGTCCGCAAATTGGCGAGCGGGCGATATTGGTTCACATTGCACGTTACGGTCAGCCAGATCCCGAAGAACTTCATGAATTCCGCGAGCTCGCACTTTCTGCGGGTGCAGATCCGCTTGAGCTGATTACCGGTAGCCGCGATGCACCTGATAAGCGTTTGTATGTGGGTTCAGGTAAAGCGGAAGAGATTGATCAATGGGTTAAGCATCACGAAGCGCAGTTGGTGATCTTTGATCATGATCTCAGCCCCAGTCAGGAACGTAACCTTGAGGCGATGTTTGAATGTCGCGTGCTTGATAGAACGGGTCTGATTCTCGATATCTTTGCGCAACGTGCGCGATCGCATGAAGGTAAGTTGCAGGTTGAGCTTGCTCAGCTTCAACATCTTTCTACTCGCTTAGTACGAGGTTGGACGCACTTAGAGCGCCAGAAGGGTGGTATTGGTCTGCGTGGTCCAGGTGAGACGCAGCTCGAAACCGACCGTCGTTTACTTGGTGCCCGTATCGAGCAGATCAAAAAGCGTTTAGCCAAAGTAGATAACCAGCGCGATCAGAATCGTCGTGCGCGTAAACGTAATGAGGTGCCAACGGTATCGTTGGTTGGTTATACCAATGCGGGTAAGTCGACCTTATTCAATGCGCTGACCGATGCAGAGGTGTATGCACAGGACCAGCTCTTCGCAACCTTGGATCCAACGCTACGTCGTTTGCCTTTGTTATCCGGTGGTGAAGTGGTCTTAGCGGATACGGTAGGTTTCGTTTCGCGTTTGCCTCACGACTTGGTGGCAGCGTTTAAAAGTACCTTGCAAGAAACCATCGAAGCGGATTTGCTTATTCATGTCATTGATGTTGCCAGCACGCAGCGTGCCGAGAACATTGCTGAGGTTGATGATGTTTTAGAGCAGATCGGTGCGGATGAAACGCCACGATTGCTGGTTTATAACAAGATTGACCTACTTGAAGATCATCAGCCACGCATTTTGTACGCTGATGATGGCAAGCCTGAGTCAGTATGGTTATCTGCGCAGCAGGGCAAAGGTTTGGAGCTGCTTGCCGAAGCCTTGTCGGCATTGTTTGGTGATCAAAACATCATTACCAAACTTGTGGTTGAGCCACGGCACGCGAAGATCCGTGCCACCTTGTTTGAGGTGGGTAAAATCCATAGAGAAACCCATACAGACGACGGGGGATGGGAACTTGAAGTTCAGTTGCCGCGTCGAGAGTATGAACGACTAAGAAAACACCATGATTGGGTGGCTAATCAATGGCCAACAACCGAACCTGAGTATTAGTCTTTTGTTAGACTTCTTTCATTAATTATCTGTAGTACCGGAGAAAGGCATGGCCTGGAACGAGCCTGGAAATGGCGGCAACAATAAAGATCCTTGGGGTAACCGAGGCAACGATCAAGGACCTCCTGATCTTGATGAAGTAGTGCGTAAGCTACAACAGAAGATGGGCGGCCTATTCGGCGGCAAAGGCGGCGGTAACAGCGGTGACTCAGGTCAAGCGCCTAGTGGCGGTGGCTTTGGTTTGATCGGCTTGGGTGTTCTGGTTGCGATCATCATTGCCGGTGCGATTAACAGCTTCTACATCATCGAGCCTGCTGAGCGTGGCGTTGTGCAACGCTTTGGTGCTTACCACTCGGTGGTAGGTCCTGGTCCGCACTTTAAGGTGCCATTCGTCGATAGTTACCAAGCGGTTAACGTCGACCAAGTGAACAAGTTTGTTCACCGTGCGCAAATGCTGACCAAAGACGAGAACATCGTCGACGTTACCGTCGAAGTTCAGTTCCGTATCCAAGATGCAGCAGACTTCTTGTTCCAAGATGCGAATCCTGGCAAGACCATTCATGGCTCGATGGAATCAGCATTACGTGAAGTGGTGGGTAAGTCGAAGCTTGATGAGATCATGACCGAGAATCGTGGTGGTATCGCGATTGCTGTTCAGCGTGGCACTCAAGAGTTGCTTGATCTGTACCGCACCGGTCTGGTTGTCACCAATATCAACATTCAAGATGCTCAGCCACCTGAGGCAGTTCGTGATGCGTTTGCTGATGCAATCAAAGCGCGTGAGGACAAAGAGCGTCTGCAAAACCAAGCGCAAGCTTATGCGAACGATGTTGTGCCACGTGCACGTGGTGCGGCAGCACGTTTGATTGAAGATGCGAAAGCGTACAAAGCGAAGGTTACTGCAGAAGCAGACGGTGAATCGCAGCGTTTCTTATCGTTGTTAAAGAGTATGAAGGCTCACCAAAAGTGACTCGTGAGCGTTTGTACCTTGAGACCATGCAAGAGGTCTTGGCAAAGAGTGGCAAGGTTCTGTTGAACAACAACGGCGAGGGTAATGGTGGAAACCTGACGTACTTACCGTTGGACCGCATCATGCAGCAACAACCGATGACGGCGCCAAGAAATACGGCTCCTCAGTCTAGCTTTGGTGTGGATACCTCGGCATCTACCGATCAGATCAATATTGATAGTCGAGCAAACCGTGGCAGTTTGACTCGTGAGCGAGGTGGTCGCTAATGAACTCGAATAAAGGCATTGTTTTACTGATCATTCTTGGTCTGAGTGCTGCGTTAGCGAATGCATCATTCTTCATTGTGAATGAGAACCAAGCAGCGTTGCGTTTGCAGTTGGGTGAAATTGTTGACTCGAGCTACGAGCCAGGTTTGCACTTTAAGTTGCCATTGGTACAAAACGCGCAGACCTTTGACCGTCGTATTCAAACATTGGATTTGAAGGCAGAGCGCTTCTTGACCGTTGAGAAGAAGTTCGTGGTCGTAGATTCATACGCTAAGTGGCGTATCTCTGACGTTGCACAGTACTTCCGTTCAACTCGCGGTAGTCAGACGCAAACCGATCGCTTGTTATCAGCTCGTATCAACGCAGCACTGCGTGATGAGTTTGGTAAGCGCACCATTCAAGAGGTGGTATCAGGTGAGCGTACTGAGATCATGCGTAAGTTGGCACGTGAGGCAAATGAATCTGCCGCTGACTTGGGTGTAGAGATCGTTGACGTACGTGTTAAGCAGATCGATTTCGAAGACTCGATCAGTGACACCATCTACGAGCGTATGCGTACCGAGCGTCAGCGTGTTGCGTCTGAGCTTCGTGCACAAGGTGCGGAAGCAGCAGAGCGTATCCAAGCGGATGCGGATCGTCAGCGTACGGAGATCCTAGCGAACTCATATCGTGATGCTGAATTGCTGCGCGGTGAGGGTGATGCGGTAGCGGCGTCGACCTACGCGAAAGCGTTCGAGAAGAACGACGAGTTCTATGCCTTCTGGCGTAGCTTGCGTGCTTATCGTGAGGTGTTCGACAACGGCACCAGCATGATGGTTTTGGATCCAAAATCGGAGTTTTTCCGCTATTTCGATCCAACATCGCCAAATCGTAAATAAAAAAACCGAGATGGGGGCTTAAAAGCCCCCTTTTCGTGGACAGTCGGACCTCGATTTGCGAAAATTTCGAGGAATTTAAGACGAGCCAAAAGCTCAGCTTGAAGGTCCGAATCTCAGACCGGGTCATTCCCGGTTTTTTTGTGGAAGTTGAATATGTGGCAGGAATTTTTTACCGCCATTGCACTGGTTTTGGTTATTGAAGGCATCTTGCCCTTTTTGAGCCCAGACCGATTCCGCAAGACCCTCGAAATGGTCGCGCAGATTGATGATGGCGCGATTCGTAAGATGGGTTTGATGACGATGTTGCTGGGTTTAGTGGTGTTGTATCTGGCGAGATAAAACCGAATGCAAAGCAAAAGTTGGTTATTACCTGATGGCATTGATGAGCTGCTACCGGCACAGGCGGCACAGCTCGAACAATTGCGTCGTGATGTACTCGATCTGTATGCGAGCTGGGGCTATCACTTGGTGATGCCTTCGGTGGTTGAGCATTTGGATTCATTGCTCACCGGCAGTGGTGCCGATCTGCAAGATCAAACCTTCCGTTTTATCGATCAGCTATCGGGTAAGCAGTTAGGTATCCGTGCGGATATCACCCCGCAAGTAGCTCGTATCGATGCGCACCAATTGCAGCAGCAGGGCACAACACGTCTTTGTTACGTGGGTGAAGTGCTACGTACGCGTCCAGATGGTTTCTCAGCCTCGCGTTCACCGATTCAGGTGGGTGCTGAGGTGTATGGTCACGCAGGCCCTGAGTCTGATGTCGAAGTTCTCTGCTTGATGATGGAGACCTTGCGTCTGGCAGGTTTGTCAGAGGTTTATCTCGATTTGGGTCACGTCGGTGTATACCGCGCGTTAGCCGAAACCGCTCAATTGGATAAAGACCAAGAAGCGAGTTTGTTCGAGGCGCTACAACGTAAAGCGAAAACTGAAATCAATGCCTTGCTTGATGAGTTTGGTGTGAAAGGTGAAACACGTTGTCACCTCGAAGCCTTAGCGGATTTGAACGGCGACGCGTCTGTGCTGTCGGTTGCGCGTGAGCAGCTCAAAGGTGCCTCTCAGGCGGTCAGCGATGCGATCGAATATCTCGAGCAAGTGAGTCAGCGTTTGGCAGTGTGCATGCCAGATACCTCTGTGCATATCGATTTGGCCGAGCTACGTGCTTATAACTATCAAACAGGCGTTGTCTTTGCGGCATTTGTACCGGGGCAAGGTAATGAGATTGCGCGTGGTGGTCGTTATGATCACGTCGGTGAGAAATTTGGTCGAGCGCGTCCTGCAACAGGCTTCAGTACTGACTTAAAAGCGTTGATGACGTTGGGTTCACGCGAAGCGGCGAGCTCAAAAGGTGCAGTGATTGCGCCAGCAGAAATGGATGATGAATTACTTGCGGCGATTGCACAGTTACGTGCGGCAGGTCGTGTGGTGATTCGTGCATTACCAGGTGAAACCTTTGTTGCTGATGAAGCACAGGTCACCGAACAACTAGAAAAAACCGATGCGGGATGGCAATTAGCGCCCGTCAAAAGCAAATAACTACTTAGGAACACACATGGGTAAGAACGTCGTTGTCATTGGTACGCAATGGGGTGATGAAGGTAAGGGTAAGGTTGTTGACCTGCTTACTGATCGCGCTGATGCCGTAGTACGTTTTCAAGGCGGCCATAATGCCGGTCACACCTTGGTTATCGACGGTAAGAAAACCGTTCTTCACTTGATTCCTTCGGGCATCTTGCGTGAAAACGTGCGTTGTCTGATTGGTAATGGTGTTGTTCTTTCACCTGATGCCTTGCTTGAAGAGCTCACTATGCTCGAAGAGAGTGGTGTGAATGCACGTTCTCGCATGGGTATCAGTGAGTCATGTCCTGTGATTCTTCCGTACCACATTGCACTCGACCAGGCGCGTGAAGTCGCTCGTGGTAACAAAGCAATTGGTACAACCGGTCGTGGTATCGGTCCCTGTTACGAAGACAAGGTATCTCGTCGCGGTATTCGTCTTGGTGAGATGCTCGATGAGAAGCACTTTGCTGAGCGTTTGCGCGAAGTCATGGAGTATCACAACTTCTCGCTCGAGCATTATTTCAAAGCTGACACCGTTGATTATCAGATGGTTCTAGATACCGGCTTGCAGCAAGCGGAACAGATTCGTCCAATGATTTGTGATGTGACGGGTGAGCTGCATGCATTGCGTGAAGCGGGCCGCAGTGTGATGTTCGAAGGTGCACAAGGTGCCTTGTTGGATATCGATCACGGCACATACCCTTATGTCACCTCATCTAACACGACTGCGGGTGGTGCGGCATCAGGTACGGGTGTGGGTCCATGCTATATCGATTATGTGTTGGGTATTGTGAAGGCATACACCACACGTGTTGGTGGCGGTCCTTTCCCAACCGAATTATTTGATGACGATGGCGAACACTTAGGTGTGAAAGGTCATGAGTTTGGCGCAACCACCGGTCGTAAGCGTCGTTGTGGTTGGTTAGATGTGGTGTCACTCAAGCGTTCACTGCAAATCAACAGCGTGACCGGTATGTGTATCACTAAGCTCGACGTGCTTGATGGTATGGAGACAGTGAAAATCTGTGTCGCATATAAGTTAGACGGTAAAGAAGTGAATACTCCACCTATCGGTGCAGATAACTTCGAGCGTTGTGAGCCTGTCTTGATTGAAATGCCAGGTTGGTCAGAATCGACGGTGGGTGCTGAGAAGTACGAAGATCTACCTCAAGCGGCACGTGACTACTTGAAGAAGGTTGAAGAGTTGGTGGGTACACCAATCGATATCATCTCAACAGGTCCTGATCGTGCTGAGACGATGGTGCTACGCAATCCTTACGAGTGATTGTGTGAGTGCTTTGAAAAAGGGAGCTACGGCTCCCTTTTTTATTGCGCGCAATCAGCTAGAGCGACCTTTGAGCTGGCGTGCGGTACTTCGCGCACAAACTTCGGTACGAGATAGCCAGGTAGCGTGGCTTTCAAGTTCAGCTTCGATTTGTTCTGCGGCTAATTTCTCGACATCAAAGTGTGCAGCGCCTTGAACAGGATCCAGTAGGTGGCAGTAATACGGCAGCACGCCAACTGAGAAGAGTTTCTCGCTCAGCTCAGACAAGATAGCTGACGAATCATTTATCCCTTTGAGTAATACGCTCTGATTCAGCAGGCTGATACCTGAGTTTTTGAGTGGCGCTAGTGCCGCTGCAAGTTCTTGAGTGATTTCGTTTGGGTGATTGGCATGCAGCACGATGCAGATCGATTTGCTTGAGCTGCTCAGTCTTTCAATGAGGCCATTTGTTATGCGCTGAGGTAGAACAACCGGTGTGCGCGTATGCAGGCGGATGCGTTTGATATGTGGAATGGCCTCAAGCTTGTCGAGCAATTCACTTAAACGTCGATCAGACAGGCTCAGTGGATCGCCGCCGCTGAGGATGACCTCGCTTATCGAGGTGTCGTTAGCCAGAAGATCAATCGCATCGTTGAGGTGTTTCAAGCTGCTGTTTTCATCGTAAGGGTAGTGACGTCGAAAACAGTAACGACAATGAATGGCGCAGGCGCCTGTGGTGATCAGCAGTGCACGACCTTGGTATTTCTGAATCACGCCGTTACCGCGGTAAGCGGCATCATCATCAACCGGATCTGCGATGTAGCCATCGACCTCAATAAGCTCGGCTGCATCAGGCAGAATCTGGCGGAGCAAGGGGTCATTTGGATTGCCGCGCTCAATCAAGCTCGAGCCAGTAGTCGGTGACTTTGATCGGAAATGCGCCATGAGCACCTTTTAACGCAGGAAGTGACTCAAGCGCCAAACCCAGGTGCTCAGCTAAAGCCTCAGGCGTTTTAATTGCGCGTGCGAGGGCTTTTTGCCAATCATCTTGCTTTAGAGAAATCGCGTTAGGCGTTATCATAGTCGGCTAATTGATGCCTTTTGTGTTGAGGACAGCATGGCGACGTACAATACCAATGAATTCCGAACTGGTCTAAAACTCTTATTGGATGGTGATCCTTGTAACATCATCGAAAACGAGTTGGTTAAGCCGGGTAAAGGTCAGGCCTTTAACCGTGTAAAGCTGCGTAACTTGAAAACCGGTCGTGTGCTTGAAAAGACCTTTAAGTCGGGCGAAAGCGTTGAAGGTGCTGACGTTATCGACGTCGAGCTAGATTACCTCTACACCGATGGTGAGTTTTGGAACTTTATGGATCCAACCTCATTTGAGCAATATCAGGCAGATGAAGCCGCTGTCGGCGATAGCATTAAATGGATTCGTGAAAATGACCGCTGTACCGTGACCTTGTGGAACGGCGCGCCGATTGCGATTGAGCCACCTTACTTTGTTAACTTGACGGTTGTTGAAACTGATCCAGGCATCCGTGGTGATACCTCGGGTGGTGGTGGCAAACCAGCAAAGCTAGAAACAGGTGCAGTGGTTCGCGTTCCACTGTTCATTGAGATCGGTGAAAAGCTGAAAGTCGATACGCGTTCAGGCGAATACGTTAGCCGCGCGAAGGAAGAATAATCAATGACTGATTGGCGCTCTGGCGCCGATCTGTCGGTGATCAAAGCACGTGCTGAGCTTCTCCGCTCGGTGCGTGCTTTTTTTTATGCCCGTGAGGTACTGGAGGTTGAGACGCCGCTGTTAGGTGCGACCTTCGGTACTGAGCCTGCCATCGAACCACTGCGCAGTGAATTTATCGGGCCAGGTTATGCCAAGGGGCGATCGCTTTTCTTGCAGAGCTCACCTGAGTTTTTCATGAAGCGCTTGTTAGCTGACGGTAGCCCATCGATCTATCAAATAGCTAAAGCCTTCCGGAATGGTGAGCAGGGACGGCGACACAATCCTGAGTTCAGTATTTTGGAGTGGTATCGCTTAGGTTTTTCGGCTGATCAGCTGATGCAGGAGCTCGGTGAGTTGATGCGTGAGCTCACCAGTGAGCCTGATCTACCCATTGTCTATCAACGCTATGCTGATCTGGTTCAGCAGCATCTAGGCTTGGATGTCTTTGAGAGCGGATGAAAAACAGTTGGCAAAGTGTGCGCTTGACCATAATATCGCCGCCGCTAATCCGAATGAGCTTGATAAAGATGCCTGGCTGGAGTTGTTGTTCAGTGTGGTGATTGAGCCTGCCCTCGATAGCAATGTGTTGACCTTTGTCACGCATTACCCGGCCTCTCAGGCCTCTTTAGCGCAACTGGATCAAGACGATCCGCGCACAGCGTTACGCTTTGAGTTGTATTACCGCGGCCTAGAATTGGCCAATGGATTTGAAGAGCTAGCTGATGCGCAGGAGCAATCCGAGCGTTTTGAGCATGAGAACTGTCGGCGTCGAGCGCAGGGACAGCAGGTGATTCCCGTCGATGCACAACTACTTAGTGCATTGGAGCAGGGCTTACCTCGTTGTAGTGGAGTGGCGGTCGGTCTCGACCGTGTGTTGATGTGTTTGCTTGGCAAAGAACATTTGGATGACGTTTTAACTTTTTCGTTTCAACGACTCTGAGATCTTTGCTGCATGAATCAATCCGAAGTGTTGGCCACTCTGGCTGACAGTTTAGTCGAGCGTGGCTACTGTATTCTTGATGATGCCATTCCAACTGATCTGCTGATTCAGCTGGTTGAGCAGTCACGTGCATTGGATGCAGATGATCTAGAGCTTGCGGGCATTGGTCGTGATGATCTGCAGCAAACCAATCCTCAAGTGCGTAAAAATCAGATTGCTTGGATAACCCGAGGTGAGAGTGCCGTCTCAACGGCGTTTCACGATTGGCTAGAAAGCATTCAAACCTATTTAAACCGCACCTTATTTATGGGGCTGTTTGATGTTGAGGCGCATTACGCGCGTTATCGCGTCGGTGATTTCTATAAGCGCCATGTGGATGCCTTTGTCGGACAAAGTAATCGAAAGCTATCAGTTGTCTTCTATCTGAATGATGAATGGACAGAAGAGGATGGCGGTGAGCTGTGGGTGTATGAAGATGAGATGGCAAAAGACCCCTTTGAGCGGGTAATGCCTAAACGAGGTCGTTTGATTGCGTTCTTAAGTGAGCGTTTTCCGCATGAGGTACGCCCATCACATAAAACCCGCCACAGTATTGCGGCATGGTTTCGCGTCAATGGTAGTGTGATGGGAGCAATTGACCCACCGCAATAATCAGTGGGCGATTTGTTGCCCCATAACAACTGACTGACCTTGTAGGTCCATGTAATCAACCGCATGTTGAGGGTGTAGCATGATGATGGTTGAGCCCATGTTAAAGCGTGCCACTTCTTCACCTTTCTTAAAGCTTGGTGCTTCTTCGCCCGCATAAGTCCATCGAGTCGGCTTGTATTTATCGCCGCGCACCTCGCCGTGCCATACCGTTTCCATACTGCCGACAAAGATCGCACCGACCAAGATCAAAGCAAGAGGTCCTTTGGCAGTATCAAACAAACAGATAACCCGTTCATTCTTCGCAAAGAGCTCAGGAATCAGTTGAGTGGTCGCTTCACTGACGCTGAATAGGTTGCCCGGTACAAACACCATCTCACGCAAGGTGCCGTCAATCGGCATATGGATGCGATGATAATCTCGAGGTGAAAGATAAATGGTCGCAAAATCGCCCCACTCGAATTGCGAAGCGGTCATGCCATCACCGGCGAGCAAACTAAACAGAGTGAACTCGTGACCTTTAGCTTGAATCAAACGGTCTACCTTAATGGCACCGCATTGACTGACTTTGCCATCAACAGGACTCGCTAAGCCCTCTTGGGCTATTGGGCGAACCTCAGGCTTGAGCTGGCGGGTAAAGAACTTATTAAAGCTAGCGTAAGCCAATGGGTTCTCTTCAATCGCAAGCTTCATATCAACATTGAAGTTCTTCACCACGAACTTGATGATCATATTCTTTAGCCAAGTGATTTCACTGCGCGCTAGTCGATGCATTAACGCTGATAGGCCATGCTGAGGAAGAACTTTCAACAAAGCGGTGTTGAAACGGTCCATAAAGGTGGGTGCGTTAGTGCTCATTAGTGATAGCTCTCAGAAATCAGTCGTAGACTCTCGGCGATATCGGTCGCGCTGTCCAGCGGTAGATTGGCGATATGCAGCCCGTTAGGTGTAAATAATGCCGCAGTGCTTTGTGCAGGAGAGCACCAGCGATCGCCAACAGGGGTTAATTTGAGTTGATTGAATAAAGCATCACGCTGCTGCTCTTCAATAGCTATGTGATGTGCCCAATCAATGTTTTGCCAATTCAGACTGGGGTTTTCTTTGGTCGCGACCAAGATGGTTTGCAGTTGAGTTTGAAGCTTTGGGAAAGCAGCCAGTCGATTACTCACTTCGATGTAATGAGTTAACCAGTTGTTACACGCCTCTGAGCTTTCACCTTGAATCAGGATGCTCCAGTGATCTTTCATTTGAGCTGAAAGCGCTTCGGGTAACTCGATGGGCGTGGCGTTATCCATCATGATGGCGCCATGTTGGCTGATCTGGCCTAACTGATAGCGATGACCGAGGTAATAGCCTAAGAAGAGAGTGCAGACAGCTATCGCGAATAAAGCGATGAGTTGTTTTGGCGTGCGTTTGGATTTAATTAGCATGGCAATAAAAAACCGCCCAGTGGGCGGTTCTTTGTTTCCTCAGAACGAGGGCTTATTTTGCCATAAGGTGCTCAGCAGCAGGTAATGCAGCACCGCTGTTGATGTTCACACCCATATCGGTCAGAACGCCATCGAGAGCGCCCAAGCACTTCACAATGTTCTCATGACGGCTTGCGTAGCCCATCAGGCCAATACGCCAGATTTTGCCCGCAAGATCACCAAGACCTGCGCCAATCTCAAGGCCATGCTCGTTTAACAAACGCGAACGAACTGCCGCATCATCAGCACCTTCAGGAATGGTTACGCTGTTGAGTTGTGGCAAACGAGAATCTTCGTCCACGATGAAGCTCAAGCCCATCGCTTCGAGACCTGCACGTAAAGCAAGGTGGTTCTCGTAATGACGCTTCCAAGAATTCTCAAGACCTTCTTCTTTCACCATCAGTAATGATTCGTGAAGTGCGTACATCGCATTCACTGGCGCTGTGTGGTGATAAGCACGTTTAGCTGAGCCACCCCAGTACGCCATGATGAGGTTCATGTCGAGGAACCAGCTTTGAACTTTGCTCGAACGATTAGCAATTCTGTGTTGTGCGCGCTCACTGAAGCTCACTGGTGAAATGCCAGGCACACATGACAAACATTTTTGTGTACCTGAATAGATCGCATCGATACCCCAGTCATCAACACGCAACTCAGAACCTGCAAGTGAGGTTACGGCATCAACAATCGCTAAGCAGTCATGCTTGTGCGCAAGCTCAACAATGGTCTTTGCATCAGAGCGAGCACCGGTAGAAGTCTCTGCATGAACAAAGGCAACAACTTTCGCATCTGGGTTAGCTTTTAACGCATCTTCAACTTTCGCTGGATCCACTGGCTTACCCCAGTCATCCATCACCATGACAGCGGTACCGCCGCAGCGCTCAACGTTTTCTTTCATGCGACCGCCAAACACACCGTTTTGGCAAACGATGACTTTGTCACCTGGCTCAACCAAGTTAACAAACGCAGCTTCCATGCCCGCAGAGCCTGGCGCTGAGATTGGCATGGTAAGTTCGCTTTCGGTCATAAAGACGTATTGCAGAAGCTTTTTAGTTTCGTCCATCAAGCCGACGAATTCTGGGTCGAGGTGACCAAGGGTTGGGCGGCCGATTGCCTCAAGAATACGAGGTGGAACATCTGAAGGACCTGGGCCCATTAGCGTTCGTTGACTTGGGTGGAAACTAGAATCTGTCATGGGATAAAACCTATAGGGTATTTTCAATCGTGATGCGCGAGTATATTGACCGACACTTGCTGCGGGCAAGCGATTAATCCCTTTAAAATTGTGCGTTAGAGGTGGGGTGGACCATGGATATACGCGATAAGAAGACACAAGAAGAATTACGCGAGAAATTGAGCTCGGAGCAGTTCCATATTTGCTGTGAGCAGGGCACTGAGCATGCCTTCTCAGGTAAGTTCTGGGATCACCACGAAGAGGGCACCTACACCTGTGCAGTGTGTGATGAGCCACTGTTTACCTCGCAGACCAAATTTGACTCGGGCACCGGTTGGCCAAGTTTCTTTCAGCCAGCCACCAATGAGTCGGTTGAAGAGCAAAAAGATAGCTCTCACGGCATGATTCGCGTTGAGGTGCATTGTCGGAAATGTGGCTCACATCTCGGGCATGTGTTCCCTGATGGGCCTGCACCGACCGGTTTGCGTTACTGCATCAATTCGGCGTCATTGGGTTTTGAAAAGGATGAAGCCTAATCGAGTTCAGCAGCCGGTAAGCTGAAACGAATCTCGGCGCCACCAAGCGCACTTTTGCCTATTTCCACCTGACCGTCGTATTGCTCGACAATCGCTTTTACTACAGCTAAACCAATGCCTTGACCGGGTAGCTGCTCATCGGCACGTTGCCCGCGTTGAAGGACGCGCTCGGCATCTGCCGTGGAAATACCGGGACCATCATCGGATACAACCCAAGTTCCATCGCTGTAGCTGACGTTGACAGACTGCTGAGCATATTTCGCGGCATTCTCTAGTAGGTTGCCAAAAAGCTCGTAGAGATCACCTTCATCAGCACGGCATTCGTAATCCTCAGGTATCTCGACGCTGATGCGCAGTGATTTCTCACGATGCACCTTTTCTAAACTCTGTGCGATGCGTTGCGCGATGTTGTGTGGGCGACTCAGCGCTCCAAATTGATCCGTGCCAGCGAGCGTGGCGCGTTGGCGGTAATAGCGAATCATCCGGTCGATCTCATCGATCTGTTGGTTGACCTCGGTATCGTCACCTTTGAGCTGAGAGCGCATGAGTGCAAGTGGCGTTTTTAGACTGTGCGCCATATCGCTCATCGCATGACGAATACGTTCGTGACGACGATGCATTTGCGCCAGTAGCGCATTGATCTGTTGTGTGAGTGGTTTGAGCTCAGCGGCGACATCATCGCTCAACATATCGACATCGCCTTTTTCGAGCGCCTGGATATGTGCAGGGATGTCATTCAGGGGGCGCAGACCCCAACGAACGGCAACGATCAAGGTAATCAGCAGAACCAAACCGGTAAAGCTTAACCATTGCCATAAGGTCGATCGAAAAGAGGCTTGCTCGGCTAGATGCGGTGCGATCGCCATGTTGATCACAATCGCATAGACATGCTCTTTGTTAGCGAAATCTTCCCAAGCAATCACTTGCTCATAATGTGCTGAAAGTTCATCAATCGATAACTGTGTTTGACCAATCTTTAAGTCTGCATTGGCAGTTAATGTTTCGTCCTGAATCGATGCAGATCGCCAAATAACACGGTTGGGCAATTCAATGATGCCGGCTTGATAGCCGGAGTCGAGCTGGTTGAAGCGCGGATCCGAGGATTGCGCTGGCATGCTGAGCTCGCCCTGAGGGCCATCCTCTGCATCTGCAAGTAAGGTGTAGGCATGAGCTTCCAAACGTTGTGAAAGGGCGGTGTTGCTAGCGTTGATGTACGCACGATCGAGTGCATATGCCGCGATACCTAAAAACGCGGCGAGTAGCACCGAGCTGACAATCAGTAATCGACGGGTGATGGAAAGACGGATCATTCTCGGAAACGATAGCCGCGACCTCGTAAGGTCTCTATCGGCTTATGTGAACCATCAGGATCGAGTTTTTTACGCAGGCGTCCAATAAAGACCTCAAGCACATTGCTGTCGCGATCGAAGTCTTGATCGTAAATATGCTCGGTGAGTTCTGTTTTTGAAATCACCTGGCCTTGATGTGACATCAAGTATTCAACGACGCGATACTCGTGACCGGTTAAGACGATTTCTTGCTCGTTATGTAGCAGTCGTTGTTCAGCCGTATTCAAGCTGTAACCATTGATGCTGATCACGGGGGTGGCTTGGCCATGCGACCGGCGCAGTAAAGCGTTTAAGCGAGCAAGTAGCTCTTCGGTATGAAAAGGCTTGGTGAGATAGTCATCAGCGCCAGCTTCAAGACCTTCAACTTTGTCTTGCCAGGCATCGCGTGCCGTCAAAATAAGAATAGGGAAGGTTTTGTCCGCAGATCGCAGCTGTTTGATCAGCTCCATGCCGGAGATATCCGGTAGGCCTAAGTCAATGACTGCCACATCCATCGGGTATTCGGAACCTAAGAAGAAACCCTCGCGACCGGATTCGGTGGCATCAACGCTGTAGCCCGCTTTAACAAGATCAGCTTTAAGAGAAAGTCGAAGCTGCTCTTCGTCTTCAACTAATAACAGGCGCATCTCAGCGGCGTCCTTTCATCCGACGTCCGGTTTGCGCATCCATGTTGTAGCGACGAACACGGCCATCCTCAGAGAGAATGCGCAGTCGATGAACTTCTTGTCCGTTTTCGCGAACGGTTTCAGCCGAAAGTACGCGACCAGGAACATCTTCACGTGCCTCAGAAATTGCATCATCAAGCGTTGCTCGACGCTCAGGTGCCGCCATTGCAGTTTGCATTAAGGCGAGACAGAGAATCGAACAACGAATGATGAACATATTATTTCCAGTGTGAGCGGTGTGGCGTTAAGTTAACCACGACTTTCATTTGATTGCCTGGGTCATAATCTAGGCGAGTACGGTAGATTCGACCGTTATAGCGGTATTTTACACGGTATCCGACCAGTTCATCGCGAGTTACCGTGCGTTCAATAGTGTGACAACGATCATGCGCTAGCGCCCGTTTGGCTTCACGATGATCAGTACCGATAGATGCACCAAGTAGTGTGCCCGCAACAGTTGCTGCTGTTTTGCCATTACCACTACCAATCTGGTTACCAATCACACCACCAATGATGGCACCAATGATTGGGTCGGTTTTTGAATTGTAGCTACGCTCATAAGAATACTCATGATGACGGCCACGATCGCGACAGACCTTTTCAGGAATAGTTGTCGTAATGGTTTCGTAGATAGGCTTGCTGCTGATAACAGTGGCTGTATCTGTAAAGTCATTGCCACGTTTGTGGTCACGATAACCGGCATTTGCGGTGCCGATTAATGCCAAGCTTAAAACCGATGCGGTAAGGAATGTTTTGTTGAACATGAAAAAACCCTCGTAGAGTGAAAACCGAAAGCACCTTGGCTTTCATGGGTCTCACTCTAGTGAGGGTTAGCTGAATTCAAGCTGAACGAGTGAAAACTTAAAACAGTGCGCTGTTTATCCAGAAGTGTGTCGCAATACTTGCGGCATAGCCTAAGGCAATCACTGGGGTCCATTTCAGGTGACCAAAAAAGGTGTATTGACCACGAGCTTGGCCCATCAGAGCAACGCCTGCAGCAGAGCCAATCGAGAGCAAAGAGCCACCCACGCCAGCGGTGAGAGTGACAAGAAGCCACTGACCTAATGACATATCCGGCATCATGGTGAGCACCGCAAACATCACAGGGATGTTATCCACGATTGCCGACATTACACCAATGGCGATATTCGCTTGGCTTGCACCCCAGCCAACGTACATGGTCTCAGAGGCCATAGCGAGATAACCGATAAAGCCTAAGCCGCCAACACACAGCACTACGCCGTAGAAGAACAACAAGGTGTCCCATTCGGCCCGTGCGACTTTTGAAAACACGTCAAAGCCACCTGGATTACCCATAAATTCTTTTTCATTATCTTTTTTGCCACAACGACCGCGGGTGACTTTTAGGTAATAACCAAAGATCTGCAAAAAGGATAAGCCGGTCAGCATGCCGATAACCGGCGGTAAATGCAGAAAGTTATGGAAGCTAACCGCGGTAGCAATCGTCAGTAAGAAAAAACCAATGATGCGCTTAGCGCCACACTTCATGATTTCAGTGGTCGCTTCGCCTTGCGGTTTTTCGTTACTTACAGTGAAAGACATGATTAATGCAGGTACGAACCAGTTAACTAAGGCGGGTAGGAACAGGGCAAAGAAAGACCAGAAGTCGACGGCACCTTGTGGAGTTGAGATTTCTTTTTGCCAAACCATCAAGGTGGTGATGTCACCAAACGGACTGAAAGCACCGCCTGCATTTGCCGCAATAACAATGTTGATACAGGCAACCAAAATGAATTTGCTGTTTTTACCACCCACAGCCATCACAACAGCGCACATCAAAAGGGCGGTAGTTAGGTTGTCGGCAACCGGTGAGATCAAAAAGGCGAGTAGACCGGTGATCCAAAATAACTGGCGTAAATTGAAACCACTTTTGATTAACCAGCTACGCAGAGCACCAAAAACATTTCGCTCTTCCATCGCGTTGATGTAGGTCATCGCAACCAGTAAGAACAACATCAGCTCGGCATATTCGAGCAGATTATGGCGAACGGCATTTTCAGCTTCTACGCTGAAGCCCAGCTCACCATACGCGACGGCAATCGCTGCCCAGATAAGACCAGCGGCCAAAATAACGGGTTTCGATTTACGCAGGTGGGTAAATTCTTCACCCATCACCAAGAGATAGGCGATGACAAAAATGGTGATGGCGGTAAAACCAACCCAATGGTCGGTCAGCGCGGGAAGGGTGCCATTCATAGCTGCAAAGGCTGATAGCGGGGCTAACAGCAGCAACAAGGCAGTCGTTAGTGACAGACGACGCATAACATTTCCTTGAAAGGTACTACTTTGACCAAGCGAACTTGGCTGCTGACAGTGCAATCAGCTAAGTGGCTGTAATTATTATTCTTTTTTCAACCAGGCTTAGATTTTCTCATAATGTAAGAACATCTTGAATATCTAATTAAGGATAGGTTTTTTTACCCAAACAAGGTTTTTTTGACCCAAACCACTGGGATTTCATATATCTGGAAATAAAGATTTAAGCCTTAAATCGAATGATTTCTGTTTATTCCGAATCAAAATTCTGATTTTTCTAATTTCAGCTCCTCTTCTAGGCGGTATTCGGCACGCATTACAGGTTTGAGAAATCAGGCTTCAGGTTGCCTTCAGTAATTTCCGAATATTCGTTTTTAAGCCGAGGCAATTTGCGATTAATCCCGAAAATTGTGCGCTGCGTTTTTCAAAATGCACAGACAAACTGCGAAACCCTGAAAGCCGAATCAAGATCTGAAATTCGGAAGTGACCGAAAACTAAGGAATTAAACGACTGAAAGGTCGCTTTTGAAAAGTTGGCACATCGCTTGCTCTAGAGATTTACACAAGGTGCAAAGACACCTGAATTTTTGGAGAGAGCCATGGAACAGCAAACCCGTACCTTTATCGATCGTAACCACAAAGACTTCGTAGCCACCTACGAGCCTTTGGTTAAACGAATCGCATTCCACCTATTGAATAAGTTACCGCCTTCAGTGCAAGTCGATGATTTGATTCAGTCAGGCATGATTGGTTTGTTGGAAGCAGCGGGTAAGTATGACGAGAGTCATGGCGCTAGCTTTGAGACCTATGCAGGCATTCGCATCCGCGGCTCAATGCTCGATGAGATTCGTAAGTGCGACTGGACGCCTCGTTCGGTACATCGTAAATCTCGCGAGATCTCTGAAAAGGTTCAGCAGTTAGCAAACAAGAGTGATTCAGCGGTTTCGGAAGAAACGGTCGCAAAAGAGCTTGGTATGACCCTGCGTGAATATCATGCGGCTAAAGCTGATTCGACTTGTGCCAAAGTCCATAGCTTGGATGAACTCAGTGAGTTTGGTGATGTGCGCCGTAGCTCAGAGCCATCGCGTCTAACCAATCAAAAGAATCAAATGAACATGGGGCCTTCAGAAAGTGTTGAGGGGAGTTATGTTCGAAGAGGCGTTAAGTGAAGCCATGACAAAGCTTCCAGAGCGTGAGCGTTTAATCATGGCGCTTTATTATGATGAAGAGATGAACCTGAAAGAGATCGGTAGCATCTTGGGCGTGAGTGAGTCACGTATCTGCCAAATTCAAGGCCAAGCGGCTAAACGTCTTCGTGCGAATCTAAGCGGTTGGGAAGATCAAATCGCGGTTTAAAAAATTCGCCATCAGTCGAAAAGGATTTTTTGTAAAGTGACAGCACGCTAAGCGTGCTGTTTCTGTTTAGAGGGATTGGAAATGCCAAAGATCGTCAAAACGCTTCTTATTGCTGTTGTTTCACTCGTTGCCTTGGTTGCTGTTGGCTTAGCTGCAGTGGTTATGCTGGTGAACCCGAACGACTTTAAACCCCAAATCATCGAGCTAGTAGAAAAACAAACTGGTCGGCAACTATCAATAGAGCAGCCGCTAGAGCTAACTGTATTTCCAAGCATTGGCTTATCGACCGGTGATGTGCGTTTGAGTAATGCCAAGGGATTTGCTGAGACAAACTTTGCGCAATTCGATCAGTTGGTATTGCGCGTTAAATTGATGCCATTACTAAAGCAGCAGCTTGAAGCAGATACGGTGGTGCTGCGTGGCATGCGTTTGAATCTTGAGCGCAAAGCCAATGGCCAGACTAACTGGGATGATCTAGTGGCTAAATCATCTGGCGAGGCGCCAGCTAAGTCTTCTGACGCGGCGGTTGTGCCCGCGGCATTGGTGATAGAAGGTGTGGATATCGATGATGCACAAATCACCTGGGTTGATCAGATGGCCGGAGAGCGACTCACGATTACTAAGATGTCGTTACAAAGCAGTGGCATCAAGGCAGGTCAGTCTACTGATGTATCTGCCTCACTACAGTTGCAAAGTGCGCTACACAAATTAACCGCAAATGTATCTCTGAGTGGCCAGATTAAAGCAGCGGCTGATCCCAGTAAGCTGGTGGTCTCGCCATTGACCTTGAAGGCGAGCGCGAAAGGTGATGCCTTACCAAAGCAGGGTCTCTCTGTAGATCTAAAAACGAATCTTGCAGTCGATTTACCTAATCAATCCGTGCGCCTAGAAAAGTTGCAAGGTGATGTGCTTGGCATGCAGATCGCTGCCGATTTGTCCGCAACTTCAAAAGAAGCATTACAGGTTAAAGGTGGCTTAACGCTCTCAACGGACTCATTGCGTGGTGTGTTAGAGGCACTTGGTATCACGCTGCAAACCGCTGATGCGACCGTGATGGGGCCTTTTCGTTTAACCGCGGAAGCGCAACAGTTTGGCCAAACGATCAGTTTGGATAAGTTGGATCTGAGCTTGGATGATCTCCGTGTCAACGGAAGTGCGCAGTTGGTACAAGGCAAAGTGCCTTCAGTGAGTGCCAAGGTTTCGATGAATGCGCTGAATGTTGATCGTTACATGCCGCCAGCATCAGATAAGCCTAGCGCTAAGCAGACTGCGGATTCAGCCAATCCATTAGGCGCTTTGTTTGTGGCGAATGTTGATGCGCAATTGAAAATCAGTGAGCTGATTGCGCAAAAAGTCAAAATGACAGATGTTTTAGTCGAAGCTAAGAGTAAAGATAAACAGCTGCGCGTATATCCGATGAAAGCCAAGTTGTACGGCGGTGATTTCTCGGGTGATATTAAGATTGATGCGCGTAAGAAAGAGCCTTTTATACAAGCCAAGAAGGTGCTGCGTAACGTTCAGCTAGGCCCCATGCTCAACGACCGTATGAATTTCGACAAGCTAGTAGGCTTGGGTGATATCGAAGCGGATATGAGTGTCAGAGGTCTTGATGAAGCCGCTATTCGTAACTCACTCAACGGTACAGCGTCGTTTAATTTCCGTGATGGTGCGGTGAAAGGCGTGAATATCGCTAAATTGATCCGTCAGGCGGGCGCACTTTTAGGTGTTCAGTCTTCTGGTGAGGTGAGCGATCAGAATCAGACCGATTTCACATCGCTAAGTGGCTCAATCAAGGCGGTGAATGGCGTGGTGAGTAATTCAGACCTAAGTGCCATGTCGCCGCTGTTGCGTGTGTCAGGTAAGGGTTCGGTTAACTTACCTAAAGATACGGTGGATTATCGTTTGGCGGTGGAGCTTGTGAGCTCATTACAAGGTCAGGGTGGTCAAGCGGCTGATCAGCTATCCGGTATTCCTGTGCCGGTGCGCATTGTCGGTCCATTGCAGAAGCCACAATTCAAACCAGAGCTTGATTCAGTGCTCAAGTCGAAAGCGGAGCAAGAGCTTAAAAAGAAAGCCAAAGAAAAGCTCGATGAAAAACTCAAAGGTGTTTTGGGTGATCAGCTCAAAGGGCTCTTCGGACGTTAACAAAAAGGCCTCTTACGAGGCCTTTTTTTATTTCTCAGCGGTGATGTAAACCACCCAGCCTGGGTCAGCTTCACCTTTCTCGGAAGGCTCATAGATGCCGTTGCCTTCTTCCTCGTCTTCATCCCAACCTTCCCAGTAGATGGTGCTCTTTTTAAAGCCCGCATCTTTAAGGATGTCGCGAATCTCTGGCAGGGTGTACATGCGCCAGTCGTAGGTGAACGCATTCTTCATCACAGAGCCGTCATTGAAATGGAAGCTGATGTGACAAATCATGTTGTTATTGATCGGATTGAAAGAGGCCTGATCCCACACATAGGTGAAGCCCGCATCGTCATCATCAATCTCGCGCTCTTCCTCGAGCTCTTGAAAGCTCTCATAACCACCAAAGGCATCGAGGAACATGATGCCGTCATCTTTGAGTGACTCACGAGCGATCTTGAAATAGTTCACTAGGTCTTCGCGTTCTTTAAATAGCCAGTAGCTAAAGTTCATCGCAAGTAGCGCATCAACTTTGGGTGTTTTAGCGGTCAATACGTTGTCTTCGATCAATGACACGCGCAGTGCTTGTTCAGAGGTGAGCGCGTTAACTCGGTGCTCACGACCCCAATTGAGAACGTCGGTGTCGAGATCAACACCGTAAGCATGGTTGTCTTCATGTCGCGCCACAAAGTCACAACACACAGTCGCTGTACCGCAGAAGTCTTCGCGTAGCTCACGAATCTCGCGGTTTCGAAGTGCTTTAAAGGTGGTGGTTACAAAATCAATCTCAGCTTCTGCGCATTGGACAGACTGTTCATAACATAAGTGACGATCAGCGGTTTCGGCTTGAGGAATTTTCTTTTTCTTCTTTTTTGGCATGGTGCACAACACATAGGGTTTAAATTTGTGGCGTTAGCCTACACAATTTTTAGCTAATCTGTCTGTTTCTAAACCAAAAGTTTTGATTGTTTAATGATTTATCTGCTTGCCTTTTTGCTCTTGCTTGCGCTGATCTACGGACCTCAGTGGTGGGTGCAGCGTGTGTTGGCAAAATATAACCACCAAGATGAAGAAAACTTTCCCGGTACGGGTGGTGAATTAGCGCGCCATCTTTTGGATAAATATGGCTTATTTGATGTGAAGGTCGAGACAACAGAGGGTGGCGATCATTACGACCCAATCAACCGAGCAGTTCGTCTGACAAAAGATAAGCATGACAGCAAAACACTCACCGCGATAACGGTCTCGGCACATGAATGTGGCCATGCCTTGCAACATGCTGCACAAGAACCGCTGTTTCAATGGCGCACGCGTTTGGCAATGGCATCTTTGTGGGCTAATCGACTCGGGTCTTTTTTGTTGTTTGCGGCACCGATACTTGTCTTGGTGACCAAGGTGCCAAGCTCAGGTGTGCTCACCGCATTGGGTGCTTTTTTAGTGATGGGATTTAGTTTGGTTGTGCAGCTAGTGACTTTGCCAGTAGAGCTGGATGCAAGCTTTAAGAAGGCGCTACCGATTCTTGAGCATGGTTATCTCGATGAGAATCAAAAGAAGCCAGCAAGAAAGATCCTGAAAGCCGCGGCTTGGACCTATGTTGCCGGAGCAATGGCAGGTCTGTTGAATTTCTGGCGTTGGCTCGCTGTGTTGCGTCGATAAATTGCTGAGTAGGGTATGAGATAATCGATTTATAAGGTTTTAGGTCGATTCGTTTCATGCAATCAAGCACTCCCATAATCAAAGATATCGTTCTGGTAGGTGGCGGACACGCTCACGTATCGGTGCTGCGTATGTTTGGTATGAATCCAATTCCGGGAGTGCGTCTAACGCTGATCACTCGCGATATCCATACACCTTATTCCGGCATGCTGCCGGGCTTTATCGCAGGTCATTATGATTTCGATGACGTGCATATCGATTTAGGCCCTTTGGCGACTTTTGCGAATGCGCGTTTGTATCATGGTGAAGTTGAGCGGATAGATCCTGAAGCACAACAAGTATTCGTTAAGGGTCGTCCGCCGGTTGATTACGATGTGTTGTCGATCAACATTGGCTCTCGTCCACGTACCGATAATGTGCCGGGTGCTTTAGAAAATGCGCTGCCGATAAAGCCAATTGATCTTTGGTTGGAGAAGTGGGCTGAGCTACAACAAAAACTGTTAAACACCGAAGAGTATTTGAATATCGCTGTTGTGGGTGGTGGTGCTGGTGGTGTTGAGGTGCTGCTATCAACTCAGCATCAGCTACAAAAATCTTTGCTGAGAATAATCAAGATCCCTCGCGATTACACTTTGAGCTTTATACCGCTGAAGACGATATTTTGATGGGGCATAACAAAGGTGTGCGTCGTCGTTTTAATCGTGTGTTTAAAGAGCGCAATGTTTCGGTATTTACCAACAGCCCGGTAACGGAGGTCACCAAGGATTCTTTAATAACCAATGGTGAGACGCGCGATGTGAATGCGGTGTTATGGACCACCTCTGCATCAGCACCAAGCTGGCCAAAGCAGTCAGGTTTGGCGACTGATGAGCTTGGCTTTATTCAAGTGGATGAGTATCTACGTAGCACCTCTCATCCAAATGTTTTCGCGGTGGGTGATATCGCCTCTATGCCATCACCTCGACCTAAATCGGGTGTTTTTGCCGTAAGGCAAGGTCCTGTGTTGACTGAGAATCTCCGTCGACTCATTAATGGCGATTCGCTCAAGAAATATAAACCGCAAAAGCACTTCTTGGGCTTAATCAGTACGGGTGATAAACACGCGATAGCCTCTCGTGGTGCCTGGTCACTCGAAGCGGATTGGCTGTGGCGATGGAAAGATTCGATTGATCGCAAATTTATGCGCATGTTTAACGAGCTACCGGAGATGCCGGAAGCTCAACTCGCCTTACCTCATGTGGCTGATCAAGAAGCACTGAAGGAAATCTCGACCTTGGCTATGCGCTGCGGTGGTTGTGGTGCCAAGGTCGGCAGCACGGTGCTCAGTCGCGTGTTGAATACGCTTGATAAGCCTTCGCGAGATGATGTGCTGATTGGATTGGATTCGCCTGATGATGCTGCTGTTTTTTCTGTGCCTGATGGTAAGGCGATGGTGCAGAGCGTGGATTATTTCCGCAGTTTTATTGATGACCCTTATGTGTTTGGTCAGATCGCGGCAAATCATGCGTTAGGTGACTTGTTTGCAATGGGTGCCCAAGCGCAATCCGCGCTAGCGATAGCAACGGTGCCTTATGGGCGTGAAGCGATTGTTGAGCGAACGCTTTCAGAAGTGTTGCAAGGTGCACAAAAGGTCTTGCACGACGCGGGTGCGGTTTTAGCTGGCGGTCATTCGAGCGAAGGTGCAGAGCTCGCATTTGGTCTAACGGTTAATGGTTTAGTTGATAAAGACCAGATGCTGCGTAAAAGCGGTATGCAGCCCGGTGATGTATTGATTCTGACTAAACCGATTGGTACAGGAACACTCTTTGCAGCAAACATGCGTGGCAAAGCCAAAGGACGATGGATAGACGGTGCGATTGAGTCGATGTTGATCTCTAATCAAGCCGCTGCTGAAGTGTTGTATAAATATGGCGTCACAGCTTGTACCGATGTCACCGGCTTTGGCGTGTTAGGTCACCTTGTTGAAGATGACTAAAGCCTCAGGATGTGATGTGGATTTAATGGTCGATGCGCTGCCACTTTTAGATGGCGCTTTAGAAACAGTATCTGCAGGTATCTTGTCGTCATTGCAGCCGCAGAATGTGCGTTTACGCCGTGCGATTACGAATGCTGAAGATTGGAGTTCGCATCCTTCTTATGCCTTGTTGTTTGATCCACAAACGGCGGGTGGCTTATTGGCATCTATTCCTGAAGAAAAAGCAGATGCCTGTTTGGATGGCTTAAGAGCGCAAGGTTATCAGTCTGTTGTGTTGGTAGGGCGCGTAAAGCAACGCGGCACCGAAGATGCCGCTATTACGTTGATTTAAAAGATCCAGGCGATCAGTAGCCAATTAATAACAAACATGCCGACATAGCTGGCAAGTAGAATTGGACTTCGCCTAATAAGCCATCACCGGCAACTAAGGCAAAAAGCACTAGCAAGCCCACTGATAAGAAGAAGGCGATGATGGCGGCATCTTTGAGTCCGAGCCCTTCACCAAAAATGTCATTACCGATGCGGGCTAGCTCAGGCATCAACAAAGCAGCTGCAACGATAATCGCAATGACAACGATGCCAAGTAAAACGCTTATGGTGAGCGTTTGTTTTTTCTGGTCGAGATCAATCATTGCGGCAGAATCATGGTTTTAATTTCATGTGGCTCGCGTAGCCCCATCAATACAGCCTCTGGTGAGTCACCAGCGGTGTAAATATCCAGATCGCCCGTGCCAAACATGCGTTGAAAGAAGCTCTGCTTGATCTTTACGGTACGGATGTCTTCGGTATTCAAATCGATAAAGGTTTTATTGAAGATGCCTTCTTGCCACTTCATCAAATCGCCTTCGATCGAAAGACGTTTGTTTTTGTTATCGATGTACCACCAAAGCAGCAGAAACAAGCCAAGACCGAAAACTGGAATCAGCAAGATATACACAATGAATTTAAGCGGTGCGTTGCGGAACATCGGTGGTGATGTTTCGTAGTGATTAGCCATGGTTCTCTCCTTGATAAATATTTAGAGAGATATCGCTCATCTGCTTTAAGACTTAAATTCGGACATAAAAAAGCCCACACTTAGGTGGGCTTAAAGGATTTTTTGATTAAAGTGTAAGGCTTCAAAAATCACTCTTATACTTCATTAATTTCATAACGACTTGTTCGGTAACTTCCTCAGATAAGTCATTGATCATGATGTTGTTTGCTCTAAACGCAAAAACATCTTCCCAGATGATGTCTTTTTGTGGGTGAAATAGTTTGAAAGTAAATTGAATCTGTCCCGAAACTGCTACGGCGGACATCCTCAATTGATAATCATTAGCTCTAGCTTGCTTATTAATGGTGGCCTTAACCCAAGATTTTTCAGACAAGCATTCAAATAGTTTGCTGTGAAGCTTGTCGCCTATGTTTCCTGTGTTACTGATACTTTCATCGGTAGTTAATTTGCCAATAATAAGCTTTGATTTTGGATCGTAATCAACGTCGCCGCTATTTGAACTTTCAGCATCAATATCCCCAGTAGAGAAGACCTGTATAGGCTTGTTGATGCCTTTTAAATTGATAAAGCCCTTATCAATAAACTTTTCTTTTTGCTGGTCTTCTAGGCTAAGGTATGCAGCAGATGAAAGTGTCACTTGATTAACAGCTGAGATCTTGTCAAGGCTTGCTGCAATGTTAATGGTGGAGCCCAGTACGTCATTATTCTCATACACAACATCACCGATATGTATTCCAAATCGAATATCTAATGTTTGCGTTGAAATTCTTTCTTTTACGCTAAAGGCAAAATCAGTGCAAAGAGAGGTGCTCGCGAAATATATAATCCAACCATCTTTAGTGGCTTTAACTAACTTGCCTTGAAATTTAGTAAGAGCTGGCTTAAGAATATTTTCAGTGAATTCTTTAATGAGTTGGTGTGTTCCGACCTCATTAAAACCACTTTTGTTGGTATACCCAACAATATCCATGATCAGTATTGCTGATAATTTCCGCATAACTATGGCCCCTATATTCATTTAACATTATCAACAAGATAAGATAAGAACAATAATTTAGAGCACTAAAAAGCCCACGCTAAGGTGGGCTTTTTTAGATTTGGTACCAGTGGGCGGACTCGAACCGCCACACCCGAAGGCGGGGGATTTTGAATCCCCTATGTCTACCAATTCCATCACACTGGCAAATTTGGCTCTTGCAGGTGGCCCTGCGAGAAGACGCGGCAGTATACCGACTTGACCGCGTTAGGCAAGTGCCCTGTGCTACCATGCGCGCCCCATGCGCCTATCCGATTTTGATTACGAATTGCCTGATGAGTTGATCGCTCAGCATCCCGCTGAACAGCGTTCGCTCAGCCGTATGCTGCATGTCGATGGTGCCAATGGTGAGATCGCTGATCGCCAGTTTTTAGATCTCCCTTCGTTACTTCGCGCCGGTGATTTATTGGTGTTTAACAACACGCGCGTGATGGCAGCTCGTTTACATGGGCAGAAAGACACTGGCGGCAAAGTTGAGATTCTTATCGAGCGCGTAATCGAGCCGACTCGATGTTTGGCGCACGTGCGTGCGAGTAAGTCACCGAAGGTTGGGTCAACGCTTCTTGTTGAAGATGCGCAGATCACCATGGTCGCGCGTCATGACAATCTGTTTGAGTTACAGCTAGAGAGTGCCGGTGATTTTTACCAGCTCATGGAATCGCATGGCCATATGCCATTGCCACCTTATATAGACCGTGATGATGGTGCAGATGATGAAGAGCGTTATCAGACCGTCTTTGCCAAAGAGATGGGTGCTGTGGCGGCGCCAACAGCCGGCCTGCATTTTGATGATGCGATGTTAAACACTTTGAGTGAGATGGGTGTTGAGCAAGCTGAGGTGACCTTGCATGTGGGTGCGGGCACTTTTCAGCCGGTAAAGACCGAGAATCTGGATGAGCACATCATGCATTCCGAATGGTTGTCGGTATCTGAAGAAACCGTTCAAAAGATCAAAGCCTGTAAGGCGCGTGGTGGGCGAGTCGTCGCGGTAGGGACTACAAGTGTGCGTAGCCTTGAGACTGCCGCAAAAGAGGGTGAGCTAAAGCCTTATCAGGGAGATACGCGGTTGTTTATCCGTCCTGGTTATCAATTTCAGGTGGTAGACCTGCTGTTGACCAATTTCCACCTGCCGCAGTCCACCTTATTAATGTTGGTGTCGGCGTTTGCGGGGTATGAGAACATCATGCGCGCTTATCGCCATGCGGTTGAGCAGCGCTATCGTTTCTTCAGTTATGGGGATGCGATGTTGCTCGAAAGAGCCGCTAAGTGATTGAAATTAATGCCCGAAATTTCTTCCGGGCATTAAAAAGGCCCGACAGGGGGGTGCCGGGCCAAGGTTCCACCAAAGGAGGATGGAGGGTGTGCTGAATAATCAGCACATTAGAATTTTCTAATATTCTGAGAGTAAAGTCAATCCGTTTTTTGAAATATGTCTGAATTATTCGAATTATTAGCCTCAGATGGCGGTGCGCGACGTGGTCGATTGACCTTTGCTCGCGGCACGGTGGAAACCCCGGTGTTCATGCCGGTGGGTACCTATGGCACGGTCAAGGCGATGACCCCTGAAGAGCTCAAGGGCTTGGGTGCGCAGATTATCTTGGGTAATACCTTCCATCTATGGCTTCGCCCGGGCACCGAGGTGATCAATGCTCACGGCGATCTCCATGACTTTATGCACTGGGATGGTCCGATATTGACCGACAGTGGCGGCTTCCAGGTCTTCTCGCTGGGTGCGATGCGCAAGATCAAAGAAGAAGGTGTGCACTTCCAAGCGCCGACCGATGGCGCGAAGGTGTTTATGGGGCCGGAAGAGTCGATGGAGATTCAGCGCAAGCTAGGCTCAGACATCGTGATGATTTTTGATGAATGCACGCCATACCCTGCGACAGAAACCGAGGCGCGTGAATCGATGGAGCTCTCATTGCGATGGGCGCAACGCAGTAAGGCAGCGCATGAAGGTAATCCAAACGCTCTGTTTGGCATTGTGCAGGGCGGTATGTACGAGAGCTTGCGTAAGCGTTCTTTAGAAGAGCTGCAAAAGATCGGTTTTGATGGCTATGCGGTGGGTGGTTTATCCGTTGGTGAGCCAGAAGAAGATCGTATCCGTGTACTTGATGCGATGCAGGAAATCCTGCCAGCAGATCATCCGCATTATTTAATGGGTGTGGGCACGCCAGAAGATATCGTTGAGGCGGTACGTCGCGGAATTGATATGTTCGATTGTGTAATGCCAACGCGTAATGCGCGCAATGGTTATCTTTTCACGCATTCGGGTGTGGTGAAGATCAAAAATGCAGCGCACGAAAAAGATACGCGCCCCTTGGATGAAGAATGCGACTGCTATACCTGCCAAAACTACAGCCGCTCGTATCTGCGTCATTTGTTCCGTTGTAATGAGATCTTGGGCGCGCGGTTGAACACGATTCATAACCTGCGCTACTACCAAATGCTGATGGCCGATATCCGCGAAGCGATCGAGCAGCAGCGCTTTGAGGCATTCCGCAGCGAGTTCTATGCCAAACGAGGCAAAACCGTACCCAATTGAACCATTTAGCCCACCGACTTTCTCAGGTGGCTGTGGCATAATTTCGGCACTTTTTTAGGTCGTCCCGCGTGGGGCGGCAAGTTGTAACCCCATTTCGGAGAATCCGATGATTTTTATTTCTGATGCGATGGCTGAAGGTGCGGCGGCTGCACCTGGCGGCGAAGGTTTACCGTTATTGTTCTTGATCGGTATGTTCGTGATTATGTACCTGTTCATTATCCGTCCTCAGGTTAAGCGTCAAAAAGAACACAAGAAGCTGGTTGAAGCGCTAGGTAAAGGTGATGAAGTGCAAACCATGGGTGGTTTGATGGGCAAGATCACTGAAGTTGGCGAAAACTTCGTCAAGCTAGAGATCGCTGATAACACCGTAGTAACGGTTCGCCGCGTGTCGGTTGAAGCGGTTATGCCGAAAGGTTCTTTGAAAGAAATGTAATTTCACAGCCCGACACTCGTCGGGCTTTTTGTGGCACTCCTATGCTGAATCAATACCCAATGTGGAAAAACGTATTGATCGCCGTCGTAATGTTCTTCGGTGCTCTTTACGCCTTACCTAATATCTATAGCCAAGACCCTGTCATTGAGGTGACGGGTACGCGTAATGCGACCGTGTCTGATGCACTGCAAGCTCAGCTTGAAGCAGCGCTGAAAAGCAATGGCATCACGCCAAAGCGTGTTGAGCTATCTCGCGATAAGTTGCAGTTCCGTTTTGAAAAGCCAGAAGAGCAGCTCAAAGCGCAAGATGTCGTTGCTAAAGGCTTGAGCGGTGACTTCACTCATGCAATGACCTTGTCGCCTGATGTGCCAACCTGGTTGTCGGGCGTTGGCGGTAAGCCAATGAACTTAGGTTTGGACTTGCGTGGTGGTATTCACGTGCTGATCGATGTCGATATGGATGCGGCAATCGAGAAGGCGATGGAAGTGCAGGTCGCGAATCTTCGTGAGTTCATGCGTAACGAAAAGATTCGTTATGTCACGGTTAAGTCGGTGGGCACAGCGGTAGAAGTGCGTTTCCGTTCGGTAGATGACCGTAACGCTGCACAAGTAAAAGTGGCGAATGAATTCCGCACCTTGGTATTCACTGATCGCGAGGAGGGCTCTAATGCCTTCTTCTCAGCTCAGGTGTCAGATGCTGAGTTGCGTGAAGTGCGCAAATCAGCGCTGCAGCAAAACATCACCACACTGCGTAATCGTGTAAACGCCTTAGGTGTGGCAGAGCCTGTGATTCAGCAACAAGGCGATCGACGCATTGTGGTTGAGCTGCCGGGTGTTCAAGACCCAGGTAAGGTCAAAGATCTCTTAAGTGCGACAGCAACCCTTGAGTACCGTTTGGTTGTGGGTGATCTGCAACAAGCGCGTGATGCTGAGAAGTCAGGTCGTGTACCTGCGGGTTCGCGTTTATATAAAGAGCGTGATGGCACGCCAATCTTATTGAAGCGTCAGTTCATCGTAACTGGTGATCAGATGACCAGTGCCTCATCAGGTTTCGATCAGCAAGGCGGTAGTCCTGCGGTATTCGTCAACCTTGATAGCAAGGGTGCGCGCCGTATGCGTAACGTGACCACCGAGAACGTTGGCAAGCCAATGGCGGTTGTGTTTAAAGAGAAGCGAACTGTCGGTCGTGATGAGAATGGCAAGCCTATTAAGAAATGGGTTGAAGAGGTCATTAACGTTGCGACGATTCGTGAGCCATTTGGTCGTCGTTTCCAAACAACAGGTTTAGATAGCCCAGGTGAAGCGCATAACCTGGCGTTATTGCTGAAAGCCGGTGCTTTAGCAGCGCCAATTGATATCGTCGAAGAGCGCACCATTGGTCCTAGCTTAGGTCAGGACAACATTGATCAAGGCTTTACCTCGGTCATGGTTGGCTTTGCACTCGTGCTTGTCTTTATGGCGTTCTACTACCGTAAGTTTGGTCTAGTCGCGAACGTCGCATTGGCCGCTAACTTGGTGCTTATCGTTGCGGTGCTTTCAATCATTCAAGCCACGCTGACCTTGCCGGGTATTGCGGGTATCGTGTTGACCGTTGGTATGGCGGTGGATGCCAACGTGCTGATCTTTGAGCGTATCCGTGAAGAGATGCGCGTGGGTAGTACGCCGCAAGCATCGATTCATGCAGGTTACGAGAAAGCGTTCATCACGATTATGGATGCGAACATCACGACCTTGATTGCAGCGATTGTGTTGTTCTCTGTGGGTAGTGGTCCAGTGCGTGGTTTCGCGGTGACTTTGGCGATTGGTATCGTGACCTCGATGTTCACAGCGATTGTCGGTACGCGAGCGATTATTAACATCATGCATGGTCGTAAACGACTTAAGACTCTCTCAATCGGAGGGCTCAACTAATGCAATTATTGAAAGTAGATTCCGTGATCGACTTCATGGGTAAACGCAATGTCGCGATGATTTTCTCAGCGATCTTGCTGCTTGGTGCTGTGGGTTCGATTGTGACCCGTGGTTTAAGTATGGGTATCGACTTTACTGGCGGCACGCTGATTGAAGTGGGTTACACCCAAGATGCTAACTTGCCATCCATTCGCGAAACCTTGACCCAAGGTGGTCATGGTGATGCCTCTGTGCAGCAGTTTGGTACAGCGAAAGATGTATTGATTCGTTTGGCGAAGTCAGAAGAGCAATCAAGCTCAACGCTGAGTAATGAAGTGTTCGGCATGTTATCGAAAGCCGTTGATGGTCAGGTCGAGCTGCGCCGTGTTGAGTTCGTTGGACCACAAGTGGGTGATGAGCTGACAGAAGATGGCTTCTTGGCGGTACTTGTCGCACTGATGGCGATCTTGATCTATGTGGCATTACGTTTCGAATGGCGCTTCGCGGTGGGTTCTGTTGTGGCATTGATTCACGACGTGACGATTACGATTGGCCTGTTCTCATTGCTACAGATTGAATTTGATCTACCTGTATTGGCAGCGGTGCTTGCGGTGATTGGTTACTCGCTTAACGACACTATCGTTGTGTTTGACCGTGTGCGTGAGAACTTCCGCAAGATGCGTAAAGGCACATCAGAGTCGATCATTAACTCATCATTGACTCAAACCTTGAGTCGTACCTTGATGACATCGTTAACGACCATCTTGGTGTTGTTGGCGTTGTTCTTCTTGGGTGGTGAGATTATTCACGGCTTTGCATTTGCCTTATTGGTCGGTGTTTTTGTCGGTACTTACTCATCGATCTATGTGGCGAGTACCGCGGCATTGATGTTGGGTGTGAGTAAAGAAGATCTGATGCCCGTGCAAAAAGAAAACGTGGTGGATGCAAAAGCTAAAAAAATAATTTTCTTTCTAAGTTTATTTTTTATTTATCGGCATTTGTTTTTTTTGGTTACTTTTTCTTTTTGACTCATCATTGAGCCATCCCTCCTTGCTTACGGTTCCTTTTGTTTTCGCAGTAGCTTTTATGATTGTTTACCAAGGTAATACTGCACTGAAAAGCTTGTTTACCGCTAAGCCAATAGTCTTAATTGGGAATCTTAGCTTCTCAATTTATTTATGGCATAACCTGCTGCTTGTTTCTATGAGGAACGCTGGCATTTTAGAGGTGAGTTTTGCATTTCCAATCTTGATATTGGCTACCTTGCTTTTGTCCTTAATTACTTATCAAGGTATCGAGCAACGTTTTGCATTGATTGGCGGCCAGAATTTCTCAAGTAAATTTTTAAATTTAAAAGTACTTTATGTAGTTTTAGTACCATTAATTACGATGGTTGGATACTTCTCATTCAAAAGTAACGGGCTAGAGGCTTATTGGAAGGATTGGGCTAATGAAAAGTCTGTTGTGTCATATAAGCTTTATCAAGCAGGCATGAAATTTGACGATCCAGATGAGAAGGTTTTTCCATGCCTTAAAAAAGCAAAAACTCTTATTGACCTTATAAGTCAGGATGCTATTCAATGTAAAGATACATTTGGAAAAGGTATTTTAGTCATTGGTGACAGCCATTCCATGGGAGTACGAAGAGCTTTATTTCATGAGGTGGTAATTGGTGATATTCAAGTTCCATTTATCTTCGGTTTATCTAAAGGTAGCTGTAAAATTTACTCGCATCATGAGAAATGTTTTTTTGAGGAGTTGCTAAATGATCCAAATCGTTATTTGAAAAACTTTTCAAAGTTGATTTATGTTCAACGAGGATTAGATCCCAATAAACTTAAGATCGTTTCTGACTTACTAAATAGGCTTAGTTCTCTTGTAGATGTAATTTGGGTTGGGCCAAGAGTGGAATCGGGTCTGTATGCTAGGGATTTTATTCGACTTGGTTGTGATTCAGGATTAAGGATGGATTCAATAAGTCGAGAACGGCTGTTGGCTACTAATGACTTAATCGCAGCTATCTCTACAGAAAAGGATTTCAAGTTCATACATGCTAAAGAATATGACCTAGATGATTATGGGAACTGTGACTATTTGTTATGGCGAGATACAGATCACTGGAATAAATATGGTGTGGAGAGGGCTGCACCAATATTAACGAAAATCTTATTGAAGTAACAGAGTAAATAATGGAGACGTGTCCGAGTGGTTGATGGAGCACGCCTGGAAAGTGTGTATATGTTAATAGCGTATCGAGGGTTCGAATCCCTCCGTCTCCGCCAATTTTGTGGGTGAAGTAATGTCAAAAAAGCTCAATATAGGTTGTGGTGCAAAGCCAAAAGAGGGCTGGGTCAACATTGATAAATATGTTCCTAGCGGCTTTAGTCAAATTGAATTTGGTGATTTAGAGGCGGGTCTAAATTATCCAGATGAAAGTTTTGATGAGATTCTTTTAGATAATGTGATTGAGCATCTTTATGATATTCCGGGAGCTATCAAAGAAATCCATCGTTTACTGAAACCGGGCGGTGAGTGTAAATTGATTACGCCTCATTTCTCAAGTGCGAGTTCTTGGCGAGACCCAACTCATATCCATCATTTAAGTTATTTTAGTTTTGATTATTTTGCGACAGGCAGTCGTTCAAATTATCTAGGAACAAAATTCAAAGTTGTAAAGAAATTAAGTTTTGGCGGTGGTTTTGGTTTGTTTGGAAGACTGCTATTTAATTTGTCACCCTCTCGTTGGGAAGAAAAGTATTCTTTTGTGTTTAGAGCATCTTCAATTACAGTAAAGCTTATAAAGGTTTAAAGATATGGCTAAAGTCACGGTAGTTGGTACAGGTTTCGCAGCTTTAACAGCTGTTCGTAAATTGCGTAAAGCGGATGCATCACTTGAGATTGATGTGGTCTCTCCAAAATCTGAGTTTGTGTACTACCCAGGTACCATCTGGATCCCAACAGGCTTGCGGAAACCAGAAGACTTAGTAATCAATCTCGCTAAGTTCTTTAAGCGATTGAAAGTGACTTTTCATGCGGCTGAAGCTGTCGGCTTAAGTTCTGATGGCCGTACTTTGCATACTAGCAATGGTGATATTCCAAATGACGGCATCATCATCGCAAGTGGTGGCTGTTTTATTAAGAAGTTGCCAGGTATAGAGCATGCCATTACACCTTGCGGTGGCATTCCAGCAACGATAAAGATTCGTGATCGTTTGGCTGAGATGAATGGCGGCACCTTGGCTTTTGGTTTTGCGGGTAATCCCAAAGAGCCTTCTGCGATGCGCGGTGGTCCTGTTTTTGAATTTCTGTTTGGTATTGATACTTGGCTGCGTAAACAAGGTAAGCGCAATAAATTTAAGCTCGTGTTTTTCACGCCTGCAGAAAAGCCAGGGCAGCGCCTAGGTGAAAAGGCGGTTAAAGGTCTGCTGAGCGAGATGAAGCGTCGTGATATCGAGACTCGTCTTGGTTATAAGATTAAAGGCTTTGAGTCAAACAAGGTGATGACTGAAGCTGGTGAATTTGATGCGGATCTGATCATGTTTATGCCGGGTATGACCGGTAATCAGTGGTTTGATAACACCGAGTTGGCACGTTCCGAAGGTGGCTTGTTGAAAGCGAATAAGCTTTGCCAGTCTGAAGGCGCGGATAAGGTCTATGTGGCGGGTGATTCTGGTAGTTTCCCAGGTCCTAGCTGGTTGCCAAAGCAAGCGCATATGGCGGATCTTCAAGCAGAAGCTGCAGCGCATAATTTGTTGGCTGAGCTTAATGGTCAGCAGCCGATAGCGACATATAAAGTTGAATTGATGTGTATTGTTGATAAGCTTAATAGCGGCACTCTGATTACCCGCTCAGAAACGGGCGGCGTTATGTTGCCTCTAGGTTTTATTGGTCACTGGACTAAGCGGCTCTTTGAGTGGATGTATCTCAGGAAGTATCGATAGTAAAACTATGATTACACTTAACCCCAGAGCTGGCTGGTTGGGTTTTTGGCCAAAGAATCTAAAGGCTATTATTGATCCAGAAAATTCAAGAATAGAAACATTTCTTAAGGAGCAAGCTGAAAGGCTTCCTAATGAAGCTCTTGTTTTAGATGCTGGTGCGGGTAAAAAGCCGTACAGAAAAATATTTTCTCGTTGTATTTATCAGTCAACGGATATGCCTGGTGGCTTTTATAGTGATCCGCATGACTTTGAGTGTTTTTTGGATGATATTCCAAAATCGGATGACACATATGATGCAGTTGTTTTAACCCAAGTTTTAGAGCACGTACCAGATCCTTGGACTGTAATGAAGGAAATCAAAAGGGTGTTGAAGCCAAATGGCCGATTACTTCTTTCTGTGCCATTGACTGCCCCACTTCATGGTGAGCCATGGCATTTTTATCATTTTACTCACTATGCATTATTCGACATGGCAAAAAAAATTGGTTTTGAGGTGCGTGATTCAGAAAAAGTAGGCGGAGCTTTTTGGGTTTTAGGAAAAAGATTACCGGACGCATTTATCAAGTTATTTAAGCAGTATGATCCTTTTCGCGCCAAGAAGAGGGGACAGTCAGTTTTAAAGAATACTTTATTGAATATTTGCCTATTGCCGCTCTTTTTTATTGGATACATTCCAGCCGCATATATATTAAGGCCCTTGTTCTATTGGCTAGATTTTTTTTGATAAGCAAAAGAGTTTACGCTTGGTTATACGCTAGTATTGGAAAAGTTGAATGACTAAGTTAAAAATTATTCACACAGAGTCTAGTGAAGGTTGGGGTGGCCAAGAAATAAGAATCCTCGAGGAAATTAATTTATTTCAAAAAAACGGGAATTATGACTGCTCTGTTATAGTTAGCTGTTCTGCGGATATGAATTCAAGGAATCCATATCCGTCTTTAAATATTTTTCCTGCGCCGATCGGGAAAAAAAGAATTTCCGGCGTGAGATTTCTATATAAGCATTTTAATGTAAATAATCCAGATATCGTTATCTCGCATAGCTCAACTGATAGTTGGCTTGTGGCTATGGCTAGATTATTCACAAGAAAGAAATTTAAAATTATTCGAGCTCGTCACGTAAGTGCAGAAATTAAACCATCTATTACTACTAGATGGCTATATCGGCAGGCAGATCATATTGTGACAACGAGTTCTGCAATAAAGCAACATATTGAAGAAAAGTTAGGCATACCCTCATCATGCGTGACATCTGTGCCTACTGGAGTTGATTGCGTTAAATTTTCCCCCGGCGCAAAAAATCTAAATTTGCGAAATGAGCTAAATATAGATTTGGATAAAAAAATTTTACTTATGGTTTCAACTTTACGCAGTTGGAAAGGGCATTCGATTGCGATAGAGGCAATTCAAAATATCCATAACGCTTCATTGATTATTGTTGGGGATGGCCCGCAAGAAAGTAACCTAAAAAAGCAGGTGAAGAGCTTAAATCTAACAGACCGAGTGCATTTTCTTGGATACCGAACAGATATTGTTGATTTAATGCGTTCAGCAGATATTTTTCTTCAGCCAAGTTGGGCAAATGAAGGGATTAGCCAATCATTAATGCAGGCATGCGCCATCGGATTGCCAGTAATAGCTGGAAATATTTCTGGGCTGAATGAATTAATAGAAAATGGAGTTAATGGTCTTTTAGTCAATTCTGGGAGCTCGGATGATCTGCGTTCTAAAATTGAACTCTTGTTTAATTCTGAAGAGAGTTTAAAAAAGTTAGGTGCTAATGCAAGAAAAACGGTTTTAAATAATCACTCGATAGAATTTATGGCTCAACAAATGATGAAGATATGTAACCAGCTTTAAAAATGACTAGATATAACTATACAAGTCAAGGATTGAATAAAGATAAATTTGATGGATATGTTGTTTCTTATCCCAAAAGCGGAAGAACTTGGGTAAGAACATTTATCTTCAAATATTTTTCAATTCTTGAAAGCAGAGATTTTACTTTTAATGCATCCGATTTTGATAAAATACCCAACTTATACTTTACCCATGATATTTGGGAAAACAAAATAGCTTGGAGCGTATGGGATCGAATTAGGGGCAAAGGCATGGTTCCAAAAGGTGAGGAAAATACTAAGCCATTAATATTGATTGCTAGAGACCCGCGTGACGTTGTTGTATCTCTGTTTTTTCATATGCAAAAAAGACTTAAAAATAAGCGCGCATTGGCAATGAATTTATCTCAATTTATTAGTGATAAAAAATTCGGTTTGCCAATGATTATCGATACAATGAATCAATGGTGTTATGAATGGTCAGGGGCAAATCACTTTTATCTTTTTAGGTATGAAGATATGCGAAAAAATCCACAAAAAGCCTTCTCAAAGATGTTGAAGTGTTTACACGTGCCTATTACAAGTAAGCCATTTGAGGAGGCGTTAGCTTTTTCTGATTTTCGTAATGTAAAAAAACTCGAATCGAATGGTGCTTTTACAATCTCAGAATTAAGCGCATCGGATACGAATGATAGTGACTCATTTAAAGCAAGGAGGGGAGTTGTTGGAGGCTATTTGGACTATTTCTCTGAAGATGATCTTGAGTTTTCAAATAATCTTATGACAAAGCTTGATCCAGTTTACAAATATTTAGGGTAGTCTTAAATAACCTAGGCATTTCTTGTTGAAAATAAACTTTATTAGAAGGTCATTTCGTTTTGATGGCGGCGCTGAAGTTGCTGCAAATTCATACATCAACGCTCTATCAGAACTTGGCGAGCTTCAACTGATTTGTGAGTCATGGGCAGGAGATGTATTGAGTCGCATTGGACTTCATGAATTAGGTGTACAGGGGTATACGAGAGCAAAAAGATATAGCAATTTTATTAGTACTGCATCAATACTAGCTTCATCGCAAAATGCTATTACGCATAGTCATGAATGGGTTCCTGGATCTGATATTTTGCGATTAGGTGATGGTCTTCATTCTGAGTGGCTAGATCTTATTGATATGCCCAAATATAAAAAATTACTTGATCCTTTTCACAGAACTAAACTGCGCTTAGAAAAGGAGTCTCTTGAGCACAATAACTTAAAAGCGGTTATTACTAATTCTGAAATGATAAAAGCATCTTTGCTAGATAGGTACGATTTAGAAGAAAACAACATCAAAGTCGTTAGAAATATACTTAGCAATAAGTACATTAATTATGAGCTAGATGAAAACGCTCGAGATCCATTTAAACTTATTTTTGTAGGATCTGGGTGGTACAGAAAAGGGTTGATTTTTGCGTTAAGAACGCTTTCGTTTCTTCCTAAGGAGTGGACTCTTGATGTAATAGGTAGCGACTCAAATCGCTCGAAATATGTTGATAGTGCGAAGAAACTTAATATTTCACATAGAGTAAATTTTTTAGGTTCTGTAAGAGTTACACCGGAGTTTTATGCTAGGGCTTCTATTTTGATACACCCCGCAATTTATGAACCGTTTCCAAATGTTGCTATGGAAGCCTTGAGTCAGGGAGCTGCTATCGTTACGACCCATAGTTGCGGCGCTTCTGATTTTTCAACTGAATATGGTGTCTGGTCAGGCGAACGAGAACCAGAAGCTTTGGCGGGGTTGGTCAAGGAAGCTGCTAAGTCATTAAATTTTAACAGATTGAAAATTATGACTAACTTTCGTAAATACAATTCTAGTTATTTAGCTAAAGAATTAAAAGACATATACTCCATATTAAATAGTTGATCAATCTTTTGCGGAATAACAATGACTTCTTATTCAAGACTTAATCCTAGCCCGATGTTTAAAGAGCTAACCCTGCAGTACCAGCTTATGCATTCTGATGGAGTGCAAGGTGCAAAAGATGCACGAAATACATTCCCAGGAAAAAGCTTGCTAGAACATGTTCCTTTAATTAGGGGGATTGTAAAAAAATCTGGATCGCACACGCTAATTGATTATGGTTGCGGTAAGGCGACATTGTATTTCTCAAAAGATTTCTATTTAAATAATGGCGAGAGAGTAGACAATATCAAAAATTATTGGGGGGTAAGTGAGATAAAACTATACGACCCTGGTGTAGAGGAGTTTTCCTCATTCCCAAATAAAAAGTACGATGGTTTGATATCGACAGATGTTCTTGAACATATCCCAGAAGATGATATTGATTGGATTTTAAATGAGTGTTTTTCATTGGCTGAAAAGTTCGTTTACATGAATATAGCTTCGTATCCAGCATTAAAAAAATTGCCTAATGGTTGGAATGCTCATGTGACTATTAAGTCACCAGAATGGTGGCGTGATAAAATTGAAAAAGCATCTAAAGGTTGGACTGGACTAACTTATGTGTTCGAAGTTACCGAAAAGAGATCGGGTTTTTGGGGTCGAGTTATCAAGACTCTTGGTGGGGGTAGATACAAGGTTACTCGTATCGAGATGGGTGTGACTTCTTAAAGAAAAATTAATTCATAGTTATGCTAAATTTCAGAAAAGTTAAATTTGTTTATGAGCCTTATCCAGTTGGTGTGTCATCAGAAGTGTTTGATAGTGATTTTTATAGACTTTTATTAGAAAGCTATCCGCCTTTATCAATTTTTAAAAAATTTAACGAGTCTTTAGGGGATAAGTACTCTCTATCTGAATCTAATAATCGCAAAGAATATTTTCAATACCTCAATCAGAATGATAGCTGGCGTAAATTTTATAGTTATGTTAAATCAAAAAAATTTGTTGAATTCGTTTTAGAAGTTTTTTACAGCAAAATATAGATTTAGGCATTAATTCATTTGATTACGTTAAGAGTCTTAAGTACAAAAGAAGGGGTTTGATCAGAAGACTTTTAAATCGAAAAACGATTAGAAGTAGATTCGAATTTTCTGCGATGCCTGCTTTTGGTGGCGGTCTTAAACCCCATACGGATGCTCCGACAAAGCTAATTACACTTGTTCTAGCATTTAATGATATCCAATGGAATCACAAGAAATGGGGAGGGGGAACTTCGATTGATAAGCCGGTAGATATTCAAAAAACGTTTAACCAATTGAATAAATTTCAAGAGTTTGATTTTGTTGAAACAGTTGAAGAATTTCCTTTCTACCCCAATCAATGCGTTATGTTTGTTAAAACCTATAACTCTTGGCATTCTGTTAAGCCAATGACTGGTCCACCGGGCCAGTATCGAAGAACAGTGACTATAAATATAGAAGAGATTTTCTAATGCGCATTTCTATTTTCGGAAATCCTGATTCTTTTTTTTGGAAGAAGCTACTAAAAATCATTATCAAGTTGAATTCATTATTTAATTTAACTATTAACCAACGTTTTAATCAGGTCGTATATCGATTTAAACCAAAAACTCGGATGGAGGTCTTTAGGTACACAACATTCTTTTCCAAAGAAAAAGGTACTTTAAAGTGGCTAGATGACAATGTTAAGCCAAATTCGATTTTGTTTGATGTTGGTGCAAACGTGGGTCTTTATTCCATCTATGCTGCAAAAAAACACATTGATGTAAAAGTTTATGCCTTTGAGCCCCATAAAATTAACTTCGCTACATTACTAGAAAATATTACCCTTAATGACCTTGAGGATTCTGTGCGCCCCTTGTCCTTCGCGCTAAATGATGTGGTTGGTTTTTTTGACTTAAACTACAATTCAATGGAGAGTGGGGCGTCTATGACTCAGCTGGGGCATACCAAGTTGCCACACGACAGAGATTTTAAGCCCAAGATGTCTGAACTAGTTTATTCTCTGTCAGTAGATGAATTGATAGCTACGGGTAAGGTTCAACAGCCTACTTTAATTAAGATTGACGTCGATGGTAATGAGATCTCAATTCTCAAAGGCATGAAAAGTCTACTAACTTCTTCGCTTCCGCCTAAATCGATACAAATCGAAATAAATCCTGGCGAAAGAAATGACGTTGTTCATTTTATGTCAACATGTGGTTACGTGTTGGATCATAAGCACTTTACGAAAAGCGGACAGGTAGCATTTGTAAACAATAAGCCTCTAGACGAGATACCGCACAATGCAGTTTTTGTTAAGGCTGAATAATCATATTCTGTAATGTTTGTTGCACATCATTAAATACATCTGCCCACTGACGCCCATTTTTTCCGATAGTAATTGTGTTTGGGTACCATGGTGTTTTGGAGCTTAAAACAGGCCAAGCGCGTCTAAACCAGTCATCTCTTAAAACAATAGTTGGCACTCCCATTGCAGAACTTAGGTGGGCTCCGGTATTGCTGATCGTTACAACTGCATCTAGTGCGCCAAGTTGATTGCAGAAGTCATCCATACTAATTAGTTGGTCAATTTTAGTATCATTTATGAACCGTTCTTTTAGTACTTTGTGAAAATTATAAATATCTGACTTAGTATTCCCATACTGAAGGTTAACAAAATTAGCATCAAAAGATTTTGTGAATGCTAACCAGTCGCTTAATGCGGGAAGGTCTTTGCCGAAATGCGTGCTAAACCACGAAATTCCTATCAACGGTCTTTTAGTTTTGCCCTGTCTAATATATTTTTCACGTAATAAGTTGCTCTTTCCAATATCACTCATGAGTGGAGTGAAGAGGGACGTTATTTTTTTCTCGGATGTTCCAATGTTCTGCCATAGATTGACTATATGGGATGTATAGGTGTTATTATTATTCATAGCCGCGCATTGTTCTGGATATGGTAAAACATCAACAGTTGGTAATGTTCTCGAGAATATAGGCACCAATCTTCTGTCAACGATTAATTGAGTATGCCGTGCTTTCTTGCTTGCTGCTTTAACATACCCTGCCATACGCAATCCCACTGCTAAGCCTTGGCGTTCTTTTTCTTTGAATGAAATACAAAGTGTCTTTTTGCTCAGGGCTTCGCCATTCCAGTCTGTGAACCTAACTGCCCCTTCAATTCGGGCATTAATGACTGAGAGTTCAGTGGATAGTTCATAAAGTCCTACGCGCTCTGCTGCATGGGCAAAATCTATACTCAGTCTTTTGTCATTTTTGAGCTCGGGCAGAGAGGATATGTTTAAGACTGACTGACGGACTGCCGGCCAATTTTTTTTTGCTATTTGAAATAGATATTTTTGGTATAAATAAGCTAGCTTAGGTCTAGTGAAACTTCTTATGAGTTGTCTTTTTGTAACTTTTAAAGGAGATTTAATGTGTCTTCTATAAAAGCTGAGGAGGCTATATAGGTGACCTAGCATTTACGAGCTGTAACAAATAAGTTTCTACCCAGAGTTGAAGCTGAGCTCCCGGCTTGTCGCCAAAAGTCTTTTTCAAGTTTGCTGGTTGATTTTTTTTCTTTATTACGGCAATAAAGCTTCTGTGGGAGGGCCAAGAGTCTTTCATATGTGTGTTTTGGGTTGCTCATTGGTTGGTAATGTAAGGTTATCTCTTTAAAACCCGATAGCGTTAGGAATAAATAGAGTTGCGGGAAGCTCCAAGGCATAATATGCATGTGAGTTCCCTTTTCAATCTTACCTACCAGACAAGGGAAGCCTGGATAAAACCCTCTTAAGTTAAACTGAAGTTTTGCACTGGGCTGCCAAGTATTTGGGGTTGTAATTAATAAAATACCATCCTTCTTAAGATGTTTATGGCAGCTCTGAAAAAAAAGTGCTGGATTGCCGAAGTGTTCAATTCCTTCGCAACACGCAATAAGATCATAATCTGGAAGTTGATCTGGTATTCCAAGATCTAAGTCGGCTGCTACGTGATTACGATATCCTGAATTTGGGTCAGCATACAAATCAATACCGTCAATTTTTGAATTGGGCAACGCGCCTAAAAGCCAGCCATTACCTGCCGGGCAATCAAGTACAGTATCGGGTAAACGCTTCTCTAGCCACTTGGTTACAGTTTCTTTGGTTGATTTCTGCATATTTAGTGATTAATGAATTAGCTGACTATCAACTGTACTTTATGAAGGTTGTTTTAGCATTCATTATAGCGATTTTAAATCCAGTTTGACCGTCTAAAAATCCACCCATAAATATATAAGTTCTCAGGAAAGCCCATGTTGCAGATAGATATCGGTTTTTGTTTTGTTTTCTAGATATTTGGCCAAGAAGCCCATATTTTTTTGTTTTTAACTTAATGTCCTGAAGGGTTGAATAAGTATTGTGAAACATAAGGCTGTCGAGTTTATTAATGGTAGCAAAGCCAACAACACGCTCATGAACTAAATCGTCAGTAAAGTTAGCTTCATTACGATTAAAAAGGCGAATCACCCAATCAGGATTCCAGCCAGAAAATTTCACTTCCTTTCCTAAGAAGAATGAGCGGCGATTTATAGAATAGGCAATTTTGGGGTCGATTAAATCAGTACTAAAAATAGAAGACCTTGATTTATTAGTTAGATACTCATCTGCATCGATACTTAATACCCAGTCATTTTTGCTTGCGAGACGGCAAATTTTTTCTGAGGTCCAAAGCCTAGCCATTTTTGATGGATAACTTTCGCGCCATGACTTTTAGAAATTTCAATTGTTTTATCGTTGCTTCCTGAGTCCACTACAATAATTTCATCAAAGCCCTGTAATGAAGAGAGGCATTTCGCAATATTTTCCTCTTCGTTATGGGTAATGATTACGGCTGAAATCTTTGGGTTAGTCATTTTTTTATAATAGCTAATTAGTTTGAAGTCAGCAGCTTGATTGAAAGCGTGATTGAGATTACGACAACGAGAGGCTTTATCAGTTTGGAGCCATGCTTAATTGCAAGGTGTGAGCCTAGCCAAGAACCTAAAACCTGTCCTATGCCCATCGAAAGCCCAAGTGTCCAAAATACTTGTCCGCCGGCAGCAAAGAAGCTCAGTGAAGTAATATTGCTCGTGAAGTTAAGCAGTTTGGTAGCGCCAGTCGCACGTTTAGCACCCCAGCCTAGTAGTAAGACGATTGCTGCAAAGAAAAAGCTACCGGTTCCTGGTCCGAAAAAACCATCATAGAAGCCAACGATAAGCCCGCCTGATAAACCAAAAGCACCTATTGATATGCGTTGGTGGCCATCTAGATCTTTAAGAGAGGGTGATAGGGCGAAATACAATGCCACGCTTATCAAGAGGATGGGGATGATCTGGTTGAGCCAGTCGTTATGAATATGTTGAACAGTCCATGTGCCCAGAGTAGCACCGATGAAGGTAAGCGCAACTGGCCATAGTAGTTCCCTAAGGTTGATATGGCCTTTACGCCAAAATCGATAGCTGGCTGTGCCGCTACCAAAGCAACCTTGTAGCTTGTTGGTTGCTAAGGCGTTTAGTGGTGGAACTCCGGCCCATAGAAGCGCAGGTACGGTGATTAAACCGCCGCCGCCGGCTATAGCATCGATGAAGCCCGCCAGAACTGCAATCGCTGAAAGTACAAGAATGATGTCCAGGGGTAACGCTTCCATAAGCTCTCAGCAGGTGATTTTTTGGGGTTACCGTCGTATTGTACGATCCTTACTTAATTAAGTTGTAAAAAATGATCCCGGCGATAAAAATCCAGCAATTAGCAAAGTCCTATAAGAAAGGACCAGAGGCGTTAAAGGGAATTGACCTTGAGGTTCAATCTGGTGATTTTTTTGCGTTGCTTGGTCCTAATGGTGCTGGTAAATCAACCACTATTGGCATCATTAGCTCTTTGGTTAACAAGTCTTCAGGGTCAGTGGAGATATTTGGTTACGATCTAGAAGGCGATCCTGAAAAAGCTAAAGCGTGTATTGGTTTAGTCCCGCAAGAATTTAACTTCAATCAGTTCGAGCCGGTGATTGAGATATTGATCAATCAGGCGGGTTTTTATGGTATTAGCCGAGCAAAAGCGACTGAGCGGGCAGAGCACTATTTAAAAAAGCTGCATCTCTGGGATAAACGCAAGTCACAGGCGAGGGAACTGTCGGGTGGTATGAAGCGTCGTCTGATGATTGCCCGCGCTTTAGTGCATGACCCAAAGTTACTCATTCTTGACGAACCAACTGCCGGTGTAGATATCGAGATTCGTCGCTCAATGTGGAGCTACCTCAAAGAGATTAATCAGGCGGGTACGACAATCATTTTAACAACTCATTATCTGGAAGAAGCCGAGAGCCTCTGCCGCAATATCGCGATCATTGATAAAGGTGTGATTGTTGAGAATACCTCGATGAGTGCGATGTTGCGCAGACTTAATCAAGAGACATTCGTATTTGATACCGAAGAGGCTATTACTGATTTACCAAGGCTCGAGGATTTTGAGTTAACGAAGCTTTCAGATCATTCGTTTGAGGTGAGTGTAGCGAAAGAGAAGGGCATCAATAAATTATTTGAAGCGCTCAATCAAAAAGGCATTTGCGTACTGAGTATGAGAAACAAGCAAAACCGTTTAGAGCAGTTATTTATTGATTTAGTTGGTGCTCAAGGTGGTCAATCATGAAAATGATTTACTGGACGGCATTCAGAACCTTGTTGATTAAAGAGATCCTTCGTTTTGCGCGTATTTGGGTGCAAACGATATTGCCACCAGCGATCACCATGGCGTTGTACTTTATTATATTCGGCAAGTTGATTGGCTCGCAGATAGGCGATATTGAAGGGTTCCGTTATATTGATTTTATCGTGCCGGGTTTGATCTTGATGTCGGTGATATCAAATAGCTACGCAAACACGGTGTCTAGCTTCTATTTCAGCCGATGGAATAAACATATCGATGAATTACTGATCGCGCCGATTCCCAATTGGCTGATTTTGGCAGGCTATGTTGCGGGTGGTGTATCGAGAGGTGTTATTGTTGGTGTGGTCGTTACTATTGTGGCGTCCTTTTTTTCTGATCTAACTATACATTCATACGGAATAACCTTCCTAGTGTTTGTGTTGACCTCGGTGCTGTTTTCGTTAGCAGGTTTTATCAATGGGGTATTCGCGAATAGTTTCGATGATATTTCGATCATCCCAACATTCGTATTAACGCCTCTGACTTATCTGGGAGGAGTCTTTTACTCAATGAGTCTTTTGCCGGAATTCTGGCAATCTGTCTCTATGGCAAATCCTGTGCTTTATATGGTCAATGCTTTTCGTTATGGGCTCTTGGGAGTTAGTGATATAAATTTAGGCTCGGGCATAGCTATTATTTTGGGATTCACTCTTATTTTATCGGTTTACGCTCACTCGCTGATGAAGCGAGGGGTGGGGATTAAAAGTTAATTCGGTAGACGCCCATTAATTAAATTGGAAGCGATTCTGATATCATCTAGACGTCTAAAATCAGAATTTGGAAAAATTTTCATGCGTGTTTTTGTTGGTTTTGATCCCAGAGAATCAGTCGCTTTTCATGTATTCAACAATAGCTTGATTAGGCAATGCAGTACTCCATTGCAGATTACCCCTTTAGCTTTACGAAATTTGTCAGGCTATACCGAGAATCACTCGGATGGTTCGAATCAGTTTATTTATAGTCGATTTCTTGTGCCCCATTTAACTGACTACAAGGGGTGGGCCCTGTTTGTAGATGGTGACATGCTGCTGAGAGACGATATAGCTAAGTTATGGGCACTCAGGGATGAAAGTAAAGCTGTCATGGTGGTTAAGCACGATTACAAAACTAAACAAAAGCAGAAGTACTTAGGTGCCCCAAACCAAGATTACCCAAGAAAAAACTGGTCAAGTGTTGTTCTTTGGAATTGCGCTCACGAAGCCAATGAAAAAATAACCCCTGATTTCATTGAAAATAGCACCGGCGCTGAGCTCCATCGTTTTACTTGGTTATCAGAGGAATTAATTGGTGAGTTGCCAATCGAATGGAATTGGTTGCCAGATGAATTTGGCGAAAATCAAGAGGCTAAATTATTGCATTACACCCTAGGCACTCCGAGCTTTATCGAAAGTACAACGGTCCCCATGTCTAACGAATGGCACCGTGAGAGAATTCTTATGAATCACTCTGATCAAGTCCAACTAGATGATTGGTACTAAATCTTAAGATGAAAGTATTAGTAACCGGTGCGGCGGGCTTTATCGGCTCGACGCTTTCTATGCGTTTGTTGGGGCGTGGTGATCAGGTTATCGGCATCGATAACCATAACGACTACTACGACCCCGCGTTAAAAGAGGCACGTCTTAATCGCTTTATCGATAACCCAAACTACACGCATGTCCGTATGGACCTGGCTGATCGTAAGGGCATGGCGGCGTTATTCGAAGAGCATAAGCCACAGGGCGTTGTGAACTTAGCTGCACAAGCGGGTGTGAGGTATTCGCTCGAGAATCCACTCTCATATATTGATAGCAACCTCGTTGGCTTCGGTCATATCCTAGAGGGTTGTCGACATAACGCCGTGGAGCACTTGGTCTATGCAAGCTCATCAAGATTTTTACCCTCAAAGCTTGGGCTGACCACAGTCACCGAAAAGTTGCAGTCAGCACCATCGGTGGTGACCTCAGCATCTGGAATAGCGTCTTTGATGCGGTTGATGATCTCTTGTGCGTCCATAGGAACCTCGAATTCGATAATGGCGCTAGTGTAGAGAACTTCGCAGGGTAGCTCTACCTTATGTGACAGGCGTGTTTAAGCTGCTGATTTTGCAAAAAATCAGCCCGAAATCCGTTTGACGATCTAGCCAATTCTCATTAAACTGCGCCGCAATTAAACGGTTTCGACTGTTTGGTTGGCCTAATTTACAGCTCTCCGCGGTTGTCGGTCTGAAGCTGGAATGGCGACGGACCCCATTTATGGGGTTTTTTTGTATTCCACGTATGGGCTTTTGCCGGTACGTAACGCGGAATGGGCCTTGGGCCCATTTTTTGTTTGTCGGGAAAATATGCGATCAGTACCTGAAAACTTGCTGCAAATGGCGCAAACCGTGGTTGAAGGCTTTGACCTTGAGCTGTGGGGCTTGGAGCTTTTGCCAAAGCAGTCGTCAGGTCAGCTGTTGCGTGTGTACATCGAGAACGAGGGTGGTGTGGATGTCTCGCAGTGCGAGAAGGTCAGCCGCCAGCTCGGTGCGGTACTCGATGTGGAAGATCCGATCGCAGGGGATTACACCTTAGAAGTGTCATCACCGGGTATGGATCGCCCGTTGTTCACGCAAGTGCAGTTTGAGCGCAGCGTGGAAAGCGATATCCGCGTAAAGATGAAGTCCACCGCGGTGGGGCGAAAGAATTTTCGAGGTCGACTGTTGTCGGTCTCTGATAACGAGATTGTGATGCAGGTTGATAACGATCAGCACACATTAAATATTGATCAAATCGATACGGCGCGTGTAGTGCCGCAGTTTTAAGGCGTAAGCAATGAATAAAGAAATCCTGCTTGTAGTTGAAACGGTCTCGAATGAGAAGGCTGTTGAAAGAGATGTGATCTTCGGTGCGATTGAAGCGGCGTTAGCGTCAGCGACTCGCAAGAAGTCAGGCAAAGATATCGAAGTGCGTGTCGCGATTGATCGTAAGACTGGCGACTACGAGACCTTCCGTCGTTGGTTGGTGGTTGATGACTCAGAGTCGCAAGCACTTGAAAATCCATTAGCGGAAATCACCCTTGAAGCAGCACGTATCGACGAGCCAGATATTCAAGTTGATGATTACGTTGAAGAGCAGATCGAGTCGATCGAGTTTGGTCGTATCGCGGCTCAAACCGCTAAGCAAGTTATCGTACAAAAGGTTCGTGAAGCTGAGCGTGCGAAGGTTGTTGAAGCGTTCCAAGATAAAGTTGGCCAGCTCATCATGGGTACGGTTAAGCGCGCAGAGCGTGGCACCGTGATTCTTGATTTGGGCGATGGCGCTGAAGCGCTGATTCCTCGCTCTGAGATGATTCCAAAAGAGATGGTGCGTGTTGGTGACCGTCTACGTGGTTTGTTGTTCGATATCCGTACCGATGTTCGCGGCCCACAGTTATTTGTTTCGCGTAACTCACCTGAAGTGTTGATGGAGCTGTTCCGTTTGGAAGTGCCAGAGATTGGTGAAGGTTCTATCGAATTGCTCGGTGCGGCACGTGATCCAGGTCTTCGCGCAAAGATTGCGGTATTGGCAAAAGATAAGCGTATCGATCCTGTGGGTGCTTGTGTGGGTATGCGTGGTTCGCGTGTTCAAGCAGTTTCAAATGAGCTTGGCGGTGAGCGTGTTGACATCATCCTGTGGGATGAGAATCCAGCGCAGTTCGTAATCAATGCGATGTCACCAGCAGATGTTGTCTCAATCATCATGGATGAAGAGAAGAACTCGATGGATATCGCGGTTAAAGATGAGAATCTTTCACAAGCGATCGGTCGTGGTGGTCAGAACGTTCGCCTAGCGAGTCAATTGACTGGCTGGGAGCTCAACGTGATGAGCGAAGAGCAAGCGGAAGAGAAGAGCCAAGAAGAAGCCCAGAAATATGTTGAGCGCTTTATGGAGCAGCTCGATGTGGATGAAGAAGTTGCATTGATTCTGGTTCAAGAAGGCTTCTCGACCATTGATGAAGTGGCTTACGTTGATATCGATGAGATGTTGGCGATTGAAGAGTTTGATGAAGAGATCGTCGAAGAACTACGTAACCGCGCAAACGATGCGATGTTGACTCGCGCTATTGCTAAGGAAGAGACCTTAGGTGATGGCGAGCCGGCAGAAGATCTGTTGACGATGGACGGCATGGACGAACAATTAGCGCATCAACTGGCTGCGCGCGGCATGTGCACCATGGAAGACCTTGCAGAAGCTGCGACCGATGAGTTGATGGAAATTGCAGGTATGACCGAAGAGCGTGCAGGTGAGCTGATTATGACAGCGCGTGCGCCTTGGTTTGCTGAGGAAGCTGAATAAGCGATAAGGGTAAAGACATGAGTGAAGTTACAGTCAGTCAATTAGCCTCTGATGTTGGTATTCCAGTAGATCGTTTGCTTAAGCAACTCGGTGATGCAGGTGTAGCAAAGTCGAGTGAAAGCGATGTGATCACCGAGCAGGAAAAAGTAGCACTACTGAATCACCTGCGTCGTAGTCACGGTAAAGACGAAAAGAAAGGCGATAAGAAGGTTACTTTGAAGCGCCGTTCAACCACTGAGCTAAAAGTAGGCTCAGGTGGTGCATCAGGTCGCGCTGCAACACGTGGCACTAAGACGGTTAACGTCGAAGTACGTCGTAAGCGCACCATTGTTAAGAAAGATGCAGCGCCTAAAGTTGATCCTTCAGAGAAGGCGCAAGAAGAATTAGCAGCAGCTGAACGCGCACTTGCTGAGCAGCGTGCACAACGCGAAGCGGCATCTGCTCAAGATGATGCGCGTAAGAAAGCGAACGAAGTGTTGCGTGCTGAAGAAGAAGCGGCGCGTGCAAAAGCTGAAGAAGCGCGTAAAGCGGCAGAAGCTGAGGCAGAGGCACAAAAGCAAGCTGAAGCTGAAAAGAAGAAAGGCGAGACGGATAAGGACAAGAAAGGTCCTAAGCGTATGCGCCAAGCGCCTAAAGAATCTAAAGAAGGCGGTGATGACGATGGTCGCGGTAGCAAGAAGCACGCAGGTCATGGTCGTCGTCGTGAACTTCACGTATCGGATGAAAACCGTGGCAAGCGCCCTAAAGGTGGTCGCAAGTCAAAGCATATTGAGCAAGAGACTCAGCACGGTTTCCAAAAGCCCGTTGAAGTTAAGAAGCTCACTGTAGAAGTGCCAGAGACCATTACCGTTGCCGATCTTGCAGCGCGTATGTCGATCAAATCATCAGAGATCATCAAGGTCTTGATGGGTATGGGCATGATGGTCACCATCAACCAACCGCTTGATCAAGATACCGCGATGTTGGTTGTCGGTGAGCTTGGTCACGAGTCAGTTGAAGAGAAGAAAGTCGACGTTGAAGAGACTGTTTTGTCATTGGTTGATGAGCAGCTTGATGCCGGCGAGTTGGTGCCACGTGCGCCGGTTGTCACCATCATGGGTCACGTTGACCACGGTAAGACCTCATTGCTCGACTACATTCGTAAGAGTCGCGTAACCGCAGGCGAGGCCGGTGGTATTACACAGCACATTGGTGCGTATCACGTAAATACCGATCACGGCATGATCTCGTTCCTCGACACCCCAGGTCACGCGGCGTTCTCTGCGATGCGTGCACGTGGTGCGAAAGCGACCGACATCATTATCTTGGTTGTTGCATCAGATGACGGCGTAATGCCGCAAACCAAAGAAGCGATTCAGCACGCACGTGCGGCTGGCGTTCCAATGGTTGTTGCAATCAACAAAATGGATAAGCCTGATGCGAATCCAGATCGCGTGATGCAAGAGCTAGTAGCTGAAGAAGTGGTTCCAGAAGATTGGGGCGGTGATGTTCAGTTTATTCGTGTCTCTGCACATACCGGTGAAGGTATCGACCAGTTGCTTGAAGCGGTTCTGTTGCAAGCAGAAGTGCTTGAGCTCAGCGTTGTAGAAGATGGTCCTGCGAAGGGCATCATTGTTGAATCGAGCTTGGATAAAGGTCGTGGCCCGGTTGCGACCGTTTTGATTCAGTCAGGTACTTTGAAGCAAGGCGATCCGATCGTTTCGGGTACTGAGTATGGTCGTGTTCGTGCGATGTTCGACGAGAACGGTCAGCAAGTTAAGAAGGCAGGTCCTTCAATTCCAGTTCAGGTGTTAGGTCTTTCAGGTGCGCCACATGCAGGTGATGACCTGGTCGCTGTTTCTGATGAGAAGAAAGCGCGTGAAGTCGGTGAGCTACGTCGTGAGCGTCAACGTGAAGGTAAGTTGGCTGAGCAAAAGGCAGCGAAGCTCGATCAGATGTTCTCGAAGATGGCCGAAGGCGATGTTGCTTACGTTAACTTGATTGTTAAAGCCGACGTACAAGGTTCGGTTGAAGCACTTAAAGAGTCATTGAATAAGATTGTTGCTGACGAAGCGCGCGTAAAGATCGTTGCGGCTGGCGTTGGTGGTATCAACGAGTCAGATGCCAACCTGGCATTGACCTCGGGTGCAGCGATTATCGGCTTTAACGTCCGTGCGGATGCGTCTGCACGTCGTGTAGTTGAAGAGAGCGGTTTGGATCTTCGTTACTACAGCATCATTTATGAAGTGATCGATGATGTGAAGAAAGCGGTCTCTGGTTTGCTATCACCGGATGTTAAAGAAGAGATCATCGGCTTGGCAGAAGTGCGTGATGTATTCCGTTCATCGAAGCTCGGTGCAATTGCAGGCTCAATGGTTGTTGAGGGTGTGATTAAGCGTCATAACCCAATCCGCGTACTGCGTGACAACGTGGTTATCTACGAAGGTGAGTTGGAGTCATTGCGTCGCTTTAAAGATGACGTGAATGAAGTTCGTTCAGGTACCGAGTGTGGTATCGGCGTTAAGAACTACAACGATGTTAAGCCGGGTGACCAGATCGAGGTCTTCGAGCGCATTGAGGTTGCTCGCGAAGTTTAATCATCATGCGTGATTTTGGTCGTGAAGAACGTGTTGGTGCCGAGATCCATCGTGAGCTCGCGCTGTTATTGCGCAACGAAGTGCGTGATCCACGTTTAAACCAAGTCACTATTCAAGAAGTGCGTGTGGTGCGAGATATGTCGCATGCACGCGTTTTCTTTACCTTGATGGATCGCGATCAAGCGAAAGCCGCTGAACAAGCGCTGAAGAAAGCCGCGGCTTTTTTACGTCGTCGTCTCAGTGAGTTGATGAATCTGCGTTCTATGCCGCAGCTGCATTTTGAATATGACGCATCACTTGAAACGGGCGCGCGTCTTGAATCATTGATCAATAAGGCGATCGCCTCGGATAACAAAGACGAGAACGACTAACGATGGCGCGACGTAAGAAGGGTCGTGTTGTTGATGGCATTTTGTTGTTGGATAAGCCGCTCGGTATTAGCTCCAACGATGCGCTGCAAAAAGTTAAGCGTCTTTATCAAGCTCAAAAAGCGGGTCACACTGGCACTTTAGATCCCTTAGCGGATGGCATGCTGCCGCTGTGCTTTGGTCATGGCACCAAGGTGTCTCACTATCTCACTGAATCGAATAAGACCTACTTTGTCCGCGTAAAGCTCGGTCAGACGACCTCTACGGGTGATTTGGATGGTGAGATTACCTCCGAGCACGCGATTGATGGCATCACGCGCGAGTCTATAGAGCAGGTCATTCCCGAATTTCTCGGTGAGATCATGCAGGTCCCGCCGATGTACTCAGCGCTGAAGCATGAGGGTAAACGCCTTTACGATTTAGCTCGGCAAGGCATTGAGGTCGAGCGCGAAGCGCGCCCTGTGACCATTCACAGCATCGATTTGGGTGAGTTTGCCGACGGCGAGTTCGAAATGACCGTTGTCTGCTCAAAGGGGACGTATATCCGGACCTTAGCCGAAGATATGGGTGAAAAGCTCGGCTGTGGCGCGCATGTGGTGCGTCTGCGCCGCACAGGCGTCGGGCCTTATGCCAATCTGCCGCTGCACACCCTCGATGAGCTGATAGCGGTTGCTGAGCAGGGGCAAGAGGCGCTCGATGCGCTATTGATTCCGATCGATACCGCGCTTGAGGATTGGCCGGTGGTGAATTTGGGCGAGGATGCAGCTCACTACATCAAATTTGGCAATCCGGTCCGTGTCTCGGGGGTGCCAAAAGAGGGCTGGGTGCGCCTCTATGAGGCCGATGGTGAGCGATTTATTGGTCTGGGGGAGATCGATCCGGATGGAAATGTGGCGCCGCGACGCCTGATGCTGCCACCCGAAGTGAGCTAACCCCAAATAAACATTAGAAATTGCTGACATTCTTGGTGAATTACGGCACAATCTCGACCCAAATTTGATGCGGCCAATTGGCCGTTTTTTTAAACCGACCCGGACTGCCTGAACTCATTGTTGGGAGTCCTCCAGCCAAGGTGCTGCGGCAGGTCATAATGACAGGAGAAATGTCATGGCAATGAGTGCAGAGCAAAAAGCGGCTATCGTCGCTGAGTACGGTAAAAACGCACAAGATACCGGTTCAACAGAAGTACAGATCGCGCTGTTATCAGCACGTATTTTGGATCTGACTCCACACTTCCAGAACAACAAGAAAGACCACCATTCACGTCAAGGCTTGGTACGTCTGGTTAACCAACGTCGTAAATTGCTCGACTACCTGAAGGGCAAGAACGTTGAAGGTTACCGTGACCTTATCAAGCGTTTAGGTCTGCGTCGTTAATCGCAGGCAAAGCAAGTAAGTAACACTAGAGGATCTCGAGTGAACCCGATTAAGAAAGAATTCCAATACGGTAATCACAAAGTAGTATTGGAGACGGGCGAGATTGCTCGTCAGGCAGACGCAGCAATCATGATCAACATGGACGACACCGTCGTTCAGGTGACAGTCGTAAGTGAAAAAGGCGAGGGCATGGCTCGCGACTTCTTCCCAATGACTGTGGACTATCAAGAAAAGACCTATGCGGCAGGTGTTATCCCTGGTGGCTTCTTCCGTCGTGAAGGTCGTCCATCTGAGAAAGAGATCCTGACAGCACGTTTGATCGACCGTCCTGTTCGTCCTCTGTTCCCAAAGGCGTTCACTAAAGAAGTTCAGATCATCTGTACTGTGATGTCGTTGAACCCAGCGGTTGACCCTGAGATCCCATCATTGATCGGTGTATCAGCAGCCTTAGCTGTTTCTGGTTTGCCATTCGATGGCCCAATCGGCGCAGCTCGCGTGGGTTACAAAAACGGTCAGTACCTACTGAACCAAGATAAGACCGGTCTTTGCGATAGCAGCGATTTGGACTTGGTTGTTTCAGGTACCGCTGATGCGGTTCTGATGGTTGAATCAGAAGCTCGTGAGCTTTCTGAAGAAGTGATGCTAGGCGCGGTTCTGTTCGGTCACGAGCAGATGCAAGTCGTTATCAACGCAATCAAAGAGCTTGCAGCTGAAGTGAACAAGCCAGTTCAAGAAGTCGCTGAAGTGCCTGTTAATGAAGCATTGGTTGCAGCAGTTGATGCAGCCTGTGGCGATGCATTGCGCGCGGCTTACCAAACTGCAGATAAGATGGATCGTTACGCAGCGATTGATGCAGCGAAAGCAGCAGCTAAAGAAGCATTGTGTGGCGGTGATGAGCCTCAGTTCGAATCAGACGATGTGTCTAACACCATCGAGAAGCTGAAGAAGAAGATCGTTCGTAGCCGTATCTTGGAAGGCGAGCCTCGTATCGACGGTCGTGACACCAAGACAGTTCGTCCTATCACTATCCGTACTGGCGTATTGCCACGTACTCACGGTTCAGCGTTGTTCACCCGTGGTGAAACTCAGGCGTTGGTTGTAACCACCTTGGGTACTGAGCGTGACGCACAGATCATTGATGATTTGGCTGGTTCTTACAAAGATCCATTCATGTTCCACTACAACTTCCCTCCATTCTCAGTTGGTGAGATGGGTCGTGTAGGTAGCCCTAAGCGTCGTGAGATTGGTCACGGTCGTTTGGCTAAGCGTGGTGTGTTGGCATGTATGCCGACGCTTGAAGAGTTCCCATACTCAATCCGTGTGGTATCTGAGATCACTGAATCTAACGGTTCTTCGTCTATGGCTTCTGTGTGTGGCGCGAGCTTGGCACTGATGGACGCAGGCGTAACTGTTAAAGCACCGGTTGCTGGTGTTGCGATGGGTCTGATCAAAGAAGGCGATGCATTCGCTGTATTGACCGACATCCTAGGTGACGAAGATCACTTGGGCGATATGGACTTTAAAGTGGCAGGTACTTCTGACGGTATCAACGCGCTACAAATGGACATCAAGATCAACGGTATTACTAAAGAGATCATGGAGATCGCTTTGGAGCAGGCGAAAGCTGGCCGTTTGCACATCTTGGGCGAGATGACCAAAGCGATTGCTGGTCCTCGTGAAGAGATGTCTGATTACGCTCCACGTATCGTTTCGTTCAGCATCAACCCAGATAAGATCCGTGATGTTATCGGTAAAGGTGGTGCAACTATCCGTTCTATCTGTGAAGAGACTGGCGCGACAGTTGATATCAACGATGATGGCTTGGTTAAGATCTTCTCTGTTGATAAGGCAGCGGGCGATGATGCACGTAAGCGTGTTGAATTGATCACTGCAGACGTTGAAGTTGGCACTATCTACGAAGGTAAGGTTGCTCGCTTGATGGACTTCGGTGCATTCGTGAACATTCTTCCTGGTAAAGACGGTTTGGTTCACATCTCACAGATCTGCGAAGAGCGTGTTGAGAAGGTGAGCGACAAGCTATCTGAAGGCGATGTGGTTAAGGTTAAGGTCCTTGAGATCGATAAGCAGGGCCGTATTCGCTTGAGCATGAAAGCAGTTAACGAAACTGCTGGTGAAGAAGCTGAGTCTTAATCGCCAAATTGCGGCATACTGCTGAAATAAGAGGGGCCTTATGGCCCCTTTTTACTTTGACTTGAATGGACAGAAAGCGATGAAAATCACGAACTCATTGTCGATTGTGATTCCGATGTATAAAGAGGCGGACAATGTCGCGCCTATGTTGGAGGCTGTTCATCAAGGATTAGAAAGTTACGCAGGCCCTTGGGAGCTTATCTGTGTAGACGATGGAAGCCCTGACGACACCGCTAAGCGATTAAAAGATGAATCACGCCGTTATGGTGATCATGTTCGCATCGTGCGTTTGCGCCGTAACTTTGGTCAAACGGCTGCGATGCAAGCGGGCATCAATGCAGCGCGTGGTGAATTTATCGCGACCTTAGATGGTGATCTGCAAAATGATCCTGCTGATATTCCGCGCATGATTGAAGAGATGAAAGAGCGTGACCTTGATCTTCTGCAAGGTTGGCGCAAACAGCGTCATGATGAATCTACGCGTAAGGCATTTTCTCGTGTGGCCAATCGATTGATTGCGAAAGTCACGGGTGTTGAGTTACATGACTATGGCTGTAGTTTGAAAGTTTATCGGGCCGAGGTCTTAAAGCAGGTTAAGCTCTTTGGTGAGATGCACCGCTTTATCCCAGTATGGGTGGCTGGCGTAACATCGCCTTCTCGCATTGGTGAAACAGTTGTAAATCACAATGCGCGTCAGTTTGGTGAATCTAAATATGGGCTATCTCGTACCTTTCGAGTCATTGTTGATTTGCTAACAGTTTTCTTCTTTTTGAAATACAAAGCACGCCCAGGCCACTTTTTTGGAAATATAGGCTTAATCTTTGGTGCAATCGGTGGCTTGGGAATGCTTTATCTTGGTCTTGATAAATTTATTCTCGGTAATGATATTGGTGGTCGACCGATGCTAGTCGTTTCGATCTTGATGGTTGTTATGTCAGTGCAAATGCTGACAACAGGTTGATGCCTTTCCTCCTCTGGCTAATTACAAGCGTATTTGGAGAGTCAAGCTTTGTCATAAAGACGCTATCGCTCGTCATACATACTATTACGGCTTTATTTATTGGGTATTTTGCCAAAGAGCTTTATGGTGAAAAAGTTGCTTCATTGTCTGCAGTACTATTTCAGTCATTGCCATTTGTTGGAGTGATTTCAGTAGCAGCAACTACTGACGCGCCTCTTGTTTTGATGTGGGCGTTATCTTTATGGATGGCCTTTAAGGCAATTAATACTGAAGACCTAAGGTATTGGGTGCTTCTTGGTATATTTGGTGGCTTGGGGATGCTGAGCAAATTCACCTTTGCTTTGCTGCCCATAGGTTTGCTGATATTTATTTTGTTAAGTGAATATAGAAAGGTGTTATTTAGAAAAGGAATTTGGATTGCTGCCATTATTGCATCAATGATTTGGCTACCAAATATTTTGTGGATGGCCAATCATGAGTGGATTACATTGACGCATACTAAGAGTATCAGTGGTGTTGAACAGTCTTCACTAGATTTGTCTTCATTTACTAACTTTTCGTTATCTCAATTTGCTGTTTTTGGCCCGCTATCGCTATCGCTTCTGTTAATTTCTTTTTTTAAAAGTGGTGCTAGGGATAGTCGTTGGTGGTTCTTGTTAGTATCAGCATCACCATTGATGCTTTTGGTTTTAATGCAATCTCTTCAATCAGATGCAAATATGAATTGGGCTACACCAAGTTATGTTGGTTTTGTTGTTTTGCTCGCCCTCTGGCTTAGCAATTCCCCAAGATTGACTGCATTTGTTTTTTTATCAAATTTGACGATTGTTAGCGCTATTTACCACTATGACGATATTGCTAAGTATCTAGATTTTGAGTTAACTGATTCAACTGACCCCTTTTCTCGCCAGCGTGGATGGGCTGAATTGGCATCAAAAACGTCAGTTTTTCTAAATCAATGCTCTGATGCAGCTTTGTTATCTGAAAGTCGTGAAGTTTTGGCACAAATTCGTTTTCAATTGCCAAGTGATACAAAGCCGGATATCAATTTATGGAATCCTTCATTAGAGTGGCATAACCAATACGCAATTTATCAGAACATAAATAAGTCTCTAGCTAAGAAATGGCTATGGATTGAGGCTACCCCTGTAAGTAAGGGTAATCTAAATATATTTTCTTCTTACATAGAGTTGGGTAAGTTAGAAGCGGCGCTATACCCTAATAAGAGCCGTAAACTTTATGCTTATTGCGTAAGTGATTTTAAGGGTTACTAATCAATCTCGTGCATGTGAATCGGGTAACCGCGCTCGGCATAGTAGCGATAACGCTCACGACCTAATTCTCTGACGTCGTCATCTAAGCAAAGACATTCGATCAATCTTTCAAAGCAGCTGAAGTTAGTTAGTACCTCATCAGTGAGATTAATCAGCACATCGGTATGCGCCGAAGCTATTGGCGTCTGTTGCTGAATATGAACACTCTTTTTTTGGCTAAGTGCTTTCTTTTCAACCAGCTGGGCAAGAGAAAAGCGGGTCTTGTCAGAGCCCGCCTTAAGAATATAGAAATCGATGCGTGTCACTTAAATTACGCGAGCACGCTTCATCAAAAATTCCATTAAGAGTGGAACAGGGCGACCAGTTGCTCCTTTTGCAGCACCTTGTTTCCACGCAGTGCCAGCGATATCAAGGTGAGCCCATTTAAATTTTTTGGTGTAGCGCGCCAAGAAGCATGCTGCAGTAATGCTGCCGGCTTTAGGGCCACCAATATTCGCCATATCAGCGAAATTTGAATCGAGCTGACTTTGGTACTCATCCCAAATTGGTAGGCGCCATGCGCGATCACCTGAGGATTGACCTGCTTCTAAGAGTTCATCCGCAAGCTTGTCGTCGTTTGCCATCAGGCCGCTGGCTTGATCACCCAGTGCGACGATACAAGCACCGGTCAGGGTTGCGATATCGATAACGGCGGCCGGTTCAAAACGCTCGGTGTAGGTGAGGGCGTCACACAAGATCAAGCGACCCTCTGCATCAGTGTTAAGGATCTCGATGGTTTGGCCTGACATTGAGGTCACAATGTCACCAGGTTTATTGGCATCACCATCGGGTAGGTTCTCAGAAGAAGGAATAACGCCAACCACGTTAATAGGGAGTTCAAGCTCGACACAGGCTTGCATAGCGCCAAACACACTCGCAGCACCACACATGTCGTATTTCATTTCATCCATGCCGGCACCTGGCTTGATGGATATGCCGCCAGCATCAAACGTCAGTCCTTTACCAACAAGCGCAATAGGCTTTTGGCTGGCTTTACCACCTTTGTATTCCATCACAATCAATTTGGCAGGCTGACGAGAGCCGCGAGATACAGAGAGTAATGAGCCCATACCAAGCTTCTTCATCTGTGCTTCATTGAGGATGGTGGTTTTGAGTTTGCGTTTGCCGCGCGCCAGGTCCGATGCAGCATCTGCTAGATAGGTAGGGGTGCAAATGTTGCCTGGTAGATTGCCAAGTGTTTTTGCGAGCGTCATGCCGTTAGCGATCGCTAAACCTTGATCAGCGGCTTTTGTTGCTGCTTTAACGTTCTTGCGCTCGCTCATCACAAAGCGAAGTTTGGCGAGAGGTTTGGCTAAAGATTTAGTGGATTTACAGTCATCGAAAACATAGTTGGTTTCAGAGGCTGAAATCACTGCTTCTTTGATAAAGCTGACATCTTCTCCGCATGCGATGCTGACCTCAGTCGCTCCCGCAGCTTTTGCAGCCTTGATGGCATTGGCAATTCCTGCAGCATATTTTTTGGCATTGAGATCAGATGCTTTACCAAGACCAACAACAAGTACGCGTTGGGCGGAAATGTTGATGTCAGTCAGTAATGAGCAGGTATTAGGTTCAGCAATGTTTTTTATCTTTTTAGCTGCTTTGCTCAGCGCGCCTTTCGATTTTTGATCGATATGTTTAAAAGCATCACCTTTGGATGAAGATGAAAAAGCGGGGATGATGAGGCATTGAGTTTTTAAGGTATCAAGCGCTAAAAAAGTGGCTGAAACTTGCATCACAGAGTCCTAAATTTAAGTTGGATAATCTGACTTGAGATGGGGTAATTTTGGTAATATCAAACCATCTAAGGCAGTTTTAATTTCTGCTCAGTTTACAGAAAGGATGGCAGATTGATACCCCGTTTGACCATTTATAAAGCATTGTTACGCGATGTTTTTAAAGCCTTTTTTGTTGGTGATTTGATTTCCTTCTGATCATTTTTTCGATGAAGTTTGTAAAGATTTTCCAGAAGGTTGCTGAGGGAGCTTTAAAGCACCCTGATGCTGTTTTTCAGATGATTGGGATTGAGATGATTAAGGTATCTGGCATTATCGTTGCCTCCCAGCCTTCTTTTTTTGCCTTACTTTGGGTCTTGGCAAGTTGTATCGAGATTCTGAGATGACAGCCCTTCAGGCCAGTGGAATTAGTTTGCCGCATTTACCTCGTTCTTTGATATGGGTTGCATTACCTGCGACGATCTTATCTGGGTTTCTTGTAATGTTTGAAGCGATTCCTTGGGCAAACAAGCAAATTGAGAACTTAAAGCTTTTGATGAAGCGTTCGGATATCAGCTTTGTTCAGGCAGGTAAGTTTAATGAATTCACGCGAGGAGACTTAATTGTTTATGCAGAGCGCGTTGATCCAGAGACCGGCTATTTAAAGAATGTTTTTGTTCAAGATCGCCAGAATGGCGAGTTGGGCGTGATTTAGTTCTGATGAAGAGGCGTGGCATTTATTGATGAAGAACTCTTGGATAACTTTGTTGTCTTAGCATCAGGTAATCGGTATGAAGGGTAAGCCGGGGCAGCGTTGATATCAAGTCTCTGATTTTCTCATTATGACTGAGAATACATTTTCGTCAAATGAACTTAAAGGTCTGGAGAATGGGCGCTGAAGATACATCTGCGCATTGATTAGCTATGGACTCATTGATGGCTAGGGCTGAAATTGCCTATCGCTTATCAGTGCCTTTGGGTGTCATCGTTTTTACAGTTTTGCTTTTGTTTTATCAAAATCTGAACCGCGAAAAGATGTGCATGGTCGATTAGGCATTTGCTGATTCTTAGTTTATTTTATTTTTTTAATTTGCAGCGAGTTGGTGAGCGTTGGATTGAAACAAGATGTTTTGCCGCATCAGATTGGATTGTTTTGGATTTTCTTGATGCTCGTTGTTTGGGAATCGATGATGTATTTTGATTCAGTGAAATGGCGAAAGCTTCGTAAAAATTGCTTAGTGGTATTAAGTAAATGACTATTTTGGAGCGATATATGTTGCCAGAACGGTCACCCGTGCAACTTTGACCACCTTAATTGCTCTTTAGTTGCGCTATTGGTTTTTTTAATTTTATTGATGAATTTGAAGATGTTAGGCACTGGGCTACGAGATTAGTGATGCCTTTATTGTTGGGTATTATCTGCACCGCGTTTTTATTTGAACTTTTCCCAGTTGCAGCTTTGATTGGTGCTTTTTTGGCGTCGGTGGTTTGGCTAAGCCACAGTGAAATAACAGCGATGCGTTCGGTGGGGTTTTCAGTAATCATTTATAGCAAAATCACTTGGCAAAGATGGGTGCAGTTCTTTTGATGGTCTTTGTTGCGCTGATGGGTGAGTATTTTGGGCCCATCGCTGAGAACTTTGCTCAGGATTATCGCCACGCAAAATTACATGGCACGGTAGTGATGCGGTCTCGTCATGGCTTCTGGGCTAAAGACGGAGCGAACATTGTCAATATTCGAAATGTTTCTACTGATAAACACTATTCAATAGTCAAAATCTACGACTTTTCAAAAGATAACACCTTGTCACTGGCAAGCAAAGCTAAACAGTGGTGATTTTAAGAATGAAGAATGGTTTTCAAAGATATTCAACAAACAGAATTTAGCTGAGCTTATAACTAAGGAATCGTCATTTAGAATCAGCAGATTGGAAATGCAAATTTTAATGTCGATTTGTTATCTGGTGCAGTTGTTCGCCCAAGTATGCTCTCAACCTGAGCTGATTGAATTCATCGATTTTTGATCATAACGATCAGAATGCCAATGAGTATGAAGTTGCTTATTGGTTGAAGCTAGCGACCCCTTTTGCTGCATTTGTAATGTTATTTTTGGCTATACCCTTCGTGATTGGAAGTCAGCGAGACGGCTCAAAAGGAAAGCGAGTTTTTATTGGGGCATGATCCTGGGCGCGAGCTTTTTCTTTTTGCTGAGTCGAGCGATGTCATCTGGCCAGTGGCGTTTACAGTGTCAGCCCAGGTTTGATGGTGATTATTCCGTCACTTATTTTCTTAGGTTCAGCCCTCTGGCTACTTAAACGCGTCCGCTAAGCTTTCTTGCGCTTTTGCACCATGACCAATCGAGTATTCGATAGAAGGTCATGCCAACTACGATTCTCTTTATCGAATAGCACCCAAATAAAACCAAGACCAAGGGCCAGCCATGACAGTAGGGCAGCAAGGTAACGTTTGATCGTTGCCGATCGTGAGATGGGATCACCATTTAGATCGACAACCTTGATGCGCCATGAGCGCATGCCAAGTGTCTGTCCGCCATGCATCCAAAACCACGCGAAGAAGATCCAAGGACTGAGCAAAAGGTAGGCCTGAAGAATAAGATAATTGCCATCACCGACATGATCCATCAGCGCATTCCTGATAACGGCATCTAGCGTGGTTCCGATCAGCCAAATGGCAGCAATAAGCCAGAAATCGTAAAAAATAGCGGCCAAAATACGCAAAAGACCCGGTCTAGCAGCGTTTTCCAATTTTTCCGACATTTAGGGTAATTCCCCGGTTAACTTGGTAGGGCTCAGGATAGCCGAACTGCCGATTGAGTTCATATGATTGCGACTCTTAAAGGAGAGGGCTCATGGCGCAATTGTCAGAACATTCGGATATCACACCGCATGAGGTGGTGGTTTCTTGTGCCCGTTTTGGCTTGTTCCGCGCATCCATGGTCCGCGTTGATGATCAGCATCTCTTTTTGAAGTCCGATCTCACGCGTTTGTGCCTTTCTGAAAAGGCAGAGATCGTCATGACGCACCACGAAGAAGGTCAGGAATGGACTGAGAAGCTTTTCGTGAAAGTGCTAGAGACAGGCCCATCAGGCTCTCTGGTCGAGATTCAAGAAATTGCATCACATCAAGGAAGAACTGTTGAAAGCCATGCCGTGTTATTCAATCAAACTCAGCACTAAGCATATCGTTCCTTTATTAAGCTTCTGACATAATTCCTCTATGGTGCAGTCTCGTTCGTGGTTGCGACGGTTTCTTCGCAGCCTGCCTTTGCCAGTGTTTGTTTTGATGTTTGGTCTGTTGGCCGGCATCAGTGTGCTTTGGCTTGTCGATAGACAGCAGTCAGGTGCGCTCCAAGATATTTTTGACGAAACCCTCCAGACGCGTTTGGAATCAGCATCCCGCCAAGCGCTGATCAATTTCGACGAACATAAACAGTCTTATGTGTATTTGATGCGCCTTTTGGCGAATCACCGTCGTATGGCGACCTACATGGACCTGACATTCTGGGGTCCTTTTACAACCGCCTTTGAAGATCGCAAAGAATTGCCTCCTTGGATGCCGCTTCAGCAGTTTTGGCGTCAGCTCGCTCAGCCCACCTATCTGATCCTGATGGACTTAGATGGCAACATGCGTGAAGGCTTTAGTCCCAAAGGTCTTCCTATTCCGACAGGCTTACTGGAAGACCAGGCCTTTGTAATGGCAAGTCGAGGTGAAAAGTCTTTTGTGACCACCTTGGGCGGCGCACCTTATTTTGTGGTGACTGAGCCGATTTGGGATACCGGCCCTGAAATGATGGGGCATCTGGTGATGTTGCTACGAGTGGATAGTGACTTTTTGGCAGCCTCCCAACAGGGTGGTACCGATAACCAAGCAATTGTTGCGATAACCGAGCCGGAGGGTAAAAAGCTTCTCGCTACCAGTGATACAGCACGTGTCGATGCGGGCGAGGATGTTGAGCTGTTATCGCTTGAGTACCTGATCACAACTCAGTCATTTACCCAGTATGACGATGCGGACTTGAACTTGTTATTTATGACGCTGATGCCGCGCTCAAGCTTTTTAGCAACCTCAGAGAAGGTTATCGATCTTGAGCGCAAGCAAAGAGCCGTGGGTGCTGGTGCGATTATCGTGACTTTTATGGTGGTGGTATTACTGATTTCAGGTCGTATCAATCGCGTTCTCCGTCGCTTGCAGGAATTCGCATCACGCGCCTTGGGTGATGCGCCCGAAAAGACGCAATCAAAAACCGGTAACCAGCTTTTGATCTTGGAAGAGCGGGTGAGAGATGTTATCGACTTGGTTTTAACCGCACGTGAGCGCACGCGAACTCAACACGAGAGCCAAGTAGAGCAGCTTGAATCGTTACGAGCGGCAGCGATGTCTGCTTCAGCAGATGGCATGATCACCATCGACTATGCCGGTAATGTGATCGATATGAATGCCACTGCCGAACGACAGCTTGATAGACGATTGTCACAAGTCCTGGGCTTGGAGCTTTCACGCCTCGCTTTTAATACCTCATCAGCAAAGCGATTCGATGAGATGCTAGAAAGCTATCAAGCACCGCTTGAAAAGTTGCCCATTCAATCTGATGAGTTACAAGGCTATCCAAAAGATGGTCATTCGAATGATTTTGAGGTCTCTTTAACGCCGGTACATCTTGAGGATGATTTGCTGTTCACCGTGACTTTGCGTGATGTGGGTGAGCGTAAAGCGAGAGAGCGTGAGATTGCTGCCTTGGCAGCATTCTCAGCTGAGAGTCCTTCGCCAATTCTTCGTATTAATCAGCGTGGCGTTATCGTTTATGCGAATACCCCGAGTGAGCCATTACTTAAGTATTGGAACTGTCGACCTGCACAGACCTTGCCGCTTTACTGGCGCACAATCGTTATGCGGGTGTTGGAAGAAAACACAGATTATGAAACCGAGATCGAGACATCTAACCATCGTTTTTCATTGTTGGTGACTCCAGTAAAAGAGCTGGAGTATGTGAATATCTATGCACGCGATATCACCGCGCAGCGACTAGCGGAAGATGAGCTGCAGCGTCGCCAAGATGAATTGGTACACGTGGCGCGTTTGAGCACGATGGGTGAGATGTCGACCGGTATTGCGCATGAGCTCAATCAGCCTTTGTCCGCCATCAGTAACTTCGCAAATGGTTGTGTGCGACGCTTGAACAGCGATGTAGGCACCAAAGAAGATTTAGTTAAGGCACTTGAGCAGATTGCAGCACAGTCCAAACGTGCCGCAGAAATCATTAAACGCTTGCGTGCATTAGTGACTAAGCAGCAAACGATTCGGCAGCATATCAATCTGAATGAAGTCGTTAACGAAGTCTGCGAGCTTGTGGCGCACGATATCCGTAAAGAGAAAATCTCTTTGGAGAAAAAGCTTTTTGATCAGCCGTTATGGGTCGATGTTGATACGGTGCAGATCGAGCAGGTGTTGATTAATCTGATAAGAAATGCGATTGATGCGATGCAAATGCGAGCACAAGGTGAGCGTCGATTACTCATAGAAACGAACCTCACAGATGATGATCGTGCGCAGATTCGAATTAAAGATGATGGCGCAGGCATCCCTGAAGAGCAGCTGATTAAGCTGTTTGATGCCTTCTACACCACCAAAGAGCACGGCATGGGCATGGGGCTTGCGATTACTAAGACCATCGTGGAAGAGCACTCTGGTAAGATTTATGCCAATTCTAAAGTGGGCAAGGGCAGTACGTTTTACGTAGAGCTGCCGTTAAGTTCAGATAACAAAGTGGACGAGGAATAAACATGGAAGCACAAGCGAATGCCGCAACCAGTATTTGGGTGGTGGATGATGATGAGGCAATGCGTAGCTCATTGCAGTGGTTGATGGAATCGGTCGGCATGAATGTTCAGGCCTATTCTTCAGCGGATGAATTTCTAGCTTCTCATTATCCCGGTCGTCATGGCGTTCTCCTGTTGGATGTACGCATGCCTGGCATGAGTGGCCTTGAGCTACTGGAGCAACTAACGAAAGAGCAAATGGTGCCGCCGACGATCATTATTACCGGTCATGGTGATGTGCCTATGGCGGTGCGTGCGATGAAGCAGGGTGCTATCGACTTTATTGAAAAGCCTTTCAATGACGAGGTGCTGCTTGATGCGATTCGTCGTGCGGTCAATTCAGCAGAGCAGCAGCGCTCAAGTAAAGCACTGGTTGCTGATTTGGCAGCGCGCTTCGCTAATCTGACACCTCGTGAGCACGAAGTGATGGATATGGTCACAGCGGGTCAGTCGAATAAAGAGATTGCGAACGCCTTAGGTGTTTCAGCTAAAACTGTTGAGGCTCACCGTGCGCGTGTGATGGAAAAGATGCAGGCAAGCTCACTCGCTGAGCTTGTGCGTATGTCGATCTCGGTCGAAAAGCTCTAACGCAATGCATCAAAAGAAAAGGCGCCGTTAGGCGCCTTTTTTGTTTAGAGAGGTCTTAGCTCTGTAATCGGCGTGTCGTTTTTCTTATCGACCTTTGAGTACAAGTCATACAAGGCTGCTTGCAATGCCTCTTCCATCACCGGATGGTAGAAAGGCATCTGTAATAGATCACCGACAGTCAGCTCCTGCTGAATAGACCAGGCCAGAATATGTGCGAGGTGTTCACCACGTACAGTAATCATTTCAGCGCCGAGCATCTTGCCACTGGCTTTGTCCGCATAAACGCGAATAAGACCGCGATTGTTTGCCATGATCAGTGCGCGTCCAACGGGAGCGATCATCATGCTGCCAACGGCAGTGGTTTCAGGATCTAGCTCTGCAAAAGAAGCGCCCACCTGAATGATGTTGGGATCGCTGAAGACAATGTTGAGCGGTGTTTTGCGTTTAAAGGCGGTGTTACTACCGGTGGCAGCGTTATAACCGGCAATCTTGCCTTCATCGCCAGCCTCGTGAAGAAGAGGGCGGTCGCCATCAATATCACCGGCAAGATAAATTGGGCTATCACCCACTTGCATGGTGTTTGGATTGTAAACAGGGATGCCGCGATCGTTGAGTTCAACGCCAGCTGCCGCTAGATCAAGCGATTCAACATTAGGTGTTCTGCCTAAACTTGCAAAGACCTTATCAACAACGACGCTGTTGTCGCCTGCAGTGACCTTAATGCGCCCATCTTCCGCACGGCTCAATTCAGCTGCAGCGCCAAGCCAGATAGGGAAGCCTTTACCGATAATGGTCACAGCTTGTTCGTTGACCTCTGGGTCGGTTAATCCGCCAATGTTATCTGCCATGTCGATACCGGTGATATCAACACCCATGCGACTCATGGATTGGCCGATCTCAAGACCAATCACACCAAGACCGATGACAACGGCTGAGCCCGGTAATGTTTCGAGCTCAAAGAATTCATCGGTGGTGATGATGTCATCACGGAACTCATTCCAAGCATCAGGAATGATTGGGCGAGAGCCAGTAGCAATCACGATGCGTTCTGCACGGATGCGTTGGCCGCTGGTGGTTTCTAGTAGATTTGGCTCGATAAATTTAGCGTACTCATCAATGAGCAGCCCTTCAGGGAAGTTGTCTGAGCTGTTTGAAAGTACGCGATCAACGAAGTTGTCACGTAAATCACGGACATACTCCATCGCTTCTTCGGTATCGAGCGACAGTGATTCGCCACCTTCAAGGCCAAAGCGTGAATAGACTTCGCGGCGGTGAAAATCTTCAGCGACCTGAATGGCTGCTTTAGAGGGCATACAGCCAACACGTGCGCAGGTCGTGCCGAGCTCGCCACCATCGATCACCACAACATTTTTACCTGCAGGACGTACCTTGCTCAGGGTGTTTAGACCGGCACTACCACAACCTAAGATAGCAACTTCTACCTGACGCTCTTCCACAGCGATTTCCTCTTAATGTTCTAAATTGGGATGCATGTTACCGCAGCAGCAGAATTGAGGGGCTTATCACTGTTCGGGAAAGGGTTAATCAGACTTCAAAAGATGGGCGGGCAGCCGAGAAAGTGAGCCAAGTTAATCACTCTGTTGTTTGCATCATGAAAACGCTCGTTAAAACCTTCTTTTTGATCAATATCTTAGCGTCTAGTCAGCTGTATGCTGATGCGATTGAGTTGTCAGATGAGTTAACAGTTAGTGAGTTATATCAATCGATGGATCATCGATTCTCACGTGATGTGCGTTTGAGTCAAAATCAAGATTGGCGCATTGAATCACTTTGGCGCGGCACAGCTTACGTAATTTTCGACAAGGAAGCGCGGTTGGCAGATCGCCAAGAACCGTAAGTCGTTACTGCCAGTGTTCTTAATGCGTTGAGCGACGCCCGCAGGAATAACCACTACATCCCCAACGCTCACCTCGAAAGTCTCTTTGCCGATCTCGGCAAGACCCGCACCTTCCAAAATCACATAACGCTCTTCGGTGTCTTTTAAGTAGTGCCATGCAGTCACGCCTTCAGCAGGTACGCGTGCTTGGGCAATCGATAGCTGTGGATGATCAGGGTCATTCAGTTGCTCTTTAATGAAGCAGCCTTCTTCGAACCAATATTCATCGGATGCAGCAGCAGAGTGGTGCAGCTTAGAGGTCGGCATGCGTACCTGGATTAAAGATCCGCTTCGGATCAAAGGTCTCTTTAAGACGTTTTTGTATGGGTGCTAATGCGGCTTGCGACGACATCGCCCAAGGCTCAGGTGATGCATTGCCGTAAAACTGTTTTGCGTGACCTTTGAGCTTTAAAGCTTCAGCTTTGATTTGCTCAGGCGCCGCATCTGAAATGATCCATCGTTGACCGCCTGCCCAATCGATAAGCGTTGAATCTGCGCAGGCGAGTGATGGAGCAGCTGGTGGTAGAGAAATACGCCATACAGGCTTAGAGCGATCGAAAAAGTCGAGTTGATGATCACGTAAGCGTTCCCAGAAGGTACTGTTCTCGGCCAGGCGTTCGCCACCGATTTTCTTACTCCATGCATTCACACTGGCATGTGCGCCAGATAAGCGAATATAAAGCTGCCCATTGGTATAACAGGCGCCACTGAGTGGCATCGGAATAGCTGCGAGTTCGCGCATCTTTTGATGGGCTTCAGCTTCGCTGAGATCCTGAGTCAATGTGATGGTTTTGCTCGGCGCAGGTAATACTTTCAGTGAAACCTCAAGAAGCACACCAAGACTTCCTTGAGCGCCGGCCATCAGACGAGAAACGTCATAACCAGCGACGTTCTTCATCACCTCGCCACCAAAGCGCATGACATCACCGGTGCCAGTTAATAAACGGCAACCTAAAAGTACGTCACGAGGTGCGCCACCCCAGGGGCGACGAGGACCTCCCATGCCGCTAGCAACGGCGCCACCAATCGTGGTGTTTTCGCTGAAGTGAGGTGGCTCAAAAGATAAGTACTGACCGTTATCGGCAAGCAGCTTTTCAATTTCTACTATGGGTGTGCCAGCGCGAGCAGTCAGAACAAGCTCGGTTGGCTCGTAATTGACAACGCCAGCATGTGAGGTCATTTCAAGTGAGTCTGGAGCGTTACAGGCTTGTAAAAAAGCTTTGCTATTGCCGCCGACAATTTTCAGTGTCGTGTTATTGGTGTGAGCGGATTTAACCTGATCGATCAGTTGCTGTGTGTTATCAGTCATTAGAAGCGCTCCAAATGAGGGAAGCGCATATCACCTTGACTGATATGCATCGCGCCAAACTCAGCACAACGATTTAATGTTGGTATTGCTTTACCTGGGTTTAATAAACCTTGCTGATCAAACGCGGCTTTCACGGCATGGAAAAGCGTGATCTCTTCGGGTGGGAACTGCGCACACATTTGATTGATCTTTTCTAGACCAACGCCATGCTCACCTGTAATTGAGCCACCCACTTCAACACAGGCTTCTAAGATCTTGCCGCCGAAAGCTTCAGCACGTTCGATCTCACCTGGCTCATTACCGTTATAAAGAATGAGAGGGTGTAGGTTGCCATCACCGGCATGGAATACATTAGCTGCACGCAAGCCATAGACTTCACTTAGGCGATTAATCTCACGCAGGATGTAGGGCAGGTGCTTACGCGGAATGGTGCCATCCATGCAGTAGTAATCAGGCGAGATACGACCTACCGCAGGGAAGGCCGCTTTACGACCCGCCCAGAAGCGAGCGCGCTCGTTGTCATCTTTTGCGGTACGTACTTCAGTGGCACCTGAGTCAGTCAATCGCTGACGCACACGAGCGATCTCTTCAGAGACCTCTTCGTTATCCCCATCCACTTCGCATAGCAAGATGGCAGCCGCTTCAACGGGGTAACCGGCATGCACAAAATCTTCTGCAGCTTGCAGGGAGGGCTGATCCATCATTTCAAGACCGGCGGGCAAAATGCCTTCCGCAATCAGATCAGCAACCGCTTGTCCGGCTGTTTCAACATGATCGAAAGCCGCCATAACGACTTGTGCACGCTCTTGAATAGGCAATAGCTTGACGGTGATCTCAACCACAATGCCCAACATGCCCTCTGAGCCGGTGATCAACGCCAGCAGATCAAAGCCTTCAGAATCAAGACCGCCGCTACCCAAAGTCACTAGCTCACCCTCAGCTGTGACAATGGTCACACTGAGTAGATTGTTAACTGTTAAGCCGTACTTTAAGCAATGCACGCCGCCCGCATTTTCCGCAACATTGCCGCCAATACTGCAGGCAATTTGTGAGGAGGGGTCTGGTGCGTAATACAAACCAAAGGGTTTAGCGGCTTCACTGATCGCCAGATTGCGAACGCCCGGTTGGACGGTAGCGCAGAGATTCGGTTTATCGATATCGAGTATTTGATTAAAGCGCGCAAGACTCAGCAGAACGCCATTTTCTAAGGGCAGTGCGCCACCAGAAAGACCAGTGCCGGCACCGCGTGCAACCACAGGCACTTGTTCTGCATGACAGATACGCATGATCTTTTGCACATCATCAATTGTTTCGGGTAGCACAACGATCAAAGGCAGATGTCGATAGGCGGCTAAGCCGTCGCATTCATAGGGCTTTCGTTCGGATTCTTCTGCCAAAACATAGGCCGGATCCACGAAAGATTTGAACTGTTCTGCGAGGCGCTCGCGTAGTGCGGATGTGTCTTGTGTGCTCATAAGCCTATGATGCCGGAATAACTCCCCATATACTGCACTCATTGTCCAAATTTGGGGGTGACATGGAAGAGCGACCAGCAATATTTCTGATCTCAGATCGTACGGGTATTACGATTGAGAAGCTTGTGCACACACTGCTGACGCAATTTGATAATGCCACCACGGATGCGCATTTCCGCGCCTTTCAGGATACCCCCGAGAAAATCAGCAAATTAGTCGATGAGATCGATACGTTTGCCGAGCGCGAAGGCGTGGCGCCGCTGGTCTTCTCGAGTGTGGTGGATGAGTCGCTACGCAAACAGTTAAAAACAGCGAAAACGGAGATTGTCGATATCTTCGATATCTTTTTGCCGAATCTCTCAACCGCATTACATAAGCCGATGAACCAGAACGTGGGTAAAGCGCACGGTATGGGAACGGAGAGCGAATACGAGCGCCGGGTTGAGGCAGTTAACTATGCCTTGTCGTATGACGATGGTGCGCGCATTAAAGGCTTAGATAAAGCTGACCTGATTTTAATGGGTGTGTCGCGCAGTGGTAAAACGCCAACCTGCTTGTATCTGGCGATGCAGTACAAAGTCCTCGCGGCAAACTATCCGCTGACCGAAGATGATTTTATGGAAGGTCGTTTGCCAGAGCCGCTTAAGCCCTTTAAAGAAAAACTCTTTGGTTTGAGTATCACACCTGAACGTCTGCATCAGATTCGTGAAGAGCGACGCCCTGGATCGAAGTACGCGAGTATTGATCAATGTCGCCGTGAGATCACCGCCGCTGAAGCGCTGTATCGTCAGCAGGGTATTCAGTTTGTTGACTCAACCGCTGTGTCGATTGAAGAGCTCGCCATTGCTGTGATGCAACAGATTGGTATGAAACGTGGTGTTTAAGTGATCACGTCCGGTGCTTTTCGACCGGTAATCGCTTCAATCTGACTGACCTCTGCAGCTATCGCAACCAATTCGCTAAGTGCTTCTTCGCTCGGAAGATGCTGCTTGCTGATATCCGCTTCATATCGCTCTAAATAAACACGGAATGGTCGCGCCTTGCGTACCTGTTCCTGATAGTCGGAAAACCAATCGAGCGCCATCACTAAAGCCAATACGTAGGCCTTGATGCGATGACACTGAGTTATCGATTGGATCTGTGTAGGAAAAGTTATCGGCATAGCTGACTTCACGACCGTGAAGTTGCGAACCAATCAGCTTGGGTAGCTGAGCTTCTAGTTGTTCCATGACGGTCTTAGCTTTATCGCTTTCAACCTCTTCATAGTCATGACGTACATAATAGTTACGACCATAAGTTGCCCAATGCTCATCCAGAATGCTTTGCACGCTAGTGCCTTTCTTTGCGATGAGATTTAGCCAAGCGAGCACCGCCCATAAGCCGTCTTTTTCACGCACATGGTTTGAACCTGTACCAAAACTCTCTTCACCACAAAAAGCGATGCGACCAGCATCGAGGAGATTGCCGAAGAACTTCCAACCGGTTGGCGTCTCGAAACATTCAATACCTAGCTTTTCAGCAACGCGATCGGTGGCCTGGCTGGTTGGCATGGAGCGCGCCACACCTGGAATGCCATTTTTATACGCCGGAAACAAAGTCGCGTTTGCCGCCAAGATGGCCAAGCTGTCGCTGGGCACGACAAAACAGTTCTTACCAAGAATCATATTGCGATCACCGTCGCCATCTGATGCCGCAGCAAAGTCGAGCGCATCGTTACCTTGGGTCATTGCGAGCAATTCTTTGGCATGCGCAAGGTTTGGATCAGGATGTCCGCCACCAAAGTCGGGTAGCGGTATGCCATTGATGACTGTGCCTGCTGCAGCACCTAATCGATTCTCAAGTAGCTCAATCGCATAAGGTCCAGTGACCGCATGCATGGCATCAAAGGCGAAGCGGAAGTCGCTCGCGATTAGGTTTCGAATAGCATCGAAATCAAACTCGGTTTCTAGAAGATCGGCATAGTCTTTGACCGGATCGATGATCTCGATGGTCATATCGCCAAGCGTTTGAGTGCCGAGTGTATTCAGGTCAATGTCATCAGTAGAAAGTGTTTTATAGCGCTCAATGACTTGTGAGCGAGCAAAGATAGCCTCAGTGACAGACTCTGGAGCTGGGCCGCCATTACTCACATTAAATTTAATGCCAAAGTCGCCTTTGGGGCCGCCCGGGTTGTGACTTGCGGATAACACTAAGCCGCCATTTGCCGAGTATTTTCGAATCACAGCCGACGTTGCTGGTGTTGAGAGTAAGCCTTTATGACCAACTAAACATCGAGCAACACCATTGGCGGCGGCCATCTTTAAGATCGTTTGAATTGCGGTGTCGTTGTAATAACGACCATCACCACCAATCACCAATAAGCCACCAGCTAAATCAGCTTGGGTGTCAAAGATGCTTTGAACAAAGTTCTCTAGGTAGTGCTTGCCTTGAAAAACACTGACTTTTTTACGCAAGCCAGAGGTGCCTGGCTTTTGATCTTTGAAAGGGGTGGTGGCAACGATGTCCATGTTGGAGGCTCCGAAAAATCCTGATGTGATTTCATCACACCTTGGACATGAAACGAAGGGTCGATATCTGATCCATCACTCGCTACAATCGCGCGCTCATGAACGGGCATTGCCCCAATTTAAAGGTGAAAGGCATGAAAGAAGTAAAAAAGACATCCGAGTACACCATTTACCAAAAGCGTAACGGTCGTCACGCGGTAAAAGGTTCTAACGGTTACGTAAACGGCGAAGAGAAGGCAAAGATCTTGTTGGCTGAAGGCTTGATCAAATTGACTGAGCCTCGTCCAGTTGAAGAAGCGCCTGCAGAAGAAGCAGAAGCTGAAGCACCAGCAGAGGCAGAAGCAGCTGAAGGTGGCGAAGAAGCTGAGGCGTAATCCTCACTTTGCTCGAAGAGCCCGGATTTTTCCGGGCTTTTTTTTACCCAAAATTCATCCGAACTCACTTGAAAAGTCCTGAAGTGACCTCATTTAGAGGGTGAATTCATAAATTAGCGCTTAATGCGCAGAAAACCTGGGAGAAAAGCGACGATGTCGGCTACCGCGCAAAAAGAAACCCTCGATTTCCAAGCAGAAGTCAGCCAAGTGCTGAATCTGGTGATCCGCTCACTCTATTCGAATAAAGAAATCTTTCTTCGTGAGCTGGTCTCGAATGCATCTGATGCAGCTGAAAAGTTACGCTTCGAGGCGCTGAGTAACGATGCGCTCTATGAAGAAGATCCAAATCTTAAAATCCGTATCTCAGTAGATGCTGACGCAAAAACGGTCACGATTGAAGATAACGGCATTGGTATGAGTCGAACCGAGGTCGGCGAGACGATCGGCACCATCGCCAGCTCAGGCACCAAGAAGTTCTTGCAGAACCTCTCTGGTGATCAGGCAAAAGACTCTGCATTGATCGGTCAGTTTGGTGTGGGTTTCTATTCCGCGTTTATCGTGGCGGATCGTGTGGTGCTCGAAACGCGTCGTGCGGGCATGAATGCCGATGAAGGTGTGCGCTGGGAATCAGCTGGTGAGGGCAGCTACACCATTGAGAATATCGATAAGCCATCTCGTGGTACCAAGATCACATTGCATTTGCGTGAAGATGAGGCGGAGTTCGCGGATAAGTGGCGCCTGCGTAACATCATTAACAAGTTCTCTGATCACATCGCAATGTCAGTTGAGATGCTGAGTGATCCAACGCCTGAGTTCGATGAGGACGGCAAAGAGAAACCATCGGATAAAAAGCCAGAGTGGGAGCAGGTCAACACAGGTACCGCGCTATGGATGCGTAATAAGTCGGATGTGTCAGACGAGGAATACCAAGAGTTCTATAAACACATCTCGCATGACTTCGAAGATGCGATGACATGGGCGCATAACCGCGTGGAAGGCTCACATGAGTACACCACTTTGTTGTATGTGCCGAGTAAGGCTCCGTTTGATCTGTGGGATCGTGAGCAGCGCCATGGCGTTAAGTTGTATGTGCGTCGCGTATTCATCATGGATGAAGCTGAGAAGCTGATGCCGCATTACTTACGCTTTGTGAAAGGCGTGGTCGATTCTGATGATCTACCGCTAAACGTTTCACGTGAGATTCTTCAAGCGGATAAAAAGATCGACAGTATCCGCAGCGGTAACGTTAAACGCGTGCTGGGCATGCTTGAGAAGTTAGCTAAAGATGATGCTGAGAAGTATCAATCTTTCTGGAATCAGTTCGGTAATGTGCTGAAAGAAGGTCCGGGAGAGGATTTCGCCAATAAAGAGAAGATTGGTGGTCTGCTGCGCTTCGCGTCAACCAAGTCAGATTCTAAAGATCAGGATGTTTCGTTTGATGCCTATATCGAACGTATGGCGGAGAAGCAGGACAAGATCTATTACATCACGGCAGATACCTTGTCCGCGGCTAAAAATAGCCCACACCTTGAGGTCTTCAAAAAGAAAGATATCGAGGTCTTGCTATTAACCGATCGTGTTGACGAATGGTTTGTCTCGCACTTTACCGAGTACAAAGGCAAGAAACTTCAGTCTGTCGCTAAGGGTGCGCTAGACCTGGGTGAGCTGGAAGATAAAGCGGATAAGGAAAAGGCAGAGAAAGCAGCGGAAGACAATAAAGGCTTACTTGAGCGCGTGAAGAATGCGTTGGGTGAGCAGGTGAAGGAATCCCGTGTGTCGACCCGATTGACCGACTCGCCAGCTTGTTTGGTAGTAGATGACTACGAGATGAGTCAAAACTTGGCGCGCGTGCTTAAGCAAATGGGCCAAGACGCTCCGATGCCGGTGCCGGTGATTGAGCTGAATCTGGAACATCCATTACTTAAGCGTATGGATGCTGAGGCAGATGAAGATAAGTTCAATGATTTGGCGCAAGTCATCTTTGATCAGGCATTGCTTGCAGAAGGAGGTCAGCTAGAGGACCCTGCAAGTTTTGTGCATCGCTTGAATCGATTGCTACTGGAACTGCAATAAGAAAAGCCGGCGTAAGCCGGCTTTTTTAATGGGTGGTTAATTCGTTGGGTTCGAGTTGATCGACTAAGAAGTGGTCCGACGACTGTTTGGCTTGTAAAAGCAGATCGCCGACACGATCAATCACGCTGTCAGCATTTACTTTGTAATCCTTGATATCAGCGACAGGCAATACGCCAAGTGCCATGCTTGATGCAGATGTGTTCTCTTGTTGAGTCAGACCTGCGATGACCTGATTAAAGTTACTTTGCAGCTGACGGTGATAGTTAATCGACCGTTGCTTATCTAGATCGTAGCTTACCGTGATGAAGCGAGCAGGGCCGTTGTGCGCAATCATTTCGCCTGCACGGGTAAAGGAACGACTCATGGTGTCTGATAGTACCTGCAGAAGCACGTTACTCAGGTTTTGGCTAAAAGTTGCCTCAATCTGATCAAAGTTATTCACCTCAATCATGGAAATCATCAAGTTATGCGAGCTTGGCTGTGTTTTTTGAAAGCTGTTATTTAGCGATTGACGCAAATAGCTCTCGGTATACAGGCCGGTTAAAGCATCGGTTTTTTCGCTGTGAATCTTTTCGTTGACCTGACGCAAGCGCGACTCAATTCGACTACGCAGACGTAAAGGGTTGCTCGTTTTCTTAACAACATCGGTAGCCCCTTTATCCATCGCTTGTACTTCAAGCGCAAGGTTGTCTGCGGTTGTATAGCAGATGATTGGGGTGTCTCGAAACTCGTCGCTTTCGCGCAGTTGTTGGCAAAGCGCTAGGTTTTCAGGTCTATCAAGTCCGATAGAAATAATGAACAGATCGGAGTCGATAGCATCCTCAAGGTTGTGAAGGCTTTTTAAGCACGATAGATCACCGAGGTCACCGAGTTGCTCACACAAGAAATTCAACGCTTTGGTGTCGGCCTCAACGATCGTGATGTGCGGCGGGGGCGTTGTTATCGATGGTTTATTGCTCAACATGCTTTCAACCGAGGTACTCATTATTCGCTCCTAGGCTGCGCCTGCGCCTTGTTGTACAAGCTGTTGATCAATCAACTGGCTGTGAATCTGATCTCGGCCGTTTCGCTTTGAGATATACATTTGCTCATCTGCTTGCTCAATCAATTGCTTGATGGTTTCAAGTGGCTCAACGTTGTTAGCGCTTTTAGCGGTACTCATATCCAAGATGGCTACGCCAATTGATAGGGTGATGCGTGTTTTTACGCCATCAAGCTCGATATGAATGTCTTCTACAGCTTTCGCTAGCTTACTGGTGTGAGCATCGACAGATGCAGGTGTTGGTGAGGTGCTCAGGGCAATGAATTCATCCCCTGCAAAGCGTCCAATGACTTCACCTTCACGCGCGAAGGATGCTTTCAGTGTTTTTGCGACCAACTTAATAACTTTGTCACCAGCGAGGTGTCCGTAGGTGTCGTTGTAATGTTTGAAGTGGTCGATATCAAACAAGTACAAGCCCATGCAGTAGCCCATACGAGCGGCACGTTTAAATTCTGCTGCAGCATGCTCAAGAAAAGCATGACGATTGAATAACTGACTTAAGCCATCGCGTTGGGCAGTTTCTTGCAATTGGTCATAAAGGCTTTTGTTTTGCAGGTGAACCTGAATGCGCATTTGTAAGCGGAAGAAACTAATTGGCTTTTCGATAAAGTCGTTAGCGCCTGCATCAAAGGCGAGCTTCTCCAGTTGAGGATCATTGAAGCTCGAATAAATCAGGATGGGTAGGAAGTCACGATTAAAACGCTCACGGACTTGGGTGCAGAATTCAACGCCATGCATTTCTTTCATCATCATGTCGGTGATGATGGCATCTACGCAACCGTGACCATCAAGATAGCTCAGCGCATCTTGCGGGATTGCCAAAATCGACAACGCGACCTAACGGTTTTAAGGCTTCTTTGAGGGTGGCGCGGGTGCTGTCATCGTCTTCTACGACCATGATGCACGGTGTCATTCCACTGACTTCAGCAGCGATGTTGTCTGCAGTTAATTCCATAATTTTTCGCGAAAAAAAGGGGTTCCCACTATTGAGAACCCCTTAACGGCAGAAAAAGCCTTTATTTAGCTGATTTTGATGAAATTTTTAGAAGAATCTCATCACCGGCGCTTGAACTAAGTCATTGAATGCCATGTTCTTTAAGCTCAGGCGCATGGCGTGGAGTACAGGCTCGGTGTAACCACTTGGTACTTCACGGCCACGGAAAACCAATTGCTTTGAGCTTTCGAAGGCGTAGCCCTGATAAGTCGGTGCGATCGGGGTGTATGTCGGGTCATTCGCGTTCTGACCATCGACAACTTTGGCCATGCGGCGCATAGCCTCGATGATTTGCTTCTCGTTTACCCATCCGTGATACAGCCAGTTAGCAATGTGCTGGCTTGAAATGCGCAATGTTGCACGGTCTTCCATCAAGCCGGTGTCTGAGATATCAGGTACTTTTGAGCAGCCCACACCTTGATCAATCCAACGAACAACGTAGCCCAAGATGCCCTGACAGTTGTTGTCGAGCTCTTGCTGAATCTCTTCAGCTGAGTAGGTGCCAGTTGCCAAAGGTAGAGTGAGAAGATCATCCAGTGAGGCAAGACCGCGTTGCTTTACTTTCTCTTGCTCAGCCCAGACATCAACTTGGTGGTAATGAATGGCGTGTAAAGTCGCAGCCGTTGGAGAGGGCACCCAAGCACAGTTAGCACCGGTTTTAGGGTGCGCGACTTTCTGCTCAACCATAGCAGCCATTTCGTCTGGCATTGCCCACATGCCTTTACCGATCTGCGCTTTGCCGCTTAGGCCGCAAGCTAGACCGATATCTACGTTCCAGTCTTCATAAGCTTTGATCCAGGCTTGGGTTTTCATCTCAGCTTTACGAACCACTGGGCCTGCCATCATGGCGGTATGGATTTCATCGCCAGTGCGATCGAGGAAGCCGGTATTGATGAAGATCAGACGCTCACGCGCAGCATGAATACATGCCTTGAGGTTAACCGTGGTGCGCTTCTCCTCGTCCATCAAGCCAATCTTAAGTGTGTTGCGATCAAGGCCGAGCGCATCTTCAACCTTACCGAAGAGTTCAACTGCAAAAGCGACTTCTTCTGGGCCATGCATTTTTGGCTTAACGATATAAACCGAACCTTCGCGGCTGTTTTGATGCTGACCATTACCTTGAAGGTCATGCATCGCGATCATGCTGGTGATAAGTGCGTCGAGTTGACCTTCGAAAACTTGATCGCCATTGGCATCGAGAACCGCAGGGGTTGTCATCAAGTGACCGACATTACGCACTAAGATAAGCGCGCGACCAGGTAACACTAATAAAGAGCCATCTGTACCGATGTACTCACGATCTTCATTCAAGGTGCGGGTAAAGCTTTTATCGCCTTTCTTAACTTGAGTGCTCAAGTCACCTTTCATTAAGCCTAGCCAGTTACGGTACACCAAGGTTTTATCTTCACCATCAACTGCAGCTACTGAGTCTTCACAGTCTTGGATAACAGTCGCGGCAGATTCAAAGATGACATCACAAACGCCAGATGAGCTGTTCTTGCCGATAGGGTGGTCACGATTGATATGTAACTCGATGTAACGTCCGTTTTGTACGAGCAGTACGAGTGATGGATTGCTTTCATCGCCTTGATAACCGGCGAACTGATTGTTATCAGCCAATGTGGTATCGCCAGCGTTTGTTGCAATGTTTAACGTGCCTTTATTGATGCTAAAGCCAGTGATGCTGGCATAGTCTTCGCCGTTAGCGAGTGGGCAGAAGGTTTTCAGAAGATCATTGGTGTAAGCCACAACAGCAGCAGCACGTTTTTCATCTAAGCCTTTACCGCTTGCAGGTGCTTCCGGCAGCATGTCAGAACCGTACACAGCGTCATACACAGAGCCCCAGCGTGCGTTAGCTGCATTCAATGCATAGCGAGCGTTATTAACCGGTACAACAAGTTGAGGTGCAGCGGTTGTTGCGATTTCAGCATCAACATTCTTAGTGCTGATAGAGAAGTCAGCCACTTCATCAACTAAGTAACCAATCTCTTTTAAGAAGGCCTTATAGCTTGCGACGGTGTAGTCATTTGACTGATGCCACTCATCGATTTGATGCTGTAATTGAGCACGCTTTTGCAGCAAAGCACGATTCTTCGGCGCGCATTCAGCAAAAAGTTTTGCCATCGATTCGAAGAAGGCTGAAGCGTCAATGCCAGTGCCAGGCAGCGCATCGTTGACGAGGAAGTCATGCAAGCCTTTCTCGATTTTGATGCCAGCAACGTCGATGTAGTGTGTTGAGGTGCTCATGCGAAACCCTTTCTGCAAATGAAATTAACCATTGCAGACTAATGAGTCTGAGAAGCGTTTTCGCATTATATTTTTCAATGTTGCGCGTATGTCTTGATCGCTGCTTTATGCTTAGCACATCACCATCATCGAGAGATTTAGACCAATGACTGAAAAGGTAATTGCAACCGCAGATCTATCTGACGAGCTAGGTAAAGACGCGCAGGTGTTAGCGCCTCATTGGAATAACTACGGCGGCAATGTCGCGTTTTCTGGACCTGCTGCCACTGTGCGTTGTCACGATGACAACAGCAAGGTGCGTGAAATGTTAGAAACCCCGGGGAATGGTCGGGTGCTCTTTGTGAATGGCGGTGGTTCTACTCAGTGTGCATTACTGGGCGACATGCTGGGTGATCTAGCGGTGAAAAACGGTTGGGCGGGCATTATCGTTCACGGATGTGTACGTGATTCAGCCGCTTTACTGAAATTACCCTTAGGCGTTAAAGCGCGCGGCACCCATCCGCAGAAAAGCGTGAAAGGTGGTCAGGGTGATACCGAGGTAACGATTGCCTGTTGTGGCGCTGTGGTTGCACCAGGCGACATGATCTATGCCGACGAAGACGGCATTCTTGTGGTGCGCCAGTAAAGCTTAGCGAACGACGCGGCGGTCTTTACAGGCCGCACAAACGCTAACTTCAGCCGGATCTCGACCTTCGTAGAACTCACGCAGCATATCGATGTAGCGAACCGCTGCTGGCGATAAGAACTTACCGCGACGAGAAACGATGCCATAGCTGCGTGTTGGGAATAGGTTGCCCAGCGGGATCGCACAGATATCGTCATCACCCATCAAACAGATGTCAGTCACGATGGAGATGCCCATGTTCATCTTCACGTACTTCTTAATGACTTCCCAGCCGCCAGCTTCCAGAGACACATTCAGCTTCAGGCTGTTTTGTTCAAATACGTTTTCAACAATGCGCCAAGTCGATAGGTGACGTGGTGGCAAGATCAAACCGTGTTGAGAGATCTCTTCAAGCGTGATTTCACGTTTCTTAGCCAACGGATGGTCTTTAGAACAGATCAGCGCAGGGTAGTAGGTGACAATCGGCTCATAGCGGATGTCATCTGGAATATCGATCATCGAGCCCACAGCAAAGTCACACTGATCTGAGCGGATCATTGAGAGACCGTCACGACCAGTCACATTGTGCAGTTTCATGCTGATGCCGGGATATTCGTCCGAGAATGCCTTGGTGACATCAGGAAGGACATACAGAATCGTCGATTCACCCGCCGCAATATTGAGCTCACCACGCTGTAGATCGCCCATATGCGCTGCAAAAGACTCACCGAGGCGGTCAATGCCTTCAACCAAGGGGCTAGCAAGCTGATAAAGCACCTCACCTTCAGGCGTTAGGCTGATTTTGGGGCCACGACGTTCGAAAACGGTGATCTCCATTTCACGCTCTAGCGCTTGGATTTGAAGGGTGACTGAAGGCTGGCTCAAAAACAGCATTTCTGCCGCTTCAGTGATGCTGCCGCTCTGTGCTGCGTGACAAAACGCGCGCAACTGCTTCAAGCGATTTTGCTTGTAATAGGGTGTTTTCAGCTTAGTTGTCATCGCTGATTGTTGTCCTTTGGTGTCGTAACTTATTGTTTTTTTTCTATTTATTAACCAACCCAATAATCTAAATTAAAACAATTGGTTTGGATTTTCGAGCGCTTGTTGGCAGTGTGCACACACCAAAATTTACCCGTAGTGCAATTCTATTACCAAAGTAGGGTGCACTGCACAAACTTTACGCATGTTAGGAGTCACCATGGCAACTAGAGAAGAACAAATTGCAGCGCTGAAAAAAGACTGGGCTGAGAATCCTCGTTGGGCAAATGTTAAGCGCGGTTATTCAGCAGAAGACGTTGTGCGTCTGCGTGGCTCTGTGCAGCCTGAGCTGACTCTGGCAAAAATGGGCGCTGAGAAGCTGTGGGACAAGATCAACGGTGGCGCTAAGAAAGGCTACGTAAACGCATTCGGTGCGATTACTGCTGGTCAAGCGATGCAACAAGCGAAAGCGGGCTTGGAAGCGGTTTACTTGTCAGGTTGGCAGGTTGCTGCAGACGGTAACACCTCTGAAACCATGTACCCAGACCAGTCTTTGTACGCATACGATTCAGTTCCAACCATGGTTCGCCGTATCAACAACACCTTCAAGCGCGCTGACGAGATTCAGTGGTCTAAAGGCGTTAACCCAGAAGACAAAGAGTTCGTTGATTACTTCCTCCCAATCGTTGCTGACGCAGAAGCGGGCTTCGGTGGTGTATTGAATGCATACGAGCTGATGAAGAACATGATCACTGCAGGTGCTGCAGGCGTTCACTTCGAAGACCAGCTAGCAGCGGTTAAGAAGTGTGGTCACATGGGCGGTAAGGTATTGGTACCTACCTCTGAAGCGGTTCAAAAATTGATCTCAGCTCGTTTGGCAGCTGACGTCATGGGCGTTCCAACCATCGTATTGGCACGTACTGACGCAGAAGCAGCGAACTTGTTGACCTCTGACGTTGATGAGAACGACAAGCCATTCTGTACTGGTGAGCGCACTGCTGAAGGCTTCTACCGTGTTAAGAACGGTCTTGAGCAAGCAATCAGCCGTGGTGTTGCATATGCACCGTATGCTGACTTGGTTTGGTGTGAGACTGGTACCCCAGATATCGGCTTCGCTCGCGAATTCGCACAAGCAGTATTGGCTGAGAACCCAGGCCAGTTGTTGTCATACAACTGTTCACCTTCGTTCAACTGGAAGAAGAACTTGTCAGATTCACAAATCGCAAGCTTCCAGGAAGACTTGTCTGCACTAGGCTACAAGTACCAGTTCATCACTTTGGCGGGTATCCACGTCAACTGGTACAACACCTTCCAGTTTGCACATGCATACGCTCAAGGCGAAGGCATGAAGCACTACACTGAGATGGTTCAACAGCCTGAGTTTGCTGCACGTGATCAAGGTTACACCTTCGTATCTCACCAGCAGGAAGTTGGCGCAGGTTACTTCGATGACGTAACTACCGTTATCCAAGGTGGCGCTTCTTCTGTAACTGCACTGACTGGTTCTACCGAAGAAGAGCAGTTCTAAGCCTCCTCTCCAAGTGTTCTTTTGATGAGTTTGAACTCTTGGAAATTAGCACCGGTTCGTCACTTAGGTGGCGGACCGGTTTTTTTATCGGATAATGATGGGGTGAGTAGCGGAGCACCTTCATCTTTTGATCCAGAGCGTTATCAAACAGCGCGTGAAATTGCGCATGCTGTGTTGATGGCTTTCAATCGTCACTTCCGCATCTTTCGCGAACATACCCAAGCGGCTCGGCAACACTACATAGATGGTGATTGGAGTGCGGCAACTCAAAACACCAGTGATCGAATCAGCTTGTATGACATGCGTGTTAAAGAAGCGATTGCTGATCTGCGTGAACGGTTTGATTTAGAAGCGCCTGATCAGGCGTTGCTGCAAGAAGTAAAGTTTCAATACCTCGGTATGCTCTACGATCATTTGCAGCCAGAGCTTGCAGAGACGTTCTATAACTCGTGTTTTGTGGGATTGTTTGAGCGCGCCTTCTATCACAACGCCAATATATTCGTGCGTCCTTCAGTTTCAACAGAGCGTATTGAAGGTGAACATCCGCCGTTTAGAAGCTTTTACCCAACGCAAGATGGTTGGCGATTAAGCTTTAGTCGCTTGCTCGACAGTATTGATTTAGGCGTACCTTTTGAAGATAAGCGCCGTGATTTGAAGCACCTTATTTCATTTGCAAAAAACTTTAAGAACACATCGGGGTATGTGGCAAAGCACTTCCAGATCCAAGTGCTCAATACGGTTTTTTATCGGAACAAAGCGGCTTACATCATTGGTCGTGCGTTGAATGGTGTTGAAGTTCAGCCGTTTATCCTGCCGTTATTGCGTAATCGTAAAGGCGAGATCTTTATTGATGCTGTCGTGAGTGAGCAAAATGATGTGACGAATGTCTTTTCGTTTGCACGAACCTATTTCATGGCGGATTGTGAAGTGCCTTCATCGGTGGTGCGTTTCTTGCGCAGTATTTTGCCGGGCAAGTCATCAGCAGACTTATATACCTCGATTGGTTTTCACAAGCAGGGTAAGGCAGAGTTCTATCGTGACTTCTTAGATCATTTGCGTAACTCAAGCGATCGCTTCCAGATAGCGCCCGGTATTAAAGGCATGGTGATGTTGGTGTTCAACCTGCCGTCTTATCCTTATGTGTTTAAGGTCATCCGAGATAACTTCGGTAGTGCAAAAAAAGTGACCGAGCGAGAAGTTATCGAGAAGAATCGTTTTATCAAACGACGTGATCGTGTAGGTCGCATGGCAGATACATGGGAGTTCTCGCATGCGGCATTCCCTTTAGATCGTTTTGATCCTGAGTTACTCGAAGAGCTCAAGAGTGAAGCGGCGAATAAAGTCACGATTGAAAACGATCGCGTGGTTATCTCGCACTTATATATAGAACGTCGTTTGAATCCTTTGAACTTGTATCTCGAGCAAGTGGATGAAGAGAAACAACGTCTCGCGATGCGCGAATATGGCAATGCATTAAGAGAGATTGCGGCCTCTGGAATCTTCCCTGGGGACCTCCTTTTGAAGAATTTCGGGGTCACAAGACACGGTCGCGTTATTTTTTATGATTATGACGAGATAGTCCCAATTAATGAGTGTCGCTTCCGTGAAATTCCTGAAGCGATGACGCCAGAACAAGAGATGGCATCTGAGCCGTGGTACAGCATTGCCGAAAATGACGTGTTCCCAGAAGAGTTTATGACGTTTTTGATGAACAATCCGGCGTGGCGAAAATTGTTCCGTGAGGAACATGGCGGCCTGGCTGAGGCATCAACTTGGCGTGATCTTCAAGAGATTGCGGCGCGCGGAAAGTCTCTCGACGTTTATCCTTATCGCAGATCGATAAGTTTTCCTAGATAATCTTATACAGCCGTCGACCCTTAGATAACGATCGGCACTAAAGAAGTATTAGAGAGGAAGTATGAAACTCATTCTGTTAGGTGCGCCTGGCGCAGGTAAAGGCACCGTTGCAAAACTATTAACTGAAATGGATGGATCTGTTCAGATCTCAACTGGCGATATTTTGCGTGCAGCTGTTAAAGCAGGCACCGAGCTTGGCAAAAAAGCTGAAGCGGCAATGAAAGCAGGTGAGCTTGTTTCTGATGATTTGATCATGGGCATCATGGGCGAGCGTTTAAAAGAAGACGACTGTAAAGCAGGTTTCTTGTTAGACGGTTTCCCTCGCACCATTCCACAAGCGGATGCTTTGAAAGGCTTGCTTGAGAACATGGGCATCAAGTTGGACGCAGTTGTTAACTTGGTTGTACCACGTGAAGAGATTTTGAATCGTCTTACTACGCGTCGTACCTGTGTTGATTGTGGCGCTATCTACAACGTTCGTAGTAACCCACCAAAACAAGAAGGCGTATGTGACAAGTGTGGCGGTGATGTTGTTCAGCGTGACGACGAAACTGAAGAAGCAATTTCAAAGCGTTTGGATGTATTCAATGAGCAAACAGCTCCATTGGTTGAGTACTACCGCAACGAAGGTAACTTGCTTGATGCAGATTCAACCAATTCATCGAATGTTGTTGATGTGATCAAAAAAGAATTGGGTATTTAATTTACAAAAACCCGAAAAAGCCCGGCGAAAGCCGGGCTTTTTGTTTATGAACACATGGCGTCCTGCTATCATGATGCCTTTATTTTAATGCGAAGTATGGAGGCCCTCTGTGGCTGTAGTAGAACTAAACGAAGCGAATTTTGAAGCAACTATTACCGATAACGCGTTTGTTATTGTCGATTTCTGGGCGCCATGGTGTGGTCCTTGTAAATCATTCGCACCAACCTATGACAAAGTGTCAGAAGATTTCCCAGATGTTGTGTTCGCCAAGGTAAATACCGAAGACGAGCAGGGCATCGCAGCGAATTTCCAGATTCGTTCTATCCCAACCTTAATGATCTTCCGTGACAACGTAATCATTTACAGCGAAGCGGGTGCGTTGCCAGAAGCTCAATTCCGTGAGCTTGTGACTAAAGCTGGTGAGTTGGATATGGATGAGGTGCGTAAGCAGATTGCTGAACAGCAAGGTGCTTAAACACTAAACATCAATTCAGAGAAGACCGGCGAAAGCCGGTTTTTTCGTTTATGCTTTTTGTATGTTTATTTCACCTTACCCTTGGACTGGCGCATTGCTTCGTTCGCTCGATCAAGAGCCGACGATGGGGCGCTTGCTTGATTTGTGTGAAGAAAACTACCAAGCCTTACTCACCCTTTTCCCAGAGCTGCCTGAACACAAGGGCGAATTTGAATCGCATCTTCCCGGTCAGGCGCATCTGAAGCTGACGGTATTAGAGCAATCGAAATACACCAGCTTGATCAATCTGACCTACGCATTTGATGATGGTCGCGAGTCTGACCCCGATGCGGTGTTGCGTGTCTATCACGATGCGGAACAGGTTGAGGTAGAGCAGGTGAGGCAATCCAATTTGCCCGAACTTTCACTGTATGAGGCGCCAGGCCTTGTGAATAAATGGCGGGCTAATATTTTCGTCGGGAAATGGCTGCGTTTTTGTGTCAATCAAGGGCATTTTTTCACCTCTCGTCAGAGCCAAAAAGTCGCAGAAGTGGCGACTATTTAAGAAATAGCTAATACGTTTAAAGTTTATTTTGCTTGATGAAAGCGAGCTAACTTATTGCTTTTAAATATCTTTATCGATGTCCTGAAATTCAGCCCTAGTCAGTTTGGGGGATAAAACTTGACTGTTTTTGTAGGTTTCTCTACATTGATACCTGACAAATTTACTCGGGTACTCCCGACCTTCTTCGATCTTAGAGCGAGGACATTAAAATGAGACTTTCTACTAAAGGCCGTTATGCGGTGACTGCAATGTTGGATTTGGCGCTGAATGGCACCGATGGCCCAGTCACATTGGCTGATATCTCTGAAAATCAGGGTATTTCTCTTTCTTATTTAGAGCAGTTGTTTGCCGCGTTGCGCAGCAAAGGCTTGGTTCGTGGTGTTCGTGGTCCAGGTGGTGGTTACTACCTCGGTCGTGCATCGGACGAGATTTCAATCGCTGACGTAATCTGCGCAGTGGATGAGTGGGTTGAGTTCACGCGTTGTAATCCGCCTGCAAGTTCAGCGGATATTCAGCGTGGCATGACGCACAGTTTATGGGATGATTTGAGCCAGCAAATTTTTGTATTCCTGACTGATATCACCCTAGCTGACTTAGTTGAGCGCGGCCATTCTCGTGAAGCGGCGCGTCGCAGCGGCAAGTTGGCAGATGCTTTGGGTTTGAACGGTCACGCAGCTTAAGTTGGGGTCAACGAGCAGTATGAAACTTCCCATTTATTTAGATTACTCGGCGACTACGCCGGTTGATCCACGTGTCGCAGAAAAGATGTGCGCGTGCTTAACGCCTTCAGGTGCTTTTGGTAACCCTGCATCTCGTTCTCACCACTTTGGTTGGGAAGCAGAGAAGCTAGTTGATGAAGCGCGTAATAACGTCGCGGCATTGATCAATGCAGACGCTAAAGAGATTGTTTGGACTTCAGGTGCAACTGAGTCAAATAACTTGGCAATCAAAGGTGCGGCGCATTTTTATAAACAGAAAGGTAATCACATCATTACTGTGAAAACTGAGCACAAGGCCGTTCTTGATACGTGCCGCCAGTTGGAGCGCGAAGGTTTTGAAGTGACCTATATGGATGTTCAACCGAATGGCTTAGTTGATTTGGCAGCATTCGAAGCGGCAATCACAGACAAGACCATTCTGGCATCAGTGATGCACGTGAATAACGAGATCGGTGTTATTCAGGACTTGAATGCGATCGGCACCATCTGCCGTAAGCACGGTGTGATCTTCCATGTTGACGGCGCACAAAGTGCTGGCAAGGTTGAGATCGACATGCAGTCAATGCCGGTTGACCTGATGAGCTTCAGCGCACACAAAATCTATGGCCCTAAGGGTATTGGTGCTTTGTATGTGCGTCGTAAGCCAAGAATTCGTTTAGAAGCACAAATGCATGGTGGTGGTCATGAGCGTGGCATGCGTTCAGGAACCCTCGCGACCCATCAAATCGTGGGTATGGGCGAAGCCTTCCGTTTAGCAAAAGAAGAGATGGCTGAAGAAAACGCGCGCCTGATGGTGCTGCGTAACAAGCTGCTCGATGGTCTTAGCGACATGGAAGAGGTTTACGTCAACGGTGATATGGATCAGCGTATCGCGGGCAACCTGAACATTAGTTTCAACTTTGTTGAAGGCGAGAGCTTGATGATGGCGCTGAAAGATATGGCGGTTTCATCGGGTAGTGCTTGTACTTCGGCAAGTTTGGAGCCTAGCTACGTATTGCGTGCTTTGGGTCGTGAGGACGAATTGGCGCATAGCTCGATTCGCTTCACTATCGGTCGATTCTCAACAGAAGAAGAGGTCGATTACGTGCTGTCTCAGGTGCGTGACCAGGTAGAGCGACTACGTGATTTGAGCCCACTTTGGGATATGTTCAAAGACGGTATCGACCTAAAGTCGGTGCAATGGGCGGCTCACTAAGAAATTACCTTTAAAGACGGCAATTTGGGTGCGCTTGCGTTAAAATCGCGCGCCTAATTGGGCAGTCTGAATAATTCGGCAAAGTGCGCACCGCGCACGTTCGGAAGAGGAAACTGACATGGCTTACAGCGAAAAAGTTATCGATCATTACGAAAATCCACGCAACGTGGGCAACTTGGATAAAGATGCTAAGAACGTTGGTACTGGCATGGTGGGTGCACCTGCATGTGGTGACGTGATGCGTCTGCAGATTCAAGTCAACGACAATGGCGTGATTGAAGATGCAAAGTTCAAAACCTACGGTTGTGGTTCAGCGATTGCATCAAGCTCGTTGCTCACTGAGTGGGTTAAAGGCAAGACCTTGGAAGAGGCGAGCCAAATCAAAAACACTGAGATTGCAGAAGAGTTGGCATTGCCACCAGTGAAAGTTCACTGTTCAGTGCTTGCTGAAGATGCCATCAAGGCAGCGATCGAAGACCTTAAGTCAAAGGCTTAATCAACGGAGCTTGATGTGGCGATTTCTTTAAGCGAATCAGCAGCTGAGCGTGTTTCTCGATTCCTCGAGAGTCGTGGTTCCGGCGTTGGTGTTCGTCTTGGCGTAAAAACCTCGGGCTGTTCTGGCATGGCTTATGTGCTGGAGTTTGTTGATGACGTCAATGATGACGATGTCGTTTTTGAAGATCGTGGTGTGAAAGTCATCATTGATCAGAAGAGCATGGTTTATCTCGACGGTACTGAGTTGGACTACGGCAAAGAAGGTCTTAACGAAGGTTTTAAATTTAATAACCCTAACGTCAAAGACGAATGTGGTTGTGGAGAAAGTTTTACCGTTTAACGTGAGTTGATCGGTTCTCACGACGGCGCCCGCGAAAGCGGGCGTTGTTGCTTGAAGGATTTGCGTATGGACATGTCGCAGAATTATTTTGAGCTGTTTGAGCTGCCCGTGGCATTCGACGTAGATCGTGATGCGTTAGCGCAGCGCTATCGCCAGCTGCAACAGGTTGTCCATCCTGACCGTTATGCCAGTGCAAGTGAAAGCGAGCAGCGTATCGCGCTACAGCATGCGACATGGGTTAATGAAGCATTCGATACGTTGAAAGATCCATTGCGTCGTGCGATGTATCAGCTCAAGTTGGCGGGCGTGGATCTCAATCAAGAAACCGCAACCACGCGTGATGGTGCTTTTTTGATGGCGCAAATGGAGCTGCGCGAAGCACTCAGTGAAGTTGAGCAAACCTCGGACCCCTTTGCATCACTTGATAGCTTGATGCGAGATATTCGTCAGTTACTTAAGCAGCAGCTTGAGTCATTAGCAGCACAATTGAATGACGGTTCTGATGAAGCGTTAAAAGATGCACAAGAAGGTGTGAGTAAATTGCAATTTTTAACCAAGCTGCAGCGTGAAGCAGAAGCGGTCGAAGCGAAACTCGAAGAGGCGATGTAATGGCATTACTTCAAATTGCAGAACCTGGCCAATCAACGGCACCGCATCAGCATCGCTTTGCGGCGGGCATCGATTTAGGTACGACCAATTCCTTAGTGGCGACTGTGCGCAGTGGTGAGCCAGTCACTTTAGATGACGAGTCTGGACATGCGATCCTTCCTTCGGTTGTGCGCTATACCACTGAAGAGATCATTGTTGGTGAAGCGGCACGCCAAGCGGCGGTATCAGATCCACTCAATACCATTGCCTCAGCAAAGCGTTTGATTGGCCGTGCAATCAGTGAAGTGAAAGCACTTGGTGATCACTTGCCTTATCAATTTACGCAAACGGATCAAGCGGTCCCTCGTATTCAAACCGCACAAGGTGATGTCAGTCCGATTGAGGTGTCTGCGGAAATCTTAAAGGTGCTGGCAGCGCGTGCAGAAGCATCATTGGGTGATGCCTTGACCGGCGTGGTGATTACTGTGCCGGCTTACTTTGATGACGCACAACGTCAAGCAACCAAAGATGCGGCGAAGCTCGCGGGTTTAAATGTATTCCGTTTGTTAAATGAGCCAACGGCAGCGGCAGTTGCGTATGGTCTAGATCATCAAGCAGAAGGTGTGCATGCGATCTATGACTTGGGTGGTGGCACCTTTGATATCTCAATCTTGCGTTTGCAGAAAGGTGTTTTCGAGGTTCTCGCGACCGGTGGTGATTCAGCGCTTGGGGGCGATGATTTTGACCACGTGGTGGCTGAATGGATTTTGCAGCAGGCGGGTGTCACGAATGCTGATGCTTCATTGTTGCGTCAGATCAGTGTTGCAGCACGTGCGGCCAAAGAAAGTTTAAGTGAGCAATCGTCAGCTGATATTCAGGTTGATTTGCCAGACGGTTCGCAATGGCAGGGTCAATTATCGCGTGATCAATTCAATGCCTTGATTGAGCCGCTGGTTAAGAAAAGTTTGATGGCTTGCCGCCGTGCAGTTCGAGATGCTGGCGTTGAGTTGGATGAGATCAAAGATGTTGTGATGGTCGGTGGTTCGACCCGTACGCTGTATGTGCGTGAGCGTGTCGGCGAGTATTTCGGTACTGAGCCACTTGTCAGTATTGATCCTGATCGTGTCGTGGCGATTGGTGCGGCTATTCAAGCGGATGTCTTGGCAGGCAATAAGCCAGATGGCGAGATGTTGTTGTTGGATGTGAATCCACTCTCGCTAGGTCTTGAGACTATGGGTGGCTTGGTTGAGAAAGTCATTCCACGCAACACCACCATTCCGGTGGCGCGTGCACAAGAGTTTACGACCTTTAAAGATGGCCAAACTGCAATGTCGATTCATGTGTTGCAGGGTGAGCGCGAGCTAGTCTCAGATTGCCGTTCATTGGCGCGTTTTACCTTGACCGATATCCCGCCAATGGTGGCAGGGGCTGCGCGTATTCGCGTGACATTCTCGGTTGATGCAGACGGTTTATTGCATGTAGAAGCAGAAGAGCAAAGCCAAGGCGTGAAAGCGAGCGTTGAAGTTAAACCATCGTATGGTCTGAGTGATGATGAGATCATGACTATGCTGAAAGCGTCGATTGATCATGCAGGCGATGATATGCAGGCACGTCGATTAGCTGAGCAAAAGGTTGAAGCGGCACGTGTAATTGAAGCGCTAACAGCAGCATTGGCGAGTGACGCTGATGAGCTATTGAATACCGAAGAGCGCGCTGGTGTAGATCAACAGCTTGATGCGTTGAAACAAGCAGCTGAAAACAGCACTGATGCTGAAGCGGTTAAAGATGCGATTAAAGCGTTAGAGTCGCATTGTGAATTTTATGTAGAGCGTCGAATGAATAGTGGTATCCGCAAAGCGATGGCGGGCCATAAGGTCGATGAGTTTGAATAAGGAATAGGGTAAAGCATGCCTCAAATTATCTTTTTGCCAAATGACGATTTGTGCCCAGAAGGTGCAGTAATTCAGTGTGAGCCAGGTGTCACCATTTGTGATGCAGCCTTGGCGAATGACATTGAGATTGAGCACGCCTGTGAAAAATCATGTGCCTGTACAACCTGTCACATTATTGTGCGTGAAGGTTTTAACTCGCTTAACGATGCAACCGAAGACGAAGATGACATGCTGGATAAAGCATGGGGTCTAGAGCCGGATTCGCGTTTGGCTTGTCAGGCTGTGGTGGGTGATGAAGACTTGGTTGTAGAACTACCCAAGTACACCATCAACCATGCAAAAGAAAATCACTAAGGAGACATCATGAGCTTAAAGTGGACTGATACCTTGGATATCGCGATCGAATTGGATGAGGCGCATCCTGATGTGGATCCAACGCACGTTAATTTTGTTGATTTGATGAATTGGACCATGGCGTTGCCTGAGTTTGATGACAACAAAGATCGTTGTGGCGAAAAGATCCTTGAAGCCATCCAGATGGCGTGGATTGAAGAGCGAGAATAACGAGGCCGTCAGTGGTTTCTGTTGCGCAATCACTCCCCGATAGCGGTGAGCTGACCGCTGAAATTGTTGCGCAATGGTTAGCGGGGCAGTCGCAGCAACGCTCTGCTAAAGATATCGATCGTTTAACGCATGCGATCGCTCTGATGCAAAAAATACATGCAGGCGAGACCAATACCGATGGCATGTCTCGTTCTTTGGCGTTACTGCATACGGCACATATCGCCGACTCACTGAAGCTCGATACCGATACCTTGCTGAGTATCTTTCTCTCTGAGCTGCCCACACGAGATGATTTTGCAGCTGATCAAATTGCTGAGCAGTTTGGTTCTGATGTCGTCACGCTGATTCAGCAAGTCGCACGACTGCGCGAAATTTCTCATCGTGGTGCCAAAACCGAAGCACAAAACATCGAAAGCCTACGTCGCTTATTGCTTGAGTTGGCTGGCGATGTGCGCGTGATCTTAATCGTCTTAGTTAAACGATTACGTTTGATGCGCTACCTAAAAAATACCGATGCTGAGTTGCAGCGCGTCATTGCTCACGAAACGCGACAGGTTCATGCGCCCTTAGCGAATCGTTTAGGTATCTGGACGGTTAAGTGGGAGCTAGAAGATCTATGTCTGCGTTTCCTCGAGCCTGATCAGTACAAAAATCTTGCTAAGCAGCTCGATGGTAAACGTTTAGAGCGCGAAAGTTTCGTTGAGAATTTTCTGTGTGAGTTAAGTGAGATCTGTGAAGCAGCGGATATTCATGCGGATGTGATGGGTCGGCCAAAACATATTTTCAGCATCTGGAACAAGATGCGTCAAAAGCAGCTCACCTTTGAGCAGTTATTCGATGTCCGCGCTGTACGGGTGTTAGTTGAAACCGTAGCGCAGTGTTATGAAGTGCTAGGTTTGGTGCACAGCCAGTGGAAGCCTATTGCCAAAGAGTTCGATGATTACATTGCCAATCCAAAGCCCAATGGTTATGCCTCACTCCATACCGCAGTGATTGCTAGTGACGGTAAGCCAGTAGAGATTCAGATTCGCACACATCAAATGCATGATCATGCAGAGCGCGGTGTTGCCGCACACTGGATGTATAAAGAGGCCAAAGCAAGTGATGCGGCACTAGAGTCGCGTGTTTCGATGATGCGTAATTGGCTCTCGCAAGAGGTGACAACGCATGAGGCTGATGCGGATGAGGCTGAATACGAAGCGCAGCGTATTTATGTGCTGACGCCGCAAAATAAAGTGATTGAGCTATCAGCTGGTGCAACACCTGTGGACTTTGCGTATGCAGTGCATAGTTCGGTAGGTGATCGTTGTCGTGGTGCCAAGATCAATGGCCAGATGGCAACGCTAACGCGCAAGCTACAAAGTGGTGATGTCGTTGAGATCATCACGGCAAAGCAGGGTGGGCCAAGTCGTGATTGGCTGAATGTCTCTTCAGGGTATGTCACGACATCGAAAGCACGAAATCGCATAAAGCATTGGTTCAAGCAGCAGGACTATGAAGAAGATCTGCATGAAGGGCGTGCGGCCTTAGATCGTGAGTGTCACCGCACGCAAATACCTAAAGCTGAGTTAGATCAGTTAGCCAAGCGCTTTAATTTTAAAAACGTTGACGATCTTTACGCGGCGATTGGTCGTGGTGATGTCTCTGCAATACAGGTGGCAAACACTCTGCAGCCTAAGACGCATGAGACTGACGAAGAAGTGGATGAAAAGATCCGCAAGCGCACCAAGAAGCCGGCTAAGCCGGACAGTAGCTCGGGCCCTGTCATTGTTGGTGGCGTGAATGATCTACTGACTCATGTGGCGCGTTGTTGTAAGCCAGTCCCGCCAGATCCGGTAATCGGTTTTATTACCCGTGGTCGTGGCATTACAGTGCACCATCAGAATTGCCGAGTAATCGATCGAATTGATGAGGCGAATCGTGATCGTTTGATTGATGTGGCCTGGAATGCACATTCAAAGCAGCGTCGGTATGTCGTGGATATCTTGGTTGAGGCCTATGATCGAAAAGGGCTCCTACGGGATATCACCTCAGTGTTTACGCATGCCGATGTGGATGTTTTGGCGGTGAAAACACGCTCAGATAAGCGTCATGAGCGGGCAAAGATGCGATTCAGTGTCGAGATAGCCGAATTGGCAGAATTAGAGCGGGTAATGAGCCAATTGGCGCAGGTGCCAGACGTGCAAAGCGTTGGCCGTCAGGTGTAGCAGAAAACCCTTCAGACAGTTAAACTAAGCGCCGGTTTTTTCAGGAAAAATTGCCGCCCATCGCCTAGACTTTTTAGCGGTGTTCGAGCAGGTGAAAAAGCGCCCAGTTTTGAATCTTTAGCAGCCCCTCATTTGTGCTGAAGATTGGTTCAAATTTTTACTTATCTAATTGTTTTTTAAGGAAATTAAAGATGGCAGTCCAGCGCACTATCTCTATTATCAAGCCAGACGCAGTTGCTAAAAACGTCATTGGTGACATCTACAATCGTTTCGAAAAAGCCGGTTTGCGTGTTGTGGCAGCAAAAATGGTTCACTTGAGTGAAGAAGAAGCCGGTGGTTTCTACGCGGTTCACAAAGAGCGTCCTTTCTTCGGTGAGTTGGTTGCTTTCATGACCTCTGGTCCAGTGATGGTTCAGGTTTTGGAAGGTGAGAATGCGATCGAGAAAAACCGTGAGCTGATGGGTGCAACTAACCCAGCAGAAGCGGCAGCCGGCACCATTCGCGCTGATCACGCATCAACTATCGATGAAAATGCAGTACACGGTTCAGACGGTGAAGATACCGCGGCAACCGAGATTGCGTATTTCTTCCCAGAAGGTGTTTGCGAGCGTACTCGCTAATCATCCTTTATGAGCTTGGCGTCAGACAAAATGAATCTGCTCGACCTCGATAAGTCAGGTTTTGAAAACCTGGCTGTCGAGTTCGGCGCCAAGCCGTTTCATGGCCGTAACTTGCTGAAGTGGATTCACAAGCACGGCGTGATTGATCTTGAGCAGATGACCGATTTACCAAAAAGTTTTCGTGAAGCCTTAGCTGAGAAAACCTATATCGCTGTTCCCGAGATTGTTTTTGAACAGCCTTCGCTCGATGGCACAACCAAGTGGGTGCTTGAGCTAGAAGATGGTCAGCGTATCGAGACCGTGCATATTCCTGAAGGTGATCGCAGTACCATTTGCGTGTCATCGCAAGTGGGTTGTGCCTTGGATTGTTCGTTTTGCTCAACCGCACAGCAGGGTTTTAACCGTAACCTCACAACCGGTGAGATCATTGGTCAAATTTGGCAAGCAACCCGTGAGTTAGGTCGTTCACCGACTAATGTGGTGATGATGGGTATGGGTGAGCCATTGGCAAACTTTGGACCTGTCACCGCGGCAATGAAGCTGATGACTGATGACTTGGCTTATATGATCGCCAAAGCGCGCGTCACTATCAGCACCTCGGGCATTGTGCCTGCTTTGCGTCGCCTTAAAGGTGAATGTGATGTGAGTTTAGCTGTGTCATTACACGCGCCTACCAATGAGCTGCGTGATGAGTTGGTGCCTATCAATCAAAAATACCCACTCGAAGAATTAATTCCTGCGTGTAAAGAATTCGTTAGTGGTGAGCGTAAGCGTAAGGTGACGTGGGAATACGTGATGCTTGATGGCGTTAACGATTCGATCGCACATGCTAAAGCGCTGATTCGTTTGTTAGAAGGCGTGCCTTCTAAAATTAATTTGATTCCGTTTAACCCTTTCCCGGGAACACGCTATACCACTTCGCCACGAGATAAGGTGGATGCCTTCCGTGATCGTTTAGTGCGAGCCGGTATCGTGACGATTACGCGCAAAACACGCGGTGATGATATCGATGCGGCCTGTGGTCAGTTGGTGGGTAAGGTAAGAGATAAAAGTCGTCGTCAATTACGACGCGATCAATCCGTTGCAGCGCAAGGAGGCAATGCTCAATGAAATACGTTCTTACACTTTTAGCTGTGATGCTGTTGGCGGGATGTCAGTCGAATCCACAACGCACTGCTGAAACGTCATCGACGGACAGTAAAGCGGGTGTTGATACGACAGGTGCATTAGGTTCACCTGTTGAACGCCGTAGCGCTGCGAATGTTTACGTGGAGTTGGGTACGGCTTATCTGCAAGAGGGTGTGCTAGGTGAAGCGTTAAAGAATGCGCGTAAAGCCATCATTGTCGATCCTGAGTTAGCACCTGCACATAATCTGCTTGGCATTATCTATCAACGCTTAGGTAAAACCGTGTTGGCGGGTGAGCATCTTGCTAAAGCGGTCAAGATTGATCCATATGATCCTTATGCGCTGAATGCCTTGGGTTCGTTTGAGTGTGATCAAGCGCAATATGATTCTGCGATCTCGCGTTTTAAGGCTGCGCTGGAAAACCCGCTTTATCCAACGCCTTGGGTGGCATCGCATAACGCCGGTCAGTGTTCTGAGCGTCAAGGTAATGCCGCAAAGGCTGAAGATTATTACCGTGCTGCGCTAAAGCGTAATCCTGGTTTCGCGCAAAGTTTGGCGCGTATGGCGCATATCAGTGCCGGCAAGGGTCAGTCGCTGAGTGTGCGCGCTTATTTGCAACGGTATGCAGGCATTAGCCCGCTAACCGCTGATTTATTGTTACTCGGTGTTCGCGCTGAGAACGCATTGGGGGATGCGAAACAAGCTGCTTTATATGCGGCGGAGTTACGCAAGCGTTATCCAACAGCAAAGGAGATTGAGTCGCTTTAGGCTCTTGATAAGCGATGGTTGAAGAAACAATAAGTCAGCCTACTGACCAACAAATCTTGATTGGTAAGTTGTTGCGTGATGCGCGTGAGGCCAAAGGCATCGCGATTGAAGATTTGGCGGAAAAGCTCCATCTGCTCACTGATGTGGTTCGTGGTATTGAACAGTGCGACTTCGAAGAAATGCCATCGCGCGTTTTTGTCCGTGGCTATGTGCGTAACTATGCCCGCTTGGTGGGTTTGAATGCACAGGAGATGCTCGACAAGTTTGATCAAGCGCATCCAGAGGATCTCTCACATCTTCAGATAGATAAAACCCCACACCTACCAACTGACTCGCCGGTGGCAAGTCGTTTTGCCGGTGTTGTGACTTGGGTAACTGTTTTAGCGATTGTGATCTTGTTTGTAGTTTGGTGGTACGACTACCTTACGCGTGAAGAAGCGCAAGAGATCACTGCGGAGCAGGCTGTTGTGACCGAAGAGGTCATTGCTCAGTCGCCTGTTGAGTTAGCGCCTCAGGTAGAGAGTGTTACTCCGCCTGCTGTAGTGGCCGAACCCATCGAAGAAGTTCAGGCGGTCGAGCTTAAGCAAGATGAAATTGAGCCAAAGGTTGCAGTGCCTGTTGAAGTGGCACCCGTTGAGCCGGTGGTCGAGCCACAGCCTGTTGTTGCTGAGCCGATGTTCATCGAGCCAGTTCAAACGCCAGTGATTGAAGAAAAGCCAATTGAAGTTGTGGAAGCGCAACCGCAAGCGCCGGTAATTCCAGATGTGCGCCTTAAGCTGAATGGTGATTGTTGGGTCATCGTTAAATCCGATGATGACAGCTTTAAGCTGGTGGGTTTGTATAACACCGGTTACGAAAAGATCTTTGAGGGTAATGCGCCTTACACCATCGTGTTGGGTAACTATGAGTCAGCCGAGCTTTGGGTGAGAGGTGAGTTATATGACTTAACGCCTCATGCGCGTGGCAATGTGGCCCGTTTTACCCTGACGTTGTGATTCACAACCTAACCTAGACAAATATAGTAAGAAGGTATGTCGAAAAATATTCAAGCAATCCGTGGAATGCATGATCTGTTGCCAGATCAATCGCCACGTTGGCAGTTTCTTGAGCGCACTGTTGCGCAAGTGCTTAAGTCATATGGCTATGCAGAGATCCGTATGCCCATTGTTGAATCGACGGATTTGTTTAAGCGTTCTATCGGTGAGGTTACCGATATTGTCGAGAAGGAGATGTATACCTTCGATGATCGTAACGGCGACAGCTTAACCCTGCGTCCTGAAGGCACTGCTGGATGTGTGCGTGCGGCACTTGAGCATGGTTTGCTACATAACCAAACACAACGCCTTTGGTACTTCGGTCAGATGTTCCGACATGAGCGTCCGCAGAAAGGGCGTTATCGCCAGTTCCACCAAATCGGTGTTGAGACTTATGGCATGTCTGGTCCAGATATCGATGCTGAATTGATTCTGATGACCGCGCGTCTGTGGAAAGAGTTAGGTATTGATGGCCTTGAGCTTCAACTCAATACCCTGGGTACGCCAGAAGAGCGCGTGATTTATCGCGATGCCTTGATTGCGTACTTTGAGCAATTTACTGATCGTTTGGATGAAGATGCACAGCGTCGCTTACACACTAATCCGTTGCGTATCTTAGATACAAAGAACCCAGATATGGCGGAGATTGTGGCAGGTGCGCCAACGCTAGATGCATACCTTGGCGATGAATCTAAGCAGCACTTTGATGCCATCTGTGCGCAGTTAGATCGTGCGGGCGTTAAGTATGTAATCAACCCACGTTTGGTGCGTGGCTTGGATTATTACTCGCGCACGGTTTTTGAATGGGTAACTAACCTGTTGGGTGCGCAAGGTACTGTATGTGCCGGCGGTCGATACGATGGTCTGGTCACTCAGTTAGGTGGTCGTGAAACACCAGCGATTGGTTTTGCGATGGGTGTTGAGCGATTGATTGCTGTGATGGAAGAGTTAGGTCGTTTCGATGAACTTTCGCCACCGGTTGATGCCTATTTGGTACTTGCGGGCGATAAAGCGCAAGAGATTGGCTTAGGTCTAGCTGAGCAGTTGCGTGATGGTATTCCATCCTTGCGTTTGATGACGCATTGCGGCGGCGGCAGCATGAAGTCGCAATTTAAAAAGGCGGATAAGTCTGGTGCGCCGATTGCTTTGGTCTTGGGTGATCAAGAAGTCGAGAGTGAACAGATCGCCGTTAAGTTTTTACGAGATCAACGCGACCAAGAGATGGTGGCATGGGATGATCTCAATGAGTTTTTAACCTCTTTGCAGTTTGAGGCATAACAATGAGTACGTATTTATCTGATGACGAACAAGCAGAAGCGCTGAAGAAATGGTGGAAAGAAAACGCCGTTTCAATCATCGTGGGTGCAGGTCTTGGTTTCGGCATCATCTTTGGCTGGCAGGGCTGGCAAATGTTTCAAACCTCGCAAGGTGAGGCAGCATCACAGTTGTATGCACAGGTCGAGCAGGCGACTAAATCGGGCGCTGATTTTGATAACACAGCAACACAGTTAAAAGCTGACTATGCCGGTACCGCTTATGCGAGCTATGCAGCGATGCAACAAGCTAAAGCAGCTTACAAAGCTGGCAATCCAGATCGCGCACGTTCTGAACTAGAGTGGGTTATGGCGAATGCACCTGATCCCGTTTTAGTGGATTTGGCGCGTTTACGTTTGGCAGCATTGCTTGTCGATCAACAGCAATACGATGCGGCTAAAGAGGTTATCGCAGCGGCAGGCACCTTCATGAAGGGTGACTTCGAACAGCTCCAAGGTGACATTGCGCGTGCGCAAGGTGACAAGGTTGCAGCACTCGCTGCTTATCAAGCCGCGGCATCCAGTGGTGTGACCGATATGCGTTTGCTCAGCATGAAGATTGTTGATGTCACGCCAGTTGAGGGTAAATAAGTTGCACTCAATGATTCGTTTACTGGCGACAGCATCGTTAGCGATTGCTTTAAGCGCTTGCTCAAGCGTTGTTGAATACATTCAGCCAGCTGAAAAAAATCCGCTCGCTGAACTCACTGACTTTGATGAAAAAGTCGCACTCACTGAAGTGTGGCAAATCAGCCTAGCTGAAAATGATCATCGTCTGCATTTGTATCCAGCGATTTCTAATGATCGTGTGTATGTGGCTGATGGTGAAGGTCAGCTCCAATCACTCGATCTCGCATCAGGCAAAGTCATTTGGGCAAATGAAACCGAGGCGACCTTGTCTGGTGGTCCCGGTGTTAATCAGCGCTATGTGGCTGTCGGAACGCGTGACGCTGAGTTACTGATGTTTGCTGCGATTGATGGGCAGCTTGTTTGGCGTAAGCGCGTGAGTAGTGAAGTGCTTTCAACGCCGGTGATGGATGATCAGCGCGTTATTGTTCGCACCATTGATGGCAAGGTGACTGCTCTATCTCTTACTGATGGTGCGCAACTGTGGCAATTTGAGCGTGAGATACCGGCATTAACCTTGCGTGGTAGTAGTTCACCCGTGCTGCAAGACGGCGTTGTCTATTTTGGTTTGGCAGGTGGTCGTTTGATTGCCTTGAATGCTGAGACAGGTGCTGTTGTTTGGGATACCACGGTATCGGTTCCTCGTGGTCGTTCCGAGCTTGAGCGTTTAGCGGATATTGATGCACCACCCGTGTTACTCGATGGTGTTGCCTATGTTTCAACCTTCCAAGGGCAGGTTGCGGCAATCAATGCACGTAATGGCCAAGCTATATGGCGTCGTAATTTCTCGTCATACCGCTCAATGGATACCGATCGCAAAAGCTTATATGCCGCTGATGATAAAGGCTTGGTATGGGCATTTGACCTTGATACAGGTGCTGCACGTTGGCGCCAAGAAGGTCTAAAGAATCGTCAGACATCCGATGTGGTGTCTTTAGGTGGTGTGGTTATTGCGGGTGATATCGAAGGTTATCTCCATGTGATGTCAGCTGCTGATGGCGCCTTCCTTGGGCGTATTGAATTGAGTGATCCGATCGAATCAGGTCTTGTTGCCATCAATGGTCATGTCTTAGTGCAAGATCGCGGTGGTCGTTTAACGCTTCTTAAGGTGAGTGCACGGCCTTGATGCTTCCTGTTATTGCATTGGTCGGCCGCCCGAATGTGGGTAAGTCGACCCTGTTTAATCGTTTAACACGCTCACGAGATGCCTTGGTTGCTGACCAGCCGGGTATTACCCGTGACCGTAAGCATGGCGTGGGCAAGATTGGCGCGCATCCGTATGTCATCGTGGATACCGGTGGTATTAGTGGTCAAACCGACGGCATTGATGTGCTGATGGAAAAGCAGGTGAAACACGCGATTGGTGAGGCGGATCATTTGATCTTCTTGCTAGATGGTCGCGATGGTATGACCGGTGCTGATGAAGCGATCGCAGAAGAGCTACGTAAAACCGGTAAACCGATCACCGTTGCAGTGAATAAAAGTGAAGGCTTGGATAAAGCGGTCGCTGGCGCTGATTTTTATGCCTTAGGTTTAGGTGATCCGCATCTGATTGCTGCAGCGCATGGCGGCGGCGTAAAACATTTGATTAATACCGTTCTCGATACCTTTATCTGGCCAGATAAAAAGGATGAAGAAGAGGAAGTCGAGGAAGAAGATAAGGGTATTCAAATTGCACTTGTTGGCCGCCCGAACGTGGGTAAGTCGACCTTGGTGAATCGCTTACTTGGCGAAGACCGTGTGGTCGCGTTTGACCGCCCGGGTACAACGCGCGATTCGATTGCAATTCCTTTTGAGCAAAACGGTAAGCAATACACCTTGATTGATACAGCGGGTGTTCGCCGTCGCGCGCGTATCGCTGAAGCAATTGAAAAGTTCAGTGTGATTAAAACGCTACAAGCGATGGAGCAGGCTAACGTTGTTATGCTGATCCTTGATGCGCATCAGGGTATCAGTGAGCAAGACGCGACATTGGCTGGCCACGTGCTCGATAGTGGTCGCGCGCTCGTGGTGTGTATCAATAAATGGGACGGCCTAGATAGTCACGAGCGTGAGCAGATTAAAAGCGAGATGCTGCGTCGTTTGCCTTTCTTAGCTTTTGCGGAATGGCGTTTTATATCTGCTTTGCATGGCAGTGGTGTAGGGCATTTGATGGAAGCGGTTGATCAGGCCTATAACGCTGCGATGATTGACATGAAAACTCCAGAGCTCACTCGTATTCTTGAAGAGGCTGTTCAAGAGCATCAACCGCCAATGGCACGCGGTCGTCGTATCAAGCTGCGTTATGCTCACCAAGGCGGTAAGAATCCGCCAATCATTGTGATTCACGGCAATCTAACTGATGCTGTGCCACCAACATATCAACGTTACTTAATGAATCGTTTCCGTGAATGTTTTGATTTACACGGCACACCATTACGTATCGAATTTAAAGGTGGCGAGAATCCTTTTGAAGGCAGAAAAAACACACTGACAAAACGTCAGGTGGATAAGCGTCGCCGCATGATGAAGCACGTCAAGAAGCGTTAATCAGTCTTCTTGCTTGTCTTGGTGACTGTCGCGCTTAGCGTGCCTTCTGATAAGCGAACATCAATCGAATCACCCGATACGACATCACTGCTTTTAGTGATCACTTTGTTTTTGGCCGTACTAACGATGCTGTAACCACGCTCAAGTGTGGCTAATGGGCTAATCGCATGCAGCTCACGGGAATGAGCGCTTAATTTCTCACGACGTGCCTTGAGTGCTGATTCGGTAGATCGCGTTAGGCGACTTTGCATAGATGAAAGTCGTTCTTTGAATCGCTCGATAATCGCAGAAGGTCGCTGCTGTTGCAGTCGTATAGTTAAGTTGGCCGCTGCTGTTTGTTGCTTCAATAAAGCCCTAGAGACTGAGCGTTGAAGTCGCACTTGGATTTCATCCAGACGTTGTTGCTGTTGTTGAGTGCGCGTACGTGGGTGTTGGCGCTCTAAGCGTTGCTCTAGTTGTTGTAGCTGTTTTTGTTTAGCCGCTAAGCTTTGTTGCGTGCGAAGGGTTAATTGCGCATTCAATTGATTTAAGCGCTGGCTGACTTGGGTCTGATCAGGTGAGATCAGTTCAGCCGCAGCAGATGGTGTCGGTGCTCGACGATCAGCGACAAAATCGGCAATGGTGAAGTCGATTTCATGTCCTACTGCGGAGACGATAGGAATGCTAGCAGCGGCGATATCGCGTGCTAATTGCTCATCGTTAAATGCCCAGAGATCTTCGATGCTACCGCCGCCACGGGTTAAGACAATCACGTCATCTTGTTGACGCTTAAGCGCATTGCTCAAGGCTTGGCGGATATCGGCAGGTGCCTCAGCGCCTTGTACCAAACATGGATAGATAGTGACTGTCGCGGTTGGGTGTCGGCGTGACAGGATGTTCAACATGTCTCGAATCGCAGCGCCACTCGATGAGGTGACGATGCCGATATTCATCGGATGAGCTGGCAGCTCTTTTTTCAGTGAGGTCTCAAAAAGGCCTTCTTTCTGAAGTTTGAGCTTGAGTGCTTCAAAGGCTTGTTGCAGAGCGCCTTCGCCAGCGGGTTCCATGGACTCAATGATGAGTTGGCAATCACCGCGCGGCTCATAAAGCGCCACTTTGGCCCGCGCAATCACTGAGTCACCATCTTTGGGCTTAAAACGCAGCAGGTTGGCTTTGCCTTTAAAGAGGGCGCAGCGAATTTGGGCGTGGGAATCTTTTAGGCTGAAGTAAAGATGACCGGAACGGGGAATGCTGAGATTCGAGATCTCGCCCTGCACCCAAAGCAGGGGAAAGCTGCCTTCCAAAACATGACGCAGCTCGCTGTTGAGTCGGCTGATGCTAAAGATGTCACGATTTTCGGTCATACATAAAAAAGCCGGGCTAAGCCCGGCTTCCGTGCTGAGTTATCAACAAATTATTGATAAATGTAGCTTGGGTTGCCAGCGCCAACTTGAGTTTTCGCTTGGCTCTGAGCAGTTTTAGCTTGGTAGTAAGCCGCGATAGCCTCGCTCTGAGCTGCAGCAAATTTGCCTTCAGCAACCAGTGCTTCTGCAGCTTTCAGTATTTTGCCGGTGTCACGCCATTCAAAACCGGCCTTTTTAGCTGCTTTGTTTTCAGCTGAAGCAGTTTCAATAGCAGCTACTGCTGAGCGCTTTTCTGGCTCTGGTGCTTGAGTGTAAGGCTCTTTTGCAGCGTTGCTTTGACAGCCAGTGAGGGTAAAAGTGGCGGCAATCGCGCCAGCGATCAGTACTTTTTTCATTGTTTTCTCCGTTCCTAGGGTGTCATGTCTTTATTTTGGCTTCGTGGGTGTCATGACTCACTCAGAAGCTTATTGTGAAATTATTTTAACCCACTTTGAGAGTATTTGTACTTTCAATTAGTTAGGTAATTTGGTTTACCTAAATGCAGCCAAATTCTATAATTAGGCGCTAATTTTCCTAGCCGCCCCGGAGATACGATGCGTTTCGCACAAGATCAAGAAGCTTTAACCTTCGATGACGTTTTATTGGTGCCTGCGCGCTCGGATGTGCTCCCTAAGGATGTGAGCCTGGCAACCCAGCTAACTCGCGGCATTAGCCTGAATATCCCGCTTGTTTCGGCGGCGATGGACACCGTTACCGAAAGCCGTTTGGCGATCGCGATGGCGCTAGAGGGCGGTATCGGCATCATCCATAAGAATATGCTGATAGACGACCAGGCGGCGCATGTCCGTGCGGTTAAGCGCTACGAGAGTGGTGTGATCCACGATCCATTCACTGTTTCACCTAATTTGAGCATCGGTGAGGTGCTTGAGATCACCCGTCAGCACAACATTTCGGGTGTGCCAGTGGTCGATGGCAATAACTTGGTGGGTATCGTAACCAGCCGTGATTTGCGTTTCGAAACCCGTCTTGATGAGAAAGTCTCGTCAATCATGACGCCAAAAGATCGTTTGGTGACGGTGAAAGAGGGCGCGAAGAAAGAAGAGGTCCTCGAGAAACTGCATACCCACCGTATTGAGAAGGTGTTGGTGGTTAACGATAACTTCGAGTTACGCGGTTTGATCACTGTAAAAGATATTCAAAAGGCAACGGATTATCCCAATGCGTGCCGCGATAGCGCTGAGAGCTTGCGCGTCGGTGCGGCTGTTGGTGTTGGTGATGGCACAGAAGAGCGTGTTGAAGCGCTAGTTGCTGCCGGCGTTGATGTGGTTACCGTTGATACTGCGCATGGTCATTCGCGCGGCGTTATCGAACGTGTTAGTTGGATCAAAAAGCATTACCCAGATTTACAAGTTATCGGCGGCAATATTGCGACCGGTGCCGCTGCATTGGCGCTAGCTGAAGCGGGTGCAGATGCGGTTAAGGTGGGTATTGGCCCTGGCTCAATTTGTACCACGCGTATCGTTGCGGGCGTGGGTGTGCCTCAGGTCACAGCCGTTAACAATGTTGTGAAAGCATTGGAAGGTACGGGTGTTCCTGCGATTGCAGATGGCGGCTTACGTTATTCTGGCGATATTGCAAAAGTCATCGTTGCGGGTGCTTCATGTGTGATGGTCGGTGGTCTGTTGGCAGGTACTGATGAAAGCCCAGGTGAGGTTGAGATCTACCAAGGTCGTTCTTATAAGTCATACCGCGGTATGGGTTCGTTGGGTGCGATGTCAGGTCAACAAGGCTCGAGCGATCGTTACTTCCAAGAGACAACCAATAAAGACAAGCTGGTGCCAGAAGGCATTGAAGGTCGCGTGCCTTACAAAGGTCCATTGCTCAATGTGATCACTCAGCTGACAGGTGGTATCCGCGCCAGTATGGGTTACACCGGTTGTGCAACCATGGAAGAGATGCGTACCAAGCCTGAGTTTGTTCGCGTTACCAATGCGGGTATGGCGGAATCTCACGTACACGACGTGCAGATCACCAAAGAAGCGCCAAACTACCGTCGCGACTAATTTAGGATCGACACAGATTAATGGCGCAGTTGTTGTAGTTCTACGACCTGCGCCTTTTTATTTATAGTTTTAAGTTAAGTTCACACCATGACAAATGATATTCATGCTCATCGCGTTCTGATCATCGATTTTGGATCGCAATACACTCAACTGATTGCGCGACGTGTGCGTGAGATCGGCGTGTATTGTGAGATCTGGCCATACGATAACTGTGAAGAGCAGATCAAATTACAAAACCCGCGCGGCATCATCTTAAGTGGTGGTCCAGAAACGGTAACTGGTGAGAACACACCGCGTGCGCCACAAATCGTGTTTGATTTAGGTGTGCCAGTACTGGGTATTTGTTACGGCATGCAGACGATGGCGCAACAGCTCGGTGGTCGTGTTGAGAACTCAGATAAGCATGAGTATGGCTATGCCCAGGTGCGTGCTCATAACCACTCCAAGTTGCTAAAAGATATTGAAGATCACACAACTCCTGAAGGCTACGGCATGTTGGATGTGTGGATGAGTCATGGCGACCGCGTCGCTGAGCTGCCTGAGAACTTTGTCAAAATTTGTAGCACCGATAACGCACCTTTAGCTGGCATGGCAGATGAAGCGCGTAACTACTACGGCATTCAGTTCCACCCAGAAGTTACCCATACCAAGCAGGGCGGTCGTATTCTTGAGCGTTTCGTGCGTGATATCTGTGGCTGTGATGCATTGTGGAATCCAAACAACATCATCAACGACAGCATTGCGCAAATGCAGGAGCAAGTTGGTGATGGCAAGGTTGTGTTGGGCTTGTCTGGTGGCGTTGATTCGTCAGTTGTCGCAGCATTGCTGCATAAAGCAATCGGTGATCGTCTGACCTGTATCTTTGTGGATAACGGTTTGTTGCGTCTTAATGAAGGCGATCAGGTGATGGCGACCTTTGCAGAACACATGGGTGTCAAAGTGATCCGTGTGAATGCAGAAGATCGTTTCTTATCAGCATTAGCTGGTGAAGCTGACCCAGAAAAGAAACGTAAAATTATTGGTAACTTGTTCGTTGATATCTTTGAAGAAGAAGCGAATAAGCTCGAAGGTGTCGACTTCCTTGCTCAGGGCACTATCTATCCTGACGTGATTGAGTCTGCAGGTGCAGCTTCAGGTAAAGCGCACGTGATTAAGTCTCACCATAACGTGGGTGGCCTGCCTGATTACATGAAGCTCAAGCTCGTTGAGCCATTGCGTGAATTGTTTAAAGACGAAGTGCGCAAGGTGGGTGTGGAGCTCGGTTTGCCAAGCGACATGATTTATCGTCATCCATTCCCTGGTCCTGGCTTGGGTGTGCGTATCCTCGGTGAGGTAAAGAAAGAGTACGCAGATATTCTTCGCCAAGCGGATGCGATTTATATCGAAGAGCTGCGTAATGCGAATCTCTACGATGAAGTTAGCCAAGCCTTTACGGTTTTCTTGCCCGTGAAATCTGTTGGTGTCGTCGGTGATGCGCGTCGTTATGAATATGTCGTGACGTTACGTGCTGTTCGTACCATCGACTTTATGACCGCAAGCTTTGCGCATCTGCCATTTGAATTTTTAGAAGAAGTCTCACGCCGCATCATCAATGAAGTGCATGGCGTTTCTCGCGTGGCTTACGATATTTCGAGCAAGCCGCCAGCAACTATTGAGTGGGAATAAGGCTTTACCGTCTGAGACAAGGCTTCTAGTGAGTTTTGGGTTTTAAGGTTAATTTATTCATCTCTTATTAGAGGTGAATAAATGACAGTACTTGCTAGTCACGATATCAGTCGCATCATTGAAATGGCTTGGGAAGACCGGACGCCGTTTGAGGCGATTCATGAAGACTATGGTCTTTCTGAAAAAGACGTCATTAAATTGATGCGATCAGAGATGAAGGCGAGCTCGTTTCGCATGTGGCGTGAGCGTGTCACTGCGAGAAAGACTAAGCATTTATCGAGACGAAACTTTACCGTCGGGCGTTTCCGTTGCTCGACGCAAAAGATGCGATAAAAAGGCCGCTTAGAGCGGCCTTTTTGTTTATGCGGCATGTGCTTTGAGCATGCCGAACAATTGATCCTTGAGGTTGAGCCGCGCTTTTTTACGCTCCTCAAGGTAATCGTCGCTGGTGTTTTCAGCGCCAGTTTCAATGCGAAAACTCGTGGTGAAGATCGTGTTTTTCGCCTTGCATGATATTGCTCCTTGTTATGTTATGACGACTGTCACTCTATTTCGGCGAGAGATTTATAAGGAGTTTGGGGATAGACGATGTTGTTGGGGTAATTTCATGTCATGGATTTGCCGGTATTTGGGGGAACGCTATCGGTAGCTTTATTTGGCGACTCAAGTAATTGGATAAATAACACTGACAGAATTGAACAACTTTTTATACAAATTATAGGGGTTGTTGTTTGTTTTTTATGGTCCTTCGGGCTTACTTTATGTTTTAGCAAGTTTTTCAATAAAATTTTTCCTTTACGAGTATGTATGGAAGACGAATACAAAGGGTTAAAAATGTCTCAGAGCATGGAGCGTCAACGGAGATTTTAAATCTTTTTAGAAGACATGGAGAAAAAAAGTACGGGAGATTATTCTAATAAAGTATTCGTAGAACCTTTTTACGGAAATAGGCCAGATAGCTCAAAAGTATAACCAAGTAATAGAAAAAATAAAAAAACAGAAAAACAATTACAAATTAGCGCAATACAATCTCGTTCAGTCATTGACACTGCTTTCGACGCTTTTATTTCTGCAGATTCGTCTGGTATAATCAAGAAATGGAATAAAAGAGCGGAAGAGATATTTGGTTGGTCTGAGGAGGAGGCTTTAGGCCGTGGGTTCCATAGCTTAATCGTCCCCTGAAAAGTATCGAGAGGATTGCAGATTGGGTATAGAAAGGGTTGTAAATTTAGTGGGGGTTACCAAAGCTAAGCAAAAGATGGAATTAATGGCTTTGCATAAAGACCATCGCGAGGTTCCCGTAGAAATTTCTATATCGCCTTTAGTAAGCGGGGAGAAGATTTTATTCAACGCTTTTATTTCGGATATTACGGAGCGTCGGAATTTGCAAATTCAACTAAATCATGTTCAAAAGCTAGAGTCGATAGGCCAACTGGCGGCTGGCATCGCGCACGAAATCAACACGCCGTTACAGTTTATAGGCGATAACATGCTTTATCCAGGATTCGATGGAAGAGTTGATCCCTTTAATAAACGAATAACAAATATTGAACGGGAATCCTGAAAACGAAAAACTTTCTATGGTCCTTAAACAATTAGAAGAAAGATATGAAGAGAAGGACGTTGGTTTTTTACTACAGGAAATACCCGATGCGATAGAACAGTCTTTAGAAGGAATCGGTCGAGTAACCAAAATAGTAGGCGCCATGAAGGAATTTTCGCATCCGGGAATGAGCGAGAAAAAGTTGAACGACATAAACAAAGCGATAGAAACAACGATCAACGTATCGCGTAATGAATGGAAATACGTTGCGGAATTAGATACCGACTTAGCCTCCGACCTTCCTCTCACTCCCTGTTATTTAAACGATATCAACCAGGTGATATTAAACTTAATTGTTAATGGGGCTCATTCAATAAAGGATAAATTGAATGAGAGCGAAAACGATAAAGGAAAGATTGCGATCCGTTCAAGAATGAAGGAGGATAACGTAGAAATTAGAATCGCGGATACGGGAATGGGAATACCCGAAGAGATTCGACCGAAAATCTTTGATCCATTTTTCACAACCAAAGAGGTTGGGCGGGGGCACAGGACAGGGATTGTCTATCGCTCACACAATTGTCGTTAAAAAACATCAAGGAACAATCGATTTCGAAACCGAAGTGGGTAAGGGAACCATTTTTACTATTCGACTTCCAATTAACAAAGAAAATATCTAAAAATGGTTATGTAAAAAATTAAAGTTGACTTTGGAAGGAAAGTTCTGAAAAAGCACTTTTCAAAGCTTAAAATTTGTTTTTGAAACTCGGTTTTTATTTAACGTTTTCTGGATTTAACGAATAAATTTTTAAAAAGAGAATTATTTATTTTTTTTGTAAAACTATTTAAATGATCAAATACTGCCGTTTTCTACCCAGTCGTTTTATTTCTCTTAAATCGTTTAAGGCTCGTCAAGTTTTGTTGAATTTAAAATCAAAGAATTTTGCCAAATGAACGCGTTGTTAATGGCTGCGGGGAAATTTGTTTGATGATTTGGAGGAAAGTTCTGAAAAGCGACAGCTTCAACTATCGGATAGGGTAATCCCAATAGTCTTAAAATGTCCATTTCTCAGGCTATTTGGGTATGGGGCGCTCCAAAAAGTTTCGATTTCGGTTTCATAATATTTTCATTCGCGCAGTTTGTTTCCCATGAAACTTTTTTAAACTTTTTCAGGAAAATTCAATAGACATATAAATTTACCGATTTCATGAAACAGACCAGCTGTGAAAGAAAATTTTGAATGTTATTATCCATTTTTTCTGTTTTTCGCCAGCGATAAGCATAAATATCCTACTTTTGTAAGCTGTTTGCGTAAATTTTTTTTTACTATAGGCTCAATGGATTTTGACACATTTTGTTTGAGAAAACCTGATGCTGTAAAACCAACGATTGAATAAAATCCAGTCCTAAAACTTGAAACGCCCCTACTGGCGTGGAAACTTTTGAGAAATTCCGAAAAAGCTGAATTTGCCACTTTAAGAATATTAGCGGACATACTGATGTCTTTAGAAATGATATTTCCAATTGTTTCCAGCGTTGAATTCTCAGATTTTAACTCTTCCATTAAGTCATAATATAATTCTGGGAGGCTGGGTAATGAATCAATGTTTAACAAAGTTTCCTTTAATTTTTTATCTTGTAAGTGATCATTTAACGACAAACTGGAGTTTATGGATTTTTTCAAAAAATCAAAATCGCAGGGTTTGGATAAAAACTGGTGCATTGAACCAAACGCTCGAACAAAAGCTTTTCCTTCCGTCTGACCGGATAAAATAAAGCGTAACGTGTCTGGGTACAAATTTTTACTTGATTTAAAAACTCCGCTCCATCCATTCCTGGCATACGCATTTCGGAAACGACTAAGTCGAATTTCTTTTGCGTGAGTATTTTAAGGCCTTTTTCGCCGCTATTTGCGAATTCGCATTCCCATTCCTGTCGTATGGAACGAACTGCTCGACGAATGGAAATTAGTATTGAAATATCGTCGTCAACAAAAAGAATGTTTAATTTTTTCCCATTTTTAATCGCGACAAAATCTATTTGAGTTTAATTTGGGGATCAGGTTTTATTTTGAGTTTGAAAAGACATTTTGTGAAATGAGAGAAATGATTTGGTCAATAAGTTTGTCTGGGCTGTAAAGGCCTTTTGTGAATATTTTTTGAACTCTGTTATTTAACTGTAAGCGATCTTGATTTGTTAGATACTTTGCGCTAAGAACTATAATTGGTATAGATTGCCAAGAGAAGTTTTCATCAATCTTGTTAAGTAACTCAAATCCATCCATTTCTGGCATCATTAAATCAAGAATAATTAAATCCGGTTGCTTTTCAGTGATTTTTTGGAAACCTATTTTCCCATTTTCCGCTTCGCGAACATTGAAATTATTTTTCTAATATTGATCCAAGCAATTCTCTTTGTTGAGGGTCGTCGTCAATTATTAGAATTTCCGAGCAGTTTCTTTCGTCTAAATATTTTTTTAAAACTGAATTTAATTGGTTCCTATCTATTGGTTTTAAGAGATATTCCGCAGTTCCCAAAGAGTAGCCCTTATTTTTATCGTCAATCATAGACAAAATTATGACTGGAATTTTAGAAAGTTCCGAATCCTCTTTTAATTTTGTTAATACATTCCATCCATCCATTTCTGGCATTTGAATGTCTAAAACAATAACAGAAGGAGAAGTTCTTTAGCTCTTTTTATACCGTCTATACCATCATAAGACGCAAAGTACTGATAGCCTTTTTTACTAAGAGCCCACATCATCAAATCCTGAATAACTGGATCGTCGTCGATTACTAGTACTGAAGGATTTTCTAAAACATTTGGCAGCGAATCGATATATATAGGTAATTCAATATCGTCGGTTTGAGATAGTATTTTTTCTGAAATTGGAATTTTGATCGTGAACGCTGATCCTTTATCTATTTTGCTTTGAACGCTTATGTCTCCTCCCATCAATTGCGCAAACTTTTTGCTTATTGCCAATCCCAGGCCCGTGCCGCCATATTTGCGAGTTGTGGAGGAGTCTGCTTGAGAAAAATTTTGGAATAACTTGCTCATTTGATCTAAAGTCATCCCTATTCCAGTATCGGTAATTTTGAAATAAACCCAATTTTCGCCTTGGGAACGTGCTTTAGTTACATCTAGAGAAATTTTACCTTCATGAGTAAATTTTGTCGCGTTATTTAATAGGTTTAAAAGAATCTGTTTCAATTTAGTTACATCTGTTGAGAGTTCTTTTAAATCATTTGGCATATTGATCGTCAAGGAATTATGATTTTTATCAAGGTTAGGTTGAACAATAGAGACCACTTCTTCAACTAAGTTCGATACATTGCAAGATTCGATAAATAGTTCCATTTTTCCGGCTTCAATCTTGGAGATATCTAGAATATCGTTTATGAGTTTTAATAAATGTTTTCCGGCGTCGTTGATTTTTTTCAAATCAGGAACAAAGTATTCTAGGCAATTGGTTTCAATGGCAACATCTTCCAATATCTCGCTGTAACCAATAACGGCATTTAATGGCGTTCGAAGCTCGTGGCTCATCGTGGCAAGAAAAGCGCTTTTAGCATGATTTGCAGTCTCAGCTTTCTCTTGAGCTCGTTTTAGTTCGCTATTGGTAACCATTAATTCCCTAGTGCGTTCTTCAACTTTATTGGTTAACGTACTATTAAACTCTTTTATTTCATCCATATAGGATTTCAACCGAAGAGAGTTGTTTACTCTTGCGATCAGTTCCTCAAGGTTTATAGGTTTATTCAGTAAGTCGGTTGCTCCCAAATCTAATGCCTTACGCTTAACATCCTTGTCGTCCAGACCAGTTAACATTACAATCGGGATATCGTTAGTTTCTTTTTACCTCTCAATTCTTTTAGTAATTCAAATCCGTCTTTTGAGGCATTTTTATGTCGGAAATTATCACGTCGAAATTTTTTTCGTTATTTGTTTTTATAGCGTCATCGACGTTTGAAACAAAGGCCATTTCCCATTTTTGATTGTAATCTTAAAAGCCTTCTCAAGCTTGAAAGAATATGAGGCTCATCGTCTACGAATAGAATTTGGTTTTTCATGGCTTTTTTTAATAATCAGTAAAATTACGATAACAATATTCTTTAAAAATGTAAAAAGCAAAAATGATACCATCGAAAATTAGAGCTAAAACTACTGTTATTTCAATATGTTTAATGCTTTGGAAATAGTTTTCCAGTTTCCCATTCACCAAATTTGGTGAATTCCCAAATGTTTTTATTATTTTCGGTGAATTTATTTTCGAATAAGTTGGAGGTTCAAAAAACTGTGAGGACTTGATTCTTTGAGAACGGATTACAAAAGTTTTTGCGATTTAAATTGTATTTTTGCATCTTATTGCGGAGAGTTTGACGGGGGATTTGAAGAGACTCTAGAACCATTGAAATATTGCCGTTATTTCGTCTTAATTCTTTTTCGATAAGTTGTTTTTCAAATTCGGTTATCCTATCTGCAAGGGGAGGCAGTTTATCTTTTTCTATTTGAATGTTGCTATGGGAGTTTTCAAATCCTGAGTTAATTTCCATAGGAGGCATGTCTAATCCAAGCATATGTTTTTCTGCTTCATTTTTTAATTCTCGTATATTTCCCTCCCAGTCTCTTTCTAAAAGCTTGTCGAATAACCTTTTGGATAATTGGGGAATGGATTGATTGTATCTTTGCAGACCTCTGCCACAAAATGCTGAAATAAAATAGGAATATCTTCCTTTCGATCGCGCAACGGTTGAATTTTTATTTCAACCATATTTAAGCGGTAATATAAATCCTCTCGGAATTGACCAGTTTTTGAAGCTTCTTTTAAATCTATTTTGGTAGCCGCTATAACTCGTATATCTAGCGAAATCAATTTATTGGAACCCATTCTTTCCACAGTTCGTTCTTGAAGAACGCGGAGTAATTTGACTTGAAGGTTTAAAGGCATACTTTCAATTTCGTCTAGAAAAACAGTTCCCTGATTGGCGAATTCAAATTTACCAATTCGAGTTTTAATCGCTCCCGTAAATGCTCCAGATTCATGTCCAAATAGTTCGCTTTCAATAATTGATTCTGGGATAGCGCCGCAATTAATAGCTACAAAGTTGCGCTCTTTTCTTTTACTATTTTGATGTAAGCATTTTGCAATTAGATCTTTTCCTGTTCCTGTTTCCCCTAAAAGCAAAATATCCGCATGAGATTGGGCTACATTTTGGACAACATGCCGAAGTCTTTTAATTGATTCTGATTTCCCAATAATTTGATTTTCTATATTATTTTGATTGGAAACCTCAGCCCGAAGTTCTCTCAACTCCATGACGAAATTCCTTTTTCAAGGGCGCGTTTGACTACTTCTAAAAATGTTTCTATTTCAGTAGGTTTTTCTACGAAATCATAAGCTCCATCTTTCATCGCTTGGACGGCCATGGAAATATTTCCCTTTCCCGTAATTAATATGACAGGCAATTCAGGATCGATTTTTAGAGCTTGTTTCATTAAAGTAAATCTATCCATTTCAGGCATCATTACATCTGAAATTAGAATTCCAGGCCAATTATTATTTAATCTTGAAAGGACTATTTTTGCGGAGTCAAAAATTTCAACTTCATAACCTGAGCGTTCTAAATTTCTTTTGTAGCCTAACGCCACATTTTTCTCATCGTCTACGATGATTATTTTTCCGTTGATTTTGGGCATATTAAATTTTTAACTTTTGGTCGCTTTTCATTCAATATTTTTAGGATTATTACAAAACAGGTTTGATAAAATCAATATTAAGTTGTTTTGTTGAGACCAATGGCTTGATATTGAGAATAAACGCTGCCAAATAAATAATCTATCCAATTTTAAAGGCAATATTACGACTTTGTAATGATAAAAATGGCCTTTGCTTTTTATAAGGATGAAAAATTTAAATAAAAGCGCAAACTTAGTTTACCTATCCAATTTATTAAGACTCAGGTTCCATGAGCGCTTTTTTATGATAGATAGAACTGCCGGGTTTGATTTTGTTAAGCGGATGTTTGATAAATGAATCTTATATAACAAACCGAGAAATAAAGTTTAAGATGAAAAGTAAATTTATTCTAGTAGATTGTGAGATTAAAATGGGGGAAATTTTAAATTGTTAGAAATGTTTAACAATTCTACTAAGGGGATTCATTGAGTGTTTTATTATAAAATTAATTTAGAGAAATATTAATCTGGAAAAAGTTTCAAAATGTTGGCAACACAAGTAAAAAATTAATTTCTGAAACCCAGTTTTGACCTTTTTCGCTTTTATAAAAAGTTTGAGCCAAATACTCTAAACCACGGGTCCTAAATGCCGTAATAAAGATAATCCATTTAATGTAATTTCTATTGAGAAAAAGTTTTAAATTAAAGTGATAAGTTAATTAAAAAAGATAGATTTTCGAACTCAGATGCGACTTTGATAAAACCTTGATAGAAGTTTCTTCCCAAAACAGAAATTTTTGATAGTAACTGGTTGATGGAAAAGTATATTGAATTAACTTAGTTCAACGTCAGTAATTCTAGTATTAAGCAAATTAATCTGTTGATTGCACATTCAATTGCTCTAAAACGCGCCTCATTCCAACCAAGTCGAAATTTTTCATTAAAACTGTTAAATGCTTTTTTAAATGTTTGCAATCCTCATTAATTTTGTCTAACTCATCAAAACTAGCTTCAAGCATTGTTATATTGCCCAAATCCATTGCCTCAAATAGTTTTTATGGGGGTTTCGGAATATAGATGTTTGATAATTCTATATCTAATTCATTATTTTTTTTCTCATCTTGAATTTCTTCTTTCACATACTCAAATTCTATGTCAAGAAGACGAAGACGCTGAAGGTTTTCATAAATCTGTTCAATAAGAAAGGGTTTGGTAATAAAACCTTCACATTCTAGATTATCATAGCCTCCTCTTTGGCGATCCAATGCGGAAGCCGTGATGATGACGATCTTGAACCGATTCTTGCCAAATTCTTTTTGAATTGCATGAATGGTTTCTTCCCCATCCATAACCGGCATTCGCATATCCATAAAAATAATATCTGGAGTATGTTTACGAACTTTTTCCAAGCCATCTTTGCCGTCAACTGCTTGAATGACTTCTACCTTCAAATCGGTAAGGATCAGTGATAAGACGTCGCGATTTTCTTTAACGTCGTCAACAACAAGAGCTTTAACCTGATATCCTTCTGCCAAGCAAAGGATATTTTGACTTTGTTTAGACTGTTCTGAGTTGTTTTTGGACGCTGGAGGTAATAATAAAGTAAAGTAAAAATTTGAACCTTTGTGCAGTTCAGATTTCAACTTTAATTCAGAATTCATGAGTTTCAATTGCTTATTAGAAATTGCTAGTCCCAGTCCAGTTCCTCCATGTTTGATGCCTGAATCTTCCTGATGGAAAGGTTCAAAAATAGCTTGCCGATCTTTTTCAGCAATACCTTTTCCGGTATCAATGACCTCGAATAGATAATGATTATTTTCTAGAGCCTTCACATTAAACGATACTTCGCCAGAGTCTGTAAACTTGACGGCGTTTCCAATCAAATTGATCAATACCGCTTTTAATTTGTCTGCATCTCCAAAGAGAAGACACTGTTCTTCCAAATTATTAACATTCCAATTTAATTCTTTTTGCTGGCAACGTAACTCAAACATTTGTGAAATTTCTTCAACGGTCTCTTTAAGATCAAAATTCGTTGGATTAAGCTCCAATTTACCAGCTTCAATTTTTGATATATCAAGAATATCATTGAGCATATTGAGAAGACTTATACCGCTGGTATTGATTGTTTTTAGCGCTTGTTTTTGACCTTCATTTAAGTTTTTTCCCTTTAAAAGTATCTGAGCATATCCCAGAATCGCATTCATTGGTGTACGAATTTCATGGCTCATATTCGCTAGAAAAAGGGATTTGGCTTGATTGGCGCTTTCAGCTAGCTCCTTTGCATTAACTAATTCCTTTGTGTGGTCTTCTATTATATTCTCTAAGTTTCTATTGAATTTTTAAGCGTCTCTTCAGACAACCTTATCTTTGCAGCTTCTTCGAATATTTCACGAAACCGATTTTCACTTAATTTCAAAGCCGATAGCGTTTGACTATATTGTTTAATCAATGCTGTTAATAACATCATGGAAATAAGGACGACAAATAGAAAAACCTGTAAGGATAAAACGTTATTAGAAGAATTAAGAGTTGTGAAGGGACCTTGACCATTTATGGAATTCCAAATTGATATTATTGTAACCACAAGCGTTGCCGTAAAACTTCCCAGAGGACCAAACCGGATGGACATCAATAATAAAATCTGTAGTGGAAGGTAAACCAACGCAGGTATGTTTCCGGAAACGCCTATTTCACCTCCAAAGGCAAACAGGCTTACAGTAATCAAAAGGACTAGTGTAAGACTGAATTCAGCAAACCATTTTATGGAAAAGTTAATATCTCTTCTCTTTATTTCAGATATCCATGCTAAGAGAAAAGGAAGAATAACGAGCAAGCCAAGAGAGTCGCCCAGAAACCATATACGCCAAGCAAGCCGATAGTCATAGGTTGACTTGTAGCTCCAAGGGAAGCCACAGATGCTGAAATCAGGGGTGATAAAAAAACCACAATAACTAAATAAAAATACTGTCCTTAATTTTCTCAAACTGAGGTTTTTTATTTAGCCTTAAATAACAAATGGAGGGAATCAGTATTTCAATACAATTTGATGCGAAAAAAATAATCGCTCTAACTACAGGAAACCCAGCTTCATTACTCGCAATAAAATAGGCTGGACAAATAGCATGAATATAAAATGGCCACCGCCGTTTTAGTGTCAAAAACAAAGCCGCAACGACTATTGAGTTAGGAGGCCAGAATACAGCAATTAACTCTGGTTTAAAGCTGAGCGCTATACCTATTTTGACGCTAAAATAATAAGCGAAACTGACTAACGCTGGGAAAAATAATAATTGAGCAGCAGTGTTCTGCTTTTGCGGAAGATTCTCTGACTCACTTTCCAATTTATCCCGATTAGGTTTGCTTTCAGTCATTATTATACTTAGCCATGCCAAAATAAAATTAACCCCCCAGATTATCGGGAAATAATTAGTTGAAATTCATAGATTAACATCCATGGTATAATATGATTTTAAACCTATTTTGGTGAAATCCAAATTTAAAAAAGCTCTCAGACTCTAGTTTGAGTAGTTTGTGAAATAGCATTTAGCACGAATGTCCAAATTTCATTTTTGGTATTTTTATTTTCATCTGCATAATATTTAGAAAATATCATAGATGCATCGGGTTCTCTTATTTTGCTAATAAAGTGGCACTTGAGGCTAATAAAGGCTATTTCCAAAATTAGGATATTGGGAAAGTGAGGCAATGGTTGAAAAAAGAATTGCCTTGTAGATTAAATTCGAGATCATGCTGATGTATAGTCAGTAGGCCGACCTTGATAAAACCTTGATAGAAATTTCCTCCCATAGCAGAATTAATGGACTCAATGGAATTAATAGACAGCTTTTAAATAATTGAAAAGATTGTAGATTCGGGAAACCGCCCCAACATCAAGCAGTTACAAAAATAGGCCGTTTCTGACTCTTAATCAGTAGGTTCATAATAAAGAAGAAGCACTTGGGGCAAATATAAGTCATTCACCTAAATCCAAAGATATTAAATGTACGTTTTGACTATTGATATTGCAAAAGCTGATGAGCTCAGTCAAACCTTGAGCCAACCGATTAATAATCAGTTGGTCGTATTGCAAACTATTTCCGCAGAAATGTTTTTAAAATATAAAAAACTGCCTCCAAATTTTCTCAAAACTGGAGGCAGTTTTATCGTTGAGCAATGCCGGTAGGTGCACTTTTAGTCCACTTTTGTTAAACTTTTCTTAGTGGACTTATTTTAAAAGAAATAAAAATTATTCTTTTTTATTGACTGGTACCGAATCGGCTTTCCCTTCATTATCTAAAGGCTTTTCAATTGATCCTTTAGTTCTTGTTTTGCTTTTCGAAGGGTCAAGAGGTTTTAATATATTAGGAATTTGCTTCATATATTGAATCTCCATTTGCATTAATTCCTTAGGATCTAAATCTAAAGTTTCCTTTTTATCAAGTTCTTTTTGAATTGTATTAAGCCGTTCATTTATTAGATCTAATTGACCAGAAACGGATAAACCATATTGTTCCAATTTTTGCTCTAGAATGGTTTCTTTCCACTCCGTAATCTCAGAACTAAATTCACGGTTCCATTTTATTAAGGTTTGTTTTGAAACCTTAATTTCTTTCGAAATTTTATCAAGACTGAGATTTTGAATTCTAAGTTCTAAGAATTTCATTTTTATTTCTTCTGAATACATTGATGTTTCTCCAAAAATTTATTTAAGATGGTTTTTTCCGTTTAAAATTTCTAGTCTTCTTTTGAATAAAAATTTTTGAAGATAGGCATCCACGGACTAAGGTTATTTTGATTTTTATATTTAAATTAAAATTTCATTTTTTCTCCTTTGGTTGTTTGATGGGGAATTTCCTTTTTAATTTCCTCATAAAACTTCAAAATTTATGAAATTGCTTGGTTTTATTAAGATCTTTATTCTTATGGTGTTGAACGGGTATTTCACGGGTCGCCGATGTTATTTAGTAGGGAACTTTTTTGATGGACACAAAATATGGGGGTATAAAAAATAGTGAGGCTATTCGAGATTTAGTTAAAATGGAAAATTAACGAAGTTTTAAACGTAAAATTGACATTTTTTGAATGGAGGGTGACAATAAGAATTTATTATGTTTGATGGGATGAAGTTTCACTGTTGCTAGCTAATGGGAAATGTGATGGGTAGGGTGAGAGCAACTGGTTAAAAAATCAAAAATAGGGGAATTGAATAAACTAAGTAGGAAAAATTAAACTTTTTTTAAATCTAGACTTTAAATAATGGTTTGCTAAGAATTTGCTAAGATTACTTTAAGACTTATGCCGTTTTATGCAGTCTGAATCAATTTTTCGTTTTTTTAATATTTAATTATTTCAAGTAGTTAAAGAAAATATACCTGCTTTGGGAGCAGGGGGTCCCAGGTTCAAATCCTGGTGCCCCGACCATTAAATCAAGGACTTAGTCAATTTTTGGCTAGGTCCTTTTTTTAGATGTAGTCAAAATGTAGTCAAATTATGCCAAATAGTCGGAGGTGTCGGAATTTAGAACCAGATAAAAAGTGATCCTCAGTTTAAAACATGTTAAAACTTGATAAGATAAGTAAAAGTAGCTTTATTAGAAAAGTGGGAAAATTTTTATAAAGTTTAAATGAAAATAATCTGATGAGTGAACAAATTCCTATAACGCCAACTGTACTCAAATGGGCAAGAGAAAGAGCTGGTTATACGGTTGATGACATTTCCAAGCAATATAAAAATTGAAGCTTTGGGAAAAAGGAGACTCATTTCAACATATAAGCAACTGAGGCGCTTTCTAATAAATATAAATGCCCATTAGCTGTATTTTTTTCCCAGATCCCCCAAGCTTGAACCCATCAATAAATCGTTTAGAACTCTTCCAGATTTTGAATTTCGACAGATTCCCGCTCATTTAAAGAAAATTTTGCATAAAGCCAAGGCTATGCAAATTAATCTTGAAGAATTAAATGAAGGTGTTAATCCATCTAAAAACTAATTTTAAGTGATTTAGAAATTAAAGTTGGTACATCTTTTTCTAAAGTTGTATCTGAGGTTAGGTCTTATTTAGGCGTAACACGAAAACAACAGTTTTCATGGAATAACTTTGATGTTGCATTTGAAGCTTGGCGAGGAAGTTTTAATTGATCACGGTATTTTTGTTTTTAAGGATTCCTTTAAGACCTCAGAGTTCTCGGGTTTTTGTCTTTTTGATAAAGAATTTCCTATTATTTATATTAACAATAGTAACTCTAAAACAAGACAGATTTTTACGTTGTTTCATGAACTAGGCCATTTGTTATTTGGAATAAGTGGAGTTGATAAGGAAAATAACGATTATATAAGGCGCCTAAAAGGAGACCAAAAGAAAATTGAGGTTTTTTGTAACAAATTCGCGGGTGACTTTTTAGTACCTAAAAGTGAATTTACAAAATTAATTAATGAGGTTTCTTTGTTCGATGAGAAAAATATAAGAAAACTGTCTGACAAATTCAAAGTTAGTCGAGAAGTAATTTTAAGAAAACTTTTAGATAGAAATAGAATTGATCAAGATTACTATAATAAAAAAATTGAAGAATGGAAGGGGGAAGCTCAACCACCTCAAAAAGGGGCGGGAGGCGATTATTACTTTACTCAAATAATTTACCTTGGAAAAACTTACACTCAATTAGCCCTAAGTAAATTTCATCAAAATAAAATAAATGCTGAAAAGCTCGCAGAATATTTGAACATTAAGCCCAAGAATATTAGTAAGTTTGAAGATAAATTTTTGGTGGACGAGCATGATTTATGTATTTGATACTTCTCCTCTAATAATTTTATCCAGAAATTTTTATAGAAAGAGATTCCCAACGTTATGGGAAAAATTTGATTCCTTGATTGCAAATAATAAAATAATATCTACACGGGAAAGCTTTTGAAATCGAAGAGCAGGATGATGATTTATATAAATGGGCTAAGTTACATGAAGATATTTTTGAGATTCCAAATATTAAAGAAGCCGAGTTTATAAAACAAATTTATGCCATTCCTCATTTCCGCGATAATATCGAAAAGCAAAAATTCTAAAAGGGGGACTTAATGCTGATCCATTTGTAATAGCGAAAGCTTTTAACTATGGCGCTAGCGTTGTAACTTTAGAAAAAAAGAAACCCAATGCTGCTAAAATTCCTAATATCTGTGAGCATTTTAATATTATTTGTATGAACTTAGAAAAATTCATGGAAAAAGAAAATTGGAGTTTTTGATTTTATCCATAAATTTGAATTACTCAAATACTTTTACTTTTGTTTAATAAATAAGTTTTTAAATCTTGATAAAGAAGGCAAACTTATAAATCAAGCCGAACTCTTTACCGCCGTAAAGAATTTCTTTTTTTAAATGACTAAGAAGTCAAAATCATTAGATTCGTCAAATACTATTAGTCTCAAACTCAGCCTCTCAGAACGAAAGCTATTACTCGATCTCGATATTGCCCCGCCTCATTTGTTAGAACGAATCGCTATCGCTCCAGACAAAAAATGGGACTCGCACTTCAATTTTACCCCTGAAGAGCTGGATCAATTTGCTGGTTTTATTTTAGACAAGGCTGAGGAAACGATGTACGTTGAACGCAAAAATGAATTGAATCGTATTTACGACCGCATCGATAATCTTTTGAAGGCCTGTGGTTTGAGAAACCCAAATACGATAATCCGCTGGATTCTATAATCGGAGATATCAAAGAAAATGAATACTCAAATATAGAAGAATTTGAACAAGTCGTTAATCAAAGGTTTCAGACTTACAACTTAACCCCTCAACCTGAATTTGGCGGCTTGTCTCCAGTTCAAGTTCAGCTTCTATGTCAATGTGATTGGAACGATTCCAACGGAGCCATTAAATTCAACGAAGGTTTGGCTTTAGATAAATTACAAGGAGCTACCCTTTTCTATAATTGCAGAACCATGCTGTCAGGTATAGCCAAGCCGATGGCGTAAAATTAACCAAAACAGGAAACTTGAATCGAAATTTCATCAAAGAAATGCTTGATGTAATGGTTATATCAAAAGACTCGCTTGACCGATTGTTTACTTACAATAAAGTTATTAACGAAGATGATTGCTTTGAAATTCATATTCCTAAAATTCTTTTAGAAATGGCAGGGCTTGTACGTAAATATAAGGGGAGTCTAAAAGTTTCAAAGCGAGGAAAAGAATTGCTGGCTGAAAATAAAGCCGGTCAATTATTCAATCTCCTGTTTTTGACGTTATATAGAAAACTAAACCTTTTCTACTTAACCCGGCTCCAAGAAATACCCGGTTATCAAGATACGATAGGTTTTCCAATTTACATGATTGGCCAATTATGCTCAGATTGGACTAAGCCTGAATCTATAGCCCGCAAGGTTTTATTGCCGGCAGTTTTGGAAAAAGTTCCTAGAACTCCACTTAAAGATAATGTCGAATGGCTGGTTAAGAAAACGGTTGTCGAGCCTCTTGTTGGATTTGGTTTGCTTGAAAGCCGAGAACTTACTAAAGAAAACGATTTTACTCAACCCATTGAAGTTCGAAAATCAATTCTCTTTGATGAATTTCTAAACTTTGATTTGACGCAGACCCAGACTTTTCTTAAAACAGAATTCCAGCATTAAAGAAGTTTTTACAACTGAAACTTTTTATCGCGGCAAAACTTGTCAATGGCGGAGTAAAAGTGTCCCACCCGGATTAAAAAATATATATTGTTAGTTTGAATCTGCTATTTTTGTTTTCCTTTCGTTTCTTCTTTGGTGTTTTTTTGCTGTTTTTTTTAAGTCTGCGGTAACAACGATTTGCGCCGACAACAGGTTTCCCGGTTAAGGTATTTATAAGATACTACGCAGCTTTATTTTCTTCCATAGAATTTTCAAAGACGTATTTTTTGATACAGTTCTCTTCCGTCTTTGAGCGTTTGCATAGGCGTTCTTCCCTGACAATACTTTCCTTGGTTCGTTCTTTCGTTATTGTAGTAATTCATAAATTCGTCGAGGTCGATTTGAATTTCCTCCAGTGAGTTATAGAGTTTTTTCTAAACGCTACTTTATAAAACTCATTTTGAATGATTTGATTTAATCTTTCAGTCGATCCATTGGTTTGCGGATGCCGGACTTTTGTTTTGGTATGTTCAATTGAACTCAAATGCAAAAACAATTGGTAAGGGTGAGTTTCTGTACGTCCGCAGTATTCAGTGCCGCGATCCGTTAAAATACGCAACAACGCCATATTATGTTCGTCAAAGAACGGCAGGATTTTGTCATTGAGAGCGTCGGTAGCGGCCAGGGCCGTTTTATCTTGATACACCTTTGCAAACCCAACGTTGGAATGAGTGTCGATGGCTGTCTGTTGGTAAATTTTGCCAACGCCTTTTATATATCCAACGTAATAGGTATCCTGGCCTAATAAAAAACCTGGATGATGACTTTCAATCTCTCCGTGAGCTTCTTTTTCCTGTTTGGCTTCTTCAAGAGCCTGGACTTGCGATTCGGTCAAAACCTGAGAGTTTTCGGCAGACCACTTTTCCAAACGCTTTAAACGCAGACTCGCGATTTGGAGATTGTGCCGTAACCAAATACTACGAACTCCTCCATCGCTGATTTGAATTCCTTCTTTTTTTAACTCGTTAGCTACCCGAACTTGACCGTGGGTCGGATATTGAAGAGAATAATTCAATACCTTATCCTCGATCTCTGGGGCAACCTCGATTCCCTATCCGAGGAGACTTACGGGACTTCGCAAGAAGACCTTCTATTCCTTCGGATTCTAACGCCGACTTGATATCGTAGTGATGCTGACGACTTACGCCTAGTTTACGGCACGCTTCAGATATGTTGCCTAGAGTTTGGCCTAACTCTAGTATGTTTAACTTTCTTCTGATAAGGTATTGATCTTGAGTCATTGGTTTCTCCTTTATGATTAAGAATTAGACAACTTTATCTTAACCGAGAAACCATGACTCTCTCATTTAGAAAGGTCTTAATCTGTAAACGCTTTTTCTTCTTACCCACTTCAGGACAACGTTAAATTACGATTCAAAAGCAACCTTTCTCCCGCGCCTTGACTTCCTTCGCTTCTTTTAGAGTGTAATTGTCCATAATTTTCGAAGGCCTTAAATCTGCCATAAATTCTTTCCGACCCTGATGTTCCAAATCTACAAATGATTCATAATTGATATTATTCTGGCGCCCGGTAGCGAAAACAATTAATCCTCCAAAAATCAGGGAATCTAAGAGTTTTTGAACCTGTTTCATAAAAAATTTTCCATCTTAGATATCAAGGTTAAAACCTTTCTTCAGCATATTCTTTTGAGTTTTTATCGATCAGCCAATACGTTATTCCTAATGCTAAAATAACGAATGCGGTGCCATAAATATATGCTGGGGTGATTTGTTTGAAATCGAATATGATTACTTTTCTGGCAATCGCCATTAGCGCTGTAGCAATGACTAATTTAATGTGAATTACGTTCTTTCTAATATAGAGCGTAATATTTATGAAAATTTCAACGGCAATAAGAACTGCCAGGAATGATCCAAAAGTTGATACAATATGATTTATGGTTAAAGTAGTAAAAGCTGGAGTGAATAAATTATTGTAAATTGTATATATAACATCGGCGATACCCCAAAAAATGATCATGACCATTAAAATGGATAACACCTTTACTGCGCATCGAATTATGTGATGAAGAAAAGCCAACAAAGGATCGTCTTCATTCAAGGACAATTCTTCTTGCTTTTGATGTCTTAAACATTCGATGCGATAGTGTTCCATTAAAGTTTCTAAAATGCTTGTGTGGTTCTCCAGGTAGGCAATGTTGAAATTATTTTCATTAAAATTATTAATTCCTTTTATTGCATTGAAATCGGTACCGCTTAAGTTTTTAAACCCCATGCTCCAAGCCGAATATTGACGTTTTTTAATTTCTTCTTTTTGGGAAACAAGTTTGAAGTCTTTGTGACGGGAGTCTTTTTTTATTTTTCGTATTAGGTCATTTACTTTCTTTTCCTCTCCTTCTAGAGTTTGGATAAACAATTTATTCCCATAAAGCAACATCCCCGTAATTCCCAGTTCAATGTTATTTTTTCTACTACTCGATAAAATATCTTCTAGGTCGACCTGCGTCATATGCCGAGTTTCTGAGCTGATGTATGTGACTTGAATCATTGTTGAACTCATTGTTGTTGGTTATTAAATTTAAACCTGTTTTTTCTTTTGACGTCAAAGAGGTGTTTATTGACAAATATCTATCTGCGAAACTCAGACTCACGATCTGCGGATTAGGAATCTAAATTAGGGAATTTTTAACAGGTGAAGTTGAGTTTTTTAAATTAATAATTACAAGACAATAAATTAAAGATCTGCGTAAAACCTGAAAAATATAATTTTCCTGTCATATTTCATGTCATTAATAATGGATCTTTATCCAGTCAGGACTTTGCCTCCTTGTCCAACTAAATAGATGACTTTTTTCGGCAACGTAAAAGTTTCTATAAGCAGTAACAGGATTTTTGTGTTTGTATTTTTCCGGCATTGCTTGAGCAAAGGTAGTTAAACCGCCATCTGAATTTTGGGCAGCGGCAAAGATTGAATCACATCATAAGATTTATGGTTGGTTAGTGTTTCAAACCGGAATTTATACTCTTGGTTTAAGGCTGACGCTAATTGGCAGAGCCATTTCCAGTTAGAAAGCGATTTTCGCGCCCATAATGTGCATGGGTGATTCAAATGGGTAATTTGATAACCTTCATCCACCCCGTTCACTCATTCAACGCGACGCTTAACATCTGCGCCGACTCTAAAATCATTTTTACTACGTGTTTGTCGCAATGGTACAAAGCGCATTTAGTAATATTTTTATCTAGTACAAAAATATTCATTTTAAAGTTTTTAAAGTATTTACCTATTTTTCAACTGCATCAAAAGAGAGAGGGTCTATAAGTTTTTAAAACACTAAAAGCCATAGTTACTTTCAAGTAACTCCCTGTTCTCAAAAAATTCCATAAAATCTTCTTCGCCGTTTTTTGTAGGTTATAAATTGCTATGCCTCTTTCCGTTTAAATAATTTCCTTCAAACCTTTTCTTCCCATTTCTATACCATTGTTGGATATAGCCATGTAATTTTCCATCTCTTACGTGCCCAATCCATTCATAGAATTCGCAAAACAGTTTCTTTTCTTCTTTGCTTAACTTCACATACGCTACACGCTCAATAATAGTTCCATCTTTATTTGCCCAAAGCAGTTCTACCGTATCGTTATTTTTTGTAATTCATTGCAAAAATGGTCTCTGATAAGTTTATCAGTGCTACCTTCTTCTAATAAACCGTGAAGTTTCCAACTTGTTTCAAATAAACTTAATTCTATTTGAATATCTCTTGTCATAAAGTTTGCTCTCCCATGTTTATTTAGAAAAGAACTATTTTAGTTATCGAGAAAAATGAAAGAACTTATTGCCATTAAACTCATTGATGGGAGCATTTTTATAAAAAGATTTCTAACCCTAAGATGGGTGAGTAATGCGGCTATCATTAATACTGCGATTCCAAGACTTCCTATTAAGGCTACGTTAAGGTCGGTGCTTTGAAGCATTAAAGCGAAAGATAATTTTAATATCCCTACAAGGTCTCTTAACCAGTCTGGCAAGCCAAATTCTTTAAATTCTTTAACGATATTTTCATATTTGACGACCCAAACGAAAAAATGGATCCGGCTACCAAAATCTTTAAAGCCGATATAGCTGTTTGTACGTTGATTATGTTGATAATTTCATTCATGGCGAAAGTTGTTTTTTAGGTTTATAAAATGACCTCATTAAAAATCAATGAGATCCTTCGATATTCATCGGTAGTGGTACTTTCCCATCGCAAGGTACGCTTGGTTAAGTCCGCATTCGTACATTTTTAATAATTTTGATTTCAAAATGTTCTGATTGCCTCGAGCATAACGCCTTGCCGAATAGAACTGCTTGATGGCTTCTTCGTGGTTTGCTAATTGATGAAGGCTGAGCGCCAGATTGTAATTCACTACCCCTTGGCTAGGATCTCTAAATTGCTTAGCAAGGTTGGACGCTTTTTGGAAATGACCACGCGCTTGTTCGAATTTCTTTTTTTTATAGGCTTCTATGCCTTTATCATTTAATTTGTCTATTTCGAGGTCAAAGTTTTTAGACCCTTCCGTTTTGGGAAGTGTCAAAGGAACTTCCTCAGCCCCCCATACGGGAGTACATAAAACAGTATGCAGAAGAATTAAAAAGAATGAAGTGTTTGTTAAGATCTTTGTTCTATTTTCTTCCGACTTTTCTCGATTCTTTGATTTCATGATTTAAGTATCCAATGGTTTTTTTCATACAAGTCTTAAAATAAAAGTTTCTCGGTTCATTCGTTCGCCGGCCCCTTCGCTGCCTTCGCTGCGTTTTGTACTTTCGTTTACTCGTATTCGACAATCGTGCAAATCTTTCACAAATGCTTGTTCGCCTTTTTTCTTTATGTCTTCATAGGCCTGGTAATGGGTTGCCGGTTGGCAAGCCATTGCCAAAACCCTAATAGATACACACTGCATATTTTAAGAAAGGCTTTTTTTAAGGCGTTAAACAAACCGAAGGATGTAAACATTAAATAACCTCTTTTGAAAGCAAACAAATGTAATGAATCAGTTTCCAAACTTATCCTTAAGCTCTCGTTTTTTCAGCTTGAATCATAAGGATTTGCGAATTCATCATTTCTGCCACCTTGGTTAAATCAAAGGGCCAAGCATATGTGATCTCAACGTTTGGGTATTTTGTTCTTAACTTGGTAACCTCCGCAGGAATTTCTTTTTCTGAGTGGGAACCTCCTGGAGTCAACATCGTAGTTATCAATATTACTTCTTTAATTCCTTCATCCACTAAATCCTTTACTGCTTGTTCAATGGATGGTTCGCAGAATTCGTTATAAGCCGTTTTTAATATTGAATCATTTAATAAAATTCTCAGGTTCTCGGCAAGCGATTCAAGTCCGGCTTGATAGGGATCTGTTTCAGCCGATCGCGGCCATTTCCTAATTCTTTGTTCTAGTTCTTCTTCTTGTTTTGAAGCAATGTCGCCTTTACGATTTTTATGCAGAGTCATAAATTCATGAATAAGGTTTCGAGGACAATCGGAAGGTATTCCTCCATGCCCTATCAATAACACCGCTTTTTCAAGTTTAGAGTTTTGCGTCATGATGCCTGCTCCTTTTTAGTTTGATTTCTAAATAATTCATTTAATTTTTTTCGTCTGTAAGAAAAGATTTGTTCAATATCTTTTCTAATAAAGCTATTTGCCACCAAGTCTCCAAGGAGACCCAGGGGAACTTTATATGAAACATAATCTTTTATAATCGTTCCTCCATTTTTATCTTCAAATTCATGTTTGTGATGCCAGTATTTATAAGGTCCTTTTAGTTGAATGTCGGAAAACATTTTTCCAGGTTTCCAATCCGTTATTTTTGATTTCCAACGGAAAGGAAAGCCGTGAAGAGATAGGCTATAATTAATTTTGGTCCCTTCCTTGATATAGGGAGTAGACTGACTAACGACTCTAAACTTCAAGAAATCAGGAGTGATTATTTCCAGATTTCTAGCTTCTCTAAAGAAATCGAATATTTGATTTGTAGATTGCGGGACCCATTGCGCGGTTTTGATTTCATGATGAGAATGTTCGCAAACCTCTCTTAACGCTTCTTCTAAATGCGGATATTTAAAAGAAAATCCTGTGTCATGTATTTTTTTGGAACTTACTCGTTGACTTCCCAGGAGTAAATCCGAAAGCTGACCCAACCCAAACTTTAAAATAAATTTTGAACCGTGAATATTGTTGGGCGGTTTAAAACCTTTCCCAACAACTTAGTGAATTCTCTGTTTCTAACTGGATTTAAACTTACTGCATTGTAAATTCCGTTCATTGATAAGGTTTCCAGAGAATGAATCATCATGTTGACCAGATCGTCGATATGAATCCAACTCATCCATTGGGCTCCACTTCCTAACTTTCCACCAACTCCTAGTTGGAATGGAGGTAGCATTTTATTTAGAGCTCCTCCATCATGTCCCAAAACCATACCTATGCGGCAAACAACGGTTCTAATTCCCAAGTCTTTTGCTTTAAAGATTTCATTTTCCCATTGCTCACAGACACTCGAAAGGAACCCTTGGCCTTTTACTGAGTTTTCATCAAGAACGGCGTCTCCTTGATCTCCATAAAAACCAATCGCGGAAGCTGATACAAAGATCTTAGGCTTTTCATCCATAGCTCTCATAGCATTTAACAAACAACTAACTGACGCGACCCTGGATTGAATTATTTTCTCTTTTTGGTTTTCATCCCAACGGCTTTCGGCAATATTTTCTCCCGCCAAATTTACCACTGCGTCAACTCCTTCCATTAGTGTGCGAGAAAGAGGTTGTTTCTCTGGATCCCAGGTTTTGATATCGCAATGAACAGGTATATTAAATGTGGCAGATTCTGGATCTCTGGTTAGAATCAGTAACTCGTGTTTTTCTTCATGAAGTCTTTGGATTAGTTTTTTTCCTACAAATCCAGTTGCTCCTGTTATTAATATTTTCACGGCGCGCCTTCTTTCTATGCATTTATTAAATTGACAGATCCCTTTGCAGTGATCTGTAGAATCATTAGCTAAATTGTAGTTATCATTTTTATGGTGTAGATCTAATTATCCTGTATCGGATATAATGTGTAGATTAACTTTCGTTAAGAGAGCGAATATACTGAATCAGTTGCCAGATTTTTTTATCCGGAAGTTTGGAATAGGCTGGCATAGCTGTTCCCTTTGATCCGTTTTTTATAATCCAGAATAATTGACCGTCTGAAATTTGATCCATTGTTGGTTTGCAGGTAAAGTTCCTTGGTTTTGGGTTTAAATTCGGCGCTATAGCGCCTTTCCCATCTCCAGCCATTCCATGGCATTGCTTGCAGGCAATAGGTTTGGCCTTTATATGAGAAAGAACTTTCCCTTTTTTTATGAATCGCGGTTCGTTTCGCAAAGGACTGACTTTATTTAAGTATTCTTTTGGCGCTGTTATAGTGGTTCTTTTTTGCGGCCACTCATTGGCTGAAGCAAAAATTGAACTGTGGATAAGCAATACCGCCGTAATTAAAAGAATTAGGGGTGATTTATTTTTTAGCCGTTTTAGATACAACATTTTTCTCTCCTATTACTTTGTATTCTTTTTGCGCGTACCTAATGTATTTAATGATTTCTTTAATTTCTTCTTCCGATACTTTGCTTTTTTGAGACGGCATGGATCCGGAAGTCGAACCATTCAAGATGGTCCGTTTAATCTTTCTATTAGGAAAGTTGATTTGAAAATATTTCTCTTGAATTAATTTTGGGGCTTTCGTTCCACCCATTACGTCTGCGCCATGACAAATTGCGCAAACACGATGGAAATGTTTTTGACCTTCTTGGAATTCCATTGGGACCACTTTACGCGGCTCAATTTTTACGCAAGAAATTAACAGTAAGCTCATTAGCGTCCCGAATATGAAATAGCTTGTCTGGTTCATTTTTTTGTATCCAAAGTATTAAAAGATGTTTTTGCGTTGTTTATCATTTAGCTTGTTTCTCAATCATTGATTTAAGAGTTTGGTATTCTTTGTTATCAGGGCTTGTTTTAAGAGCTTTTTCGATGGCAATTAAGGCTTTTTGATATCGCTCCCCTCCCATGTGCGTTAACGCGTTCATGTAAAATGCGCGCGCTTCCAACTGGGAATTGCTTTCCTTGCTTTTTGCGCATCGAAAACCCAACCCTACTCCATAAGAATTATTCATAGGATCGTTCCAAAACCGATGAGTTGTTGTAATGCTTTGCGCCGGAGAAAACCACGAGCCGCCTCGTATGACTTTTTTTCTTGTTAAAACGTCGGTCTCGTCAATTTCAATTCCCAACCGAGGTCCTGTAGGATTTCTAGCTTGTGTTGAAGTTTTATAGTAATTAGGGGAGTACCAATCTTGAACCCATTCAAAAACATTCCCTGCCATGTTGTATGCGCCGTAATAGCTTTTACCGTTAGGACGACTATCTACCGATTCAGTGACATGTTTTGTTCCTGTTTCGCCTTTGGCAAAGTTGGCTTTTGTTGGATTTAATTCGTTGCCCCATGGGTAAATAAAGCCTGCTGGACCGCGCGCAGCTTTTTCCCACTCCGCTTCGGTGGGTAGTCTTTTGTTTGCCCAATGACAATAAGCGTTAGCGTCGTACCAATTAACTCCTGTTACAGGCGAATTGGCCTTATTTAGGCGATGGTGATCCCAATACGCTGGAGCTGGATGATCGGTTGCTTTAATAAATTCTGTATATTGAGAATTAGAAACTTCATATTTATCTATGTAGTAAGAGCTTAAATAAATCATTTTTGCGGGACTTTCGTCAGCAAAAGCCTTATTAGATACCCCAAGCTTGGTATTATTTGTATCGTCGGCAGGCGTTTTGTCGAGACCGCGCATAAAACCGCCGGCATTGACCAAAACCATATTTTCGGGGGCGATAGAATCGGCAATTGCAGAAAAAGACGTTGCAAAGTAGAAGATGGCTGATAAAAATAAAGCAATGAAAAGTTTCGTAATAGATTTATAGAAATGTTGTTTCATAAACGTCCTCTTATAATTAATTGAGAGTTATTTGATAGATTTAACGCATCGAAAACCTATGCCATCTGTTTTAAGAGCGAAGCCGCCTTTGCCTCTTGATGCTGCTCGTACATCTGATTTAAAGCTGTGCCAAGATCCACCTTTGATAACCTTTAAAACTCCAGACTTGGGTCCTTTGGGATTTTTGTCAGGGCCTGAGAGGTAATAATCCGGAGCGTACCAGTCGCTCGTCCATTCGCGAATATTGCCAGCCATGTCCATTACTCCATATGGAGAAGATGTTTGATTGTTAGAGCCGACAGACCAAAGAGTTTTAGTGTCTCCCCAATTTCTTTCAAAGTTAACTTCTTTGAACTTTGGTGGAGTTGATCCCCATGGGTAAATAAGACCTGCTGGACCTCGTGCCGCTTTTTCCCATTCTGCTTCAGTAGGCAACCTTTTTCCTGTCCACCGACAATAATCCACCGCGTCGTACCATGTGATTTGAACAACGGGTAAAGCGCCGATGTTAGATTCTTCTGAAAGTTTTTTGTCGCTATAAGGATTTGGCGGTTCTTTGCGTTGCGTTGAATGTATGAAGTTTAGATAACGTTCGTTAGTGGTTTCATAAATATCTATTGCATAGGCGTCGAGATAAACTTTTCGCTGAGGTCGTTCATCCTCTCTACCTTCTCCTTTAGCGCTTCCCATTAAGAATTCACCGGCGGGGATGACAATCATTTCGACGGAATCCCTGTTGTCGGTATTTGAACTACTGGCATTCACTAGATTTTGAAAAGCGCTTAACGCGGATATTGTTAAAATAAGAAAAATAAAAATTAATAATTTCTGCGATTTTTTCATTTTTTAGGTTCTCGACTTTCGACTATGACTTGTTGAGTGATATTCATAATTTTGTCTATTAGTTTGTCGACTGTTTTCGCATTTCCTTGATCCTCGGCTTCGTAGGCTTCCGCAAGAAGTGCCCGCGACTTATGAAGATTCATTTCCAACTCGGTTTGAATAGTAGGGGATGCTAAAGTTCCTCCCAGAGCCGCGTGATGATAGGTTTCCCATGCGTGCTCGACCGCCAATCGCGCTTGAGTTGTTTTGTGGAAAGCTTTGTCTTCTTCAAAAATTTCTGCAAAAGCTAACCCCGTCGCTAAGAATTGAAAAACTACTAAGAATAGGATCGTTGTTAATAAGTTCGATTTATTTGAATGGAGAGTATTGTTTTTCATAAAAATTAGTCTTAGTGTTGGCGATTGAAGAGGAGGGGATAATTCCCCTCCTCCCAAATAAATCGCAAAAATTAATTAATTTGCTTTTGGATCATTTCCTTTACTTGCAAATATTCAGCGTTAGTAGCGTCTTGCTTTAATGCTTTTTCAATAGAGCTCATAGCTTGTTGATACTTTTCAGCGCCCATGTTGATCAAAGCGTCCATGTAGTTAGTACGGGCTTGAAGGGTGGTGTTCCGTCTATAGACGGAACGAGCGCATCGAAAACCCAAACCAACGCCGTAACTATTGTTCATAGGATCGTTCCAGAATCGGTGAGTATTGGTAACGCTTGCCGCTGGGGCATACCAGGAACCGCCGCGAATCACTCGTTTTTTACCAACCGCAATTCGGTCTACATAAGTGCCTGTTGCGCTTAAGAATGCTCCGTCGTTTGGTCCCATTGGGTTTACGTTTACGTCGGCGTTTTTGTAGTAGTTAGGATCGTACCAATCGGCTACCCATTCAAAAACGTTACCCGCCATGTTGTATGCGCCGTAAGGGCTTTTACCTTCTGGATAGGCGTCGACATTGGAGGTGTGCTCTTGTTTACGACCAAAGTTGGCTTTTGTTGGGTCGAGTTCGTTTCCCCATGGGTATTTAAAGCCTTCAGATCCACTTGCGGCTTTTTCCCATTCGGCTTCGGTAGGCAATCGTTTGTTTGCCCAACCGCAGTAGGCATTGGCGTCGTGCCAGTTAACGCCGCTAACAGGTTGCTCTGGCTTATTACGTCGGTGGTCGTCCCAGTAAGCTGGCGCAGGATGTCCCGTTGCTTTAATGAATTTGCCGTACTTTTTGTTAGATACTTCAAATGTGTCGATGTGAAATGAGTCAAGCATAACGGTTCGGGCAGGACCCTCGTCATTAAACGCTTCCCGAGAAACGGCGTATTTGAGTCGTTTAATTTTGGACATATTTTTAACTTTTGGATTCACTGCTTTGTCGACTCCCATTACGAACGGGCCGCTCGGAACAAGAACCATCTCATCTGGCGTGCTGTCGGCCAGCGTCAACCCTGGAGCAGCCAGGCGCCGATAAGAACTAATGGCGCCAAAAACCTTTTTTTACTAAAAACTTTTAAATTGAACATAACGTCTCCTATAAAAATCTGAAGTCTATAAATAATTTTATGACTTCAATTTTCAATAGCGAAGCTGAACGATTAAGGGAATGCAAAACCTTAGGGAAAGTAGTATTAAGTTTGTTTGATAAAAAATGGTTTTCTTAAAAGTTCAACTCGTTTCATAAATTTACTTCCCAGAAAAGTACTAGAGCATGGTTTTCTTAAAAGTTCAACTCGTTTCATAAATTTACTTCCCAGAAAAGTACTAGAGCAATGGGTGTGCCAAAACAGTTATCCCGCATTGTTTATGTTAACTAATTCGGTGATAGAATTTCCAACATTTTTTTTGGTGTTTGTCCATTAATTCCTTGATGAGGTCTTGCCGTATTGTAATAAAGCAAGTATTGTTCGAGTTCATCTTTAAAGTGGTTTAGGTTGTCAAAGTAGGTTCCTTCGATCAAGTCTTCGTTGAGCGTTCTCCAGAACCTTTCTATCTTTCCATTTGTTTGCGGCCTATAAGGTTTGATGCGCTTATGTTTAATGCCCAGTTCCATCAGCATTCTTTCAAACGGATGGTTGTCTTTAGAGCCTTTGCCACAAGAAACCTCAGGTCCGTTATCGGTCATAATGGCCTCGAACTGAATTCCGTATTCGACATTAATCAGATTAAGCATCGCTAAGGAAGCAAACATCACGTCTAGCGATTTGAGCGATCTCACAATGCTGGCCCAGGCAATTCGAGAAGCGTCCTCGATCACAGCGACTAAGTAGTAACGTGTTGGATCGTTGGCGATCAAATCTTTGGATAAATAGTGACAATCCAAGTGGCCCAGTTCGCCAGCTCGTTGCTTAATAATTTTGCGTCGATTTTGTTTCATCGGTTCTTTTAAACGGCTTAAACCATGACGACGACAAATCCGATAAATCGTCGTAGGAGACGGAGTATGAGATTTCAACGTTTCACTTAAAATAGCATGAATCTCATAACGGTTTATACCCAAACGACGTTGCTCTAATACCTTCTGTTCGATAAAACCTAACGTGCGGCGACTCTTCCATTTAGGACCTCGCTTACGGGAAGTAAATCCTTATCAATCCCGCTTTGAAGGTAACGATTATAGTACTTCGCAAACGTTTGACGGTTCGTCCCGTGATAAGAATAAAAATCAGACGCAAAACGAAAACTAGGATGCTTCTTCCTTTTTTACTAACTCATATTCCGCTATCATATGACGCCACTTTTGTAGGTAATTACGTTCTAACGTCTTATCTTCTGTGTTACGTCTCATAACTAATCCAGCTCCTATACATTTATGACTTAACATCATAAATTCTGTCAGTGAATTAGTGAACATCTACACGCATGACATAGGTGCGAAGGCATTCCTTTGTCTCAGTCTTGAGAAAAACTAGATACTTATAAAAACTTGAATTTAAATTTTCATCTTAATGTTGAGTGTATGTCTTCAAACGAATTTGCACCGAAGTTTGTTTGAGTTAAGAGACACTTATTAGTATTCCTTTGCTAGTTTTTTTACAAGTTAAAACTAAGCGGCTTTTATTTTTTGGTTGAGCTTTTTTCTAAGTTTTAGAGTTTTTATTTTGATTTGTTCTCGTTTCGTTATTATTTCATGGTATCTCCCGAAGTAAACGTCTGCTGGAGTTACGTTGTTTAAAGCTTCGTGATATCGATGGTTGTTATAATAATTCACAAAGTTTGAAATTTCATTTTCTAATTCCCAAGGGAAATAATAATTTTGTAGTTTAACGATATTCTTCATAGATCGGTGGTACCGTTCTATTTTTCCCTGCGTCATAGGATGGTATGGGGCTCCGCGAGTATGGGCCATACCTTGTTTTTCAAGATAACTTTTGAGTTCGTGAGAAAGATAACAAGGGCCGTTATCGCTGAGTAATCTTGGTCGATGTCGCACTTTGATTTGTTTTATTCCGGTATTTTTGACCGCTTCATCCAAAGTTTCTTTAACGTCGGTTGCCGTCATGGAAGCGGTGAGTTTCCAAGCGATTATGTATCGGGAATAATCGTCGAGAACTGTTGACAAGTAATACCAACCCCAACCAACGACTCTAAAATAGGTAAAATCAGTTTGCCAAAGCTCGTGGATTCGTCGCGTCGGATTTTTAAACGAGTCGCCCGCTTGCATGAGAATATACGCGGGGCTGGTAATCAGATCATGACTTTTAAGAATCCGATATACGCTGGATTCCGAGATGAAATAACCTTTCGTATCTGTGATTCGACAAGCCAATTCTCTTGGCGATAAACTCGTTTGTTCTAACGCCTCAGAAAGGACTTGTTCCTTTACTTCTTCGGGAATCTTGTTCCAGAAGCAGCGGGCCTTGGGCTTTTGGGGGCCCAGGCCCTCCAAACCACCATCTAAATAGCGACGATACCAGTTATAGAAAGTACTGCGATGGATTCCAAGTTCTCTTAGCGTTTTACGAACAGAAAGCTCAGAATCTTCAACGATCCGAATGATCTCCAGTTTTTCCGAAGGACTGTATCTCATATATCGATGTCCTCCAAATCCGTACCATTCAGACTTTTTTTAAGAACCCGGTTCTTTAAGGCAATCTCAGCCACTAACTGTTTTAAATGGTCGTTTTCTTTCTTAAGTTCGGAAACCTCGCTAGAATTAGCTTCTCGTACAGCATCTCCTTGAAACCGTTTCTTGCCCACTTCTAAAAAATCTTTACTCCAACGGTAATATTGATTAGCTGGGATTCCCTCGCGACGACACAGAGCGGCAATACTGTCTTCGCCACGAAGACCTTCCAATACAATCCGTATTTTTCTTCGGCGGAATACTTACGACGGGTTTGACGACGAATGTCTTTGACTAACGATTCACTAGATACTTTCTTTTTCATGGCAACCTCCTTCAATTAGAAAGTTTAACAGAAAGTATCTCTTAACTTTTTACACAAAACGGTACAGATTTGGCTGACGGCAAACAAAGACAGTATTTCTAATTTGTGTCGTCGCGAAGGCATTCTGTCTAATCAGTATTACCGCTGGAGTAAAGATTTTTTAGAAGTGGGCAAGAAACGGTTTCAAGGAGATGCTGTACGAGAAGCCAATTCGAGCGAGGTGTCAGAACTTAAGAAAGAAAACGATCATTTAAAACAGTTAGTGGCTGAGATTGCCTTAAAGAACCGGGTTCTTAAAAAAAGTCTGAATGGTACGGACTTGGAGGACATCGATATATGAGATACAGTCCTTCGGAAAAACTAGAGATCATTCGGATCGTAGAAGACTCTGAGCTTTCTGTTCGTAAAACGCTTAGAGAACTTGGAATCCATCGCAGTACTTTCTATAACTGGTATCGTCGTTATTTAGATGGTGGTTTGGAGGGCCTGGGCACCCAAAAGCCCAAGGCCCGCTGTTTTTGGAATAAAATTCCCGAAGAAGTTAAGGAACAAGTCGTTTCTGAGGCGTTAGAACAAACGGCTTTATCGCCTAGAGAATTGGCTTGCCATATTACCGATACGAAAGGATATTTCATCTCGGAATCCAGCGTATATCGGATTCTTAAAAATCACGATCTGATTACCAGCCCTGCTTATATTCTCATGCAAGCGGGCGATTCGTTTAAAAACCCGACGCGACGAATCCACGAGCTTTGGCAAACTGATTTTACCTATTTTAGAGTTGTTGGTTGGGGGTGGTATTACTTGTCAACAGTCTTAGACGATTATTCCCGATACATAATTGCTTGGAAACTCACCGCTTCCATGACGGCAACCGACGTTAAAGAAACTTTAGATGAAGCGGTCAAAAATACGGGAATCAAACAAATCAAAGTGCGACATCGACCAAGATTACTCAGCGATAACGGCCCTTGTTATCTTTCTCACGAACTGAAAAGTTATCTTGAAAAACAAGGTATGGCTCATACTCGCGGAGCCCATATCATCCCATGACACAAGGAAAAATAGAACGGAATCACCGGTCCATGAAAAACGTCGTCAAACTGCAAAACTATTATTTCCCTTGGGAGTTAGAAAAAGAAATATCAATGTTTGTCGATTACTATAATAATCATCGCTACCACTGGGCACTAAATAACATTACTCCAGCAGACGTTTACTTGGACAGTACCATGAAATAATAACTAAACGAGAACAAATCAAAATAAAAACTCTGAACTTAGAAAAAGATCAACCAAAAATAAAAGCCGCTTAATTTAAACTTGTAAAAAAACTAGCAAAGCAATATTAATAAGTGTCTCTTAACTCAAACCAATTTCGGTACACTTTCGTTTGAAGATCTAAAGTAAAATCCTGTTTAATTTTCATTAAATGCTACTCAAAAAAATTTTGCTATCGTCACGAATAGCTTTTTGTTTTTCTTTATCCATACGATCAAACGTCTTGTACATCATACTAATGCGTTGATTGCCAGCCAGTTTTTCGCGATTGCGATTCAGAAAGTCCCAATAAAGATAGTTAAAAGGACATGCGGTAGGCCCATGCTTTTTAGTTACATTGTAGGAGCAGTTCTTACAGTAATCAGACATTTTATTAATATAATTGCCACTAGCAGCGTAGGTTTGCTGGCCAGATATCCAGCATCTGCAAATAAAATCATCCCGGATACATTAGGTAGTTCTACCCGTTCATAAGCATCAGCATAAACAATTAAAACCATTCATTAACATCTTCGGGATTAATGCCAGCCAAGTAAAGCAAAATTACCAAAGCACCATTAAGGCGTTTATATGGTGGGCATGCGCGTTTTTGTTTTGTTTCTAACCAATAATTTAGGCAGTTCATTTTTGTGTTTGCCGTCAATAAAAATCTGGAAGTGATCGTCTTGCCTCAAAAATTCTCATTAGCATAATCCGGCATTTTCAGCCAATAAATACCATTACATATTCGCGCCAACCAATGATTTGTCGAATAAACCCTTCTACAGAATTTAGTATCTACTTTTCCTTGGTGATATGCTCTTTCTGCTGCTTGCGCGCATTCAAGAGGAAGTAGCAAAAACCACAATTCAGGTAAAGCTTATATGCAGTGGTACATCCAAGGCTCACTTTGAAGCATTGCATCCTGGTAATCTCCAAAATGACTTAACCTCTGTTCAATAAATTGATTTAGAACCTGCAACGCATCTTGAGGTAACGGCAAAATAAAATGGATCCAAATCACCAAAATGATCATTAAAGTGCTCAAGAACCAAAAACATTACTTCTTGCGTTATATCATCTACTTTGCCGATAAAGGGCGAAGGTATATTAAGCCCTTCTTTTGGCGGTTTGCGGTTTTTTGCATCATAATTCCATTTTCCGCCAATGGGCGCACTATCACGCATCAATATGCTGTATTTTTTTTACGCATTTCACGGTAGAAATATTCCATACGAAGTTGTTTGCGATCTTTTGCCCAAGAAGCAAATTCAACTGGAGAGCATAAAAGCGGTCATCTTCTCTGATTTCAACAGGAATGCTAAACTCATCTTCCCAACTGCATATATTCTCACGTAAGCTAAATTCGCTAGGGTACGTTACGATAATACGATCAAAGGCGAGCTTTTTAGCAATCGCTTAACTTCTCCCTTCAATGATCCTGCATTATCCTGATCATCTAGTTTTGTGTATTCAACGCTATAGCCTTTATGTTTGAGAGCTTCGGCAAAATGCCTCATAGCAGAGAATATAAAGGCAATTTTCTTCTTATGATGTTTTACATAAGTCGCTTCGTCCCAAACCTCACACATCAAAACGATATCTATATCCGGATCATAGCCTTTAAGACTTGAGATGAACTCTGAGAGTTGGTCCTCTAAAATAAGTCGTAAACTACTCATGAATACCCTTGTTTAAGAAAATTGGAAAACCTTTGAGTTTTTAAGCTAAGAACTAGCATTATAAACTTACTAATTTAAAGTTTTTACTCCTATAAAGTACCGGTCACAATCGTTACAAATTCCATTTTCTTACTGAAATAATGATTAGTTTTAAATTAATATTTGGAACCCCAAAAATTAGCGGGTTCCCAATACCTTTACTTTCTAAAATAAAAAGTGCTTATTAAGTTCTTACTGCTAAATAAATTGAGTTGCCATCTCTTTTTACCAAGAGCAAGACAGCAGAACCCGGTTGAGACTTAGAAACCCTATTTTTATATTCCGCCACGTTACGAACCGGTTGTCGATTAACTTCTGATGATAACATCACCTCGTTTTAGTCCGGCTTCGCTGGCAGATGCTCCTGGGGTAACGCCGGCAACAAGAACTCCTTCAGAGTTTTCAAGGCTAAAACTTTGTGCTAATTCAGGAGTTATATCTTGGGCTTGTATTCCTAATTTATCGCCAAATGAAGCCCGTTTTACCCGCGGTCCATTGTCTTCAAGGGCGGCGATAGAAACATTTAGGTTTTAAGTTTCCCATCGCGAATTAGTTCTACTTGAACAGATTGACCAGGTTTCGTTTCGGCTACGATTTTTGGCAATACATTAACGGTACCAATTTCGTTATGATTGAATTTAACAATGACGTCGCCACGTTTGATTCCTCCTCTAAATGCTGGGCTGTTTGGAGTAACATTTCCGACTAAAGCACCTTTAGGTTCATCCATGTTAAAAGATTGCGCTAGTTCTGGAGTAAGCCTCTGAATCATCACTCCCAACCAACCTCGAGTGACCGAGCCGTGTTCTTTCAATTCTGGAAGAATTTTCTTGGCGACGTTAATAGGTGGCAAAACCTATTCAACATTACCTCCGCTGCCGCCTGAAATAATTGCAGTATTAACCCTATTACATCTCCTTTTAAATTAAGAAGAGGGCCGCCGCTGTTTCCTGGATTGATAGATGCATCTGTTTGGATAAACTCATCATAGGGACCTGCGCCGATGTTTCGACCTTTGGCGCTAACAACTCCAGTGGTGACCGTATGGGAAAGTCCGAAAGGATTTCCAATTGCGACTACCCATTCCCCTACTTGTAACCTGTCTGAGTCTCCAAAATTGAGATAAGGAAAGGTTTCAGTCTCACCATCTTTTTGAACAATTTTGATCAAAGCGATGTCGGTTTTTGGATCGGAGCCGATAAGCACTGCTTCATATTCTTTAGTATCATCCAAGGTTACTTTTATTTCGTCCGCGTTATTAATCACGTGGTGATTAGTAAATATATGTCCCTCGGCGTCAATGACAAATCCGGAACCTGAACCACCTCTTGGAGCTGGGTTTCCTTTAGGCATTCGTCCAAAAAAATCGCGAAATTGATCTGGCAAAGGGCCAAAGGGATTTGGAGATTGACCAAAGTGGCCAGGCCCCCTTTGATTAAAACCAAATTTTTTGTGCATTGATTTAGCTTTAGATTTGACCGTAATACTCGCTACGGCTGGATTTTTCTCTCTAGCAATTTCCACAATCGAACTTTTACCAATTAAACTGGAGTTTGCGTCTGATGCGTGGGCTTCGCTAAAGCTTAACGGTACTGAGTATTCTTTTCCCTGAAAAACAAGAAAAGAAAACATAAAAATTATCGCAAATGAAACTGAAATTTTGAATTCTTTACGATTCATTACTAGCCTCCGTAATCAAGTTAAAGGAATTTAATAAATATAACTTTCTAAAAATGTCTGAACTTAAAATAAGATTTGAATGGTTAAAATTCAATTAAAGCTGAATTAATTTTTCTTAATTAAATTTGTTTAAATCGAAAGTTTGCAAATTTTATTTCTCCAGAACGATAATAAACGCTAATAGACCGATAAAATTTGTTTTTAGGTCCATTATGAAATTTTTCCTTTGTTGTTATATATGCTTTAAGTAAACACCTTTTTTTTGAGGCGAAATAACATCTATGGAAAAACAACAAAAAACTAAGCAATTTTCAACTTTAAATCCACCCTTCCAAGCAGAGAAATTAATAAAAGAAGATGAAGGGGCATTATTTTTGAGCGTCACAAAACGCGCTCTGAAGCAGTGACGTTTTAATGGCTCGGGCTCTCTATACGCTTATTAGCAAACTTTGATACGCTATCTCCGAAAAGACCTAATATGTTGATTAGAAAAACATATAAGACGAAGCACTTGTGAGGAGAGCGTTTATTAGCTCTAATTCTTCGTGGAAAAAATGAACCGATTAAAAAGGCGGATAAGAGAAGTTGAAAAATCGTTGAGTTATGAAGTCGAGCTTGTTCCAGGAAAAATATATGGGGAGGAATAATTTTCCAACTTATCTTAAAAGACAATTAAGGAGAATCCATAAAAATAAAAAGGCTCACCAACCATTGAGTCAATGCGCCATTTTAAAACACTAATCTTTAGTACGATTATGAATATTAGCCTTTATTAGAATCAGTTGCTTTTACTAGGCTAATCATTTTTCAAGACTTCTCCTATTACCTATTAGTTAATTACCTAAAATCGAAATTTTCTTAGGTTGATTTTTTTTCTTTTTTGGGTAAATTAACTGATAAAACACCATTTTTAACCTCAGCGGATATATTGTTTAGTTGGATCTCTTCGGTAAGTCTAAAAGATCTTTTAAAGTCTGTGAAATAAAACTCTTTTTACTGTAACTGCAAAATCTGTTTTTGTCTAATTTTTTATTTCCGCTAAGAGTTAATATTTCTCCCTTCCACTTCTATACTAATTTCATCTTTATCGTATCCAGGAACAGAAGCTTCAATAACAAACTTTTGTCCACCATCTATGATATTTACTAATGGTCTGAAAAATTGGTTTTAGATTCTACTAAAGGTAATTTATTTAAAAAAACTATCAGAATCAAAAAGATAATTCAAAAGAACTAAATGGGTCATAAGTGGTTATATTCATTTTGCACTTCAATTGTTTTTTAATTTTTGTCTACAAAGTTCAATTAATTTTATTTATTTTTTCGTATCGAATATTTCAGTTATTGCAGGTTTACTTACTATCACCATAATAGTGGTAAAGAGTATCTAATTTATCTTGTGCATCATTAATTTTACCAATCCATTTATCAAAAACTTCTAGGAAATTTGAGTGCTCAGCTACTCCAACATCTTTTTCAAAAAAGTCTTTAGAACAGCTTTTCCTTCAGCGATTTCGCCTTGATATTTTTCTCCAATGCTTGGAAATATAAATTGTTTGTGTACATGACTATTACCTCCATTTTTTCAAGTTCAATAAAAATAAAAGCCCTTGGATTCAAATTGCAAGTGCAACAGTTAACAGAGAATTCTAAATCTTCATAAAATAATAGGTTTGTAGTTGTTGAGACTGTGGACCCTGTGAGTAAAGCGCAAAGCGATTTTCCACAAGTCCACAGACAATTTTGTTTAATAGCGAAAAAACGTTTCATTTTATATAGTTTCAGATTTTGCAATTGCGACTTGAATCCGCCGTCTAATTAGGTTTAATAAACTAGCTTTTACTGCATTAATTATTTAGATGACCGTTTAAATGTTTTTTGAAGAGACTTTTCCTAAATCTCTTGTCCAGTTTTTATGTAACCGAAAACTCTTAATCTCCTACTAATTCTTCAGATCCCACCCAAAAAAAGCACGTAAATATGACCAAAAAAATGAAAATACTCTAAGACATTTGTTCGCTATCGCGGGAACAAAGCCCGCGTGTCGAAGCGAATCAACGTTGCTGATAGAATTTAGAGCGATCCACCAGGAGATTCGTGAGACTTATGGAAGTCCTCGTGTTTTCTCTGATCTACAAAGAAGGGAATTTCTTGCGGTAAGCATCGGGTGGCTAGTTTAATGCGTGATCATAATATTCGTTCTGTGCATAAGCAAAAATACAAGATGACGACAGATTCAAACCATCGTTACCCTGATTCGGAGAATATTTAAAACCGGCAGTTTGAAGTATCCAAACGAACATATGTTGGATATCGCAGTTCTGTCGAGTTTAGGGAGTTGAAATATGCCGCTTAACTCCATGTTCACTTCTTCCGGGGATGGTCACGTCATCATTATCTACAACAGAAAACGTATAATTTTCATTACCCAAACTATAACCAAGCAAATCCTTTTGTGATTTGAAACAAATGAAATGAGCCCACTTGTAAAGCTTCCCTCCCTAATATTTTCAGGGCAATCAATTTCAGATATTAAGGCTCCCCGATTCTTAAAGTCTAGCGGTATTATGGGCTTCAGCGATCACCCGCTTAGCCCCTATAGGGATTACCTTTTAGAAAATGTAAAATAAATTTATTAACTATTTTTAACAATCCATTCATCTCATATTAATTTTTCAATCTCATACTATGGTAGTACTTAAGTAATTTTTGGGGGAAAGTTAGCTTAAGTGCAAATAACTACTTCCTCGTGGAAGTAGTCTTAAGGCTCCATCTTGAAAGTCCATCTATTTATTTTTAAATAGATGGGCTTTCTCATTTAAAATAAAAATACACATATATGAAAAATAAAAATAACGATAATCTAATAAGCATGATTATTATTTTTGGTTTATCAGCAATTTCTGCATTTATGGTTTGGATTGCATTAAGAGGACCTCTAAAAAATCGGAATAAATTTTTAAAAGTTTGTTTTGTTATTTTTTTGAGAGATTTTATTTATTTTTAGTAAGTTGTTTAATCTGATTTTATTATTTTTCCTGTAAAGGTATTGTTAACAGGGCTTATTGTCCCTTAGCCGTTTTCTACCCAGTCGTTTTTAGTTGGTTGAATTTTGTAGGCAAAGGTATCGTTTCATATTGTAAGCCAGGTTCATGAGTCCTATTTTTGTTTTTGCTCTTAGAATGCCGACGGTTCGAATGAATTTTCCACCCAAGGCGTTCTGCTGAAAGGCAAAGATATGTTCAACGAGTGCGCGTTGTTTAGATCGTTTTGATTGACGCGTTGTTTGGTTTCCGGATAAAGGCCTGCCGGTACCCTTTATAGTGGATTTGATTTTCGAGTCGTTTTTGTTTCAGGATTTGATCGATCTTTTGAGAACGGTAAGCGCTATCGGCCCAATCTTGTTTTCCGGTGTTGTTGGGATCGAGTAACTGTTGAAACGGTTATTGTCGCACGATGTCATGTAAATGATTTGTTAGATTCCATGATGCTCCAATACTTATCATCAGGAACTTTAATTTTTCCAATACTATCGAATTCTGTTCTGTACTTCATCTTTTTGATTCTGGTATAATACACTCTTATAAAGAAATTATAAATTAAAGGATTAAAAATGAGTAATTTGAAAGTGTTAAAAATTTGTAAACTTTTAGTCAAATCAATCAAAGAAAAAGCGTGCTTTCTAATGATAAAATAACCTCTTTAAGATAATGATCTAATTAAAGAAGAATTAGATGAGTTAAAGGATGATGAAAATAGGATATAAAAGAAGTCGCTGATGCACTGACTGATATATTGTATGTGAGCTTATGGAGCAGGTCATGCATTTGAATAACTTAGACAAATGTTTTGAAGAGTTCCAAAAATCTAATATGAGTAAATTAGAATGATGGTAAGTTTAAATTTATAATGAAAATGGCAAAGTGATGAAAGGACTAATTATTTAAACCAAACTTAAGCAAGTTTGTAGCATGATAAAAGAAAACTTTTATTGGATTTTATTAGAATAGGAATAGGCATATTAATCTATTTAGCCGATAAATATATTTTTTAATTTATTTTTCTATTGAGGGATTAATTCTTGAAATATTTTTATGTCTTTTTTTTTGTAATTAAAAATCATAGCAACTCTATTTTTTTAGTCCTTTTTTTTGACTATTTTAAGCCAATTATGTTTTTGATAAAAAAAAACCAATTTTGGCTTACAAATTAAATAACTTACTCTTTTTTTTCTTCTTATTATTTTGCTGTTAAATTTCATAAGGTAAAAAGACAAATATTTTTTAGAAAAGTTTTTTCTAAAATTTTTTTAAAATCAGAGTATCAAGCCAAATAATATTTTTTATTAATTTTATGTTTAAATTTTTTTCTCGCAAACAGGTGTACCGATAAGTTCATTATCAATTATTAGCATATATGAATATCTGAATTTTTATATTTTTTTAAACCAAATATTTTGAGATTTTATTCCATTTTTTTCCAACATGAGTCTTTCAGTAAACAAATAGATTTTATTTGTTTACTAGTCGAACTTGATGTTTTTGGCAAATTAATCTAATCAGAGCAGTAAATACGTAACTGGAATCAAAGTAAA
>JAYQSI010000020.1:0-9616 GCA_038146785.1 Gammaproteobacteria bacterium
CGAGCGCCGCAATGCGCTGATCGAGGCGTTGAATCATCGTTTACGCCAGTTCGAACAGCGCCTGAATGACAATCCGAATGCCGAACGCCTTCTGCAAGCTGCGCAAAAAGCTGTGGATGACTTCTCGAATGCCTTTGGTGAACGCGAACAATTACGCCGTAAGGTCATCCAAGCGTTAAGCAAAATTACGCGTCGCGACAATATCGATTTCTCTGGCTTAGCACGTGTATCGCATTCAACTGATGCCACCGATTGGCGTGTTGAGATGCCATTTGTGGTGATCTCACCGGATACTGAAGAAGAAGTCGCGGCGATTGTCGAGTCTTGCATTAACTGTGGCCTAACCTTAATTCCTCGTGGTGGCGGTACCGGCTACACCGGCTCAGCCGTTCCTCTCGATGCCCATTGCGCTGTCATCAATACGGAAAAACTTGAAGACCTATCCGAGGTAGAACATATCGAGCTACCCGGCGTGAACGGCAAAGTTGCTACCGTTCGAACAGGTGCTGGTGTTGTTACACGTCGTGTCTCAGATTTAGCTAATGCGCATGGCCTCGCCTTTGCGGTTGACCCTACCTCACAAGACGCATCAACTATCGGCGGCAACATCGCGATGAATGCCGGTGGAAAGAAAGCGGTGCTTTGGGGCACTACGCTCGACAACCTCGTCAGTTGGCGCATGGTGACACCACAAGCTGATTGGCTTGAGGTGACTCGTATCAATCACAACCTAGGCAAGATCCATGATCAAGCCAATGTGGAATTCTCGATTCAGCGTTATCACCCAGATGGCAAAACACTCTAAAGGTGAAGCCGAGGTGTTGCGCATGCCAGGCAGCGCTTTCCGAAAAGTGGGTTTAGGTAAAGACGTTACCGATAAATTTTATCTGGCTTGCCGGGCATTCAAAAAGAAGGCTGTGATGGCTTGATTACCTCATCACGCTTTGTTCTGCATCGCATGCCAAGTCAGTCGAACACAGTGTGTTTAGAATTCTTTGGTAATGATCTCGCTAAAGCTGTACCTGCGATTGTTGAGATCACCGATTACATTGCACAAACCGATGGTGTTCAGATTGCAGGCCTTGAACACTTAGATGAACGCTACATCAAAGCCGTCGGTTACAGCACAAAAGCAGCACGCCGTGACACGCCCAAGATGGTGTTGATTGCAGACCTTGTCTCTGATGATGCCAACATCTTAAATACCGCAACCGAGATGGTGATCAACAAAGCTAAAGCGCGAAGCTGAAGGCTTTATTGCTACCACCCCGGAGAAGCGCAAGCCTTCTGGGCAGATCGCGCACGTACAGCGGCCATCTCTGCGCATACGAATGCGTTCAAGATAAACGAAGACGTAGTGATTCCGCTGCCTCGCTTGGCAGATTACAGCCGCGGTATCGAGCGCATTAATATCGAACAATCGATCAGCAATAAACTGGAATCGATCGCAGCGATACGCAAAGTACTCGATCAACACAAGCGACAAGCTGATGATGAGATTACTGAAAGTAAACTCAAGCTAGCTTACGAAACTTTGTCTGAAGTCGAGCAACGCTGGTCGAGTTTATTAAGCAACTTGATCAAGCCGCTGCCAATCAAACCATTCTGACCGAGCAAGAACGCGAGCACATACAAGCGAATGATCTTGTGATCGACATGTTGCTGCGTCGTGATATTCGCATTTCTTATCGCCAAGAGCTGAAAGCGCCATTGCGCGAAATCCTTCAAGGTGGAGAGTTAGAAAAACTTCGCGGCAAACTGCGCGATGCACACCTTGAGATGAAGAATGAACGTTTGTTTGTTGCATTACACATGCACGCAGGTGATGGCAACGTTCACACAAACATTCCTGTGCATTCACATAACTACCGCATGTTGCACGAAGCTGACCGCATCGTTGACCAAGTGATGCACTTGCCAAATCCCTCGATGGTGTTATCTCCGGCGAGCACGGTATTGGTTTAACAAAGGTTCAATACTTAGAGCCAGAGAAACTGGCAGATTTGTTGCTTACAAGAATCAAGTCGACCCTGAACATCACTTCAACCGCGGTAAGTTGATGTCCAACCAAGGGCTCGAAGGCGCTTACACACCATCACTTCGGTTGGTACAACAAGAAGCGATCATTCTTGAGCAAAGTGAGCTAGGCCAGCTTAACGATGACATCAAACACTGCTTACGCTGCGGAAAATGTAAGCCTAAATGTATGACGCATGTGCCTCGCGCCAACCTACTTTACTCGCCACGCAACAAGATTCTCGGTACAGGCTTGGTCATCGAGGCTTTCTTGTATGAAGAACAAACCCGTCGCGGTATCGCATTCGAGCACTTTGAAGAGATGAATGATATTGCGGACCACTGCACCATTTGTCACAAGTGTGAAGCACCTTTGTCCTGTGAACATCGACTTTGGCGATGTCACCATGCGTATGCGCAAAATTCTGACACAGGCCGGCGAGAAGAGTTTCAACTTAGGTAGTCTGGGCTGCGATGCAGTTCTTGAGACACCACCAATCCAACCACCATTCGCTGGTTACGCAAAGGTATGGCTTGACCTTGGCTTTAAAGCCATGACCTTTGGTCATGATCTGATTAAGCACACAGGCTTGTTGCGTAAGAATGCAAAGATACCTGCATCAACAACCGGAAAACCCAAACTTTGGATATACCAATCGAGATGGTTCGCCGTCCGATTCGTGTTGAGCTACCTAAACAGTCGTATCGCACCGCTTTAGGGTCTTTGATGATCCAAGCTATGTTCCGATTCTGCGCAACCCAAGCAAAGCAGATGATGACAGCGATGCTGTTTTCTACTTCCCGAGTTGTGGCTCTGAGCGTTTATTCTCAGATGTCGGCTTAGCTACCCTAGCGATGCTCAGCGAAACGGGTGCACAAACGGTATTACCACCCGGCTATTTATGTTGTGGCTACCCACAAACCAGTGCCGAGACAACATGATCGTGGTCAGCAGATCACAACCGCAACCGTGTTTATTCCATCGTGTCGCCAACACCCTGAACTATCTCGACATCAAAACCGTTGTAGTCTCTTGCGGTACCTGTATGGACCAACTGCTTAAGTACGAATTCTGAGCAAATTTTCCCTGGCTGTCGTCTACTCTGATATTCACGAGTATCTACTCGAAAAAGGTATCAAGCTGGATAAGGTCGATGGTGTGCAATATCTCTACCACGATCCTTGTCATAGTCCGATGAAGGAATATGACCCGATCCAAGTCAGCACGACATTGTTAGGTCAAAACGTGACTTTGTCCGATCGATGCTGCGGTGAAGCCGGCACCTTAGGTACTGCTCGCCCAGATATCGCTAACCAATTGCGTTTCCGCAAATCGGAAGAACTACGTAAAGGTATTAAAGCGCTGACAGGTCAAGAAAGCAACACAAGGCAATGTAAAATTGCTCACCAGCTTTCCGCTTACCAACAAGGCTTGTCGTACGTTATGGTGATGAAACAGGTCTTAAAACGGATTATATTGTGATCGAGCTTGCCAAACACTTACTTGGTGACGGCTGGCAGAAACGCTTATTGAAAAGCCAAACAAGGCGGCATAGAAAGGTTCTTTTGTAATGCCTAATCAGCACATCCCGCCCCTGAAGCGCTTGAGCTACTAAAACTTGGCAACAAGCGCTTTGTTGCAGAAACACATAAAACAACTGGCAGTGATCACACCCGCCGAACCTAATTAACCGTTTGACAAGAACCCTTGCAATTATTCTTGGCTGTTCTGATTCGCGAGGTACCTGCTGAGCTTGTATTTGATGTTGGTCTTGGCGATCTATTCGTAATCCGTGTTGCGGCACAATAGTTGCGCCTTCGCAAATTGGTAGTGTGAATTTGCAGTTGATCGCTTTAAAACTCGCCTCGTCGTTGTTCTCCGGTCATTCAAACTGTGGCGCTGTTTGCGCAACACTCGATGAACTAAAACAGCCCGCAGAAGAACGCTCACCAATATGGCCGCTATTGTGGATCAGCATTCGTCCTTCTATCGAAGTCTTGCTTGATACCGATGTACGCAACTCTCCAGAGCAATTGCTACATCATGCCGTTATGGCTAATATCCGCGCTCAGCCAATCAATTGCGTCATGGTTCGCAAATCATTGAAAAGCTGATTCAAAACGATGGCTTAATGGTTGTTGGTGCACATTACCCACTAGATACCGGTGAAGTAGAGCTTTTTGACGGCGTTTAGTCTTCGTTTTCTTGCTTGCGCATCGATAAAGTAACGAGCAACTCGTGACTGCATCAGTAACTCTCGACTTGTTTTAACTCGGTGTTCACAGACTCAACAAGCTTCACTTACCCAAAGCAGTTCGAGATTTTGTCGCCACAATTGATGGATGTTTGTACTTCATGAGTTCCTCCCAAAACGCAGATACTCTTTATCCTCGTTTTTCCGGAAGTTTAAAGCGAAGGGTGGTTTTTGCAAGACACCCCTACTTGAATATTTTAATCCTTATTTAGGATCGCTAGTCTTGTACTAGATTTTACCTGGTGTTATTGACCGCAAAGGTCATATTTTTTCATGTTGCGGCGCAATATTTAATAATGCGTTTTTCACGATAGGCAAAGATTTTTAGCTGCGGACGCACCATATGCGATCAAGCCAACGACTCAAAAATTGGGTAACCAATTGGGTAACGCATAGTAAACCGTGTCAATCATGGTGGTTGATCGATCGTCATTTTCGACGAAACGATGCTCATGAAACCAAAAGCTATAGGGCCTTTTAGCTGCTCATCAACAAAATAGTCAGGTGCTTGATAGTGCGAAATAATTGACCGCCAGCGAAGACGCCAACCAAATTGACGAATGGTGTAATCAATAATTCGCCCTTGATACATACGTATAGGTGGCGGTGATAGCAAAACAAAATTTAACCAATGAGGCGTCAGCTCAGCGAGCAACTCGGCGCGCTCAAAGTGCGCGAAGATCACATCCCTGACTGTTCAAATCGCTGCGTTTGCTCAAATTGATAAACCGGTAAGTTAGCCACAGGTTTTCTCATCGCATGACTTGCGATTTCGCCAACGCAAGAAGCGTACATAACCCCACTCAAGTACAGGCAACAAATGCAGTGACTTCACAATGCTAGCTAACCAACGATAAGCCGGTAATTGCGACCACAGCAAGACAAAACCTGCCGCACCTGTCTGCCAATTACCAAGTCATCTCGAACATGAAAGCGCGCCAATGCCGTGGCTTGGCTAATACTAAATGTAAAGTTGATCTACGTCTCGGGTGACATCAACCCAATCAATCTTGATCTGCATCTTTACGACGTTGATAATGGCTTATCTCCCGGGGAACATAAGGGGCATTTACCGTCATAAAGCACAACGACACGCATCACTCAGGTTTCTGCAAACAAATGTGAATAACGTCCGTCATGCCTTCACGGAAACCGGCTTCGCATACACATAGATAGTAGCGCCACATACGACGGAAAACGCTCATCGTAACCACGGGACTCCATCCACGCGGTATCTGCGGAAGTTCTCATCCCATTCACGTAGGGTGTCTGCATAATCTTCGCCATAACGATCCACCTGCATCACATCAAGATCATGCTCAATGGCTAAACGACGTAAATGTGTTTCGGTTGGCAACATACCGCCCGGGAAGATGTACTTCTGAATAAAGCCACCGGGTGATTTTTCGTAAGCATCAAAAAGATCTTCTCGAATGGTAATGATCTGCAATACCGCACGCCCACCTGGACACAAACGCTCTTTCAAAACCTCAAAGTAAGTCTGCCAGTACTCCTTACCGACCGCTTCGAACATCTCAATCGACACAATGTGATCGAACTGCCCCTCAACATCACGATAGTCTTGTAAGCGAATAGTGGTTAAATCTTCTAGGCCATTCATTTCAAGTCGAGCTATGGCGTAGTTATGCTGCTGTTCCGATAAAGTCAGACCAACGACATTCGCACCCCTTTTTGCTGCAAACTCAGCAAAGCCGCCCCAACCACAGCCAATCTCAAGGACACGCTGATGTGGCTGAATGCCTGCAAGGTTAAAAATACGGCGGTACTTTTCGGTCTGCGCCATCTCCAAATCCATCACGCCATCAAACACTGCTGAGGAGTAACTCATGGTGTTATCCAACCATCGAGCATAGAAAGGCGTTACCTAAATCGTAATGTGCAGATATGTTTTTACGACTTCCCAATAACGTGTTACCGCGAGAATGATGCAACCGCTTAGCCAGCCAAGCTGCAATTGGGTGACGCTCTTCCGCATTGATGTAATCTAAATTGGTTGCAATCAGTTCAAGCGTGGATGACAGATCTTCAGAATGCCACTCACCTGCCATGAAGGACTCAGCAAAACCAATATCTCCCGAAAACAAGACTCGTGAAGCAAACTTGATTGGATTATCAATCTTGATATGTCCAATCAGTGACAAATCATCTGCTTTGATCTTTTGGGCGTAATCTTCAAACTCAATCATCAAAGTACCTGTTTGAATCTTCGCAAACCAGTTAATGATTTTTGCTTGGATAAAGCTCGCTTTATCGCGCTGTTTTACGCGCGGGATGTTCAGTGATGAAACACGAGTATTCATTTAGATACCTCAATCATTGGCGGTGCGGGCTTGCGATGAAAACGCGCACCCTTTAGCCAAAGCTTCAAGGCATGCCAATGAATGGCGCCAAGAACTTTGACTGCTAAAATGGAAAACGAAAAACTTGCTTAAGAATTTGCGTATCGCAGAATTCAACTGAACGCCCGGTCTGCGTTGCACTTAGCTTCGGCAGCTGTTTGTCATTAAGCACAATACTTAAGCGTAATTTTTCATCAGGCTGATGAAAGGAGAAGGCATAGCCTCCTGTAAGATCCATAAAGGGAGAAACATGAAAAATCTTTTCACTACGCGCTTGCACAGGCCACTTTCGATCTCCATCGAGAAGATAGACATGCTTTTCACCAAAGGTATTACGAACTTCACATAAGACAGCAACTGGCTGATCTTTTTCGTCTAAACAGAACCAAACACTCAATGGATTGAACACAAGGCCTAATACTCGAGGCATCGCTAACAAGAAAATCTTGTGTGGTTTTTGAAAACCTTTTTCAGCTAAGCAACGCTCAACCCATGCGCGGAAATCCTGCTCCCCTACTGGCAAATGGTCTTTCGCTCTCAGGCTAATCAAGTTCCAACGATTGAGTGAAAACCAACGTGATTGTCGACTGGATTCTTGTAATGAGTCGATATCGAATAAGGCCGTAAAAATTTGGTAATTAAAGCGGTAGCCTAATTCGCCATAACGGCGATGCATCACAGAACAGGGATAGAGACACTGTTTGATCATGCAGCGGCCTTATCCTTTTTTTGCTCGATCAAATCACGCGATGCGAGCAACGCCTTCAACCATGCTGGATTTAGCGCCTTGCCTCCAGAAATCGCATGCGCGACTTCTACTCCAGATCGCATACCATCTTCATGAAAGCCATAGCCCGTCCATGCACCGGCAAACCACAAATGATTTTCACCTTGTACTAATGGCAGTGACTTTAATCGCACCTCACTGTCGCTATCAAAAACAGGGTGTGCATATTCAATTCGTTGAATAATCTTACTCTGCTCTGGCTCAAGCACTGGGTTCAAGGTGACAAAGTAATTGGTTTTCGTGTTCAGATTCTGAAGCGAGTTCATCCAATAGCTCACACTAACAACTGGGTCAGCTGCACCTCGCTGTTCACCCAAATAATTCCAGGAACTCCATGCCGCTTTTCGCTTTGGCATCAGTGCTTCGTCGTTATGAAGAACGGCGATATTGGTTTGATAAGCCACGCTATCAAGAATCAGTCGTTGTGCGGGGCTTTGCGTTTTAACAATCCGACCTGCTTGATCGGAGTGACAGGCCATTACCAACTCGTCAGCACGAAGCTGCTTACCTGACGCTAATTCAACAGACCATTGTTTGCCTTCACGAATAGCGGCAACTGCAGAATCCCCGAGAAGTACTCTTTCACCTAATTGTGCAGCCACCTTTTTCACATAACTTTGCGAGCCATTAACCACCGTTTCCCACTTTGGACGGTCTTTAAGTTGCATCAAGCCGTGGTTATCAAAAAAACGAATGAGCGATCGTGCTGAGAAATGTGCCACCGCCTCTACCGGTGATGACCAAATAGCCGCTGCCATAGGGAGTAGATAGTGCTGGCGCAGCTCCCTAGAGAAGTTATGCATCTCTAAATATTCAGCCAAGGTTTGCTCGGGATGGATTACGTCATTACGCAACTCACTTGTCGCTGTTTTGTTGAAACGCAGAATGTCGCGAATCATGCGATGAAAACGTGGGCTAACCAGGTTCCGGCGCTGCGCAAACAAACCATTAAAATCGCTACCGTTATATTCCACGCCGTTTGGACGCATCGATACCGAGAAAGACATGTCTGTTGGATAAGTCTCAACACCTAAGTCATCGAACCATTTGCTCAGCAATGGATAGTTAGGACGGTTAAACACCATATAACCGGTATCCACTGCAACCTGACGCCCCGCTTCACTGTGAGTGACCGTGTTCGCATGCCCGCCTAAACGTGCATCTGACTCGACCAACGTTACATTGGCCAAATCCTTTAAAAACCAGGCGGCCGAGAGCCCGCTCACTCCACCACCAATAATAAGGACGTCTTTTTGTTCATGTTTTATGTATTGTCCAAATAAAAAGTTAAACAAAGGTTGAACTTTTGAAATCTTGTACCACTATATTCGTACAAACTTTTAACACATGCAAGTTTTCGATATGAAAATAAAGACAAAAGCAGGGTTATTACTCATTGGGGCACTCATGAGCCAGACAGTTATTGGACAAGATGAACAATACGTTCTTGGACACAGCATCAAGCCTTTGGGCAAATCTGAGGCCGTGGAGCTAAGCCAGTACGAGGGAAAGGTGCTTTTAGTTGTGAATACCGCGAGTCAGTGCGGCTTCACCCCGCAATTCGAGTCGCTTGAGAAGCTTTATAAAGACAAGAAAGACCAAGGTTTTGAAGTACTTGGCTTCCTTCTGGCGATTTTGGCGGTCAGGAATTCAACAACTCAGACAAGATCGCGAGCTTTTGCCAAGTTAATTATGGTGTGACCTTCCCCATGTTCGAAAAGATCAAGGTCAAAGGTAAAGATGCGCATCCTTTTTATAAGCAGCTCGCTAAAGAGGCCAACAGCACGCCTAAGTGGAACTTCCACAAATACCTAATCGGTCGTGATGGCAAAGTCATCGACAGCTATCTCAGCTGGACATCGGGTGACAGCAACAAGTTACGCAAAGCCGTGGAGGCAGCGCTCTAATGAAAGCGGGGCACGCGTGGGTTTTTGGCGCCAGCCATGGCATTGGCCGCGCGCTCAGCGAGCAACTGCATAAAGCCGGTTGGTCACTTGCATTAAGTGCCCGTACACCCAATACCCTACAGCCGCTTTGCGAAGCAGTTGAAGCTCAGTGCATTCCGTGTGATGCAACCGATCGTGATGCGGTCAATAACGCGACGCAATTTGTCTTCCAACATCAGCGCCCTAATTTGATCATTTTTAACGTCGGTGATTACGAACAGATGCCTGCGTCTCGCTTCAACGCTGAATTAT
>JAYQSI010000021.1:0-8651 GCA_038146785.1 Gammaproteobacteria bacterium
ATACTGATACCTACTGGCATCGCATCCGTACTTTCTGCTCGCACTTGGCCTAGAGCAGTTTGCACTTCTTTAAGACTAACCTCTTCGTCTGAGCCCAAGATCAATACACGCTGCACCATGTTACGCAGCTCTCGGATGTTGCCCGGCCAGTCGTAATCACGCAGGAAGTTCTGTGCGGCAAATGAGAATTCTCGAAATGGCAAACGATCGACTAAGGTGAAGCGATCAACCGCCTCTTGCAACAACATCGGTACGTCTTCTTTACGATCAGCCAGGGAGGGGATCTTAATCGGTACCACGTTAAGCTGGTAGAACAAGTCTTCACGAAACTTATTTTCCGATACTAATTTCAATAAATCTTTTGCCGTTGCAGCAACAACACGTGCGTTGAGCTTTACTGGCGCCGCACCACCGACACGCAAGAACTCGCCGGTTTCAAGTGCGGCTTCTAACTGTGCTTGAGCTGAAATTTCTAGCTCTGCGATCTCGTCTAAAAATAACGTACCGCCAGCAGCTTGTTCAAGCTTACCGTATTCAACCTTGCCGTCTTGTTCACGACCAAACAGCTCAAAGGCTGATCCACCTTTGGTCACACCGGATGCATTCAACACAATGAATGGTTGGCTTGCACGAGCACTGTGATGATGCAAATAACGCGCAAAGGTCTCACGACCCGATCCAGGCTGGCCGGTCATCAACACCCAACTATCATGCTGCGCAATTCGACGAACCTGCTCACGTAGTCGAGTGATAACAGCACTGGCACCTACCGGCTCAACAAAGTCACCTACCTTAATACGCAGGCCTTCATTTTCCATCGACATACGATGTGCATCTAAAGCGCGCTTTGCCGTAGTCGTCAGACGATTGAGTGAGATAGGCTTTTCTAAAAAGTCATAAGCGCCAAGACGCGTTGCCTCAACGGCTGTCTCAACAGTGCCGTGGCCAGACATCATGATCACAGGACAGGGTAGACCTTTATCTTCACTGAGTTCTTTTAATAAGGTAATGCCATCAAGCTCAGGCATCCAGATATCTAAAAAGATGAGATCCGGCTTGCTATCGCGTAATGCTTGACGAGCTTGCTCACCATTCTCAGCAGTTGAGACACGATAACCATCGTCTTCGAGAATCTCGCCAACGAGTTCACTAATATCGGGTTCATCATCAACAACAAGGACATTTGGCGCGCTCATGAATTACTGACTCTAACACTTCTTGGGTTCGCTCACGCACCGGCAAGCTTATCTGAATACTAGCACCACCTTCTTGACGATTTGATACGCGGCAGGTGCCACCATGCTCACCAACAATGCGTTTCACAATCGCCAAACCCAGGCCTGTACCTTTCGGTTTATTCGTCACGTAAGGCTCAAATACTTGACCTAAGGAATCGGCATCAAAACCGCTACCGTCATCCTCGATACGTAATCTAAAGCGCAACGCACCACTGGATTTCGATTGGCCAATCTCGGTGATGACGCGAACTTTACCGTCTTTATCCCCTAAAGCTTCAAGGCCGTTCTTCACCAAGTTATGAATAACCTGTCGTAATCGCACCGGATCACCTTCGATCTTCACACCTTTGCACCGGGTATAAAAACAACTGGCGATTGCGCTGTTTCATAAAGCGCTAAAACATCGCCGATAAAATTATCAATAGTGATTAAGCGACTATCCATCTTCGATGGCTTCGCGTACTCAGAAAAATCATTCACCATCGACTTCAATGCATCAACCTGATTCACAATGGTCGTCGTCGAGCGATCCAAAACACGTGCTTCCTCTTCGACATCTTCTTTAGGTAGTGATGTCGCAAACGCTCAGATGCTAACTGAATTGGCGTAAGTGGATTTTTAATCTCATGCGCCAAGCGTCGCGCAACCTCTGCCCATGCTGCATCTTTCTGCGCATGTACCAGCTCAGTAACATCGTCGAATACCAGCACATGACCTTGCTCTTTAGCTGACGCAGCGGGTAATACAGAGTGACGACACAACAACGTCTGATGTCCATTTTCTCGATACAAAGTGATCTGCGTATTAGCAGGCAATGCTTCGCCTTGTATTGATTGCCACATACGATCAACAAAGGGATCAAGTACCGGCTTTTTCTCACTCAGACTCGTTAATGGTCGCTTTTTAAACTCACTCAGCGGCAAGCCCAAAACCATCTCTGCCGCTAAGTTTGCGGTGGTGATCTTGCCATGCTTATCGAGCGCAATAACACCTGTGGTCAAAGCACCCATCACTGTTTCAAGGTAGTTATGCTGAAGTTGTAATTCGTTCTTACTCATCTCGGCGGCATAACGTGCACGACCAATTCTTTGCGTCATTTGGTTAAACGAATCAACCAGGAAGCTCAACTCATCATCCACTTTAGGCATTGGCATGAGTGTCATACATGCCCACAGCGACTTTTGTGTCGCAATCGAGATATCTCTGACCGGACGGACCAGTTGGCGCGAGGTGATAACGCACCCCATATCGCACCAAATACTGCCAGTACCGCAGCTAGCGCTAAGGTGACAGCAAGATGTCAAAGATCGCGTCTCGGGTTGTGCTCGTGCTTCTATATTCCTCTAGCGAACCTGCAACCTGTTTAATCAACGCCTGCAAACGGTCAGGCATGGGATACAAGGCTTGCAAGATCAGTTCGCCACGTTGACGTGGATCTGCGGCAAGCACCTTGATGTAACTTTGCTGATCCGCCCCATCTCAAACATAGCTTGGCTTGCACCTTCACGAACGGCTGACAAAGCCTCGTCCGAAAATACTGCGAAACGAACTCTGTGTTTTCACGACTCGTCGCTGCTGGTGCGCCCGATAAGCGATAGGCAATTAATTCAACCGCATCAGATTTAAGGCGCTTCATCTAAGGCAAAGCCCAACGCCATCTCTGATGCATCATCGAGTTGCGCCAAAATGCGTTCAGTCTCTTTGACCAATCCCTTTTATGCAGATCGAGTGCAGTTTGGACTGAGTGCATTAGCGCCATTCATCGCATCCTCAATCGAGACTTGGAACCAACTATCAACACCCTTAGACAAGAACTGCCATGAATAAAAATACACAATGGCAACCGGCACAAATGACAACAAGATAAATAATCGCGCTAAGCGTACATTCAGACGTACGCCAGGCTACGGCGACGATACTCACGCCACAGACGGAACAGGCTGACGCCGACTACACCGGTAAGCGTGATCAAACCAGTTGCCGTGAAGACTATCAATGGGATAAACCAATCGTCTGCAAGACATCTGGTCTGCTGGATCGCCTCGCTCATCAAATAAAGCGAGCCAAAGATCAGTGCCACTAACACCAGCATCGCAAGGACATCTATGCGACGACGATCACTCATGGTTTAAAGCCTTGTACAACGGACTCTGCACTAAGTGACCAATCTGATGATATGTAGGCTTTGGACGAAGCGGCAGTGGTAACGCCTCAATATCTAACTTTGCATAAAGCTCAACATTATAGGCTTCTGACTTGTTTAGCTTTGCCATCTCAATCAATGGCATCGATTGAATTTCACCCAGCTGAGTTAACGCCGCAGCTAATGTCGCTCGCTTTGTCACGCTACCACTATCGAGACGTTTTAATTCATACACCTTTTCAAGCAAACGGTAGCGCAAGACGCTACGCATACGATATTCAGCAATGTCTTTAGTCCAAACCCATGCGCCTTGCTCTCGCACTTGAATATGCTTTTCAAAGGGTAATTGGCACGCCGTTTTGCAACGCCTCGATCACAGCAGGTGACAAAGTGATTTTCATCGAACCATTTAGCATCAAACGCTGATCATCACTGGCGGTCAGCTTGACGTTTTCATACGCCATATCGGCATGGCTCGCGCAAGCCAGGAACATCACCAGCACGAAACTAAGCAGTCGTTGCATTGGTCTTTCCAATAAGGCATAAAAAATCCATCCATCGTCATTTCACCGGGCAATGTCTGACGCCCTATTGCGCGCGGATGCCCCAAGTTACATCGATAGGTATGACCTTTACACCTGGCTGACGTTCCATAAAGGCTTGAATCTGCTGCTCATTCTCTTTTGGCATCAAGGAGCAGGTCACATAAGAAGCTTACCGCCCGGCGCCAAACATTCCCACAAGGAATCTAGAATTTTAGCTTGGCGAACGGCTAAGTCCTCAATATCCGTCGCTCGTCTTAACATGCGCACATCTGGATGACGACGCATCACCCCGTTGCCGAACAAGGCGCATCCAACAAGATGCGATCAAATGGCTGATCTCGCCAAGCTTGTGGTGGGTTTTCGGCATCAAGGACTTGCAAACTCAAGGTCACACCACAGCGCTCAGCATTTTGTGCCACACGCTCCAAACGCTGCTCATCGATATCACAAGCGGTGAGTGTTACCTCTGGCTGATGCTGTGCCAAATGCATACTTTTACCACCAGGCGCGGCACATGCATCCAAAACACGCTGACCCGCGTGCAGATCTAGCAACTCAGCAGAAAGTTGTGCGCCGGCATCTTGTATAGACACCAGTCCCTCATCAAAACCTGGTAACTGAAAAACACCCATGGGCTTATCAAGCACCAGCGCAGAAGGTACTACTGCCAAAGGTTCCGCCTGAATATCAGATGTAGCTAGTTGATTAAGATAATCGTCACGTGCCACCTTGTGCGTATTCACGCGCAAGGTCATCGGTGCGCGTTCTTGCAGTGCCGACAAGATAGACTCAATTTTTTCCGGCCATGCCTTCTGTAAAGCTTTCACAAACCACTTGGGCTGCGCATACGCAATCGATAAATCATTACCGAGTAAAGCATTTAACTCTGATGCATCGTCTTGCATCTCGCGTTGAACTTTTCTAAGTAAACCATTAGCGAGCTTATCTGCCCAAGGCTTATCCAGCTCACGCACCAATTCAACAATAGAAGAGATCGCCGCATGCTCTGCAGTTCGGCTATGCATTAATTGCCAGACACCTAACATCAGAGCAACATGCACATCACGATCTTTATCCTTAAACGGTTTTTGTAAGCGGGCAGCAACAATGGCATGACATTGTCTAAACCAACGTGCCAAACCATACGAACTATCAGCTACAGAACGGCGATCAAGCTCAGATAAGTCTTTTGCATTTTGTTCTATGACCGCATCTAAAGAGCGACCATCCATTACCCCAAGGATGTTATCGACAACAAGACGACGCGAAGAGACCATGCATTAATCGCCTAGGATTACGCCTTGAATATCTTGCGCATTGATAAAATCTTGCGCACTCATCGCACGCTTACCGGGCATTTGTAACTGCGTAATACGTAGCAAACCATCACCTGTTGCGACATCAATGCCATCCCGTGAGGCGGACATCACCATGCCTGGCTGAGCTGCCTCACCTTTAATGGCATAAGCAGACCAGATGCGCATAAAGGCATCTTCATAACGCGTTTGTGCCACCGGCCAAGGATTAAAAGCTCGCACTAGTCGCTCAATGTCTTGTGCCGATTGCTGCCAATCGATAGTTGCTTCTTTTTTATCTAACTTCTTTGCGTAATTTGCCAACTCATCATTTTGAGCGACAGGTATACAACTCGGATCTTCAAGCATCGGGAGCGCTTTAACTAATGCATTGGCGCCTAACTCGGCCAGCTTGTCATGCAAAGTGCCACCGGTTTCGTCTTCTTCTAGCGTCACTCGCTCCATTAAAAAGACAGGGCCCGTATCTAAGCCTTTTTCCATCTGCATGATGGCAACACCTGACTCTTTATCGCCAGCAAGTACAGCGCGTTGAATCGGAGCAGCGCCACGCCAACGCGGCAGCAATGAGGCATGGATATTGATACATCCTAAGCGAGGCGCATCGAGCACACTCTCGGGCAACAACAAGCAATAGGCCACTACCACCATCAAATCCGCTTGATACTTTTTCAGCTTTTCAACGTCAGCGGCATCTTTAAAGTTAATCGGCTGCTCTACGGGGATGCCCGCATCAACTGCAACCGCTTTAACTGGGCTCGGGGTTAATTTTCGGCCACGCCCTGACGGACGATCAGGCTGGGTATATACAGCAACCACCTCATGTTCCGAGTCAATAAGTGCCTTGAGTGGCAACACAGAAAAGTCCGGCGTACCGGCAAAATAATACGTAAGGCGTTGCTCATGGCTGCTTCCCGTAACGGCGAAACGAACGGTTAAGCTCGTTGACGGTTTTCTTTTTCTAGTTTTGTACGGATACGTTGACGCTTAAGCGTTGAGAGATAGTCGACAAACAATTTACCATCGAGATGATCGATCTCATGTTGGATACAAACCGCCAGCAAACCTTCCGCTTCCATCTCCACCGGCTCGCCATCTCGATTAAGAAATTTGACGGTTATCTTATCTGCACGTTGCACCATCTCGAAAACGCCAGGGACCGATAAGCAGCCCTCTTTCATTTCCTCGATACCGTCCTTGCTGGTGATCTCAGGGTTAATCAGTGCCAAAGGCTCGTCTTGATCCTCTGAAATATCCACGGTGATCACGCGCATTGGCACATTCACTTGAATTGCCGCTAAGCCGATACCAGGTGCGTCGTACATAGTTTCAAACATGTCATCGACGAGCTGCTTCACCGAAGCATCCACCTGCTCAACAGGTTTGGCCACCTCACGAAGGCGGGGATCAGGAAAATGCAAAATGTCGAGTAAAGCCATTGTTTTTAACCAAATTCAGCGTCATTTCAGCACTCATTCGGCGACCGCAGAATCCATTTAGTTCTACCAAGGTCTGCCGAAAAGGCCTCTCATCTGAAAATGATACCTCAAAGCACCGGTCATGGAGACCTTTGCAACGAGTAAAAATGGAAGAATTCCCATGAAAAACTCTTTTAGCTCTCTTTGTCGCTATCTGCGGGCATCTTTTTATTAACGGCGGCAGCACAAGCTGATGTGCTGAAAATCAAACCTACCCATCCTGATCGTTATACCGTGGTGAAAGGCGATACTCTGTGGGATATCTCAGGTCGCTTTCTAGAACACCCTTGGCAATGGCCAGAAATTTGGCAAATCAATCCACAAATTGACGACCCTCATTGGATCTATCCGGGTGATGTTGTGGAATTGGTTTACATCAATGGCAAACCACAGCTTCGCAAAGCCAGTGGTCGTGTTGTGTTAACGCCACAAATGCGTATCCGTGATGTTGCCGAACCGGTTCGTGTCATTCCGATTAATGCGATTAAGCCCGTACTTGAATCAGGCTATGTGGTTGATAGCGAAACCGACTTTAACTCATTGCCACGCATTGTTGATCTGAGTTCTGAGCGTTTGATTCTTGGCGATAAATCTACCATTGCTAAATATGGCGCCCAGCGTCAACTAGCGGGCAACGAGCAGCGTGTATTTATTCGTGGAGATGTCACTCCACGCGGCGTTTACGACATCATTCGACCCGCCGAACAACTCAAAGCTTCCGATACCGATGAGATATTAGGACAGGCCGTGATCAAAATTGGGAGGTCATTGTCGCGCGTTCCCAAGATACTTCTGCAGATGTATCTGCCGGCTTAGTCACGCTAAGCCCGCGAGAAGTCAAGCTAGGTGATTATCTGGTGCCACATCAAAAGATCGATACCGCAATGGACTTTCAACCAAAGAAATCATCGGTCAAAGATGGTGAGGTGATCGGCTTTACTAAGCCCGGCTTACTGATCGCATCAATGGATACGGTGATTATTGATAGAGGCCAGTCAAATGGCGTGACCCGTGGCGATGTCTTTGCGCTCTCGCGTGATGGACGTCGGATTAACGATCCACAAGACCAGGCTAAATTGCTGCTACCAGAAGAATCTGTTGGCCTTGCGATGGTGTACAAAACCTTCGATCAAGTAAGTTATGCCCTTGTGATGGAGTCCCATCGTGGAATTCAGATTGGAGATCATCTGCGACAGCCCTAAACTGTTTGCTTATGAATTCATCTTCACCTGACATTTCAGATAGCGATAGCAATGCCCGTGACTGGCTATCGCTGATTCGCGCACCCGGTCTTGGGCCCGCAACGCTTAAACCTTTTTTTGACCGTTCAAGCAGCGTTAGCGAGCTGCTTTCTCAGCTGCGTCAATCATCAGATACGCGTGTTAAAAAGGCACTCGATGGCATCGATGAGGCGCAAATTGAGTCTGATGAGAATTGGCTTAATTCAAGTAAAAATCAGCTTATTCACTACTTTTCACCACAATACCCCGCATTTTTACGCGAGTTGCCTGATGCGCCAATTGCCCTCTTTGCTCGTGGCGATACCGAACTTTTAGGCTTTCCACAGCTGGCTATAGTGGGTAGCCGAAGCGCCACTCAAGGTGGATTAGTGAATGCGAGAGCTTTTGCCGAATTCTTAGCCAAAAACGGCATTGTCATTACCAGCGGCTTAGCCAAAGGCATCGATGCCGCGGCTCATAAAGGCGCCTTAGCAGCCAATGGCGGCACCATCGCTATTATGGGAACGGGCCTTGACCGGATTTACCCTGCCGAGCACAAACAGCTTGCTCATAAGATCGCCGATAACGGCCTGATTCTTACCGAATATCCTCCCGGCACTGGCCCACACCCCGGCAATTTTCCACGCCGCAATCGCCTTATCGCAGGGCTTTCTCTCGGCACCCTTGTGGTCGAAGCTGCAGTAAAAAGCGGAT
>JAYQSI010000022.1:0-7410 GCA_038146785.1 Gammaproteobacteria bacterium
TTACGCCCTCGCCTTCTTTAGCAACGCTATCCATCGCCTCACGCAAAGGCCAGCCACACTTATTGGTGGATTCAAACAAATCACATAACGAGTTTTGTACGTGCACACGCACCAACGCTGAACGCTCAGGATCAATATTTCCCATCACTAACGCTAGATGGATGTCGTTACCCACCACATCTTGGAAGGCATATAAACGGAAGTCACCATGCTTAGTTGGCAAAACACAGTCACTTACCTGTTCTACGGTTTTCTCATTACGAATACGGTACTGAATCAAGTCTGCAATCGTGCCAATCTTTAAATCATGCTCTTGAGCAAACTTTTCCAAATCTGGACGACGAGCCATGCTGCCATCTTCATTCAATATCTCAACGATCACAGAAGATGCAGTTAAACCTGCCAAGCGCGCTAAATCACAACCTGCTTCGGTATGACCTGCATCGGCTAACACACCACCCGGTTGTGCCATCAATGGAAACACGTGACCAGGTTGCGCTAAATTCAAGGTTGGCATTTGGTGCGACCGCAGCTAAAACTGTCGTCGCGCGGTCAGCTGGTTGAGATTCCTGGTGGTGACACCCTCTGCCGCTTCAATCGATACCGTGGAAGTTAGTCGACTCGAGTTGATTGTCGGTGTTGACCATCAGAGGCAAACGCAACTGGCGACAACGTTTCCTTGGTCATGGTCATACAAATCAGACCACGCCCATAACGCGCCATAAAGTTTATTATCGCTTGCGCAGTCACCTTCTCAGAAGCCATGACAAGATCGCCCCCGTTCTCGCGGATTCGTCGTCCATAATGATGACCATCTTGCCGTTTTTCAGGTCATCGATAATTTCGTCGGTGCTGTTAAGAGCTATAGTGTTTCAAAGTCTTGAATCAAAATGCTTAGGCCCAATACCTACAGGGCCAAGCGGACGCGTATAGTAACAGGAAGCCAGCTTTTACGCTAATTTTGTTATAAAACATTGGCTTAAGGCGAAGCCCATTTTACCCGGCAGCCAAAGAACACCTGCGGCGCAGCGATCGTGACAGCGATCGTGATCACGTCAGCGACGAAAATGGCGCCACTCCCCTTAAAACACATCGCCAACTGAGCACCTGGTCGTACCCCGGCAACCACAAACAGTTCAAACCAATTGGCGGCGTGGGATTAAACAGACCTCCGCCGCCATCTTCACCGCAATGATGCCAAACCAGATCGACACACCCACATCCGACATACCGAAGGCTGAATCTGCAGGTGAAACACCCACGCCACCATTGAGTGCGATGATCGCTGGATAGACAACGGCAATGTCAGTAAAACATACCAATGGCATCCATGAACATGCCGAGCACCGCATATGCCAGAAGAATGAAGATCAAAGTGATCATGGGTTTTGATCGAGCAATAGCCAATCTGGAGAAGGCATGCGGTAGATCCGCAAACCCTAGGAAGCGAACATAGATCAACACACCCCAAACAGATCGAGAAAATCATGACTGTCAGCTTAGCGGTTTCCATCAAGGAACCTTTCAGCTGACCTCACTTATGCTCAAAATAAAGCGAGGCAAAATCACGAAGGCGCCTATGAGCCAGCTTCAGTTGGTGTGTACTGACACCGCCATAGATACACACCACGATAATGCCGATCACCACAAAGATTGGCAGAGCACCGGGTAAGCTCGACCACCGCTCAGCCTAGCTGTAGCCAGTCACTGGCGGTCCAAAGTTTTTATTCACCTTAGCGAGGAAGACCACCAACATCGCATAGATGATTATGGATACTGCACCAGGTAGAAAACCTGCCATCAGTAAAGCGCCAATCTTGTTCAACAATAATCGCGTAGATAACCAAGATCGCCGAAGGTGGAATCATGACGCTAAGAAACCGACTCCGCTGCGACAACACCTGCAGCAGCGTTTGTTGTAACCCAGTTTGAGCATCTCTGGAACTGCCATAGTGCGCAAACACAGCTGAGGTCGCAACAGAAGTTGTTCTGATACGGCAGCAAAGCCCGCTGTTGAGAAAACCGCCGTAACTCCCATACCGCCGGGCAACCAACCACCCAGCGCTTAGCCGCCTCAAAGAGTGTTCGTCAAACCTGCGTGATAAAGTCAAAAAAGCCGATCAAAATAAACGTCGGTATCAATGACAATGCGACAGAAGAGACTTTGAATGTGGGAACGTCCCGCCATTTTGGCGGGCAACAATGAAGTCTTTCTCAAAGCCAAGCTTCGCTGAGAAAAACTAAACCAAGCCCATGAAGCCGGCAACAGCTGCCGCAAAACGCAACGCGTAAACCCAAATCAACAATACCAGCATCAAGCCGGTAATCCACAGCCCAATGGTCATATTGTCCATCTGACCCATCGCTTGAAGAGTTCGGTCATTTATCACTCCCGAGCGCTTCTGCTTCACGTGCCGCAATGGTCGCTGCATCTTCAACGAGCGGTACTGGGTGACAGGACGATCTTGATTGCGTTTGAAAGCCCGGGCAAAACCTCACAACCGCAAAATCAAACGCAGCGCCAACACACTCAGCGCAAAAGTACAATAAACTTAGCTGGCCAAGTGGGTAAATTCGATATCCAGAGGAATCACCAATTTGATAAGCACGCAGAAAATGGAAATAGGATCCATAGATCATCACTAGCGTGACCAGCAGCATCACACTGGTCGAAATAAATTCAGTCAGCCACAACCAACGACCGCGCAAAGCACCAACAAAATATCCATTCGATATACCCACCGAGTCGTTGTGTGTAAGCAATACCTAAAAAGGCAATACCTGCCATCGCCTGCTCTACCCAATCGGATATACCCATCAACTGGCATACTGAAAGCCAATTGACCTAAAACGTTCATACTGCAAGTAACACCAAAAGAAAATGATGAACAACGCCACCTGCCAGCGACAACCAAGTTTCAGCGTGATGATAAAACGATCGAGGCGACTCAGACGTGAGTCATCCGAGTCAAAATGGTGGGATCTAAAGCCATAAGAAAAGGCAGGGCTAAGCCCGCGCCATAATGGTTATTGGTTGAATAAACCTTTGTGAAATCAAACAACGCTTTCGAATCAAAATCTTTTGCGTTTGGATGTTACCCATTCTGCACGAACCGACTTCGCTAAATCTAACAACTGAGCAGTTTGAGCTGGAGTAAAGGTCACCATAGTTAAGCCTGCTTTCTTTTCCTCAGCCGATACACCAGTAGTATTGTTGTTGTAATTATCAACATAGAAAGCCAGGGCTTGTCTACAGAGCTCAATAAGGCAGCACGATGCGCTGGTTTCAAGGCATTATGCATCAGTGTTCACAACCACAGGACAGTTAGCTGTAATTCAAGTTCAAGTTAGTAGTTGACCAATTTGCTACCGCATAGGTCTTTGTAGATAAATGAGATGTGGCGCAAAGGCTGCCGCATCGATAACACCGCTATCCATTGACTGACGAACCTCTGCGAAAGGAACACTCGTTGCTTTTAGCACCTAATTTTCCCAGAACGTTTGTTATACCGCCTGGTCCACGAACACGAACACCATCAAAGTCTTCTGAGCTTTTCAATCGCTTTACCTTTACCCGAGATGCTGTACTGAGGTACGCAGGTTGGCATCAACAAGGTTGCATTCCAACGGGCCAAATCTTTTAACGATTGATGCTCATGCACCTTTTTGCAAAATCTCAGTCATACGACCGAGTGATACATCCTTAGAGAATGGCAATTCAGTAAATCGTAATCGTTGGGTTCTTATCCTTGTGATAGAAAGAACAGAACTGCGCCATTTCAAAAGCACCAATCGAAATACCATCAAGGTTTTCGACTTAGAAAGACCGCCGTAAGAAATATTTAATTTGAAGCCGCCGTTGGTTTTCTTCTCAACCAATTCAGCGACCTCATTACGCTTCGGTAAACGCACGACGCTTACCCCATAACGATACATCTCCACTTGTTACGCTGCGATATCGCCAACAAAGCCCCGATGATTAGTGCGCCCGCAATCAAGCTCTTCTTCAGCATGGGTGAACTTCCTTTGGTGTGGACAACTCATTGTTTGCCCGTAATTGCGAATTAGGTGATGACTGTATAGCACGAAATCAGCACTTCATCGCGATTTTGCTAACTGCCAATGACCCTGCCAACATTAGTCAACTACCTGCCAATTTCAGTCAGCTCAGAAACGGCATTTCTAAGACAGCTTTTGGCGCAGACTTCCTAATAATCTCTACTCAATCCCTTTAGACATCCATGATTCTCGACGGCGTCATCAAACATTCACTTCATCACGTTACCGCACCGCTGATTGAAGTCGACTCATCTGAACTTAAACACTGGTTCAAAGTGTGCCGTGAATACAATCTGCTTGGGCAAGACCTGGGACTGATAAGGGACGGCGCCGCTACGGCAACATCAGTCAAAAGTTTGATCAAGGTTTCATCATTACGGGCACTCGTCTCGGGGCTCGATGAGATCAATGATGAGCAACTGTGTTGGGTCACTCAGGTCGATGCTTCAAACAATCAGGTGTACTCAGAAGGACCGATCAAACCTTCTTCAGAATCGATGACTCATTCAACTTATACGATGCGGACTCTGCGATTCAGGCCATCATCCATGTACACAGTCCAGAATTGTGGGCACGAGATCTGCCCTCGACGTCGCCAGAGAGTCATTCTTACGGTACCGATGGCTGGAAGCTGTCGCCGAATTACTCAAAGACCCTAAGGTGCGTGATTTAGGCTGTATACGAATGGTAATAATGAAGACGGAATTTTGTTTTTTTCGAAAATATGGCTCAAACCGGCCAAAAAGTCGTACAAATCATAAAAAGCTGAGCAATTAAGGCATTTCCCCTAGTTGAGTTCTGCACTGATGTGACATATAAAAGAGTCATATCTTTACATTAGAGGGGAATTTAAAGATGGCAACGTCTCAACCACCGGTCGTTCACGATCCGATACACGTGGTACATAGCCAGAAAGTCTCTGCGACAGCACCTTTCAGTGGCTAGCTCACTTATTTACAACCTATTTAAAAATACCCGTTCAAGCCACGATCTTGGTTTGATCTTCGCTTCTATCGGTCTTGCGATTACCAATGCAGCGATTCAAACACCACAGTTTGTCTTTACCTTTTGAGTGGCTTCTATTAGTGGGCCCCATGTTTGTAATCGGCCCTTATCGCATGGCTAAGGCAAGAAGATGGCTCAGCATCTAGCATGCAATCGTAGCCGATTGTTATTTAACAACATCAAAATGACGTTGGATCTTTAGTGTATTACTGCAGTAGTGATGATTGCTTGGATTCGCATCTCAGGTATTGTTGTCGCACTTTACTCATCAGAAGTGTTGAGCAGTAATTTCCTTTGTTGGCACCTTGCAATCTTTAAGTTCTGCGATGGCAAACCGAAGTGGGCCGGTTTTGTTCTTACCCTGTTAGGCGTTGGCGGCGTCTTCGCTTTGATCATGTTTGCGATTAGTGCATGGTCACTACCCGCATGATTGTTGATGACCGTATTCGACATCGCCACAGCCGTGGTTAGCAGTGTGTAAAAGCCGTTATGGAACGCTTAGGCACCACATTGATTTGGGGCGGCATTCAGGCTGCATTGACGATCGTTGGAATGGCAACCTACTTCGTGGCTTTTATTGTGATATTTCCAATTTTGGGATTCGCTACCTGGCATGGCTATAAAGAGATGTTTAAATAACATCTGTTACAAATGTGTTTAAAAGCCCTTTTATTTCACAAAACCAGCCCCATGAGTTTTTGCATATTCAATCCACCTCAGCATAAGCATCCGCGGCTTTATCGCCTAACAACAGACGCTCTAAATAACGCAACCAAATCGACCTCCTCTAAATTCACTTCTTCGACCGACTTCATATTCCGACAGATGTCTCTGAGCGGTAAGGCACAATATTGAGTTCAAACTCGCACTTTACTGCATTCACCGCTTGCCTGTTCCATCAACAGTGATAGACCCTTGATGCGCAAATGTACTTTGCGAGCTCATCGCTTTTATTTAAGGAAACGAATTGAACGTGCATCTTCAGACTTAGCGATCACTTCACCCGGTCACCCAATCGCTGGATCAAAACAAGATGGCTTACACCTAAATCGTGTACTCATGGTGAGTGCTTTTTCAAGATTCACCGGATCATGCCGGTACTTAACTGACCAAGGCTTCTTGTAGCGACAAGGTTTCATTCGACACATCAGCCACAAACCATCACCAGGCAAAACCACAGCGGTCAGGCATACGCCATTCACAGCAATGCTATCGCCCAAGGCCACATCAGAAAGATCGAGTTTTCCGGTTGCGATATGCAGACGTACATCACCACCGTTGTTTTTCCATCTTGCGATCTTGCCGATCGACTCAATAATGCCTGTAAACATCGCTTACCTCGTTAATGTCAGGCGTAAATCATTGCCGACGGCGCACATCTCGCCATTCCCATTTTTCTCTCGGTCGGCTAGGACATCCAAACCAGGCAGACCCATTAAGCCTCGCGCTTGATCACCCAATAGACATGGCGCCATGTAGATAACTAATTCATCCACCAATTGCTGCTGAACAAAAGCGCCAGCTAACGTTGGACCAGACTCAATTAACACTTCATTGATTTGCTCACTCGCCAACACAGTCAACGCCGCCCTAAATCAACACGATCGTTCTTTAAAACCGATCAGTGCACAGTGACATCTAACCTTTAGTGTGGCTACTGCATCAGTCGATACACTATCGCCAACGATAATGATCGGTGAATTACCCAACCAAGCAGCTTTGCTGTAAGCGGTATACGCGCATGCGTATCTAAAATAACGGGGCGTGGTTGGCGTACAGGTGATTCATCCAAATCAAGCCTTTGCCTGACAATCGAACATTCAAGCTTGGGTTATCAGCAAACACTTATACTAACACCCGTTAGCACAAGAACTTCTCGCCCGTAACTTTGTACGTCACGTCGTGCCACATCACCGGGTTATCCATTGGCTTTCACCGTCGCCATGGCGGTGCGCATCTAAACTCATACCAAGCTTTAAACGTACATAAGGCTTTTGCTCGGCCATACGTTTAATAAAACCAGGATTGATCGCACGAGCATCTGTACTAAGGATATCCTCAATCACATTGATGCCAGCAGCACGTAATTGTGCAATACCTTTACCTGCGACCAGTGGATTGGGGTCGGTCATCGCGACAACCACCTCAGCAACACCAGCTTCAATCAAGCCCTCGCTACAAGGTGGTGTTTTACCTGTGTGACAACAAGGCTCGAGGGTGACATACGCCGTTGCACCTTTAGCCTTATCGCCGGCATCGGCGAGCGCCATACGCTCTGCATGCGGTTCACCATAACGATGATGAAAGCCTTGTCCCACTAGCTGGCCATCTTTGACCAACACACAA
>JAYQSI010000023.1:0-7310 GCA_038146785.1 Gammaproteobacteria bacterium
TTATAGCTACTTGGAATGTCGTTGTCGGTAGCCACGGCTTCAAGGTCTCGAAACATTTGTTGAAGATTACCTGCGACAGTGATTTCTTCGACGGGATAAGCGATCTCACCATTTTCAACCCAAAAGCCAGCGGCACCCCGTGAGTAATCACCGGTAACTGTATTACTGCCTTGGCCCATTAGTTCGGTGATGTAGAGACCTGACCCCATCTCTTTGAGTAATGCTTCGCGCGACTGGCCAGTGCTTTGAATAATCGGATTACGTACGCCTCCGGCATGACCGGTTGTTGTCATCTTGAGCTTGCGCGCACTGTAGTTATCTAAAAGATAGGTGGTTAAGTGGCCTGCATCGATCAATTTTTTATCGGTTGTTGCCACGCCTTCGTTATCGAAGGGTGCGCTACCCAGCGCCTGCAACAGGTGAGGTTGCTCAGCAATGTTGACCCAATCCGGAAAGAGCTGTTCATTTAGCTTGCCGCCTAAGAAGCTTGCATCGCGATAAATGGCTGAACCACGCATGGCCCCAAACAAGCCGCGCATCAGACCACCTGCCATCTCTGCGCTAAACAGCACAGGGCATTTCGTGGTTTTAATCTTGCGACTGTTTAATCGAGCGATTGCACGTTCAGCGGCTTTTAAGCCAACGCTCTCAGCGCTATCTAATTTATTGGCTAAGCGACTTGAGCTATACCAGTAGTCGCGCTGCATTTGATCGCCTGTGCCGGCAATCACTGAGCAACTTAAGCTATGACGCGTGGCAGGGTAGCCGCCGACAAAACCATGACTGTTTGCATAGACATAAGCGGTCGCTTGCGTGTGTGTGCTCGCGCCTTCTGAGTTACTGATGCGAGCATCAGCTTCACGTGCCGCTGTTTCACATCGTAGGGCGATATCTGCTGCATCGTCTGCACTGACATCCCAATGGTGATTGAGATCAAGATCAGGAATTGATGATGCCATCTTGTCAGCGTCGGCGAGTCCCGCTGCGGGATCTTCTGAGGTGTACTTTGCAATACGACAGGCCGCTTCAACAGTTTCTTTGATTGCATTTGACGTGAGGTCAGTAGTGCTTGCTGAGCCTTTACGCTGACCAAAATAGACGGTGACGCCTAAGCCATGATCACTGGTGCGCTCGATCGTTTCGATCTCGCCGAGACGAACACCAACATCTAATCCACTTTGCGCATGCACGGCAGCTTCTGCTTGTGATGCACCTTGTTGTTTTGCTTCATCGAGTAAATTGGCAACAACGTTTTGTAAGCTTTCTAAAGAATGACTCATGCAGCGGTACCACCAACAGTCATTTGGTCAATCTTTAATGTCGGCTGACCGACACCAACCGGCACGCTTTGACCTTCTTTACCGCAGACGCCAACACCGTTATCGAGTTTAAGGTCGTTACCCACCATGCTGATTTGGGTCATTGATTCAGGGCCGTTACCAATTAAGGTGGCGCCTTTCACAGGCTTGGTGATCTTGCCGTTTTCAATCAGATAGGCTTCGTTGGCTGAGAAAACAAACTTGCCTGAGGTGATATCAACTTGGCCGCCGCCAAAGTTAACCGCATAAAGTCCTTTATCAACAGATGCGATGATTTCATTAGGATCACTTTCGCCTGCCAACATATATGTATTTGTCATGCGAGGCATGGGTAGGTGTGCATAGGATTCACGACGACCATTGCCCGTTGTGGGCATGCCCATCAATCGTGCATTCATCTTGTCTTGCATATAACCTTTTAGGATGCCGTTTTCTATGAGCACCGTGTTTTGAGACGGCGTGCCTTCATCATCAATGCTCAATGAGCCACGACGCCCATCCATCGTGCCGTCATCTACAACCGTGACTAACGGCGAAGCAACTTGCTCACCGATTCGACCTGAGAAAGCAGAGGTCCCTTTACGGTTAAAGTCACCTTCAAGACCGTGCCCCACCGCTTCGTGCAATAACACGCCGGGCCAACCTGGGCCGAGCACAACTGGAAGCATGCCCGCTGGCGCATCGACCGCTTCAAGATTCACCAAGGCTTGGCGTACGGCTTCTTTGGCATAGCCTTCGGCTTTGTCTTCATTTAAGAAGAACTCAAGTGAAGTGCGAGCACCGCCACCACAGCTCGCTTGTTCACGACGACCGTTTTGTTCAACGATCACGCTGACATTCATACGTACCAAAGGGCGTACATCTCCGGCCATCTCGCCTTGCTCATTGATCACTAGCACGGTGTCGTGTGCTGCAACCATACTCACGGTGACCTGCTTAACGCGTGGATCTTGAGCGCGTGCTAAAGCATCGAGCTTTTTCATCAAATCAAGCTTTTGTGACTCGCTTAGGGTGTCGAGTGGATTGATCGCAGGGTAGAGCGCTTTCGCATCTCTCTGAGATTTCAGGCCAAAATGACTGTCTTGTTGATGATGTGCAATAGCACGAGCTGCACTGGCAGCGTCTAAAAGTGCATTGGTTGATAGTTCATCGGTATACGCAAAGCCGGTTTTCTCACCACTGATAGCACGCAAGCCTGCGCCTTGTTCAATGTTGTGGTTGCCTTCTTTGATGATGCCGTCATCAAGAATCCAAGACTCAAGACGCGAGTACTGAAAGTACAGATCAGCCGCATCAATTTGGCGGCTGAGTAAGCGATCCATCACTTTGTTGATGGCTGAGTCGTTAAGCCCGGGTTTGTCGAGCAGGGTGGCTTTCGCCAGATCTAAAGGTGTTGTCATAGTGGATTGTGTTTAATTGCACTTCAATTGACGATGCTGCAGACAAGGAAAGTTGCGGCGTGTATTGGTTTGGAAATCATGATTGATATTACCGATTGCAAAACCATTGCCTTTGTCACGCTTATCTAAAACGCTACCCCATGGGTCAACAATCATGCTGTGGCCATGCGTTTCACGGCCTTTGACGTGGAAGCCGCCCTGGTCAGCAGCAATAACATAAGCCAAATTCTCAATTGCGCGAGCACGCACAAGGGTTTCCCAGTGTGCACGTCCTGTGACAGCAGTAAAGGCAGCAGGTAGTGCAATCACCTCTGCGCCTTTATCGATCATGGCGCGGAACAGCTCAGGAAAGCGTAAGTCATAACATACCGCAACGCCGAGTTTGCCGACAGGTGAGTCGATCACGGTGACACTGTCACCTGGCTCGATGGTATTTGATTCGTTAAAGGTTTCCGCAGACTCGACAATGTTCACATCAAACAGGTGGCGCTTGTCGTAGCGCCCTACTTCTTGCCCGCGATCATTAAAGATCAAGCTAGATGCGCGCCACTTGGATTGATCATCACCTTCTAAAGGAATGGTGCCGCCAACGATCCAAATGCCAAGTCGTGCTGCAACGCGTGACAGAAATTGTTGCAGCGGGCCATCACCTTGAGTTTCACGAAACGGTAAGACGTCTTTACACGAGTTGCCAAGAAAGGCGAAAGACTCTGGTAGCACGGCGAGCTTGGCGCCTTGTCGAGCAGCCTCTTCAAGCATTTTCTCGGTCGCAAGAAGGTTTGCATTGATATTGGTGCCTGAGGCTAGCTGGATAGCCGCAACCTTTGTCATGCCGTAGCTCATGAAGTCTGTCGCCTTATCAAATCGAATTTTCAATATGTTAACGAATGCGTACCCAGCTGTCTGAGTTAATGCACATTTATTTAGCGTCGTCGCCTTTTAGGTTTTAAGCGTACGTTGGAAGATGTTTTGCGATCTTCGGTAGGCTTCACCATGTCCTTCTGTTGGTCTGTCGCTTTCTTGCTTTCTTTGCCGGTCAACGCATTGAATAAGCGAGAGAAAGCGCCGCTAGTATCAAGTGCTGAAAGTTGAGGGTCATCCCAAGCGCCGGTAACCTCATAGTCGAAACGGTAAGCGCGGTTGATGCGATCGCCTAAAACCTGCTGCGCGAGGAAAGTAGCAATGCCAGTGACAGGGCCGCCAACAGCAGACGCGGCGAGCGGCAAAAGCGTATCTAAATCCGGTGTGACATTAACGCGCAGATCAAAGTCTTCTGCGACCAGTCCAATACGGCCACCGAGGTCAATCACTCCTGTGGCGCCTTGCATGTGAAAGTTTGAGGTCGCTGCCTGACCTAAACCAATACCAAAATCGGCACTGATATAGTCATAGCTATAACCTTTTTTTAGCACATCGCCGAAGTCGAGTCTTAGGCGCTTACCGATAGCATCTAGGTTCAACAAGCCGAGCACACGGGTGATACCGGGCTCTAAATCATTCAGACGTCCCTTGCTGTAACGCATCGACGCGAGACCTTCAATCGACGCCATATGAAACTGCCCAGGGTGACCCGGCCAAGAGAGTGACGTGATCTTTGCTTCGAGTGAAGACTCTGATGTGTGCTCAGCAAAACCGAGTTGCTTTAGTAGCTTGCCGATATCGGTGACAGTTAATCTCGCCATCAATGCGTGTCAGCGGTGAGGGCGATCCCCAAACCCAATAGCCATGAATGTCCGCGCTACCACTTTCACCATCGATTAAAAGATGTTCGACTTCTTGACCATCGATGCGTCGGGTTGAGCTCATTGAGAGCTTGCCGAGTGGGGCATCGTTTAATTTAAAGTCGGTGATCTGCAGATCTACAGTTGGCAGCGAACGTGGATCGAGAAAGCTGGGCTTAGGTTTTGGTGGGGCGGGTTTGCCAACGCCTGGATCAAAACGCAGATGTGCTTTTTCAAGCTTGGCAACAATGGCATCGTTTTTATTAGCACGTGAGATTGAGCCGACAAGCTGGTCACTGTGTATCTTCGCGCTTAATGCATCGTCTTTTGAAGTGAGCGTGGCTTTAAAGTTGTTGAATTGGGTGGCACCCAGCTCCATGAGTGCAGTATCGATAGTCAATTCCACCGCACGATCTGAGCTGTCACCTTGATCGAGAGCTTTCTGCCATTGCGCCAAATTGACACGAGGAACATTGATATTCAGGTGTAATATTTTGTCATTCGGTAGCGACGGTTTTTTATCGCCCAATGTAATGGCGCCACGTTCACCATCCGCTGAAAAGATAGCGTGAATATTTTTCTTGTAACTAAGAGCGACATGTTTAACGCCATTATCGATAGGGAGTGAAACATGAAGTGGCTGGGCTTGCGCTTTAGGCTTGCCCACAGGTTGAGGTAAATCGATAGCAATCCCTTTTAACTGACTATCGATGATCAGCTCAAGCGGCGACTTGGTCTCACGCGGCGGAATAATAAATTGTGCGGCTACCTTTGTTTCGCCCGTAATGCCCGTCAAAGGCAGGGCAGGTAGTTCTGCTTTTAAGCGCTTAATAGTAAGCGCGCTGTCCAAATGGATACGCGTTTCACCTTGTTTGTTGTTGATGTGCGAAGTGAAGGGTTGATCCCAGAGTGTGCCTGTGAGCTTCTTTGCGGATACACCATCGAGTGTTAGCGCTAATACGCCATTAACCTTCTGTAAGGAAAGTGGCCAGCTGCTGAGCGTTAGGTCGGTATTGTCTAAGTGAATAGCACCATCAAGAACATACTTATCATCATTCTTCGCTAACGGAATTTGCAGCTTGAGTTCAGTACGACTTTCGCCTTTGAGGGAGAAGGCCTCTGCGAGGTAACCCAGTTTTTTATTCAGCGCTTTGGATTGCAAAATACTCAACGCATCTTGAGATGGGCCATTGAGTGAGCCCTTAATCAAAAGCGGAGAGATGGGCTCTAAGCTTTGGATCTCAGCATGTACCTCTTGCAAAGGTGAGTTAAGAATCTTGCCCTGATCTGCGGTGATTTCCATGCTGTTTTCGTAGAACCAGAGTTCAGCCGACATGTCATCAATAGCAGGCCAATCCGGGTTAAAGCGCAAAGGTGCCTGAGTTAACTGACCAATAACCGAAAAGCTACCATCACGTGTTTTATCAAAAGGGAAATGTGAGGCAGGTCCATTTATGAGTAAGCGACCTTGATCAAGTGTGCCGCTTTTAAGTGAATCGGTTAACCAAGTGATAAGATTCGGTGTGAGGTAAGCATCAGGCAAAAAATGCGCAAGGCGTTGCATGTCAATAGAAGAGAAATCACTACTTATGAAAAGATGTGGCTCATTACTAAGGTTTGTCACAGCGCCATTGAGATTCATCTGCATGCCGCGACTTTTGAGCTGTGCGTTCTCGATCAATACCGAAGTATTGCCTGATAGATTCATTACGCGAAGGTGACTTTGCAATGCGTCTAACTGGAATGGGCGCTTAAAGACAGAGGGCGCCGTAAAGGTATGATTCTCTAAATCGATGGTGATCGAGAGCTGATCATTAAATAGAGACAGCGCCGCCTGCTTTAGATTTCCTCGCAGACTGTATTGCTTGAGCTTAGTTACGCTTTCAGTGTTTGGAATCACAAATGGCAGTAATTGATTGGTGATATCCAATGGCAGGCCTTTAACGCCTGCTTTAAGCGGGGTGAGCTGCGCATCATGCGGTAACGCTAATGCAAGCTTAAAAGCGCCGTGCTGATCAGCAAGCCTTAATGAGTTGGCTTGAACTTCAACCTGTGTAGCTTTGTCGTCTCGTAGGGTGCTGATAAGAGCGCTCAAGCTGACATCACTCAGTGACTGGTTGTTGCTAGATAGGCTCAGATTATTGAGCGTGATCTCACCTTGGTTGGTGATTACAGTCGCGTCTTTCCATGTTTGCGTAAGCGATAGCTCACCACGACCTTCGGTAATGTCGATTGAATTCAGATCAAGCTCTTTAGCAAGTGCAGTAAGGTTGAGTTGCTTGATATGTAACTGACTCTTACCTGACCAGTTGCTACTTAATGGGTTGCCCTCAATGTCGGCAATAAATTCAAGTTCGCCTATGGATGAGCTAAGTGACGCATAACCATAAAAGCGTGTGTCGCTACCTTCAATGCGGGCATTCAAGTGATCAACAGTGATCGACGCGTCTGCTCGACGGATGTCCTGCCAAGTGATTTGAATATCATGTAGTGTCACTTTGCCTGGCAGCAAAAAAGTTTCTGAACCACTGCTTTGTGGCGTAAAGCCAGCGAGATGTACTTTGCCATCAAGTTCGCGAATAAAGCGTAACGCTAGCTGATCAACATGAACTTCGATATGCGCCAAAGGATTGGAGCTAATCAGTGCTAATGGTGAAATATTGACACTGATTTCTTTGGCAAAAAGAGGCTCTGATTCCGTTGTGATTTGTACATCGTACAAAGCCACTTTCGGTAAAGCGCCACGCCATGTTAGCTCAGCACGCGATAGCTTAAGGTCGATGTTGCCATGCTGCTTAGCAAGTTGAACGATGTCAGCATCAAGGTTTGAGTAGCTGGGTAGCGCAAGACGCGCGATTAGCACCACAAGG
>JAYQSI010000024.1:0-4053 GCA_038146785.1 Gammaproteobacteria bacterium
CTTTTGACCGGCTTCATATAAACGATGCGTTTCGTAGAAGCGTGAGCCAAACGCCAACAAAGCCTGGCTTTCTTTAATGCGTGCTTTAGCACTCTCAGTGCCCATGACCACTGCGATCAAACGCATCTGATCGTACTTAGCTGATGAAACTAAACAGAATCCCGCGGCTTCAGTGTGGCCTGTTTTTACGCCATCAACAAAATTGTTGCGACATAACAAGTTATTGCGGTTATATTGTTTGATCTCGTTATAAGTAAATTGCTTTTCCGCATACATCGGATAAAAGTCAGGGTAGTCACGAATGGTTGCTACTGTGACCTTAACGATGTCACTAGGTGTGGTGAAGTGGTCTGGATGTGGCAAGCCAGTTGAATTTACAAAGTTAGTGCTTGTCATGCCTAGCTGCGCTGCGTGTGCATTCATCAACCCTGCAAACGCATCTTCACTACCGGCAATATGTTCTGCAAGTGCAACTGCTGAGTCGTTACCTGATTGAATAATCAAACCGCGAAGTAGGTCTTCAACAGAAACATCCGAGTTCACTTTGACAAACATGCGTGAGCCTTCGGTCTTCCAAGCTTTCTCACTGATGTGCACCATGTCGCTTAGTTTGAGTTTGCCTTTGCAATCTCTTCAAACACGACATGCGCTGTCATGATCTTAGTTAGGCTGGCGGGCTCTAGCGTTGATCAGCATTCTTTTCAACTAAGACTTTGCCGCTGTGCATTTCCATCAAAAATAACCAGAGGCGTTAATCTCTGGCGCTTCTGGCACAACAGCCTGTACGTTAGAAATTAAGAAGAGAGCGAGTAAAAGCGTGCGGAACAGTTGCATGAAAAGGCCTGTTTTCGTTTGTTTTTCAATGGTTGCTAGTTTACGTGCTTCTGCCAATAGATGCGCTACCGAAGCAGCAATTGGATGTTGTAAATATTCAAAGGTTCAAGCTGGCGGTAACCTGGTCTGCAATCTCAACCGAAACAAGTGGCCCTACTTGGACGCGATGGATCAGCCATTGGCAGTTTCAGCAGACTCAAGTCGAACGGGGCGATTCAGGTGGGTTTTGAGACGTGTTTGTAGTCGTTGAGCGTTATCAAGATCACCAAATGCACCAACCTGTAGATAGAGACGGGTCGATTTGCTGACTTTTGCATGCTTGCTCGCAGCTTTTGGCTCGCTTCAGGGTTTGCGGATCAATAGCGCGCACCTCGACGAGTGCAGTGCCTTTGCCAAGCATACCGAGTCGGCTGGCAGCTGAGTAGGACAGATCAATGATCCGGTTGCCATGGAATGGGCCACGGTCATTGGCACGCACCACCACCGTTCGGTCATTTTCTAGGTTGGTGACGCGCAAATAAGTCGGAAGCGGCAGAGTTTTGTGTGCTGCTGTCATTGCGTACATGTCGTAACGCTCGCCGATAGAGGTTTTATTGCCATGGAATTTATTGCCATACCATGATGCCACGCCTTCTTCGACATAACCTTTCGCTGTACGTAGCGGGGTGTAGTGCTTACCTAAAACGTTATACGGGCGAAGGCTATAAGGATAAATGCGCTCAACTTTAGGCACGGCATCGGGCACATGACTCATGTCTGGCAGGCCGCTCGGGGCACTGTCGCTCTCATCAAAGATAGAGGGCATTGAGGGCAAGCCAAAGCTACAACCTCCGAGTGCAGAAACTAGCGCGAGTAGTGCACTAGCTCTCAGCCAATGCCGCATATCAACGCCCCATGCGTTGGCGAATGGCTTCGCTTAGCTGGAAAACAGCCATTGCATAGAGTGGACTGTGGTTATATCGAGTGATTGCGTAAAAGTTTGGTGAAGCAACCCAATACTCATTACCGTCATCAGATTCCATTTCGAGAAGAGCGACCTTGGCATCTTTATCTAAGGAGCTGCCTAAGATAATGCCTTTATCAATTAGAGCGTTCACGTTCAAGCTGGGTTTGTAGCCAGCTTTGATTTCTTCATCGAAGCCTTTTTAGCGCCAGTGACAAGCTGTGCAACAGGTTCTCCTGCTTTCCAGCCATGACGTTTAAAGTAGTTCGCCACACTGCCAATCACATCGGCATTGTTTTCCCAGATGTCGCGTTTGCCATCCTTGTCAAAGTCCACCGCATAGGCACGGAAGCTCGAAGAAATAAATTGTGGTCGACCCATGGCGCCAGCATAGAACCTAGAGGTTCAGTCGGGGAGACGCCTTCTTCACGTGCTAGCTGGAGAAACTCTTCAAGCTCGCTGCGGAAAAACTTAGCGCGTGGCGGATAGTGAAAACCGAGCGTATAGAGCGAGTCGAGAACGGAGTATTTGCCGGTAATTCGGCCGTAAAAGGTTTCAACACCAACAATGGCAGTGATGATTTGTGCGGCACGCCATAAGTTTTTTCTGCCTGCTCAAGAATGGCTTGGTTCTCTTCCAGAACTTCATGCCACCTTTGATGCGTTTATCCGTAATGAAGATTTTGCGGTATTGACCCCAGTTCAATCGTTTTTCAGCCGGGCGTGACATCGCATCGATAATGGATTGCTGTTTCTTTGCCTGACCTAACAATGAGCTGATTTCAGCGGCATCAAATTGATGCTCTTTCACCATCTTATCGATGAAGGCTTGTTCGTCTGTGTTAGCAAAAGCAGCGCTACTTAAAAGAACGCTGGTGAGAAGTAATGTTGTCAGTTGTTTTTTCATCGCGGTAGTAGTTTGCGGTGTGTGTGAATAGACATCAGGATACCGAAGCCAGCCATTAAGGTCACCAAGGAGGTTCCCCGTATGAGACAAGCGGTAGAGGCACCCCAACAACGGGTAAAAGACCTGAAACCATGCCAGTGTTTACGAAAAGATAAACGAAGAACACTAAGATCAGCGAGCCAGCGAGAAGGCGGCCAAAGGTTTCTTGGGCTTGAGAGGCGATATACAGGCCTCGCAAAATCACAAAGAGATAAAGTGAAAGTAAAAGCAGCACGCCGACTAAGCCGAATTCTTCAGATAAAACCGCAAAAATAAAATCGGTATGACGCTCAGGTAAAAATCGAGCTGAGATTGCGTGCCGTTGAACCAGCCTTTGCCAAATAAGCCGCCAGAGCCAATCGCAATTTTGATTGAATGATGTGATAGCCCGAGCCAAGAGGATCTTTTCAGGGTCTAAAAAGTGAGTACGCGTTGCTTTTGATAGTTGTGCATATTCATCCACACCACCGGTGCTGCAGCGGCGGCAAGACCAAACAAGGTGATGATGAATCGCCAGCTAATCCCCGCGAGGAAAAGGGCAAAAATTCCCGCGACTACCGACGAGTAATGAAGTGCCAAGATCAGGTTGCTTTGCGATCAAACCAACCGGAATAGCAATCAAGATGAAAGTGAGCGCGATGGTTTTTAGCTTGGGCGGCAAAGGTTGTTTGGCTAAGTACCAAGCAATCATTAGGGGTACTGCAAGCTTTACCATCTCCGATGGTTGAAACTTAAAAACACCAAGATTCAACCAACGTTGCGCACCCTTTCCGATATCACCAAACAGCAATACACCAATTAGTAACAATACACCTAAGCTATAGATCCAAGGAGCCCAACGTTGCAGTGTATGCGGATTGATTTGAGCAACAATCACCATGACAAAAAACGCTAAGCCAAAGCGAATCAATTGACGATTGATTTGGCCAAGGTCACCGCCCGAAGCTGAGTACAAAATACCTAGGCCAAAAATACACAAGGAGAGTATGCCAAGCAGTAGCGGCAGATCAATATGCAAGTGTGCAAGACTACCTTGGCGTTTATTCGGATTGCTTGGTGTGAGGTCACGATTAAAGCGCATGTTTATTCCTCACCCAAGATAAAACCTGCGGGTATCTTGGTTGATTGGTTCAGTGACATGCCAAGCTTTGGAAGTAGATAAGCATCCATCAGCTTTCTTGCAATGGGTGCAGCAGTTGAACCGCCGTGACCACCGTTCTCAACAATAACGGCTACCGCGATCTGTGGCGCATCAGCAGGAGCATAAGCAACGAAAAGTGCATGATCTCGGAACTTCTTAGCAATCTTTTCTTCGTCGTACTCCTCGTTTT
>JAYQSI010000025.1:0-4033 GCA_038146785.1 Gammaproteobacteria bacterium
TATGCGCCTTGGCTATCCGGTATATCCGGTTACACGAGATACCGATATCAACGCACTCGCAAGTGAACTCCCTGATCCTCAACTCGTACTCGTTGCAGTTGGCGAAGCCACATTACAAGACACACTGAAGAACATTCCTTCACAATGGTCTGACAAGTTAGCGCTACTGCAAAACGAATTACTACCCAAAGACTACGCACATATCGATAACCCCACGGTTATTTCGGTATGGTTTGAGAAGAAGAAAGGGCAAGACTCAAAACCGCTGATTCCATCGCCGGCTTTTGGTCCTCAAGCTCACCTGCTTGTTAATGCACTCAACGCATTAGACATCCCTGCTCGTTCCGTTGCTTCAGCTGAGGCAATGAACTTTGAGCTAGTCGTTAAGAATGTTTACATCGTGACCACTAATATCGCCGGTCTTCGCGTGGGCGGTGATGTCGGCTCACTTTGGAAAGAGCATCAAGCTTTCGCGAGCGAAGTTGCAAACGATGTCATTGATATCCAAGAAGCACTCACCGAGCAAATCTACGATCGTGATGCATTGATCGCTGCCATGCTCGAAGCCTTCGAAGGTGATCTTGAGCACAAGTGTATGGGGCGTAGCGCACCTGCCCGATTAGCGCGCGCAATTGCACATGCCGATAACTTTGGTTTAAGCACACCCACATTGCGCGCTATCGCACAGGAGACTCAATCATGAGTCAGTTACGAGAAATTATTCCGGGCTCTGCCGTCACCCTGCACTTTTCACTCTCGCTGCCGGATGGCACCCCTGCGATATCCACCTTTGATGACGAGCCGCTGAGCTTTTACATGGGTGATAAAACCTTTCAGCCATCCATGGAGATCGCGCTGTATGGTTTAAAGCCGGCGATGAGCAAACACTCACGCTAACCACCAATCAAGCCTATGGCGAGCCCGACCCATCTTTAGTACAAGAGATGCCATTGAGTGACTTTACGGATGCCAAGCCAGAGCTTGATCAGATCATGACCTTCTCGCTGCCTGATGGCGAAGAAACCATGGGCGTGATTCGTGAGATCACTGATACTCATGCCATGGTCGACTTTAATCATCCATTGGCGGGACACGAAGTGGTTTTCACTGTAAAGATTTTGGATGTAGGCTTACCTGATCCAACCATGATTCAGGACTCAATCGAGAACTAAGATGGAAGTTGTACTCGCCAACCCACGAGGATTTTGCGCTGGCGTCGACCGCGCAATTGAGATTGTCGAGCGTGCGCTCGATATCTTTGGTGCACCTATCTATGTGCGACACGAAGTGGTGCACAACAAATTTGTTGTCGATGGCTTACGTGAACGTGGTGCTGTGTTTGTTGATGAGCTTAACGAAGTACCCGATGGCAATACCGTTATCTTTAGCGCACATGGCGTTTCACAAGCAGTACGCCAAGAAGCTGCATCACGCGACCTTCGCGTCTTTGATGCAACCTGCCCTTTAGTGACTAAAGTTCACTTAGAAGTCACTCGCCACTGCAAAGCCGGTGATGAAGTCATCTTGATTGGTCACAAAGGTCACCCAGAAGTGGAAGGCACTATGGGTCAGTATCAATGTGAGAACCCAGGCACTGGTATTTATCTTGTCGAAACACCCGATGATGTAGCAAGCTAACCTTAAAGATAAAACCAACTCTTTCTTTGTCACCCAAACCACCTTATCGATGGATGACACGAAAGCGGTTATCGATGCGTTGCGTAAACATTTCCTAGAGATCAAAGGCCAAAGAAAGACGACATTTGTTATGCAACACAAAACCGCCAAGATGCAGTTAAGCGTTTATCGAATGATTGTGAAGTTGTCTTAGTGGTTGGCTCACCTAACAGCTCTAACTCAAATCGCTTACGCGAGATCGCTGAAAAAGAAGGCCGTAAAGGCTATCTCATCGACGGCCCAGAAGACATGAAGCAAGAGTGGTTTGATGGCGTAACGAAAGTTGGTTACCGCCGGCGCATCTGCACCGGAGATACTCGTTGAGTCAGTGATCTATCAGCTCGAAGGCTGGGGTGTTAATCAGTCACCACCGATGGCGGTGAGCCTGAGAATGTGGTGTTTTCTTTGCCTAAAGAACTTATTAGCAATCTGTAAACCATTTTAACTTAGGCGCTTATACGCAAGGCTTTAGTTAACGTTCAGGTGGTAAACTGCCCTTAATCGCAGTTCCGTAGTACAGGTGTCATGTCTGATCGCACTATCATCGTCGGTGGCGGCATCATCGGCATGATGACCGCGCGGGAGCTTCATGCTGCCGGCCACGACGTCACACTCATCGAGCGCCAAGCTCTGGCAAAGAGTCAAGCTGGGCCGGTGGTGGCATCTTGTCGCCGTTATTTCCTTGGCGTTATCTCGACAGCATCACCCGATTAGCCAGCTGGTCGCAGGCGAACTACCCCGAGCTTTGCGAAAACTGCATCGCGATAGCGGCATCGACCCGCAGTTCACCCAAAGCGGCATGTTGATGGTCGCCCTGATGAGATCGCCACCGCGACCGATTGGGCCGAGCAACATCAACGCGAACTGCATCTGATTAATCGCAATGAATACGCCAAGCTCGAACCGCAAGCCGCACAACAACATGACAACGCCTTTGGATGCCGACGTTGGGCAGGTGCGTAACCCTCGCTTAGCACAATCACTCGCGGTAGATATCCAACGTCGCGGCGTGACTATTCACACCGATAGCCCGATCACCAATCTACTGATCGAACAAGATCGTTGTGTTGGTGCAAACTGCCACGCATACCTTTCATGCCGATAACGTGGTGATCGCTGCTGGCGCTTGGAGCGGCCAGTTACTTGCCGAACAAACTCTTAGCCCCACCGTGCGACCGATTCGCGGACAAATGATTTTGTTTAAAACCGAGCCCGGAACACTCACTCGCATCATGCTCGAAGCTCAGCGTTACCTAATTCCGCGACGCGATGGTCATGTACTGTTTGGCAGCAGCATGGAAGATGTTGGTTTCGATAAATCCACCACGCAAGCAATGCATGATGAATTATTCGAGATTGTCACCGAGCGCTTCCTGTCTTAAAAAATGCGCCACTGGTGAAACATTGGTCCGGTTTACGCCCTAGCTCACCGGCGGGCGTGCCCTATATCGCGCAGCACCCGAGATCGCGCAACTCTTTATAAACGCAGGGCAATTTCGGAACGGTGTGGTGCTCGGCGCCGCCTCAGCTCGCTTGATGAGCGATGTCATATTGCAGCGCACACCCATCGTCGATCCCAAACCATACGGCTGGACAACTCCTCGCGGGTAATACTGCGTGCTAGGATTCTTTCCTCTTAAACAGGTGATGTTGTGTCTGAATTATTTGTTCAACGTTTAACGGTTCTCGATTTTTCCTATCTGGATGTCGAGCGCGGCTTGGTCGGTGAAAGCTGGCAAGCGGATATCGTGCTGCAAGGCGATCTAGATGCTCAAGGCATGGTGCTGGATTTTGGTGATGTGAAAAGATCACCAAAAGCTGATCGATGAACAGTTTGACCATAAGCTGCTTGTGCCTGAAAGCTCCCTGCTTTCCAACAAGCCAGTGAATGCCTCACTTTTACCTTAAATCATGGCAAAAAAATTATTCACTGCGCCCCCGACGATGCGGTGACGTTGATTCACGCTGATACGATCACACCTGAGACGGTTAGCCGCCAGATCATCGATACACTTATGCCCTTAATGCCGAGCAACGTGTTATCTATTCAGATTCATTTGTGGCCAGAAAAAATCAGCGGTGCGTTTTATCACTACAGCCACGGCTTAAAGTTGCATTGTGGTAACTGTCAACGTATTGCGCACGGTCATCGCTCGCGTATCGAGATACTGCGTAACGGAGAGCGTGATAATGAACTTGAAGCCCTCTGGGCAACGCGTTGGCGCGATATTTATATTGGTACGCGCGAAGATCTGATCGACGAAACCGATGGCGACTACCGTTTTGCTTACACCAGCGCACAAGGCGCGTTTGCGTTGCAGCTACCCAAGTCAGATTGTTATTTGATTGATACCGA